>NZ_JAAXKX010000009.1 GCF_012276755.1 Marichromatium bheemlicum | reverse complement strand
GGCGCAGCTGACGCCGCGGTGTGTGCGAGTGCATGGCCTGTGCTCGATTCCTGCCCCGGCGCTGAAGGCCGTTACCCGGAAAGATTGAACCGCAAAGGCCCAAAGGACGCGAAGGAATATCGGGGAGGCGCGGCTGACGCCGCGGTGTGTGCGAGTGCATGGCCTGCGCTCGGTTCCTGCCCCGGCGCCGATCGCCGTTCCTCAGCAGACGTTGACGCTGGTAAAAGCCGGCAACCCAAACGACGGGGCTGTTAGCCGGACGTCGACCGCCCCCCCACATTCAAAACCCTGCGCGCCCTTCGCGTCTTTGCGGTTCAATCTTCTGGCCGCTGGCCGGAAAAGATTGAATCGCGAAGGCCCAGAGATCGCCAAGGGGAGTCGGGGATGTGCGCTCCGTGCTCTGCCCTTCTTCCTGCCACCTGTCCGTCGCGATGGTCGCTCCGGCTTCCCCGCTGATCCTTCAGCCCGTCACCGGGCAGCGACGCTGAGAGTGCCGTCGATCCAGCCAACGACTGTCTTTTCCCTTCGCGTGCTTTGGGTCTTTGCGGTTCAACGCCCCTTGGCGACCATACTTGCTGGTCCTGCCGTTCAATCCTCCTCTCGGTCGGTGAACACCTGGTTCAGCGCGTCCTGGTATTGCATCCGGGTGACCGCGTTGAGACCGTGGCCACGCCCCTCGCTCAGTCGGGTTTCGAGCAGTCTGAGTCGTCTGACAGCCTCGGCACGCACTTGTGGGTCTTCGACCCTGCTGATGAGTGCTTCGGTGTCGCGGATTTGACGTAGGGCCTCGATTTCTGGTGGGATGAATCCGGCCCCTTTGAGCAACCGATAACCGGCGCGCAGATGCGTTGGAACCAGGGTGAGGTCTTCGGGGGGCAACGGTTTACCGCTGCCGGGCAGGGTGTCGAGTTCGCCGCGTGCAAGTGCTTGTTCGATTTGGCGCTCGGCGAGTTGATCGATCAGGTCCATACCGGACTCCGCTGAGGCAAGATGACAAAGGACTAGTCTCTCATCTGCAGCGAGGAGATCGCACCGATCGCGATACGATCTGGGGCGGTTGGGCCCAATCCTAGCCCTATGATCCGTTTCGGTCGACCGGCAGTGGTACGTACGATTTGTTTGAAAAATCGTTGATGTTGCGATTAACGGCGCCAAATAGGTCGTCTATACGTCACTGTTGCTGGCCGTTCACTGTGATGCCAGAGCGGTTACTCGAGGGCCTGGAGGGGGGTGTGATGCGCGTTCTGGTCGTCGGTAGCGGGGTGATCGGTACCACTGCCGCCTATCAACTGGCCCGTGCCGGTGCCGAGGTGACGGTGCTCGAGCGCTGTGCCGGCTCCGGTCTGGAGACCAGCTATGCCAATGCCGGTCAGGTCTCGACCGGCTATGCCGCGCCCTGGGCTGCGCCTGGTCTGCCGCTCAAGGCGCTGCGCTGGCTGCTGACCCCGCACGCCCCGCTGCGGGTGCATCCACGGCTGGACGCGGCGATGCTGCGTTTCATGACGGCGACGCTCGGCAACTGCAGCGCGCGTCACTATGCCCGCAACAAGGCGCGATTGCTGCGCCTGGCCGAGTACAGCCGGATCGCCTTGGGCGAGTTGCGTGCCGAGACCGGGATCGACTACGACGCCGGGCAGGGCGGGACCCTGCAACTGCTGCGCTCGGCAGCCCAGTTCGAACAGGCGCGGCGCGATCGCGACATCCTCGAGCGTAGCGGGCTACGCTGCGAGTTGCTCGATGTCGAGGGCTGTGTCCGTCATGAGCCCGCGCTCGCCCGGGTCGCCGATCGCCTCGCCGGTGGTCTGCGCTTCCCCGATGACGAGACCGGCGACTGTCTGCGTTTCACCCAGGCGCTGGCGGCGCATGCGACCAGGCTCGGGGTCGAGTTCCGCTACGGGGTGCGGGTCGAGGCGCTGCGTGTCCGCGACGGCGCGATCACCGGGGTCGAGACCGACGCCGGGCCCTTGGTCGCCGATCGCTGTCTGCTCGCTGCCGGTCTCGACGCGGTGCGGCTGTTGCGCCCGCTCGGCATCCGCGCACCGATCTATCCGGTCAAGGGCTATTCGCTCACCCTGCCGCTGCTCGACCCCGAGGCCGCGCCACGCTCGACCTTGATGGACGAGACCAACAAGGTCGCGCTGACTCGGCTGGGGGCGCGCTTGCGGGTGGCCGGCACGGCCGAACTCTGTGGCATGGACCTGCGGTTACGACGCGGACGGCTGGAGACCCTGCAGCGGGTGCTCGTCGATCTCTTCCCCGAGGCCGCCGATCCGCGCCAGGCCGAGCCCTGGGCCGGGTTGCGTCCGATGACCCCGGACGGTCCGCCGATCCTGGGCGAGAGCGGTTGTGCGGGGCTCTATCTCGATATCGGACACGGCTCGCTCGGCTGGACCCTGAGCTGCGGTTCGGCGCGCCTGATCGCCGATCTGATGCTCGGCCGAGCCGCCGCGATCGACCCCGAGGGTCTGACCCTGGCGCGCTATCGCGGCGGTTGGCTGGCCGACTGAGCGGCTCAGAACACCTGGGTCGCGGCCACCACGGCGAGCACCAGGAAGAGCGCGCCGGAGATGCGGTGCACCAGTACGATCGGCAGCCGTGTGAGCAGTCGGCAGCCGACGAAGACCCCGAGCGCGGCGGTCAGTGCCATCGCCAGGTTGGCGCCGATCCACACCGGCAACGGGGCCAGGGTAGTGGCCATGCCGGCGACGGCGAGCTGGGTCTTGTCGCCCATCTCGGCGAGGAACAGCAACAGGAAGGTGGCGACCAGGATGCTGTGCCCGGAACGCTGTACTTGCTGCGTATCGCCCTCGTCTTCGGCCTCGTTGGTACGTAGTGCGACGATCCCGAAGACTGCGAACAGCACCGCCACCGCCGCGGCTAATAACTGATCTGGGATCCACTGGGTGAGTGCCGCGCCGAACAGCACTGCCAAGGTGTTGAGTAACAGGAAGGCGGCGAGCGCGCCGAGCAGGACCGGCCAGTGGCGGTGGCGAGCGGCGAGTGCCATACACACTAGTTGGCTCTTGTCACCCATTTCGGCGAGTGCGACCAATGCGAATGTGGCCGCTATCGCGCCACCATCGGTCGAGATCATGGTGAGATCAATCATTCCGCTGCGTTCCCCTGGGTGAGTGGATGGGGCGTGGCGGGGCGCCGGTACGAGCGCGTGATCATGGGTGATGGCATCGGAGGGATCCTCGGGGCCGGGCGCAGGCACAAGACTCGAACACGGTGACGCGCGCCCGGCCCATTGGATTGGCCGTCGCGTTCGTGCTCGAGGTCTCGTCAAGCCCGTTGGGCCGCATCCGCCATGGCGATCGCCAAGTCTGTTGACGGATGCCCCGCGCGCGGCGCGGGAGACTACTCCCCTCGGAGTGGGCCGCGATTCTCGCCGCCCAGGGTGGAGGTGTCAAGTCAGCCGCCAGCCGCCAGCCGCCAGCCGCCAGCCGCCAGCCGCCAGCCGCCAGCCGCCAGCCGCCAGCGGATTGAACCGCCAAGGCGCGAAGGGCGCAAAGGGAAGAAGAGCCTCCAGCGATCAGCCGCCAGTCGCCAGTGGCTAGCTACCCACAAACACTGGCGCCAAGAACGTGCGCTACGGATGCGGGCAAGCCGTGCTGTCGTCGAGGGCACACCCCCACTGGCTGCTGGTCGCTTGCAACTCGAGCCCCTTTGCGCTCTTCGCGCCTTGGCGGTTCAATCTTCTGTCGGCAACCCAACCTCTGCGCTGGGCGCAGGCGTTGTCTCAGCGCTCGATGCGTACCCGCCAACTCAGAGTGATACGACCCTTGGCCGGGACCTCCAGGTGCCACACCGCGAGGTCGGCCGCGGCCTTGATGTGTTGAGTCGTCTCCTCAAGCATCTGCCAATCCCCGGAGATGCGCTCGCGCACCTCGACCGTGGTCGCCGCCTCCCGGGCATTGGCTAGCTCCAGCTCGAAGCCGAGTTCGACGGTACCGTCGTCACCGATGTGTTCGAGGTCGGTTTGGCGGCGCCGGGCGGTGACATCGAAGCTCTCGCCGAGGGTCAGGGTGATGCGCTGATCGGTGGGGGTGTGGTCGATGGCGTCCTCGCCGACGAACTGGGCGTGCCCGGCGCTGTCTTGGGCGTAGACCCGGATCACTCCGCGCGGCAGTGGCATGTTTGGTCCCGCAGTGTCGTTGGTGAAGCTCAGGGTGGTGCGCACCGGTTGCGTGCTCCAGCCGTCGCCGTTGCGGGCGCCGACCGGTCGTCCGCTCACCACCAGCAGGCGTTCGACCGGAATTGCCTCGGCGGTGAACAGCGCCACCTGCTTGGTCTGGTGATTGAGCAGGTCGGTGCGCCGGGGGAGGGTGTAGAGGTGGTAGGCGTCGAGCTGCTCGCGCTTGGGTATGGCGCTGTCGGCCATCATCCTCTCTGCGCGCATTACCGGCAGGGCCATCACTTGCTCGCGTACCTGATTGAGTGCGCCGGCAACGAGCTGGATGCGGGCGTCGCGATAGGCCACGCCGCTGCGATTGTCGAGCGTGACCCAGGCGTTGAGGGTCATGTGATCGCCCTGCTCGGGGTCGAGTTCGGCCACATAGTCGGCCTGCCAGGACAGTCCGCCGCTGAGATAGGAGAGCTCGAGCGTGCGCTCGCCCGCGTCAGCGGTCTCGAGGTGCAACACCAGGGTTGGCTGATCGCGCAGGTCGGCGGGGACGTCGGGGTAGACCAGATGGCCGATCACCGCGGTCTCGATACGATCGCTGTAGCGCAACACTACGCCACCGTTAGCCGCCAGCACCCGGGCGCGCTCGCGCGTGCGTTCGCCCGCGGCGTTGGTGCGCACCACCTCGACCTCGCGCCCGACGTATTTCTGCAGCAGGCTCTCGGGGGTGAGCAGGTCGTAGTCGAAGTTCTGCTCCAACAGCCTCAGTGCCCCGTCTTCGGGGGTCGAGAGCAAGGCCGTTTGCGGGCGGATCTCGGCCGAGACGTTGCGCCAAGCGATGCGGTTCTCGCCGGCATCGAGCTCGACCCGACGTCGGTCGCGCACCAGTGCCAGGTCGTCGTTGTAGATGGTCACCCCGAGGGCCTCGCGGGCGCTGTCGTCGAGCCTCAGCTCATCGGTGGCGGTGACCTGGAGGCTGCCGAGGCCGAGCGCGAGGCCAAGGGCACTGCTAAGCAATGGACGATGACGGATCGACATCTGTGGTCTCCTGATGCGGGGTTAACCGAGGGTATGGAGCAGGACCACCTCGGGGCGAATGCGCCAGTGTACCGGTGATTCGATGCCGCTGATGCGATCCCCGATCCCGGGGGCCGAGAGATCGAGGTCATGCATCTTCAGGTTGCGCCGCTGAGTGGCGTTCATGAACACCCGCACCACCGGTTGCAGTGGGCCCTTGCGCCCGCTGCGCACCACGACCCCGAGCAGGCCACTCTCGAGTCGCACCAGGCTGCCAACCGGGTAGATGCCGAGACAGCGGATGAACCGTTGAACGAGATCGGCATCGAAGTGGAAGCGACTCCACTCGAGCAGCTTGCGTAGCGCCAGGTGTGGCTCAAGACCGGTTTGGTAGACGCGATCGGCGCTGATTGCGTCATAAACATCGACGATCGCTGCCATTCGTCCCTGACGTGAGATCTGCTTCCCGCGCCGTCCACGCGGATACCCCGAGCCATCGATGCGTTCATGGTGCTCGGCGATCAGCACCAGCGCTGCCTCTGGCATGCCGGGGGCGTGACGCAACAGGGCATGGGCGTGCAGCACGTGGCCGTGCATCAGCGCGAGTTCGTCGTCGGTGAGCGCGCCCGGTTTGTTGAGGATCGCCTCCGGGATCAGGCTCTTGCCGAGATCGTGGAGCAGGGCGCCGAGGGCGAGTTCGGCGATGCGCGGACGCTCCATCCCGAGGCTGCGGGCGAAGGCGATGGTGAGTACTGCGGCATTGAACGAATGATCGAGGGTGTAGCGGCCGATGCGGCGTACCCGGGTGAGGCCGAGCAGGGCGTCGCGGTTGCGCTCCTGGGAGTCGATCAGGGCCGCCACTAGCTCAATCAATGGGGGAAGTTCCGGTGGCTGGCCGCGCCCGGCCCGTTCCATGGCATGGCGGATCAGCTCCAGGGCCTGACGTTGTAGCGTCCGGGCGCGTCCGATCTCGGTGGCCAGTGGGCTCGGCGGTTGCTCCGGGGGGTAGGTGAGTGCGACCTGGGTCATGGTTTCTTCGAGGCCCTGATCGACCTCGTGCTGGGGCTGTGCGTTGGCGATGTCGAGACCCTTGGTGGTGTCGATATAGAGCTCGCGGATGCCGAGGCTGCGGATCTGTGCCAGGGCGTGTTGGTCCTCGAGCATGAAGTCGTTGCGTGCGAGTGGGTGATCCGACCAGCCGAAGTTGAGGTCATGGATGTGCATTCCCGGGCACAGTTGATCGATCGTGATCTTCTTGATCACCGTGAAGGCGCTCCATTGATGGTCTCGGGGGTTGGCGGCACCACGGCCGCGGTCAGGGTTGAGGGTGCAGTAGGTCCTCGACGCGGATGCCCCAGTGCGAGGGGTCCTCGGCGCCGAGGATTGCGTCCTCGGCGCCGCTCGCGGGGGCGGAGAGGTCGAGGTCGTCGGGTGGGAGGTAGCGGCGGCGCTGGATGTCGAGGACGAGACGAACCCTGGGGTAGCGCACGCCACCGAGTCCGGCCCCGACGACGACGGCGAGCCGTTGGCTGGCGAGTCGCACCAGGGTGCCGATCGGATAGATGCCGACACCGCGGATGAAGTGCTGGACCAGCTCGGCGTCGAGATGGTGGCCGCTCCACTCGAGCAGTTTGCGCAGTGCTCGGTGGGGCTCCATCCCCTTGTGATAGACACGATCGGAGGTGATGGCGTCGTAGACGTCGACGATCGCCGCCATTCGCCCGTAACGGGTGATCTGCTCGCCGGTCTTGCCGTCGGGATAGCCGTTACCGTCGACGCGCTCGTGGTGCTCGGCGGCGACGGCCAGGGCGACTGCCGGGATCCCCGGGGCGCGGGCGAGGATATCGCGACTGTCGACGACATGCGTGCGCATGACCTCGACCTCGGCGGCGGTCAACCGGCCCGGCTTGTTGAGGACCTCGGGTGGGGTGAGGGTCTTGCCGATGTCGTGGAGCAGGGCGCCGACGCCGATCTGGTGGATCAACTCGGCAGAGAGCTGCAGGGTGGTGGCGAATGAGGTCATCAGTACGGCGACGTTGACCGAGTGCTCGAAGGTGTAGCGGTCCATCCGCCGGATCCGCGTCAGCCCGAGCAGCGCATCGCGGTTGCGAAAGATCGAACCGACCATGCGACTGATCACCGGATCGGTGCGTGCGACATCGATCTGACGGCCCAGGCGCACGTCCTCCATCAGTTCACGGATCAACTGGTTGGCCTCGCGGTGGACCAGTCGGGCCTGGGCGTGCTCGTCCTCGAGGGAGGTTGGGGCGGGTGGCTCCGGGGGGGATTCGACGACCTCGACCAGCTCGCGTTCGAGCGTTGCCTCGACCTCCGAGCGGCTCGGTGCATTGGCGACATCCAGGCCCTTGTCGGTGTCGATGTAGAGTGCGCGGATACCGAGGCTGCGGATCTGCTTCAGTGCGGTCTCGTCTTCGACCAGGAAGTCGTTGCGGACATAGGGGTGATCGGTCCAGCCGAAGTTGAGGTCATGGACGTGCATCCCCGGGCGGAGCTGGTCGATCGCGATTTTTTTGATCATGCCGTCTTGGTGGAGCCGCTGCGACGCCGTTGCGAGCAGAGCGGCTCGTCGTGATCCGAGGCCGACATGATACGACCAAACCGGCCGTGACGGGAGGTGGGCGCTAGGGTGCGGCCTTTCGCGGGGCCGCACCCCAGGGGGTTAGTCGGCGGTGGGCTGGGCGCCGGCGCCGGGGATCAATTGCTCATCGCGCAGGATTGTTTCCTTGGCCTCGCCATTGACCCAGCGCTTCTCGTGCGGGACGTGCACGGCATAGCGTCCGCTGCGCTTCTGATAGATCGTATAGTCGGCGGTGCGTTTGATCTGCTTCATCTTGATCTGCCTCATCGGAATCTCCCGTTTCTCGTTGATACAGACGGTGGGGTTGGCCTCGGGCGCGCCCGAGGCCTGGACACTAGCGACGGTCGTCGGGGTAGGGGCCGCGTGGTTGGCCCGGGTCACGCTCGATCTCGATACGGAACTGGGCGAGCAGCGCGGCCATGGCGCCGAGTGCGGTGAGCACCGGGGCGAGCAGGGTGAGGACGGCAGCGACACCGATGCCGGCGTTGAGCGGCACATCGGTGAGGATCTGACCGCTGGGGCGGCGCACGATCAGTCGTCTGACATTGCCCTGGCGCACCAGCTCTTTGATCTTGTCGACCAGCGCGCCGCCGGCGACCGTGAACTCTTCGCGAATCGGTCGTCGGTCATCGTCTCTCATGTGCAGCTCCTTATGGTGGTCTGGGTGTTATCGATGGGGTCTGTTGGTGGGCAGCGTGGTGCCCGCGTCCCTGTCAGTTCGTGCCGCCGGCCTCAGGAAAGGTTCCGTCGACGTAGACCCAGCGGCCCTCGAGTCGGGCGAAGCGGCTGCGCTCGTGCAGGCGATGGGCGCGGCCGCCGACTTTATAGCGGGCGACGAATTCGACCATGCCCTGGTCGTCATCAGGACCGCCAGCGGTGGTGGCGAGGATGCGCAGCCCGAGCCAGCGTGGTGGTGGGTCGCCCGGGGCGAGGTCGGCAGGGCAGTGCGCCGGGTGCCAGGTGGCGCGCAGATAGTCCTCGGCACCGAGTACGAAGGCAGTGTAGCGCGAGCGCATCAGTGCTGCGGCGGTGGCGGCATGCGCTCGACCGCTGAGATAGCGGCCACAGCAGGCTGCCAGCGGTCGGGCGCTGCCACAGGGGCAATCGGTGGTCTCGGGGCGGTGCTGTTTGCTCATACGGGCCATAGCGGTCCTGCCTCCATGGCGAGGAGCTGCTCGCGCAGCTGGCTGATGTGCTGTTCCCAGTAGTGCGTGGTGGCGAACCAGGGGAAGGCGGCGGGGAAGGCCGGGTCCTGCCACCGCCGCGCCAGCCAGCCAGCGTGGTGGATCAGTCGCAGGGTACGCAGCGCCTCGACCAGGTGCAGCTCACGCGGATCGAAGTCGCAGAAGTCCTCGTAGCCGGCGAGTACGTCGGCGAGTTGGCGTTGCTGTTCGGCGCGATAGCCCGAGAGCAGCATCCACAGGTCCTGGATCGCTGGGCCGCGGCGTGCATCGTCGAAGTCGACGAAGTGCGGACCGGCATCGGTCCACAGCAGATTGCCGCGATGGCAGTCGCCGTGGAGACGGATGTTGTGGATCGGGCCGGCCCGATCGTAGCAGTCGGCCACCGCCGCGAGTGCGTTGGCGCTGACCTCGATGTAGGTCTCGCGTAGCTCCGTCGGGACCCAGTCCTGCTCGAGCAGACGCGTGCGGGCGCGGGTGCCGAAGGACTCGAGATCGAGCGCCGGGCGCTGGACGAAGGGACGGCTCGCCCCCACTGCATGAATGCGACCGATGAAGCGCCCCACCCACTCCAGTACCTCGGGGTGGTCGAGTTCGGGGTCGCGCCCCCCGCGCCTGGGGCTGATCGAGAAGCGGTGCCCGGCGAAGTGGTGCAGGGTGTCCCCGTTGATGCGTTGCGGCGCGATTGCCGGGATCTCGCGCTCGGCCAGTTCGGTGGCGAAGTCGTGTTCCTCGGCGATCGCCGCGTCGCTCCAGCGCCCGGGGCGATAGAACTTGACCACGATCGGCGCGGCCTCGTCGAGGCCGATCTGATAGACGCGATTCTCGTAGCTGTTGAGTGCGAGCATGCGCCCATCGGGCAGCAGGCCGACCGACTCGATGGCATCGAGGATGCGTTCGGGGCCGAGGTCGGCATAGGGTGTGGGGTCGGTGGTATCCATGCCGACGATTCTACGCGGATCGATCGCCACGGGGGCAGGGCGATCGGCGCGCGTTGGGGCGTTGCCAGCGCCGGCAACGCGCATCCCCTCCCACACGGCGACCAACGAGCGATGGTCAACGAGGAGGTTTCGATGGGACCTGTGCTGCGGCTCTGTCTGAGCATGCTGGTGCTGTGTCTGGCGCCCGTTGCGGGGGCCACGCCCTGGCGGGTATTCGCCGTCGGTGATCTGCCCTACAGCGCCTCCGAGTTCACGGCGCTGCGCGCCTTGCTGGCGCACGCCAGTGCCGCCGGCAGTCCCTTCCTGATCCATGTCGGCGACATCAAGGGTGGGGCGCAGCCGTGCACCGATGAACAGCTCGGGCGGGTCGCCGGGCTGTTCGCGGCGCAGCCGGTGCCGGTGGTCTACACCCCGGGCGATAACGAATGGACCGACTGCCATCGGTTCTTCGCCGGTGGTCACGATCCGCTGCAGCGACTCGCTCAGGTGCGCGCGCGCTTCTTTACACAAGATCCCGCCGTGTTGCGACTCGACCAGCTCGGCGCACACGTGCGGTGGCGCGGTTATCCGGAACTCTATCGTTTCGTCTATCGTCGGGTGATGTTCGTCGTGTTGCACGTGGTCGGTAGCCACGATGGCGCACGTCGGGCCAAGCCGCGCGCACAGGCCGAGTCGGCGGCGCGCCGCGCGGCCAATCGCGCGCTGCTGCGCGAGGCGGCCGACGCGGCCCGGACGGCGGGGCTCGATGCGCTGGTGGTGGTCTTCCACGTCGATCCGCTGTTCGAGCGCGCGCGTGCGCCGCGGGGTCTCGGCTGGGTGCGCGAGGCCCTCGGCGAGACCTTGGAGCGCTTCCCCGGGCCGGTGCTGCTGGTGCACGGCGATACCCATCGGCTGCGCCACGATCGACCACTCAGTGGTCCGGAGGGTGAGCGCCTGGTGCGTGTCGAGGTGCCGGGGTCGCCTTCGATCGGTGGGGTCTGGATCACCATCGATCCGAGCGCCGTCGAGCCCTTCCGGGTCGAGCCGGTGTGGGCACAAGGGCGTGATCTCGATGGTGAGAATTGAGTTTTACCCCTCACCGGACTACTCTAGGGGATTCCCTTTTTCGCACCGTTCGCACCGAGGACAGAGTCTATGGGCGCCAGGACCCTCTACGACAAACTCTGGGACGAGCACGTCGTGCGCGTCGACGAGACCGGCACGGCACTGCTCTATATCGATCGTCAGCTGATCCACGAGGTCACCTCGCCCCAGGCCTTCGAGGGTCTGCGTCTGGCCGGGCGCAAGCCGTGGCGCACCAGCGCCAACCTTGCGGTGCCGGATCACAACGTGCCTACCAGCGGTCGTGCCCAGGGCATCGCCGATCCGATCGCGCGGCTCCAGGTCGACACGCTCGATGCCAACTGCGCAGAGTTCGGCATCCGTGAGTTCCCGATGTCCGACCAGCGCCAGGGCGTGGTGCACGTGATCGGTCCCGAGCAGGGCTTCACCCTGCCGGGCTCGACCGTGGTTTGCGGTGACTCCCACACCGCCACCCACGGCGCCTTCGGCGCCCTGGCCTTCGGCATCGGTACCTCCGAGGTCGAGCACGTGATGGCCACCCAGTGCCTGATCCAGCGCAAGTCGAAGTCGATGCTGATCCGCATCGACGGCCAGCTTGGCGAGGGCGTCACCGCCAAGGACATCGTCCTCGCGGTGATCGGCCGGATCGGCACCGCCGGCGGCACCGGCTATGTCATCGAGTTCGCCGGCGAGGCGATCGAGGCGTTGACCATGGAAGGCCGCATGACGGTCTGCAACATGGCCATCGAGGCCGGCGCGCGCGCCGGGTTGATCGGCGTCGACGAGAAGACCGTGGAGTTCATGCGCGGGCGTCCGCTGGCCCCCGAGGGCGAGCTGTTCGAGCGTGCCGCCGCGCACTGGCGCACCCTGGTCACCGATTCGGGCGCCGAGTTCGACCAGGTCGTGGAGATCGACGCCGCCAGCATCGCGCCGCAGGTCACCTGGGGCACCTCGCCCGAGATGGTGCTCGACATCAACGGCCGGGTGCCGGATCCGGCCGCCGAGACCGACGCGGTCAAGGCCGCCAGCATCCGTCGCGCGCTCGAGTACATGGGCCTCGAGGCGGGGATGGCGATCACCGACATCCGTCCCGACAAGGTCTTCATCGGCTCCTGCACCAACTCGCGCATTGAGGACCTGCGCGCCGCCGCCGAGATCGCCAAGGGCCGCAAGGTCGCCCCGGGCATCCAGCTGGCGATGGTGGTGCCGGGCTCGGGTCTGGTGAAAGAGCAGGCCGAGGCCGAGGGGCTCGACAAGATCTTCACCGAGGCCGGGTTCGAGTGGCGCGAGCCGGGCTGCTCGATGTGTCTGGCGATGAACGCCGACCGACTGGAGCCGGGCGAGCGTTGCGCCTCGACCTCCAACCGTAACTTCGAGGGCCGTCAGGGGCAGGGTGGTCGCACCCACCTGGTGAGCCCCGCCATGGCCGCCGCCGCCGCGGTGACCGGGCACTTTGTCGACGTGAGGGAGCTGTGATGGAAGCGTTCAAGAACTTCACCGGCGTGGTGGCGCCGCTCGATCGGGCCAACATCGACACCGACGCGATCATCCCCAAGCAGTTCCTCAAGAGCATCCAGCGCACCGGCTTCGGTCCCTATCTGTTCGACGAGCTGCGTTATCTCGACCACGGCGAGCCGGGGATGGACTGCAGCACCCGCCCGCTCAACCCCGAGTTCGTGCTCAACGACGACCGTTACGCCAACGCCGAGATCCTGCTCGCGCGCGAGAACTTCGGTTGCGGCTCCTCGCGCGAGCATGCCCCCTGGGCACTGGCCGACTTCGGCTTGCGGGTGATCCTGGCGCCGAGCTTCGCCGACATCTTCTTCAACAACTGTTTCAAGAACGGCATCCTGCCGATCGTGCTGCCGGCCCCGGTGATCGATGCCCTGTTCGGCAAGGCCGTCGGCCCCGAGGCACTGCGCATCACCGTCGACCTGCCCGGTCAGACGCTGATCCTCGATGACGCCACCCGCATCGCCTTCGACATCGATGCCGGCAACAAGCACCGCTTGATCGAGGGGCTCGACGACATCGGCCTCACCCTGCAGGAGGTCGATACCATTCGCGCCTACGAGGAGCGTCGTCGCGCCGAGGCGCCCTGGCTGTTCATCTGACCCGGTCGCCTGCGCCGCGACGGCGCGGGCAGACCCTGAGGCCGCCGTCCGGGCGGCCATCGTCCAAGTATTCGGAGAAATCCCTTGAGCAAGAAGATTCTGGTTCTCGCCGGTGACGGCATCGGTCCCGAGATCGTCGCCGAGGCGGTCAAGGTGCTCGACGCGCTGCAGGCCGAGGGCGCGATCGACGTGACCATGGAAGAGGCCCTGGTCGGTGGTGCGGCCTATGACGACTGTGGCGATCCGCTGCCGGCGGCCACCCTGGAGGCAGCCAAGGCCGCCGACGCGGTGCTGCTCGGTGCCGTGGGTGGCCCGAAGTGGGAGCCGCTGCACTTCTCCAAGCGCCCCGAGCGCGGTCTGCTCGGGCTGCGTTCCGGGCTGGGGCTGTTTGCCAACCTGCGCCCGGCCTTCCTCTACCCGCAGCTGGCCGATGCCTCCACCCTCAAGCCCGAGATCGTCTCCGGGCTCGACATCATGATCGTGCGCGAGCTGACCGGCGGTATCTACTTCGGTGAGCCGCGTGGCGTCGAGACCCTGGAGTCGGGCGAGCGTTACGGCTACAACACCCTCTGCTACAAGGAGTCCGAGGTCGAGCGCATCTGTCGCGTCGCCTATGACATCGCGATGAAGCGCGGCAAGCGGGTGTGCTCGGTCGACAAGGCCAACGTGCTCGAGGTCACCGAGATGTGGCGCGACGTGGCGGTCAAGACCGCCGCCGACTACCCCGAGATCGAGCTCTCGCACATGTACGTCGACAATGCCTCGATGCAGCTGGTGCGTGCACCCAAGCAGTTCGACGTGGTGGTCACCACCAACATGTTTGGTGACATCCTCTCCGATTGCGCGGCCATGCTCACCGGCTCGATCGGCATGCTGCCCTCGGCCTCGCTCAATGCCGAGGGGCAGGGTATGTACGAGCCGATCCACGGTTCGGCCCCGGACATCGCCGGTCGCGGCATCGCCAACCCGCTGGCCACCATCCTCTCGGTGGCGATGATGTTGCGCTACTCGCTCGATGCGGGCGAGGCGGCCGATCGCATCGAGGCGGCCGTCTCCAAGGTGCTCGACGACGGTCTGCGCACCGGCGACATCATGTCCGAGGGCATGCGTCAGGTCGGCACCGCCGAGATGGGCGATGCGGTAGTCGCGGCGCTGCGCGCCTGAGCCGATCGCGCTGAACGCCTGCCGGGGCAGGGTGCCGAGGGTTCGGCGCCACGCCCCGGCGGGCGAATCCAGATCAGATGACTGTGGGGTGAGAACAATGCAACGGGTTGGTTTCGTCGGCTGGCGAGGCATGGTGGGCTCCGTGTTGATGGAGCGGATGCGTGCCGAGGGTGACTTCGCCCACATCACCGAGCCGGTGTTCTTCTCCACCTCGCAGGCCGGGCAGCCCGGTCCCGACGTGGGGCAGGGCGCCCAACCGCTGCGCGACGCCGATTCGCTCGACGCGCTGGCGGAGATGGACGTCATCCTCAGTTGCCAGGGCGGCGACTACACCAAGCGCCTCCACCCGCAGCTGCGCGCGCGCGGTTGGGACGGCTACTGGATCGACGCGGCCTCGACGCTGCGCATGGCCGCCGATTCGACCATCGTCCTCGATCCGGTCAACCGTGAGGTCATCGACGCGGCGCTCGCCGCCGGTCGGCGTGATTTCGTCGGTGGCAACTGCACCGTCAGCCTGATGCTGATGGCCATCGGCGGGTTGTTCCGCGCCGGTGCGGTGGAGTGGGTCAGCGCCATGACCTATCAGGCCGCCTCGGGCGCCGGTGCGCGTAACATGCGCGAGCTGCTGGCACAGATGGACGCGCTGCACGAGGCGGTTGCGCCGCAGCTGGCCGATCCGGGGTCGGCGATCCTCGAGATCGACCGCGGTGTGACCGCGGCGATGCGGGATTCGGCCTTCCCGACCGAGAGCTTTGGGGTGCCGCTCGCCGGCAGTCTGATCCCCTGGATCGATACCCAGCTCGACAATGGTCAGAGTCGCGAGGAGTGGAAGGGACAGGCCGAGACCAACAAGATCCTCGGCCTCGACGCCGCCGCGCCGCTGCCGATCGACGGCATCTGCGTGCGTATCGGCGCGATGCGCTGTCACAGCCAGGCGCTGACCATCAAGCTCGCGCGCGATCTCGAGCTCGACGAGGTCGAACGCCTGATCGCTGCGGCCAACCCCTGGGTGCGGGTGATCCCCAACGAGCGCGAGCGCAGCATGCGCGAGCTCTCGCCGGCGGCGGTTACCGGGACGCTCGAGGTGCCCGTCGGACGGCTGCGCAAGATGAACCTCGGCCCGCGCTATCTCTCGGCCTTCACCGTTGGTGATCAGCTGTTGTGGGGGGCGGCCGAACCGCTGCGGCGGATGCTCGCCATCCTGCTCGCGCGAGTGGCCTGAAAACAGATGCCGGCTTGGTGTGTATCGGCCGATCGGATATAGTCGGGCCCATTTCGTGCGGCCCGTCGGGAGATCGTGACGGATCTGGCCGGCTGATCGTCGTTGCACAAGGTGCATGAGGGAAGACGATGTTTCGCAACTTTGTTCTGGCGTCGGCCGTGGTGCTGACCTTGGTCGTAGCCGATGCGAGTGCGCTCGGGCTGGGAAGCCTGCAGACGTACTCGGCGCTGAATCAGCCCTTCCGGGGCGAGATCGCGCTCATCGACGTTAATCCGGATACCTTGGATACGGTGCGCGTCGAGCTGGCGCCATCTGCGGTCTTCGATCGCGCCGGCCTCGAGCGCTATCACTATCTCACCGAACTCGAGTTCACCCCCGGCCTCTCGGCGCGCGGCGAACCGGTGGTCCAGATCACCAGTCAGGACCCAGTGCGTGAACCCTATCTCGACTTCCTGATCCAGGCCACCTGGCCCGACGGTCAGCTCGTCCGCGGCTATACCGTATTGCTCGATCCCCCGGTGTCGACCCAGGGGCGTGCCCCGGCGGTCGCCACGCCGCGGGTCTCGGCGCCTGCGGCCGAGGTGCGGGCCGAGCCACAGCGGGCGTCCGTGCCACCTGCCGCGGCCGATCGCGCCGAGCAGTCGGCCATCGACCTCCCCGAGGGGGTCGACCCCTCGGTGTTCCCGGTCAAGGTCGGTCCGGTCCCCGAAGGCGTGGGGTTGTGGCAGTTCGCGCTCGACTCCCGTACCCAGGGGGCGAGTCTGGCGCAGACGGCGATGGCGCTCTATCGCGCCAACCAGGACGCCTTCATCCAGGGGGACATCAACCGCCTGATCGCCGGCGAGACCTTGACCATCCCCTCGGCCGAGGAGCTGTTCGCGCTCGAGCCGAGTGCCGCCCAGAGCGAGTTCCAAGCAGCGATGCAGGGCCAGGCGGTCAATCGTGCGCCCTTGGCGCCGCCGCCCCCGGAGCCGGCGAGGCTGAAGATCGCCGGTGAGGTCGGCGAGGTCGGTCAAGAGACCCCGGCGCGCTCGGCCGAGGTGGTGGCGCTCGAGCAGGAACTGCTGACGGTGATGCAGGCACACGAGAGCACCCGCCAAGAGACCCTGGAGCTGCGTGCGCACATCCGCGAACTCGAATCACGGCTCAGCGAGATCCAGGAGCTGCTGCAGGCCCGTAACGCCGAGGTGGCCCGCCTGCAGGCCGTTGCCGCCGCGGCGCGTGAGCCGGTGCCTGCCGCCCCCGCTGAGTCCGAGCCGCCGCTGGCCGGTGTCGCGCCGCAGGTAGCGCCAGAGTCGGCGCAACCACGCCCCGAGCCCGCAGCCCCCGAATCACCGGACTCAGATGCCTCCACCGAGACGGAGACGATGGCCGCCGTCGATGCCGAGCCGACCACCACCGAGGCCGCGGCGGCGGACTCGATCGTCGAGCCCGAGCCGGTCGTGGCCCAGGACGATGCCGCCGACTCGTTGTGGCACGCCTTGTTGCTGCCCCTGGCCGGTTTCGCCGCGGTCGCTGCGCTGGGTCTGATCGGCTTCTCGTGGTGGTCGTCGCGCCGGCGTCAACGCGAGGATACCGAGCTGGTCTCCACCCTCGAGATCGAATCCGAACTCGCCCCGCTCGACGTTCCCGCCCGGGGTGCGAGCGCGGCGTCTCGGAGTGTCGAGGAGGAGAGCACCTTCTCGGAGCTGGTCGACGAGCCCTCGGCCTCGCCGTTCTCCGCGCTCACCCAGCTCGACTCGACGCTCAACGAGGCCGACCCGATCGCTGAGGCCGATATCTATATCGCCTATGGTCGTTACGACGAGGCGGTGCGATTGCTCGACGGTGAACTCGAGAACACCCCCGAGCGCATGGATCTGCGTCTCAAGCTGGCCGAGGCCTATGCTGCGATGCGTGATGCCGCGGCACTCGATGCCTTGGTCGAGGCCACGCGTACGGCTGGGGGCGAGCGCAACGACCCCGAGGGCTGGCAGCGGTTGCTGGCGATGCAGGCGCGACTGACGCAGGGCGGGGCAGGTTCAAGCGCGCCTCGGGAGTACGCCGGGCTCGACGCCGACTCGACGGCCGCCGATGAATCGATCTCGCTGCGCCTCGAGGACGTCGCCGATCCGGCCGCGCCGCGCCCGCCCGAGGCGGCGGCTCGGCACGACGAGTTCGATCTGCCGTTGCTGTTCGACGACACCGATCTCGAGGAGCCGCCGGCGGAGGAGGTCGATAAGGCGACCGAGCCGGCGCCGGCGAGCGCATCGACCCCGTCCCACCCGGCGCCGTCGCGTTCCGCACCCGCGCAGGCCACGCCAGCGCGGGCGCAACCGCCGGCCCGGCCTGAGGCCGAGGTCGAGGATTCGGCCCTCCCCGACGAGGCGGGCGATTCCGAGCTGATGCTGACCCTGGAGGACATCGACGGCTTCTCCGATTCCGATCTGGCGCCGCCGAGCAAGCCACAATCGCTTGCACCGGAGTCGACCGCCCGGCCCAGCGGTGGTGGCGAGGTCCGACCGATCGCCGATGCCGCGCCCAGTGAGTTCCTGCTCTCGCAGTGGGAGATGGACTCCGGACTGTGGGACGAGAACGCCACCAAGCTCGATCTCGCGCGCGCCTATCTCGACATGGACGACAAGGAGGCCGCTCGCGGGATCCTCGACGAGGTGATCGCAGACGGCCGTGACGATCAGCGCCAGGAGGCCCGTCAGCTGCTCGAAAGGCTCGGTTGACGGGTCGTTGATGAGACCAATGAACGCCCCCGTGCTACGGGGGCGGGGCCTGTCTGTGGCCCGACAGCAATCCACAGGAGAGAGACCGGCGTGACGCCTGGACGAATTGTGATGGGCGTCGAGTACGACGGCTCGGATTTTCACGGCTGGCAGATCCAGGTCGGGGTGCGTACCGTGCAGCAGTGCCTGGAGGCGGCGATCTCGCGGGTGGCCAATCACCCGGTCGGGGTGCAGTGTGCCGGTCGCACCGATACCGGCGTTCATGCCATCGAGCAGGTGGTGCACTTCGATACCACCGCCTCGCGCAGCGAACGCTCCTGGGTGCTCGGCACCAATGTCAACCTGCCGCCCGACGTGGCGGTGCGCTGGGCCCACCGGGTCGATGACGACTTCCACGCGCGCTTCAACGCGGTGGCGCGTCACTATCGTTATCAATTGCAGGTGCGCCGCACCCGCTCGCCGCTCGCACGCAACCGCGCCGTGTGGGTTCACGACGCGCTCGATCTGGGGCGGATGCGCGAAGCCGCGCGCGCCCTGGTCGGCGAGCACGATTTCTCGAGCTTCCGCGCCGTGGCCTGTCAGGCCAAGAGTCCGGTGCGCCGGGTGCACTATCTCGAGGTCGAGGCCGAGGGTGACCTGGTTGTGCTGCATATCGGCGCCAACGGCTTTCTCCATCACATGGTGCGCAACATCGCCGGGGTGCTGGTGGCGATCGGGCGCGGTGAGGCCGAGGTCGGCTGGACCCGCGAGCTGCTGGAGGTGTGCGATCGCACCCTCGGTGGTGTCACCGCGCCGCCCCAAGGGCTGTTCTTCGTGCGCGCCGACTATCCCGAGCACTTCGCCCTGCCGCAGGCGGCATATCGCACGCCGTTGCAGCGGCTGGCGGCGGACTGAGGCGCCTGGGGGGTTTACGCCATGATCAGGACCCGGGTTAAGATCTGTGGGCTGACCCGCCTGCTCGATGTCGAGGCGGCGGTCGCGGCCGGTACCGATGCCATCGGGCTGGTGTTCCATCCCGACAGCCCGCGTGCCGTCTCCATCGAACAGGCGCGAGGACTGTGTCAGCACTTACCGCCCTTCGTCACCGCCGTGGGGTTGTTCGTCGATGCTGACCCCGAGCAGGTGCGCGAGACCCTGCGCCAGGTGCCGTTGGAGCTGCTGCAGTTCCACGGTGAGGAGTCACCCGAGTATTGTGCCGCCTTCGGTCGGCGCTGGATCAAGGCGTTGCGGATGCGCCCGGGGATCGAGCTGGAAGCGGCGCGGGCGCGCTATGGCGCGGGCGCTGGGTTGCTGCTCGATACCTATCGCGCCGGCGTCGCCGGGGGGACCGGGGAGCGCTTCGACTGGGCGCGGATCCCGCCGCCGCTACGCGCCGAGATCGTGCTCGCCGGTGGTCTCGCGCCAGACAACGTCGCCGCGGCGATCGCCGCGGTGCGACCCTTCGGTGTCGACGTCAGCGGTGGCGTCGAGGCCACGCGAGGGGTCAAGAACCACGCAAAGATTTCCGCCTTCATGACAGGGGTAAGAGATGGCGACAGATGTCGATAGCACGCGTCCGCTGAATCCGCGGACCGCCAGCCAGGGGTATGATGATCTGCCCGACGCCGACGGTCACTTCGGACCTTATGGCGGCAGCTTCGTGCCAGAGACCCTGGTCTACGCGCTCGACGAGTTGCGCGAGGCCTATGCGCGGCTGCGCAATGACGCGGCGTTCTGCGCCGAACTCGAGGCCGATCTGCGCGACTACGTCGGGCGCCCCTCGTCGCTCTATCATGCCGCGCGCTGGAGCCGTGAACTCGGCGGCGCCCAGATCTACCTCAAGCGCGAGGACCTCAACCACACCGGCGCGCACAAGGTCAATAATACCATTGGCCAGGCGCTGCTGGCGCGGCGCATGGGCAAGACCCGGATCATCGCCGAGACCGGTGCCGGTCAGCACGGCGTGGCGACCGCCACGGTCGCCGCGCGACTCGGGCTCGAGTGCGTGGTCTACATGGGCGAGGTCGATGTCGCTCGTCAGGAGGCCAACGTCTATCGCATGCGCCTGCTCGGCGCCAAGGTGGTGCCGGTCAAGTCTGGCTCGCGCACCCTCAAGGACGCGATGAACGAGGCGATGCGCGACTGGGTCACCAACGTCGACAATACCTTCTACATCATCGGTACGGTTGCCGGACCACACCCCTATCCGATGATGGTGCGTGACTTCCAGACGGTGATCGGGCGCGAGGCGCGGGCGCAGATGCTCGAGCGCACCGGACGCCTGCCCGATGCCCTGGTCGCCTGCGTCGGTGGTGGCTCCAACGCCATCGGGTTGTTCCACGCCTTTCTCAATGACACCGCCGTGGCCATCTACGGGGTCGAGGCCGGTGGCGATGGCATCGCCAGCGGTCGTCATGCCGCGCCGTTGTGTGCCGGCACCCCAGGGGTGTTGCATGGCAACCGCACCTATCTGATGGAGGACGCCAACGGCCAGATCACCGAGACCCACTCGATCTCGGCCGGGCTCGATTATCCCGGGGTCGGTCCCGAGCACGCCTGGCTCAAGGACAGTGGTCGGGTGCGCTATGACGCAGTGACCGACGCAGAGGTGATCGACGCCTTCCATCAACTCACCCGCACCGAGGGCATCATCCCCGCGCTCGAGTCCAGCCATGCGCTGGCCTATGTGCAGAAGATCGCCCCCGGGATGCGCCCCGACCAGAGCATCCTGGTGAACCTCTCCGGTCGCGGGGACAAGGACATGCATACGGTTGCCAAGCTCGATGGGTTGACGCTATGAGCCGGATCTCGACACGTTTCGAACAGCTACGCGCGGCGCATCGTACCGCGCTGATCCCCTTTATCACCGCCGGCGACCCGCGCCCCGAGACCACCGTCGAGCTGATGCACGCGATGGTCGCCGCCGGCGCCGACCTCATCGAGCTGGGGGTGCCGTTCTCCGACCCCATCGCCGACGGTCCGGTGATCCAGCGCGCCACCGAGCGAGCCCTGGCTCGCGGTGTCTCGCTCGGGGACGTCCTGGAGATGGTGCGCTGCTTCCGCGAGCGCGATACCGACACCCCGGTGGTGGCCATGGGCTATCTCAACCCGATCGAGGTGATGGGCTATGGGCGTTTCGCCCGTGCCGCCGCCGCGGCCGGGCTCGATGGCGTGCTGATCGTCGACGTGCCCCCGGAGGAGGGGCATGAGCTGGTGCGTCCGCTCAAGCACGAGGGGATCGATCTGGTCTATCTGCTGGCGCCGACCTCGACCGAGCAACGCATCGAGCGGATCGGCGAGGTCGCCTCGGGCTTCGTCTATTACGTCTCGGTCAAGGGGGTGACCGGCGCGGCCAACCTCGATGCCGACGAGGTGGCCGCCAAGGTCGAGACCATCCGCGCCCGCATCCCGTTGCCGGTCGGTGTCGGTTTCGGGATCAAGGACGGCGAGACCGCGGCACGGGTGGCCGCCGTTGCCGACGCGGTGATCGTCGGTAGCGCCATCGTCAGGCAGATCGAGGCACTGGCCGAGACGCCTGAGGCGATCCCGTCGACCATTGGGGACTTCATCGCCGAGCTGCGTGGCGCCATCGACGCCGCCGACGTGGCCGCCAACCGACCCGAGCAGGTAACATCGTGAAGCAGGCAGTCGACAAGAGCAAAAGCTGGTTCGAAAAGCTGGTCACCAGCCGCATCCGCACCGAGGCGAGCAACAAGCGCGCCGTTCCCGAGGGCGTTTGGGCCAAGTGCCCGGGCTGTCAGGCGATCCTCTATCGCGCCGAGCTTGAGCGCAACCTCGAGGTCTGCCCCAAGTGCAACCATCACAACCGTCTCACCGCACGCAAGCGACTCGAGTCCTTCCTCGACCCCGACTCGCGTGAGGAGATCGGCGCCGAGCTCGAGTCGCTCGACCCGCTCAAGTTCAAGGACCTGAAGAAGTACAAGGACCGCGTCGTCCAGGCGCAGAAGCTGAGCGGCGAGAAAGAGGCGCTGATCACCATGCGCGGCGAACTCAAGGGCGAACCGATTGTGGCCAGCGCCTTCGAGTTCAAGTTCATGGGTGGCTCCATGGGCTCGGTGGTCGGTGAACGCTTCGTGCGTGGTGTGGAGGCGGCGCTCGAGCAGTCCTCCCCCTATGTCTGCTTCTCCGCCAGCGGCGGCGCGCGGATGCAGGAGAGCCTGTTCTCGCTGATGCAGATGGCCAAGACCAGTGCCGCGCTCGGGCGCATGCGCGAGCGGGGGCTGCCCTTCGTCTCGGTGCTCACCGATCCGACCATGGGTGGCGTCTCGGCGAGCCTGGCGATGCTCGGGGATCTCAACATCGCCGAACCCGGCGCCTTGGTCGGCTTCGCCGGGCCCCGGGTGATCGAGCAGACGGTGCACGAGAAGCTCCCCGAGGGCTTCCAGCGCAGTGAGTTCCTACTCGAGAAGGGGGCGATCGACATGATCATCGATCGTCGCGACCTGCGTGAGCGTATCGCCGACCTGCTCGCGATCCTTGCCCACCGACCGCGCTACTGTCGCACCGTGGTGCCGGTCTGACGATGCGCTTCGATACCCTACAGGGCTGGCTCGACTGGCAGTCCAGGCTCCATCCCCAGGCGATGGATCTGGGGCTCGATCGGGTGGCGGCGGTATGGCAGCGACTCGGTCACGGGGCCTTTGCCTGCCCGGTGATCAGCGTTGCCGGGACCAATGGCAAGGGCTCTTGTGTGGCCATGCTCGAGGCCACTGCGCTGGCTGCCGGTTATCGCTGCGGGGCCTACGGCTCGCCGCATCTGGTGCGCTACAACGAGCGCATCCGCATCGACGGCGAACCGGTCGACGATGCTGCGTTGATCGGTGCCTTCGACCGTATCGACCAGGCCCGGGGCGAGACCTCGCTGACCTATTTCGAGTTCGCCACCCTGGCCGCGCTCGATCTCTTCGCCCGCGCCGGACTCGACCTCGTCGTACTCGAGGTCGGGCTCGGCGGACGGCTCGATGCGGTCAACCTGATTGATGCCGATGTCGCCGTGGTGACCTCGATCGGGCGTGACCATACCGCGTGGCTGGGTGATAGCCTCGAGGAGATCGCCGTCGAGAAGGCCGGTATCTTCCGTGCGGGTCGAGCGGCGGTGATCGGTCAGCAGGATGCCCCTGCGGCGCTGCGTGCTACCGCACTCGAGATCGGTGCTCGGCCGTTGCAGCTCGGTGTCGAGTTCGCACGTCACGCGGCCGAATCGGGCTGGTCGTGGCAGGGGCCGGATGGGCGTCGTTACGCGCTGGCGCTGCCGGCGATGCGTGGTGACTTCCAGTGCGACAATGCCGCGGCGGCGATCGCTGCGCTCGATGCCCTGCGCGAGCGCTTGCCGATCTCGCGCAATGCCCTGCGCCAAGGGCTTGGGCGTGCGCGTTTACCGGGGCGCTTCCAGGTGTTGTCGGGGCCACCGAGCTATCTCCTCGACGTCGCCCACAATGCCCCGGCCGCCGCCGCGCTGGCCGCCAACCTGCGGGTCTTCGCCAGCCGTGGGCAGGCGGTGCGGGTGGTGTTGGCGATGCTCTCGGACAAGGAGCCCGAGGCGCTGCTCGCGGCGCTCGCCGATCAGGTCACGCACTGGTATCTGACCGAGACCGAGGATGCCCGCGCCATGCCGCGTGAGACCCTGCACGCGCGTCTCCTCACCGCCGGTCTGGACGAGGCGGCCTGCACCCTCTGTGTCGATCCGCAGGAGGCGCTGGCCAGTGCCGCGGCGGCCAGTGATGCCGAGGACTGCGTGCTGGTCTGTGGCTCCTTCACGACCGTCGGGGCCGCACTGCGGCTGCTTGGGCACGGTTGATATACTCTCGGCGGGGCGGGCGTCCCGGGTCCTTTCCGGGCCGGGAGGCCATTCGAGTCATTGCGCAGTCGCCCGGCTGCACGTGTTTTTGTGGGTGAAGTGTCATGCGTGAAGGTGCCAAGAGACGATTGACAGGAGCGGTGGTGATCGTCGCCCTGGTGGTGATCTTCGTCCCCATGCTCTTCGAGCAGCCCCCGTTGACTCCGCCCGAGCCGATCCCGACGGCGATCCCTGAGCAGCCCCCCTTCGCCGAGCGTTTCCGCTCCGAGTCCTATCTCGGCGACCCGGGGGAGGGAGCAAACGCCGTCATCGATTCCGCGCCGTTGCCGCAGGTTCAGCCGCAGACGCGCTTCCAGCCGTCCTACGAGCCCTATGAACCGGTCGCCCCGGTGCGTCAGTCTCCGCCCCAGCCGACCCCACCAGCCCCTCAGGCACCGGCGTCGCGTCAGCCGGCGACGACGCAGCTCCCGGCCTGGGTGGTACAGGTCGCCAGTCTCGGTACCGCCGCCGGTGCCGCTGAACTCGAGGCGCGGCTGCGGGCCGCTGGTTACTCTGCCTTCGTCGAGCAGGCCGAGATCGATGGCAAGCGCTACTACCGGGTTCGTGTCGGTCCCGAGATCGAGCGTGCCGATGCCGAGCGCGCCGCCGCGCGGTTGCGGGATCGGCAGGGGCTCGACACGCTGATCCAGCGCTACCCCTGATCCGGCGACCATGACCGGGATCGACCTGGCGGTGCTCGCCCTGGTCTCGTTCTCGGCCCTGATCGGTGCGTTGCGGGGCCTGATCCGCGAGTCCTTCTCGCTCGCTGCCTGGGTCGGAGGCTTGTTGTTGGCCTGGACCCAGCATCGCGCGTTCGCCGCCGCGCTCGGGACCTGGATCGTCTCACCGGCACTGGCCCTGGCGCTGGCCTTCGTCCTGTTGTTGCTGTTGGTCCTGCTGCCCGGCACGGTGCTCGGTGCGATCCTCGGTCGCTTGACCGAGCGAGTCGGGCTGGCCTTGCCGGATCGTCTCCTTGGGTCGATGTTCGGTGCCCTGCGTGGGCTGCTGATCGCGGCGCTCATGGTCTTCCTCGTCGCCCTGACCCCGTTGGCTGAGGCCGCTTGGTGGCAGGACTCGGCGCTGATCAGCGGCCTCGAGGGATTGGCCGAACGCCTCCTCGAGCGCCTACCGGCCTCGCTCGGTGCGCACTTTCGGTGAGGGCGGGTAGCAGCGACCAGCAAATTGAACCGCGAAGATATCGTCTTGCCCGTCAACCGCCGATCATCCACCCCAGTCTCCCCGACTGGATGCTGGAGGCTAATCGCAGGAAGCTGATTCGAACCGCGAAGATACCGTCTTGCCCGTCAATCGCCGATCATGCACACCGGCCTCGCCGACTGGAGGCTGGATGCTGATCGCAGGAAGCTGATTCGAACCGCGAAGATATCGTCTTGCCCGTCAACCGCCGATCATGCACACCGGCCTCGCCGACTGGAGGCTGGATGCTGATCGCTGGAAGCTGATTCGAACCGCCAAGACACCAAGGGCGCAAAGGAGAGAAGTGTCCCCAGCGGTCAGCCGCCAGCCACCAGTGGTGGCCTCTCCTCAAACACCGCAGCCAGACACCTGCGCAACGGCGGGCGGCTGGCGGCTGGCGGCTGAGAGCTGATTTCGTAGGTTGGGTTAATCGTCCGCCCACCATGGCATCGACGAAGCTGCGGCATTCGTCGACGGTTAACCCAACACCGGGGCGCGAGCGCCGAGCTTCGAGGCATGAACCGCGAAGATACCAAGCACGCAAAGGGGAGGAGCGTCTTCAGCGGCTAGCCCGTAGGTTGGGTTGTCCACACACCACCGGATCGGCGAATCGCCGGGATCTCAGGACGGGCAACCCAACATTGCCACCAGGTAGCCTGGCGACCGCCGGGGATGATGAACCGCGAAGGCACCAAGCACGCACAGAGGTTCAAGTTGCAAGCGACCGGCCTTCAGCTGCCGGTGGGGGCGCCTCCTCGACGAAGGCACTGCTTGCCAGCATCCATAGCGCAGGTGTCTGGCAGCGGTGTTTCAGGGTAGGCCGCCATCGGTGGAGCAGGAGGCCTTTCTGCTTGGCGTCCTTGGCGCCTTCGCGGTTCAATCCGCTGGCGGCGGGCGGGGTTGGAATGCGCCCGTCGCCCCCCGATCTTGGGCGTTGCGGGTTGCGGGGGCAGGGCGTATCGGGTAATTTCGATCGTTTCCATTCCATAACAATTCGGTTGTCGCCATGCTTCGTGGCGGCAGACGCGCGAGGACCTCATGTGCGGGATCGTCGGCATCGTCGGTAAGAGCCCTGTCAATCAGTCGCTTTACGACGCGCTCCTAGTTTTGCAGCACCGCGGCCAGGATGCCGCTGGTATCGTGACCTGTGAGGGGGGGCGGTTACACCTGCGCAAGGACAACGGACTGGCCCGCGATGTGTTCCGCACCTCGCATATGATCCAGTTGCGTGGCGACATGGGGGTGGGGCATGTTCGCTACCCTACCGCCGGGGCCTCGAGTTCGGCCGAGGCCCAACCCTTCTACGTCAATTCGCCCTATGGCATCGTGCTCGCCCACAACGGCAATCTCACCAATGCCGACGTGCTCAAGCGCGATCTCTTCGTCGACGACCTGCGTCACCTCAACACCGATTCCGACTCCGAGGTGTTGCTCAACATCTTCGCCCATGAGCTGCAGAAGCAGGGCAAGCTGAGCATCGACAAGGAGGACGTGTTCCAGGCCGTCGCCGGGGTACACCGACGCTGTCGCGGCGGTTATGCGGCGGTGGCGATGATTCCGGGGTTCGGGGTCTTCGGTTTCCGCGACCCGCATGGCATCCGTCCGTTGGTCTACGGTTATCGCGAGACACCCGAGGGCAACGAGTACATGATTGCCTCGGAGAGCGTGGCGCTCGATACCAGCGGCTTCAAGCTGATCGGCGACGTCGCCCCAGGCGAGGCGGTGCTGATCACCCTCGGCGGTGAACTCGTCACCCATCAGTGCGCCTCGGCCCCGTCGCTCTCGCCCTGTCTGTTCGAGTTCGTCTATTTCGCCCGCCCCGATTCCATCATCGACAACATCTCGGTGCACAAGGCGCGCTCGCGCATGGGCAAGAAGCTCGCCGCCAAGATCAAGCGTGACTGGGCCGATCACGACATCGACGTGGTCATCCCGGTGCCCGATACCAGTCGTACCGCGGCGCTACAGCTGGCCAACCATCTCGGTCTGCCCTATGCCGAGGGCTTCATCAAGAACCGCTATATCGCTCGCACCTTCATCATGCCTGGGCAGAAGGTGCGCAAGAAGTCGGTGCGCCAGAAGCTCAACGCCATCGATCTCGAGTTCCGCAACAAGAACGTGTTGTTGGTCGACGACTCGATCGTGCGTGGCACGACTTCGCAGCAGATCATCGAGATGGCGCGTGATGCCGGTGCCAACCGGGTCTATCTGGCCTCGGCCGCGCCGCCAGTGCGTTACCCCAACGTCTATGGCATCGATATGCCGGCGGCCAGTGAGCTGATCGCCTCCGGGCGTACCGAGGAGGAGATCTGCGCCGAACTCGGCGCCGATGGACTGATCTTCCAGGATCTCGACGATCTGATCGACGCGGTCCAGAAGAAGGGTAAGAGCCATGTCGACCGTTTTGATACCTCGGTCTTCGATGGCAACTATGTGACCGGGGACGTCACCCCGGAGTATCTGCGCGCCCTCGAGGCCAATCGCAACGATGGCGCCAAGGAACAGCGCGCTGCGCGCAGTGAGAGTGTCATTGACCTGCACAACTCAGTCTGATCCCGGTCTCCCGGATGATTCGGCCGGCGCCTCGGAGGCGCCGGGTTTTGCCACGCGTGCGGTACGGGCCGGTCAGCGCCGTACCCCGGAAGGCGAGCACGCGGAACCGATCTTCACCACCTCGAGCTTCGTGTTCTCGAGCGCGGCCGAGGCCGCCGCGCGTTTTGCAGGTGAGGCCGAAGGCAACATCTATTCGCGTTTCACCAACCCGACGGTACGTGCCTTCGAGGAGCGGCTGGCCGCCCTCGAGGGGGGTGAGTGTTGCGTGGCCACCGCCTCGGGTATGGCCGCCATCCTCGCGCTCTGTCTCGCGACCCTGGAGGCGGGCGATCACGTCGTGATCTCGCGTAGCGTGTTCGGCAGTACTAGCTCGCTGTTCAGTGGTTATCTCGCTCGTTTCGGTGTGCGTACCACCTGCGTGCCGCTCGCTGATGCCGCCGCCTGGGAGGCGGCGATCGAGTCGCGGACGCGGCTGTTGTTCTGCGAGACACCGTCGAACCCACTCACCGAGATGGCCGATCTGCGGCAATTGGCCGAGATCGCCCACCGGCACGACTGTCGGCTGGTGGTCGACAACTGCTTCTGTACCCCGGCGTTGCAGCGTCCGCTCGAACTCGGCGCCGATGTGGTGGTGCACTCGGCGACCAAGTATCTCGACGGGCAGGGGCGCTGTGTCGGCGGTGCCGTGGTCGGCGATCGCAAGTTGGTCGGCGAGGCGGTGTTCGGCGTGATGCGTACCGCTGGCCCGAGCATGAGTCCGTTCAACGCCTGGGTCTTTCTCAAGGGCCTCGAAACCCTTGAGCTGCGGATGCAGGCACATGCGCGTGCTGCCGCGCAGCTCGCCGCGTGGCTCGATGCCCATCCGGCGGTGACGCGGGTCCATTACCCAGGACTCGCCGATCACCCGCAGCACCATCTGGTCGGTCCTCAGCAGCGTAGTGGTGGCGGTATCGTCTCCTTCGAGGTGCGGGGGGCGCGTGCCGAGGCCTGGCGGGTGATCGACTCGACCCGGATGATCTCGATCACCGCCAACCTCGGCGATGCCAAGACCACCATCACGCATCCGGCTACCACCACCCATGGTCGTCTCAGCGCCGAGGCGCGGGCAGAGGCGGGTATCAGCGAGGCCCTGCTGCGGGTCGCGGTGGGGCTGGAATCGGTGGCCGACATCCAAGCCGATCTGGCACGTGGGCTGGCGGTGTCGTGAGCATGCGGCCGGCCTTGGAACTGATCTGTCCGGGACTGCTCGGTCCCTTGCCGCTGCGCCCCGAGCCCTTCCCGGCGCTGCCCAATCTCGATCGTCTGCTGGCGCGCGCACGGCCGTTCACCGATGCCGAGACCGATCCCTTCGTCGCCTTGTTCGCCGCCTTCGGTTATCGCGGTGAACCGGGGCGGGATCTGCCTAGCGCGCCACTGTGTCTGCTCGGCGAGGCCCCGGAGCTGATCGCGCCCGGTGCGGGCGAAGACGCCTACTGGCTACACGCCGATCCGGTCTATCTGCGCCCGGACATGGAGCGGCTGCGGTTGTTTGAACTCGAGCGCTTTGCGCTCACCGCAGAGGAGACGGCGGCGCTGGTGTCGAGCTTCAACGATCACTTCGCCGATGAGGGTGTGGAGCTGTTCGCACCGACCCCACAGCGTTGGTATCTGCGCTTGGCACATCCCCCGGCACTGGTGACCACGCCGCTCTATCGGGTGTTGGGCGAGGCGCTCAGCGCCGATGCCATCAGCGGTGCCGATGCCCTGACCTGGACGCGGTTGCTCAACGAGGTGCAGATGTTGTTCTTCGCCGACCCGGTCAACCGTGCCCGTGAGGCGCGCGGGGTGCCGGTGGTCAACGGGCTCTGGCCCTGGGGTGGAGGGCGGCTGCCGGCACCGCCATCGCGAGGTCCCGGTCTGGTGGTCGGGGAACATCCACTGACCTACGGACTGGCGCGCTGGGCCGGGGCGGGGCACCGGACTCCGGCGCAGTGGTTGCAGGATCCGGCGGTCAGCGATCGCGGCATCCTGGTCTATGACGACAGCCCCTGGCGTGCGCTGCACGGGCGTGACCTCGGGGCCTGGGCCGATGCCCTGGTCGCCTGCGATGCCGCGCTCGGCGCGCCGGTGCGGGCGCTGCGGCGTCACCGCTGGTCGGAGATCGTGCTCGAACCCTGTACCGGGATGGGCTACCGGACCAGTGCCTGGGGGCTGTTGCGCTGGTGGCGGCGGCGCGGGCTGCGGGGACACTGCCGGCTCGCCCGGCGCTGAAGTTGCCCCATCCCCCGATCGGGAGGGCGGGAGATCGGGTCAGCCGGGCACCGCGAGATCGAGTGGTTGCGCCTGCAGTAGCTGGAGCGCGGCCTGGGTCTCGATCTCGACGATGAAGCCGCGCTTACCTCCGTTGATGTAGATCCGCGGGAGTTCGAGGATGCCGCGCTCGCAGTAGACCGGCATCGGGTGGCGGGTCCCGAACGGTGAGGTGCCGCCGACCCGGTAGCCGGAGTGACGATCGGCGATCTCGGGCGCGCAGGGTCGTACCCGCTTGGTGCCGATGGCGCGTGCCAGGTGCTGGGTGGCGACCTGGCAGTCGCCGTGCATCAACACTACGAGTGCTCGCCCGTCGGCGTCCTCCATGATCAGCGTCTTGACTACCAGGTGCTCGTCGACTCCGAGTGCTGCGGCCACCTGCGCCGTGCCGCCGCCGCTGACATAGTCGTAGCCGTGCGCGGTGAAGGCGATACCGGCGGCGCGCAGCGCCCTGACCGCCTGGGTGACCGGGTGTTTCTCCTTGGCCATGTCTCTCTGCCTCGTTCAGCGTCGCCGCCACACCAGGATGCGGTTGTTGACCGGCATCGCGTGTTCGGCGAGTGCCTCGAACCCCTGCTCCTCGGCCAGTCCCAGCAACCAGGCACGATCGCGTACTCCCATCGCCGGGTCGCGCGCCCGCAACCAGGCGTCGAAGGTGGCGTTGCTCTCGCTGGTCGGGCGGCCGTCCTCGTGGAAGGGGCCATAGAGGGCGAAGAGGCCACCAGGGGCGAGCACCTCGCCGAGCCCACGGAACATCGCCGTGACCGCCTCGACCGGCATGATGTGCGCGGTGTTGGCGCTGAAGGCGGCGTCGAATCCGGGTGCCGGCCAAGGGTCGTTCAGCACGTCGAGCGTGATTGGCTCGGGCAGGTTGGGCAACGCCGCCTCGCTGATCCACTGGCGCATCCCCGGGAGTTCGTCGGCGCGATCACTGCACTGCCAGCACAGCTCGGGCAGCGCGGCGGCGAAGTGGACCCCGTGCTGTCCGGTGCCGCTGCCGATCTCCAGCAGCCGGCGCCGCCCGGCGTAGAGCGGGGCGATCACCGCGAGGATGGGGGCGCGATTCTGGTCACAGGATTCGGCGTAGGGCTTGGAGGTTTGCTGCATCGATGGACTCGTGTGTGGTGGTGGCGGGCGCCTGGAACGGACCACAGGATGCCGCGCGTCGGGGGCGGTCGCAAGTCAGCCGCCAGCCGCCAGCCGCCAGCCGCCAGCCGCCAGCCGCCAGCCGCCAGCCGCCAGCCGGAGAGATTGAACCGCGAAGGCGCGAAGGGCGCGAAGGGGGAATAAGCCGCCAGCGATCAGCCGCCAGTGGGCGCGATCACCCGACGGCGGTGCGGACCCACGCCGCCTGTGGCCTCACGCCGACATCACACATCACTCACTTTGCGCCCTTCGCGCCTTTGCGGTTCAGTCCGCTGGTCGCTGGTCGCTGGTCGCTGGTCGCTGGTACTGGAGCCGGTGACATGATCGGCTATCATGGCACCTTTGTGCCGCCAGGGCGGGGGTGCCCTTGATGTCGACGCCGAATCCCGATCCACAGTCCCTTCGCAGGTGTATCGCCGCCGTGATACCTCCCCTGTTGCTGGGCGTGCTGGTGTTGCTGCTCGGTGGCTGTGCCGGCTCAGGGGTGGTCGAGGGTGCGGCGCCCTGGCGTACCCCAGGCGCCGAGCTGGCCGCTGAGCGTACCAATGGGGGGCCGCGTCCGTCGATGTCGGAGCACATCCTCTACAGCACCGACCCGGCAGGGTTGCGCCAGGAGTTGCAGGCGCGCTGCGCGGGGATGGAGGGGCGTGGTAGCGGGGCAGAGCTGAGTCCTCTGGTCACCGACCTCTATCTCTCCGGGGTGGAGCCCGGCGAGGGCACCGAGGCGCTGTTGCGTGGCGGTTGTGCGCCGGTCAGTGAGATCGTCACCGAGATGATCGCCCAGGGCGGCGAGTCGGCCTTTACGCCGGTGCTTGAGCGTGCGCTGATGCTCACCGGTTCCGGGGCGCGCGCGACACTCGAGCAGGCCGCTGCCGCCGGGCTCGATCGTCGTGTCCGATTGCTCGATGCCAGCGACGGGCCGCTGCGAGAATCACTGGTCTATGGCATGCGCTATTACCCCTCGGGCGCGCCGGCCAGCGAGGCGCAGACGGCCGTCGCAATGAATCTGCTGTTCGAGCGCGCCGAGCCCGGTTACGGGCTCTATACCTTTGTGTTGCTCGGGCGCACCAGTGGGTTGGATGCGGCCGATGTGCAACGCTATCGTGAGTTGTTCCGGATCATCGAGACCTATGTGGCGCGCGCCACCGGCGCGCGGGCGCCGCGGCGCGATGCGCACACCTTCTTGGTGCCGGTGTATGCCGAGTCCGGTGATATGGCCCTGGTCGATCAGCTCGCTCCCGAACTCTCTGACCTGATGCGTCATCGGCTCGGGCGCACACTGCGCCGTCATGGCTGGCCAGGGTCGGCGGCCCGGTTGGAGCGCGGGAGCGGCCCCTTCCTGGTGACCGGTGTCGCCCCCCGGCTGCTGCCGCTCGAGGCGCGCAGACCGCGCTTGCTGGTCGACCTCTCCGGGGTCGGCGCCGAGTATCTCTACGGCGTCGTCGACGCCTGCGACCGCCCGGTCGAGGACGCGGCGGCGCTGGAGCGCTTGCACGAGCGCCTGCGGGCGTTGATCGAGGCCCCGCCCGAACACTGGCTGGAGTGGATCGAGCCGCGCTCTTCGGTCAGGCCGCGGGCGGCTGGGCTGAGCGCGTGGCCGGGGCGCAGTGTCGGGGGCGGTTGGCCGAGCATGGATTCTTCGTCGAGCCGCGCTCGGGCGTGGTTCACAACCTGAGCAGATGAGACTGATGAGCATCATTCCACACAGCCTCGGCAGCCTGATCCGATTCCTGATCGGGATCTTCCTGCTGCAGGGGGTTACCGCACTCCTGGTCTATACCGCGTTGAGCACCGATTGGCAGACCACTTGGCCGTTGTTCGCGTTGCTCGCTGGCGCGATCGGTATCCTGGTGGCGCTGTGGTTCAACACCATCGCCGATGCCTACCGTCACCGCGCCACCTCGCGTCTGAGCGAGCGCTTCTCCAAGGAGCGTGAGAAGATCCGGGTCAAGGCCGAGCAGCAGCGCGCCAAGGCCGGGCGCTCGCAGGAGCGGCTGGCGGCCAAGGCGCGGCGCAGTTCCTGGGGGGCGAGCCTCAAGACGGGGGCCGTGGTCGGCGGGGCGGTGGGGATCGGGGTCACTATGATGCTGACCCAGTTCGTCACCCTCGGGCTGGTGACATTGAGCGCCGCTGGTGGCGCAGCGCTCGGTTACGGGGTCCGGGTGCGTCAGCAGCGGGTGCTGGAGAACAAGCGCCTGGCCGCCGAGGCACACGAGCGCCAGATGCTGGAGATGGTCCCTGAGCAGCGGGTGTTGCCACGGCGGCGGGCCGCAGACGACTGAGTCGGCCGCTCGCTCAGTCGCTGGCGCGCATCCCCGCGCGATGTAGCGCCCAGGCGACGTCGGCGGCTTGGCGGTTGGCGGCGACGTCGTGGACGCGAAACACCTCGATCCCGGCCAATACTCCGGCAGTGGTGGTTGCTGCGGTCGCGGCATCCAACGCAGTCGGGCATGATTCGTTGCAGATGGTGCCGAGAAAGCGCTTGCGGCTGGTGCCGAGCAGCACCGGGTAGCCGTGGGCGCGCAGACGGCCGAGTGCGGCGATCAGCGCGAGGTTGTGCTCGAAGGTCTTGCCGAAACCGATCCCAGGATCGAGCAGGATGCGCTCGGCGGCAACGCCCGCGGCGATCGCCACCCCGGCGCGCTCGAGCAGATAGTCCTCGACCTCGGCAACGACGTCGTCATAGCGCGGGTCCTGCTGCATGGTCTCCGGGCGTCCCCGACGATGCATCAGTACCAGGGTGGCGCTGTTCTCGGCGGCTAGTGCGAGCAGTCCGGGGTCGTCCTCGCCGGCTGCGGTATCGTTGATCCAGTTGGCGCCGGCGTCGAGTGCCGCGCGCGCGACCTCGGCGAGGGTGGTGTCGATACTGATCTCCACGGCCCCGGGCAGCTCGGCGCGTAGCGCGCGGATCACCGGTAGCACGCGTTCGCACTGTTCGGCGGCGGGGACGGCGCGTGAGCCGGGGCGGGTCGATTCACCGCCGACGTCGATGATATCGGCCCCGGCCGCGGCGAGGGCGAGTCCATGGGTGATGGCCGCCTTAGGATCGAGGTGTCTGCCTCCATCGGAGAAGCTGTCCGGGGTGACATTGAGGATGCCCATGATCCTGGGTGGGATCGCGGGGGTTCGGGTGTGCATGTCTCAGACTCCTGGGCGATAGCGCCGGGCAGGCAGGCCCGGCGCCGATGGTCACTCGGCGCTGAGCGCCACAAAGCGGGAGGTGGCGCGGTCGCTATAGCCGTCGTCCTCGCGGACGACGAAGAAGGCGGCGATATCATGGGTCTCGGCGAGGGCGAAACCGGCCTCGGGGCCGAGTACCAGTAAGGCGGTGGCCAGGGCATCGGCCTGGGCGCAGTCGGCGGCGATCACACTGACCGAGGCCAGGGTGTGGGTGACCGGGCGGGCGGTGATGGGGTTGATGGTATGACTGTAGAGCTTGCCGTCACGGGTGTAGAAGTTGCGATAGTCGCCGGAGGTCGCCATGGCGCTGTCGTGCAGGGTGACGACATGATAGACCTCGCGTGCCCCGGTCTCGGGGCGCTCGATGGCGATCCGCCAGGGGCTACCGTCGGGCTTGGTGCCGCTGGCGCGCAGCTCGCCGCCGACCTCGGCGAGATAGTCGGTGACGCCCGCTGCCTCGAGCACCGCCGCGACCTGATCGACGCCATGGCCCTTGGCGATGCCGGAGAGATCGACATAGACCCCGGGTTTCTCCTTACGCAGCGCCGGAGGATCGAGCCGGTATTCAAGTCGGGGGAAGCCGATACGCTCGCGCACCTCGGCGAGCTGCTCATCGCTCGGCAGTTGCTCGGGGGGCTGGCCGGGGCCGAAGCCCCAGAGGTTGACCGCCGGGCCGACGGTGACGTCGAAGGCACCGATGCTGAAGAGGCTGATGCGTTCGGCGAGCGCGACCAGGGTGGCCAGTTCGGAGGAGACCGGGAACCAATCGTCCGACTCACTGGCATTGAAGCGCGAGAGCTCCGAATCGGGGCGGTAGGTCGACATCAGGTCGTTGACCCGTTCCAGCCGGGCGTCGATCCGCGCCTGCAGTTCACCGATCTCGAGGCCGTCGGGGTGACCGAAGAACTTGATACTGTAATGGGTGCCCATGGTGCGCCCCTGGAGTTCCTGGGCGGTGTTGTCCGGGGTGCAGCCGCCGAGCAGCGCGAGCGCGCCGAGCAGTAGGATCGAGAGAAGACGCCGGTGCAGTGGCGCGAGAACAGTGATCGATGACATGGGTCCTTCTCGGGCCGTATGGCCCTGGTGATCGTGATGGCCGATCCCCGCAAGCCGAGTGGGGCGGGGACGAGGGATGCGCGGGCGCATGGTCGGGTTCACCACCGCAGCAGCCGGCGCCGAGTAGGCCGCTCAGTGTCAGATCGACCCCCACCACATCGCCCTGCAGGTTGGGGCGGATCAGGGTCAGCGCCCTAGCGACCAGGGCGCTGATCGCCTGGGGTTTGGGGCGGACGTGACGAAAAGGCCGCTAGCAGGCCGTGGACGCCGATCAGCCGCAGACTAGGCCACGCCGGTATTTGCGTTGGTCGAGCTCGATCGTGCCGCGATCGAAGGCGCCATTCTAACCCGCCAGCCGCCAGCCGCCAGCCGCCAGCGGGTTGAACCGCAAAGCCGCGAAGGATGCGGAGAGAAGGGGGGCTGTCAGCCGCCAGCGGGAAGTGCAGGCTTGTCCCCTAGCGCCGGGGTTGAGCTGCAGACCGACACTGGAGACCGCCTTGCTGAAGGCTGGTCGCTTTCTTTGCGAGCGTCCTGTCTTGGCGGTTCAATCGCCAGCCGCCGGCGGGTTGAACCGCAAAGCCGCGAAGGATGCGGAGAGAAGGGGGGCTGTCAGCCGCCAGCGGGAAGTGCAGGCTTGTCCCCTAGCGCCGGGGTTGAGCTGCAGACCGACACTGGAGGCCAGCCTTGTTGAAAGCTGGTCGCTTTCTTTGCGAGCGTCCGGTCTTGGCGGTTCAATCGCCAGCCGCCGGCGGGTTGAACCGCAAAGCCGCGAAGGATGCGGAGAGAAGGGGGGCTGTCAGCCGCCAGCGGGAGGTGCAGGCTTGTCCCCTAGCGCCGGGGTTGAGCTGCAGACCGACACTGGAGACCGCCTTGCTGAAGGCTGGTCGCTTTCTTTGCGAGCTTCGTGTCTTGGCGGTTCAATCGCCAGCCGCCAGCGGGTTGAACCGTAAAGCCGCGAAGGATGCGGAGAGAAGGGGGCCAGCGGGAAGTGCAGGCTTGTCCCCTAGCGCCGGGGTTGAACTACAGACCGACACTGGAGACCAGCCTTGCTGAAGGCTGGTCGCTTTCTTTGCGAGCTTCGTGTCTTGGCGGTTCAATCTTCTGGCCGCTGGCCGCTGGCCGCTGGCCGCTGGCCGCTGGCCGCTGGCCGCTGGCCGCTGGCCGCTGAGAGCCCTTTGTTACCAGTTATAACCAAGTCCTCAGCTGTGATATTTATCAATGCCGTCGACGGCTCTGCCGACTAGACTGCGTCGCCTTTCGACCCATTCGTCAAGCGTCGTTGGCCGGGCCCTCTTCAGGTCTGGCTGCGGTGCGTGGAACCCAAAGGAGTCCCGCGATGACCACCAGCCCATTGCCGGCGCGTCCGGCCCAATTCTGGCCCTTCGTCCCGGCGAGCGCGATTGCGTTGGCGCTTGCCGTGCTGCTGTTCGGGTCGAGCCTGTGAGTGGCGCGCAGATGGGGGCGGCAGCTACCGACGATAGACCACAGGGGCGCCTGGCCTTCTTCCCGATCCCGTTCTTCGCCATGGTGATGGGGATGAGCGGGTTGACCATTGGTTGGGAGAAGGCCCAGCACCTGCTCGGCCTGGATCTCGGTATCAATCCTTGGCTGGTCGGCTTCAGTTCGTTGCTGCTGCTGGTGTTGGCGCTGCTCTATGGCGCTAAGCTGGTGCGCTATCCGCAGGCGGTACTCGCCGAGTTGCGCCACCCGGTCAAGCTCAACTTCTTCCCCACCATCTCGATCAGCCTGCTGCTGCTGGCCATCGCCTATCTACCGCTGCAACAGACGGTGAGTCGGACGCTGTGGTTCGCCGGTGCTGGACTGCACCTGGTCTTCACCCTCTATATCGTCAGCGCCTGGATGCATCAGGAGCACTTCAAGGTGCAGCACATGAACCCGGCCTGGTTCATCCCCGCGGTGGGTAACGTGTTGGTGCCGATCGCCGGGGTACCGCTGGGGTTCGAGTCGGTCTCTTGGTTCTTCTTCAGTGTCGGCGTGCTGTTCTGGCTGGTGCTGCTGACCATCATCTTCAACCGGGTGTTGTTCCACAATCCGATCGAGGACCGGTTGACCCCGACCCTGTTCATCCTGATCGCGCCTCCGGCGGTTGGATTCATCGCCTATACGCGACTGGTCGATGATCTCGATACCTTCGCCCTGGTGCTCTATTTCGCCGCGATGTTCCTGACCCTGTTGCTGTTCAGCCAGGCCCGGCGTTTCCTGCGCCTGCGCTTCTTCCTCTCCTGGTGGGCCTATTCCTTCCCGCTGGCGGCCTTCAGCATCGCCTCGATGGTGATGGCCGAACAGACCGAGGTGTTGTTCTACCGCTATTTCGGCGTGGCGATGCTCACCATGCTCACCGGCATCATCGTGATCTTGCTGTGGTCGACCGTACGGGCGGTCGCGCGGCACAAAATCTGTGTGCCCGGCCATTGACCGTGTCACCCGATCGGTTGTCGACTTCAGGAGTCATCTGCCATGTCTGAACAGACCTCGACGAGCGCCACCAAGGCCTGGTTCGCTGTCCCCTTCCTCTCGCTGATGTTCATTGCCGGGCTGGGCCTGGTCTATGTCGCCGACGGCGGGTTACCGGCCCCGGTCGCGGCCCCGCTCGAGGAACCCGATCCGCTGGCGCGTCTGCGTGCCGAACTGGCCGCGCAGACGGCGCGCTGGCAGGCGCAACAGCAGCGCATCGAGCAGCTGGAACAGCGGCAGCAGGAACGCGCGCATGACCAGGCCGCCGCGCTCGAGGCGCTCGAACACCGTATCGAGGCGCAGCGTGCCGATTTCGATCAGCGGTTCGCTGCCGCTCGCGGCGCAGCCGAGAGGGCGGCGCATGCGACGCTGTTGCACGACTATGCCGTGCTCGGCGCTCGTTTCACCGCGGACGGCGCCCTGGTGAGCCTGGGCGAGGAGGCGCTACGCTTTGCCCCGGGGAGCGCTGAGCTGCCCGATGGGCCGATCGCGGCGCTGGCGCCGGTCGCCGCACACCTCGACGCCCATCCCGCGCTCAAGGTGCGGTTGCGTGGGCACAGTGATGGCAGTGGTGATGCCACGCGGAATCAGGCCTTGTCGCGAGCCAGGGCCGAGGCGGTCGCCTCCGCCCTGGCCGGCCTCGGCGTGGCGCCGGAGCGGATGAGCGTCGAGGGTGTTGGCTCGGCCGAGCCCCTGGTCGAGGAGCGCGATGCCGGGACACGCGCCCGCAATCGTCGGGTCGAGGTCTACCTCACCCTGCCTGAGCCGGCGGTGGGCCAGGGCTGAGCCCTGGCCTCTTCGGCCTCAGCTGGCTGCTGCCAGCGTGGCGGCGGGGCTGTCCTCATCGAGCGCGGCGATCTCCTCGAGCAGGCGGGTGAAGTCGTGCGAGTCCTGGGCGGCATAATTGAGGTTCTTCAGTAGCGCGGTGAGCCGGGTGAAGAAGGCGCGCGCCGCGTCCTTGTCGGCGAAGTCGCGCTCGTGGCCGATCAGGGCATCGATCAGCTCGAAGATCTGACGCTGGCGCGTCAGTGGTACCGCCGCGTCGACCGCGTCGAAGGCGTCCTGCTGGAGGAAGGTCATGTCGAGCAGCAGCGCCTGCTGGTAGGTGACATAGTCTTCGGTGGTCACGCCCTCCTCACCGGTGACCTGCATCATCTGCTGCACCGCCTCGCCCCGGACCAGGAGCTGCTGCATCGCCTCGACCCGACGGTTCCAGTCGGCGCCGAGGTGTTCCTCGTACCAGGGGGCGAGCTGGCCGAGATAGCGCGACCAGGAGATCAGCGGGTCGATCGCCGGATAGAAACGCTTGTAGGCACGGTCGTAGGACAGCCCGAGGAAGCACTTCACGGTGCTCAGGGTCGATTGGGTGACCGGCTCCTCGAAGTTGCCGCCGGCCGGCGAGACGGTGCCGATCATGGTCAGGCTGCCGACGCTGGAATCGGCGGTGCGCACCACCCCGGCGCGCTCGTAGACGCCGCGGATCGCCGAGTCGAGATAGGCGGGGAAGGCCTCCTCGCCGGGGATCTCCTCGAGCCGTCCGGAGGTCTCGCGCATCGCCTGCGCCCAGCGCGAGGTGGAGTCGGCCAGCAGCAGCACCTGATAGCCCATCTGGCGGTAGTACTCGCCGAGGGTGATGCCGGTGTAGATCGAGGCCTCGCGCGAGGCCACCGGCATCGACGAGGTGTTGCAGATGATGATGGTGCGATCCATCAGCGAACCGCCGGTCTTGGGGTCGGCGAGCTGGGGGAACTCGCTGATGGTCTCGACCACCTCGCCGGCGCGCTCGCCGCAGGCGACCACGATCACGATGTCGACGGCGGCATGCTTGGCCAGCAGGTGCTGGAGCACCGTCTTGCCGGCGCCGAAGGGGCCGGGGATGCAGCCGGTGCCGCCGCGGGCGATGGGGAAGAAGGTGTCGATCAGGCGGATGCTGGTGGTCATCGGCTCGCTCGGGTAGAGCCGCTCGGTGGTGCGCGCGCGCAGCATGTGCTCGGTGAGCGCGCGGCGCACCGGCCAGCGCTGGATGAGGTCGAGCGAGCGCTCGTGTCCGCGCCGGTCGCGGATGCGCGCCACCGGGGTATCGACGGTGATGCTACCCTCTTGGATCCAGGTCACCTCGACCTCGCCGACCTGGTCGAAGGGCACCATGATCTTGTGGGTGTAGCGTCCCTCCTGGACGGTGCCAAGCACCCCGCCGGCGCGCAGCCGCGCGCCGTGCTGGACTTGTGGGACGAAGGACCACTTACGGTTGCGATCGAGGGCGTCGAGATCGACCCCGCGTGGCAGGAAAACCCCGTGGGTGATGGCGATCTTCTCCAGTGGGTTCTGCAGCCCGTCGTAGACCTCGCCGAGCAACCCCGGGCCGAGTTCGACCGAGAGCAGCTCGCCGGACTGCTCGACCGGGTCACCGACGCTCACCCCGCGGGTGTCCTCGAACACCTGCACATCGGCGAATGCGCCGCGCACCCGCAACACCTCGGACTTGAGTCGCTCCTCGCGACTGCGTTCGGGGCGAATGAAGACCACCTCGTTCTTCTTCAACGGCAGGCGCGCACCGTCGCGCCAGCCAGCCTCGATGGTGGCCAGGCTCTCCTGGACCGAGACCACCCGGGCGGGCGAGTCGGCCTGGACTTGGGGTGTCAGCGCGTCATCCATTGCGGGTTCCTCTTGAACAGGTGCGGGCGACCGGCGCGGTGCGCTCAGGCCGCCACCTCGGGCATGAGTTCGACCCCGTCGAGCGCGGTCTCGACCAGGTCGTCGAAGCGCGTCAGCGCGCGTTCGTGGTGATAGCTGGTCCAGCGCGCCACCAGATCCCAACGCAGGGCATAGATGATCACCGCGGCGAAGTCGAAGTGATGGCCGTCGTGGAGTCGCTCGAGATGGTCCCAGACGGTGCGCAGCAGCAATCGCTCGAGCCCCAGGGCATCCCCCTGGTCGAGACGGCGCGCGGCCTCCGGCAGCCAGGGACAGGCGCGTTCGAGTCGGAATGCTGGCTCGTTCCAGTGACGGTGCACCTGTCCGCTCCAGCGACCATGGCCCCAGCGCCGCTCGCTTGGCGGTGGCTCGCCGCGGTGACGGTGGCGTAGTGCACAGATCAGGGTGCGCATCTCCAGTCGCCAGTCGGCGAGGTCACGGGCGAAGGGATCGGGCAAGGTCGGGATCAGCCGCCGGGCGCGCTCGAGGACGGCTTGATCACTGCTGCGTGGATCCTGCTCGGCCCACTCGAGCAGGGTGCGCAGGGTGCGCAGGGTGCGCGCGTCCTCATCATCGAGCTGGGTCAGTCGCTGCTCGAGGCGCAGACGCGAGAGCGGTGTCTGACGCGCGGCGAACAGCGCCCCGTGCGCCGGTAGCGCACTCAGCAACATGGCATAACGGTGCGAGTCGGTCATGGCGCCTTCCCCGCTATTTCACCATCCCCTCGAGGATGGCGCGGAAGCGTGGCTGGAGGTGGGCGAGCAGCAGCGCCGCGACCTTGTCGTCGGTGAGATCGATCTGCACGTCCTGGTCGCGCAACGAGAGACGGATGCCACAACTGTCGTCGTCGCCGACGCTGAAGGTCACGCCCTCGGCGAGCACGTTGCCGGCGATCGAGAGCACGAAGTGCGACAACGAGCCCTCGCGCAGCTCCAGCGGGTTGCGCCGCAGCTCCTCGGGACCGACCAGGGCCCGGGGGAGTTGGATGTCGACCGCCTGGCCGGCGTCGACCCCGGCCTCCTCGCGGGCGGCGCGGGCGACCTCGAGGATCAGCTGCTGGAGGAAGCTCTGCTGTTCGAGTTCGACGGCGATCAGCCGCTTGACCTCGTCGCTGAAGCGGTCGGAGAGTTCCGACTTGAGCCGCAGCACGGTATCGCGCATGGCGATACGCAGCGCCTCCTCGCCGCCCTTGCGTAGGGCCTCGGCCTCGCGCCGCGCCTCCTCGACGATGGCCGCGGCGCGTTCATTGGCGGTGCGCTCGATCTCGGCGGCCTGGCGGCGTGCGGCACGCTCGATCTCGGCGGCCTGATCGCGCCCGGCGCTCACCCCCTCCTCGCGCAGTCGTGCGATCAGGGTCTCGATACCCGAGGAGGCGAGTCCCTCGGGGATGGCGTTGTCGGTGGTGGTCATCTGTTGCGTTCCCTCCGGGTCAGGCCGGGATGCCGCCGGCGAGCACCAGCGCGAAGACGAAGGCGAACACCGCGAAGCCCTCGACGATCGCCGCTGGGGCCAGCGACAGACCGAAGATCTCGGGCTTGGTCTTGCTCGCGTGGATCGCCGAGGCGCAGGCCTGGCCCTGGCGCACTGCCGAGAACAGCAGCGCCAGCCCGGCGAGGATGCCGATGCCGAACAGCGCCGGGGCGGTCTCGGCGGTGACCTCGCGCTGCAGGGTGAACATGATCACGATGCCGTAGATGACCTGCGAGGAGGGCATCACCGAGATGCCGATATAGCGGCCATAGCCGGAATCGGTGTCGACCATGGCGCCGATCGCCGCCTGGCCGGCGATCGCGCAGCCGATGATGCTGCCGATGGCGCCGAGCGCCATGGCGCCGCACAGCCCCGCCCAACCCAGTGCAATCACCAGTTCGTTCATTCGCTCAGCTCCGTCTTCTTAAAGGGCCTGAAGGGATAGCCCTCGCCGGCCAGGGCCCAGTTGTAGAACTCGATGAAGTTCAGACGCAGTCCGTGTACCACGCCACTCATCAGGCAGAGGGCGAGGTTGAGGACATGACCGACGAGGAGGATGAGGATCGAGAACAGCAGTCCGAGCCCAGGTAATCCCTGGTGGACGTCGCGCGCCAGCTCGTTGAAGGTCAGCGCCAGCGAGGCCGAGGCCAGGCCCAGCGCGAACAGACGAAGATAGGAGAGGACGTCACCGAAGGCCTGGGTGATACGGGCGAGCTGGCGCAGGCCATCGAGCAGGCGCAGCAATGCCGAGCCCAGGCTGCGTACCGGGCGGTCGCTGCCAAGGGTAAGGAGCGCGAACAGGGCCATACCGAGCAGCCACTGCGCGCTCGTGGCGAGCCAGTTCGGGGCCCCGGCACCGTTGCCGATCCATAGCGCGAAGCCGCCGATCAGTGCGGCGACCCAGGCAAGCGCGGCGCGACGCTCGCCGCCGGCCCCGGCACTGAGGGCGCGCTCGATGTTGGCCAGCACCAGGTGGAGGACGCCGATCGCCACCGACAGCCGCATCATGGTGGCGAAGTCGTCGAGATCGAAGACCTTGAGCCGGCCGAGCAGTCCGTCGGGCGCTGGCGTGACGCCGAAGTAGCTCCCCACCAGGATCCCCCAGAGCAACGCCCCGCCACAGAGCGCGAGTGCGAGCAGGCGCAGCCGCGCCCCGGTCTCGCTGTGCCCGAGCCGGCGCCAGCCGAGTGCCAGCCCGGCGCCAAGCACCAAGGCGTAGCCGGCGTCGGAGAGGATCATCGCGAAGAACAGGGTGAAGGAGAAGAACAGCACCCGCGATGGGTCCCAACTGCGATAGGCCGGCATCTGGTAGAAGCCGACCAGGTCCTGACCGGCGGCCACCGGGGCCGGGTTGTCGAGTCGGGTCGGCGGCTGGTCATCGGCACCCGGGGCCTCGAGCAGCAGCGCGAGGCCGAGCTGTTCGGCCAACACCTGGACGCCGGGGCAGTCCTCGAGCGCGACCCAACCCTGGACCAGGAACAGTGCCTCGTCGTCGTAGGTCTGGGCACGGGCGTAGTTGAGCCCGGCCAGATCCTCGGCCTGGGCGAGGTGCGAGGAGAGCAGGTAGATCCAGCGGGTGAGTGCATGACGCTCGGCGACCACCGACTCGAGTTCGATCTCGGTGCGTTCGAGGCGGCGCGCGACCTCGGAGCGGCTGAGCGCGCCGGTGTGGGTGCGGGCCACCGGTAGGGCGTCGCTCGGCGGTTCCTGCTCGGCGATCACCACCACCCAGGCCTGGCGATGGTCGCGATGGACGATCTGCCAGGGCAGGTCGAGTCGGGCGAGGGCGTCGAGCTGGCGTAGCGGCAGGATATAGAACCACAGCTTGTGCCCGGCGAGCGCCGCCGGCTCGGGGAGGTCGAATTCGCCCCAGGGGTCGAGTTCGGCGAGGCGCTGGCGCAGCGCATCACGACGATCGCTGACATCGCGCAGCCGCTGCTGATTGTCGAGTACCGCGCCGATGGTCGCGGTGAGGTCGAAGTCGGTGTGCTCGCGGATCTGGCGGCGCTTGTCCGGGACCTCGAGCAGATAGCGCAATGCCTTGCGGGCCTCGAGTGCGTGGGGCGAGGGCACGCGCTCGGGCTCGCTCGGGCGGTTGCCGAGTTCGACTAGGTGCATGCAGCCGAGCTGCTGGAGCTGTTCGAGCACCGCGTCCTTGTCGGCCGCGAGTCCGGCCAGGGTGACGCGGCGCATCGTCATGATGCTCATGCCAGACCTCCCCGTTGACGCTTGGCCTTGGCGATCTTGGAACGCACTACGGCGGCGCGCTCGGCATCCGAGAGGGCGACGCGGATGCGCTTGATGTGCGCGCGGGTGCGCGGGATCAGCACCTTCTCGAATAGGTTGACGCGCTGGGTGACCTTACGCACTGCGGTCTCGAGCAGCGCCACGCGCCGTTGCTGCAGGTGCAGCCGGAGGCGCAGCTCGAGCATCTGTTCGAGCCGCTCGACCAGTGGGTCGACCCAGTGCGGACGGCTCAGGCAACCGTAGTCGGTGCGGGTGAAGTCGACCCCGACGAGGCGTGGCAGCCGGGTGCCCATGCGGTTCTCTTCGTCGATCTGGACCTGGGCGACGTGGGTCAGCTCGGCCAGCGGGATCTCGGTGTTGGCGAGCATCGGCAGTTGCTCGCGGACCTGCGCGCGCAGGGCGGCGATCGCCTGCTCGAGCGCGGTGCGTTCATCCTGAGCGCGGGCGCGCTCGACGAGCAGCTGGCGGCGCTTGAGATCGAGCGAGGGTAGGTAGCGCTCGAAGGTCTGCAGCTGGCGCTGTTGCTTGGCCAGCGATGACTTGCTCAGGCTCAGTCGTGCCATGGCCGCGCTCCCGGGTCAGGCGACCGCGTCATGCGGATCGTCGAGGCGGGGGAAGTACTTGTCGATGAGCTGCTGCTTCATCAACAGGTCCGCAGGCTCGAAGCACTCGGCCAGGGTCTGCCAGCAGAGATCGAGCGCGGCCTCGAGCGGCAGGCTGACCTCGATGTCCATGAAGCGCTCACGAAACAGCTGACCGAATCTGAGCAGGCGGTGGTCGAACTCGGAGAGTTCGAAGGCCATCGCCTGCTTTTGCTCGGCGTCGCGGGCACCGGAGTAGAAGCGGATCATGGTGTTCATGATCTGGCCGTGGTCCTCGCGGGTGACCTTGCCGATGACGTGCTGCTTGAGTCGCGACAGCGATCCAAAGGGATCGATGACGCCGTCGTGCAGGTAGAACTGCCCCTCGGTGATGTAGCCGGTGTTGTCCGGGACCGGGTGGGTGACGTCGTCGCCGGGCATGGTGGTCACCGAGAGGATGGTCAGCGAGCCGCCGTCCTTGTAGTCGGCGGCCTTCTCGTAGCGGCGCGCGAGCTGGGAGTAGAGGTCGCCCATGTAGCCCCGGTTCGAGGGGACGGACTCCATTGCGATGCCGACCTCCTTCATGGCGTCGGCATAGGCGGTCATGTCGGTCAGGAGCACCAGCACCCGCTTGCCCTCCTCGACGGCGAAGCGTTCGGCTACCGCCAGCGCCATGTCTGGCACCAGTAGTCGCTCGACCACGGGGTCGGAGGCGAGGTTGACGAACATCACCGTGCGGGCGAACACGCCGGCGTCCTCGAAGCGACGCAGGAAGTAGTGATAGTCGTCGAAGATCAGCCCGAGCCCGCCGAACACCACGATGTCGGCGTCGGCCTGGATGCCGATGCGCGCGAGCAGCTGGTTGTAGGGCTCACCGGCGACCGAGAAGATCGGGATCTTCTGACTCTCGACGAGCGAGTTGAAGACGTCGATCATCGGCACGTCGGTGCGGATCATCTTCGAGGCGAGCAGGCGGCGTGCGGGGTTGGCCGGGGGGCCGCCGATGTCGAGCTTGGGGTCCTGGGAGAGGTCGGGGGCGGTGTCGAAGGGCTCGCCGTCGCCGCGGAACACCCGCCCGAGGATATTGGCCGAGTAGGTGACCTGCATCGGGTGGCCGAGGAAGCGTACCGAGGCCTCGGTGGAGAGCCCCTTGGTGCCGGCGAAGACCTGTAGCGAGACCAGGTCGCGGTCGATGCGGATGGCGCGCGCCAGCGAGCTGAAGCCGCCGGGGTCCTCGACCAGCGCCAGGTCGTCGAAGGCGACACGGGTCTGGGTGTTGCCGCCGCGGGTCGGGACCCTCACCTTGAGGATGTCACCGACGATCTCGACGACCTTGGAGTAGCGAACCAGGGTTTGGGTCACCTTAACAGGCCTCCGTGCTGGGCTGATACGGGGCGGATGCCGCGAGCAGGACTTCACTCGATAGTATCAGCTCGATACTGATGGCTCCAGGTGGTGTCTGCGGCGTGCGTGCTCAAGCGCTATTCATGCTCGGGGGCCTGCTGAATCGCTGGTGATGGTCATTTTCCTTTGTTTCTTCGTGGGTTGCGCGTCGGGTCGGTCCCGGCCGGGGTGACCGGGCGGATGACCGGCGAGCCGGCCGGGGTTGACAAGCGCATCCGACAACGCCAGAAAACAGGTCGATGATCTCTGCGTCCCAGGGTCCTGCCGTCTTCTCCATGCAGGTCCGGGATAATCAAGGTGTCAGAGTGAAAGGGTAGGCTGGAGCGTACCCGCCCAGGGATTCGGGGTCGGGTGCGCGATCACGGAAGCGCTGATACATGCCCCAGACTTATCTTGGGTGCGATGGCGCGGTGTGGTCAGGTCGTCGGAGATGGATATCAGGGTGCCGACCCGGGAGGACGCGACACACGTGCCTGCCGTGGCCGGTAGCCGGTGGCCGAGTGCGCGTTTTGTAAACCACGGAGCGAGCGATTTCCGACGAGTACCCCATGGCATGGCTTTTTCGACTGGGCGAGCGTGATGCCCCCAACAGGGCAATGGACGCAGATGCCTTTCTCGCAAACCTGGTCCGCCAGTTCCCCGATCCGACCTGGGTCAAGGACCCCGATGGCCGGTATCTGTACTGCAACCCCGCCTTCGAGCGCTGCTTTGCCGTCACTGCGGCGCAACTCATCGATCATCCCGCTGCCGAGCCGTTCCCCGCCGCCGTCGCCGCAGGGCTGCGCGACCATGAGACGACGGTCCTCGAGACCGGGACCGAACTGCGGCGCGACCATTGTTTCGAGCCGCCCGCCGGGACCGGGGGGCGCTGGTTCGAGGTGTGCTACTCCCCGCTGTGCGACGACAAGACCGGTGCCTGTTACGCGCTGCTCGGCTGTGCGCGCGACGTCACCGAGCGTCATCGCGCCGCCGAGGCGGCCTGGGATACCGAGACCCGTTTCCACGCCTTGTTCGAGCAGGTCGAGGCGATCTCGGTGCAGGGCTATGATCGCCACCGTCGGGTGATCTACTGGAACCCGGCCAGCGAGGTGCTCTACGGCTATCGCCCAGCCGAGGCGCTCGGGGCCAAGCTCGAAGATCTGATCATCCCCGATGTCATGCGCCACTACGTGGTCAGCGCGGTCGACTCCTGGGTCAACGGCGCCCCGGTGCCTCCGGCCGGGGAGATGACGCTGCGGCGTGCCGACGGCTCGCCGGCACACGTCTTCTCCAGTCACGTGATGCTGCGCGGTCCCGATGGCGAGCCGCAGATGTACTGTGTCGACATCGACCTGAGCGAGCGCAAGGCTGCCGAGGAGCGCATCCGTAAGCTCTCGCTGGCCATCGAGCAGAGCCCGGAGAGCATCACCATTACCGATCTCGATGGCTCGATCGAATATGTCAACGAGGCCTTCGTGCACAACAGCGGCTATGCCCGCGAGGCCCTGATCGGCGCCAATCCGCGCATCCTCCAGTCGGGACGGACGCCGCGTTCGACCTATCGTGAACTCTGGGCCGCGCTCGGGCGTGGTGAGGTGTGGCGTGGTGAGTTCGTCAATCGCCGCCGGGACGGCAGCGAATACATCGAGATGGCGGTGATCGCGCCGATCCGTCAGCCCGACGGGCGCATCACCCACTATGTCGCGGTCAAGGAGGATGTCACCGAGAAAAAACGCATCGCCGAGGAGCTGGCGCGCTATCGCGATCATCTCGAGGAGCTGGTCACGGCGCGTACCCGTCAGCTCTCCGAGGCGCGCGAGCGGGCCGAGGAGGCCAGCCGCGCCAAGAGTGCCTTCCTCGCCAACATGAGCCACGAGATCCGCTCGCCGATGAACGCCATTCTCGGGTTGAGCTATCTGCTCGGGCGCGATCTGGCCAACCCACAGCAGCGCGCTACCCTGGCCAAGATCACCGGGGCGGCCAATCATCTCCTATCGATCATCAACGACATCCTCGATGTCTCCAAGATCGAGGCCGGCAAGTTCACCCTGGAGAGCCACGACTTCGTCGTCGCTGAGCTGTTCTCGCAGGTCGAGGCGCTGGTCCAGGCGCAGGCGGCGACCAAGGGGCTGGAACTCGTCTGCGAGAGCGTGGGGTTGCCGGCCGTGCTCCATGGCGACAGTACGCGACTGCGCCAGGCGCTGCTCAATTATCTGGGCAACGCGATCAAGTTCACCCACGAGGGGCGGGTGCTGCTGCGCGCCGAGGTGCTCGAGGCGCGAGAGACGCGGCTGTTGGTCCGCTTCGCCGTCAGCGATACCGGCATCGGTATCGACGCCGCGGCACTCGAGCGCCTGTTCCAGCCCTTCAGCCAGGTCGACAACTCCACCACCCGGCGCTATTCGGGGAGTGGGCTGGGGTTGGCGATCACCCGTCGGCTGGCGCTGATGATGGGCGGACAGACCGGTGTCGAGAGTACCCCGGGCAAGGGCAGTACCTTCTGGTTTACCGCCTGGCTCGGGCGTCCCGACGACCAGGATGCGCAGCGGCTCGGGCACCGCCGCGAGGATGAGGATGCCGCGGCCCGCTTACGGGCGCAGCATCGCGACGCGCAGATCCTGTTGGTCGAGGACAACCTGGTCAACCAGGAGGTCGCCGCCGAGATCCTCAAGGACGTCGGATTACGCGTCGAGGTGGCCAGCAATGGTCGCGAGGCGGTGGAGATGGCGCAGCGCGGATCCTATGCGCTGGTGCTGATGGACCTGCAGATGCCCGAGATGGATGGTCTCGAGGCGACCCGGCGGCTGCGGCGGTTACCGGGATGGGAGACGGTGCCGATCATCGCGATGACGGCCAATGCCTATGACGATGACCGACGGCGCTGCGAGGCGGTGGGGATGAACGGTCATGTCCCCAAACCGGTCGAGCCGCAGCGCCTCTATGCCACCCTGCTCGATTGGCTCGCGCGTGTCCCGCACACCGCTGCCACCACGACGTCGGCCAGGACCGTGGTCGGCGTGGTGCCGGAGGAGATGATGGGTGCGGCCGAGACCGATGTCCTCGAGCGGCTCGCCCGACTCGATCATGTCGATCTCGACTTCGCCCTCAAGAGCCTGCATGGCAAGCGCGAGGTCTATGTGCGGTTGCTGGGGATGTATGCCGACCATCACCGCCACGACCTGACCGAGTTGCGCCAGGCGCTACAGACCGATGAGCGTGACCGGGCGCGGCGCATTGCCCACGCGCTCAGCGGTGTCGCCGGGACCCTCGGCTTCGTCGAGTTGCAGCGGCTGTGTCGAGCGCTCGACGTGGCACTGCGCGAGGGTGCGGCGAGCGTGGCCATCGATGGCTCGTTGACGCGCGCGGAGCTGCTCCAGGAGCAACTGCTGGCGGCGATCACCGCCACCGGCTGAGGGTCCGGGCAGGCCGTGTTCAGCGCTCCTGGAGCAACACCCCGAGTAGCCGGCGGGCGAGCAGCCCAAGCCCGAGGATCAACGCCAGGGCGAGCACGAGCAACAGGAACTGCTCCGGGCTGGCGCGACGTAACAGCGCCATCAGCCCCTCGGCGAATACCGCCATTGCGGCCACTCCGGGCAGCATCCCGACCAGGGTGCCGATGACGTAGTCGCGCAAGCGGATGTGCGAGGCCCCGGCGAGCAGATTGAGCAGGGTGAAGGGCGCCACCGGCACGATGCGTACGGCGACGATGGTGAGGATGCCGCGTCGTGCCAGACGTTCGCTGAGTCGATGGATGCGACCGCCGGCGAGTCGATCGACGGTGGGACGCCCAAGGTAGGCACCAATCGCGTAGGCGGCGAGCGCCGCGAGCAAGGCACCGAACAGGGCATAGCCAGCCCCCGCCAGGGGGCCATAGACCAGTGCGGTGACCAGGATCAGCAGCGTCACCGGGACCGCCAGCAGACTGCCGATGACGAACCCCGAGAGCAGTAGCGCCGGTCCCCAGGGGGCGTGGAGCTGTGCGGTCAGGCGCGTGGCGAGCAGCTGTGGGTCGAGCGCCTCGCCCAGCCCCCAGCGCCACAACAGCGCCAGTCCCGCGAGCAGGCCGATCAGTGCCATCCCCAGGCGCAGCCGTCGCCTGGCGTGGGGCAGGTGGCGCCGCCCGAGCACGGCGTCGCCGAGGTCGACCGGGCTGAGTGGACGCGGTGGGTCGATCAGGCGCTCGTCGGGGAGTTGGCGCTCCCACTCCGGATCAACCTCACCGGTCAGTGGCACCAGGGTGTGTTGCTCCGGGGTGGCCTGTGCGCGGATCGCGTCGATCGCCCCGATCAGGCCACCGGCGTCGGCCTCGGCCTCGGCCAGCTGCCGTGGGGTGCAGCCGAGTAGATTGCCGATGAGTTCGCGCCTGAGCGCGACGAGCGCGGTATGTGCCGCTTCCCCCTCGGCCTCGATACAGAGATCGCACTCGGTGTCCAACCCCATCGAGCGATTGCTGAGGTTGGCCGAGCCGATCCGCAGCCAGCGGTCATCGACGATTGCCAGCTTGGCGTGGACCATCAGGCAGCCCTGTTCGAGTCCAGGGACCTCAGGGGCGTAGACCCGTAAGCGATCGTGCCGATCGGCGGCGCGCAGGCGTTCGAGCTGGCGCGCGCGAAGGATGTCCATGGTGTGTTGCTCGAGCCAGGCGCCGGTCTCGCGCGGCAGTACGATCACTACTTCGGGGCCCTGGGGCTCGTCGAGACGCTCACACAGCGCGCTGCACAGGATCGTCGAGGTCAGGTATTGGTTCTCGACATAGATCAGTCGCTCGGCGCGGGCAAACAGTGCCAGATAGAGCTGCTCGACTTCGCGTACGGCGTGTTCGTTGCGTTCGGGCTGTGTCGGCTGGGTCCGGGCGATGGCGCAGCGCTGGCGATGGAAGCGTGCCTCGACCCCCGCTGGCCAGGGGCAGTGGTCGGGGGGCGGGGAGGGTACCGGAGGGGTGGTGCCGAGGCGCGCCCAGCGGGCGCGGGCCAGCTCGGCGAGTGCGCCGGCGCTCTCCCCGTCGACCAGCAGCTGTAAGTCGTGGAAGGGGGGGTAGGGCTCGCCGTCGGGGTCGCGCCGACGGGCGTCCTCGGCGCGGTGCGCGCTGCTGTCCCAGCGCCACTTGCCGAGATCGAAACCGCCGCAACAGGCCAGGGTCTCGTCGATGACCACCAACTTCTGGTGATGGCTAGCCGCCACGGGGTGGGTGTCGTCGAGTGCGAAGTGCAGGCGTGGGTGTTGGCGCCAGGGGTGGATGCCGAACAACAACGGCTCGCGTTCGAGGGCATAGATCGGGGCGTAGTCCCACAGCAGGATCCACGCCTCGAGCTCGGGGGTGCGCTCGAGCAGGGCGTGGAGCAGCTCGCCGAGCCGGGTCGGAAGGCCGTCGTCGGGGGGCTCGCGGACCAGTTCGAGCTGGCTGTGCAGGTCCCATCCGAGGATCAAGATCTGATGACGCGCTGCGATCAAGGTGCGGCGCAGGGTGGCGAAGTACTCTTCACCATCGATCAACGGCGTGATGCGCTCACTGGCGGTGACCTGCCAGCAGGTCTCGCCGGGTACGAACAGCGGGGCGTTGCGTTCCATGGTGTCAGGCTCCTCAGTCGCGGCGGGTGCTGGTCGTGGGGATCGGTAGCGCCAGTTCCGCATACAGTGGCAGATGATCGGAGGCGAGACGGGTGAGCGGGTCCTGGAGACGCGCGAGTCCCTGTAACACCCCCTCGGGGGCGACCCAGAGCCGATCGAGGGCGAGCACCGGCCAGCGCGCCGGAAAGCTGGCCAGACGGGGGCTGGGACCGAGCCACTGGGTAAGCCAGCGCTCGGTGCGTGCCAGCGGCCACCAGGTATTGAAGTCTCCCATCACCAGCAATGGGGTGGGAGGGGCAAGGAGCCAGGGGCGTAGCCGCTCGATCTGGCAGCGGCGCTCGCCGGTGCGCAGTCCGAGGTGGGTGGCAAGACAGCGTAGCGGGGTCCCTCGGGCGCTGTGCAGGTCGGCGACGATGGCCCCGCGCGGCTCGCGGGCATCTTGGCTGAGGTCGACACGGGTGAGCGCGGTGACCGCCAGCCGGGTGAGCAAGGCGTTGCCGTAGTGGCGGTCGTGGGTGAGGATGGTCGGGCCAGGGATGGCGAGGTAGTCGCCGAGCTGTGCCAGCTCGTGCATCTGCGCCGAGGGCTCACGGCCGGTCGGGGTCGAGTCGACCTCCTGGAGGGCGATCAGGTCGGCATCGAGGCGTTGCAGGACGGCGGCGATACGCCGCAGGTCACGTCGGCCATCACGGCCGACCCCGCCGTGGATGTTGTAGGTGGCCACGCGCAAGTGCTCGCGTGGTGCTCGGTCGGGCGTCATGTCGCCAGAGATGGCGCACCGGGTGGCTCGATTCAACCGGGCTGCGGCACGCGACCCCGATGCCGGACGGGACCGGACGTGGCGGTAGGGGATCGCCTGAATGCACTCGCCCCTGGCCGCCGCCCCGGTGACGGCGTTCGCCTCCCCGCACGGGATGCGCCCACGCTGTTGGATCAGTCCTCGTGGGAGCGCGGGGCGCGGCGGCGGCGGGTGGTCTCGAAGGCGAAGGCTACGGCATCGGCGACCTCTTCGGCCATGCGTGCGCGCTCCTCGTCGCTCTGGTGGGAGGCGAGATCGATGCTGTGGCGCACGTAACGCGGTGGCAGATAGTTGAGCGCGACACAGGCGAGATCATCGAAATAGCCCGCGTCGAAGGGCTCGCCGCGCGCCGCGAGCAGTTCGCTGATACGCGCGGCGACCAGACGTTCATAGTGGTTCTCGATGCTGGAAAGCATGGTGGTCGGCTCCGATTCTGCCTATCTGAGGAGGCGGCGGCTGCGGTTGCAGGTGCGCTCCGCCAAGGATGGCGCTATCTTAGCCGAAGGCTCGCGGTCGCGGCCAAGATTGGCAGGGCGCCGCGGTGACGGTCGGTCCGGCCCCGGCGAGGAGCGACCGTCGGCGCGAACCTCAACCTGGATTCTGCGATGCATGATCGACACGTCGCCGCCGATGCCGTCATTCCTGCCGCCTGGCGAGCGGTGCTGGGCAATGGTTTGGCGGTGACCCTCACCCTGGCATTGGCGCCGAGTCGGCGGGCCGTGACCCTGCCCGAGGCCGGAGTGCGTTTACTCGATGCGGTCGCGGTCCTCGAGGACGGTGGTCGCGCCGGTCGTGACGAGTCCCCGCCGTTGGAGTTGCAGCGCCTCGAGGCCAAACTCGACCTACTGATGCAGTTGCTCTCGACCTGGATGCAGGAGCAGGTGCCGGCGCCGGTCACGGCCACGCTGAGCGCCGAGGGCGTGGTGGTCCCGTCCGCGTTGCTGGCGAGCGGGGAGGATCGACTCGAATTCTACCCCTCGACGGCGTTCGCCCAACCCTTGGTGCTCGAACTCGATACACGTTGCACCTTCGAGGCGATGGTCGGGGCACGCTGGCGGTGTCACGACGCAGGGCTGGGCGAGGCGCTGGGGCGTTGGGTGTTTCGGATGCACCGTCGCGCGGTGGCTCGGGCCCGTCGTTGAATGACCGTCGGTGGTTGTGATTGCGCGTCCCCGGTCGCACCCTGATGGCCGTATGCTTGACAGGCGTCGGTGCGGACGTTAGAAACTCGACGCTCCATCAAGAATCGCGATGCGCCCTCTCCGGAGCAAACAGCAAGCCGGTTCGGCGGCCGTCTGCTCGCCTTCCGCGTGTCGGGGGCGCGAGTGTTACGAGCGCGGGGCTGCGTTCACCGCGGAAGGATTGCGTTTACGATGCCGAGCGAGGGCAACCCATTTGAGCAACGCGTGCGGATTGGTCTGTTCGGTGACCAAGCGTCTCGCGACCGGACCGGCCATATCCTGGAATTCCTCGGCTGCGAGGTGCAGCCGCTCGGGACCCTCGACGATCTCGATGCCGCGGCGCTCTCGGCGCTGTGGTTGTGTGCGCCAGGGGCGCAGCTGACTCGGCTGCTCGCGGGTCTGTCCCCATCATCGCTGCCACTGATCTGCCAGCCCCTCGATGAAGTCGCCCGGGAGGCGCTGCCCGAGCAGGTCTGCGTGGTCGGCTCACCGCCTGCGCCGGGGCGGGTGTTGGCGGTGTTGCAATGGCTGCTCGCCGGCGCCGCGCCGCGCCGTGCCGAGCCGCCCGGACTCGAGGGTCTGGTCGGTGTCCATCCGAGCATGCGCGCGGTCAAGCGCGCCATCACCCAGGTCGCCAACAGCGATGCCACCGTCCTCATCCTCGGTGAGACCGGCTCGGGCAAGGAGGTGGTGGCGCGTGCCATCCATGCCGCCTCGGCACGCCGTGACCGGCCCTTCGTCGCGGTCAACTGTGGCGCTATCCCTCCCGACCTGCTCGAGAGCGAGCTGTTCGGGCATGAGAAGGGCGCCTTCACCGGCGCCTTCACCGCTCGCACCGGGCGCTTCGAGCTTGCCGCCGACGGTGTGCTCTTCCTCGATGAGATCGGCGACATGCCGTTGCCGATGCAGGTCAAGCTGCTGCGTGTGCTCGAGGAACGGACCTTCGAGCGGGTCGGTTCCAACAAGCCGATCCAGGCCCGTGCGCGGATCATCTCGGCGACCCATCGCAACCTCCAGGATGCGGTCGATGCAGGCACCTTCCGTCAGGACCTCTTCTTCCGGCTCAACGTCTTCCCGATCGAACTCCCGGCATTGCGCGAGCGGCGCAGCGACATCCCGGTGCTGATCTCTGCGCTCGAGGAGCGGCTCGCTGAACAGGCGATCGAGACCGCGCGACTGACCCCGGCGGTGATTGCCTATCTCGCGCAACGACCCTGGCCGGGCAATGTGCGCGAACTCTCCAACCTGCTCGAGCAGTTAGCGATCCTCTATCCGGGTGAACCGGTCGACTTGGCGCAGCTGCCGCCACGTTTTCGTCCCGAGTCGGCCGCCGCCGCGCTCGTCGATCTGCCGTTGGTTACTGGTGTGTCCGAGTCCAGCCCCGCGCCCACACCTCTCCCCGATGACGATGAGGTGGCCTTGCCCCCAGAGGGCACCGAGCTGCGCGGCTATCTCAATGAGCTCGAGCGTCGCATGATCGTCGCCGCCCTGGCGCAGAACGATCAGGTCGTGGCACGTGCGGCGCGGCGCCTGGGGATGCGGCGTACCACCCTGGTCGAGCGGATGCGCAAGTTCGGGCTGGGGCGCGGGGGCTAGCTGGCGAGACCGGGAGACCGAGATCAGCCGTCAAGAATTCGACGGCTTGCGGCCGATCGACCACGTGACGTGTCCCTGACCCTGGGTCCGTATCACTAAGATGCCCCTCGCGATCGCTGATCGCCACCTTTCCGACTGTTTGGCATTTAATTTGCAATGTCCTGGTTGTGTCCATGATCGGGAGCGCCTTCGCGTCTGCGAGGCCCGATCCGGTCAGGCAGATGGAAGCTATGGGAGATTGCGAACGTGAGTGACATGCAGATCCAGAACGTCTTGCAGCAGATGCGCGCGCTCTCGCAGTCGGGACGGGTCGAGGGGAGCATGCCCACGACGCCGGAGCCGGCGGCGCAGAGCGAGGGCGATGCCTTTGCCACGGTGTTGCGCGACTCGCTGCGCTCGGTCAATGCGGTCCAGCAGGAGGCGCGGCAGGTGCAAACCCGTTTCGAACTCGGCGAGGCCAACACCAGCCTGCCTCAGGTGATGGTGGCGATGAACAAGTCGAGCCTCGCCTTCGAGGCGACCAATCAGGTACGCAATCGATTGCTGACGGCGTATCAGGAAGTCATGCGGATGCAGGTCTGAGCGCTGAGCGCGCCCGGATCCACGGAGCTATTTGTCGATGGCGTCTTCGTTGACAGCCGCTTTCTCGACCGGCATCAAGACCTTCAACGAGCTGCCGGTGGGGCGGCAGATTGCGTTGTTGGGGATGATCGCCGGTGGGTTGGTGGTGGCCGGCGCCATCCTCTACTGGTCGATGCGCCCGACCTATGCGCCGCTGTTCTCGCGGATGGAGAACGCCGAGGCCGCCGAGGTGGTGCAGGCGCTCGATCAGCTCGGCGTGGCCTATCGTATCGATGATCTCTCCGGACGCATCGAGATCCCCCAGGCACAGATTGCCGAGACCCGGTTGTTGCTCGCCGGCCAGGGGTTGCCGCGCGCCTCGGACTTCGGCTTCGAGCTGTTGCAGGAGGACATGGGTTTCGGCGCCAGCCGGCTGATGGAGGGAGCGCGTCACCAGCGTGCACTCGAGGGGGAGCTGGCGCGCTCGATCGCGGCGCTTGACCCGGTCGAACGTGCACGGGTCCATCTCGCGCTGCCCGAGCGCTCGGTGTTCGTGCGCGAGCGCAAGCCGGCGAGCGCCTCGGTGGTGGTCCACCTGCGTGGCACCCGGGCCTTGAACGACACCCAGGTCGCAGCCATCGTCCATCTGGTGTCCTCGAGCATCCCGGCGCTCGATCCCGAGCAGGTCACCGTGGTCGATCAGCACGGTCGACTGCTCACCAGCAACGACGACGAGATGGGGTTGTCGACCTCGGCCGATCAGCTCGACTACATCCGCCGTCTCGAGAGCAGCTATGTCGATCGGGTGATGACCCTGCTGGTGCCGATCCTCGGGCGCGACGGGGTGCGGGTGCAGGTGGCCGCCGACATCGACTTCTCGCGCGTCGAGCGCACCCAGGAGTCGTTCGATCCCGAGCGTACCGCGGTGCGTTCCGAGCAGCTCAGCGAGCAGGAGCGCGTCGGCAGCGATCCGGCGATCGGTGGTATCCCCGGCGCGCTGACCAACCAACCGCCGGCCGGTGGCGCCGTCGGCGAGGCCCCTGTGGCCGATCCGATGATGCCGAGCAGCCGTAGCATGCAGAAGACGCGCAACTACGAGATCGACCGGGCGATCTCACACGTGCGCGAGATGCCGGGCAATATTCGCCGGCTGTCGACGGCGGTGGTGGTCGATTATCGCGAGGAGCTCAATGAAGAGGGCGAGGTGGTGCGGGTACCGCGCTCGGAGGAGGAGCTGGCGAGTATCCGCGCGCTGGTGCGTGAGGCGGTGGGGTTCGATGACACCCGTAACGACTCGCTCAATGTCATCACCGCCTCCTTCACCCCCGCCGACGCGGTCGATGCCGAGCCGGTCTGGACCCAGCCGTGGTTCCTCGAACTGGCCAAGATCGGCGCCGGGCTGATCCTCGCGCTGATGATACTCTTGACCATCGTGCGCCCGGCGGTGCGGCAGCTTGCGCCGCCGCCTGCCGACGAGGCCGCCGCCGCGCTCGAGGATCAATCGGGTGAAGGGGGCGGTGTCGGTGGCGAGGGTGAACTTGGCGAGGACACCGTGGCAATCACCCAGCAGAGCGCGGCAATCGCCGCGCTCACCGGGCCGAAGGAGGGCGATCAACAGCAGGTCGATCTCGAGGCAGTGCGCGAGCTGGTCAAAGAGGATCCGAAACGTGTGGCACAGGTGATGAAGAGCTGGCTGAACGAAGATGGCAACTGATCCTTCGAAGCGCCCCGGCCCCGAGCAGGTGGCGATCTTCCTGATGAGCATCGGAGAGGCCCCGGCCGCCGAGGTGCTCAAGCACATGGGACCGAAGGAGGTGCAGAAGATCGGCACCGCCATGGCCTCGCTTGAGCGGGTCTCGCGCACCGACATCGACTATGTGTTGAAGCGTTTCTCGGAGACGGCCATGGAGCATACCTCGCTCGGCATCGGTGCCGAGGACTATGTGCGCTCGGTGCTCAACTCCGCACTCGGCGAGGACAAGGCCTCGGGGCTGATCGATCGTATCCTGCTCGGGCGCAACTCCAAGGGGCTCGAGGCGCTCAAGTGGCTCGATCCGCGCGCCATCGCCGAGATGATCCGTCACGAGCACCCGCAGATCGTCGCCATCGTGCTCTCGCACCTCGACGCCGACCAGGCCGCCGAGACCCTCTCCTATCTCCCCGACCGGATGCAGTCGGACATCGTGCTGCGCATCGCCACCCTCGACGGCGTCCAGCCCGCCGCGCTCCACGAGCTCGACGAGATCCTCGAGCGCCAGCTCTCGGGCAAGAACACCGCCAAGTCCTCGATGGTCGGCGGGGTCAAGACCGCCGCCGACATCCTCAACTTCATGGACGCCTCGCAGAGCACCAACGTGATGTCCGGGGTCACCCAGGTCGACGAGGACCTCGGCGAACGCATCCAGGAGCTGATGTTCGTCTTCGAGAGCCTGGTCGACGTCGACGATCGCGGTATCCAGACCCTGCTGCGCGAGATCTCCACCGACTCGCTGGTGCTTGCGCTCAAGGGCGCCGATGACGCGCTCAAGGACAAGATCTTCAAGAACATGTCCAAGCGCGCCGCCGAGATGCTGCGCGAGGACCTCGAGGCCAAGGGACCGGTGCGGTTGAGCGACGTCGAGGGGGCGCAGAAGGAGATCCTTGCCGTGGCGCGTCGACTCTCCGAGAGCGGTGACATCGTCCTCGGCGGGGCCGGCGGGGAGCAGATGGTGTGAGCGGTTCGGGATCTTCGGTGCTTTATGCCGATCTGCTCGACGGGCCGGTGCAACGCTGGCAGCCGCCGGATGTCGGCGCGCCGCCGCCCGAGCCAGAACCCGAGCCAGAACCCGAGGTCGAGCCCGAACCCGAGCGCCATCTGCCGACCGCCGCCGAGATCGAGGCGATCGAGCAGGCCGCGCGTGATGCCGGTTACGAGGCCGGTTTCGAGACCGGCTACAAGGAGGGGCGCGAACTCGGCCAGGGTGAGGCGGAGAAGGAGGGCCGGGCGCGCTACGACAAGAAGGTGCGCGAGACGGTCGAGGCGCTCGAGGGTGTGGCGCGCGATCTCGCCGATCCCCTGGCCGCCGCCGCCGATGCCCTCGAGCCCGAGCTGCTGGCGCTGGTGGTGGCGATGGCGCGACGGGTGGTGATGGCCGAGCTCGAGCAGCACCCGGAACACGTCGCCCGGGTGCTCGGCAGTGCGCTCGGGCAGCTGCCCTCGCGCAATCGCGAGATCCGCGTGCGCATCAACCCCGAGGATGCGGAGATCCTCGAGGCCTATGCGCGTGATCGCGACGAACGCATCAGCTGGCGCCCGGACCCGGAGGTCGCCCGTGGCGGCTGTATCGTCGAGAGCGGCCCGAGCCGGATCGATGCCACGCTCGAGGAGCGGCTGCGTCAGGGTGTCGAGGCGCTCTGGGGCGAGGTCGAGCCGGCGGCGGATGAGCCCGTGGCAGGCGGCGCCGAGCCCTCGTCGCGAGCGGTCCCGGTGGATGCGCCGGTCGCAGACGCCGATGCCGCGCCCGGGCCGGCGAGCGCCACGCTGGCCGATGAAGAGGTCGAGCAACGATGAGCGAGCTGATCGATGGACTGCGCGAGCAGGGCACCCGCGATCTGGTCAGCGGGCTGCGTGAGCGCCTGGCGCAATCGGGACGGCGCATCGACAAGGTGGTGCCGCCCCAGCCCGAGGGGCAGCTCTCGCGCATGGTCGGGTTGACCCTCGAGGCCGAGGGGATCCGGCTGCCGGTCGGCGGGCGCGCGGCCATCCATACCGCCAGCGGTGGTCGGGTTTCGGCCGAGGTGGTCGGCTTCCAGGGCGAGCGTACCTTCCTGATGCCCGAGGGGCGGATCGAGGGACTGGTGCCGGGGGCGCGGATCGAGCCGCTCGACCAGCAGCGGCGCATCGCCGTTGGGCCACAGCTGCTCGGACGGGTGATTGACGCCAACGGCGAGCCGCTCGACGGCGCCGGGCCGCTGCGCGCGCAGCAAGAGATGCCGATCGACGGGCGCCCGATCAATCCGCTCACCCGCGACCCGATCCGCACCCAGCTCGACGTCGGCGTGCGCACCCTCAACGGTCTGCTCACCGTCGGGCGCGGTCAGCGTCTCGGGCTGTTCGCCGGCAGTGGTGTCGGTAAGAGCGTGCTCTTGGGGATGATGACCCGCTTCACCGCTGCCGATGTCATCGTCGTCGGTCTGATCGGCGAGCGTGGTCGCGAGGTCAACGAGTTCATCCACGACATCCTCGACGACGAGTCGCGCCGGCGCACCGTGGTGGTGGCGGTGCCGGCCGACCAGTCGCCGCTGCTGCGCCAGCACGGCGCGTTGGTGGCAACCACGGTGGCCGAGTACTTCCGCGACCAGGGGCTCGACGTGCTGTTGCTGATGGACTCGCTGACGCGCTTCGCCCAGGGCGCGCGCGAGATCTCCATGGCCATCGGCGAGCCGCCGGCAACCAAGGGCTATTCGGCCTCGGTGTTCGCGCGCCTGCCCGCGCTGGTCGAGCGCGCCGGCAACGGCGACAGGGGCGGGGGCTCGATCACCGCCTTCTACACCGTGCTTGCCGAGGGCGACGACCAGAACGACCCGATCGTCGACGCCGCGCGCGGCATCCTCGACGGCCACGTGGTGCTCTCGCGCGAGATCGCCCAGAGCGGGCGCTATCCGGCGATCGACGTCGGCGCCTCGGTCTCGCGCGTGATGAGCGCGCTAATCAGCCCCGAACACGAGCAGGCGGCGCGGCGCTTTCGCGGCATGATGGCCACCTATGCCGCCAACCGCGACCTGATCGCCGTCGGCGCCTATCGCAAGGGCACCGATCCCCAGCTCGACGAGGCGGTGGCGATGTATCCCCGTCTCGAGGCCTATCTCGCCCAGCAGCGCAGCGAGTGCGTGACCTTCGAGGAGGCCTGCGACGGCCTGATCGCGCTGATGCGGGGTGGACTGTGAGTGCCGGCATCCGTCGTTTCAAGCGCCTGCTACGCATCCGCGAGGCACAGGAGAACGAGGCCGCGGTCGGCCTCGCCGCGCGGCTCGATACCCTCAACCAGGTCGAGGCCCAGCGCGAGCAGCTCGAGCGCTATCTCAACGACTATCTGAACGCCCTGGTGCCGGAGGATGTCAACATGCTCAAGCAGTTGGCGCGGATGCGTGATCAGCTGCGCGAGGCCCTTGACCAGCAAGAGTTGCGCATCAGCGCTGCCCAGGCACAGGTCGACCAGGCCCGCGCGGCCTGGCTCGAACGTCACCAGGCGAGTCTGTCGCTGGACAAGCTGATCGAGCGACGTCGTGAGCAGGAGGCGCTCCAGGAGGGGCGTCGCCAGCAGCGTGAGCAGGACATGTGGGCGACCCGGCGTGCCTTCGATCAACGGCATCAAGACTAGCTCGGGGCGGTGGGGTCGCAACCGGGGCGACCCCGCCCCGCTTCATCAATAGCGAGGATCGCGGTCATGCAAGCGCAGTCGGCCCAATTACAGCCCTATGGTCTGTTGCAGCTGCTCTCGGGGGTGCGTCCGTCAGGGGCAATGGAGGCGGATGAGGCGGGAGCGGCCTTCGGCGAGGCGCTCGAGACCCAGTTGCGGGGGGCACTCGTCGAACTCGGGGTCGACCTCGATGCGCTCGACGCCGAGCTGCGCGCAGCGCAGTCACCCGAGGCCGCCTTGGCGGCGCTGATGACGTTGTTGCAACAGCTCCCGAACCAGCCGCCTGCTGCGTTCCCGTTAGCGGCGTCGTCGGCCTCGGCATCAACAGGCGCTGCCGAGGCTGAGGCGGCGCTGCTCCGTGATGGCGAGGCGCTGCTCGCGGCGCTACGGCGCCAGCTCGATGCCGGTGTCGCGACCACATCCGGGGAGGCCCGTCCTGCCGATGCCGGTGTCCTGGTCGAGCGTCTGCGCGCATTGCTACACGGCGAGACCCCGAGCGTTGTGCTCGACGCGGCGGCGCACGCCACGCTGGTGGCGCTGCTCGGCGGTGCTGGTGACGATGTGGCGGATAGCGAGATCGATGCCTTGGCGCCGCCGCTGAGGGCGTTGCTGGCCCCGGTCGTGGGGGCTCACGCCGTGGCCGAGGAGGAGACCTTGCCCGCGGCCCTGCGTGCGCTCCTGGCCCCGGTCGTCGGTGGCGGTGCAGCGCCTGCACTCGGTGATGCGGGTGAGGGTGGGGGCGGGGCCTTACCAGCCGCGCTGCGGATGCTGTTGAGCCCCGAGGCGCGGGTGGAGGGGGATGAGGCCACGCTGGTGCTCCCGACAACATCCAGGGCGGGGCTGTCGCCCGCGGACGGTACACGAGAGCTCTCCCGCGAGGCCTTGCTCGACCTGATCCGGCACTGGGGGCAGCAGTCTCCGGTCGAGGGTGAGCGAGACGCGGTGCAGGGGGCGGTGACGCCGCCGGCGGTCAGTGTCCAGGGCGCGGCGGTGACCGAACTCAGCCGACCGCTGGTGCTCGATCTCCAGCAGCTGCTCCGTCCCGGTGGTGAACAACCACTGGTCGAGCGTATGCAGTGGCTGGCGCGCGCGGGTGACGGGGTTGCCGAGATCAAGCTGCACCCCCCGAGCCTGGGGGCGCTGGATGTACGCGTGGTGATGGAGGGCGACAAGGCCAACGTCCAGTTCTTCGCCGCCAATCCGGTCGCCCGCGAGGTGATCGAGGCGGCGTTGCCTCGGTTGCGCGAGGCGTTTGGTCAGGATGGGGTGGGGCTGGGTGATGTCGTCGTCGCCGATCGGCCGCCGCAGCACCAGGGGGGAGATGCCCAGGCCGGTAGCGGCTCTGGATATGAGGGCCGGGGCGCCGGCGACGACGATTCGGCCGAGCCGGCCGGGAACGGGACGCTCGGCCATAGTACCCTCGGCGCCCTGTCGCAGCGCCTCGACCTGTTCGTCTGATCCCCGTCGCGATCTGTCCTGCTGACGATCGGGTCGCCTCCCTGGTCGTTGACCTCCGCTCGGCGGTGCTTTGGTAGACTGCCAGGACCGGTGCTCGTGTGGGCGACCCGGGCCGTCTCCCCGGGGTGTCTGGGTCGTGTCGTCAATATCTTGACGATTGTTGGGCGGGTCGGTGCCACGACACGAGATCCCCTCCACGGATGGAGTCAATTCGCATCCCGTTCACGGGTGCCAGTCAATCTTTGGGTGAATCATGGCGAAGAACAAGAAGGCTGAGACCGAGGACGCCGCAAAGCCCTCCGGTAAGTGGAAGTTGATCATCCTGATCCTGCTGGTGGTGCTGGTGCTCGCCGGTGGTGGTGCGGCCGCCTATTTCCTGCTAATGGGGGGCGATGATCCTGAGGCCACCGAGGGCGAAGAGGTTGTCGCCGAGCAGGAAGCTACCGCAGGTGCCGCGGCCCCGGCCGTGGCGCTCGGGCCGATGCTCTATCGTCCGCTCGACTCGATGACGGTCAACCTCTCGGCCGAGGGGCCGGTGCGTTTCCTGCGGGTGGGGGTGACGGTGATGACGCGTGACGAGGCGGTGGCCGCGGCCATCGAGCGTCATCTGCCGATGATCCGCAACGACTTCCTGGCCCACCTGGCGATCCAGGACTACACCAAACTCAATACCCCAGAGGGCAAGGACGCACTGCGTGAGGAACTCGCCGAGATGCTCGGTGCGGCCCTGATCAAGGCCGGCGAGCCGGCGCAGATCGAGGGGATCCTGTTCACGGATCTGGTGATGCAGTAGAGGACAGGCGGCAATGGCCCAGCAGACCGATATCCTCAGTCAGGACGAGATCGATGCCCTGTTGCACGGTGTCGACAGCGGCGATATCGATACCGAGGAGAATCCGTATCCGGCCGATGGCCAGGTTCGACCCTTCAACCTCGCCAGTGAAGAGCGCATCGTGCGTGGGCGGATGCCCACGCTCGACATGATCAACGAGCGTTTCGCCCGCTATCTGCGCGTACACCTGTTCAACCTGTTGCGCCGCTCCTCGGAGATCTCGGTGGTGGGCACCAAGGTCACCAAGTTCTCCGAGTACATCCACTCGCTCTACGTCCCCACCAGCCTCAATCTGGTGCGGGTGACACCGCTGCACGGTACCGCGCTGTTCGTCTTCGACCCGCGACTGGTGTTCACCCTGGTCGACAACTTCTTCGGTGGCGACGGGCGCTATTACTCGCGTATCGAGGGGCGTGACTTCACCCCGATGGAGCTGCGCGTCATCCAGAACCTGCTGCACGCGGCCTTCGACGACATGAAGAAGGCCTGGGAGCCGGTGATGGACCTGACCTTCGAGTACGTCAACTCCGAGGTCAATCCGCAGTTCGCCAATATCGTCAGTCCCACCGAGATCGTGGTGATCAACGACTTCCACATCGAACTCGAGGGTGGCGGCGGCAACCTCCACGTGACCCTGCCTTACTCGATGATCGAGCCGATCCGCGAGTTGCTCGACACCGGCCTGCAGTCGGACCGCTCCGGGGTCGACGAGCGCTGGCTGCACGCACTCAGCGAGGAGGTGCAGATCGCCGAGGTGGAGATCTTCTCGATGTTGACCGAGGCGACCCTGACGGTGCGCGAGCTGCTCGATATTCGCCCCGGTGACATCATCCCGATCGAGCTGCCGGAGACGGTGGTACTCAATGTCGAGGACATCCCGACCTGTCGCGGCAGGTTCGGGACCTCGAACGGCAATAACGCCATCAAGATCACTGAATTCCTGCAAGGGAACAAGGAGACGACGACGCCATGAGTCCGGAGAAGGGCAAGGGCCAGGACGATGCGGCGCTGGCCGATGACTGGGCGGCGGCACTCGAGGAGCAGAAAGAGTCCGACACCCCGCCACAGACCTCACCAGGGGGCGCGGTGCACGAGTTCGGCGCGGGCGCGCCCCAGCCGATGACCCCGGAGGACTTCACCGACAACCAGACGCCGCCCTCGGACAACGTCAACCTCAACATGATCCTCGACGTCCCGGTGACCATCTCGATGGAGATCGGACGCGCCCGGATCCCGATTCGCAACCTGCTCCAGCTCAACCAGGGCTCGGTGGTCGAGCTCGATCGACTGGCCGGCGCGCCGCTCGATGTCTTGGTCAATGGCACGCTCATTGCTCATGGTGAGGTCGTCGTGGTCAACGAGAAGTTCGGTATCCGTCTGACCGATGTCATCAGTCCCAGTGAGCGTGTGCGAAAACTCAAATGAGATCAGTGCGTTCGAGATCGGTGTGGTCCCTGTCCTGTAGCCTGGGTGTACTCCCGGAGGCGGGCTGGTGCGCCGAGATCGAGCCGGCCAGCGCCGGTTATCTGGCGCAACTCCTCGGTGCACTGGTCCTGGTGATCGTCGCCATCCTGACGCTGGCTTGGCTGTTGCGCCGGTTGCCCGGCGGGGTGGGGCGGGGTGAGCAACCGATCGCGATCCTCGCGGTCCGCGCCGTCGGCGCACGCGATCGCTTGCTGTTGGTCCAGGTCGGCGAGGAGCAGTTGCTGATCGCCTCCGGGACCAATGGCATGCGCACCCTGCATCGGCTGCGCAAGCCGGTGACTGTCGCGCCGCCGGAGAACGGTGGCGGTGCCGACTTCGCCACGCTGCTCAAGCAGACCCTGGGGCGGAGGTCGTCGTGAGCGTGCGTCCCTGGTTGCTGCTGGCGCTGTTGCTGGTGCCGGGATTGGCCTTGGGGCAGGCCGGTGGACTCACCGCGGTGACCGTCAGCAACGACCCGGACGGGGGCCAGACCTACTCGGTCACCCTCCAGGTGTTGTTGTTGATGACGCTGCTGACGCTGTTGCCGTCGGTGCTGATCATGATGACCTCCTTCACTCGCATCATCGTGGTGCTGGCGTTGTTGCGCCAGGGGTTGGGGACCACCCAGACACCCTCGAACCAGATCCTGTTGGGGCTGGCGCTGTTTCTCACCCTGTTCATCATGGCGCCGGTGTTCCAGGAGGTCTATGACACCGCGGTCAAGCCCTACATGGACGAGGAGATCAGCACCGAGGCGGCGATGAGCCGAGCGGTGGCGCCGTTGCGTCGCTTCATGATCGCCCAGACCCGCGAGAACGACCTGGCGATGTTCGCCGAGATCCGCGGTATCGATGGGTTCGACTCGCCCGAGGCGATCCCGCTGAGCATGCTGGTGCCGGCCTTCGTCACCAGCGAGCTGAAGACCGCCTTCCAGATCGGTTTCCTGATCCTGATCCCCTTCCTGATCATCGATCTGGTGGTGGCCAGCGTGCTGATGTCGATGGGTATGATGATGCTCTCGCCGCTGATCATCTCGTTGCCGTTCAAGATCATGTTGTTCGTGTTGATCGACGGCTGGCCGCTGCTGATGGGTACCCTGGCGCAGAGCTTCTACAGTTGAGGACGATGCTATGACCCCCGAGATGGTGATCGACGTCGGCAAGGACGCGGGCATGGTAGTGGTACTGCTCTCGGCCCCGGCGCTGCTGACCGCGCTGGCCGTCGGCCTGGCGATCGGGATGATCCAGGCCGCCACCCAGATCCAGGAGATGACCCTGACCTTCATCCCCAAGCTGCTCGGCATGGGGGTGGCGTTGTTGTTCGCCGGTCACTGGATGCTGGCGCTGGTCACCGACTACACTCTCAGGCTCTATCACAGCATCCCCGAGTTGATCGGTTGATGTGCCGATGGTGATCTCGGTCGATACCCTGCTCGGTTGGGTGGGGATGTTCGTCTGGCCCTTCGTACGCATCAGCGCCATGCTGCTGGTCGCGCCGATCTTCGGGGCCCGTACCCTCAATGCCCGTACGCGGCTGTCGCTGGGGTTGCTGTTGGCGATCCTGGTGGCGCCGATGCTGTCGCCGCCGCCGCTGATCGACCCGCTCAGCATGACCGGGTTGGTCGTCGCCCTGCAGCAGGTACTGATCGGCATCATGATGGGCTTCGTCGCCCAGCTGGTATTCGCCGCCGTGACCCTGGCCGGCGAGAGCATCGCCTTGTCGATGGGGTTGGGGTTTGCCTCGGTGATCGACCCCGCCGGTGGGGTACAGGTGCCGATGGTGTCGCAATACTTCGTGATCCTCACCACGCTCTTGTTCCTCGCCTTCGATGCCCATCTGGTACTGATCGAGCTGATGGCGCTGAGCTTCGAGGTGATGCCGGTGGGGATGCAGGGGCTGGACGCCGAGGACTTTTGGCGCATCGTCGGTTTCGGGACCACCATGTTCGCCGGGGCGGTCCTGATCGCGCTGCCGGCGATGGCCTCATTGTTGCTTGTCAATCTCGCCATGGGTGTGGTCACTCGTGCCGCGCCTCAGCTCAACATCTTCGCGGTCGGTTTTCCGGTGACCCTGCTGATGGGCTTCGTGCTCATCATGTTGACCCTGCCGGGATTGCCGGTGCGTGTCGGTGACCTGCTCACTGCCGCCTTCCTGCTGATCCAGCGGCTGCTCGGGGTGTGATATGGCCGAGAACGAGAACGGCCAGGAAAAAACCGAGGAACCCACTGCCAAACGCCAGCGTGAGGCGCGCGAGAAGGGGCAGGTGCCGCGTTCGCGTGAGTTCAACACCCTGGCGGTGTTGCTCGCCGGTGCCGGGTTCATGGTGTTCTTCGGGGGGCATCTCGGGGCGCAACTGGCCGCGCAGATGGCCGATGGTTTCAGCCTCGAGCGGGCGTTGTTCTATGACACCCAGCGTCTGTTTCCTTATCTGGCCAGCCAGATCGGGCGCGCCCTGTTGATCCTCGCGCCGCTGTTCGCGCTGTTGTTGGCGATCGCCCTGCTCGGGCCGGTGTTGATCGGTGGGGCGAACTTCTCGACCCAGGCGATGGCGCCAAAGTTTGAAAAGCTTGATCCGATCAAGGGGCTCAAGCGCCTGTTCTCAGCACAGGCGCTGCTCGAGCTAGGTAAGACGCTCGCCAAGTTCGTGGTCGTCACCTTGGTCGCCGGCGCAGTGCTCTGGGGCGTCTCTGGCGAACTGCTCCATCTCGGTGACGAGCCGGTCAAGGAGGCGATCGTCCATACCGCGAGGTTGGCGGTATGGATCTTCCTCCTGGTCTCGGCGGCGCTGGTCCTGGTCGCTGCGGTCGATGTGCCCTTTCAACTGTGGAACCACAACAAGCAGCTACGCATGACCCGTCAGGAGCTCAAGGACGAGTACAAGGAGACCGACGGTAAACCCGAGGTCAAGAGCCGAGTCCGCCAGCTGCAGCAGGAGATGGCCAGTCGGCGGATGATGGCCGAGGTGCCCAAGGCCGACGTGGTCATCACCAACCCCACCCGCTATGCCGTGGCCATCGTCTACGAGCCCTCGCGGATGCGGGCCCCGCGGCTGGTCGCCAAGGGGGTCGGCGAGGTTGCCGGGGCGATCCGCGCGCTCGCCGACGAGCACGGCATCACCCGAGTGGAGGCGCCACGGGTGGCGCGCGCGATCTATTTCACCACCGATCTCGATCAAGAGATCCCGGGCGGGTTGTTCGTCGCCGTGGCGCGCATCCTCGCCTATGTCTATCAGCTCAAGCGTCACGACCCTGAGGTATCGATGCCGACCGATCTGCCCGTCCCCGATGAGTATCTCGATCCACGCGAGGCCGCACGCGCGGCGCGGGGGAGTCGCTAGTGGCCGGACTGAGCGAGCGTTTGGGGGGGCTGAGCCGACTCGGGTTGGGGGCGCCGCTACTGCTCATCGCACTGCTGTCGATGATGGTGCTGCCGCTGCCGCCGCTGGCCCTCGACCTGCTCTTCACCTTCAACATCTCGCTGTCGCTGATCGTGGTGATGGTGGCCGTCTACACCCCGCGCCCGGTCGATTTTGCCGCCTTCCCCTCGGTGCTGCTGCTCGCCACCCTGTTGCGCCTGGCGCTCAATGTCGCCTCGACCCGGGTGATCTTGCTGCGCGGCGCCGATGGTACCGATGCCGCCGGGCAGGTGATCCAGGCCTTTGGTGACTTCGTGCTCGGCGGTAACTTCGCCGTCGGTCTGGTGGTCTTCACCATCCTGGTGATCATCAACTTCGTGGTCGTCACCAAGGGCGCGGGTCGTATCTCCGAGGTCAGTGCCCGTTTCACCCTCGATGCCATGCCGGGCAAGCAGATGGCCATCGACGCCGACCTCAACTCCGGGTTGATCAACCAGGACGAGGCGCGCAAGCGCCGCGAGGACATCGCCCAAGAGGCCGACTTTTATGGCTCGATGGATGGCGCGAGCAAGTTCGTGCGCGGCGATGCCATCGCCGGCATCCTCATCCTCTTTATCAACATCCTCGGTGGGATCGTCATTGGTACCACCCAACACGGCATGTCCTTCGGTGAGGCCGGCAACGTCTATGTGTTGTTGACCATCGGTGACGGGCTGGTGGCGCAGATCCCCTCGTTGATGCTTTCCTCGGCCACGGCGATCATCGTCACCCGTACCTCGACGGCGCAGGACATGGGCCAGCAGGTGTTCGGACAGATGTTCGAGAACCCGCGGGCGCTGTTCGTCGCCGCTGCGGTGCTCGGCATCCTTGGTGCCATCCCGGGGATGCCGAACCTGGTCTTCCTCGGGCTGGCGGCGATGATGGCCGGTGGTGGGTACCTGCTCAGTCGCCGGCGTGCCCAGCCCGTTGGGGCCGAGGAGGTCGAGCAGCTCCCGCCCGGGGTAGAGATGCCGCCGGCGCCAGAGGAGCGCGAACTCTCCTGGGAGGATGTGCCGCCGGTCGACCTGGTCGCACTCGAGGTCGGCTATCGGCTCATCCCGCTGGTCGATCGCGGCCAAAACGGGCAGCTGATGGGGCGGATCAAGGGCATCCGGCGCAAGCTCTCGCAGGAGCTCGGCTTCCTCATCCAGCCGGTGCACATCCGCGACAACCTTGAGCTTGGCCCCAACCACTATCGTATCTCGCTGCTCGGGGTGACCCAGGCCGAGGCCGAGGTCTTCCCCGAGCGTGAGCTGGCGATCAACCCCGGCCAGGTCTTCGGCACCGTCCCCGGTACCCCGACCAAGGATCCGACCTTCAATCTCGATGCCCTGTGGATCGATCCGTCCGATCGCGAGAACGCACAGGGTGCGGGTTACACCGTGGTCGATGCCGCCACCGTGATCGCCACCCATCTCTCCCAGGTCTTTCGTGAGAACGCCCATCGGTTGATCGGTCATGAGGAGGTGCAGCACCTGCTCGATCAACTCGGCCGGCGTTCACCCAAGCTCGTCGAGAATCTGCTGTCGAAGTCGCTGTCGCTGAGCGTGATCCTCAAGGTGATGCAGAACCTGCTCGCCGAGCAGGTCTCGATCCGTGACATGCGCACCATCGCCGAGACCCTGGCGGAGCAGGCACAGAAGAGTCAAGATCCTGGCGCTTTGACTGCGGCGGTGCGGGTGGCGCTGGCGCGCTCGATCGTCCAAGACCTGGTCGGTCCCACGGGAGAGCTGCCGTTGATCGCGCTCGATCCAACATTGGAGCAACTCTTGCATAAGTCGTTGCGAGGCAGTCAGGGCGAGGCCGTTGGCATCGAACCCGGACTGGCTGAGCGGGTTCAGCGGTCGGTGGCCGATGCAGCCCGACACCAGGAGATGGAGGGGGCACCTGCGGTACTGGTGGTGGCCCCGGAGATCCGCACCTGGGTCGCGAGCTGGTTACGCGGTGCCGTCAGCAGCCTGACGGTGCTGGCCTTCACCGAGATCCCGGACAACCGCAAGATCCGGGTGGTGGCCACCGTGGGGCAGGGCGACGCCGCTCCGGCAAAGGCATGATTGAGCGAGCAGGAGTACGACCATGAGTGTGAGGCGCTATACGGCACGGGACATGCGCGACGCGATGCGTCAGGTGCGCGAGTTGCAGGGGCCGGATGCGGTGATCCTGTCGAGTCGGCGGGTCGATGGCATGCTGGAGGTGATCGCCGCGCTCGATGAGGGCGAGCAGGCCGCCGCCCCGGCTCCCACGGTGCCGACGCGCTCACCGCGCCGCGAGCGTGCGCCAGAGGCACGCGCGTCGCGCCCGGCCGCGCCAGCGACCGCGACCCTGCCCACCGACCCCGAGATCGCGGCGATGCGTCGTGAACTCTGCGACCTGCGCAGCCTGTTGGTACAGCACCAGAATGCCAGCGAGGCGGCGCGCTGGGCCGCCCGCCATCCGCTCGCTGCCGAATTGGTGGGACGACTGACCGATTGCGGCTTCACCGACAAGCTCGCCCGTAGCCTCGCCGGCGGGATCCTTGAGGAGACCTCGGTGGAGAGCGCCTGGTCGCGGCTGCGCGCGCGGCTCTCGGCGGCGATCCCGACAGCGCACTCGCCGGTGCTCGATCATGGGGGAATGCTGGCGCTGGTGGGACCGACTGGGGTGGGTAAGACTACTACCTTGGCGCGATTGGCGCTGCGCCAGATCCGGCGCATGGGGCGTGACTCGGTCAGCCTGGTCTCACTTGACCGCCAGCGCATTGGCGCCTACAAGCAGTTGCAGGCATTCGGCCAGATGGCCGGGGTCTCGGTGATGTTGCTCGAGAGCGAACATGAACTGGCGGCGTTGTCGAGTCGCGCCGGTGATGGCAGACTGATTCTCATCGATACGGCCGGGCATGCTGCACGCGATGCCGCCGAGCGCCGATTGTTCGCGCAGGTGCGTGAGCGCATCGAGCTCGAGACCTGGCTGGTGATTGCCGCTACCCATCAGTCGATGGTGCTCAGACAGGTGCTCGAGGCGTTCCAGTCGAGCGAACCCTCGGCCCTGGTGTTGACCAAGGTGGACGAGACGGAACAGCTCGGCGAGACCCTGTCCGTATTGATGGAACAGCGGCTCGGTTTGATTTTTTACAGTGATGGTCAACGCATGACCGAAGATTTCCACAAGGTCGATACACTCTATCTCACCCGGCTGGCGCTCCAGGAGCGGGCCCACACCATGGCCGCGTCGGCCGCCGGCGCGCGCGCTCCACACGATGCGCTGGCAATGAACGCGATGTCGGCGCCGGCACGGGCATCTGCTGAACAGGGCGGCATGGTTCTGGAGTCGGTCTTGCCCTTCAGGACACCTGCCCATGCAATCGCCTAGCCGCCGGCTCAGGACCATCGCCGTTGCCAGTGGCAAGGGCGGTGTCGGTAAGACCAACGTTTCGGTCAACCTCGCCGTGGCGCTCGCGCGCCTGGGACGGCGGGTGATGCTGTTCGACGCTGATCTGGGGTTGGCCAATGCCGACCTGCTACTCGGGCTGCGCCCGACCAAGACCCTGCACGACCTGGTCGAGGGGCGGGTCGAGGGGCTCGACGAGATCTTGGTACAGGGGCCGCAGGGGCTGCAGCTCATCCCCTCGGCCTCGGGTATCGCCAGTATGGCCAACCTCACCCCGGCCGAGCACGCCGGGCTGATCCGTGCCTTCAGCTCCTACCGTCAGCCGCTCGATGTCCTCATCGTCGATACCTCGGCTGGGGTGCAAGAGTCGGTCACCGCCTTCTGCAGGGCGGTGCAAGAGGTCATCGTGGTCGTCTGCGACGAGCCGGCCTCACTCACCGACGCCTATGCGCTGATCAAGGTGTTGCACCAGGATCATGGCTTGCGTCGTTTCCGCATGGTCTGCAACATGCTAACGTCGCCCGAGGCCGGTCGGCGGCTGGTACGCAAGCTCTCGACGGTGTGTGCCCAATACCTGCCCGAGGTCATGCTCGAGGCATCCGGGATCATCCCGCTCGATGACAGCCTGCGCCGTGCGGTGCAGCGGCGTGGGCCGGTGGTCGATCTGTATCCGAGCAGCCCCTCGGGGCGTGCCTTCTCCGAGCTTGCGAACCGGGTCGAGCGCTGGCCCATCGCCGAGACCGACCTGGGCGGGATCGGCTTTTTCGTCGAGCGGATGTTGCAAAGTGCCTGATGGCCCCGAAACGTCCATTGCAGGGGTATCCTAGCCTGATCGACCGGCCCGATGAGCTGGTCGCGGCCAATGTCGACCTGGTCTACCGCATTGCTCACCATCTGGCGGCGCGGTTGCCGCCATCGGTCCAGCTCGATGACCTGGTACAGTCCGGGATGGTGGGCCTGATCGAGGCCGCCCGCCAGTTTCAGGCAGGGCAGGGGGCGACCTTCGCGACCTATGCGACCATCCGTGTCCGTGGTGCGATGATCGACGAGCTGCGCCGGGCGGACTGGACGCCACGTTCGGTCCACCGCAACACCCGCCGTATCGCCGAGGCGATCCGTGTGGTCGAGACGCGCGAGGGCCGCGCTGCGAGCGACGCCGAGGTTGCCGCCGAGCTTGAGATCGGGCTGACCGACTATCACGCGATGCTGCAGGACAGTGCGAGCGCCAACGTCCTCGGCATCGAGGACCTGGGGGGGCCGGAGATGGATGCCGAGCGCTGGTTGCCGGGCACCGAGGAGGCGCCCCCCGATCAGCTGCAGCAGGCACAGTTCCGCGTTGCCCTGGCCCAGGCACTGGGGGCATTGCCCGAGCGCGAGCGCCTGGTCATGAATCTGTACTACAACGAGGCGCTGAACCTTCGTGAGATTGGCGCGGTACTCGGGATCACCGAGTCACGTGTCAGCCAGATCCGTAGTCAAGCGGTGCACCGGTTGCGCGCGCGCCTGGCCGATTGGACCGACGGGGGCAGTGAGTCGCTGTTGTGATCGATAAATCCGACAATTGACACTGGGAGTTCAGTGTGGACAAAGGCATGAAGATCCTCGTCGTGGATGATTTCTCCACGATGAGACGCATCATCAAGAATCTACTGCGTGAGCTGGGGTTCAATAACACCATGGAGGCCGATGACGGCACCACGGCGTTGCCGATGCTCAAAGGGGGCGGCTTCGACTTCCTCATCACCGATTGGAACATGCCCAACATGGAAGGGATCGAACTGTTGCGCCAGGTGCGCGCCGACCCCGAACTCAAGGAGCTGCCGGTGCTGATGGTGACCGCCGAGGCCAAGCGTGAGCAGATCGTCGAGGCCGCCCAGGCCGGGGTCAATGGCTACATCGTCAAGCCCTTTACTGCCGAGACACTGAAAGAAAAGATCGATAAGATCTTCGAGCGGGTCGCTGGCTAGACTGGTCTTGAGCGGATGCCCCGTACCGCGGCCTTGCAGCGCTACCCGCTGTCACGTCACCGCCGGTGCGCGTGGAGGTGCACGCGAACCCGGCTCGTCCGGCATGCCTCCAGATGGCCCATTCACGCCAAGGGTAACCTTTTCGTTTGGCCTGGGAACAATCGATGGACAATGACGAAACACGTTTGACCGCGCAGCTGGGCCTGGCGCAGCAGTTGGTCGAGCACCTCCAGAACGGTGATGAGGACGGCGCCCGCCTGATCCTCCAGCAGCTGCGTCTCCCCTACGAGCGCGAGCTGTTCGAGGAGCTCGGCAAGCTCACCCGAGAACTGCACGAGGCACTGCAGAGTTTTCGTGGCGACTCGCGTCTGGTCGAGATCACCCAGGATGAGATCCCGGACGCCAAGGAGCGGCTCTCCTATGTCGTGACCATGACCGAACAGGCCACGCATCGCACCCTCAACGCGATCGACGAGGGGTTGCCCATCGCCGAACAGGTGCACGATAACGCGGTGCGGCTCTCCGAGCGTTGGGGACGGTTCCGGCGGCGCGAACTCTCGCTCGAGGAGTTTCGCGAGTTTGCACGTGAACTCGACGACTTCTTCACCGCCACCGGTCAGGAGACCGAGCGGCTGCGTTCGCTGATGTCCGAGATCATGATGGCCCAGGACTTCCAGGACCTCACCGGCCAGATCATCGGGCGGGTCATCCGGCTGGTGCAGGATGTCGAGGAGAACCTGGTCGGCTTGATTCGGCTCTCGAGCGGACGCATGGAGGGAAGGGCCGGTACACCTCCTGCCGAGACCGCCCCCGAGCAAACGCCAGCCCCCGAAACCGAGACCTCCCCCGCGCGGTCCGTGGGTCCGGCAGTGCCCAACACCAACGACGACATGGGGGATGTTGTCTCGGGTCAGGACGACGTCGACGCCCTGCTGTCCAGTCTCGGCTTCTAGTTGCCCGAGCCCATCGAGTTCAGAGGATAAGGTGAATGCCAATCGACCCGAATGACGAAATTCTTCAGGATTTCCTGGTCGAGGCCGGCGAGCTGCTCGAAGGCTTGAACGAGCAACTGATCGATCTGGAGCAGGATCCGACCAACCGGGACCTGCTCAACTCGGTCTTCCGCAGTTTCCACACCATCAAGGGCGGAGCGGGGTTTCTCAACCTCAACGCACTGGTCTCGGTTTGCCACCATGCCGAGGACGTCTTCAATCTGCTGCGCAACGGCGAACGTCAGGTCGACGCCCAGCTGATGGATACGGTGTTGCGGGTGCTCGACGTGCTCAATGTCATGTTCGGCGATCTGCAGGCGGGCAGGGAGCCCGAGCCGGCCGCCCCCGAGCTGATCACCGAGCTCGAGCAGCTGGCCTCGCCTGCTGCCGCGCCGGCCCCCGAGCCCCCGCCCGCTCCACCGGCGCCCCCATCCGTGGCTGCCGTGCCGGAGCCTCCTCCAGAGTCTCCGGTGCCGTCCCCGGAACCGGTGTCGGCCGAGCTTGCCACCGAGGGCGATGATGAGATCACCGAGCAGGAGTTCGAGGCATTACTCGACGCCCTCGGTGGTCCGTCCGGCGCGCTAGCCGAGCCGGACGTGGTCGAGTCCGACGCGGCGGTATCCCAGGCCGCCCCCCCCAGCGCCGCTGATGAGACGCCGGAGCACCCAGCGGACGCGGGGCAGGGCGATGACCTCATCACCGACGACGAGTTTGAGAACCTGCTCGATCAGCTCCATGGCAAGGGCGCCTTCTCGCCGACGCCCAAGCCGGCTGTCGCGGAGGCACCGGCCTCTGCGTCGCCCCCTAGCGACTCCCCCGCACCCGCCAAGCCAGCGCCGGCCCAGTCCAGTAGTAGTGCGGCGGCAGCGGCGGCACGTGCGGTCAAACAGGCATCGACCCCGACCGAGACCTCGGTGCGGGTCGATACCAATCGTCTCGATGAGATCATGAACCTGGTCGGCGAGCTGGTGTTGGTGCGCAACCGGCTGAGCATGCTGCGCTCGCAGACCGAGGACGACGAGGTCTCCAAGGCGATCAACTCGCTCGCCCTGGTCACAGCCGATCTGCAGGCGGCGGTGATGAAGACCCGCATGCAGCCGATCAAGAAGGTCTTCAGTCGCTTCCCGCGGGTGGTGCGCGACCTCTCGCGTTCGCTTGGCAAGGAGATCGACTTCCAGACCTATGGCGAGGAGACCGACCTCGACAAGAACCTGGTCGAGGCCCTGGCCGATCCCTTGGTACACCTGATCCGTAATGCCGTCGATCATGGCATCGAGATGCCGGATGTCCGTGAGGCCGCGGGTAAGTCGCGGCGCGGCAGCGTGACCCTGGGCGCAGCCCAAGAAGGCGATCACATCGCCCTCACCATCGAGGACGACGGGCGTGGGATGGATCCCGAGGTGTTGCGTCAGAAGGCAGTGGAGAAGGGGTTGCTCGAGCCGTCGATGGCCGAGCGGCTCTCCGATCGTGATGCCTTCAACCTCATCTTCATGGCTGGCTTCTCCACCAAGGAGGCGATCTCGGATGTCTCTGGACGTGGTGTCGGCATGGATGTGGTCAAGACCCGTATCGCCCAGCTCAACGGCTCCGTCGAGATCGATTCCGAACTCGGGCGTGGCACCCTGCTGCAGGTCAAGTTGCCGCTCACCCTGGCGATCCTGCCGGCGCTGATGGTGATCCTCGACGAGCGTCGTTTCGCCATTCCACTGGCCTCGGTCTCCGAGATCCTGGACCTCGATCTCTCGCGCAGCCGTTTCGTCGACGATCAGGAGGCGATCGTGGTGCGCAATCACGCACTGCCGATCTATCACATCGGTCGCTGGGTTCGTCCCGAGCGTGTCGAGGCCACGCGAGGCGAGGCCCATGTGGTGGTGGTCCAGGTCGGACAGCGTAAGGTTGGGCTGGTTGTCGACGGGTTGGTCGGACAGGAGGAAGTGGTGATCAAGCCGCTTGGTCTCGGGTTGCGTCATGTCTCCGGACTTGCGGGGGCCACCATCACCGGCGACGGTGGTATCGCGTTGATCCTCGATGTCCCCGAGCTGCTCAAGGTGATGGGGCGCTCGGAGTTCGGTGGTCGTCGCGATCTCGAACAGTCGGCCATGGCGACGGGGAGCTGATCGGTGCCGCTCAAGGTTGTCGTCGTCGACGATTCCGCCTTCTTCCGGCGTCGGATCGTCGAGATCCTGAATGCCGATATCGGTATCGAGGTCGTGGGTACCGCCGGTGATGGTCGTGAGGCCATCGAGGTGGTCAAGCGGCTCAAGCCCGATGTGGTGACCATGGACATCGAGATGCCGGTGATGGATGGCATCACCGCGGTACGCCGGATCATGGCCGAGTCACCCCGCCCGATCCTGATGTTCTCGACCCTGACTACGGATGGTGCGACCGCCACCCTCGATGCCTTGGACGCCGGCGCGATGGACTTCCTGCCCAAGCGCTTCAGCGAGATGGCCAAGGACGAGGACAGCGCCAAGATGCTGTTGCGCCGGCGGGTCCGGGCCCTCGCCCGGGGGCGCGGCGGATCCTCGGCCGTGGCCCGCTCGCCGGCTCGCACCGAGTCGCGTCAGCTGCCCTCGAGCCCTGCTCCCTCAACGCCAACTCAGGCACCGAGTCCGGCCGCGTCTGCGCCCCGCTCCTCGAGTAGCGTGCGAGGTGAATCGCTGCGCTCGCTGCGGGCGTTGCTGATCGGCACCTCGACCGGTGGGCCAGTTGCGTTACAAGAGGTGCTCAAGGCCCTGCCGGGGCGCTTTCCACTCCCGATCGTGGTGGTGCAGCACATGCCCGCGAGCTTTACTCCGGCCTTTGCCGATCGTCTCAACAACCTCTGTCAGATCGAGGTGCGCGAGGCGGCCGATGGCGATGTGCTCAAACCCGGGGTGGCGTTGCTTGCCCCCGGAGGAATGCAGCTGGTGCTCGAAGGGGGGGGGCAGCCACGGGTGCGGATCATCGACAGCCCGCCCGGGACGATCTACAAACCCAGTGTCGATATCACCTTCACCTCCGCCGTGGCCGCGTTGCGGGCCCAGGTCTTAGGGGTGATCCTGACCGGGATGGGGGCCGATGGACGAGAGGGCGCGCGTGCCCTCAAGGAACAAGGGGCTCGCATCTGGGCGCAGGATGCTGCCAGTTCGGTGGTGTTCGGGATGCCGGCTGCGGTGATCGAGGCCGGATTGGCCGATCAGGTGCTGGCATTGCAGGATGTCGGGCCGGCGCTCGTCAAAAGCCTCTGTTGAGCTGGACATCCTGACCCTGCTCGGGATCCTGTTGGGTCTCGTGGCCGTGGTCGGAGGGTCCATCGCCAAGGGCAGTGGTCTCGGTGCACTGTGGAACCTTGCTGCCTTCACCATCGTGGTGATCGGGACCTTGGGGGCTGCATTGGTCCAGGCCCGATTACCGGTGTTCCGCCACGGCCTGCGTATCCTGCCCTGGGTGGTGTTGACACCGCGACTGGACCCACAGTCGATGATTCGACGACTCGTCGACTGGGCGCACCTGTCACGGCGCGAGGGGCTGCTCGGGCTCGAGGCGCTCTCCGACGAGGAGTCTGATCCCTTCGTGCGCAAGGGGTTGCAGTTGCTCGTCGATGGCACCGAACCGCAGGTGCTGAGACAGATCCTGGAGTCCGACCTCGATAACCGCGAGCGCTTCGATCTGCAGGGTGCTAAGGTCTTCGAGAGCATGGGCATCTATGCCCCGACGCTGGGGATCATCGGTGCGGTGATGGGATTGATGGCGGTGATGCAGAACCTTGCCGATCCGAGCAAACTGGGGCCGGGGATCGCAGCGGCCTTCGTGGCCACCATCTATGGGATTGCCTCGGCCAACCTGTTGTTCCTGCCGGTCTCGAACAAGCTCAAGGGCCTGATCCAGGCGCGTGTCAATTACCAGACGATGCTCCTCGAGGGCCTGGTGGCAATCGCTGAGGGTGAGAATCCGCGCAACATCGAGAACAAACTAAGCGGTTTCATCCAGCGTTGAGGCGGCCCCATGACGCGGCGACGCAGACTCGAAGAGCATGCCAACCACGAGGCCTGGGCGATCCCCTACGGTGATCTAGTGACCCTGCTGATGGCCTTCTTCGTGGTGATGTATGCGGTCTCGAGCGTCGATGCCGGTAAGTACCGGGTGCTGTCGGACTCCATGGAGCAGGCCTTTGGCGTCGAACCCAAGGTGGCGCCGGTGCAGCTCGGTGATCCGCTGATCGGCGATGCGCTGATCGGCGAAGAGGTGCGTCGTTCGCTGGCTCCATTCAACGCCAGCCTGTCGATGCTCGACCCGGCCCTGCTCGATCCGTTGATCGATATGGCCGACTCCTCGGCCGACGTGGCGGTGCGGACGCTGCTCGAGGCCGAGCCGGATGCACGCCGCCGCGAAGTCTTGCGCGAGATCGGCGAGATGGCCGGCGAGATCGAGGGTGCGCTGGGCGGACTGATCGAGGACGGACGCATCCAGGTCGATCGCCAGGCCTATTGGCTCGAACTCGAGATCAACACCAGCCTGTTGTTTCTCAGCGGCTCGGCGACCCTGGAACCCGGGGCGTTGCCCGTGCTCGAAGAGGTGGCCAAGGTATTGGCCAAGCGCGATTCGCGCGTGCATGTCGAGGGGCATACCGACGACCTACCGATCGGTAACTCGATCTATCCCTCGAACTGGGAGTTGTCCTCTGGACGTGCGGCGACGGTGGTCAATCTGTTTGCACAGAATGGCGTCGATCCACGACGCATGGTGGCGATCGGCTATGGTGAATTCCAGCCCGTTGCCTCCAACGAGACCCCTGAGGGGCGGGCACGTAATCGGCGCGTGGCCATCGTGGTGCTGCCTGGGCCACCGCCGCGTTCCGACACCCGGGTCGAGCCCGAGTGGCTCAAGCGTGACCATGTTCCCGGTGCGGGCGAACCCGGGGCCGCGTCCGGGGATTGATCCGGGCGCCGCTGCCGACCATCATTCAGCATGACCTCCGGCAGTGCGTGACCGCCGGACATCAAGGCGAGGAATCCATGAGCGAACCAAACACCCAGACCAATAGCGTAGGTACCTCCTCCTCCTTCGTGACCTTCAGCCTGGCAGAGGAAACCTATGCCATCGATGTGCTGCAGGTCCAGGAGGTGCTCAAGATCACCGAGATCGCCCCCGTGCCCGGGGTCCCGGACTATATCCTCGGGATCATCAACCTGCGTGGTGACGTGGTCACCGTGATCGATGCGCGCCGACGCATGGGGTTGCCGCCCCGCACCCCTGACGATGCCTCGCGTATCGTCATCATCGACATCGACAACCAGAATGTCGGCATCCTGGTCGATGCTGTTGCCGAGGTGGTGCAGATCGATGCCAATTCGGTCGATCCGGCCCCCGCAGTGGGCAACGATCAGAGCAGTCGGTTCATCCTCGGGGTGACCAGTACCGAAGATGGCTTGACCATCCTGATCAGCCTCGAGAAGCTGCTCTCCGATGACGAGTGGGAATTGGTGCGCAGCGTCGGCTGAGTCGAGTCGATAGGGCGGCGAGCATGGTCCTGCCCCAGGGAGTGCGGCGGTTCAGGAGGGAAGTATGAGTGATCCGATCAAGCCGACGTTGCCCGTCCAATCAGGACTCAGGGGGCGCGATTCGGATGAGGACCAGGGACAGGCAGCATCGCTCTGGAGCCCACTGGTACGTCGCCAGGGTGAGCGGCGCGAGCGACGTCAGGGTGAGCGGCGTCGTGGTGAGCGGCGTCATCTCGAACGCCGGGCTGAGGAGCGGCGCACGCAGGAGCGTCGTGTTGGTGCTCCGCGTTCCCAGGAACGCCGTTCGCAGGAGCGGCGCCTGCTCGAGCGGCGCCAAGGCGAACGCCGCCAGGGTGAGCGGCGCCGCGCGGATGGCAAGCCACCGCGACTACACGGGGGCGCGCAGCAACCTCAGCAGCCGATCCGCAGGAAACGTCGAGGATTCATCGATGAATATGCCTAGTCTGATCGGGGGGAGAACACCCACGCTCACCGCCCCCGGCTGTTGCTGAGTCCATATCCCCTTGATCGGTCTGGCGGAAATCCTGGCCATGGTGGCCGTGTTGCTAGCGGCCCTTGCGCTCGCCGCCTGCGTCTATCTCGGGCGCGAGTTGCGGCGGTTGCGCCGTGAATTAGGGCGTCTGGACCCAGCCTTGCAGAGCCTGCATCGCGATCTCCGGGTCATCGCGGGTGAAAGTTTTCATCGTGGTCAGGATCGGATGATGCTGGTCAATGCCCTGGAGCGCCTGGCCGATCAGCAGCAGGAGATGCGTCTCGAGATGCGCATGCGGGACGCCGATCAGAGTCCCTACGCCCAGGCGATCAAGCTCATCCGCAGTGGTCAAAATCGCGAACAGGTGCGCCGACTCTGTGCCCTGACCGATGCCGAACTCGAGTTGTTGTTCGGTTTGCACGGCCACGGGCTCGGTGACGATCGGCCCCAAGATCGACTGTCCGATACCAGGACTTGAGGACTTGCGGCATCGTCAATCCGTCGCCTCCTCTGAGGTCGACGGGCGGGGATCGATGCCGGCGAGCGCGAACACGAATGCCAGGACCTCGGCAACGGCGACATAGAGTTCCGGTGGAATCTCGTCACCGATTGGAATCTGCGCCAGTGCCTCGGTGAGCTGGCGATCGGCGTGCAGCGGGATGTCGTGTGCCTCGGCGATGCGCACGATCTGCTCGGCGGTGATGCCTTGTCCGGAGGCGGTGATGCGAGGTGCGTTACGCGTGTCCCAGTGCAGTGCCACTGCCTTGCCTGGGGTCTGCTCACGCAGTTCGTCGTCTCTGCTCATGCCTGCTCGCTGAACAGGGGGCCAACCGGTCGTGCGGGGTCCGGGGTACGCCCTTGACCGGCATGTAGAGAGGCGATCTCGAGTTCGCGTGCCTCGAGTTGGTGGCGCAGCAGCGGTAACTGATGACGTAGTAATGCTGCGGTGGTTGCCTGCTCGGCCACGAGGCTGGCACGCAGTTGCTGCTCTTTGAAGGTAAGACGAATGGCGAGTGGGCCGAGTTCGGGCAGGTCCAGCCGCAGGCGGATGGTCCAGCCGGCCTCCTCGGCATCTTCTGGTCTTCGTTCACGCTCGATCTCGGCCTGGACCGTATTCACACCCCCGCCCTCACGATAAGGCAGCTCGAGCACCCAGCGTGGTTGCTCAGCCGGCTGCTCCAGTGGTTGTAGCTGAAGGCTGATGAGCTGTTTGAGCATCCCTTCGGCTTCTTTCTCCAGGGCCTTGCTCGCGGCGCTCGAGAGCAGGCTGCGCTGTGCTGCATCGGCGGTTACCTGATCCTGGTGGTGTCGTCTGAGTTGCTCGGCAATTTGTAATAACTGTCCCTTGAGGTCATCAGCGAGGGTGGTGGTGGCGCCTGGGGTGTGCGCAAGCTGTGCCAGTCGGGCCTCGAGCCAGATCCCTGAGCCCTCAACCCTTTGCTGCAGGCGTCCGGGATCGGTCAATGTGGCGCTGTCCGGCAAGCGGTTGAGCAGTCGAGTGAGGCGGGCCATGAGTGGATCGGTGGCGGCACCACTGTCGGGGGCGAGCCCCTTGGGGCTGGCTGGAGTAGGGGAGCTTAGCCGTTGAACCCAGTGACCGAGACCCTCGGCGAGTGCTTGCGCCTGGGGGAGGTGGGTCCTGAGTTGTTGAACCACCCAGTCGTGCGTCATCACCACACCGCCGCCGGGTGTCGGGGTGCCGGTTGCGGGGAGCAGGCGCAGGGTCGGGATGGGGCGCAGTGCGATGACCTCAGCGGTTACCGGTGTGGTCGGGGTGGGGGGAGCGGTCCCGGCGGCGGCTGGAGCGCTACCCTGTGGGCGACTGTTGCCGGGCATCAACAGCTGTAGACGCACGGGCGCTGACCAGACCGAATCCCCACCGGCGGGGCGGATCCGGGCGATGGTCTCGGTTGTGGTAGTGCTACGCGCCGTAGTGGACTCGAGCTTGAGTTCGAGTCGCAGACCCAGGGTCAACTCTAGGGGTTGACGCATCGGCTGGTGGGGGGAGGCGCCTTGGGGCTGCTGCGTCGTCTGCGCCTGGCGCGTGGTGTTTGAGCCGCCGCCGTGCATGGTAGCGGGGGTGAGCCGTTCTGCAACCTGAGTGAGCGCGCCGCTGCGAATCGGTGTGAGATCGGGCGTGCTGAGTCGTGCCAGGGATTGGGTCTGGACCAAGGACTGTGTTTGGCTCCCCTGAGCCCCCTGAGCCCCCTGAGCCCCCTGAGCCCCCTGAGCCCCCTGAGCCCCCTGAGGGGAGAGGTTGGGTCGTGGTGGTAGCGCTGTTGGTTTGGGGGGGATGGGTGCGCTCATCGGGGACGTCGGTGCGGGTTAGACGGCGACCTTGCGGGCCTCGCGTTGATAGTGCAGGGTCGCGCGCATCAGTGCGCGCTCGGTGCCCTGGTCGAGGTTGACGATGCGAAAGCCGGCCGCAAAGCGTCCGGGTTCGGCCACAGGACGGCTATTGATCAAGACCGCCTCTCCGGTCAACGGGGTGTTGAGCATCGGTAGCTGCATCCCGGTGTAATGCAGCAGGGTGCCGGGCTCGAGACGGGCGATATCGCTCCAGTCGACCTCGAGGCAGAAGCCCTTGGCCGAGAGATCGAGCAGTCGACCGCTGAGGGTGTCGCTCGAGTTGACATGGTGCAGATGGACACGGCGGATCTCGCCGAAGGGCAGGGGGGCGCGGAAGATCTCGCGGCGCTGTAGATAATTGAGCGCCTCGGGATAGGGGCAGCCATAAAGCGCGATTCCATCCTCCTCGAGGATGTCGGCGACCTGGGTCGAGAAACGGATGGCGATCCCCCGCAGGTTGCCATAGACGCGGATCTGATGCGCCTGACTGACCTGGTGGTGTCCCTCCTCGGGGTGGAGTTCGTCGAGAAACAGGGTGCGTTGCGTACTGTCGAGCCGGATCAGCGAGGAGGCGAACAGCGGACCGTCGGGATCGATGCGGACGTTGACCACCAGCAGGCGGTGATTCATGTCGCTGAGAATGGTGGAGATGCGCTGGGCGCTGGTGATCAGCTCTTCTGCGGCCATGGTGCTGCTCGGGTTGTGTGTGGCTCGGGGAGCGCCCGGGCGAATTGTGTGATGCCGCTGCGTCCGGGGTCAGGCGCGGCGGATGGTGCGTCAGGCGCGGCTGATGGTGCGGCTGTGTGGGGTGCCGTTGTCGGCCTGGCCGCGTGGGTCGTAGGTCGTGGCGTTGGGGTCTTCGCCGCGGAGGATACGTAGCGAGAGGGTGACGCGTTTGCGGTCGCGATTGATCAGTGCCGCATTGGTGCGGTTGAGCTGGTCGCAACGTACGATGAAGTCGCGCAACGCGTCCCAGCGCTCGGTGAGGGTGCGCTGTGGATCGACGTGTTCGAGCAATCGCTCCACCCCTTGGGCGTTGAAGGTGTGCCCGGCCTCCTCGACCCACTGCTTCATGCGCAGCGTTTCCTCCTCGAGCTGGTCGGCCAGTTGCTGTTTACCGGCGACGACGTGTTGCAGCTCGTCGGGATCACGCAACTCGATCGCCCGGGTCTCGTCGAACAACGCCTGCTCGAGACGCGTCGCTAAGGCGATGGCGGTCTCGAGTGAGTGCGCGAAGGGACCGGTGTGCTCCATGGACCAACCTCGTCAGACGGTGATTCAGGCCAACAGGCGCTCGAATTCGATGATGTTGTCGGCCAGTTGCTGATTGTCGATCGGATAGCGCCCCTCGGCGATGGCCTGCTTGATCTGCGCGACCTTGGCCTCGTCGACCGGTGGTTCGGCGGCGTCGGTGCGCGCTGCGCTCATGCTCTGGGCGGCCGAGGTCAGGGTGACCATTTCCCCACCCTCGCTGCCAGCGCGCGCCGGGGCCTCGCCCGCTGGCGCCTTGGCGCCGCCGCCGCGCACGCTGCTGCCGGTCGAGTTGTTGCCATCGGTGCGGAATGCGGTCTGGGTGAGGTTCTTGATGTCCATTGGCGTGGCTTCCGATCGACGTGGGCTCACAACTGGTAACGGCCGTCGACTAGGAAACTGTAGTCCATTGTCGTGTCTCCGTTGCAGCCCCACCATTGGCTACAATGGTACGTGGATATGCCCTGAGGGTTCCACATAACCTTCGACGATTCGGCGTGAGGAGCGGTTGCGTACCCGGATACGCTGCCCTGCCGTTCCGTCCTCGAGCGCCTCGCCGGACATTCGGACCATCAGGCCGCCACTCCCCGAGTAGATGGTGACCAGCTGTCCGCGCTCGACGAGCTTGCGGGGTGCGACATGGGCGCTGGTGAGAACCTGTCCCGGGGTCAGGGCACGTCGGGCCTCCATGCCGATGACGGCATCCAGCTCCTTGAAGTAACCGCCACTGAGGCTCGAGAGGGCCTGGCGCTCGCGGCGCAGGTCTTTCGCCTGCAAGCGTTGTTGTCGGGTGATCGGTCGCGCGACCACCAGCACCTGGGCGTAGCGCTCGACCCGTGCGGGTACGAAGATCGACCATGGTACCGGCTCGGTGCAGCGCAGGTTGACCGTGGTCGCGCCGACGGTGCGGGCGCCGGGGGCGAGGCTGGCGCTCGGGGTGCGAGCGCAGCGGGCCAGACGCAGGCGCGCATCGAGCTGGCCGACCTCGACCTCGACCTCGTCGGTGCCGCTGCGCTGGGTGATTGCGGAGAGATAGGTCGCAACGGTGTCGCGCAGGCGCTCGATCGACTCGACCTCATCGGCGTAGGCGGGCGCTACCGAGACGGCGGCAAGGAGCACGATGAGCGCGAGCGTGCCCCGTATCAGTGTCTGGGCGAGAGGGGAGAGGGGGCCGTCGGTGGCGATGGATGGCTGCATGGGGGTCACCACTGTGAGTCTGGGGGCGTCGAGAAACGGGTGCGTGGACGCCGGGTATCGGAAAACATGCAAAAATCACACCGTTCCCGATCACCGCGGAGTCGTCCACCGCTGTTGATCTGAGCGGTGGCATGCGGGACCTTGTGGTCCGAATTCATTCATGCAGCTCGTCTGCTTGGGCTATCATGCTCAAGGCGTAAGGCACCCTGGCCGGCGGGCCTCGACTTGGAGGTGGTAGATGAGTCAGTTTATTGACGATGTCGATCAGCGTACCCGCATGGTGGGGCAGAATCGCATGGAGTTGCTGCTGTTCCACCTCGGCGGCGATCAGACGTTCGGCATCAATGTGTTCAAGGTGCGCGAGGTGATCGCACGCCCCAAGCTGCAGCAGTTGCCTGGGGCGAGTGCGATCGTGCGTGGGGTGGCCACCATTCGCGATCGTACGGTCTCGATCATCGACCTGGCCCAGGCCATCGGCTTCATCGACAGGCCCGTGGACGACACCGACGCCAAGGTGATCGTCACCGAGTTCAACCGCTCGGTACAGGGGTTCTGGGTCTCTGCCGTCGATCGCATCGTCAACGTCAACTGGGAGACGGTGAAGCCTCCGCCACGTGGGACCGAACAGGAGAGCTACCTGGTGGCGGTCACCGAGGTCGAGGGCCGGCTGGTGCAGATCATCGATGTCGAACGGGTGTTTGCGGCCATCAATCAGCTCAAGGAGGACGTCTCGGAGACGACGCTGGAGCGTGCCGAGCACATCGATCACCACAAGTCCATCCTCGTGGTCGACGACTCCATGGTCGCACGCAAGCAGATCGAGCGGGCCATCGGCGAGATCGGTTTCCAGGTCGAGACTCGCTCCGACGGGCGTGCCGCGCTCGACTTCCTCGAGGAGCTGGCCGAGACGGGAGTGGTTGCCGATACCATCGAGATGGTCATCTCCGATATCGAGATGCCGCGCATGGATGGCTATACGCTGACCCGCAAGATCCGCGACAATAACAAGCTCAAGGACCTGCCGGTGGTGCTGCACTCCTCGTTGAGTGGCCAGTTCAACGCCGACATGGTCAAGCGCGCCGGGGCCAGCGACTTTCTGCCGAAGTTCGATCCGGACGAACTCGCGGCGATAGTGATGAAGTATGCCGGCCAGTCCGTTGGCGAGTCCTGACCAAGGCGGTTTTCCCCGTCCTCTTGAAGCTGAAAGTGTGAGTATTCCATTGATTGATTCGATCAGGGTGGTCCTGCGCCTGGGTAGGGCGGATGCGAACGGATGTATCGGTCGAGGTCTGTCGTGATAGATCCGCAAGACTACGCCGAATTCTCGCGCTTTCTCTCCGAGTGTTGTGGCCTGGTGCTGGGCGAGAACCGTCAGTATCTCGTCTCCAGTCGGCTCTCGCGGCTGCTCGGCGAGTTCTCCTTCTCCAGTGTCGAGGAGCTGCTGCGCGCACTGCGCCGTTCACCGGATCCGACGCTCAAGTCGCGCGTGATCGACGCGATGACCACCAACGAGACCTCCTGGTTTCGTGATGTCTATCCGTTCGAGATCTTGCGCCACGTCGTCCTCCCCGAGTTGGCCGAGAAGAAGCGTCCGATCCGTATCTGGTCGGCGGCCTGCTCGAGTGGACAGGAACCCTACAGTATCGCCATGGTGCTGGCCGAGTGGGAGCAGAGCTTCCCGCCGAAGAACATCCAGACCAGCGTGCTCGGAACCGATCTCTCCGATACCGTACTCGCCGAGGCGCGCGCGGGTCTCTACGATGGCCTCGGGATCGTGCGCGGGCTGAGCAAGGAGCGGCGCGATCGTTTCTTCGAGACCGTGCCCAACGGGCATCGCATCAAGCCCGATATCCAGCGCCGGGTGCGTTTCCAGAAGCTCAACCTGATGGAGTCCTACGCCGCACTCGGCAAGTTCGAGATCGTCTTCTGTCGCAACGTGTTGATCTATTTCTCGGCTGAGACAAAGCGTCGAGTCTTTGACGGTATCGCCCGACAGATGGAGCCCGGTGGCTATCTCTTCGTCGGCGCCTCCGAGTCGGTCGGCTCCTATACCAGCGCCTTCGAGATGGTGCGTACGCCCAAGGGGGCGGTGCTGCGGCGCCGCTAGCCGTTAGCGGCCCCGTGGCGATCCCGCCGTGCTGAAGAGGCGCGCGCGGGAAGCCCGCTGGCACCAACCCTGACCTCTGCTCTATTCTTTCCAGCCCAGCCCAGCCCAGCCCAGCCCAGCCCAGCCCAGCCCAGCCCAGCCCAGCCCAGCCCAGCCCAGCCCTGGTCCTTGTTCGTGACGCGCTGCCGGCGCTGTCAGCCTCCTTCTGTTTTTGGCTCAAAGTTTGCATTGGTTTTGCTAACTCAATGCGACGGGCATGTTCCAAATGAGTCTTTCACTCGATAAGGCACTGGGGATCCAGCCTGCGGCGGTACAGGTGCGGGCGCAGCGTCTGGAGCTGCTAGCCTCCAACCTTGCCAACGCCGACACCCCCAACTACAAGGCCCAGGACATCGATTTCAGGGCCGCGCTCGCCACTCAGGTCGAGCGTGATGACCTGCTGCGTCTGGAGCAGACGCAGCAAGACCATCTGCCACCGCCCCGCGCCGATCTGGACTCGGCGATGGCGCCGCTCTACCGCATCCCCTCCCAACCGGCACTCGACGGTAATACTGTCGATCCCCAGTTCGAGCGCGCCGCCTTCGCCGAGAACGCCATGCAGTTCCAGAGCAGCCTCGAGTTCCTCAACCGTCGGGTTTCCGGCATCCGCTCCGCACTACGCAAGGAGTAAGGCATGAGCACCCTCTTTAGTGTCTTCAACACCTCGGCCTCGGCGCTGACCGCGCAGTCGGTGCGCCTGAATACCGTCGCCTCCAATCTGGCCAATGCCAATACTGCGGCAAGCTCACCGGAGGAGACCTACAAGTCGAAGCAGGTGCTGTTCCAGACCCTGCTCGATCGCAGCGACCCCACGGGAGCGGCCCGTCCGGTGCGGGTGGCCGATATCGTCGACTCCACCGCTGAGCCGATCCCCAACTACGAACCCAACCACCCGCAGGCCAACGATGAAGGTTATGTCTTCCGTCCGGCGATCAGTGTGGTCGAGGAGATGGCCAACATGATGTCGGCCTCGCGCAGCTATGAGGCCAACGTCGAGGTGATGAATACCTCGCGTCAGCTGTTGCAGCGCACCCTGCAGGTCGGCCAGCGCTAGGAGCCCAGTCATGAGCGAGATCACCAATGACGTCCTCAGCGGTCTGGGGCTCAACAGTTATGAGGCCACCAAGAAGGAGCCGACGGACAATTCGCTCGGCCAGGAGGACTTCCTCAAGCTGATGACCACCCAGCTCTCCAACCAAGACCCGCTCAAACCGATGGAGAATGGTGAGTTCCTCGGTGAGATGGCGCAGTTCTCCACGGTCACCGGGATCGAGGAGTTGACCGTCGCCTTCGAATCGCTGGCGCAATCGTTCAGTCAGTGGCAGACCCTGCAAGGGGCCTCGCTGGTCGGTCGCGATGTGTTGGTGCCGGTGGAGAACTTCGAACTCCAGTCGGGCGAGGCGGTGCAGGGCGCCATCAGCCTGCCGAGTTCTGGGACCGGGGTCACGGTCGAGGTCTATGACGAGGCCGGGCAGGTGATTCGCACCATGGATCTCGGGAGCAAGGCATCCGGTTTGCATGATTTCACCTGGGACGGTTTGACGGATGCGGGCACGGAGGCGCCGAGCGGGACCTATGAATTCCGCTCCCGGGCGCTGCTCGGGGAGGGCTCGGAGGCGCTCTACACCCTGGTCAATGGCGAGGTCAACAGCGTCGCCCTGGGCGGGGAGGACAGCGGGCTGGTGCTGCAGGTGCAGGGCATCGGCAACGTCGATTTCAACAGTGTGTTCCGCATCGGTAGTTAGCGTGTGCATGGAGGCCGCGCGTCACCAGACCCGGGGACGTCATCGCAGATATCAGCTCTAGTTCAGGAGACGCATCATGCCTTTTCGCATCGGACTCAGTGGTCTGAACGCCGCCTCGGCCGACCTCGAGGTCACGGGTAACAACATTGCCAACGCCGGTACCGTCGGTTTCAAGGAGTCGCGTGCCGAGTTCGCCGATGTCTTTGCCGACTCCTATGGTGACATCGCCAAGACCGCCATCGGTTCGGGCGTGCGCCTGGAGGCGGTGACCCAGCAGTTCAACCAGGGCAACATCGACTTCACCGACAATGCCCTCGATCTCGCCATCAATGGTGAGGGCTTCTTCGTGCTCAACGACAACGGCGAGCAGGTCTATACCCGTGCCGGGGCCTTCCAGGTCAATCGCGACGGCTTCGTCGTCAACAGCGCCGGTCAGCGCCTGCAGGTGTTCCCGCCGATCGAGGAGAACAGCCCCGATCCCAATTTCAGCACCGGCCAGTTGAGCGACCTGCGTCTCGAGTTCGGCGACAACCCGCCGCGCTCGACCTCGGAGGTGGACATGTCGCTCAACCTCAGTTCCGAGGCCGAGCAGATCGTCGACGAGGAGGCGGGGGTGATCGACGTGACGGCCGTGCTCGCTGGTGGTAGTGCAGTGACTGAATCGCGTGTCTTTGTGGTTGACTCCAGCAATCCAGCCTATCTGGCCGGCGATATCATCACTTATGACGAGACCAATAACCAGTACACTGATAATGGCGGTAATGTCATCCCGGCTGAGAACGTCACCGTCAGTGGTGACAAAACCACCATCACCTATAACGGTTGGTCGATGGAGTTGTTCGGCGCGCCGGCCGATACAGACCAATTCACTATCGGGCCCTCCTTCAATGCCGAGGCGGCGGCTGGCAACACGGGGGCTGTTACCAATGTCGATGTCGCAGTGACCAATTCGTCGAACCCAGATATCCTCGAGCCTGTGACCCTCGTTTATCAGGGTGCTAATGCTGTGACAGGCGAAGAGGAATATCTACTCAACGGTAGGTTGGTGACGGCCAATGTGGTGGCTGGTGAACACGTCATTGAAGAGAATGGTTGGCAAATGACTCTAACTGGAGGAGTGCCAGCCGTTGATGACGAGTTCACCCTGGCCTTCGAGCCCGGCGCTCCGGTGAAGTTTGATCAAACCGACCCCAATTCATATCAATATTCGACTTCGCTGACCCTCTACGATTCGCTCGGTGCGCCGCGTACCGCGACCATGTACTTCGTCAAGACGGAAAACACCCTGGAATGGGAGGCCTATGTCGATCTCGCCGGTTCCAACCTGTCGCCACCGCAGCCGCAAGGCCCGGTGAAGCTCACCTTCGATTCCAACGGGGTGATGACCAGTCCGACCACGGCCACTGATTTCGAATTCGATCTGGCCAACTACGATCCGGTCAACGGCGGTAAGCTCGGAGAGATCGATCCAGCGACCGGAGAGGCCTCCGGTGTGGTCTCGATCGACTTCTCCGACATCACCCAGTTCGGGCCTCAGTACTCGGTCGACGACCTCAATCAAGACGGCTTTACTACCGGGCGTCTGGTCGGGTTCGATGTCGATCAGTCGGGGGTGGTGTTCGCGCGCTACACCAACGGTCAGGCGGCGGCCTTGGGGCAGGTGGCGTTGGCCAACTTCACCAACCCGCAGGGCCTGCTCAAGCTCGGCGACAACAATTGGGCGGAGTCCTTTGCCGCCGGTGATGTGGTCTATGGCGAGGCCGGCACCAGCAGCCTGGGGTTGGTGCAGTCGGGCGGGCTCGAGGCCTCGAACGTCGATCTCGCCGAGGAACTAGTCAACCTGATCGTCGCGCAGCGTAACTATCAGGCCAACGCGCAGACCATCTCCACGGCCGACGCCATCACCCAGACCATCATCAATATCCGCTAAGGCGCGGGTCACGGGGCTGAGTCATGGATCGTTTTCTGTACATCGCGATGTCCGGGGCCAAGGAGAATCTCTACGCCCAGAGCATCAACAACCACAACCTGGCCAATGCCGACACCCATGGCTTCCGTCAGGCGCTGGCCGATGCCTACACCGCGCCGGTGCGCGGGCCGGTGTATCCGTCGCGCGACTATGTACAGGTCGGCAACGAGGCCATTGACTTCACCCCGGGGCCGTTGCAGAGCACCGGGCGCGATCTCGATGTCGCCGTCCGCGGCGAGGGCTTCATCGCCGTCCAGGCGCCGGACGGGGGTGAGGCCTACACTCGTGCCGGCAACCTGCACGTCGACAACGTCGGCATCCTGCGTACCGAGCGCGGGTTGCCGGTGCTCGGTGACGGCGGGCCGATCGCGGTGCCGCCCTTCGAGTCGATCCTGATCGGTACCGACGGCACCATCACCGTGCGCCCGCAAGGCGCCGCCCCCAACACCTTGGCTGCGGTCGAGCGCATCCGCCTGGTCAACCCCGACACCGACAACCTGATGCGCACGGATGATGGCCTGATTCGTGCAAAGGATGGTCAACCGGTGCCGCCGGATGCCGATGTCCAGGTCGTCACCGGGATGCTCGAGGGTAGCAACGTCAATACCGTGGCGGCGCTTACCCGGCTGATGGAGCTTTCCCGGCACTTCGAGATGCAGGTCAAGATGATGGATACCGCCGACAGTCTCGAACAGACCAGCAATCGACTGCTGGGGATCAGTTAACCGCGTCCGCGCCATGACAGGAGCTGCACCATGAATCGTGCCCTCTGGGTCGCCAAGACCGGACTCGATGCGCAGCAGACGCGCATGTCGGTCGTCTCCAACAACCTCGCCAACGTCAACACCACCGGCTTCAAGAAGGGGCGGGCGGTGTTCGAGGACCTGCTCTACCAGACCGTGCGCCAGCCCGGTGCCCAGGCCACCCAAGAGGCACAGCTGCCCTCGGGCCTGACCCTGGGGACCGGCGTGCGCACCGTGGCCACTGAGAAGCTATTCAATCAGGGCAACCTGATCCAGACCGAGAACGCCCTCGACATGGCCATCGAGGGGCGCGGCTTCTTCCAGATCCTGCTGCCCAACGGTGAGATCGGCTACACCCGCGACGGCTCCTTCCAGCTCAACGCCGACGGCGAGGTGGTGATGTCCAACGGCTATCCGCTGCAGCCGGGGCTGGTGGTCCCCGAGGACACCCAGTCGCTGACCATCGGCAAGGACGGGACCGTCACCGCCCAGCTGCCCAACCAGCCAGAAGGGGTGGAGCTGGGGATCATCCAGCTGGCCGATTTCATCAACCCCGCCGGGCTGCAGCCGATGGGCGAGAACCTGTTCCTCGAGACCGGCGCCTCGGGCGCGGCGCAGCAGTCCAACCCTGGTCTCAACGGCATCGGCACCGTGATCCAGGGCACCCTCGAGAGCAGCAATGTCAACATCGCCGAGGAACTGGTCAACATGATCGAGACTCAGCGCGCCTACGAGGTCAACTCCAAGGCCGTCTCCGCCGCCGATCAGATGTTGCAGTTCGTCAACAACAACCTGGCCCGCTGACGGCCGGGACGAGGCACCGCATGAACACCCGCCCCTTGATGACACTGGCACTACTCTCCACCGCACTCTCCGGGTGTGCCAGCCTCGATCCGCCGCGCCCCGGCGACTCGCCCGAGTATCAGCCGGTGGCGCCGTCCACCGCGGCCGCCAGCGCCTTCAATACCGGCGCGATCTTCCAGCAGGCGCAGGCCAAGACCCTGTTCGAGGACTACAAGGCGCGGCGGGTCGGCGACATCCTCACCGTCGAACTCGACGAGAGCACCAATGCCCAGAAGACCGCCGAGACCTCGACCTCCAAGGACTCCGGCTATTCGATGGATCTCGGCAGCGTCAGCATTGCCGGTCGTCCGGTGACCGCCGGCGGTGCTTCGCTGTTCGCCGCCGAATCGAACGCCGGGCGCACCTTCGACGGTGCCGGTGACTCCAAGCAGAGCAACCAACTCACCGGTAGCATCACTGTGACCGTCGCCCAGGTACTGCCCAACGGCAACCTGGTGGTGCAGGGCGAGAAATGGCTGGGGATCAACCAGGGGCAGGAATACGTCCGGTTGCGCGGGATCGTGCGCCCGGTCGACATCAGCGCCAGCAATACGGTGCAATCGACCCAGGTCGCCAACGCCCAGATCTACTACGGCGGCACCGGGGCGCTGGCCGACAGCAATGGCCCGGGATGGCTCACCCGCATCGCCAACAGCCCGCTGTTCCCCTTCTGAGGGATGGGCAAGAGGTTTGACATGAACGATCGCAGTCGCGCCTTGCTGCTCTCGCTGCTCTTTTGCCTGCTGGCGCCACTGGCGTTGGCAGGCAATATCGAGGCCCCGGATGATGTCAGGATGACGCGGGTCAAGGACCTCGCCACCATCTCCGGTGTGCGCGACAATCAGCTGCTCGGCTATGGCCTGGTCGTCGGGCTCGACGGCACCGGTGACCAGACCACCCAGACCCCCTTCACCATCCAGACCATGAAGAACATGCTCGGCCAGCTCGGCATCACCGTGCCGGCCGATGTCAACCCCCAGCTCAAGAACGTCGCTGCGGTGATGGTGACTGCAGATCTGCAGCCCTTTGCCAAGCCGGGGCAGCGCATCGACATCACCGTCTCGTCGATGGGTAACGCCAAGAGCCTGCGCGGTGGCACCTTGCTGATGACCCCGCTCAAGGGCGCCGATGGTGAGATCTATGCCATGGCACAGGGTAATCTGATCGTCGGTGGTTTCGGTGTCGAGGGCGCCGACGGCAGTCGGGTCACCGTCAATGTCCCGAGCGTCGGCCGTATTCCCCGGGGCGCGACGGTCGAGCGCGAGGTGCCGAGCGCCTTCGCCCAGGGCGGGCTGATGGTGATGAACCTGCATCGTCCTGACTTCACCACCGCCAGCCGGCTTGCCGAGGCGGTCAATCGCACCTTCGGCAACGATGTCGCCCAGCCGATGGACGCCTCCTCAGTGCAGATCCATGCCCCGGCCGACCCGGGGCGTCGGGTCGACTTTGTCGCCACCCTGGAGAACCTGGAGGTGGAGACCGGCGAGCCCGCCGCCCGGGTGGTGATCAACTCACGCACCGGTACCGTGGTCATCGGTTCCGGGGTGCAGGTCTATCCCGCCGCCGTCTCGCACGGCAGCCTCACCGTGACCATCAGCGAGGACGCGCTGGTCTCGCAGCCGCAACCGCTCGGCGGTGGTCAGACCGCGGTGGTGCCCGATACCGACATCGACGTGACCGAGGAGAACAACCGCATGTTCCTGTTCGCCCCGGGGACCTCACTCGACGAGATCGTGCGTGCGGTCAACAACGTCGGCGCCGCGCCCGGTGACCTGGTCTCGATCCTCGAGGCGCTGCGCGAGGCCGGCGCGTTGCGCGCCGAGCTGGTGGTGATCTAGCCATGCTGCCGCTCGACTCCAGCTCTGCGCTCACCGCCCGGGCGGGCCTCGGTAACCGTCTGGCCGCTGACCCGGCGAGCCTGAAATCGCTCGGTACCGTGGTGCGGCGCAACGATGCCGCCGCGCTCGATACCGCCGCGCGCGCCTTCGAGTCGCTGCTGGTCGGGCAGATGCTCAAGCAGATGCGCACCGCCTCGCTCGGCGAGGGCATCCTCGACTCGCAGCACAGCCGCATGTACCAGGAGATGCACGATCAGCAGATCGCCGCCAACCTGAGCGAGGGGCGGGGGCTGGGCATCCGTCAGGCGCTGCTACGCCAGCTCTCGCCGGCGGGGCAGGCGCTCGATCCCGAGGCCGGCGCCGAACGCACCCTCAGCGTCCCCGAGCGCACCCCTTGGTTGCGGCGGATGCACCCGGCGGCGACCTCGACCGATGCGGCATCGACCGCCCGGAACGAGGAGGCCGCCCCGGGTGCGACCTCGACGGGCATCGCCCGCGCCGGCGCGGGGCGTTGGCCGCCGCGTGATGCGCAGGAGTTCCTCGACTATCTCGCCCCGCACGCCGAGCAGGCCGCCGCGCGCCTGGGGGTCGACCCGCACGTGTTGCTCGCGCAGTCGGCGCTGGAGACCGGTTGGGGGAAGCACGTGCCGCGTCATGCCGACGGTAGCAGCAGCTTCAACCTCTTCGGCATCAAGGCCAATCGCGCCTGGGAGGGCGAGCGGGTCTCGGTCGGCACGCTCGAGTATCGTGACGGCGTGGCGCGGCGCGAACAGGCGCGTTTCCGGGCCTACCCGAGTCCCGCTGGCTCATTCGAGGACTATGTCGATTTCCTCCAGCGCAATCCTCGTTATGGTGATGCGCTGGCCAGTGCCGACTCGCCGCGCGATTTCGTGCGTGGGTTGCAGCGCGCCGGCTATGCTACCGATCCGCGCTATGCTGAAAAGGTCCTCAGCATCCACGCCAGGCTGCAACGGATGAGTGCCGAGCAGGCCGCGGAAGCGACTGGTGCGACTCAAGTTTCTCGTGCCCAGGCCGATAAGACTCAGGCACGGGGGTAGGGGGTGCGGCGTATTCTTCATCACGGCCCAAGCGGGTGGTCGATCCTGGTTGACGGCACCCTGGCATCCATCAACCGGCAGATCCACGGGAGACGGGTATGAGTATTCTCGGGACGGGGGTATCGGGGCTGCAGGCCTTCCAGCGTGCGCTCGCCACCACCGGACACAACATCGCCAATGCCGCCACCGAGGGTTATACCCGCCAGCGGGTCGACTTTAGTACCCGCACGCCCCAGTTCACCGGTGGTTACTACGTCGGTCAGGGGGTCGGTGTCGACGGTATCCGCCGCATCCAGGATGACCTGGTCGATGCACGGCTGCGCACCAGCCTCTCGGACAACGGCTATGGCTCGGTTCGTGCCGGCTTCGCCGAGCGTGTCGACAGCCTGCTCGCCGACGCCACCACCGGCATGGCGCCGGTGCTCGAGAACTACTTCGCCGCTGTCCAAGACGTCGCCGACGACCCCACCTCGATCGCGGCGCGCACCGCCATGATCGGCGAGGCCGACAGCCTCGTCGAGCGGTTCTCGCGCGTCAGTGGCGAACTCCAGGAGCAGCGCGGTCTGCTCAACGGTCAGATCCGCGCCAGCGTCGACGAGATCAACCAGATCTCCGGTGCGATCGCCGAACTCAACACCCAGATCGTCACCGGTGATTCGCGCGGCAGCCAGCCCAACGACCTGCTCGACCAGCGTGATCTGCTGCTCAATCAACTCGCCGCGAAGGTCGATCTCAACACCACGGTGCAGAACGACGGTTCGATCAACGTCTTCATCGGTAACGGTCAGTCGCTGGTCGTCGGCGCCGAGGCCCGTGAGCTGGTCGCTCGCTCCTTCTCCGGCGACGGCAACCTCGAGATCGGTCTTCAGGTCTCGGGGGATCACCCGCCGGTGAACATCTCGCGCTTCATGACCGGCGGTGAGCTCGGCGCCATGCTCGAGACCCGCTCGAACATCCTTGATCAGGCGCAGAACACCCTGGGCTTCATCGCGCTCAACCTGGGGACGGCGTTCAACGAGCAGCATGCCCTTGGCATCGATCGGGACGGCAATCTTGGCGGTGAGCTCTTCTCCCTACCAGAGCCCGATGTCTTCCCGACCCCGGGGAATGGCGCGAGTGGTCAGATCGAGGTCACCATCGAGGACGTTGGTGCGTTGACGCCGAGCGACTACCAGCTGCGTTTTACCGGTAGTGCCTACCGCCTCGAGACCCTGCCTGATGGTACCGATATCCCCTTGACCCTCGACCCGGACGATTCGAATGTGCTGATCGGTGGTGGGTTGCGGATCGATACCAGCGATATCTCGGAGGCTGCGTCACGCGATCAGTGGTTGATCCAGCCGACGCGTTATGCCGCCGACTCGGTGGCGGTCGCGATCCGCGACCCGGAGAAGATCGCCGCCGCCGGGGCCATGGTCGCCGATGCCGGCGATCTCAATGCCGGCACGGCGCAGATCACCTCGATCGTCGCCGTTGACGGCGACGATCCGCGGCTGCTCAACAGCGCCGTGGTCGGCTACAACGGCTATGGCTATACCCTCGATGGCGTCGAGTTGCCGCCGAGCGCGGTCAACGTCGACGAGCAGGGTTTCACCACTATCAGCGCCAACGGTTGGGCGCTGACCCTCGATGGCACGCCCGAGGTCGGCGACGAGTTCTCCGTCGCCGGCAATGGCGGCGTCGACATTGCCCTCGATGAGGGCAATCTGCGCCCGGAGGTGGTCAGCCGCAGTGTCACCGACACCACTGACCCCGATTTGCTCAACGAGGTGGTGATCGAGTTCGACGGCACCGACTACACCCTCGACGGCGTTGCCCTGACACCACCGGATCTCACCACGCTGCCCTCGGGCAACATCCAAATCACCGCCAACGGCTGGCAGCTCGAGCTGCAGAACGATTGGATCGCCGGTGATCGCTTCACCGTCGGTGGCGGCGGCACCTTGGCGGTGACGCCGAACGCCGGCAACACTGGCACGGCAGCGGTGCTCGAGAGCCGCGTCACCGATCCCGAGGCGGATTTCTCGACGCCTTCGACTCTGGCCTTCAACGGCACCAACTACGTCCTCGACGGCACCGTGCTGCCGAATTCGGCGGTCGAGGTGGCGCCGGACGGCAATACCACCACCATCACCGCCGGCGGCTGGGCGCTGACCCTCGACTCGCAGCCCGCCGCGGGAGACCAGTTCGACATCGGCGGCCTTGCCGAGATCGCCGTCTATCCCGATCCGGCCAATGGTGTCAGCGCCGCCGAGGTGCGGGTGACCGACCGCGAGCACCCGCGTTTTGCCGATACCGTCGAACTCAGCTACGACGCCACCACCTTCCAGTACAGCCTCGATGGCGTGCCGCTGCCGACCTCGGCGGTGAGCGGGAGCGCCGATGGGCGAGTGACCATCGCCGCCAATGGTTGGGAGGTCACCCTCGAACGTGCACCCAATGATGGCGAGGTCTTCGAGATCTCCGGCAACACCCAGCGCACCGGCGACAACCGCAACATGCTCGAGCTGACCCAGCTCCAGGACGCACGTGTCCTGGAGGGCGACGAGAGCATCCAGAATGGTTACAACAGCCTGATCTCGGAGGTCGGCACTCAGACCCGTCAGGCGCAGATCGTGCGCGACGCCAGCGCCACCCAGCTCGAGTCGGCCCAGGCCCAGCGTGAGTCGATCTCTGGGGTGAACCTCGACGAGGAAGCGGCCAATCTGTTGCGCTACCAGCAGGCCTATCAGGCCTCGGCACAGGTGATTGCCACCACCAGTACCATCTTCGATACCCTGATCAACGCGGTCAGGCGCTAAGTTTCCCGGAGACCAGCCAGCATGCGTATCTCCACCCAGCAGGCCTTCCAGAGCGGCGTCACGGCAATGCAGCGGGCGCAGTCGAATCTCAGCCACACCCAGCTGCAACTGGCCACCGGGCGGCGTATCCTCACCCCCGCCGATGACCCCGCCGGGGCGACCCAGGCCGGTCAGCTCAATGCCGCGATCCGGGCCACCGAGCAGTACCAGCGCAACGCCGACTATGCCCGGCCACGGCTCGAGCAGGAGGAGGCGAACATCATCGCCACTGAAAACCTGCTGCAGCGTGCCCGTGAACTGGTGCTCGCGGGTAACAACGACACTCAGAACGACCAGACCCGTGGCTATCTCGCCAGCGAGATTAGACAGTTGCGCGACGATCTAATCGACATCGCCAACACCAAGGACGCCAACGACGAATACCTGTTCGCCGGGACCCGCTCGTTCGTCCAGCCCTTCAACAAGGAGGCTGACGGCTCGGTCGGTTATGTCGGCGCCCAGGGGGCTGGCGCGGTACGCGAGGTCGAACTCTCGTCGACCAGCACCATCACCGTCGGTGACAGTGGCGATGTCCTTTTCATGGACCTGCCCGAGCGCAGCGGTCAGGTGCTCGAGGCGCGCCAGCGGTTGGGTAATACTGGTTCGCTGGTAGTCGAGGGGACGCGGACCGTAGACCAAGAAAATCTAGCTTTGCCTTCGGCAGAACTGGATCCGGGAAATGATCCCACTAGTACGCTGCAGGTTGACAGTACGGAAGTTGATGACCAGGGCCGCTTTAATGCTCGCGTAAGCGAGCAATTTGAAATCGTTTTTGACGATAGTAGCGGCCCCATGCAATACAGCGTTTTGGATGAGGCTGGAAACTTTGTTCGAGATCAAAGTGGGGTAGAGATTAAGGATCGTGCTTATACGAGTGGAGATCCGATTATATTCGCTGGACGTCGCGTTACCCTAAGTGGAACTCCGATGACTGGAGATAAGGTAATTTCGCCGCCTCCAGAGGATTTTGAAGCTGACCTTTCTGCTCAATTTGAAATTAAGTTTTCAAAAAAAAGTAACGGCGATATGGTTTACACCGTGTCCGACGACCTTGGTAAACCGCTACTTGAAGATATTCCCTATAGCAGTGGGACTCCGATCGAGTTCGCCGGACGTAGCGTGACCCTGAGTGGCGAGCCCGACGATGGCGATGTCGTGGTCTCGCGTCCGGCCAAGGAGCGCGATATCTTCACCACCCTCGACGAGATCGCCACCGCGCTGGAAACCCCGGTGAGCGATCCCGAGGTCCGGGATCGACTCTCCGAGTCGGTCGAGATCGCGCTCGTCAACATCGACGCCGGGCTCGATCGTTTCAGTGAGGTCAGGAGTACCGTCGGCACCCGCTTGCAGACGCTCGAGACCCAGACCGAACTCAATGCCGAGCGCGGTCTCAATCTCGAGAGAGCGCTCTCTGACATCCAGGACCTCGACTACGCCGAGGCGATCAGTCGCTTCAGGCTGCAAGAAGTGGTCCTTCAGGCCGCGCAGCAGACCTATGTGCAGGTCAATCGGCTGTCGCTGTTCGACTTCCTCTAGGGTGTGTCTCGCGTCGACATCCTATTTGGGGCCTCCATAGGCCTTGCGCATCCGCTGCACGGTGTGTGCGGGGCGTTGGTCTTGGGGGGTCTCGCCGGGCGGTGTCCGCAGCCGTTGCAGCTCGCGTAGGATCTCGGCGCGTCCGGCGATCGCTCGCGTCTCGGCCCGGCCCTCCTGCTCGAGCACCTGTTGTAGTCGCTGTCGCGCCGACTCGCTCAGCGTCTCTGCCGAGACGCTCGCGCACAGCCGCTCGATCAGTACGCGCCGTCGTTTCTGCAGTCGTTCGACCAGCGGCCAATCGGCGCCGGTCGCGGCACCGAGTAATTGCGCGGTGGCATGTTCGAGTTGGCTGATCAGGTCGTCCGGCATGGTCATGGTCCGCGCCCCTTGTGACTAGGTTGAGTGGGGTGGCGTGCGACGGCCGCCCGGTGCCCGGACTGTGCCACCGGGAGCAGTTGCCGGGCAAGCACTGCTGGTTTTTGGATGCACTCTGGATCGGTGCTAGGATGCCGAGCATGCATGCGGGGCAGGTGGGCTGTGTGCGCCGCCTCCCGAACCTCCAACGTCAACTGGAGCGACGATCGTGACCGACTCCCAACGACTGCTCGATCAAGCCATCGAACATCAGCGTGGCGGACGGGCTGAAGCCGCCGAATGGCTGTATCGTGCGGTGCTGGCGCTCGACGCCGATCATGCCGAGGCCAATCACAATCTCGGTATCATCGAGATCGAGCGTGGTGATGTGGATGCCGGGCTGGCGCACGTCCAGCGGGCGCTTGATCTGGCCCCGGAGATGGGTGGTTATTGGCTGACCCTGATCGAGGGCCTGCTGGTCGCCAAGCGCCCGACGGAGGCCGCCGAGATGATGGAGCGGGCGCGCGGCCTCGGGCTCGACTCGCCGGAGGCCGACGCGCTCGGTGTACGTCTTGCCGAGGCCCTCGCCGGAGCGGAGCAGACACCACCGACGACGACGGGCTCGCCCCCGAGTCCGGCACCAGCCCCGAGCCCGGTACCCGAGGTGGGGACGCTCGCTGCCGGTGAACCGGTGCCACCGTCACCCGCCGGAACCGATACGCCATTGCTGCTCACGCTCGCCGATGGCATGCGCATCTATGTCCCCAATGATATCGACGCCATGCCGACCTACCTGTTGCTCGAACACGAGGACTGGCCCGAGCCCGAGTTGGCGCTGGTGCGCCGCCTGGTCGAGGGTGATGATCTGGCCCTCGATCTCGGCGCTGGCCTCGGTGTCTATAGCTTGGCGATGGCGCATGCGATGGGGCAGGGGAGTGGGCAGGTGTTGGCGCTCGAGCCGGTGGCCGAGTCGGCGGCGTTGTTGGCGCTGAGCCTGACCGAAAACGACCTGGTCGGGCGAGTCCACGTGCTCGAGCAGGCGCTGGCCGCCGCCCCTGGGACGGTCGAGATCAAGGTTCGCGAGCCGGTGCGTCCACATAGTCTGGAGCCCCCCCAGACCACGCGTACCGTCTCTGCACTCACCCTCGATGGGCTCCTGCAACAACCGGCATGGCCGGCCGCCGCCAGCCCTGCGCTGGTGCGTCTGAACCTAGCCGATGCCGACCTGCCCGGGGTGCTCGACGGAGGGAGGGCGTTCTTCGCCGCGTACGATCCGTTGCTGATGTTCCGGGTCACCCCAGCGGCCGATCTGGGGGCATTGCGCCAGGCACTCGGGGCGATCGGCTATCAGCTCTACCGTCAGGTCGATGCCCTCGGTGCGTTGGCTCCCTGCGGTACGGAAGAAACACTCGACGGGCGCCGGCGCAACCTCTTTGCCAGCACCTCAGCACGGGCCGAGCGGCTGCGTGGACGTGGCCTGATGGTATGAAGCGGCTCAACTGGAGATGACGATGACCGAGAGCGCATGGTACATCCGGCTGGGCAACTACCCCTATGCCCAGCCCTTCCTGATCGATTGGCAGATCGCTGATCACGATCGTGATCCCTTCTGGTCACGCTACGAGGCGGCGCTCGAGCGCTACCTCGACAGTCACGACCAGGATGCTGCGGTGGGTGAGCGCTATCAGGCGCTGACCGAGGCGCTGGCGCGTTTTGTCGAGATTCGTTCCGAGGGCGACGGCCATCTTGCCACTCGCATGGCATTGATCCGCATCCTCTTCGACCTCGGTGAGCGTCAGCGGGCCGGTAACGAGGTGGCGGCCCTGCTCCAGGGCATGACCTGGCTGGCCGAACCGATCCCGGATGATCTGCAGATCCACGTCAATCGACCGTTGATTGCGCCCATGCCGGCCTTCGATCGGCGTCCGGTCAGCGGTGACCTGGGGCTGTGGTTGCAGGCCGCGTTGCTCGAGACGCTCGAGGTCACCAAGGCCGACTCGTCTTACTTCCACAACGACCTGCATCTGTTCAAGCTGCTGTTATCCAACCCCAATCACAGCCTGGAGATGGAGCGTCGCCAGCGCCTGCTCGCCACCCGGTTGGGGATCCCGCTCGGCCCGCCCGAGGTTGCGGCCGCCGATCGTGACCTCCGCCCCGAGCGAAATGCCGAGGTCTGGTCGCTACTGCGCGCGCCGACCTGAGGGGCGCGTGGCGCCGCACGCCAAGCGCTGCTCGGCCTGAACACGGCGCGGCGCTGATGCGCTCGCGTCCAAGCACTGTCCTCGTCATGGGCGAGGACAGTGCAGTCCTGTCGACACGGCATCTCCGCGCATGCGAGCACGCTTGGGTCGTTGGCGATGGTGGCCGACGCCACGGTGTACTCGAGCACGCCCGGCCCGCCCCGCCATGAGTTCCAGCCCGCCACGATCGCCGGCGCCGAGCGAGGCGTCGGGTCGGTGCTCGGCTGAGTTCTGTTCGGTTGTGGCCGACCCGACCTGCTGGAGATCGAGCACTCGATCCGGGGTCCTCGGCGCCGTGCCGTCGGTGTCGCGCTCTGTCCTTGGGTGGCGATCGGCGTATCGACTGCGTTGCAGCTAACCGCTCTCTGGCTACTTGGCCGCGGAATCGACCGCGCAGTATCCTGCAAGCCCCATCCATCGACCTTGCCGACAACCATGATTCAAGCGTCGTCCCTCCCTCATGCGCTCTATCGTGCCGAGCAGGCCCGCGCGATCGATCGCGCCGCCTGTGCCCAGCTCGCCATCAGTGGTCGTGTGTTGATGGAGCGTGCCGCGCGTGCCGCACAACGACTGGTGCGCTTACGTTGGCCGCAGGCGCGGCGGATATGTGTGCTGGTCGGGGGCGGTAACAACGGGGGCGATGGCTATGCCCTGGCGCGGTTGCTGCGCGAGGCCGGACTCGAGGTGCGGGTGTTGAGTCTGGTCGATCCTGGGCGGCTGCACGACGAGGCGGCTGCGGCCTATCGCGATTGGCGGGATGTTGGGGGGCAGGTCGAGCCCTGGAGCGGGGTGTTGCCGGCGGCGGAGTTGTTGGTCGATGCCTTGCTCGGTATCGGCTTGGAACGACCGTTGCGTGCGACCTGGGCAGAGGCGGTGAGCGCGCTCAATGCTCATCCGGCCCCGGTCCTGGCGCTCGATATCCCTACGGGTCTGCATGCCGATCGCGGTTGTGTGCTCGGTGCGGTGGTGCGAGCGAGCGCCACCCTCAGCTTCATCGTACTCAAGCAGGGGGCGTTGACCGGGGCCGGTCCCGGCTGCTGTGGTCAGCTCTACTGGGATGCGCTGGGCGTGCCCGAGGCGTTGCTGGTGGCCGAGTCGGCGAGCGCGCTGCGAATCGACTGGGCCAGTCAGCGAACCTGTCTGGAAGCGCGTCGCGGCGACGTCCACAAGGGGCAGTGTGGCCATGTGTTGGTGATCGGCGGTGCGCCGGGGATGTCGGGAGCGGCGCGTCTGGCCGGTGAGGCGGCGCTGCGTGGTGGCGCCGGGCTGGTGACCATCGCCACCCACCCCGACCATGCGGCCCTGCTGAACCTGACCCGACCGGAGCTGATGGTGCGAGGGGTCGTCTCGGGCGCTGACCTGACACCCTTGCTCGCCGTTGCCGACGTGGTGGCCATCGGTCCCGGGCTCGGTCGCGATGATTGGGGGCGTGGGCTGTGGCAGCAGGCGTGCGAGTGCGGGTTGCCGCTGGTGGTCGATGCCGATGCCCTGAACCTGCTCGCCGAGGTGCCCGTGCACCGTGACGACTGGGTACTCACCCCACACCCGGGCGAGGCGGCCCGGTTGCTTGGTTGCGAGGGTGGGGCGGTGAGCGCCGATCGCTTTGCAGCGCTGGCGGCGTTGCGCCAGCGCTATGGCGGTACCCTGGTGCTCAAGGGGGCCGGGACCCTGGTCGGCGGTGCGGCCGAGACGCCGCCGGCGATCTGTAGCGATGGTAATCCCGGCATGGCGACCGCTGGCGCCGGGGACGTGCTCACCGGGGTCATCGCCGCGCTGATCGGCCAGGGGCTGACGTCGGAGCGCGCCGCCCGCACCGGCGTCTGTCTGCATGCCGCCGCTGGCGATCACGCCGCGCTCGAGGGTTCGCGTGGCATGGTTGCCGGTGACATCATCGCGGCCCTGCGCACCCTGGCCGATGGGAGTGAATAACCATGCATGAGATCCATCTCGCCGACGAGGCCGCTCAGCTCGCGCTCGGGGGGCGTCTGGCCGAACGACTGCGCGCGCCCTTCGTGCTCTATCTGCAGGGTGATCTTGGCTGTGGCAAGACCACCCTGACCCGTGGGTTGCTGCGTGGGCTCGGTCATCAGGGGGCCGTGCGCAGTCCGACCTATACCCTGATCGAGCCCTATACGCTCGCTACCACCCAGCTCTATCACCTCGATCTCTATCGGCTCACCGACCCCGAGGAGCTTGACTATCTCGGGCTGCGCGACCTGCTCGAGATCCCGGCGATCTGGGTGATCGAATGGCCGGAGTGTGGCGCCGGTGCGCTACCGCCGCCGGATCTACGACTGCAGCTCGAGCATCGGACCGATGGTCGTTGTCTGCGCCCCGTGGCCACCACCGAGGCGGGGTTGGCGCTGGCCCGTGTGCTCTATGAGGGATAGCTGTGGTGCAGGGGAGACAACGTGCTCCAAAGCTTTTCAAAAAGCTAGGCTAATCCTTGGTTTTTTCTTGGAATAGTTTGGGTGAAGCTGCTATCTTAAAAACAACGAATCGTCCACTGCCGGGCCTTGGTTGGCGCCTCTGTCGTGCTCCCGTGGCCCTTGAAAGACCGTGTCGCCGGCGTCCCGACGACCTTGAGGCTGCGACGTGAAACGGGTTTTTGCTCTCCTCTTCTGTGTCCTGCTGACCCGGCCCGTGCTCGCCGCACAGGTCACGGTCGAGGGTGCGCGCCTCGGTGTCGAAGACGGTCGCACCCGGGTCGTGCTCGATACCCGCACCGCCGTTACCCACAAGATCTTCACCTTGCAAGGGCCCGACCGGGTCGTCGTCGATCTCAGCGATGCTCGGTTGGCCGGCGCGCTACCCCGGCCGCGCGCCAATGATCCGGCGCTCGTCGGGTTGCGTAGCGGCATCCGTGACAAGACCGATCTGCGTATCGTCTTCGACCTGAAGGGACCGGTTCGGGTCAAGAGCTTCAGTCTGCCGCCGGAGCGCCGCCATGATCACCACCGTCTGGTGATCGATCTGTTGCCGCGTGCCGCCGATGCGCCGCCGCGTACCACGGTGGTGGCCGGTCGACGTCAGTCGCCCTCACGCCCTGAGGTGCTGATCGCCATCGATGCCGGTCATGGTGGCGCCGACCCCGGCGCCATCGGCAAGCGTGGCACCTACGAAAAGGATGTCACCCTGGCCATTGCCCGCAAACTCGCCGCCCTGGTCGAGCGCGAACCAGGTATGCGCCCGCTGATGATCCGCGACGGCGATTACTATGTGCGGCTACGCCAGCGCATCGAGAAGGCGCGTAAACACCAGGCCGATCTCTTCATCTCCATCCACGCCGATGCCTTCACCAACGATCGCGCCCACGGCTCCTCGGTCTATACCCTGTCGTTCAATGGCGCGAGCAGCGAGGCGGCGCGCTGGCTGGCCAATCGCGAGAACGCCGCCGATCTCATCGGTGGCGTCAACATCGCCGACAGCGACGACCTGCTCGCCAGCGTGCTCATCGACATGACCCAGAACGCCACCATTGAACACAGCACCGAGGCCGCCAGTGCCGTGCTCTCGCATCTGGGGCGGATCAGCGACCTGCACAAACGCCGTGTCCAGCGCGCGGGGTTCGCGGTGCTCAAGTCCCCAGACATCCCCTCGATGCTGGTCGAGACCGCCTTCATCACCAATGCCGAAGAAGAGCGACGCCTGCGTGATCCCGCCCACCAGGAGCGCCTGGCTCAGGCCATTCTCACCGGGATCAAGGCCTACTTCCGCAAGTACCCGCCCCAGGGCGCGTTGTTGCAGGCGGCCAACGGTCGGTCGAACCCGCGGCGCCATGTCACCCACCGTGGCGACACCCTTTCCGAGATCGCCCAGCGCTATCGTGTCAGCCTCTCCTCGCTGCGCGCCGAGAACGGCCTGATCGACGACACCATCCGCGTCGGCCAGGTGCTCGCCATCCCCGAGGACTCGTGACCTCGCCAGCCGCTAAAAAAGCTTGAACCGCAAAGGGGAGATAGCCACCGGCTTTCAGCTATCAGTCGCCAGTGAGGGGAGGGCTTGTCTCGTCCGCGATAGTTGATTACAGACCGATACTGGAGGCTGTTGACTGAAAGCTGACCACTTTCTTCGCGTCCTTCGCCCGTTCGCGGTTCGCGTGGGCTTTCAGTGGCCAACCTCCAGCAGAGCGCCACGCCTGCGCTGGGGGCCTGAACACACAAACCCTTTGCGCGCTTTGTGTCTTTGCGGTTCAATGCCGCTGGCCGCTGGCCGCTGGCCGCTGGCCGCTGGCCGCTGGCCGCTGGCCGCTGGCCGCTGGCCGCTGGCCGCTGGCCCGGCGGGTGAGAGGCGAGTCGATCGATGGGGTGAGTGACCGATAGGCCCAATGCCGATCATCGGCATTTGCGCGTGCTCTCTCATCCCATCCCGCCTTCAATCCCTTCGTGCCCTTGGCGCCTTTGTGGTTCGACCTATTGCTGGTCGCCCTTGCCGTCTGCGCGCCGATCTGGTTCCATCTGCGCGATGGCTTCCCCGATCCGTACCCTCGCTCCCCATCTCGTCAACCAGATCGCCGCCGGCGAGGTCGTCGAGCGTCCGGCCTCGATCGCCAAGGAGCTGATCGAGAACAGCCTCGATGCCGGTGCCGAGCGCATCGAGATCGAGGTGGAGCAGGGAGGGGTGAGGCTGCTGCGGGTGCGTGATGACGGTTGTGGCATCCCGCGCGACGAGTTGGGGCTGGCGCTCTCGGCCCATGCCACCAGTAAGATCGCCGCGCTCGAGGACCTCGACGGCATCGTTACCCTGGGCTTTCGTGGCGAGGCGTTACCGAGCATCGCCTCGGTCAGTCGCCTGACGCTGACCTCGTGTCCGCGCGAGGCGCCCGCGGACACCCCGGCCTGGAGTCTTGGTGTCGGTGCCGATGGCAGGCTCGAGTCGCCGCGCCCGGCCGCGCACCCGCCCGGCACCTCGGTCGAGGTGCGTGAGTTGTTCTTCAATACTCCGGCGCGGCGCAAGTTCCTGCGCACCGAGCGCACCGAGTTCGGACACCTCGAGCAGGTGGTGCGGCGTATCGCCCTGGCCTGTCCCGAGGTCGGTTTCGTGCTGCGCCACAATGGCCGCCAGGTGTTCGACCTCGCCCCGGCCGGTGGCGAGACGACGCGTGAGCGCGCCCGGCTCGCTCAGCTGCTCGGCCAGTCCTTCGCCGAGCAGGCGTTGACGGTGGAGGCCGAGGCCGTTGGGTTGCGGCTGCACGGTTGGGTCTTGCCGCCGGCCTTCTCGCGCAGCCAGGCCGACCAGCAGTACTTCTACGTCAATGGCCGCATGGTGCGCGATAAGCTGGTGGCGCACGCGGTGCGTCAGGCCTTCAGCGATGTGCTCCATCACGCCCGTCATCCGGCCTTCGTGCTGTTTCTCGAACTGCCGGCGCGTCAGGTCGACGTCAACGTCCATCCGGCCAAGCACGAGGTCCGCTTCCGCGAGAGCCGTCAGGTGCATGACTTCCTGTTCAGCAGTCTGCAGCGGCGACTCGCCAGCGGTGTACTCGGGGAGGCGGCGGCCGCCACGACTGCGCCTGTCGCGCCGCCCGAGGTGACCGACGCGTCTGCCCCGGTCGCTCCTCCTGGCGCTCGCCGGCGCTCGATGCCAGCGGCCCGCGCCGGGGGCGGCGCCATGGGGACGGCCTGCGGTGGGCATGATCGCGGCACGGGCGTTCATGCCGGGGTCGCCGAACGCCCGGCGCGCTATCAGGCCGATCTCCTCTTCCAGCAGCCACGCCCGGCGGCTGCGCCATTGGCGCCTGTGCCCGACGCCATGGTCGAGACGCCGACAGCCGCTACCGCGCCCCCGTCGCCACCCCATCAGCACGCGGCCTCGGCCGCCGCGCCGCCGCCACTCGGCTTCGCCTTGGGACAGGTCAATGGGGTCTTCCTGCTCGCGCAGGCCAGCGACGGGCTGATCGTGGTCGATATTCACGCCGCGCATGAGCGCATCGGTTACGAGCGGCTCAAGCAGGCCTGGGCGCGGGGGCGTATCATCTCCCAACCATTGCTGCTGCCGGTCACCCTTCAGGTCAGTCGGGCCGAGGTCGAGTTGCTGGAGACGCAGTGCGAGACCCTGGCTCGGTTGGGCCTGGTGATCGAGCCACTCGGTGCCGAGACCCTGGTGATCCGCGAGGTCCCGGCGCTATTGCGTCAGGCCGAGATCGCGCCGCTGGTGCGTGATCTGCTGTCCGATCTCGCCGAGCACGGCCGCAGTACGCGGCTCGATGCGGCCATCGACGCGGTGCTCGCGACCATGGCCTGTCACGGTGCGGTGCGCGCCAATCGTCGGTTGACCCTCGAGGAGATGAATGCGTTGCTGCGCGAGATGGAGCAGGTCGAGCGTATCGATCAGTGCAATCACGGTCGCCCGACCTGGGTGAAGATGACCCACGACCAACTCGACCGGCTGTTCGAGCGTGGCCGCTGAGCCGCGCGCACCCCGACGCATTCCCGAGAGGACCGCCCCGCCATGACCGTCTCGACCGACCCACGACCGTGGGCCATCCTGCTGCTCGGCCCGACCGCCGCCGGCAAGACCGATCTCGCCGTCGAGCTGGTGCGTCGGTTACCGTGTGAGATCATCAGTGTCGATTCGGCGATGGTCTATCGCGGCATGGACATCGGTACCGCCAAGCCCGGACCCGAGGTGCTCGCCGAGGCCCCGCACCGGCTCATCGATATCCTCGACCCGAGTGAATCCTATTCGACCGCACAGTTTCGTGCCGATGCCTTGGCGGCGATGGCCGAGATCAGTGCACGGGGGCGGATCCCCTTGCTGGTCGGTGGCACCATGCTCTATGTGCGCGGTCTGTTGCGCGGCCTGGCCGAGTTGCCGGGGGCCGACCCGATGGTGCGAGCCGCACTCGAGGCCGAGGCCGCACGACTCGGTTGGCGGGCGATGCACGCGCGGCTCGCCGCAGTCGATCCGGCGAGCGCGGCGCAGATCCACCCCAACGACCCGCAGCGTATTCAGCGTGCGCTCGAGGTCCACGCCCTTGCCGGCCGGCCGATGAGCGCCCTGATCGCCGAGGCCCGGGCCCGCGCCGAGCCACCCTATCGATGGGTGAAGCTGGTGCGCGCCCCCGCCGAGCGCGCGCTGTTGCATCAGCGTATCGAGCAGCGCTTTCGCGGGATGCTCGGGCAGGGGCTGGTGGGTGAGGTCGAGCGACTGTGGGCGCGCGGGGACCTGCACCCGGAGCTGCCCTCGATGCGCTGCGTGGGTTACCGCCAGGTGTTGAAATACCTGCATGGTGAATACGACGATGTGGAGCTGCTGCAACGCGGTATCTACGCCTCCAGACAGCTCGCCAAGCGTCAGCTGACCTGGCTGCGCGCCGAACCCGACTGCCACTGGCTCGATGATCGGCCCGACCCTTGCGCGCAGGCCCTGGCGGTGCTCGAGGCGGCCGGTGTCACTACCCCCGTGTGCGCCTGAGCCTTGGATCCAGTGCCTGGTCCTTGCCGTGGCGCCCCTCGGCGAGGCATGCTCATCGAGCCCCCGGCCTGGGGGTGTGCTCCAAGCCGGCTGGCGCCGGAATCAGGCAGGATGTCTGCGACCATCGCGTGCCCTGGTGCGTGGTGATGGCGTGCGTGAGCGAGACCGGGGTAGGGCGCTGACTCAAGGCCAAGGCGCGCGGGGACCGCGGGCGCAGGGCATCTGCCGAACGAATGACAACAAGGAGACTCAACGACATGGCAAAGGGCCATAGCCTGCAAGACCCGTTTTTGAACACCCTGCGCAAGGAGCGTGTACCGGTCTCGGTGTTCCTGGTCAACGGTATCAAGCTACAGGGACAGATCGAGTCCTTCGACCAGTTCGTCGTACTACTCAAGAACAACGTCAGTCAGATGATCTACAAGCATGCGATCTCGACCGTGGTGCCGGCGCGTAACATCAAGCTGCCACCGGCCGATGAACCGCAGAAAACCGAGGGCAAGTCAGACGATGCCTGAGTTGCGCATGCCTGAGGGCCAGGGGCTGCACGGTGTTTGAGCGTCCCGATGTCGGTGAACGGGCCATCCTGGTCCAGATCGACCTCGGCGGCGAGCGCGTCGAGGACGATCGCCGCGAGGAGTTCGTCCTGCTCGCCGAGTCGGCCGGTGCCGAGGTGTTGGCGACCCTCCGTGGCAGTCGTGCCGCGCCCGATCCGCGCTATTTCGTCGGGACCGGTAAGGCCGAGGAGCTCAAGGGGTTGGTGGCTGCCAGTGAGGCCGATCTGGTGATCGTCGACCATCCGCTCTCGCCGGCACAGGAGCGCAATCTCGAGCGGCTGGTGCAGTGCCGGGTGCTCGATCGCTCCGGGCTGATCCTCGACATCTTCGCCCAGCGCGCGCGCTCCTTCGAGGGTAAGCTGCAGGTGGAGCTGGCGCAGCTGCGTCACCTCTCGACCCGGCTGGTGCGCGGCTGGACCCACCTCGAGCGCCAGAAGGGCGGCATCGGGCTACGCGGTCCGGGCGAGACCCAGCTCGAGACCGACCGCCGGCTGCTCGGCAAGCGGGTGGCGATGCTCGAACGCCGGCTCGGCAAGATCGAGGGGCAACGCGCACAGGGGCGCAAGGCGCGCGCCAAGGCCGAGCTCTCGGTGGTCTCGCTGGTCGGCTACACCAATGCCGGTAAGTCGACGCTGTTCAACCGTCTCACCGAGGCCGGGGTGTTCCAGGCCGATCAACTGTTCGCCACCCTCGATCCGACGCTGCGTCGCCTGGCGTTGCCCCACGGCGATCGGGCGCTGCTGGCCGATACCGTCGGCTTCGTCAGCGATCTGCCCCATGAGCTGGTGGCCGCCTTCCGCTCGACCCTGGAGGAGGCGCGCAACGCCGCCTTGCTACTGCACGTGATCGACGCCGCAGCGGGACACCGGGCGCGGTTGATCGGTGACGTCGAGCTGGTGCTCGACGAGATCGGTTGCAGCGAGATCCCGCGTCTGGAGGTGTTCAACAAGATCGACCGGCTCGAGGAGGGCGAACCGCGCCTCGAGCGTGATGCCGATGGGGTGGCGGTGCGGGTGTGGATCTCGGCGCGCGAGGGCGCGGGGATCGAGCTGCTGTTACAGGCGATCGCCGAGCGTGTCGGTGATCAGCGCGTCGAGTGTCGGGTACGGCTCGAGCCGGCTGATGGTCGGGTGCGGGCGCTGCTCTTCAGCCATGCCCAGGTCTTGGTCGACACCCCGCTGGAGAGCGGTGGCTGGGAGATGGCCTTCAACATCGCGCGCACCGATCTCGAGCGTCTGCGCGCGCGTGATCCGCGTCTGGCCGCCTGTCTTGAACCCTGACGGTCATCGCAGCGGGGCGTTTGCCCCGTTCCCGGGAGCCATCTTAGAATGACACCTTCGATCTGGCCCTGGGCGCGTGTCCGAGCGGCCGCGTCTTGCGATATCGCTTGATATCGGCCTCGTACGTCGGCATTGTTCTACGCGATATTTCACTGCCATCGGATTTGTCGTGAGGCCCTGTTTGCAGTGGCTGGATCGTCAACCCCCGACAGGGCAATCCGGGACGACTCCCCAACCAACCAGTACAGACGGAGAAGCTATGGCCTGGAACGAGCCAGGTGGCGGTAACAAAGATCCTTGGAGTGGCGGCGGCGACCAGGGACCGCCAGACCTCGACGAGGTGGTGCGTAAGCTCCAAGAGCGCCTGGGCGGACTCTTTGGTGGCAAGGGGGGCGGACAGGGCGGCCCGAGTGGCGGTCCCGGTCGTGATCTCAGCCTGCGCCTGATCGGTGTGGCAGTGGCCGTACTGGTGGTGATCTGGCTGGCCTCCGGTATCTACATCGTCGGTCCGGCCGAACGTGGTGTCGAAACCCGCTTCGGCGAACTCACCGAGACCACCGGGCCGGGGCCGCATTGGCACATCCCCGCACCGATCGAGTCGGTAACCAAGGTCAATGTCGACGAGATTGCAACCTTCAGTCACAAGGCCTCGATGCTCACCCAGGACGAGAACATCGTCGATGTCGAGCTGACGGTGCAGTCGCGCATCCAGGACGCGGCCAACTATCTGTTCCAGGACCAGAACCCTGAGAAGACCCTGCGTGATGCTACGGTGACGGTGGTGCGCGTGACCATCGGTGGCAGCAAGCTCGACTATGTCATGACCGAGGGTCGTAGCGCGGTGGCGGTGACCATCAAGGAGCGCATCCAGGCGCTGATGGATCAGTACAAGACCGGCCTCGAGGTGACCACGGTCAACATGCAGCCGGCCAAGCCGCCGGAGCAGGTCAAGGCCGCCTTTGACGATGCCATCAAGGCCCGCGAGGACAAGGAGCGCATCGAGAACCAGGCCGAGGCCTATGCCAACGAGGTGTTGCCGCGTGCCCGAGGTGAGGCTGCGCGCATCATCGCCGATGCCAAGGCCTATCGCGACAAGGTGATCGCCGAGTCCGAGGGTGAGGCGGCGCGCTTCAGCGCCATCCTCACCGAATACCAGAAGGCCCCGGAGGTGACGCGTGAGCGTCTCTATCTCGAGACCATGGAGCAGGTGCTGGGTGACAATGCCAAGGTCGTGCTCGATGTCGAGGACGGCGGCAACAGCCTGATGTACCTGCCCATCGATCAAATGCTCAAGCAATCAGCAACACCGGCCCAGAGCGGCCAGGCCGTCTCGGCGCCGGCCGCGGCGACGCCGGCGAGCGCCAGCGGGGCGGGTGAGGCCATGCCCCAGCGCATCGTGGACCGTGAGCGGAGGACGCGTTGATGAATCAGTACAGGACCCTGCTGCCGATCGGCGTCGCGGTGCTCGCGCTCCTCGTCTACAGCTGTACCTTCGTGGTCAAGCAGTACGAGGTGGCGATCAAGCTGCGACTCGGTGAGATCGTCTCCGATCAGTACGGCCCCGGGCTGCACTTCAAGCTGCCCTTGATCAACACCATCGAGGTCTTCGATCGTCGCATCCAGACCCTCGACTCGCGTCCGGAGCGCTTCCTGACGATCGAGAAGAAGGACGTGATCGTCGACTCTTACGCCAAGTGGCGGATCTCCAATGCGGCGCAGTTCTTCCGCTCCACCGGTGGCAGCAGCGCGCGGACCAGCCGCCTGCTCTCGGAGCGGATCAACACCAGCCTGCGCGACGAGTTCGGTAAGCGCACCATCCAGGAGGTGGTCTCCGACGATCGTCTGGAGCTGATGCAGATCCTCACCAAGGAGGTCAACGCCAACACCGAGGACCTCGGCGTCGAGATCGTCGACGTGCGGGTGAAGAAGATCGACCTGCCGCCCGAGGTCAGTGAATCGGTCTATCAGCGCATGCGCGCCGAGCGTGAGCGCGTCGCCCGTGACCTGCGAGCCAAGGGCTCGGAGGCCGCCGAGCGCATCCGCGCCGATGCCGATCGCCAGCGCACCGTGATCACCGCCGAGGCCTATCGTCAGTCCGAGGAAATCCGTGGTGAGGGTGATGCGCGCTCGGCCGAGATCTACGCCAACGCCTATAGCGTCGATCCCGAGTTCTACGCCTTCTACCGGAGCCTCGGTTCCTATCGCCAGGCCTTCGGTAATGGCGGTGACGTGTTGGTGCTCGAGCCCGACTCGGAGTTCTTCCGCTTCTTCCGTCAGCAGCAGGCGCCGGTCGAGGCCATCGGCCGCTGATCCTGGTCGCGCTGACCGCTTGTGCGTGGCCCTTTGGGGCCACGCCGCCATTCCCTTCTTGATCGACGCCCCGCCCGGGGCGTCCACGTTTCAGCGACGCCTGCGCTTTTGCGCTAAAAGTTCGTATCTTGTTGACAAGAAGCAGCTTTTGCGTCGATCTTTTGTTTTCTACCCTGTTGTCGGGGCGTTTTCTGGTGTCCGAACGATGGACAAATGCCCTTGTGTCTGGAAAGATGGGCGCCTTTTGAAAGGGTGCCGACCCGGTTGCGCCCGCGTGCTTCGGGGCTGGTCGAGGACGTCTGGTCGTGGATGAACTGCTGATCGCGCTGGCACTGATGCTGGTGATCGAGGGGATCTGGCCGTTTCTCTCGCCGCGAGGCTTTCGGCGCGCGCTGTTGTTGATGGTGGCCGAGCGTGATCGGACCCTGCGTCTGGCCGGGCTGACGAGCATGCTCGTCGGGCTCGGGCTGCTCTACCTGGTGAATTGAGTCTTAGTGTGCTGATGAATGATGAACGGTGGCTGTTGCCAGCCGGAATCGATGAAGTGCTACCGCCCCAGGCCCGCGTGATCGAGGGGCTGCGCCGTGAGTTGCTGGATCTCTATGGCGGCTGGGGTTATGAGTTGGTCATCCCGCCGTTCATCGACTATCTCGACTCGCTGCTGACCGGGACCGGTCAGGACCTCGACCTGCAGACCTTCAAGCTCACCGACCAGGTCACTGGGCGGTTGCTCGGGGTGCGGGCGGACATGACCCCGCAGGTCGCGCGTATGGATGCCCATCACCTGCGCCGTGACGTACCGCAGCGCCTGTGCTATCTCGGCACCGTGCTGCGGACCCGGGGCGATGGCTTCGGCGGGACGCGCAGTCCGCTCCAACTCGGCGCCGAGATCTATGGGCATGCCGGGGTCGAGAGCGACATCGAGATCCTGCGTCTGATCATGCTCACGCTGCGTGCGGCGGGGATCGACGAGAGCTATCTCGATCTGGGGCATGTCGGTATCTTCCGCGGGCTGGCCCGCCAGGCCGGGCTCGACGCGACCCAGGAACACGCCCTGTTCGAGGCGTTGCAGCGCAAGGCCATCCCCGAGATCGAGCAGTTGGTCGGCAGTTTCGGCGTCAGTGGTGCCGCTGCCGATATGCTGGTCGCGCTCGCCGAGCTCAACGGGGCCGATGCCCTGGTCCGGGCCGAGCAGGTGTTGAGTCGTGCCGATCAGCCGGTCCAGGCCGCGCTCGATGAGCTGCGCCGCATCGCCGAGGGCCTGCAGCGCTGGCTGCCCGAGGTGCGGGTGCACTACGACCTGGCCGAGCTGCGTGGCTATCGCTACAAGACCGGCGCGGTGTTCGCCGCCTTCGTCCCCGGCTGGGGGCTGGAGGTCGCGCGTGGCGGCCGCTATGACGATATCGGCCGGGTCTTCGGTCGAGCCCGCCCGGCGGTCGGCTTCAGTGTCGATCTCAAGGAGTTGCTGCGTCACGGTCATGGGCTCGAACAGCGCTATTGCGCCGACACGCCGGTGCTCGCGCCGGCCGTCGCCGACGCGGCGCTGCGTGGCGAGATCGAGCGGCTGCGCGCCGCTGGCCGGCGGGTGATCGAGGCACTGCCCGGGGTCGAACAGGATCCACGTCAACTCGGCTGCAGCCAGGTGCTGGTGCAGCGTGAGGGACGCTGGGAATTACAAGCTATCGATGCGGAGTAGGAAAGAGTCTAGATGGGCAACAACGTCGTTGTAATAGGCACCCAGTGGGGCGACGAGGGTAAGGGCAAGGTCGTCGACCTGCTCACCGATCGTGCTGGCGCCGTGGTGCGCTTCCAGGGTGGACACAATGCCGGCCACACGCTGGTGATCGACGGGGCCAAGACCGTCCTGCACCTCATCCCCTCGGGCGTGCTGCGCGAAGGCGTGCGTTGCCTGATCGGCAACGGCGTGGTGCTCTCGCCGCAGGCGCTGCTTGATGAAATGGCGATGCTCGAGCAGGCCGGGGTGCCGGTGCGCGAGCGTCTCGGCATCAGTGCCGCCTGTCCGCTGATCCTGCCCTACCATGTTGCGCTCGACCAGGCGCGCGAGCGGGCGCGCGGTAGCAATGCCATCGGTACCACCGGGCGTGGTATCGGCCCGGCCTACGAGGACAAGACCGCGCGGCGTGGCATCCGTCTCGGCGAGTTGCTCGACGCCAGCCACTTCGAGGCGCGTCTCGGTGAGGTGCTCGACTACCACAACTTCGTCCTCGAGCACTACTACAAGCTCGCGCCGCTCGAGCTGGCGCCGATCCGTGACGAGGCCCTGGCCCATGCCGAGGCGCTGCGTCCGCTGATCGTCGATGTCCCCGGGCTGTTGCACCAGATGCGCGCCCAGGGTCAGGACGTGCTGTTCGAGGGCGCGCAGGGTTCGCTGCTCGACATCGACCACGGCACCTATCCCTTCGTCACCTCCTCGACCACCACCGCTGGTGGTGCCGCTAGCGGCAGTGGGGTGGGGCCGCGCGACCTCGACTATGTGTTGGGGATCGTCAAGGCCTATACCACCCGGGTCGGGGCTGGCCCCTTCCCCTCGGAGCTGTTCGACGACGACGGCAATCATCTCGGGGTGAAGGGCGCGGAGTTTGGTGCGACCACCGGGCGCAAGCGCCGTTGTGGCTGGCTCGACATGGTCGCGCTCAAGCGCTCCTTCGCCATCAATAGCGTGACCGGCATCTGCATCACCAAGCTCGACGTGCTCGACGGCATGGAGCGGGTGCGTATCTGCACCGGCTATGAACTCGACGGCGAGCTGCTCGAGACCCCGCCGGTGGGCAGTGAGGCGATGGCCCGCTGCACCCCGCGCTACCTCGATCTGCCGGGGTGGAGTGACTCGACCGTCGGGGCCGACAGTTACGAGGCGCTGCCGGAGAACGCGCGCCGATATCTTGAGACCATCGAACAGCTGAGCGGTCTGCCGATCGACCTGATCTCGACCGGCCCCGATCGCATGCAGACCCTGATCCGGCGTCATCCGTTCGACGTCTGAGGGCAATCGTCATGACCGAGATCTCCTTTTCCGAACTCTTCCTCGAGGGCCTGCAGTTGATGGGCGTGGGGATGACCATCGTGGTCTCCTTCCTGATCCTGCTCATCGGCGTGCTTCATCTGGTGGCCGCCGCAGTGCGCCGCTGGGCCCCCGAGGAGGCCGCGCCCGAGGCGCGACCTGCCTTCCCGCAAGGTACCGGGGCCGTCAATGATCGTCGCCTGACGGCGGCGATCACGGCTGCAATCGTCCAGTACCGGAAGCGACGCCGGACCTGACACCCAGGGGTCCGTCTGTAACCGAGTCGTCGTCGGTGGGTGTACCCATCCGGCCGGCGATGGCTCCGATCGCGAACTTCGACATCGAACCTTCACCATGAACGATCCCAAGCCGCTCGGTATTACCGAGGTCGTCCTGCGCGACGCCCATCAGTCCCTGCTCGCCACCCGGCTGCGTCTCGAAGACATGCTGCCGATCGCGCCCAAGCTCGATCAGGTGGGCTACTGGTCCATGGAAAGCTGGGGCGGGGCGACCTTCGACGCCTGCATCCGTTACCTGGGCGAGGACCCGTGGGACCGTCTGCGTCAGCTCAAGGCAGCGATGCCGAACACCCCGCAACAGATGCTGCTGCGTGGGCAGAACCTGCTCGGTTATCGCCACTACGCCGATGACGTGGTCGCCTCCTTCGTCGAGCGCGCTGCGGTCAATGGCATCGATGTCTTCCGCGTGTTCGACGCGATGAACGACCTGCGCAACCTCGAGGCTGCGATCAAGGCCGTGCTCGCCACCGACAAGCACGCCCAGGGCACCATGTCCTATACCGTCAGCCCGGTGCACGATCTCGACTACTGGGTCGATATGGGGCGGCGTCTCGAGGACATGGGGTGCCACTCGATCTGCATCAAGGACATGGCCGGCCTGCTCAAGCCCTATGTCGCCGAGCAGTTGGTCACCCGTCTCAAGGCAAGTTGCTCGATCCCAATCGCGATGCAGAGCCATGCCACCACCGGCATGAGCACCAGCACCATCGTCAAGGCGGTCGAGGCGGGGATCGACATGGTCGATTCCGCAGTCTCCTCGATGAGCATGACCTATGGGCATTCGCCGACCGAGTCGGTGGTCGCCATCTTCGAGGGTGGCGAGCGCGCCACCGGGCTCGATCTCAACCTGCTCGAGGAGATCGCTGCTTACTTCCGCGAGGTGCGCAAGAAGTACGCGAAGTTCGAGGGGGCGCTCAAGGGCGTCGACTCGCGCATCCTGGTCGCCCAGGTGCCGGGTGGCATGCTCACCAACATGGAGAACCAGCTGCGCGAACAGGGCGCGAGCGACCGCCTCGACGAGGTGCTGATCGAGATCCCCAAGGTGCGCGAGGACCTCGGCTTCATCCCGCTGGTCACCCCGACCTCGCAGATCGTCGGTACCCAGGCGGTGCTCAACGTGCTCATGGGTGAGCGCTACAAGAGCATCACTGCCGAGACCGCCGGCGTGTTGCGCGGCGAATACGGTGCGACCCCCGCGCCGGTCGACACCGAGCTGCAGCAGCGGGTGCTCGAAGAGGGTCAGACCCCGATCACCTGCCGCCCGGCCGACAATCTCTCCCCGGAGATGGAGTCGCTGACCACGCAGCTCCAGGAGATCGCCGAGGAGCGTTCGCTGCGTCTGGCCGACGCGGTGGTCGACGACGTGCTCACCTATGCGCTCTTCCCTCAGGTTGGGCTCAAATTCATCGAGAACCGCGACAACCCCGAGGCCTTCGAGCCGGCGCCCTGGACCGAGTCGCCGGTGGCCGAGGCGGGTAGGGCGGTGGCCGCTGCGCCGGCCGCTGCGGAGGCAGTCGCCGAGGCCTATCGGGTCGAGGTCGATGGTCATGCCTACAACGTTCGCGTCTCGCCCGAGGGCGCCGTCGAGATGATCGCGCCGGCGGCGGGCGCGGCGCCCGCCGCCGCACCCGCGAGCGGTGGTGCCGCGCAAGACGTGCCCGCACCGCTGGCCGGCACCGTGTTCAAGGTGTTGGTCAAGCCTGGTGATCAGATCGCCTCCGGTGACGTGGTGATGATCCTCGAGGCGATGAAGATGGAGACCGAGGTGCGCACGCCCGAGGGTGGTACCGTGGCCGCGGTCTGTGTCTCCGAGGGCGATGCGGTGCAGGTCGGTCAGGCCCTGCTGACCCTGAACTGAGCCCACGCCCATGGAAAAGTTGTTACTGCTTTGGCAGTCCACGGGGCTGGCCAATTTCACCTGGGGGCAGGCGCTGATGATCGGCGTCGGCGGGGTCCTGATCTATCTGGCGATCGCCAAGAAGTTCGAGCCGCTGCTGCTGCTGCCGATCGGTTTCGGCGCCATCCTCTGTAACACGCCGGTGGCCGGGATCGGTGGTCCCGACGGTATGATCGGCATGATCTACCACGTCGGCATCGAGACCGGGATCTTCCCGCTGCTGATCTTCATGGGTGTCGGGGCCCTGACCGACTTCGGCGCTCTGATCGCGCGGCCCTCGACCCTGTTGCTGGGCGCCGCGGCACAGTTCGGCATCTTCGCCACCCTGCTCGGGGCGATTGCGTTGAACCTGATCCCCGGGTTCGATTTCAGCATGGCCGATGCCGCCTCGATCGCGATCATCGGTGGCGCCGACGGTCCGACGGCGATCTTCCTCGCCTCGCAGCTCTCGCCCGATCTGCTCGGCGCCATCGCCGTGGCCGCGTACTCCTATATGGCGTTGGTGCCACTGATCCAGCCGCCGATCATGCGCGCACTGACCAGTGAGTCCGAGCGTCAGGTCAAGATGGAGCAGCTGCGCCACGTCTCCAGGCTCGAGCGCATCCTCTTCCCGTTCTCGGTGCTGGTGCTGTGCGTGGCCTTGTTGCCCTCGGCCGCGCCGCTGATGGGGATGCTGATGTTCGGTAACCTGCTGCGCGAGGCGGGTGTGGTCGATCGGCTCAGCCGTGCCGCGCAGAACGAGATCATCAATGTGGTCACCATCATGCTGGGCCTGGCCGTCGGCTCCAAGCTCTCGGCCGAGATGTTCCTCAACGTGCAGACGCTCGGCATCCTGCTACTCGGCGCGCTGGCCTTCTGCATCGGTACTGCCACCGGCGTGGTGATGGGTAAGATCATGTGCAAGGTCACCGGAGGGAAGGTCAACCCGTTGATCGGTGCCGCCGGTGTCTCGGCGGTGCCGATGGCCGCGCGCGTGGTCAACAAGGTCGGCCTCGAATCGGACCATCACAACTTCCTGCTGATGCATGCCATGGGGCCGAACGTGGCCGGTGTCATCGGCTCGGCGGTGGCCGCCGGTGTCCTGCTCGCGCTGGTGGGCGGGTGAGCCATGGAAGTTGACGAAATCAGCAAAACTGGGTTAATTTGACCAGCTTATGTCAGCGTCGTTGCCTGACCGACTAGATCCTTGGCGGGCCGCCCAGGCCGACCGTGTCTTCAGCGGCACGGTCGAGCTTGCGCGGTTGCCAAGGTTGGCCGAGGCCGTCATCGGGCTCGCCCCGGTGCCTGGAGGTGTCTCCGAGGTCTGCTACCGTCTCGCCTTCGCGCGAGACGCACTGGGGTTCGTGCGGGTGAGCGGAACGGTCCAGGCCGTGCTCCGACTGCCCTGCCAACGCTGTCTCGGCGAGGTCGAGTTGGCGGTGGACGCGCCCCTGGCCCTCGGGTTGGTGCGTGGTGAGCAGCAGGCCGAGCGGCTCGGTGAAGACCTCGATCCGGTGTTGGTCGAGGACGACGAGCCGGTGTGCCCGCGCGACTGGATCGAGGACGAGCTGCTGCTCGCGATCCCGGCGGTGCCACGCCATGCCCCGGGCGATTGTGTGGCGCCGGCGTCTCCCGAGTCGGTCGCGGCCGATGACCGGGAGGTCGCGGCGGCTGACGTCGCCGAGCATGACAACCCGTTTGCGATCCTGGCGCGCTTGAAGTCGCCCGGGCGCGACGAGGACTGATGGTTTCGTAATTCCGATCAACACGGCCTCTCGTGTCGACGAGATGCCAGATCCGTACCTGGAGATAACAATGGCAGTTCAGCAGAATCGCAAGACCCCTTCCAAGCGTGGCATGCGTCGCTCCCACGACGCCCTGACCAAGCCCACCCTCTCGGTCGAGCCTTCGAGCGGCGAGACCCATCGTCGTCATCATGTCTCGGCCGACGGGTTCTATCGCGGCCGTAAGGTTGTGGACAAATCTGAGTGATCCGCCAGGTCCGTTTCGGGTCCCCAGGGTCGCGGCACGCGAGTCGATCAGCGATGGCAGAGCCTTGCACCATTGCGCTGGACGCCATGGGTGGCGATCGCGGCGCCAGTGTCGTGGTCCCCGCGGCACTCAAGTATCTCGCCGACAACCCGCATGCGACACTGATCCTGGTGGGCGACGAGCAGCGCCTCGAGGTGTTGCTCGACGGGGCCAGTCGCGAGCGTCTGCGGATCCATCACGCCTCCCAGGAGGTGGCGATGGACGAACTGCCGTCGCGGGCGCTGCGTGGCAAGAAGGACTCGTCGATGCGCGTGGCCATCGATCTGGTCCGTGCCGGCGAGGCCGATGCCTGTGTCAGTGCCGGTAACACCGGTGCGTTGATGGCGACGGCGCGCTTCGTCCTCAAGACCCTGCCGAGCATCGATCGGCCGGCGATCAGCACCACGGTGCCCTCGCTCCACGGCCACACCCACATGCTCGATCTCGGTGCCAATGTCGACTGCTCCGGGGCGCATCTGTTCCAGTTCGCCGTCATGGGCAGCGAGCTGGCGACCGTCGTCGACGGGATCGATCATCCCAAGGTCGCGCTGCTCAACATCGGTCAGGAAGAGATCAAGGGCAACGAGCAGGTCAAGCAGGCCCACGAGTTGTTGCTCAACAGCAGCCTCAACTATGTCGGCTACGTCGAGGGTGATGGCATCTACCTCGACGATGTCGACGTGATCGTCTGTGATGGCTTCATTGGTAACGTCGCGCTCAAGTCGAGCGAAGGCGTGGCCAAGTTCGTGCGCCACTCGCTGCGCAAGCAGTTCAAGCGCAACTGGTTCAGCCAGCTCGCCGGGCTGGCCGCGATGCCCATCCTCAAGCGCTTCAGCCGCGATATCGACCCACGCCGTTACAACGGCGCGAGCCTGCTCGGGCTGCGTGGCATCGTGGTCAAGAGCCATGGTGGTGCCGACGAGGTGGCCTTCGAGAACGCGATCTATATCGCCGAGAAGGAGATCCGCGAGAACATCCCCAAGCGGATCGGCGAACAGGTCGGGCGCCAGCTCGAGGGTAGCGGACAATACAGGGAAACCGCCTGATGAAGTATTCCCGCATTCTCGGGACCGGGAGCTATCTGCCGGCCCGCGTCATGACCAATGCCGATCTCGAGGGTATCGTCGATACCTCCGATACCTGGATCCGGGAACGCACGGGAATCGAGAAACGTCACCTGGTCAGCGACGGGGAGAGCAGCTGCGATCTGGCCGAGCAGGCCGCTCGCAAGGCGCTGGAGGCGGCCGGCATCGCCGCCTCCGACCTCGACCTGATCCTGGTGGCGACGACCACGCCAGATCAATTCTTTCCGAGCACCGCGACGCTGCTGCAGCAGCGCCTCGACGTGCACGGTTGCCCGGCCTTCGACCTGCAGGCCGTGTGCGCAGGCTTCGTCTATGCAATGGACGTGGCCGACAAGTTCATCCGCACCGGCGCGGCCAAGCGCGCGCTGGTGGTCGGCACCGAGACCTTCTCGCGTATCCTCGATTGGAGCGATCGCACCACCTGCGTGCTGTTTGGCGACGGCGCCGGTGCGGTCGTCCTCGAGGCCGCCGACGAACCTGGCATCCTCTCTACCCATCTTCACGCCGATGGCGCCTACAAGGACCTGCTGCAGGTCCCCGGTGGGCTCGGCAACGGCCACCCCGACGCCCGCTTCGTCCAGATGAAGGGCAACGAGGTGTTCCGTATCGCCGTCACCACCCTCGGGCGCATCGTCGAGGAGACCCTCGAGGCCGCAGGCCTCACCAAGTCGGACATCGACTGGCTGATCCCGCATCAGGCCAACATCCGTATCATCCAGGCGACCGCGCGCAAGCTCGATCTGCCGATGGAACGGGTGGTCGTGACCGTTGCCGAACATGGCAATACCTCCTCGGCCTCCATCCCCCTGGCCCTCGATCAGGCCGTGCGCGACGGGCGTATTCGCCGTGGCGAGACGCTGCTGATGGAGGCCTTCGGGGGCGGTTTCACCTGGGGATCGGTCCTGGTCCGTTACTGATTTCCCTCTTGTAACTCCCTGTATTGCGATGCCACAACAACTTGCCGTTTTCTTTCCCGGTCAAGGGTCGCAGGCGCTCGGTATGCTCGATGCCCTTGCCGCGACCTACCCCAGCGTCCGTCATACCTTCGAGGAGGCCGCTGACGCCCTCGGCCAGGATCTCTGGCAACTGGTGACCAGTGGTCCCGAGGACGCGCTCAACCGCACCGAGAACACCCAGCCCGCCATGCTTGCCGCCGGTATCGCCGTGTGGCGGGTGTGGCGTCAGGCCGGCGGTGCGCCGGCCACGGTGATGGCTGGCCACTCGCTGGGCGAGTACAGCGCCCTGGTCGCCGCCGAGGCGCTAGGTTTTGCCGATGGTGTGCGTCTGGCCGCCGAGCGTGGTCGGCTGATGCAAGCGGCGGTGCCGCCGGGTGAGGGCTCGATGGCCGCGCTGCTCGGTCTCGACGACGACACCGTGATCGCACTCTGCGCCGAGCAGGCCGGCGGCGAGGTGCTCGAGGCGGTGAACTTCAACTCCCCCGGTCAGGTGGTGATCGCCGGCGCCAGCACCGCGGTCGCGCGTGCCGTCGAGGCGGCCAAGGCCGCCGGCGCCAAGCGTGCGGTACAGCTGCCGGTGAGCGTGCCCTCGCACTGCGCGCTGATGCGCCCGGCCGCCGAGCAACTCGCCGAGCGTCTCGCCGAACTCGATCTCACGCTGCCCCAGGTGCCGGTGTTGCACAATGTCAACGTCGCCCCGGCCGCAGATGTCGCCGAGTTGCGCGATCTCCTGGTGCAGCAGCTCTATCGCCCGGTACGCTGGGTCGAGACGGTGCGCAAGGTCGCCGGTGACAGGGTACCGGCGGCGATCGAATCGGGTCCGGGCAAGGTGCTGGCCGGACTCTGCAAGCGTATCGACAGGAACATGACGACGCTGCCGGTCTTCGACCCGAAGACCCTCGAGGCGGCACTGGAGGCGACAGCCAATGCTTAAGGGTGAAATCGCGCTCGTCACGGGCGCCTCGCGTGGAATCGGTCGGGCCATCGCCATGGCGCTGGCCGAACAGGGTGCAGCGGTGGCCGGTACCGCGACCAGCGAAGCCGGTGCCGCGGCGATCGAGCAGGCGCTCAAGGACGCCGGCCATCAGGGCATTGGCCTGGTGCTCAACGTCTCCGATCCGGAATCGATCAAGACCACGCTCGCGACCCTCACCGAGCGTCTCGGGGCACCCACCATCCTGGTCAACAATGCCGGGATCACCCGCGACAACCTGCTGATGCGGATGAAGGACGATGAATGGGATTCGGTCATCGAGACCAACCTCTCCTCGGTCTATCGTCTGGTCAAGGCCTGTCTGCGGCCGATGACCAAGGCGCGCAAGGGACGCATCATCAACATCGCCTCGGTGGTCGGGACCACCGGCAATGCCGGCCAGACCAACTATGCCGCGGCCAAGGCCGGGATGATGGGCTTTACCAAGTCGCTCGCCCGCGAGGTCGGTGCCCGAGGCATCACCGCCAACTGCGTCGCCCCGGGGTTCATCGACACCGACATGACCCGGGTGTTGCCCGACGCCCAGCGCGAGGCGCTGCTCGGCTCCATCCCGCTCGGTCGACTCGGCGCCCCCGAGGAGATCGCCGCTGCCGTGACCTTCCTCGCCTCTCCCGGCGGGGCCTACATCACGGGTGAGACGCTGCATGTCAACGGTGGCATGCACATGGCGTGATGCGCCGGCTTCGTCATTGATATAAATGACTTATATCAATCGGTTAGGGTTTTTACTTAAGGCTGTTTATCGGCTTTCATCGACCCTCGTTTGTCACTAGAATACGGGCTGGCTCAACGAGGGCCACTTTATTCATTCCGGAGGAATCTTTCATTATGAGCAGCGTTGAAGATCGAGTTCGCAAGATTGTTGTCGAGCAGCTGGGTGTCAAAGAGGAAGAGGTGACCGCTGAGTCGTCCTTCGTCGACGATCTGGGTGCGGACTCCCTCGACACCGTGGAACTGGTCATGGCCCTTGAAGAGGAGTTCGAGACCGAGATTCCTGACGAAGACGCTGAGAAGATCACCACGGTCCAGCAGGCCATCAACTACATCAACGAGCACCAGGCCTGAGGCAGGGTTGCTGTCCGCGCGCAGGCATCCGTCGGAGACGGAAGCCGCACGCGGCTCGACCCGCCGAATCGTGGTGTACTGAACGAAAGGGGTAAGCAATGGCAGGCAGAAGGGTAGTTGTCACTGGGCTGGGTCTAGTGGCGCCAGTTGGTCTGAACGTCAAGTCCGCTTGGGACAGCATCCTTGCCGGCAGGAGTGGGATCCAGCCGATCACGCACTTCGACATCGAACCGTTCAGCAGCCGTTTCGGTGGGCCGATCTATGGCTTCGATCCGAGCGAGTACGTCGCCGAGAAAGATGCCAAGAAGATGGACAAGTTCATCCACTATGGTGTCGCCGCCGGCTCTCAGGCCATTGCGGATGCCGCGCTGGAGATCGATGAGTCGAACTGCCGTCGTATCGGTGTCGCCGTCGGGTCCGGCATCGGTGGTATCACCGGTATCGAGAACAACTACGAGGCCTATCGTTCCAAGGGGCCGCGTCGGATTTCTCCCTTCTTCGTGCCGGCCAACATCGTCAACATGGTGGCGGGCAATCTCTCGATCAAATTCGGCCTCAAGGGCCCGAACTACTCGATCGTCTCGGCCTGTGCCACCGGTACCCATAACATCGGCGAGGCCGCGCTGATGATCCGTCACGGTTATGTCGACGTGATGCTCGCCGGTGGTGCCGAGATGGCGACCTCGCCGGTCGGTCTCGGCGGCTTCGCCGCGGCGCGTGCACTCTCCACCCGCAACGACGATCCCGAGGGCGCGAGCCGCCCGTTCGACAAGGAGCGCGACGGCTTCGTGCTCAGTGATGGTGCCGGCGTGGTGGTGCTCGAGGAGTACGAGCGGGCCAAGGCGCGTGGTGCGCACATCTACGCCGAGCTGGTCGGTGTCGGCATGAACTCCGATGCCTACCACATGACCGCCCCCTCGACCGATGGCTCGGGCGCGGCCGACTGCATGCTGTTGGCGCTCAACGATGCCGGTCTCAATCCGGAGCAGGTTGACTACATCAACGCCCATGGCACCTCGACCGTGGCCGGCGACATCGCCGAGACCACCGCGGTCAAGCGCGCCCTTGGCGACCATGCCTACAAGACCATGGTCAGCTCCACCAAGTCGATGACCGGCCACATGCTCGGTGCTGCCGGTGGCGCCGAGGCGGTGTTCTCGGTGCTTGCGCTGCGCGATCAGGTCGCGCCGCCGACCATCAACTACACCACCCCGGACCCCGACTGCGACCTCGACTACGTGCCCAACACCGCGCGTGAGTCGAAGCTCGACGTGGTGATGTCGAACTCCTTCGGTTTCGGCGGCACCAACGGTTCCCTGGTGTTCCGTCGCGTCTGATCCGGTGTTCCCGTCGTGGGCCGGGCCCGGAAGGCGCCCGGCCCCGGGGGGGCACCCCCCCCCGCC
>NZ_JAAXKX010000008.1 GCF_012276755.1 Marichromatium bheemlicum | reverse complement strand
TGCTAAAAAACCCCCAGGGTGCCGGGGGCCCGCGCCCGGGCGGCGCCGCCCCATTGGGCGCGGCGCGCCGACGTGGACTGGTCTATGGCACCGCGCGGGTGCGGATCGGCCCTGGGCTCGACGGTGCGGGGGTATTGCGCCAGAGCCTGCTGGCGCGGCGCACCCGACCGGTGACCCTGGAGCTGGGGCGGGTCGAGGAACTCGGGCGCTTTCCCGAGGAGCCCTATGCCATCGTCCGCGACGCCGCCGATCGGGTCCGCCTCGACCCGGCCGAGCTGCGTCGCTTCGCCCGCGCCCGCGCCGACCTCCAGCAACAGTTGCGACTGCGGTTGGCCGCCGCGCCGCGCAAGGAGTTGCTGCTCTACGTCCACGGCTTCAACGAGACCTTCGCCAGTGCCGCCTACACCGCCGCTGAGTTGTGCCACTTCCTCGGCCGCGAGCCGGTCTGCGCTATCTTCACCTGGCCGGCGGCGGCGAGCGGCAACCTGCTGACCTCCTACACCGCTACCACCGAGTCGGCAGAGTACGCCGTCGAGCACCTCAAGAAGACGCTGCGCATGCTTGCTGCCACCCCGGGGCTCGAACGCATCCAGCTGCTCGCCCACAGTCGTGGCTCCCTGGTGCTGGTCGACGCGCTGCGCGAGCTGGTGGTCGAGGCCCTGACCCAGGGGCAGGAGCCCCGGACACGCTATCGCATCGACAACCTGGTGTTGATGTCCCCGGACATCGATGTCGATCTGGCCGCGCAGAAGATTACCGGCTTCGCCTCCGATCCCGGGCTGCTCGGCGCGCGCGCCGCCCGGCCGCTGCCCCGACTGCTCTCCGGGCGGTTGACGGTCTATGCCTCGCCGCACGACCGCGCCCTGCTGATCTCGCGCATCCTGTTCCGTAGTCGCGACCGGGTGGGGCGAATCAGCCTCGAGGGTATCCGCCCGGGGGCGCAGCGTTATCTCACCACCCTTGGGCGGATCGATCTGATCAGCTACGAGGGGCGGCGCACCGACTTCTTCGGACACGGCTACTTCACCACCAACCCGCGGGTGAGCGCCGATCTGGTCGCCTTGTTGCGCTATGGCCGGGGGCCGGACGATCCGCTGCGCGGACTCGAGCGTACCGGGCCGGCGACCTGGCGCTTTCCCGACGTCGAGGGCGGGCTCAGTCCCCGGTGACCAGTACCCGTGCCATCCCCGGCCCCAGCTCGAACTCGAAGGGGGTGGGCAGATAGTCCATCGCCCACTGGAAGGAACGATCGCGCAGTGGCGCCGGGTGCTCGAGGTGGCGGTAGAGGTCGTCGATGCGCAGCCACTGGCGTTGTTCGACGTCCTTGTTGAGTACGATCAGCGCCTCGCCGGCGCCGTCCTCGGTACGCTTGTGCAGTAACAGCACCGCCGGGTTGTCGAGCGGGATGATGCGCACTGGCCCCTCGCCTTGGAACACCGGGTGGGCGTCCTTGACCGCGTTGACGTGGCGGATGAAGTTGCCGAGGTCGAGATTGGTCGCCTCCCAGTCCGCCGGTCGGGTGGTGACCACGTCGAGTGGCTGGGCGAAGCCGAACTCGTAGCCGATCGGCATCAGCACCCCGCCGGAGAACAGCGCGGCGAACAGATAGCGCTGTTCCAGGGCGTGAGGGTTGCCGCCGGACTCGGCATAGAGTCGCGCGGTGTCGTGGCTCTCGGGGAAGCCGATCGAGGGCACCAGGGTGCGGGTGGCGTCGTACTGCTCGAGCAGCCAGGGCGAGGCGAGGTCCCACCACTTGCCGCTGTTGAAGATGGCGTCGAAGCCCGCGGCGGCGGTCTCGCGGGTCTGCTCGGGCGAACAGCCGAGGGTCTCGGCGACGAACACCACCTCGGGGTGGTCGCGATGGACGTGCTCGATCAGCCGGTGCCAGACCGCCGCCGGGACCTGATAGGCAGCGTCGCAGCGGAAGCCGCGGAAGCCGAGCGCGATCAGGTGCTCGACCACCTCCCGACAGTAGCCGAACAGCCCCTCGCGATCGCTGGTGTGGTGCCAGTCGAACTGCGCCAGGTCCTCCCACACCACCCGGGTGCCGTCGGCCTCGACGCAGGCGGCGTTGGCGACCTGCTGGCCCTCGCGCACGAACCACTCGGGGTGATCGCGCACCAGCTTGGCGTCGATCGCGCAGTGGTTGATCACCAGGTCGATCATCACCCGCATGCCGAGGTGCTCGGCCTCGGCGATCATGGCGCGGACCTGACGCTTGTGCGGGGTGCGCGAGCCGGGACGGAGGAAGTCGCGGCTGATGGCGAAGTAGTCGGCGATCGAGTAGAGACTGTCGGAGCGGCCACGCTTCTGAATGGGGTTGACGAACACCCAATCGAAGCCGAGGTCGGCGGCGCGCTCGAGGTGCGGGGTCCACGCCTCGAAGGGGCCGCAGAGGCGGGGGAAGAGATTGTAGAGCTTCATTGCATGATCCTTACTCGCCACTGACTGCTGCCGGGTGCCGCCCTCAGCCGTTACGGATGTAGTCGTAGATGTTGAGATAGTCCTGACCGGGACGGTTCCAGGAATAGTCGGTACGCATCGCGTTGTGCATCAGCGCGCGGAAGTCGCCGGGGTAGTCACGGTAGCAGGCGATCGCCCGGCCCAGGGCCGATTCCAGCCCGGCGAGGTCGTAGTCGTTGAAGACATAGCCGTTGCGCTCGTGCAGCGGGCGGGCGGCGTGGTCCTTGTCGAACACGGTGTCGGCCAGCCCGCCGGTGGCACGCACCACCGGGATGGTGCCGTAGCGCAGCGCGATCATCTGGGTCAGGCCACAGGGCTCGAAGCGACTGGGTACCAGCATCATGTCGGCGCCGGCATAGATCAGGTGCGCCAGCTCCTCGTCGAAGCCGATCTCGAGATGACAGTCGGGGCTGTCGTTGAGCATCCGCTTGAGCCCCCAGAAGTCGGCGTTGATCGCCGGGTCCGGGCTGGAGCCGAGGAGCACGAACTGGGCGCCGCGCTCGAGGGTGTAGAAGATCGCGTGGCGCACCAGCTCGAGCCCCTTCTGCGGGTCGAGCCGACCGATGAAGGCGACGATCGCCTTCTCGTTGTCGGCGAGCATCAGCCGTTGGCGCAGCGCGCGCTTGTCGTCGTACTTGGTCTCGATGGTCTCGAGGCCGTAGCGCGCTGGGATGTGGCGGTCGATCTCGGGGTTCCAGACGTCGTAGTCGATACCGTTGACCACCCCGCCGTACTTGACCTGGTGGGCGTGGAGTACGCCCTCGAGACCGAAGCCCTGACCCTGGTCCTTGGTCTCGAAGGCATAGCGCGGCGAGACCGTGGTGACGAAGTTGGAATAGACGATGCCGCCCTTGAGCAGGTTGAGCATGCCCGGGTAGCGCGGGTCGCCGAGACGGTCGTGGTGATGGAAGCGCTCGGGGTGCTGCAGCCCGGTGGCGCGTAGCAACTCGCCGCCGACCACCCCCTGGTGGGCGAAGTTGTGGATGGTCAGACAGACCCGGGGATGGGTCATCCCCAGGCGCTGATAGAACTCGTAGAGATAGACCGGCAGCAGCGCCGTCTGCCAGTCGTGGCAGTGGATCACATCCGGGTGCTTGCCGCTTTGCCAGAGGAATTCGATGGCCGCGCGCGAAAAGAAGGCATAGCGCAGCACGTCGTCGGGATAGCCGTAGATCGCCGGGCGGTCGAAGAAGTCGTCGCCCGAGTGCGGCTCGATGAAGAAGCACTTGCGGTCGTGGACGAAGCCGAAGTAGACGCTGCAATGGATCGACCCGTCGTACCAGGGTACCCAGAGGTCGCGGTGGACCTCGTGTAAGCCATAGATCTGGTCGTAGCGCATCGAGGCGTACTTCGGCAGCACGATCTCGACATGGTTGCCACGGATCGCCAGTTCGCGGCTGAGGCCGAAGACCACGTCGGCCAGCCCGCCGACCTTGGCCACGGTGGCCAGCTCCGGGGAGACGTGGACCACGAACAGTTCGGGGCGTGTCGGTGCGGGTAAGGACATCGGCTCGGGCTCCGGTGCGGGGGCCGGTGGCGCGGGTGTCTGGGCTACCTCCGGGGCGGCCTCCGGCTGTTCCAGTTGGTCCAGCCGTTGCGGTTGGTCCGAGTCGATCCCGGCGGCGTGTCGTTCGCGAATACTCCTCCCGCTGCGGCTCGGCTCCGGTGTCGCGACCGAGGCGCTGAGGCGCTCCGGCGCTGCTGGCACGGAGGGCGTGGCCGCGCTGCGGCGCCGCCGGGTGCTGGGCTTGGATTTCGATCCCGTGGGCTGTTTCGCCATCGACTCGGTTCCTGGGGCTGTCGTTGCGCGCGATTCGTGGCCATCGGCCGAACGCATCCAGTGTACCCCTTATCGTATCGGGTGCGGGCGGCGCCTAGCGCCGGGCGTGGCGGCCACGGGTGTCGAAGGCCACCGCCCAGCGCTCATCGCCGCCGTCGCTCGGCAGTGCGATCAGCTCCAGGGTGCCGGTCTCGGTGACTGCCGCCTGCAGTCGCACCGCGACCACCTCGCCGGGGTGGTGGCGGTGCGCGGTGAGGGTGACCTGGACCTCCTCGAGTTCACTCAATTCATCCGGCGACCACGCTTCGAGCAGGTCGCCGACGTGGTCCTCACGCCTGAGGTCCGAGCCGAAGAAGCGAAAACGCACCGGCTCGCCCACCACCAGGCCGAACGCCTGGGGCGGCGCCACCGCAGGCGAACCCTCCTCCAGCCCGAGCGGCACCAGACAGAGCGCGGCAAGCTCCGGTTCGATCCCGGGCACCGCCGGGGCTGCGCCCTCGACACCGACATAGTAGGCGTGTGAGGTCCCGCCGCGGATACGTACTCCACCGTGGTGGCGGGCATGGGCGTGGAAGGCGGCGCCACGGGCGACGGCGAGGTCGAGGTCGGTGGCGTTGAGCTGGCGCGGCGGCGCGCCGGTCGGCGCCAGCCAGGCGGCGAGCACGCTCATGACCCGCTCGCGCAACGCCTCGGCCTTGAATACCCCACCGTTGAACAGTACCGCCGTCGGTTGTGCGAGTGCCGTCGCGGGTGCTGCGGCCTGGTGGTGACGGGTGAGGAAGGCGGCCAGGTGGCGAGTGATCGCCGGGTCCTGCGCATAGGGCAGGCCGACCCGGGTGAGCGCGGCGCGGGCGCGGCCCTGGGGGCGAGCCTCGGCCATGACCTCGGGGAAGAAGCCCTCGACCAGGGTCTCTTCGAGTTCGGCGCGGGTCAGCTCGGTGCGGATGCTGGCGCCGACCAGGTGTGCGCCGCGGCTGGCCAGCACCACCGGCAGGCGTTCCAGCGCGGGGTCGGCGAACAGTGCCTCCTTGGCGTCACGACAGCCGTGGGTGAGCTGCTGGAGCTGCCAGCGGTCGAGTTCGACCCCGGCGTCGGCGAGCTTGGCGCGCAGCCGGTGGGCGAGCGCCAGGTCCATGTTGTCGCCGCCGAGCAGGATGTGCTCGCCGACCGCGACCCGGGTCAGTTCGAGCGCGCCCTCGCGCGCATCGACGGCGATCAGTGAGAGATCGGTGGTGCCGCCGCCGACGTCGATCACCAGGATCAGGTCGCCGACCGCGACCTGTTCGCGCCAACCGCCGGCGCTCGCCGCGATCCAGCTGTAGAGTGCCGCCTGCGGCTCCTCGAGCAGGGTGAAGTCGGCGAGCCCGACGGCGCGCGCAGCGGCGGCGGTGAGCTCGCGCGCGGCCGGGTCGAAGGAGGCAGGGACGGTGATGGTCAGCGCCTGCTCGGAGAGCGGGTCCCGGGGATGGGCGCTGTCCCAGGCCGCGCGCAGATGGGCGAGATACTGCATGGTCGCGGCCAGCGGCGAGATCCGCTCGATCGCGTCCGGGGCCTCGAGCGGTAGGATCGGCGCCTCGCGATCGACCTCGGGGTGGCACAGCCAGCTCTTGGCGCTCGCCACCAGCCGGATCGGGGTGGTGAGACCGAGCGTACGCGCCAATGCGCCGGCGATCGGGGTCGGCGCCGCCGGCCAGGGCAGGGCGAGTGCGCCGGGATCGAGTTCGTCGCGGTGTGGCAGATAGAGGAAGGCGGGCAGCAGCGCGCGCGACTCCAGGGTGCCAGGGGCGGTCAGTTGTGGGATGGTCAGCTGGTGCTGCGCGATTCGCTCGCCCTCGCTGTTGTCGGCGTCGATCCAGGAGAGCGCGCAATGGGTGGTGCCGAGATCGATACCAACGGCATGGCGTGGGCTGCTCACAGCTCGACCTCCGCGGCGGCGATGATGCGTGGGTCTTGGCCCGGGGTGGGGGTGGGCAGGCGTATCGCGCGGACCTCCCAGCCGGGGTGCACGAGGGTGCCGGTGAAGGGCGGCTCGCCGACCAGGGCGCCGCTCGGGCGCAGCCGGTTGGCGTCGAAGCCGGGCTCGAGGGTGATGCGGGCGCCCTCGGGCGCCTGGCTGATCGGGGCCAGCGGCAGGTGCGCGTCGAGCACGCGACGACACCCCTGGTGGACGATGCGGGCGGCGGCGCCGAGTGTCGCGTCGTCGCTGCCCTCGATGTCTTGCTGCAGGAAGTCGACCAAGCGCCCCTCGCGCTGGAGCAGTGCGAGTAACTGTAGGGCCGCGTCGGCCTGATCGGTGCGGTGCTCCTGGACACTGGGGCTCGGGCGATCGAGTCGATCGGCGAGTGTGGGATCGCCGAGGATACGCCAGGCGTGGCCCAGAGCGAGCCGGATGCGGTGGTGCAGCGATGGCGTGCGGGCGGCCATGTCGGTCCCCTCTGTAGATGTGGGTTGGACTCTGAGAGTCGATTTCATATCGTGTGCGCAGCATCGCGCCGTCGTACGGGCGATGCAAGCGCCGGACGCTTGGTCAGAGGGCGGCGAGGCGAGAGGGGACCGTGTTGAGATGACCGAGATCGATGCGGAGGGTGTATGGAAACGAACAGACGGCCGAGCGCTGCACGCAGACACCAGATGATTGCGGTGGCGGCCTACTATCTGGCCGAGCAGCGGGGATTTGCGCCGGGTGGGGCCGAGGCCGACTGGCTTGCCGCCGAGCGGGCGGTCGATGTCATGTTGGCTGTCGCCGCGACGGGGGTGCCGGTGATGCACGGGTTGCGGTTGCTCGAGGCGCGGCAGCCATAAAAAAAGCGCGGTGTTTGCCGCGCTTTGAAATCATTACCACCAAAGGAGGTTTGAGGATGCACCAAAGCCCCAGCTTTAGTACATCATAATTTTCTTAAGTGCCGGTTTTCTTGTCAAGACCCTTCTGCGGGGTGTCGGTTGTGCTGCCGAGATGCCCCGAGGGGCGTCGATGGCCTAAGCATGCGGCCATGGGGTAGGGCGGACGCATTGATATCCATCAGTTCGTTGCCCTCGGCGAGGCCGCACCTTGGCGGATCCGGGGCCCTTGTCTCGAGGCCGAGTGAGCGCAATCTGTGATGAACGGGCCCGGCACGCGGGCATGGGTCCATGCTCAGACGGTGACGGGAGAGCAATGATGCAACACGCGCTAGCGACCCTGGGGGGTGGTTGCTTCTGGTGTCTGGAGGCAGGATTCGAGCGGCTGCGTGGTGTGGAGACGGTGGTCTCCGGTTATGCCGGCGGCGGGTTGGAACAACCCGGCTATCGCGACGTCTGTCGTGGCGATACCGGTCATGCCGAGGTGGTGCAGGTGCGGTTCGATCCGACGGTGATCGATTACGCGTCCCTGCTCAAGGTGTTCTTCACCCTCCATGACCCGACCACGCGTAACCGCCAGGGCGCCGACATTGGCACCCAGTACCGCTCGGTGATCTTCCATCACAACGCGGTGCAGCGCGAGCAGGCCGCGGCGATGATCGCCCGGCTCGACGCCGCCGGGCTCTGGCCCGATCCCATCGTCACCGAGCTCCTCCCGGTGCCGACCTTCTACGCGGCCGAACCCGAGCATCAGGGCTACTTCCGCCGCCACCCCCGGCAGCCCTACTGCCAGGCGGTGATCGACCCCAAGCTCGCCAAGCTGCGTCAACGCCATCGCGCCCTGCTCGCGTAGGGCGTCGCCAGCCGCCAGGAAGTCTGAACCGCAAAGGCCCAAAGGGCGCAAAGAAGAGAAGGGCTTCCAGCGATCAGCCGCCAGCCGCCAGGAAGTTTGAACCGCAAAGGCCCAAAGGGCGCAAAGAATGAGAAGGGCTTCCAGCGATCAGCGATCAGCCGCCAGCTGACAGCCTCCAGTGATGCCCCGCGTCGGCGCTGCGGTCTTGCCTATCCAAACCCCTTTGCGCGCTTCGCGCCTTCGCGGTTCGATTGAGCTTCCAGCGATCAGCCTCCAGTGATGGCCCACGTCGGCGTCGGAGTCTTGCCTATCCAAGCCCCTTTGCGTGCTTCGTGCCTTCGCAGTTCGAATGAACTTCCAGCGATCAGCCTCCAGTGATGGCCCACGTCGGCGTCGGAGTCTTGCCTATCCAAGCCCCTTTGCGTGCTTCGCGCCTTCGCGGTTCGAATGAGCTTCCAGCGATCAGCCTCCAGTGATGGCCCACGTCGGCGCTGCGGTCTTGCCTATCCAAACCCCTTTGCGTGCTTCGCGCCTTCGCAGTTCGAATGAACTTCCAGCGATCAGCCATCCAGTGATGGCCCACGTCGGCGTCGGAGTCTTGCCTATCCAAGCCCCTTTGCGTGCTTCGCGCCTTCGCAGTTCGAATGAGCTTCCAGCGATCAGCCTCCAGTGATGGCCCACGTCGGCGTCGGAGTCTTGCCTATCCAAACCCCTTTGCGTGCTTCGTGCCTTCGCGGTTCAATCTGCTGGCCGCTGGCCGCTGGCCGCTGGCCGCTGGCCGCTGGCCGCTGGCCGCTGGCCGCTGGCCGCTGGCCGCTGGCCGCTGCGTCTGGAGCGCGCTGTCGATTACGGGCACAATGGGGCTTTAGGATCGCCGATCATTGCATGTCCGTCCCGCCGCTGCGTCTCATCACCCTGGATCTCGACGACACCCTCTGGCCCTGCCGCCCGGTGATCGAGGGGGCCGAACGTGCGCTCCACGACTGGCTGCGTGCGGTGGCGCCACGCCTGGCCGCGGCCCACGACATCGCCGCGTTGCGCCGCCATCGCCAGCGGCTCGCTGCACGGCTGCCGCATCGCGCCCATGATCTCGGCGAGATCCGGTTACGCTCGCTGCGCCTGTTGCTCGCCCGCCACGGCTATCGGGTGGGGCTGGCCGAGGCCGGGCTGCGTCTGTTCCTCGATCATCGCAATCGGGTCACGCCTTATCCCGATGTGATCCCGGCGCTGCGCGCACTCGGGCGGCACTATCGGTTGATCTCGCTGACCAATGGCAACGCCGAGGTGCAGGCCACCCCGCTGCACGGGCTGTTCGCGCACTCGCTCAACGCCGTCGACGTCGGTGCGGCCAAGCCCGACCCGGCGCTCTTTGTGCGTGCCCTGGCGCTCGCCGGGTGTCGTCCCGAGGAGGCGCTGCACCTCGGCGACGATCCGGCGCGCGATGTCGCCGCGGCGCGCGCCTGCGGGCTGCGCGCGGCCTGGATCGATCGCGACCTGCGTCCCTGGCCCGAGGGCCTGGCGCCGCCGGCCTGGCGCGCGACCGACCTGGCCGAGGTGGTGGACCGGCTCGTCCCCTGACAATCCCGAGGAGAACCTGATGGAATTCGAACTGCTCGCCCGCGACGGGCTGGCGCGGCGTGCCCGGCTGCACTTCCCCCGTGGCACGGTCGAGACCCCGGCGTTCATGCCGGTGGGCACCTATGGCACGGTCAAGGCGATGAGCCCGGAGGAGCTGCGCGAACTCGGCGCCGAGATCGTGCTCGGCAACACCTTCCACCTGATGCTGCGCCCCGGCACCGAGGTGATCCGTCGCCATGGCGATCTGCACGACTTCATGCACTGGGAGCGCCCGATCCTCACCGACTCGGGCGGCTTCCAGGTGTTCAGCCTCGGCGAGCTGCGCAAGATCACCGAGGAGGGGGTGCACTTCCGCTCCCCGATCGACGGCAGCCGGGTGTTCATGAGCCCGGAGGTGTCGATGCAGGTGCAGCGCGAACTCGGCTCTGACATCGTGATGATCTTCGACGAGTGCACCCCGTATCCGGCCGACGAGGACCAGGCGCGCGCCTCGATGGAGCTGTCACTGCGCTGGGCGGCGCGCTCGCGCGAGGCCCACGGCGACAACCCCGCGGCGCTGTTCGGCATCGTCCAGGGCGGCATGCACGAGGCGCCGCGCGCCGACTCGCTCGAGGGTCTGATGCGCATCGGCTTCGACGGTTACGCCATCGGCGGGTTGTCGGTCGGCGAGCCCGAGGCCGACCGACTGCGGGTGCTCGACTTCCTCTCCGACAAGTTGCCGGTCGATCACCCGCGCTATCTGATGGGGGTCGGCACCCCGGAGGACATCGTCGCCGCGGTCTGTCGCGGGGTCGACATGTTCGACTGCGTGATGCCGACGCGCAACGCGCGCAACGGCTATCTGTTCACCCGTCACGGCACCATCAAGATCCGCAATGCCGCGCATCGTACCGACGAGCGCCCGCTCGACCCCGAGTGCGGCTGTTACACCTGTCGTCACTACAGTCGCGCCTACCTCCATCATCTCGATCGCTGCAAGGAGATCCTCGGCTCGCGTCTGGCCACCATCCACAATCTGCATTACTACCAGGAGCTGATGGCCGGTCTGCGCACGGCCATCGCCGCCGGACGATTGACCGAGTTCGTCGCCGAATTCAAGGCGCTGCGCGGCCTGAGCGGTTGAGCCGCAGTTGCGTCGCGATGCACACACGCTGCCACCGAGTCGGCGTCGCAGCGTGTGGCGACGCTGTATCTTGGTCGGCGCTGTGCGATAATCGCGCGCTGGAATTTCTGCGATCGCGTGGCCCAGGTCGTGCCGGTCCGTTTCCACATCCACTGGATCGAGTGAGATCGATCCAAACGCCGAAGGAACCGATATGAGCTTCTTTATCTCCGACGCCCTCGCCCAGGGTGAGGCGGCCGCCGCTGGCGGTGACCCCTTCATGGCCCTGCTGCCACTGGTGCTGTTCGCCGTCGTCTTCTACTTCCTGCTGATCCGTCCGCAGGCGAAGCGACAGAAGGAGCATCGCAAGATGGTCGAGGCCCTGGCCAAGGGCGATGAGATCGTGACCCTCGGCGGCATCGCCGGGCGTATCGCCGATCTCGGCGAGAACTTCATCCTGGTCGAGGTCGCCGAGGGCGTGCAGATGAAGGTGCGTCGCCAGGCGATCGAGTCGGTGATGCCCAAGGGCACGCTCAAGGATCTCTAAAGAGCGTCCCGACGCCCGAGGCCGACCGCGGTCTCGGGCGTCGTCGTGTCCGACCCATCTCGCGGACCCACCCCCATCCCTGGATCGGTGCCCGGTCCGCGTCCCCGTTTTCCCGTTGCGCGCAGTGGCATCGCTGATGCCTTTGCTCTTGGACTTGCAATGAACCGATATCCCCTGTGGAAGAATCTACTCATCCTGGGCGTGGTCCTGTTCGGGCTGGTGCTGGCGATGCCGAACCTGTTCTCCCAGGACCCCTCGATCGAGATCTCCCCCGCGCGAGGCGTCGAGGTGACCGCGGCGAGCGTCGACGAGGTCCGCGCCGTGCTCGACAACGCCGGGGTGCCTTACAAGGACGTGGAGCTGAGCGAGGACGGCCGTCTGCTGGCGCGCTTTGCGCTCTCGGGTGAGCAGTTGCGCGGCCAGGAGGTGATCGAACGTACCCTCGCCGAGCGCTATCGCACCGCGTTGACCCTCTCGGCCGATCTGCCGGGGTGGATGCGCGCGCTCGGGCTCAACCCGATGTCGCTCGGGCTCGACCTGCGTGGTGGTATCCACGTGGTGATCGACGTCGACATGGAGAGCGCGCTCGACCAGGCGCTCGAACGCTATGTCAGCGATATCCGCGCCCAGTTGCGTGAACACAAGATCCGCTATCTGACGGTGCTGCGCGAGGGTAGCGAGATCCTGGTCAAGTTCAAGGACGAGGAGACGCGCGATGCGGCCGATAAGCTGCTCGGGCGTGAGTTCCGCGCCCTTGAGCTCACCAACAGTGAACGCGGTGGCACCTATCTGATCCAGGTCGCGCTGCTGCCGGCCGAGCAGGAGCAGATCAAGGACTTCGCCCTCAAGCAGAACATCACCACCCTGCGCAATCGCGTCAACGCCCTCGGCGTGGCCGAGCCAAGCATCGCCCGTCAGGGTGAGCGGCGTATCGTGGTGCAGCTCCCCGGTGCCCAGGATCCGGGCCGGCTCAAGGACATCCTCGGCGCTACCGCGACCCTCGAGTATCGCCTGGTCGATACCGAGCACAGTGTCGCCGATGCCGTCTCCGGGCGGGTGCCGGTGGGCAGCCGGCTCTATCGTGACCGCGATGGCGTGCCGATCCTGCTCAAGCGTCGGGTGATCGTCACCGGTGACCAGATCACCGACGCCTCGGCCGGTTTCGACAGTCAAAGTGGTACCCCGGCGGTGTTCGTCAACCTCGACGGCCAGGGTGCGCGGCGGATGCGTAACGTCACCACTGAGAACGTCGGCAAGCCGATGGCGGTGGTCTTCATCGAGAACCGCACCACCACCGAGCTGGTCGATGGCGAGCCGGTCAAGCACACCCAGAAGGTCGAGGAGGTGATCAGCGTCGCCACCATCCGCGAGCCCTTCGGGCGGCGCTTCCAGACCACCGGGCTCGATAGCAGCGAGGAGGCGCACAACACCGCGCTGTTGCTGCGTTCGGGCGCCTTGGCCGCACCGATCCAGATCGTCGAGGAACGCACCATCGGCCCGAGCCTGGGTCAGGACAACATCGATCAGGGCTTCCGCTCGGTGATGATCGGTCTCGGCCTGGTGGCGCTGTTCATGGCGCTCTACTACCGGGTGTTCGGTTTGGTGGCCGACCTGGTGCTGGTGGTCAACCTGGTGATGATGGTGGCGGTGCTTTCGCTGCTGCAGGCGACCCTGACGCTGCCGGGTATCGCCGGTATCGTGCTCACCGTGGGCATGGCGGTTGATGCCAACGTGCTGATCTTCGAGCGCATCCGCGAGGAGATCCGCAACGGTAGCTCGCCGCAGGCGAGCATCCGCGCTGGTTATGACAAGGCACTCTCGACCATCGTCGACGCCAACGTCACCACCCTGATCGCGGCGGTGGTGTTGTTCAGCTTCGGCACCGGGCCGGTCAAGGGCTTCGCCGTGACCCTGTTCATCGGTATCGTCACCTCGATGTTCACGGCCATCCTCGGCTCGCGCGCCGTGATCAACCTGATCTACGGCCGTCGTAACGTCAAGAAACTGGCCATCTGAGGAGATCGGCATGAGCAACAAGGCTATGGCCAAGACCCTGAACATCGATTTCATGGGCAAGCGGCGCTGGGCGGCGATCCTCTCCGGCTCGGTGCTGGTAGTGGCGCTGCTGTCGATGCTGCTGCGTGGCTTCGACTTCGGGTTGGACTTCACCGGCGGTACCGTGATCGAGGTCGGTTACCAGAACCCGGCCGAACTCTCCGAGGTCACCGCGGCACTCGAGGCCGGTGGCTTCGTTGGCGCCACGGTGCAGCACTTCGGCTCGCGTCAGGATGTGCTGATCCGGCTCGCGCCGGACGCCGACGAGGACGAAGGCACGAGCGCCCAGCTCAGTGACCGTGTCTTCCAGGCGCTGAGCACGGCCGCCGCCGAGGAGGTGGAGCTACGCCGGGTCGAGTTCGTCGGGCCCCAGGTCGGCGAGGAGCTGCGCGAGCAGGGTGGGTTGGCGATGCTGTTCTCGCTGATCGGCATCCTCGTCTATGTCGCGCTGCGTTTCGAGTGGCGCTTTGCCGTCGGCTCGGTGGTGGCGCTGGTACACGACGTGATCGTCGTGCTCGGCATCTTCTCGCTGCTGCAGATCAACTTCGACCTGACGGTGTTGGCGGCGGTGCTGGCGGTGATCGGCTACTCGCTCAACGACACCATCGTGGTCTTCGACCGGGTGCGCGAGAACTTCCGCCGGATGCGCAAGGGCACGGTGATCGAGATCATCAACGCCTCGATCAACCAGACGCTCTCGCGCACCGTGGTGACCTCCTGTACCACGTTGCTGGTGCTGATCGCGCTCTATGTGCTCGGTGGCGAGGTGATCAGCGGCTTCTCGTTGGCGTTGATCATCGGCGTGGTGATCGGGACCTACTCCTCGATCTATGTCGCCACCGCCTCGGTGGTGTGGTTGGGGCTGAGCAAGACCGACCTGCTGCCGCCCGAGAAGGAGGGCGCCGGGGCCGACGTGCGGCCCTGAACGCGATGGGGCCGGCGTGTGCCGGCCCCATATTCCTCAGCGGATTCCTTGCGGTGTCGTTCCCGCGGCACCCTTCGCGCTCAATGGAAGCGGCGCAGATAGTTCCACTCGAAGAAGCGCTTGAGCCAATGGAAGACCCGCAGGCTCGGTAGCACCAGATTGAAGCGCTCGTTACGCGCCACCAACATGCCGTCGCGATTGGCGTCGACGATGCATAGCAGCTCGACACGGAAGGTCTCGGTCGGTGTCTGACCGGCGAACTCGGCGAGCAGGTTGCGTGCCGCAGTACGTGCCTGCAGGTCGGCCATGTGCGCCTGCTTGGGCATCCACTCCGGTCCCGGGAAGCTACCCGAGTCGCCGGCGACATAGACCCGTTCGAGGCCCGGCACGCGGCAGGTGCGCTCGGCCTCGATCAGCCCGCCCGGCGAGCGCGGCAGTGCGGTGTTGTCGAACCAGGTGTTGCCGGTCATCCCTGGCATGAACAGGATCAGGTCGGCGGCGAAATCACCACCCTCGGTGCTCACCCCCTCTGCCGAGAAGCCCTTGAGCTTGTGACCGAGGTGGGTGCGGATGTCGCGCCGGTGCATCTCCGCGAGCAATCCCTCGACGGCCTTGGGGCCGAGGCGGTTGCCGGGGCGTGGCGCCGGGGTGAAGAACACCAGCTCGAAGCGTTCGCGCCGGCCCTCCTGGCGCAGTTGGTTGTCGAGCCCGAAGAGAAATTCGAACATCGGCCCACCGCGCATCGCGCTCGGCTCCTTGGGGTTGCCGGCGAAGCCCAGGGCGATGGTGCCGCCGTCCATGGCGCGGATGCGGTCGCGGATGCGCTCGGCCGCGGCGATGCCCTCACAGGGGGTGATGGCGTGCTCGATACCGGGCAGCTTCTTGAGGAAGCGACCGCCGCTGGCGATGATCAGCCCGTCATTGTTGATCGGTACCTGGGTCGTCTCCAGGGTGCGGCCGCCGTTGCTCAGGCCCGTGGCCTCGGCGGCGACATGGCGTACCCGCATGCGCCTCAGGAAGTGGCCGAGATCGAGGCGCAGATCCTCGCCTCGGCGCAGTCCCGGTGGTACCCAGATCAGGCCGGGTAGATAGACGAACTCGGCCTTGGGGCTCACCAGGGTGATCTCGACATCGGGGTTCGACTTGCGCAACTGCTGGGCGGCGGTCAGGGCTGCGAAGCCGGACCCGACGATGGTGACGCGATGCATGGCGCTCTCCTGGTCTTGAGGAAAAGGGATGGCCCGTCCGCGCCTTCAAGGCTGCTCGGCCACGAGCAGCGTGCGCAGGGCCGGCCAGACATTGTCGAGGATGCGCGGCTGGGCGGCGGCCGTCGGGTGGAGCCCGTCGGGCTGCATCAGCGTGCGATCCTCGGCGATGCCGCGCAGCATCTCCGCAACCAAGGGGACATCATGCGCGGCGGCGGCCTCATGGAACACGGCTTGAAAGCGATCGATGTAGGCCGCACCGTAGTTCGGCGGCAGCCGTACGCCGAGCAATAGCACCCGACTCCCGGCTGTCCGTGCCTGGGTGATGAGCGCCTCGAGGTTGGCGCGCAGCCGCTCCAGGCTCAGTCCACGCAACCCGTCGTTGGCACCGAGTTCGATGACCACCACCGCCGGGTGATGACGTTCGAGCAGCGCTGGCAATCGCGTCAGGCCGCCTGCGCTGGTGTCCCCGGACACGCTCGCGTTGACCGTACGATAGGCGAGCGCCTGCCGCTCGAGGCGTTGTTCGAGCAACCACACCCAGCCCTGTTCGCGATCGATGCCATAGCCTGCGCTCAAGCTGTCGCCAAGGACCAGCAAGGTCGGCGGGGCGGCCTGGAGCAATGGGGGGCACAGTGACAGTGCAGCAATCAGGAGTAGACGGATCATGTCAGTGCAATGGAGTCAGACCGTATCCAAGGCGGTGGGACTGGGTAAACATGTTACCGGCCCCGCTGGTGGCTTGACCATCCTCGCGGGGCTGGAGCTCGAGGTCGGCGCCGGCGAGGCGCTGGCCATCCTTGGCGCCTCGGGGTCGGGCAAGTCGACGCTGCTCGGGCTGCTCGCCGGACTCGACCGTGCCAGCAGCGGCGAGGTGTGGCTGTGTGGCAAGCCGCTCGGCGCCCTCGACGAGGACGGTCGCGCCGAGCTGCGCAGCGGCCGCGTCGGCTTCGTATTCCAGAACTTCCAACTGCTGCCGACGCTCACCGCGCGCGAGAATGTGCTGCTGCCGCTGGAGTTGACCGACACCGTCGATGCCGCCGCGCGCGCCGACGAGGCGCTGGCGCGGGTCGGGCTGAGCGCGCGCGCCGGTCACTATCCGCGTCAGCTCTCCGGCGGCGAGCAGCAGCGGGTGGCGATCGCCCGCGCCTATGCGCCGCGCCCGGCGGTGCTGTTCGCCGACGAGCCGACCGGCAACCTCGACCAGACCACCGGCGAGCAGATCATCGAGCTGCTGTTCGAGCTACGCGCCGAGGCCGGTGCCGCGCTGGTGTTGGTCACCCATGATCCGGGGCTGGCCGCGCGCTGCGATCGCCGCCTGGCGATGCGCGAGGGCCGCCTGGAGGCCCTGGCATGAAGGCCTGGCGGATCGGACTGCGGCTGTTGCGCCAGGACTGGCGCAGCGGCGAACTCTATCTGCTCACCGCTGCGTTGGTGCTGACGGTAGCGGCGGTGACCGCCGTGGGCTTCTTCGCCAGTCGCATCGAGGCGGGGATGGCGCGTCAGGGCGGCGAGCTACTGGCCGCTGATCTGGTCCTCGAGGGGACGCGAGCACCGGTGCCGCAATGGCGTGATCATGCCGGATCCTTGGGGTTGGTCAGTGCCGCGACGGTCGAGTTCCGCTCGGTGGTGCTGGGGCCGGAGGGGCCGCAGCTGGTGCAGGCCAAGGCGGTCGAGCCGGGTTATCCGCTGCGCGGCCAGTTGCGGGTGCGCGCCGATTTCGCCGCCGCCGAGCAGCCGCGCGAGCAGGGACCGCCAGCCGGCGAGCTGTGGGTCGAGTCGCGCCTGCTGCGCCTGCTCGAGCTGCAGGTCGGCGACCCTCTCACGCTTGGCGAGACGGACCTGCGCATCGGCGCCATCCTCGCCTATGAGCCGGATGCCGGCGGTCGGCTGTTCAATCTCGCCCCGCGGGTGCTGCTCAACGCCGCCGACCTGCCCGCCACCGGGCTGCTCGGCCCGGCCAGTCGCGCCACCCATCGGCTGTTGCTCGCTGGCCCCGAGGACGCGGTCGCCGACTATGCCGCCTGGGTCGGGGCACGGGCCGAGGCCGACGGCTTCGAGCTGCTCACCGCGAGTGCGGCGCGACCCGAGTTCGCCAATGCCGTCGAGCGTGCCTCGCGCTTCCTCCATCTCGCCAGCCTCAGCACCCTGTTGGTGGCCGGGGCGGCGATCGCCCTGGCCAGTCACCGCCTGGTCGGGCGCCAGATCGATGCGGTGGCGGTGATGCGCTGTCTCGGCGCGCGCCGACACCTGCTGATGCGGGTATTCGTGTTGCGGTTGGTGATGTTCGGGCTGGCCGCGAGCCTGCTCGGCAGCGCACTCGGCTGGATCGCCCAGGCCGGGCTGCTGGCGGTGTTCAGCGACTGGTTCGGCACCGCGCTGCCGGCCGCCTCCTGGTCGCCGCTGCTGGTGGGCCTGGGCACCGGGCTGGTGACCCTGCTCGGCTTCGCGCTGCCGCCGCTGCTGCAGCTCGCCCAGGTCTCGCCGCTGCGCGCGCTGCGCCGCGATCTCGGCGCGCCGCGCGGCTCGGTGGCGCTGGCCGTGGTGCTGGCGGCGCTGGCGCTGTCGGCCCTGGTGCTGTGGCAGGCCGGCGAGTTCGCGCTCGCCTGGAAGTTGCTCGCCGGGCTGGCCGCGGCGCTGGTCTGTCTGGTGGTCGCGGTGCTCGCGCTGGTGCGGCTGGCGGCGCTGCTCGCCGGGCGCAGCCGCGGGCTGTGGCGGCTCGGGCTGGCGGCGCTGACCCGCCGCCCCGGCGGTGCGGTGTTGCAGATCACCGGGTTCGGGGTCGGTATCCTCGCGCTGCTACTGCTCGCGGTGGTGCGGGTCGATCTGTTGCAGGGCTGGCGCGAGAGTCTGCCGCCGGGGGCACCGAACCAGTTCGCGATCAACATCCAGCCGCAGCAGGTCGAGCCGATGCGGGCGTTGCTCGCCGCGCAGGGCATCGAGGACGTCGCCTTCGACCCGATGATTCGGGGCCGGCTGGTGCGGATCAACGATCGCGCGGTGGCACCCTCGGACTATGCCGATCCGCGCGCCGAGCGGCTCGCCACGCGCGAGTTCAACCTCAGCTACGGTACCCGGCTGGGCGCGGACAATCGTATCGTCGCCGGTGCCTGGTGGCAGGGCGCGGAGGTGCCGCCGCAATTCTCGGTCGAGCGCGATCTGGCCGAGACCCTGGGCATTTCGCTCGGTGATGAGATCGCCTTCATGGTCGCGGGGCGCGAGGTCGCGGCCCCGGTGACCAGCCTGCGCGAGGTGCAGTGGGACAGCTTCAACGTCAACTTCTTCGTCATCGCCTCGCCGGCGTTGCTCGGTGACGAGCCGGCAAGCCATATCACCAGCTTCCACGTCCCGGCGAGCGACGAGTCGCTGCTCGTCGAGCTGGTGCGCCGCTTCCCCAACCTCACCCTGCTCGATGTCGACGCGCTGCTCCAACAGGTGCGTCAGGTGGTCGATCGCGGGGTGCTGGCGGTGGAGTACGTGTTCCTCTTCACCCTCGCCGCGGGGCTGCTGGTGATGTATGCGGGGATCCAGGCGAGCCTGGAGGACCGTCGTGTCGAGCACGCCATCCTGCGTACCCTTGGGGTGGGGCGGGCGCGGCTGCTCGGTGCGCTGGCGGTGGAGTTCGTCGGCGCCGGTCTGCTCGCCGGTCTGCTCGCCTCGGTGTTCGCCGAGGGCATCGGTTGGCTGCTCGCCGAGCAGCTCTTCGGCATCGCGTTCGTCTTCAACCCCTGGTTGTGGACGATCGGGGTGCTGGGCTCGGGGCTGCTGATCGGCGGGGCCGGGGTGGTGGCGACCTATCCGCTGCTGGTGCGCCCGCCACTGCACACCCTGCGTCATCACTGAGAGGTCCGGGGCGCGCTGGCGCCCCGGACCGGGGTCACTCCCTGACCCAGTTGGCGAAGTTCTCGGCGTTCTTCTCCTCGCCGTCGTCGTAGCCCGCGGCATAGGCCTCGGTCAGGCGCTGCTCCTCGCGCTTGGGGTTCTGCAGGAAGCCGCACTGCCAGCCCTGGATGTATTCGTCATCGACGCCGAGCTGTTCCATCTTGGTGACCGCGTCGTAGTAGAACTGATTCATGTCCGGGTCTCTCCGCGCTAGTTCGTGATGGCATCCGCTCGCGGGTCTGTACCCGAGCGGACGTGGTGCTGGCCGCCGCCGGTGAGCCCAGGTACGGCCTCGTCCTCTCTGTCAGAGACGTTGATCTCCGTGTCGTGGGGCAGGCCGATCGGATGGCGTCGCCTGCCTGCCTCCAGGGCGCCAGCGGTGCGCCGGGGTTCACGCTGCGTTGGCGTCTGGGTGGGTGGTTAAGAATACAGCGGTTTTCTAATAGTTGACAACGAGGTTGGGTCGGGCGTGAGGATGACGATCGATCGAGGCGTCGACATCCTCGTCGATGTCGGCGAGGATGTGGTGGCCACCTTACTGTCACCATCCAGGCCCGAATCGCTGGCGAGGTCATGATCCGATCCATGTGCCGACTGCAGGCCCTTCACCGCGCACTGCTCCCCCTCGTGCTGATCCCGGCGCTGTGCTGCCCGGGGGCGCCGCGCGCACAGTACTTCGAGCTGCCCGATCTCGCCAGCTCGGCTGACACGGTGATGACCCAGGGCGCAGAGGCCCGTCTGGGCAAGGCCTTCATGCAACAGGTGCGTGAGCGCCTGCCGGTACTCGATGACCCGCTGCTGACCGGCTATATCGAGTCGCTCGGGCGCTCACTGGTGGCCGCTGCCCCGGATGCCACCGGGCGGCGTTTCCGTTTTTTTCTGATCGACGAGCCGGTGGTCAACGCCTTCGCCGGGCCGGGCGGTTATATCGGTGTCTATGCCGGGTTGGTGCTCGCCGCTCAGACCGAGAGCGAGTTGGCGGCGGTGATCGCTCATGAGATCGCCCATGTCACTCAGCGTCACCTGATGCGTGGGTTCGAGGATCAGAGCCGGCTCAGTGTGCCGGCGACCGCGCTGTTGGTGGCAGCGGCCATCCTCGGCGCTCAGGTCTCGGGCGATGCGGGGATGGCCGCGATCGCCGGGATCCAGGCGGCGGCCATCCAACACCGTATCAATTTCACCCGTGAGAACGAGAAGGAGGCCGATCGCATTGGCATCTCCACCCTGGTGCGTGCCGAGCACGACCCCTTCGCCATGGCCGGCTTCTTCGAGCGGCTCTCGCGTGCCGGTCAGATCCACGACAGCGCCGCCCCCGAGTTTCTTCGCACCCACCCGGTGACGGCCAACCGCATCGCTGAGGCGCTCGAACGCGCCGAGAGCTATGGCGCCCGCCAGCGCCCCGACAGCCTGCGTTTCCACCTCACCCGCGCGCGTTTGCGCGAGCGTGGCTATGATCGCGCCGAGCAGGCGGTGGCGCACTTTCGTGCCACCTTGCGCGAGGGGCGCCATCGCAATGCCATCGCCGAGCGTTATGGCTATGCCCTGGCGCTCACCCGGGCGCGTGACTATCGTCGTGCCGAGGCCGAGCTGGGGGCGCTGCTCGCCGCCCGCCCCAGTCAGCCCGAGTTCATCGTCCTCGAGGCGGAGCTGGCGCAACGCCTGGGGCGCTCGGACGAGGCGCTGGGCGTGCTCAGCCAGACCCTCTCGCTCTCGCCCAATGACTGGGTGATCGGGACGGTGCGGGCTCGCCTGTTGCTCGAGCAGGGGCGGGCGGCGCAGGCGCTCGAGGCGCTCGAGGACCTGGTACGGTTGCGCCCCGATAGCGTGATGCTCTATGACCTACTGGAGCGGGCGGCGATCAAGTCTGGGGATCGTGCCGCGACCCATCGCTATCGTGCCGAGCGCTTGTATCTGCTCGGCGACCTGGAGCCGGCGATCCGCCAGCTTGAGATCGCCCTGCGACAACGCGATATCCCCTATCACGATGCCGCCCAGATCCAGGCACGGCTCGATATGCTGCGCGAGGAGGAACGCGAGCAGCGCGAGCGCGACGACCCGCTGGGCTGAGTGCGCCGCCGCGCCCGTCGGGGGCGGGCGCGAACGGCTGGGCCGGGGTGCGGCGCCTCGTACACGATCATGATGTGCCGTGGTGCCAGGTATGCTGGCGCCGTGCGGCGTCGGCGCGATCGCGGAGGCGGTCCGCGGCGGTCGCAGATCGGCAGACCATCCACCCATGCTCGACAGGAGAGAGTTGATGATCGATGCAAAACGCAGAATCCTGCTCAAGGGCTCGCTGAGCGCAGGTTCGATCGGGGTCGCGGTGAGCGCCGGGCTGTTGTCGCCACGGCTGGTGCTCGCCGACTGGAACGAGGCGGCCTTCAAGGCCAAGGAGATGCCCGAGGCGCTCTCGGCGCTGGTCGGCAGCGAGAGCGCCGAGCGTGACGGGCGCATCCACATCAAGGCCCCGGACATCGCCGAGAACGGTGCGGTGGTGCCGGTGACGGTCGAGGCCGAGATCGATGGGGTGACCTCGATCGCGATCTTCGCCGAGAAGAACCAGACCCCGCTGATCGCTGCCTTCGAGCTTGGTCCCAATGCCATGCCCTTTGCCTCCACGCGTATCAAGATGGCCGAGACGGCCGACGTGACCGCCGTGGTCAAGGCGGGTGATCAGGTCTTCAGGAACAGCCGGACGGTGAAGGTCACCATCGGTGGGTGCGGCGGGTGATGCGGGTCGGTGCCGCGAGCGCAACGGATAACGCGAGGTAGAAACCAATGTCTGACATCAAGATCCGCGCCAAGTCCAAGAACGGGGTGACGACGGTCAAGTGCCTGATGAGCCACCCGATGGAGACCGGGCTGCGTAAGGACAGCAAGAGCGGTGAACTGATCCCAGCGCACTTCATCCAGGAGGTGGTGTGCAAGGCCAAGGGGGAGGTGGTGATGACCGCCTCCTGGAGCGGGGGGGTGTCGAAGAACCCCTACCTGTCGTTCAAGTTCGCCGGGGGCGCCGAGGGCGACCCGGTCGAGATCACCTGGACCGACAACCGCGGCCAGACCCAGAGCGCGACCACCACCATCTCGTCGTGATCAGGCGCGCCCGGCGCTCGCCGCCGGGCGCAGTCTGCTTCAGTCCGTGTCGTTCGCTGCCTGCAGTGCCGCATGTTGCTGACGGAGTCGTGCCACCTGCTGCAGTGCCTCCTCGTCGGCGAGACCTCCGCTATAGATCTTCGGCCAACCCTCGGGGCGGCGTCTGAACCGCTTGTAGGGCCAGACGTACTGACTCGGGCAGAGGCGTATGCATTGCTCGATGCCCTGGTTGAGGGCGCGTGCGGCGACCCTGTCATCGGCGCTGTCGATGCCCTCCGGGGCGCGGATACAGTGGATGCGGAACCCGTCCTCACCGCTCAGGCGTTCGGCGAACATGAAGATCACCGGGACCCCGGTGCGCCTGGCCAGGCGGTTGACCAGTAGCATGGTGAAGGCGGGGATGCCGAACAGTGGCGCGAACACCGCCCCCTTGTCGGCCTTGGGCTCTTGGTCGGGGAGGATACCGACATAGTCGCCGCGTTCGAGCGCCTGGATCAGCACCCGAATACCCTTGCCGGTGATCGGGGCGAGGGTGGCGCCGCTGCGCGCACGGGCGCGGCGGATGAGGTCGTCGAGATACTTCTGTGGCTTGTAGAAGATCGCCGTCGGCCCCTGTTCGGCGAGATAGAGCCCGGCCAGCTCCCAGGCACCGATGTGTGGCGAGAGCACGATCAGCCCCTTGCCGTCGCGACGCTCGAGCAGCTCGGCACCGCGGACCTCGCGGATCAGGCCGAGCGCCTCTTCGGCCGGGCGCAGCCACAGCTGAGCGATCTCACAATAAGTCTTGCTGATCTCACGCAGGGTGTCGTTGCGCTGTGCCAGCAGCTGTTCGCGGTCGTGCTCGGGGAAACTGAGCGCGAGGTTGATCAGGGCGTTGCGACGCTGGCGGTTGGGCCAGTGCGCCAATAGCCAGCCGAGTCCGTTGCCGAGGCGGTGACTCTCGCGCAGTGGCAGTCGCGCCAGCAGCCGCATCAGTGCCTGTGCCAGGGCGTCCTTGAAACGAAGCTGCAATGGACGTTGCTGCGGATCTCGATGTGTTGCCAATACCGTCTCCCGATGCTTGCTTGCGCTGTGCGGTGATGCCCGAGGGCGCTAGGATAGCCGCACGCGTGTTCACGCGCGGCACGATAACGAGATCGATACCACCACAAGAGGAATCCCCGATGCATGACGATGTCCCGCAGAGTCTGACGCCGCAGGAAGCACAGGCGATGCTCGAGTCCCATCCCCAGGCGGTGCTGGTCGATATCCGTTCGTCGATGGAGTTTCTGTTCGTGGGTCATCCCAAGGGTGCGGTGCACGTGCCCTGGATCGACGAGCCCGACTGGACCGTCAACCCCAACTTCGAGACCGAGATCCGCAAGCTCCTGCTCGGTGGCGCGAGTTGCGACTCCGATACCGAGCGTTGTCCGCCGGTCATCCTCATCTGCCGTAGTGGCAAACGCTCGCACGAGGCCGGCAAGACCTTGATCCAGGCCGGGTTGCAGCGTGTCTATCATGTCGGCGAGGGGTTCGAGGGCGATCTCGACGAGCACCATCACCGCAGCAGCCTCGGTGGCTGGCGTTTCCACGGGTTGCCTTGGGAGCAATGTTGAGCCCGCGTCGCGGACTCAGTCCCAGCCCTGTCGTAGGCTGCGATGCTGCTCGGCGTCGCGGCGGCACAGGGCGATGAACTCGAGCTGGTGCACCAGGTCGTGCGCCAGCTCGAGGTTGTCGGCCGACGGGTCCTCGAACAGCGTGCGCAGCTCCTTGGCGAGCACCGCGCTCTGCTCGGCCAGCTCGGTGAGCACGCTGGAGACGGCGAGGGCGGTGCGGGTCGGGTTGCTGACCTGCTTGAGCTGTTCGCGTAGCTCGATCTGTTCGACCAACAGTGCGGCGTTACCACGCCCACGTCCCAGCTCGCGGCCATAGAGACGCAGCAGATAGCGCGCCCGCGTCAGTGGATCGAGCAGTGTGCGATAGGCCTCGTCGAGTTGTGGCGGCGAGGGGATGGCGAGGGCGGTGTCGGCGCGGGCCTGGGCACTCAGCGCGCGATAGCGCTCCGCCAGGCGGTTGGTGTCGACCGCGAAGCTCGTCGGTAACCCGAAGAGCTCGAAGTGGTTCTTGGCAGCGTCCAACACGGCGAAGACAGTTGGTGAATTCGGGCGCGTGTCGCTGCCCGGCATGTCCGGACAGCTGTTCACACCCTCGATCCTAGGCCCTTGAGGTAGGCGCTGGCAAGACGTTTGCCACCGCGCTCAGGTGTTGGCCGCGACGCGCGAGACGTCGAGCTTGACGTCGACGGTGGTACAGGTGGTCGGCGGATGTGGTTGGGTGGCCTCGCGCTTGTCGACGAGCTGCTGCAGCGTAATGGCGTTGAGATACTCGAAGATGTGGTCGCTGAGGTCGTTCCACAGGTCGTGGGTCAGGCAGGGGCCGTTGTTCTGACAGTTGTGGGCGCCACCACAGCGGGTGGTGTCGACGTTCTCGTCGACCGCAGAGATCACCTCGGCGACACGGATCTCGGCGGCGGTGCGGGCGAGGTTGTAACCGCCACCAGGACCACGCACGCTGGTCACCAGCGCGCACTTGCGCAGCTTGGCGAAGAGCTGTTCCAGGTAGGAGAGCGAGATGCCCTGGCGCTGGGCGATGTCGGCCAACGCGATCGGGCCCCGGCCTTGATGGATGGCCAGGTCGAGCATCGCGGTGACCGCGTAGCGGCCTTTGGTAGTCAGTCTCACGTTGCACCCAAGGAAAATACATCGAACAAGTGTAGGGTTATACTACGTTACCCGACCGTTACGATCAATTAATCCATCCCCGCCACGCCAGGGGCCCGCGCTCAGCGTTGGTCGTGCTCCTCGGGCAGCGGTTGGCGCGTGGTGGCCCCATCCTGCTGCTGTGGTTCGTCATCGTGTTGGCCGTCGGTGGCCGGGGGGATGCTCACCGTGTCGAGATCACACTCGTGCTCGAAGTGACGCATGATCCCGTGACTCTCGAGTGCCTGTGACATCAGCTCCATGCGGCCGTCCATCTGGTGGATGTGGTCGAGCATGCGGTTGATGGCGTTGGCCACCGGGTCGGGCACGTCACGGGTGGCGCCATAGGCATCGAAGCCGATGCGCCGCGCGGTGTCGACACGGCGCTTGGTCGCCGCATCGCGTGCCGGCTCGATGATCCGCCCCGGCACCCCGACAGCGGTCGCCTCGGCCGGTACCGACTTCACCACCACGGCGTTGGAGCCGATGCGCGCACCGTCGCCGATATGGATCGGGCCGAGGACCTTGGCCCCGGCGCCGACCACCACGTCGTGCCCTAGGGTGGGATGACGCTTGCCCTTCTCCCAGGTCGTGCCGCCGAGCGTCACCCCGTGATAGAGGGTGCAGTCGTCGCCGATCACCGCCGTCTCGCCGATCACCACGCCCATGCCGTGGTCGATGAAGAAGCGCCGGCCGATCACCGCGCCGGGGTGGATCTCGATCCCGGTGAACAGGCGTGCGATGTTCGAGAGCAGGCGCGCGGCCCACTTGAACTCGCGTCGCCACAGCGCGTGGGCGAGGCGATGGATGATCACCGCGTGGATGCCGGGGTAGGTGGTGAGGACCTCGAAGGTGGTGCGCGCTGCGGGGTCGCGATCGAAGACGCAGGCGATGTCCTCTCTCAGTCGTTTGAACATGTCGTGTCCTTGGCGGTGGATGCGGCCGCTGCCGGGGAGGCATCGTTGTCGCCCCCTGGGCGTTTGCGGCCCTGGGCGGCACTGAGCAGACCGCGCAGGATGTTGATCTCGGTGCGGTCGGGACGGGCGCGGTTGAACAGCCGGCGCAGCCGGATCTGCAGGCTGCGTGATTGCTCGATGTCACCGAAGCCGACCGCGCGCATGGTCGCGGCGAGATGACCGTGGAGGCCCTCGAGATCATTGGCGTCGGCCAGGTCGGGGCGCTCGTCGATGTGTTCGCTGACGCTGCCGGCGAGGGCGTGCCGGCGCAGCTCGTAGGCGAGCACCTGGACTGCGGCGGCGAGGTTGAGCGAACTGAACTCGGGGTTGGTGGGGATGTGCACCAGATAGTGACAGCGCGAGAGTTCGGCGTTGGTCAGTCCCGAGCTCTCGCGCCCGAACAACATCGCCACCTCGCCGTGAGCGGCCTCGGCAAGCAGTCGGCCGGTGGCCTCGGCGGGGTCGAGCACCGGCCACTCGATGCTGCGCAACCGGGCGCTGGCGCCGATCACCAGACGACAGCCGGCGAGCGCGCTGTCGAGGTCATCGTGGATCCCGGCGCGCTCGATCAGGTCGTCGGCACCGGCGGCGCGCGCCAGGCTCTCGGCGTCGGGGCGGCGGCGTGGTGCGACTAGCTCCAGGCGTGACAGGCCCATGGTCTTGAGCGCACGCGCGGCGGCGCCGATGTTGCCGGGGTGGCTGGTCTCGATCAGCACGGCGCGGATGCGCCCGAGGTTTTCTTCGCTGGTTTGGGTCATGGATGGGGCGTTCTCTCAAGACGCTGATAGGGTTCTCAATCTATGATACGCGGACCACATCCGTTATCTTTCATCCTTATGCACCCAAGCCTCAATATTGCCATCCGTGCCGCGCGCAGTGCCGGCAAGATCCTGCTGCGTTATCTCGACCATGTCGATCACCTCAAGGCCGAGACCAAGGGCCGCAACGATTTCGTCAGCGACGTCGATCGTCTCGCCGAGGCGACCATCATCAAGGAGCTGCAGGCGCGCTTCCCGGGTCACTCGATCCTCGCCGAGGAGAGCGGTCTCCACGGTCAGGGCGACTATCAGTGGATCATCGATCCGCTCGACGGCACCACCAACTATCTCCACGGCTTCCCGCAGTTCTCGGTGTCGATCGCGCTCAAGCACAAGGGCCAGCTCGAGTGCGGCGTGGTCTACGATCCCCTGCGTGAGGAGATGTTCACTGCCGCGCGCGGTGAGGGCGCCCAGCTCAATGATCGCAAGATCCGGGTCGCCAAGCGCCCTTCGCTCAACGGTGCGCTGATCGGTACCGGTTTCCCGTACCGCGATCAGCGCCATATCGATGCCTACATGGGCATGTTCAAGGCCATGACCCTGGCCACCGCCGGGGTGCGGCGCCCGGGCTCGGCCGCGCTCGATCTCGCCTATGTCGCCGCCGGGCGTACCGATGGCTTCTGGGAGCTCGGCCTGTCCGAGTGGGACTGCGCCGCCGGTGCCCTGCTGGTGCAGGAGGCGGGCGGTACGATCAGCGATCTCGGTGGCGGCAACCGCTTCCTCGAGACCGGGAACCTGGTCGCCGGTAACATCAAGATCCACAAGGCGATGCTCGAGACCCTCTCGCCCTTCCGCAGCGAGCAGCTCCAGGCCTGACTCCGACCGGCCCGCGTGGCGGGTCCGGTCGCCCTCCACTACGAACGCCCCTCGCCTGTGCCAGATTAACCGGGACGCCCGGCGTCGCGGCTATGATCGGCGCACGGGGGGGTGCCGTGGTGCCCCGACCCCGCGTCGCCTCCGAGTGCGGCGTCCCGGCCTGGGAGGGGTCCGCGATGGCGTGTGATCGCGATCCCCTCGCCCCCAAGGGCATGCTGACACACCCGGCGCAGGTGGTCGTGGCGCCCTCACCACCGTCCAGATCCTGCTCGCCGCGCTCGGTCGCGCCGGTGCTACTGGCTGCTGCCGTGCGCCGTCGGTGCGCAGCGGCGAGTCGGTCGCCACCCTCCGTTTCTCCCCGGCCCCGGTCGCCTGTATGACCGACCGGTTCGACCTGCTGTTCGGGCTCGACTGGGCCAATGTCGAGCGCCTTGTCGATGCACTCTCACTCGATGCCGGTCCAGGACACCGCCAGCGCGCTTGGCGACATCGAATCGGTGCTGCGGGTACGCGCGCGAGTCCGACCGCCTCTCTCGCGGTGCTGCTCGACCACACGCTCGAGCGCGAGCACGCCAGCCGCGAGCGCGATACCGAACGAGCTTGCCGCCGGTATGGCGTTGCATCACAACCAGCCGGCGGACACGGCGTTCCACCGTTTGGTCGAGTCGAGTGGTCGTGGTCTGGTGTGGGTGGAGATGTGATTGCGAGGCGTGAATCTGCCACGCCTCGTCCCTGGGGCGTTGGCCTGGTGTGCCGGGGGTGGAGCGGCGCCTGATGGCGGAGTAGAGGGTATCGATTATCTGAAGGGGGCGGCCGAGGTGCTGGACCTGGGAGTGGGCGATGCCCGTTGCCGTCTCGCCTTCTACTCCAGGTCGATCGAGCGGGCCTCGGTGCCGGTGGTACGCGAACTCGCCATGGCGCTTGTCGCCGCGAGCTGCTCGCAACTCGAGCCGCTCGCGGCGTGGTAGGCGGTGGGCGCCTCGGGCAGTCGTCCCGACGACTGGGAACCGGCCAATCTGCCCGAGTCGGCCTCAGTCATCCCCGCTCGTGCGCTGGGGTGCGAAGGCGTCGAGCAGTCGGCTCATGTGCGAGCGCAAGTCGTCCTGCTGCTGCTTCTCGGCGCTGACGAAACGCTCGTCCTGCTCGACCAGGCCCTGCATCAGCTCGGCGCCGCTGGCGCGGGCGTCCTCGAGGAAGCCGAGCGCCGGCTGCGAGAAGCGCTCCTGCATCTGATCCATCAGCTGGCCGATGCGGCGACCGGGTCGCTCGCTCTGCGACTCGTTGCCGAGCTGCTGGGTCTCCTGATAGCGCTGGGCCTGGGCGGCCGAGTAGCTGGTGCTCGAACTCATGTTCAGCTCCATGCGCGAGAGCTGACTGGCATCGAACGAGAGACTGCCGGCCTGGGAGAAGGCCGCCTGCACATCGCCCTGGAAGAAGCTGTTGGCCAGCTCGCTGGTGTCTTGTACCAGGTTGCGGATGGCGTCGAGTTCGTCGGCGTCGAGATCGCCCTTGACGCTGAAGCTGTAGTTGCTGGAGGCGGTGCGCGAGACGTCGAATTGCGCCACCTGGTTGCCCTCGCTGTCGCGGGCGAGCGCGGCGCTGGCGCTGTAGTCGAGCTGCTGGCCGAAGTCGATACGCACGCTGTCGCCGTCGCGGGTGCGCACCTCGAGCGAGAAGGACTCGGCGTGCTGGAAGCGCTCGGCGACGCCGATGGCGGTGGTGGCGCTGCTCGCCGTGCCCTGGCCTCCGGGGGCCAGGCCGTCGAGCGCGGCGAAGGTCAGTTGCTCGGTCTCGTCGAGTTGATCGGCGACCTTGCCCTGGAGCGCGTCGAGGTTGGAGAGGATCTCGCGCGCCTCCTTGAAGCCCTGACGTGCCCCCTCGACGGCCTGCTGATAGAGCTGTTCGATCTCGGCCTCGGAGCGGCCACGGGCGCGGGCGCTCTCGAGCCCGGTGGCCACCGCGTCGGCGATACGGTTGGCGACCTTGTCTGGGGTGAATTCTTCGGCATCGAGCTTGCGCACGGCATTGGCGTCCATGCCCGGGATGTGCGCGGCGAGTCGCTCGAGCACCTGCTGCTGCGGTGCTGCTGCGGTGGCGTCACGGGTCGCTGTCGTCGGCGAGCCGGATGCGCCAGCACCCGAGCGCAGGGTCGAGAGGGACTGGAGCTGCGAGACGGATGAATGAAGCGAGATCATCGCTGGGCCTCCGAGGCGAGTCTGTTCCGTCCCTGAGTAACGGCCGCAGCGGGTGGTTCTTGAATCCGGATACCTGGATTTTGAACCGCCAAGATACCGTCTTGCCCGTCAATCGCCGATCATGCACACCAGCCTCGCCGACTGGAGGCTGGAAGCTGGTTTGAACCGCGAAGACACGAAGCGCGCAAAGGAGAGAAGTGCCCCCAGCGGTCAGCCGCCAGCCACCAGTGGTGGCCTCCCCTCAAACACAGCCGCCAGACACCTGCGCAACGGCGGACGGCTGGAGAGGCTGGAGGCTGAGCGCTGATCTCGTAGGTTGGGTTAACCGTCCGCCCACCATGCCATCGACGAAGCTGCGGCGTTCGTCGACGGTTAACCCAACACCGGGACGCGAGCGCCGAGCTTCGAGGCATGAACCGCCAAGATACCGTCTTGCCCGTCAATCGCCGATCCTGCACACCAGCCTCGCCGACTGGAGGCTGGAAGCTGATCGCTGGAAGCTGATTCGAACCGCAAAGACACCAAGGGCGCAAAGGAGAGAAGTGCCCCCAGCGGTCAGCCGCCAGCCACCAGTGGTGGCCTCCCCTCAAACACAGCCGCCAGACACCTGCGCAACGGCGGACGGCTGGAGGCTGAGCGCTGATCTCGTAGGTTGGGTTAACCGTCCGCCCACCATGCCATCGACGAAGCTGCGGCGTTCGTCGACGGTTAACCCAACACCGGGACGCGAGCGCCGAGCTTCGAGGCATGAACCGCAAAGATACCGTCTTGTCCGTCAATCGCCGATCATGCACACCAGCCTCGCCGACTGGAGGCTGGATGCTGATCGCTGGAAGCTGATTCGAACCGCCAAGACACCAAGGACACAAAGGGGACTAAGCCGCCAGGCCAGCCGCCAGTGGGTGCGGACCCGCGCCGTCTGTAGCCTCGCGCCGACAGCACACATCATTCACTTCGCGTGCTTCGCGGCTTTGCGGTTCAATCTGGGCGGCTGGCGGCTGGCGGCTGGCGGCTGGCGGCTGGCGGCTGGCGGCTGGCGGCTTAGATACGGAAACGCCCGAGCAGGGTCTGGAGTTCGAGGGCGAGCGCGGCCAGGGCCTCGCTGGCATGGGCGATCTGGCCGGAGGTGGTGGCGGCGTGCGCGGTGCCGTCGTTGATGTTGGTGACGCTGCGGTTGACCTCCTCGGCGACCGCAGACTGCTCCTCGGCGGCGCTGGCGATCTGGGCGTTCATGTCGGTGATGGTGCCGATCGACTGGGTGATGGTCTGGAAGGACTCGGCGGCGTGCGTGGTCTGGGTCACGCCCTCGCCGGCCTTGGCACGACCCCGCTCCATCGCCTCGACCGCGCCGAGGGCGCCGCCCTGCAGCCGCTCGATCATCTCCTGTACCTCGGTGGTCGAGGCCTGGGTGCGACTGGCCAGGTTGCGCACCTCGTCGGCGACCACCGCGAAGCCGCGGCCATGTTCACCGGCGCGGGCTGCCTCGATCGCGGCGTTGAGCGCGAGCAGGTTGGTCTGGTCGGCGATGGCGCGGATCACGTCGAGCACCTTGCCGATCTCCTCGCTGTCGGCGGCCAGTCGCGAGATTGCCTTGGCCGCGTCCTCGACCTCGAGGGCCAGCGCATCGATGGTGGTGTTGGCCTCGCCGACCACGGTGCTGCCGGCCTCGGCCTCGTTGTCGGTGTTCTGAGCCGCCTGCGCGGCCTCGGCGGCGTTGCGTGCGACCTCGGCCACGGTCGAGGCCATCTCGTGCATCGCGGTGGCGACCTGCTCGACCTCGCGCTGTTGCTGGGCGACGTGCTCACGACTCTCGGCGCTGGTCCCGGAGAGCTGTTCGGCGGCGGCCGAGAGTTGCGAGGCGGCACCGGCGACCTGACTGACCAGCCCGTGGATTCGCTCGATGAAGGCGTTGAAGGCGCGCGAGAGTTCGGTGATCTCGTCGTTACCCTGGACCTCAAGGCGTTGGGTCAGGTCGCCTTCGCCCTCGGCGATGTCACGCAGTCGCTCGGTGGTGGCACGCACCGGTTTGACCACCAGGCGGGTGAGCAGTACCCCGAGCAGGGTGGCCAGTGCCAGGGCGATGGCGCCGGCGATGAGCATGCTCCAGCGTGCCAGTTGGCTGGTCTCGGTGGAGATGGCGATGCTCTGCTGCTGCTGGGCCTGGAGCGATTCCTCGAGTACCCCGAACAGGTGACGCAGGGTCTGCAGGTAGGCGAGCGTTTCGTTGCGATAGATGCGCAGTGCCTGGTCGTGATCGCCGCGCTGTAGTGCGGCGTTGATCCGCTTGGCCGACTCGTGGACGGCGCGATGCGGGACTGCGATGGTGTCGAAGGCGGCGCGGAACTCCTCGGGGTAGTGCGCATAACTCGGGTCGTTGCGCAGGCTGTCGTACCACTCGCCGAAGTCACATCGGTGCGGGTCGAGTTCGCCGGTGAAGGGCTGTTCGAGCAGCAGGCTGAGACCGAGGTCGTTGACCCAGACGAGGTGGTCGATCTCCTTGGCGAGCTGGAAGTTCGACTGCTCGAAGCTGTGGATGAGGTCGTCCTGGACCTTGCCCATGCGTTGTAGTCCGTTCCAGCCGATCACGGCGATCAGCAGCATGAAGACGAGAATAACGGCGAAGGCCAGGCCGATCTTGCGGCCGAGGCTGAGGTGGATGCGGGGCATGTTGGCTCGGATGCTCTTGGCTGTGCGTGCGGACCTGGGTGGTCCGGGGTCATGGTCTTGCCGAGCTGCTTGCGTGCGGGGCCTGACGTGGGGCCGTTGGAGGTGTTGTTGTCGGGGCCACGTCACGGCCGGGCGTGGTCCATGCGCTCGGGCGATCGGATCCTTGGCGAGCGATCCTTGCTGCGCGAGCGGGGCCGGTACCGTACCGGCCCAACATTCATAAAATTGTAACCTTTCCGCCTCGGAGGTGTCCGTGGCTTGGATCACGGAACCCCGTTGTCAGGGGCGGTGAACACGCCCCTCCGACGCTCGGTGGCTTGCTGATCCGGGGCCGGGGCGAGAGGTCAGGGACGGGCGTGTGCGATCCCGCTCGATTCCGGATCGGGTTCGCCGATCAGTGCCCAGAACAGCACCCCGGCCCAGCCGACGAGGGTCCAGCCGAAGAACACATTGATGACGGTGATGCGCAGGCGTTTGGTCAGGCCGCGGTCATAGGCGATCAGCCCGGGCAGCACATAGAGGGTGAGGAAGACGGCGGACAGAAAGAGACCGCTGACGTCGATCGGGTAGAGCGCGTTGATCCCGACCAGCAGTACCAGCCAGCCGAGCAGCAGTGCGGTGACGCTGAGACGCAGTCCGAGCGTCTGGGCGAGCCGCATCGGCGCGGACGAGACGACGCGGTCGATGGGCGCGCGCCAGCCGGTGCGGGTCTCCGGGGTCGGGTGTTCCTTGGCCATGGTCGATGTCTCCGAAGTGCGAGAAGGGGGCAGCATAGTCCAGAACCCGTGTGGGCCGGAAGCGGCGAGCCGGCTCAACCCGGCGGAGGTGGCGTGGTGTGCGCCCGGTAGCGGCTGGGGGCGACCCCATAGCGTGCCTGGAAGCGGCGCGAGAAGTGGCTCGGGCTCTGGAAGCCGACCTCGTAGGCGACGCGGGTGACGGCCATGCCCCGGTCGAGCAGCGCGGCGGCGCGGCGCAGCCGACGCTCGAGCAGATAGGCGTTGGGGGTGCAGCCGAGCAGGGCGGCGAAGCGGGCATAGAATCGGGTGCGCGACATGCAGCTCAGTCGGCACAGCCGCTCGATGTCGAGCGGCTGTGCGAGATGACGTTCGATGTGGTCGAGCACCGCGCTGAAGGAGTCGTGATCGGGCTCGACGGCGGCGCAGGCGAGCAGGAACTCGCGCCCCTGTTGGCGCAGCAGCCGGCCCAGCAGCTCGTCGACGCCGTGGTGGAGCACCAGATCGTTGTCGGTGTCGGCCTGGAGGAAGCTCCCGGCGATGCGTTCGAGCAGGCGCTGGGTGGCCACCGAGTGATGGCCGTGCCAGCTGTGCCGAGGCACCGTCTGCCAGCTCCCGAGCCCGCGCGGCAGCGGCGCGTGGCGATCGAGCCGGTCGCGCAGTCGGCGCAGTCGCTCGCGCTCGACGGCGATGGTCAGGCAGCGCGTCGGTCGTTGCAGCGTCGCCTCGGGGAAGTCGATCAGCACCTGCTCGCCGGGGGCAAGCACATAGGACTGGTGCGGCAGGAAGTCGTGCGCCGGGTGTGGACCGTGCATCCGCTTGCGGCCCTGGGTCATCGCGCAGTAGAGCAGCTCATCGGCGCGCAGCGGCACGTCGCGGGCCGGGGCGAAGGTGTCGTAGATCGACAGCTCGGCCGCGTGACGCGCGAACAGTGTGCGGTTCTCGATCAGGTCCACCGGCTGCTGCGATGGCAAGGCTGTGCTCAACGACATCGGTACGCTTGGCGGCATGCTGTTCCCTCCGTGGTCCCGGGCCTGGACTGTCAGGCCAGTCTTGGGGACTGCGGGGCAAGTATTCGACGGGTATGCCCCGGTAACGTCCTGTTGCCGCCTCGCCGACGCGGGTCGGCTCAAGCGATGCAGACAACAGGAGGACCGTAGCCATGATCTATGCCAACCCTGGTGATCCCGGCGCCGTGGTGCGCTTCGCCGAGCGCTATGAGAACTTCATCGGTGGCGAGTGGGTCGCCCCGGTCAATGGCCGTTACCTGGACAACGTCAGCCCGGTCAACGGCCAGGTGTTCTGTCAGGTGGCCCGCTCCGATGCCGCCGACATTGCCCTGGCGCTCGACGCCGCCCACGCCGCCGCACCGGCCTGGGGGCGGACCTCGGTGACCGAGCGCTCCAACCTGCTGCTCAAGGTCGCCGATCGGATCGAGGCCAACCTGGAGATGCTGGCCGTGGCCGAGAGCTGGGACAACGGCAAGGCGGTGCGCGAGACCCTGGCCGCCGACATCCCGCTGGCCGCCGATCACTTCCGCTATTTCGCCGGCTGTATCCGCGCCCAGGAAGGCTCGATGGCCGAGATCGACGAGCACACCGTCGCCTATCACGTCCACGAGCCTCTGGGCGTGGTCGGGCAGATCATCCCCTGGAACTTCCCGCTGCTGATGGCCGCCTGGAAGCTCGCCCCGGCGCTGGCCGCGGGCAACTGCTCGGTGCTCAAGCCCGCCGAGCAGACCCCGGCCTCGATCATGCTCTTCATGGAGCTGATCGCCGACCTGCTGCCGCCCGGCGTGATCAACGTCGTCAACGGTCTCGGCGAGGAGGCCGGGCAGGCGCTGGCCACCAGCGAGCGCATCGCCAAGATCGCCTTCACCGGCTCGACCCCGGTCGGCCAGCACATCCTGCGCTGTGCCGCCGACAAGTTGATCCCCTCGACCGTCGAACTCGGCGGCAAGTCGCCCAACATCTATTTCGGCGACATCCTCCGTCACGAGGACGACTATCTCGACAAGTGCGTCGAGGGGCTGGTGCTGGCCTTCTTCAACCAGGGCGAGGTCTGCACCTGTCCGTCGCGGGCGCTGATCCAGGAGGACATCTACGAGGACTTCATCGGCCGGGTGATCGAGCGCGCGGCGCGTATCAAACGCGGCAACCCGCTCGACACCGACACCCAGGTCGGCGCCCAGGCCTCGCAGGAGCAGTTCGAACGCATCATGTCCTATATCGACATCGGTCGCGAGGAGGGTGCCGAGGTGCTGATCGGCGGCGGCGCCGAGTGCCTCGATGGCTGTCTGAGCACCGGCTACTACGTGCAGCCGACCCTGCTCAAGGGGCGCAACGACATGAAGGTCTTCCAGGAGGAGATCTTCGGCCCGGTGGTCGGCGTGACCACCTTCCGCGACGAGGCCGAGGCCATCGCCATCGCCAACGACACCGAGTTCGGGCTCGGCGCCGGGGTCTGGACCCGCGACACCAACCGCGCCTATCGCGCCAGCCGCGCGATCCAGGCCGGGCGCGTCTGGGTCAACTGCTACCACGCCTATCCCGCGCACTCGGCCTTCGGCGGCTACAAGAAGTCGGGCATCGGGCGCGAGACCCACAAGAAGGCGCTCGACCACTACCAGCAGACCAAGAACATGCTGGTGAGCTACAGCACCAGCCCGCTGGGCTTCTTCTGATCGCGCGGTGCCCCGGGGTCGCGGCCCCGGGGCGGTCCGTCGGACGACTAATTGAACACCTGGCAGGCGATGCTGCACGCGCTCCTGGTGAGGACGGTGCCCGGCGGGCAGGGCATGCGTTGCGGAACGTCCTCGGGCACGCAGACCGTCGTCTGGTGCGGCTCGAAGCTGCCGACCGAGGTCGTCCACCCGGGCGGGCACTGATAGCGGATCTCGAGCGGCGGGCGGGCGACGTGCAGGTCATCCGGGTCCGGGTGTTGCTGGACCTCGATCTCCCTCGGATCGGGCTTGGTGAACTGATCCCTGGGTTCGGCCTGGGTGGTCGGCGCCAGCCCGGTGAGCAGGGCCAGGGAGAGGCCGAGTGCGGTCACGGTAGGTCTCATGCGCGGATACCTCGCTAGTCCATTGATCGAGACGATGTCCTTGCGCGCGCTCCTGGCGCCGAGTCACCAAACCGCGTGTCATTGGAGCCGGGTCCTGTCGCCTCGGGTCAGCGTCTCAGCTGTTTCTTCGCCGACTTGAGGTCTTTGCCGCGGTCGCGGTCCTTCTTGCGCCGCTCGCATGGGAGCGCTGGTGGAAGACGGATTCCTCCCGGAACTTCAGATAGCCGTCGAGCTGTGCCCGACCGATCGTCCCGACCTCCACCGCCTGCAAGATAGCGCATCCCGGCTCGTCGGTATGAGTGCAGTCGCGGTAGCGGCAGTGCTGTGCGAGCGCGGTGATCTCGCCATGGCCGGCGTCGAGACCGTCCTCGGCGCCGAGGACGCCGAACTCGCGCATCCCGGGGTTGTCGATGACCAGCGCGCCGCCGGCGAGCCGGATCAGCTCGCGCCGTACCGTGGTGTGACGTCCCTCGCCGGTGCCGCTGACGCCGCCGGTCTCCCGACGTGCCTGATCGGTCAGCAGGTTGATCAGGGTGCTCTTGCCGACGCCGGACGAGCCGACGAAGCAATAGGTCCTGCCGGGGGTGAGCAGCCGCTCGAGCGTCTCCAGCCCCTCCCGCGTCACGCTGCTCAGTGTCAGCTCCGGGTTGGGTTCGAGTCGAGCCACTCGGATAGGCGTCAAGCGTCTTCCATTCGGTCTGCATCGCAAACCAGGCGCGTCAGTTCGGTGATTCCCCTTAACAGGCGCATTTTCTGCGCGACTCTGCGGTACCCTCCTGCGAACGCAACCCATCATCGCCGCCATAGGGGGACGCGATGTCTCGTTCAGGACACCCGGTGCTCGCTGCCCGCGAGAACACCCATGCGCATCTCGGCATCCCGGCCTTGGCGCCCGTGGCCGTGCTCTTCGTCGCCCTCGCCGTGCTGCTCCTGCCGGCGACGACGCTCGCCCAATCGGCGCCAGAGGTTGTGTCTCCGGGCCAGGAGACGGCATCGGGCGCGATGATCGAGGCGCAGCCAATCGACCGCATGGAGGACTGGCGGCTCACCGGCGTTCCTGCCGAGCTGCAGGTATGGGTCCCGTGGGCGCTGCGAGACCAGGCCGCCGCGCTCGGCTGCACCCCCGCGCTGGCCGCCGGCGCCGCCCTCGATCCCGTGTGTGCCTGGCCGGGGCCGCTCGTCCTGTCGATCGGGCGCGAGGCCATGAGCTTCCGACAACCCTGGACCTTGCTCGAGCGGGGCTGGCTGCCGCTCCCCGGTCAACGCGGGGCCTGGCCGACCGAGGTGACGCTCGACGGCGCGCCCGCGACCGTGGTCGATCGCGACGGGAAGCCGTTCCTGTTCCTGGACGGTCCCCACGCCTCCGCCCGCGTCGAGGGCGAGATCGCGTGGCTTCGGCGTCCGACGCAGCTGTCCATCCCCGAGCAGGTCGGGGTGGTGCTGGCGGCCGACGGCACGCCGCTCCGGCTCGACGACAACGGCGATCTCTGGCTCCAGCGCCCTCGCGAGGCGACGCCGGCGGCGCCCCAGGACTCGCTGTCGATCAAGGTCTTCCGGCGCTTCACCGATGGCAACCCGATGATCGTCGTCACCCGGCTGCTGATCTCCGTGACCGGGCGCGAACGGTCCCTGACGTTCGCGGACTTCCTGCCCGAGGGCTTCGTCCCCCATCAGGTCGAGAGCGCGCTCCCGGTGGGCATCGATCAGGCGGGGCGGCTCGAGATCCAGGTCGGGCAGGGCTCGCACTCGGTCGACGTCCTGGCGCACGCCACCGGCGACATCCTCAGCATCCCGGTCCCCGATGTCACCGGCGAGGGCTGGCCCGGCAGGGAGCTGTGGTCGTTCCAGGTGGTGCCGGAGCTTCGCTCTCTCGGCTTCACCGGGCTGGATCAGATCGACCCCAGCCAGACCGAGATCCCCGAGCCGTGGCGCGGCGATCGCGCCTTCCTGGCCGAGGCCGGCAAGGCCGGATCACTCGATGTGCAGTTGCTCGCCGATATCGGCTCGGGTGTCGGGCGTGTGGACCTGCGCCGCGAGGCGTGGCTCGACTTCTCCGGTCGCGGGCTGACGTTCCGCGACAGCATCACCGGCGAGCTGTTCGCGCCGGGCCGCTTCTCGTCGCCCCTGGACATCGGCCGTCTCGAGTTGAATGGCACACCGTGGGTGCTCTCGGAGATCGCCGCGGACGACGCGGCGGCGTCGCTGGACGGGATCGAGGTACCGGCGGGGCGACTCGCGCTCACCGCGGAGGGGCGTCTGGAGACCGATCCCGAGCAGTCCGGAACCTTCCCCCTGCGGCTCGCGAGCAATGGCTGGGTGGCCGAGAGCGCGGTGTTCGACTCGGTCAACACCACCATCAACCTGCCGGCGGGGTGGCTCGCCGTCGCCGCCTTCGGCACCGACAACCTCCCGCGGACCTGGCTCACCAAGTGGAACCTGCTCGATCTGTTCCTGCTCATCCTGGTCGCCGCGCTCTTCGTCAAGGCCCTGGGCCTCTGGGCCGGCGTGCTGTGGGTGATCGTCGGGGCGCTGACCTGGCAGTTGCCCTTCGGCGGCGGGTCGCTGTGGATCGCCGTCATCCTCCTCGGCATCCTGACGCGGGCGTGCTATCAGCGCGACATCCCGCGTCTCGGCAACCTCGTCGGGGGGATCGCCGCGGTGCTGTTCGTCGCGCTAGCCGTGTTCGTCGCCTCATTCACGGTCTACGCGGTCAAGACGTCGCTGTTTCCGCAGCTTGATCGCAACTTCGCCAACCGCTACGACGCGGCGTTGTCCAGCCCGAACCGCGCGATGGGGCTCGCCGAGCCCGAGATGGCGATGCCGTCATCCGCGCCCATGCGAGGGAAGGCCGCCGCGCCTTCTGACTATCTGGGCCTCGATCAGGACGGTGGTCGCCTGCAGGTGATCGTCGATGCCGAGGCCAAGATCGGCACCGGGCCGGGACTGCCCACCTGGCGCGGCAACCAGACCACCCTTGCCTGGCAGGTCCCGAACGTCCCGGATGCCTTCGAGTCCGCCTCGCTCTATCTGCTCACGCCGATGGTGTTCGGCGCCGCGAAGCTGATCGGCGCCGGCGGTCTCATCGTGTTGCTGGTGGCATTGGCCTTCCGCGGCTACCGGACCTATCGCGACCGGCCCGTGGCATCGGACGAGGAGGCGATGACGCTCGATGTCGGCGCCGCGCGGCCCTCGTCGCCCGCCGTTGCGCTGATCGCCGTGGCGATGCTGTCGAGCCCCGCGCTCTTCGTCAGCGACGAGGCGCTCGCCCAGCCCGCCGGCTATCCGTCGGACACGTTGATCGAAGAGCTGCGTTCGCACCTGCTCCGCTCCCCCGAGTGCGCGCCCAACTGTGCGTCCTCGGGCGACATGCGGGTGATGATCTCCCGCGCCGAGGACCAGCAGGGGTGGGCGCTGCGGCTGCTCCTGGACGTCTCCGCCCTGCACGAGACCGCCTATCCGCTCCCCGCGCGCCGCTCCGAGTGGCAGCCACGGGCGGTCCTGCTCGACGGCGAGACGACACCGGTGCGCGCGGATGGCGCATCGCGGATCAGGTACGTCCGCGTGCCCGCCGGGCGACACAGCCTCGAGCTGTCCGGCGCCATCCCGCCCGGCGGGCTGACCCTGACGCTCAACGCCGCGCCGCAGCGAATCCGGGTCGAGGCCCCGGACGCCTGGCGCGTCGATGGCGTCTCCGCGCTCGGGCTGTCCAACGGCAGTCTCAGCATCGCGCCCCGGCAGCGGGCTGAGGCCGGGGACGCGAGCGCGCCCGATACCGCGGGACTCGAACCCTTCACCCGGGTGCTCAGGACCATCTCCTTCGGACCCAAGTGGACGGTCTCGACGCGGGTGCAGCGCCTGTCGAGCAGCAGCGACAGCGCCGTCGTGCTGGTGCCCCTGCTCGAGGGCGAGCGCGTCGTCTCCTCGGGTCTGTCCGTTCGGGACGGCCGCATCGAGATCCCGTTCCGCGCCGGCCAGACCGAGCGTCGCTGGACCAGCGAGCTGGAGTTCGCCGATCGCATTCGTCTGGAGAGCCCGGGCGGGGGCGCGTTCAGCGAGACCTGGGCGATCGCGGAATCCCCCTTGTGGCGCGTCGAGGCGGTCGAGGACGAGGGCGTCGCGGCACTCCAGCAGGGGGCGCTGCGGACCTGGAGACCCTGGCCGGGACAGCGCATCGAACTCAACGTGACCCGACCCAAGCCGGTGCCGGCCGCAACCATGACGGTGCGCGCCTCGACCCTGACCGTCATGCCGCGGGCCAAGGGCTCCCGCTACACACTGGAGGTCAGCATCCAGTCCAGTCAGGGGGATGTGCTGCCGATCAGGCTGGCCGCCGGGTCGCGCTTCGAGGCGCTCGCGGTGGATGGCTCCAGACGGCACGTCCGAGAGACCGCGCTGGAGGATGGTCGGGTGGAGCTTCAGGTCCCGATCGATCCCGGTCTCCATCGGGTCCTGGTGAGCTGGGACTCGGCGGCGGCGATCGCGACACGCTACCGGGTCGCGCCGGTCGAGCTTGGCGTGACCGCCGCGACGAACCTCAGCGTCAAGGTGATGCCCGCCGAGGATCGCTGGGTGGTCTGGACCACCGGCCCCTCCATGGGGCCTGCCGTGACCTTCTGGGCGCTGCTGATCGCCGTTGTCGTCGCGGCCCTGGTGTTCGGGGCGATTCGCGGGATCCCGCTCAAGCGTCTCGATTGGTTCGTGCTCCTCGTCGGACTGACGCAATCGCTCCTTGCCGCGGTGGTCGTGGTGGTCTGGGTGCTCGCCTTCCATGCGCGCGGTTGGTTGTCACCGAAGGCCTCGGCGTGGCGGCACAACCTCGTGCAACTGGTGCTGGCGCTGCTGACCGTCGCGGCCTTCGCCACGCTGCTCGACTCGATCCCGTCGAGCCTGCTCGGCCAACCCGAGATGCATATCGCCGGCAACGGATCGAGCGCCGATGCGCTGCAGTGGTATCAGGACCGGGTCGAGGGCGAGGCGTGGGTGGCACTGCCGCAGCCCGAGCTGATCTCCGCTTGGGTGATCGTCTACCGGGCGTTGATGCTGCTGTGGGCGCTGCTGGTCGTGCGTCTGGTCGTCCGGCTGGCAAGCTGGGCCTGGGCGCGGTTCGTCGCCCCCGTGGCGTTCAAGCCGATCGGGGGAGGGGCGCGGCGCGCGCAGCCGAAGGCATAGCGTGCAGGGGCTGGCGCGGCCAGGGACAGGCCATGCGCACCGCACTATCGGCCAGGGACGGGCGAGGGCGATGCGGTCGCTGCCGGACGATCCGTCGGCGTGGTCGGGCCGAAGAGGGCCATGGCGCGGCGCACGCCGCGTAGATAACGACACTCTCGCCGTGCCGCGAGCGCCGTCATCCGCTCCGGCGCACCGATCGCCGCGCCGAACCCCTTGAGCAGGAAACCGGCGTGCTCGACGAAGCGCTCCGGCGCGATACCGAGTCGGGACAGGATGTCGGGCAGCTCCGCCGGGATCGACCCGCGCTTGCGTGGGTGCAGGGCGCGGCCGAGCGAGTCGACCAGGGTCAGATAGTCGCCGAAGGTGAAGGGGATTGCTGCAGGGACCTCGGCGGGGTTGCCGAAGGGTAATAGTGGGGCAGGGGGCAGGCGATCGAGGACGGTCTCCCAGAGGTGAGTGCTGCGGGCATCTGGTGAGCTGTCGGCGTGGTCGGTCTCGGGCGCTGCGGCGGTGCACGCCGTTGGCGGGGCGTCGACAACCTCAGGTGTCGATCGCTCTATGACAGCGAACGATCGTCCTGCCGTGTCACCTTCGTCCGCGCGCAAGTCGGCGATCCGCGCCGCAATCCCGGTATGCGCACTCTCCTCCGGCGTCTCCGCGATCCCCGCCCGGATCGGGTTGAGATCGACATAGGCCATCACCGCCAACAGTGCCGTCTCGTCGAGGATCGCCTGCGAACGGAACCGTCCTTCCCAGAATCGTCCGCGGACCCCGTCCTCCCGATTCGCCGCCCGCGCGATCGACTCGTTCAACACCCGCATGAACCACGAGAGATCCGCCAGCCGCGCCCGGTAAGTCTCGACCAAGCCCGCGACCCCATCCAGCTCCGCCTCGGTCATCTCTGCCCGCGTTGCAGGCGACAGAAACCGCTCCACCACCACCGGTCCCCGGAACAGACACCGCCAGCGCCGCAACACCTCGGTATCCGACCACCCCGCCGCTCGATCCGCATCCACCCGCACCACCAGATGCACGTGATTGCTCATCACCGCATAGGCCGCGACATCGATCGCGAACACCCCCGCGAGTTGCCGTAGCCGCAACTCCACCCACCCGCGCCGATGCTCGAAGCTCCGCCCCGTCAGCCGATCGAAGCCGCAGAGATACGCCCGGCGCACGCAGCGCGTGACGACGTGGTACCAAGGCGTATCGGACAAGGAGACGAGCGAGGCGCGGGGACGAGTCATGGGGCATCTCCGCTGGGGGTGTTGGGATAAGCGTAGGAGAGCGTTTCGCGAGCGTCAACGGTAAGTGGGTGTCCTTTACTCTGCGCGTGACGACGTGATACCAGGGCGTATCGGACAAGGAGACGAGCGAGGCGCGGGGACGGGTCATGGGGCATCTCCGCTGGAGGTGTTGGAGGAAGCGTAGGAGAGCGCCTTGGGAGCGTCAACGGTAAGTGGGTGTCCTTTTGTTCGCTGGGTGTCTCTTGTCCTATCGGTTCAGCAGTTTTGCGTACCGATCGGAAACATCTTCTTCGACCTCTTCGCCTGGCTCGAAGCCTTCCGCAACATTACTGAAATGCAACAAGGAAATGGTGAAGTCGTACTGATCCGAGTACAGGACGAGTTCTTCGCACTCTTCGGAAAACCAAACGCCGGGAGGATGCTGCGTGGAACCACGGCCGCCTACCAGTTCGTGCTGGCGGCATGCCAAGGCTGACAGTGGCACCGGAACAGGGGGAAGCCCCGCTGTCTTGATGTATAAGCCCGTTCGAAACGCACGTTTGCTTGATCGAGCCCAAAGAACGAAATCATCCCGCGAGAGGACCAGGCAGGCGCGCCGCCCTGTGTATTCGACCCAACGCAGAGCGGCCGCGATCAAGGAAACTTCGTATCGGTTGGCGCACTCCCCAAGATCGTCCAGACATGGCCTGTCCTGGCCTCCAATGTTCCGACGAAAGTCATCGAGCGGCATCAGCAGGTTGGCTGCGAAGACGTTCGCCTGGTGCTCGATCTGCCCGTATTCCGATTCCCAGCGAGCGATGCCCTCCTTTTCGCACTCGATTCCGTTCGGGTGGTTGAGGCGATGAAGCAGGTAGTGCCCGAACTCGTGCGCCAACGTGAAGTTGATCCGGCCGGGCGAGGAAACATCCGAATTGAAGAAGATGCCCCACCCCTTCTTGCCCAGAGGCGCCTTATAGAGCGCCCCGTCGAATCCGGGCAAAGAGCGGCCCTTGACCAAGCTCACGGGATCGTTCGGGTAGAGCTGCTTGGAAATCTCCTTGGCAACCGCCTTGACATCCACCGGAAATCGGTCATCAACACAAGCAGCATTCAGGATGTGGGTCAGCCTGAACGCCCAATGCTCGGGACTTAGGTTCTCGTCAGTCATCGTCGTCCCAGATATCGACCAGGCTGCGCAGCTTCGCCTTCGTGCTGGGGTCCATGCGCCGATACTTGCGGTAAAAGGCGGCATCCGCCGCATCCTCTTCGGTGACGGTGCCCTCCGCGTCCAGCAGGTACTCGATCGTCACGCCCAGTTCGTCGGCGATCCTGGAAAGCTTCTCCGCCGACGGTCTCGGTGGCGTCTTGTTCTCCAGCTCCCAAATGTAGCTCTTGCTCGACCCGGTCAGCTCCGCGAGCTTGTCCAGTGTCAGCCTCCGTTCCTTGCGGAGCCCTCGAATCTTGTCCCCCAAGGCGGTAGCCATTCAGCGACCCTCTAACGGCAAAAATGGAAGGTTGTTCAGTAGTCCGAACAATAGACACTTGACTTCCGAAAAACAAATGCTAACTTTATCGCAAGTTCGGTACTCTGAACTTTTCATGGCAACATGCTGAACTGGAGAAATAGACATGCCACGCGGACCCAAGACCCACCATATCGTGCCCAATCCCAACGGAGGCTGGGACGTGAAACGCGGTGGCGGCAGCCGCGCAAGCAGCCACCACGACACCAAGCATGAAGCAGTCGACGCAGGCCGGCAGACGAGCCGCAACCAAGGGACGGAGTTGCGCATCCACAACAGGAACGGGCGGATCAGCGGCAGCGATAGCCATGGAAATGATCCCTATCCACCTAAGGGCTAGCTAGGAAGGCTACACTTTTGACAACAAGACGCTACATGTTGTTGTGATCATCTGAGATTAATACCATATGTTGTTAAATTGGGGCGTATTTATGTTGAGAGGCAACGCGATATGGTTTCGGTGACGTACTTTTCGGTCGACAATGGAGACATGGCGCTGATCGAGCTGGACAGCGGCAGAAAGATCCTGGTCGACGTCAACATCAGAGAAGCTGCAGACGATCCGGAGGATGACACGCCTGACGTCGCACGAATGCTGCGCGAGCGGCTGGACAAGGACTCAAAGACTGGCCACTATTACGTGGACGCGTTCCTACTGAGTCACCCGGACCAGGACCACTGCCGGGGTCTGGAGCGACACTTTCACCTCGGTCCTCCAGAGTCGCATCCCGGAGACGACAAAATCCTCATCCGCGAGATGTGGTCTTCTCCGATGGTGTTCCGCCGGGCCTCAAAGAATCACACCCTTTGCGCAGATGCGAAAGCCTGGAAAAAAGAGGCCAAGCGGCGGGTTCAACATTTCCGCGACGACAAGCCCATGGAGAGCGGCAACAGAATCTTGATCCTCGGTGAGGACGAGAACGGCAAGACCGACGATTTGGGACCGATTCTCGTCATGACGGACCAAGAATTCCGCAGTATCGATGGCCTGCGGGACAGCAGCTTCTCGGCTCGCCTGCTGGCGCCGATGCCGACATCGGACGATGAAGACGAGGAGGAACTGCTCAGCAAGAACAACTCCAGCGTCGTCCTTCGTTTCAAGCTCTCGGCCGAAGGAAACGAAGATGCCTGCCGCTATCTGACCGGTGGAGATGCAGAAGTCGCGATATGGGAGCGACTCTGGGCACGACACGAGAACCGCCCTCACTGGCTCGACTACGACCTTCTCCTCACACCGCACCATTGCTCCTGGCACTCCCTCTCGCGCGATAGCTGGAGCAAACTCGGCGAGGAAGCGGAAGTATCTCCAGACGCCAGGAGCGCGCTATCTCAGGCACGGGGAGGCGCATATCTTGTTTCCAGCTCCAAGGAGATCCTGGACGACACCAACGATCCGCCGTGCATTCGTGCCAAGCGCGAGTACCAGACGATCGCGAAGGAAGCCGGAGGTCGATTCGAGCGGGTTGCTGGCCCGCAACCTTCGAAGTACACGATCTCCCGCGACGGTCCTCGGCTCAAGAGCGCGGCAGCGGCCATCGGTGCCTCTGTGAGTTCAGGTGCAATCGGACGCCAACCGCTACCCCATGGCTAGCGTCCTGCCTTCCGCAGTCGCTCGGGCTGTCGCAACGATTCGCGAGCACCCCGCGGTGGAGAACCTCTCGCTCTCGACAGGGAATGAGACAACGGCGGTCGTTGCCAGTTTTCGGGTAAGCATGCCCTCAAGGTGGCTGGCTGAGGGCCATTCACCGAGCGGCGTCCGCCCAGTGGAGCCAGTAACACTGCGCTTCCCCGCCAACTACCCTTTGTGCGCCCCATCCCTGGAGTTGCGCAACGACTTCAGTCGATCCCACCCTCACATCAATCCAGGACCGGAAGATGATCCTCCTGTCCCTTGCGTGGTCGAAGGCTCGCTGACCGAGTTGCTACATGCGAGCGGGCTGGAAAGCGTGCTCAATCAGATCTCGGCATGGCTAGACAATGCCGCAAACGGGACGCTGATCGATCCGAAGCAAGGCTGGGAGCCTGTGCGTCGCGACACGCTAACGCACGTCATCTGTGCAGACGCTGGGGTCTTATACGGAAGGACAGACGGTCAGGAGCGCCCCTGGTTTGTCGGATGCAACTACTGGTACGAGCGCGATAAACCCCCGGGGATACTGATCGCTCTGGGATCAGAGTCTTTCCCACTCGCCCGCGACACTCTCGGTCGTCTCATGCGCCATGGGGACAGCCCAAACGGAATAGCCCTTGGACAATCACTCGGACTGGTCGCCGGCCCTGCCAAGGGCCCGGATGGCAGCTTACCGGTCTGCTGCGACTACTTGCCGGAATCCGTAGCAACCCTTGCAGACCTGCGTCAGCGGGCAGCTGCATATGGCTGCGCCGCAGCCCTCAACACCGGGCTGAAACTCCTGCGCGACCGTCTCTTGGAGGCGAGCACGACAGCTCGGAAAGATTATCCGCTTGTTTTGCCGATCGTCTTGTTGGCTAAGCGCCCGTTCCCGCTCATAGGGACAGAGAGCCCGATCGAGTTGATCCCTTACGTCGTCAGTACGCCAATCAGCGATTTCTGCGCCAACGGCGATGCCGTGCCGGTCGAACCAGCGAGCCACGTGCATACCTTGAGCCGCAACCTGTTGCGCCGCCTGTCTGGAGTCGAAGACATGAAGACTCCGAAGCCCTGGACACTGTTGGGCGCGGGGAGCCTGGGCTCCAACGTCGCTATCAGCCTCGGTCGTATGGGCGACGGACCGTCTGTAACGGTCGACAACGACTACTTCTCACCGCACAACGCCGCTCGGCATGCCCTGCTTCCTGACAACGCCTCCGGGATGGGTTTGCTCGGCAACAAGGCGTTCGCGCTACAGCAGGCTCTACTTTGCCTCGCTCAGAATACGGAAGCCTTGAGCGCGCATGTCCTTGACGTCCTCGCAGACCCGAAACTGCTGAAGAAGGCGGTTCCGAGAAACGCCTGGGCCGTGGTGAATGCGACCGCTTCGCTCGCAGTACGTGACGCCCTTATGGAAGCGGCGCCGAAACTCCACGCGCCCGTCATCGAGGCGGCGATCTGGGGCCGCGGAGCAGCAGCAACCCTGCTGGTCGAGAGCACCGATGGCAACCCCAACGTCGGAGACATGGTCGCCGCTCTATACGAGCGCGCTCGTAGTGATTCAGCGCTCAGTAATGCGCTTCTGCCAGGAGGCGCGAGCCATGCACTTATCGAGACAGGTCAAGGCTGCCGTTCTTCGACCATGGCGATGCCGGACGCGGTGGTGTCCCAGTTCGCATCGGCCATGAGTCTGGCCATCGCCGACCTACGTCGTGACGGACTACCGATGGCAACTGGACACACCTGGATTGGCTTGCGACAAGGCATCCAGGTCCAATGGCAGCAAATCGTGGTCCAGCCCTCCGAGCGAATCAAGGTCGAGGCCAGCCCCTGGACAATCCGTATCGGCGCCGATGCGCATCAAGCCATTTCGGAAGATATCAATCGTTTCCCAGGCGTTGAGACTGGCGGCGTACTCATGGGAAGGATCTCGGAAGCGACACACACCTTTTATGTCACTGGCATCGTACCGGCTCCTGAAAGTAGCGTACGCCGAGCCGACTGTTTCATCCTGGAAACTAAGGGGCTCAAGAGAGCGGTGGAACGGTATTCAGAGGAAACCGCTGGAGCCCTCTACTGCCTCGGAACATGGCACAGTCATCTCACCCCATCCGGGCCTTCCGCGCTCGATCGCCAGACGGCAGAGGTACTGAAAGAATGGCGGGTCGCACCCTCGGTGATGCTGATCCGCCATCCATCGGGATACCAAGCCAGCATTACGGAGGGCATCTGGCAATGACCTACAAATCTCTATTCGACGAGTACGGTAGAAAAGCGCAAGTATTGCCAGCACTGCTGGTAGTCCTCCCGCTCCTGCTAACCTCCCTGGCCGTGTTGCCCGGAACGGTGTCCCCCAAAGAGACAGTGATCACCATGTCCTTCGGACTCGGCGTACTGTTCTGGCTGGCCAATATCGCACGCCAAGCGGGGAAACGGGCGGAGACCACACTGTTTCCAGGCGGTCTGCCGGGAAAGGAATGGCTACGGCATCAAGATTTCACATTGGAAATGCCGACCAAGCGCCGCTACAAGCGGTTTCTGTCAGAGCGCATTCCCGATATCGCGTTTCCTTCGCCAGAGGATGAGATCGCCAATCCAGAGCGTGCCGATGAAACCTACGCATCTGCCGTACGCTGGCTAGTCGAAAATACACGTGACAACGCCCGGGTCCGTCAGGAGCTGATCGCTTACGGCTTTCGGCGTAATCTCTATGGCCTGCGATGGTGGGGCATTGGAGCCTCCTTGTTAACAGCCATCGTCGCAGCCGCCATTTTGTGGTGGCGACACGGTCCTTCTACGCTTACAGAAGCTTCGGATGCACTTGTGCCGGTAGCTATCTCCGGATGCATTCTTCCAGCACTATGGTTGAGTACCGTGACGCCAGCATGGGTCCGCTCTGCGGCAACCTGCTATGCAAAGGCGCTATTTGGGTTCTGCGATCTCGTTGCAAACCCAAACGGCGCATGCACAGAGGATTCGGTTGCGAACTGATTGATTTTCTCTGTTTCTCCCCCCCCCCTCCAAGGGCTTTCTCTCATGCGATCATCTAGTCGCAGTAAGGTTCCCCCTCACCCCGTCAACACCCCAAACACCCCAGGCAACCGTTCCGGCAACCGCTCCACCTGATCGACGATCGAGTACCCGTTCTCGCCGAAGATCCGCGCGACGTAGCGGTCGGCCTCGGGGTCGAGGGTGAGGCAGTGGGTGTGGATGCCGCGGGTGCGCAGGTCCTCGACCGCCTTCTTGGCGTCGTGGCGGAGGTATTGCGGGTCGCGCTCGTCGATGTCGGCGGGTTCGCCGTCGGTGATGAGCAGCACCAGACGCTTCTGCGCCGGTTGTTGTTCGAGGTGGTGGCCGGCGTGGCGCAGCGCCGCGCCCATGCGGGTGGAGAGCCCGCCGCGCATCCCGGCCATGCGTGACTTGGCCGCGTCGCCGTAGTCCTGGTCGAAGTCCTTGAAGCGGTAGTAGCGGACGTCGTGACGACCGTCGGAGGCGAAGCCGTGGACGGCGAAGGCGTCGCCGATGGCGTCGATCGCCCAGGCGAGCAGGCCGGTGGCCTCGCGGGTGAGGTCGAGGATGCTGGGGGCCTCGTCGTAGCCGGGCTCGCCCTCGTTGACGCCGACCTTCTCGTTGGTCGACTCGGAGAGGTCCATCAGCACGACGATGGCGAGATCGCGGACGTGGCGGGTGATGCGGATGTTGATGCGCGGGTCGGGCATGACGCCGCGGCGGATGTCGACCATGGCGCGCACCGCGGCTTCGAGGTCGAGTTCCTCGCCCTCCTCGTAGCCGCGCCGGCGCACCACGCCCTGGGGCTGGAGAGCGTCGATGAGGTGGCGGATGCGCGAGGCGATGGGGCGATGGCGGGTGAGGATCTCGTCCATCAGCGCCGGGTCGCCGCGCTCCTGGCGGCGCTCGATCACGCTCGTCCAGTCGGGGCGGTAGAGCTGGACGTGGTAGTCCCACTCGGGATAGTGGAAGGGCTCGGAGATCGGCTCGCGGCCCTCCAGCTCGTTGATGGTGCAGTCCTCCTGGTCGAGCCAGAAGGGGGTGGCGAGGTTCCACACCTCCTGGGCGTCGTCGCCGGCAAGCTCGCAGTCGAGTTCGTTGACCATCTCCATCACGCTGACCTGACGGCGCACCTGTCGCGCGCGCTCGGGCAGGTAGTCGAGCCCCTGGGTGATGAACAGGTTCTCGTCGAAGGCCCAGCAGTAGCGGTTGTCGTCGCGATAGGGCAGGGGCATGTCCTCGAGCACGCGCAGGCTCGGCAGCGCCACCAGTTCGAGCGCGCGGTCGTGGAAGGCGAGCCCGGCCTCGCGGCTGATGGCGTTGTCGGTGCCGCGGGTGGCGCAGTGCTCATGGAAGCACGCGGCGCTCTCGGCGATCGCCGGTTCCGGGTCCTTGTACTCGGGGTCGAGCAGGGCGCGCGCCAGCCGGGTGAGCAACGATTGCATCGGGTGGGCGTTGGCCGCGAGGGGGATGGCGTGGGCGTGGATGGCGCCCCAGAGCTTGCGCAGGCCGGGGAACTCGGCGACCGCCAGGGCCTCGACGCGGGCGTCCTCGAACAGGGTGACGACGAAGCGCTGCGCCGGGCTCAGGCCGGCGCCGTCGAGCGGCGCGGTGGTGTAGACCAGATGGGCGGCGCAGTGGGCGGCGGCGGCGCGGTAGAGGTCGACGCCGGGGATGCCCTGCCAGTCGTCGAAGGCATCGGGGAGATGGATCTGGAACTCTTCGATGAAGGGGCGCAGTCCCTCGCGCGACTCATAGTCGCCCGAGGTCGGACGCATGAAGAAGGCGCGCGCCCAGAGCGCGCGCAGATAGAAGTTGAGACGGCGCTGGTTGTCGACGAACAGGGTGCCGCGCCGCTCCTGCTGGAGCACCGCACGCGAGGCCTCGCTGGCCAGGCCGAAGTAGGCGAGCTGGCCGTCGAGGTCGCGGGCGTGGGCCTGGGCGCCCCACAGCGCCCAGCGGCGCAGTCCGCCGAGGGTGAGCTTGGCGAACAGCTCGTCGCTGTGTTCGAGCATCGGGCGCAGGCCGCGCGGGGCCTTGCCGGCGAGCTGGTGGAGCAGGCCGAGATAGCCGCGCATCAGCTCGGCGTCGCCGAGCCGGGTGGCGGCCAGCCCGAGCGAGCCGAGCAGCAGGGTGAGCACGGTGCCGGAGGTGTGCGAGGCGAGCTTCATCAGCGCGCCGACGATGTCGGGGATGATGTCCTCGCCGAGCTCGCGGGCGACCCCGGGCATCTCCTGCACATAGGTCATCACCAGATCGTCGCCCTTGTTGAGCGTGCACATCGCGCGGATGCCGGTGACATAGTGCTCCAGCCCTCGCGGCGAGAGCAGGCGCGCGGCCTCGTGATGGCTCGCCTCGAGCGCCTGGGCGTGCTCGGCGCCGGACTTGAGGCAGGAGAGTGCATCTTGCATATCAGGAGTCATGGGCATCTTGAACCGCAAAGGCGCCAAGGGCGCGAAGGGAATCGAGTGGTGGGCGGGCGCGGGCGCTCTCGGTGTCGGTGGCTCGACCCGGGGCGGGAGCGCGGCGACGCGAGGGCGTGGAAGTGGGCGTGCTCAGCGCGAGCGGATGACGCGCTGGATGCCCTGACGCAGCACCGGGACCTTGAAGTTGATGAGCAGGCCGAGCGGTTGGTCGAGCGCCTTGAGATACGAGAGCAACTGGGCCTTGTGGATGGGGAGCAGTGTGTCGACGGTCTTGAGCTCGACGATCAGGCGCTCCCCGACCAGCAGGTCGAGTCGCGCCTGTCCGACCCGCGTGCCCTTGTAGTCGATGCCGACCTCGACCTGGCGCTGGTGGACGATGCCACGGCTGGCGAGTTCCAGCGCCAGGGCCGTCTCGTAGACCGCCTCGAGGAATCCCGGCCCGAGCTGGCGGTGCACCTCGATGGCTGCACCGATGGTGGCATGGGCCAGTCGTTCGAGCATCTCGTCGGGTTGCACCCCGTGGCCTCCTCATGGCTCCAGCCTCCCGCGCTCAGTGCATCTTCGTGTCCTTCGCGTCTTCGCGGTTCACCGACTCAGAAGTAGGTATCCACCGCCGCGTCGAGGGTGTCGCGCATGTCGGGGTCGTCGGTGAGGGGGCGGACCAGGGCCATCTGGGCGGCGGCGCGGGGTTCGATGCCCTTGGCCATGAGCTGGGCGGCGTAGACCAGCAGGCGGGTGGACATGCCCTCGTCGAGGCCGTGGCCCTTGAGGTTGCGGCTGCGCTGGGCGACCTGCACCAGCCTGTCGGCCTGATCGCGCTCGATGCCGCCCTCGTGGGCGACGATCTCGGCCTCGATCGCAGCGCTGGGGTAGCTGAAGTCGAGCGCGCCGAAGCGCTGCTTGGTCGACTGCTTGAGGTCCTTCATCAGGCTCTGGTAGCCGGGGTTGTAGGAGATGACGATCTGGAAGTCGGGGTGGGCCTCGACCAGCTCGCCCTTCTTCTCCAGCGGCAGGCAGCGACGGTGGTCGGTGAGCGGGTGGATCACCACGGTGGTGTCCTGGCGCGCCTCGACCACCTCGTCGAGATAGCAGATGGCGCCGATGCGCGCGGCGACGGTGAGCGGGCCGTCCTGCCAGCGGGTGCCGTCGGCGTCGAGCAGGAAGCGCCCGACCAGATCCGAGGCGGTCATGTCCTCGTTGCAGGCGACGGTGATCAGCGGGCGTTCGAGCCGCCAGGCCATGTACTCGACGAAGCGCGATTTGCCGCAGCCGGTCGGCCCCTTGAGCATCACCGGCATGCGCGCGGCGTAGGCGGCCTCGTAGAGCCGTACCTCGTCCTCGACCGTGCGGTAGTAGGGCTCCTCTCGGATCAGGTATTGGTCGCGATGGGTCTCGCTCATGGGGGCAGTCCTTGAACGCTGGGCGGGCGGGGGACGGACGCGACCGGCGCGGGTCGCGTCCGTGACGTCACAAGCGATGGCGGGGCCGTGGTCAGACCGGGGTGCCGCGGTAGATGACCATGGCCGCGCCCTGCGACTGGGCGTAGTTGTCGTAGCCGATCAGGCGCACGTGGTTGTCGGGGTGGGCCTGGTGACAGGCCTCGGCCTCGGCGAGGATGGTGTCGACGTCGGTCTCGCCGAACATCGGCAGCTTCCACATGTACCAGTAGTGGTCGAAGGCGTTCTCCGGCTCGGTGTGCTCGATCGCCGGATTCCAACCCTTGGAGACGATGAACTCGACCTGTTGGCGGATGCGCTCCGGGCTCATCGCCGGCAGGTAGGAGAAGGTCTCGAACTTGCGGCTGCTCGCGTCCTCGAGGCTCGATTGGTAGTCCTGCATTTCGCTCATGGTGACACTCTCTATGGTTGGAACCGCACAGGCGCCGAGGGCGCGACGAGTGATCTTGTTGGTTCGGGTCGCCGCCGCCATCGCTGGCGGCACCGCCCGTGGGACTTGGTGCCCCTTATGGTGATGCGTGCGCCTCGCGGCGCCGCGCTGCTCCCCGGCGTTGCCGGGCCCGTCCGCGGACGGGGTCCTCCTCGTCTCTACGATCGGCGAGCCTGCGGTCGGTCGGCTCGGTTGACTCTGGGTGGCCGGTGCCGGGCCCGTCCGGACCCGGGCTCCGGGGTCACTTGTGGGCGACGTCGAGCTTGTCGACGGTGTCGAACTCGAACTTGATCTCCTTCCAGGTCTCCATCGCGGCCTTCAGCTCGGGGCTGTTGGCTGCGGCGGCGGTGAGCACCTCCTTGCCCTCCTTCTCGATCGCGCGACCCTGGTTGCGGGCCTCGACGCAGGCCTCGAGCGCGACCCGGTTGGCCGCCGCGCCGGCGGCGTTGCCCCAGGGGTGGCCGAGGGTGCCGCCACCGAACTGGAACACCGCATCGTCACCGAAGATGGCGAGCAGCGCCGGCATGTGCCAGACGTGGATGCCGCCGGAGGCGACGGCGAAGACGCCCGGCATCGCGCCCCAGTCCTGATCGAAGAAGATGCCGCGTGAGCGGTCCTCCTCGATATAGGACTCGCGCAGCAGGTCGATCCAGCCGAGGGTGGCGGCGCGATCGCCCTCGAGCTTGCCGACCACGGTGCCGGTGTGGAGGTGGTCGCCGCCGGAAAGACGCAGCAGCTTGGCGAGCACGCGGAAGTGGATGCCGTGGTGCGGGTGGCGGTCGATCACCGCGTGCATCGCGCGGTGGATGTGCAGCAGCACGCCGTTGTCGCGACACCACTGGGCCAGTCCGGTGTTGGCGCACCAGCCGCCGGTGATGTAGTCGTGCATGATGATCGGGGCGCCGATCTCCTTGGCGTACTCGGCGCGCTTGAACATCTCGTCCGGGGTCGGGGCGGTGACGTTGAGATAGTGCCCCTTGCGCTCGCCGGTCTCGCGCTCGGCCTTGTCGATCGCCTCCATGACGAAGTCGAAGCGTTGACGCCAGCGCATGAACGGCTGCGAGTTGACGTTCTCGTCGTCCTTGGTGAAGTCGAGACCGCCGCGCAGGCACTCGTAGACGGCGCGACCGTAGTTCTTCGCCGAGAGCCCGAGCTTGGGCTTGATGGTGCAGCCGAGCAGCGGTCGGCCGTACTTGTTCATCACGTCGCGCTCGACCTGGATGCCGTGCGGCGGACCGTTGCAGGTCATTACATAGGCGATGGGGAAGCGCACGTCCTCGAGACGCAGGGTGCGCACGGCCTTGAAGCCGAACACGTTACCGACCAGCGAGGTGAAGACGTTGACCACCGAGCCCTCTTCGAACAAGTCGATGGGGTAGGCGATGAAGGCGTAGAAGCGCTCGTCGTCGCCGGGCACGTCCTCGATGGCGTAGGCGCGGCCCTTGTAGTGGTCGAGGTCGGTGAGCAGATCGGTCCACACCGTGGTCCAGGTGCCGGTGGAGGACTCGGCCGCGACCGCCGCCGCGGCCTCCTCGCGCGCCACCCCCGGCTGCGGGGTGATCTTGAAGCACGCCAGGAGGTCGGTGTCCTTCGGCGTATAGTCGGGCATCCAATAGGTCTCGCGGTATTCTTTGACGCCCGCGTTATAGGTCTTGGCCATGCTCGGTCCTCCGCATAGAGCTCGGTGTGTTGCTGCTGTGCCGGTATTCTCGGGCCGGACCCGGTCGTGGTAGACCGGGGGCGGAACCTGGGGATCGATTATATGGAACAACCCTATAATTACTACTAAATATTGCTTATGTTTAATATAAGCTATAGATTATGATCTATCCCTTCTCCTTCTATTAATTGGCCCCGTCATGCACGTCTCATTGCGACAGTTGCGCGTATTCGAGGCGGTGGCGCGCCACCTGAGCTATACCCGCGCCGCTGAGGAGCTGCACCTGAGCCAGCCGGCGGTGTCGATGCAGGTGCGCCAGCTCGAGGAGACGGCGGGGTTGGCGCTGTTCGAGCGCCTGGGCAAGCGCATCGAGCTGACCGAGGCCGGGCGCGAGGTCTTTGATTACAGTCGCGCGATCAACCGCTCGTTGCAGGAGATGGAAGAGGTGCTGGAGTCGCTCAAGGGCGTCAACCGGGGCCGTCTGCACCTGGCCGCGGCGAGCACCGTCAACTACTTCGCCCCGCGCCTGCTGGCGGTGTTCCAGCGTCGCTATCCGGGGATCGGGCTGCAGCTCGATATCACCAATCGTGAGTCACTGGTGCAGATGCTCGAGGCCAATGCCGTGGACCTGGTGTTGATGGGCCAGCCGCCCTCGCGCGTCGAGGTCGAGTCCGAGCCCTTCATGGACAACCCGCTGGTGGTGATCGCCCCGCCCGAGCACCCGCTGGCCGGGGTCGCCGACATCCCGCTGGCGCGGCTGGCCGAGGAGTCCTTCGTGATGCGCGAGCCCGGCTCGGGTACGCGTCAGGCGATGGAGCGGATCTTCGCCGAGCAGGGGCTGGCGATCCGTCACGGCCTGCAGATGACCCGCAACGAGGCGGTCAAGCAGGCGGTGCGTTCGGGGCTGGGGCTGAGCGTGGTGTCGCTGCATACCATCGAGCTGGAACTCGAGACACGGCGCTTGGTGGTGCTCGATGTCGAGGGCTTCCCGCAGCGGCGTCACTGGTTCCTGGTCTATCGTCAGGGCAAGCGGCTGTCGCCGGCGGCGCGCGCCTTTCGCGACTTCGTCATCGCCGAGGCCAGCGGGATTGCCGCGCCGGTGGCGCTGGGGGGCTGAGTCGGCAGCGTCCGATGCGCTTTCGCATTGGGCAGCGCCGAATCGATTCGTCTAAACTAGTCGACCTGCCAAAAAAACAGCCAGTCAGATCATGCCCGACCGCACTCAGAGTGATACCGGCGCCGCTGTGCAGCGGCATCCGCTTCTCGCCTCGATCGACTCCCCGGCCGACCTGCGCGCCCTGCCCGAGAGCCAGCTCCCGGATGTCGCGCGCGAGTTGCGTTCGTTCCTCGTCGATACCGTCTCGCGCACCGGTGGTCATCTGGCGGCCGGGCTCGGGGTGGTGGAGCTGACCCTCGGCCTGCACTACGTCTTCAACACCCCCGAGGACCGGGTGGTGTGGGACGTCGGTCATCAGGCCTATCCGCACAAGATCCTCACCGGACGGCGCGCGCGCATGCACAGCCTGCGTCAGAAGGGTGGGCTGTCGGGCTTCCCTAAGCGTGGCGAGAGTGAGTACGACACCTTCGGCGTGGGCCACTCCAGCACCTCGATCAGCGCCGCGCTGGGCATGGCGATCGCCGCCAAGCAGCGCGGCGAGCGGCGCAATGTCATCGCCGTGATCGGCGACGGGGCGCTGAGCGCGGGCATGGCCTTCGAGGCGCTCAATCACGCAGGCTCGATGGACATCGACCTGACGGTGATCCTCAACGACAACGAGATGTCGATCTCGCCCCCGGTCGGGGCCATCAGCAATCACCTGGCGCGACTGCTCTCGGGCAAGCTCTACACCAGCATGCGCGAGGGCAGCAAGAGTGCGCTGCGCGGCATGCCGCAGCTGCGTGAGCTGGTCGGGCGCTGGGAAGAGCACATGAAGGGCATGGTGATGCCGAGCACCCTGTTTGAGGAGATCGGCTTCAACTACATTGGCCCGATCGACGGCCATGACCTCGAGTCGGTGATCAAGACCCTGCGCAACGTCAAGGGCATGCCGGGGCAGCGGTTGCTGCACGTGGTTACCCACAAGGGGCACGGCTACGAGCCGGCCGAGGGTCAGCCGGTGACCTTCCACGGTGTTACCCCCTTCGACCGTCAGACCGGCGAGTTTCGCAAGTCCAAGGCCAAGGGCCCGACCTATACCAAGGTGTTCGGTTCCTGGCTGTGTGACACCGCCGCGCGCGACCCGCGCCTGGTGGCGATCACCCCGGCGATGTGCGAGGGCTCGGGGATGGGCGAGTTCGCCAAGCGCTTCCCGCAGCGCTTCCACGATGTCGGCATCGCCGAGCAGCATGCGGTAACGCTCGCCGCAGGCATGGCCTGCGAGGGCGTCAAGCCGGTGGTGGCGATCTATTCGAGCTTCTTGCAGCGCGCCTTCGACCAGCTCGTCCACGACGTCTGTCTGCAACAGCTCGACGTCACCCTGGCGGTCGATCGCGGTGGTCTGGTCGGGGCCGACGGTGCCACCCACGCCGGCTGCTTCGATCTCAGCTTCTCGCGTCCGCTGCCCGACCTGGTGATCATGGCCCCGGCCGACGAGAACGAGTGTCGGCAGATGCTCAAGACCGGCTACGAGTTCGAGGGGCCGGCGCTGGTGCGCTATCCGCGCGGCGTCGGTCCCGGTGTCGCCGTCGACCCTGAGGCCCCGGCGCTGCCGATCGGGCGCGGCCTGCGGGTGCGCGAGGGGCGTCGGGTGGCGATGCTCGCCTTCGGCACCATGGTCGCGCCGGCACTGGAGGTCGCCGAGGAGCTGGACGCGACGGTTGCCAACATGCGCTTCGTCAAGCCGCTCGATCGCGAGTTGGTCCTCGCGCTGGCGCGCGAGCACGCGTTGCTGGTCACCCTGGAGGAGAACACCATCGCCGGTGGCGCCGGTAGCGCGGTCACCGAGCTGCTCAGTGCCGAGGGCGTGGTGGTGCCGGTGCTCCAGCTCGGGCTGCCCGATCGCAACATCGACCATGCCACCCAGGCCGAGCAGCTCGCCGAGTGTGGGCTCGATGTCGCGGGTATCCGCGACTCGGTGAGCCAGGCGCTCGCCGCGCTCGAGGCCACCGCGCCGCGCCGCGAGCAGACGCTCGCCGGCTAGCCGCAGCCGTGCCGGGCGTCATGCGCCCGGCCGTCTCCCCCCCATCGCCGTCCCCGCCGTTGCCCGAGGAGTCGTCGATCATGCTCGAACCCATCGCCATCCCCGCCTTCGAGGACAACTACATCTGGTTGCTGCGCGCCCCTGACGGGGCGGTTGCGACCGTCGTCGACCCGGGTGAGGCCGCCCCGGTGCTGGCCTATCTCCATGACGCCGGATTGACGCTCGGGGCGGTGCTGATCACCCACCATCATCGCGACCACCTCGGTGGCGTCGAGACCCTGCGCGCCGCCTTCCCCGAGGCCGAGGTGTATGCCCCGGAGGACGCGCGTATCGCCTGCGCCGAGCATCGGGTCGGCGAGGGCGACCGCATCCGACCCGCCGGGCTCGATGTCGAATTCCAGGTGCTGGAGGTGCCGGGGCACACCGCCACCCATGTCGCCTATCTCGGTGAGGGGCGGCTGTTCTGCGGCGATACCCTGTTTGCCGGCGGCTGTGGCCGGGTGTTCGACGGCACCGCCGAGGAGCTGGCGCGCTCGCTGGCGCGGATTGCACGGCTGGCGCCGGAGACGCGGTGTCATTGCGCCCACGAGTACACCGAGGCCAACCTCGGCTTCGCCCGCTGGGTCGAGCCGCAGAGCGCGGCGTTGATGGCGCGCATCGCCGAGGTCCGGGCGGCGCGTGCGGCGGGTCGGGAGACGGTGCCAAGCACGCTCGCCGAGGAGCTGGCGACCAACCCCTTCCTGCGTGTCGCGGTGCCCGAGGTGCGCGCGGCCGCCGAGCGTTTCGCCGGCGCGGCGCTGGAGGAGCCGGCGGCGGTGTTCGCGGCGCTGCGACGCTGGAAGGACGAGCGCTACGACTGAGGCGCCGGCGTGTCTGAGACACGCCGGCGCGGCGGGCTCAGGCGCCGCCGGGTAGCCCCAGGTCGCGCCACAGACGCAGCGTCGGGCCGGACTGGTTCATGGTGTAGAAGTGCAACCCGGGGGCGCCGCCCTCGAGCAGGCGCCGGCACAGCTGCAGCACCACCTGGTGACCGAACTCGCGGGTGCTGGCGAGATCGTCGCCGAAGCCCTCGAGCCGACGCCGGATCCAGCGCGGGATCTCGGCGCCACAGGCGTCGGAGAAGCGGGCGAGCTGGCTGTGGTTGGTGATCGGCATGATACCGGGGACGATGGGGATGTCGATGCCCAGCGCCTGGCAGCGCTCGACGAGGGCGAAGTAGGCGTCGGCGTTGTAGAAGTACTGGGTGATGGCGGCGTCGGCGCCGGCCTCGACCTTGCGCTTGAAGTTGGCCAGGTCGCGGTCCGGGGTGCCGGACTGGGGGTGGTACTCGGGGTAGGCCGCGACCTCGATACGGAAGTGATCGCCGGTGCGCTCGCGGATGAACGCGACGAGTTCGTTGGCATAGCGGAAGTCACCGCCGATGCCGCCACCCATGCCCGAGGGCAGGTCACCGCGCAGGGCGACCAGGCGATCGATGCCCTGTTCACGATAATGCTCCAGCAGCTCCAGGACCTCGCCCTGGGTCGAGCCGATGCAGGCGAGATGGGGGGCGGTGTCGATACCCTGGCGGCGCAGCCAGGAGACGGTCTCGAAGGTGCCCTTGCGGGTCGAGCCGCCGGCGCCGTAGGTGACCGAGAAGTAACGCGGTGCGACGGTGTTGAGGGTGGCGATCTCGCCCTTGAGGCGCTCCATGCGCTCGGCAGTCTTGGGCGGGAACAGCTCGAGGCTGTAGGTCGGGGTGGGGTCTTGTGGCGACATGCTCTGGCACTCCGGCCACCGCCGCGCACGGGTGCGGACGCGCCTGCGGCGCGGCGGTCGCGTGATGGTTGATGCGAGGTCCGTCATCGCCACGATGGCCGTGGCTCGGGGCCGCGGCCATCGCGTGCGATTAGCTTAGTAGCGGTAGTGATCCGGCTTGTACGGACCCTTCACGTCGACACCGATATAGGCGGCCTGATCCTCGCTGAGGGTGGTCAGGTGGGCGCCGATTTTGCCTAGGTGCAGCCGCGCGACCTCCTCGTCGAGGTGCTTGGGCAGGATGTAGACCCCGATCGGGTACGCGTCTTCCTTGGTGAAGAGCTCGATCTGCGCCAGCACCTGGTTGGTGAAGCTGTTGGACATCACGAAGCTCGGGTGGCCGGTGGCGCAGCCGAGGTTCACCAGACGTCCCTGGGCGAGCATGATGATGCGTTTGCCATCGGGGAAGATGATGTGGTCGACCTGCGGCTTGATCTCCTCCCACTGGTACTGACTGACGCTGGCGATATCGATCTCGTTGTCGAAGTGACCGATGTTGCAGACGATCGCCTGATCCTTCATCGCCACCATGTGCTCGTGGCGGATGATGTCCTTGTTGCCGGTGGTGGTGACGAAGATGTCGGCGATCGGTGCCGCCTCCTCCATGGTCACCACGCGGAAGCCCTCCATTGCCGCCTGCAGGGCGCAGATCGGGTCGATCTCCGAGACCCACACGGTGGCGCCGAGTCCGCGCAGCGACTGGGCGCAGCCCTTGCCGACATCGCCATAGCCACAGACCATGCCGATCTTGCCGGCGATCATCACGTCGGTGGCGCGCTTGATGCCGTCGACGAGCGATTCACGACACCCGTAGAGGTTGTCGAACTTGGATTTGGTCACCGAGTCGTTGACATTGATCGCGGGGAATAGCAGCGAGCCGTTCTTGGCCATCTCGTAGAGGCGGTGGACACCGGTGGTGGTCTCCTCGGTGACGCCCTTGATGCCCTCGGCGATCTTGTGCCAGTGCTGGTGGTCACGCTCGAAGGTGCGCCCGAGCACGCCGAGCACCGCGGTCCACTCCTCGTTGTCCTCGGCGGTGGGGGCGGGGACCGCGCCGGCCTTCTCGTACTCGACGCCCTTGTGCACCAGCAGGGTGGCGTCGCCGCCGTCGTCGAGGATCATGTTCGGGCCCTGGCCGTCGGGCCAGTTGAGCACCTGCTCGGTGCACCACCAGTACTCCTCCAGGGTCTCGCCCTTCCAGGCATAGACCGGGATGCCACCAGCGGCGATCGCGGCGGCGGCATGATCCTGGGTGGAGAAGATGTTGCACGAGCACCAACGCACCTCGGCGCCGAGCGCGACCAGGGTCTCGATCAGCACGGCGGTCTGGATGGTCATGTGCAGGCTGCCGGTGATGCGGGCGCCGGCGAGGGGCTTGGAGGGGCCGTACTTCTCGCGCAGGGCCATCAGGCCCGGCATCTCGGTCTCGGCGATGGCGATCTCGCGGCGACCGAAGTCGGCGAGGGTGATGTCAGCGACCTTGTAATCGGTGAACTCACTCATGGTTGATCAGCTCCTGATGAATCGTGAGTGAGCGCCGTTCGAATTGTATGCCCCGTCTCCGAGCCTGGCCCCGACTGCGATGGTCGTGGGTTGCAGCGCTCCTCGGTGGCGGGGGGCTGGGGCGAGTTAGAGCCCGGCGGCGGCGCGCAGCGCCTCGGCCTTGTCGGTCCGCTCCCAGGTGAAACCGGCCTCGGGACGACCGAAGTGGCCGTAGGCGGCGGTATCGCGATACTTGATCAGTTCGCGGTTGGTCAGGTCAAGCATATTGATGATGCCATAGGGGCGCAGGTCGAAGTGCTCGCGCACCAGCTCGACGATGCGCTCCTCGCTCACATGCGCGGTGCCGAAGGTCTCGATCGAGACCGAGGTCGGCTCGGCGACACCGATGGCGTAGGAGACCTGGATCTCGCACTTGTCGGCGAGTCCGGCGGCGACGATGTTCTTGGCGACATAGCGACCGGCGTAGGCGGCCGAGCGGTCGACCTTGGACGGGTCCTTGCCGGAGAAGGCACCGCCGCCGTGGCGGGCCATGCCGCCGTAGGTGTCGACGATGATCTTGCGCCCGGTCAGGCCGCAGTCGCCGACGGGGCCGCCGATGACGAACTTGCCGGTGGGGTTGATGTGGAACTTGGTCTCGGCGTTGAGCCAGCCGGTGGGATCGAGTACCGGCTTGATGATCTCCTCCATCACCGCCTCCTGCAGCACGCTCTCGCTGACGTCCTCGGCGTGCTGGGTGGAGAGCACTACGGCGTCGACACCGACCGGCTTGCCGTCACGATAGCGCATGGTGATCTGTGACTTGGCGTCGGGACGCAGCCAGGGCAGGGCGCCGTTTTTGCGCACCTCGGCCTGACGCTTCACCAGGCGGTGGGCATAGTCGATCGGGGCCGGCATCAGCATGTCGGTCTCGTTGGTGGCATAGCCGAACATCAGCCCCTGGTCACCGGCACCCTGGGCCTCTTCGCTCTCGCGATCGACACCCTGGTTGATGTCCTTGGACTGCTCGCCGAGGGCGATCAGCACGCCACAGGTGTTGCCGTCGAAGCCGACCTCGGAGTTGTCGTAGCCGATATCCTTGATGACCTGGCGCGCCACGCGCTCGTAGTCGATCTTGAGATCGGCATCGGTCACCGTGATCTCGCCGGCGAGCATCACGAAGCCGGTCTTGACCAGGGTCTCGCAGGCCACGCGGGCCTTAGCGTGGTTGGGGTCGCGGCGATAGATCTCGTCGAGGACGGCGTCCGAGATCTGGTCGGCCATCTTGTCCGGGTGGCCTTCCGAAACGGATTCGGAGGTGAAGATGTAGTCCTTGCTCATGCGAGTCGAGCCCTTTTCATGGCGCCGGTTCGGCGCGTTGATGAGGTCGCTCATAATAGCGGCTTGCGTGACGTTCGCGAACCCCGCGCCCAGGCGGCGTGGCGCTGGCGAACGCGGGGGCGGGGGCGAGATTTGGATTCCCCTGCTGTTCCGGTAACATGCGTCGGCGACGGGGCGAAACGGCGGGCGGTGGACACATGTCCGGGCCCCGAATGGGGGCGGTCTCGGCGTGCAGTCGATGGCGCGAGTGTGGCATGTTGGCGCCGCCGGCGTGGTGTCGTCTCGTCATCCATCCCCTTCGCTCGAACCGCGGGGGGCGGCCCCGCGCCCTCGAACCGCCAACTCGGAGGATCCTGCCATGGTTTCACTCGAGACCCCTGTGTGTGACTTCGGTCGACCGGCCCCGGACTTTGTCCTGCCGGGTGTCGATGGCCGTACCTGGACGCGCGATGCCTGCAGCGGCGAGCGCGGGCTGCTGGTGATGTTCATCTGCAACCACTGCCCTTACGTCCAGGCGGTGCGCGAGCGCATCGTGCGCGACACCGCCGAGCTGGCCACGTTCGGCATCGGTAGCGTGGCGATCATGTCCAACGACGTCGCCGACTACCCCGAGGACTCGTTCGACAACATGCGCGAGGTCGCCGAGCGTTTCGCCTTTCCCTTCCCCTATCTCTACGACGCCGACCAGGCGGTGGCCAAGGCCTATGGCGCGGTCTGCACGCCCGACTTCTTCGGTTACAACGCCGCGCTCGAGCTGCAGTATCGCGGTCGGCTCGATGCCAGCCGCAAGCAGGCCGCCCCCGCTGATGTGCGTCGCGACCTGTTCGAGGCGATGCGCGAGGTCGCACTGAGCGGGCGTGGTCCGACCGAGCAGATCCCGAGCATGGGTTGCTCGATCAAATGGATGCAGGACTGAGCAGGGGACGGGCCGCGCCGGCGGGTTCGGCGCGGTGGTAAACTGATGTGCTATTTCCAGCGCCAATCCTGAATATTAGTAAATGTTAAAACAGTTTTTGGCGGCATAAGTTTGTTTTGATGTCCGACCCTGGACCTTTGGTTCACAATCAGGGGCCCTCTGTGGGGATTTCCGGTCGGTTGCCGTGTCTTCGCCGTTGGCGTGAGGCCGGGATCCGCCCCGCTCGATGCGGTCGTCAGCCCCGCACGCCATATTCATCGCATTCGCGGGTCGTTTTCGGGTGAGTCTGCGTAACCACGACGCCCCGACCCGCACAATCTTCGTCATCGTCAATTTCAGGAGGGGCTCATGTCCTCACGCAGAGAACTCGCCAACGCCGTCCGTGCGCTCGCCATGGACGCGGTGCAGAAGGCCAAGTCCGGGCACCCGGGCGCGCCGATGGGCATGGCCGACATCGCCGAGGTGTTGTGGAACGACTTCATGAACCACAACCCGGCCAACCCGGGGTGGGCCGATCGCGATCGCTTCGTGCTCTCCAACGGGCACGGCTCGATGCTGCTGTATTCTCTGCTGCACCTCACCGGCTACGACCTCGGTATCGAGGACCTCAAGCAGTTCCGCCAGCTCCACTCCAGGACCCCGGGCCACCCCGAGTACGGCTATGCCCCCGGTGTCGAGACCACCACCGGCCCGCTCGGCCAGGGCATTACCAACGCCGTCGGCATGGCGATCGCGGAGAAGGCGCTCGCCGCCCAGTTCAACCGTCCCGGTCACGCCATCGTCGATCACCACACCTATGCCTTCCTCGGCGACGGCTGCCTGATGGAGGGCATCTCGCACGAGGCCTGTTCGCTCGCCGGCGCACTTGGCCTGGGCAAGCTGATCGCCGTCTATGATGACAACAACATCTCCATCGACGGCGAGGTGCGCGGCGAGGGCGACACCCCCGGCTGGTTCCTCGACGACACCCCGAAGCGCTTCGAGGCCTACGGTTGGCACGTCATCCCCAAGGTCGACGGGCACGACCCCGACGCCATCAAGGTCGCCATCGAGGAGGCGCGTGAGGTCACCGATCGCCCGACGCTGATCTGCTGCCAGACCATCATCGGCTATGGCTCGCCCAACAAGCAGGGCACCGAGTCCTGTCACGGCGCTGCGCTCGGCGAGGAGGAGATCGCCCTCACCCGCGAGGCGCTGGGCTGGAGCCATCCGCCGTTCGAGATCCCCAAGGAGGTCTATGCCGGCTGGAACGCGCGCGAGCGCGGCGCCGCCGCCGAGGCCGAGTGGCGCGAGCGCTTCGCCGCCTATGCCAAGGCCTATCCCGCCGAGGCCGCCGAGTTCGAGCGGCGCATGGCCGGCGAGCTGCCGGCGAACTGGGCCGAGCAGGCCGATGCCTTTATTGCCGAGGTCGCCGCCAAGGGCGAGAGCATCGCCTCGCGTAAGGCCTCGCAGAACGCGCTCAACGGCTTCGGCCCGCTGCTCCCCGAGCTGCTCGGCGGCTCGGCCGATCTGGCCGGATCCAACCTGTCGCTGTGGAGCGATTGCAAGGGTCTCGGCAAGGGCGAGGCGCCGGGTAACTACGTCTACTACGGCGTGCGCGAGTTCGGCATGTCGGCGATCATCAACGGCATCGCCTTGCACGGCGGCTTCGTGCCCTATGGCGCGACCTTCCTGATGTTCTCCGAGTACGCCCGCAACGCGCTGCGCATGGCGGCGCTGATGAAGGTGCCCTCGATCTTCGTCTACACCCACGACTCCATCGGTCTCGGCGAGGACGGTCCCACCCACCAGCCGGTCGAGCAGATCCCGACCCTGCGCATGATCCCCAACATGAACGTGTGGCGGCCCTGCGACGCGGTCGAGTCGGCGGTCGCCTGGCGTCAGGCGATCGAGCGGCGCGACGGTCCCAGCGCGCTGATCTTCTCGCGTCAGGCGCTGCCACACGTCGAGCGTGACGCCGAGCAGCTGGCGGCGATCGCGCGCGGCGGCTACGTGGTGCGCGATTGCGCAGGTACCCCCGAGGTGATCATCATCGCCACCGGCTCCGAGGTCGCACTCGCCCTCGGTGCCGCCGATGCGCTCGAAGGGCGCGCGGTGCGTGTGGTGTCGATGCCCTCGACCGACGTCTTCGACGCCCAGGACGCGGCCTATCGCGAGTCGGTGCTGCCGCGCGCGGTCGAGGCGCGGGTGGCCGTCGAGGCGGCCGTCGGCGACGGTTGGTGGAAGTACGTCGGCTCGCGCGGCGCGGTGCTCGGCATCGATCGCTTCGGCGAGTCGGCCCCGGCCGGCGCGCTGTTCAAGGAGTTCGGCTTCACCGTCGACAACCTGGTCGCGGTCGTCGAGGGGGTACTGCAGGGTTGATGGGTCCGGCCCGCGGCCTGTTATGCCGCGGGTCGAACGCTCAATGACCGATAATCGCGTGGGGCGATGAGGCGGCGTCGCCGGCCCCTGGCGCCGCCCCCCTCACACGGTTCGATCTATTTCGCTCAACAAGTTAAGGAGCTTGAACGCATGACAATCAAAGTCGGTATCAACGGGTTCGGCCGTATCGGCCGGATGACCTTCCGGGCGATCTCCCAGTACTTCCCGGACATCGAGGTGGTGGCGATCAACGACCTGCTCGACCCCGAGTACCTGGCCTACATGCTCAAGTACGATTCGGTCCACGGTCGCTTCCCCGGCGAGGTCGCGGTCGATGGCTCGTCCATGATCGTCGACGGCAAGCGCATCCGTCTCACCGCCGAGCGCGACCCGGCCAACCTCAAGTGGAACGAGGCCGGGGTCGAGCTGGTGATCGAGAGCACCGGTTTCTTCCTCACCGCCGAGGCCTGCCAGAAGCACCTCGACGCCGGCGCCCGCAAGGTGGTGCAGAGCGCGCCCTCGAAGGACGCCACGCCGATGTTCGTGTTCGGCGTCAACCATCAGGAGTACGCCGGTCAGACGATCGTCTCGGCCGCCTCCTGCACCACCAACTGTCTGGCGCCGGTGGCCAAGGTGCTCAATGACAACTGGGGCGTGAAGCGTGGCCTGATGACCACGGTGCATGCCGCCACCGCCAGCCAGAAGACCGTCGACGGTCCGTCGATGAAGGACTGGCGCGGTGGTCGCGGTATCCTCGAGAACATCATCCCGTCCTCGACCGGCGCGGCCAAGGCCGTCGGCAAGGTGCTGCCGGCGCTCAACGGCAAGCTCACCGGCATGTCCTTCCGGGTGCCGACCTCGGACGTCTCGGTGGTCGACCTCACCGTCGAACTCGAGGCCCCGGCCGACTACGACGCCATCTGTGCGGCGATGCGCAAGGCCGCCGAGGGTGAGATGGCCGGTGTGCTCGCCTACACCGAGGACAAGGTGGTCTCGACCGACTTCCGCGGCTTCAACGCCCCCTCGATCTTCGACGCCACCGCCGGCATCGCGCTCGATCCGACCTTCATCAAGGTCGTCTCCTGGTACGACAACGAGTTCGGCTATACCTGCAACATGCTGCGGTTGGTCGAGTACGTGGCCAACAACTGAGGCCGCGCGCGGCGCCGCGAGGCGCCGTCGTCCAGACGACCGCCGTCTGGCGGTCGCCGTTGCGCCGTCGGCCGTTCCGGTCGGCGGCCCCGCCGAGGGCGATCAGGCAAGCCCGGGCTTGCGCCTGATCTCTTTCCCCATCCATCCAGAGGGTTTGTCATGTCCTTCATCAAGCTCACCGATCTCGACCTCGCGGGCAAGCGGGTGTTGATCCGTTCCGATCTCAATGTCCCGGTCAAGGACGGCCGGGTCAGCTCGGATGCGCGCATCCGCGCCTCGCTGGCGACCTACGAGCACTGTCTGCGCGCCGGCGCGCGGGTGCTGGTGATGTCGCACCTGGGCCGTCCCCAGGAGGGCGAGTACTCCGCCGAGAACTCGCTCGCCCCGGTCGCCGCCGATCTCGGCGCCAAGCTCGGACGCGAGGTGCGGCTGGTGGGTGACTATCTCGACACCCCGCCCGAGGTCGCCGAGGGCGAGCTGGTGCTGCTCGAGAACGTGCGCTTCAACGCCGGTGAGAAGAAGGACGACGAGGCGCTGGCGCGGCGCTACGCGGCGCTGTGCGACGTCTTCGTGATGGACGCCTTCGGCACCGCCCACCGCGCCCAGGCCTCGACCCACGGGGTCGGGCACTTCGCCCCCCAGGCCTGCGCCGGGCTGCTGCTCAGCGCCGAACTCGACGCCCTGCGTCAGGCGCTGGCCGAGCCGGCGCGCCCGATGGTGGCCATCGTCGGTGGCTCCAAGGTCTCGACCAAGCTCACCGTGCTCGAATCGCTGGCCGAGAAGGTCGACCAGCTGGTGGTCGGCGGCGGCATCGCCAACACCTTCCTCGCTGCCGCCGGGCTGCCGGTTGGCCAATCGCTGCACGAGGCCGACCTGGTACCGACTGCCAAGGCGTTGATGGAGACCATGGCCGCGCGTGGCGCCGGTATCCCGATCGCCACCGACGTGGTCTGTGGCAAGCGCTTCGACGAGCAGGAGCCGGCAGTGACCAAGGCCGCCACCGAGGTCGCCGAGGACGACATGATCTTCGACATCGGTCCGGACTCGGCGCGCGCCCTGGCCGAGGTTATCCAGGGGGCCGGCACCATCGTCTGGAACGGCCCGGTCGGGGTGTTCGAGTTCGACCAGTTCGGTGCGGGCACCCGGGTGGTTGCCGAGGCGATCGCCGCCGCCCCCGGCTTCAGTCTTGCCGGCGGTGGCGACACCATTGCCGCGATCCAGAAGTACGGCATCGAGGAGCGTGTCTCCTACATCTCCACCGCTGGTGGAGCCTTCCTCGAGTACCTGGAGGGTAAGACCCTGCCTGCGGTGGCCATGCTCGAGGCCCGGGCCAAGGATTGATCGACCCGGCTGGTCGATCCCGGCCGCGCCATCCGGCGCGGCCCCATTTGCACGCGGGAGGCAGTGACATCATGCCCAGACGTACCAAGATCGTCGCGACCCTGGGTCCGGCGACCGATGCGCCCGAGGTCATGGACGGGCTCATCGGTGCCGGACTCGACCTGGCTCGTCTCAATCTCTCCCACGACACCCATGCACGCCATCGCGAGCGGGTCGAGCGGCTGCGCGCGCGCGCCGCGGCCGCCGATACCGAGGTGGCGGTGCTGTTCGATCTGCAGGGGCCGAAGATCCGCATCGGTCGCTTCGCCGCCGGGCCGGTCCTGCTCGAGCGTGGTGCGGCCTTCGCCATCGACGCCGACTGCCCGCTCGATCGCGGTGACGCGAGCCGGGTCGGTACCACCTATCCGGCCTTGGTCGAGGACGTGCGTCCCGGCGACACCCTGCTGCTCGACGACGGCGCCATCGAGCTGTGGGTCGAGGCGGTCGAGGGCGGGCGGATGGCCTGCCGGGTGGTGATCGGTGGGCGGCTCTCCGACAACAAGGGGATCAACCGCAAGGGTGGCGGGCTCTCGGCCCCGGCGCTGACCGAGAAGGATCTGGCCGACATCCGCTTCGCCGCCGAACTCGGCGCCGACTATCTGGCCGTCTCCTTCGTGCGCAGTGCTGAGGACGTGCGTCAGGCACGCGCTCACTTCCAGGCCGCCGGCGGCCGCGGTGGGGTGGTGGCCAAGATCGAACGTGCCGAGGCGCTCGACGGCATCGACGCCATCATTAACGCCGCCGACGCCATCATGGTCGCACGCGGCGACCTCGGGGTGGAGATCGGCGATGCCGAGCTGCCGGCGGTGCAGAAGCACCTCATCAGCCGCGCCCGCGAACTCAACAGCGTGGTGATCACCGCCACCCAGATGATGCAGTCGATGATCGAGAGCCCGATCCCGACCCGCGCCGAGGTCTTCGACGTCGCCAATGCGGTGCTCGACGGCACCGATGCGGTGATGCTCTCAGCCGAGAGCTCGATCGGGCAGAATCCGGTCAAGGTGGTCGAGGCGCTCGACCGGATCTGTCGCGAGGCCGAGAAGAGCGTCACTCGCTCCGGACACCGGCTCGACTCGGTGTTCGGGCGTGTTGACGAGGCCATCGCCATGGCGGCGATGTACACCGCCAACCACCTCGGGGTGAAGGCCATCGCCGCGCTCACCGAGACCGGCTCGACGGTGAAGTGGATGTCGCGCATCAGCTCCGGCATCCCCATCCACGCCATGACCCGCTTCGACTCGACCCGGCGCAAGGTGTGTCTGTTCCGTGGCGTTTACCCGGTCGCCTTCGATGTCGCCAGTACCGACATCCACGAGGTCAACCGTGCGGTGATCGAGGAGCTACTGCGGCGCGGCACCGTGTGCGACGGCGACCTGGTGATCATCACCAAGGGCGATCGCAGCGGGGTCGAGGGCCAGACCAACATCATGAAGATCATGAGGGTCGGAGAACATCGAACCGCGAGCGAAGATTGACCCAGAGGCGTATCCTGAACACCGATTTCACCCCCGTCACTGACACGAGGAGAACACCATGGCACTGATATCCATGCGCCAGTTGCTGGATCACGCCGCCGAGTACGGCTATGGCGTGCCCGCCTTCAACGTCAACAACCTCGAACAGATGCGCGCCATCATGGAGGCGGCCGACGAGACCGACTCGCCGGTGATCGTCCAGGCCTCGGCCGGGGCGCGCAAGTACGCCGGCGCGCCCTTCCTGCGTCACCTGATCCTCGCCGCGGTCGAGGAGTGGCCGCACATCCCGGTGTGCATGCATCAGGACCATGGCACCTCGCCGGCGGTCTGTCAGCGTTCGATCCAGCTCGGCTTCTCCTCGGTGATGATGGACGGTTCGCTGGGCGAGGATGGCAAGACCCCGACCAGCTACGACTACAACGTCGACGTCACCCGGCGGGTGGTCGAGATCGCTCACGCCTGTGGCGTCTCGGTCGAGGGTGAGCTGGGTTGCCTGGGCTCGCTCGAGACCGGCACCGCGGGCGAGGAGGACGGCATCGGCGCCGAGGGCACGCTCGACCACAGCCAGCTGCTGACCGACCCCGAGGAGGCCGCCGACTTCGTCGCCAAGACCAAGGTCGATGCCCTGGCGATCGCCATCGGTACCTCTCACGGCGCCTACAAGTTCACCCGCCCGCCGACCGGTGACACCCTCGCCATCAGCCGTATCAAGGAGATCCACCAGCGTATCCCCAACACCCACCTGGTGATGCACGGTTCCTCCTCGGTGCCGCAGGAGTGGCTGGCGATCATCAACGAGTTCGGCGGCGACATGGGGGAGACCTATGGGGTGCCGGTCGAGGAGATCGTCGAGGGCATCAAGCATGGGGTGCGCAAGGTCAACATCGACACCGACCTGCGCATGGCCTCGACTGGTGCCATCCGCAAGCACCTTGCCGAGAACCGTGCCAACTTCGATCCGCGCAAGTACTACACCGCCGCCACCAAGGCGATGAAGGAGATCTGCCGGTCGCGCTACGAGGCCTTTGGCACCGCCGGGCACGCCAGCAAGATCACCGCCATCTCGCTGGAGCGGATGACGACCCGTTACGACAGCGGTGAACTCGACCCGCGCGTCAACTGAGGACGTGCGCGCGACCGGCGGAGACCTGTCCGCCGGTCACTCGACCGGGGCCCGGCGACGGGCCCCGTTCTCCTTGGGGTAGAATTGCCGCCGGCGACCATTCGGTCGGACTGGTTCTCGTGGAGTTGCTTCCCCATGCTTGGTTTCATTCGTAACGCGATCATCCTCTCGGCCATCGCCCTGGCGTTGTTGATGCTGACCCTCTCCTGGGCCCCGTACGGGCTCAAGCCCCGGCTCTGGCAACTCAACGAACTGCTCGAACAGACCCCGGCGGTCGCCGAGTACCCCTACGACTTCCGTGTCCTGACCTTCCTCAACGGGGTGGCCACGGTCACCAGTCCGCGCGCCTCGACGGTCGAGGAGACGCGTTATCTCGGCTGGATCGACCCGGCGCTGGCGCGCGGCGACGCGGCCGCTCAGGCGCAGTCGTTGCGCGCTGCGCGCGAGCAGCTGCAATACACCGAGATGTACGTGCTCCAGTTGCTGCTGTCGCAGTCCGATGTCGACTCGGTGGTGTGGGCGCTCGATCGCGCCTGGTTTAATCAGCACGGGGTGAAGCTCCCGCCCCAGGCCGAGCCCGGCCTGCCGCGCGGCTGAGCCCGTCCCGAGACCGGAGGGAGCATGGCCCATTTCTATCTGCTGCTCGGACTCACCGCACTGGTGCTGCTCGCCTTCGCGTTCAGCCTGTGGCGTGCGTTGTCGCCGCGTAACCGCCGCCCCTATGTGCTCTCCGGGGCGCTGCTCACGTCCACCCAGCGCGCCTTCGCCCATGCCCTGGAACAGTGTCTCGACGACCGCTACCGCCTCTATGCGCGAGTGCCGGCGACCGAGGTCTTGGCAGTGGCGCGGCGTACGCCGAAGCGCTGGCGCGAGCGCGCCGAGTGGCGCCTTGGCGAACGTTGTTTCGATTTCCTGATCTGCGATGCGGCGACTAGCAAGCCCTGCTGTGCCCTGGCGCTCTCCCCGGCGGGCTGGCTGCGTCGGCGCGAGCCACCGCGCGACCAGCTCGATACCATGTGTGCCACCGCCGGGCTGCCGTTGCTGCGCTTCCTCGAGTGTGAGCACTATGCCCCGGGCGATCTCGCCCCCCGATTGCGTACCGTGCTCGGCGCGACCGGTCGTGCCGCACCGCGCTCTCGCGCCCGCCCCTCCGACCCTCCTCAACCCAAGGTGGTGGTGCCGACCCTCGGTGGTGCGCGTGCCGAGCCAGTGCTCGGTGAGGTCGGTCCGGCCGACGTCACCGAGGGGCCGCGTTTTCGCATCGACGAGGACGTCGAGATCGGCGCCGACCGCCGCGAACCGGCACTAACCCCGCCTCGGGCGGAGTGAGGCACGTCGAGTCAGCAGTCGGCGACCAGCGATCAGGAGATTGAACCGCAAAGCCGCAAAGGACGCGAAGAGGTTCAAGTTGCCAGCGACCAGCTGACGGCCGCCAGCGAGAGGGGGCAGGCTTGTCTCGCACCTTCAAGGTTGACTGCAAACCGACACTGGAGGCTGGCAGCTGGAAGCCTTTCTTCATCTTCGCGCCCTTGGCGTCTTTGCGGTTCGAACCAGCTTCCAGCGGTCAGCTTCCAGCCTCCAGTCGGGGAGGCTGGTGTTGCATGGTCGGCGGTTGACGGGCAAGACGGTATCTTGGCGGTTCAATCTCTTCGACTGGCGCCCTCACATCGCCCGCCCGCGTCAGGTCGATCAGCGTCGTAGCGTCGTAGGTTGGGTTGCCCACCGCCGCGCTGCCCCAGTGCTGGAGCGGTGGCCGTTGATCGGTGGGCAACCCAACGACCGCGCGGATCTTTCTCAGGCGCAGATGTTGGGTTGCCGCTGCGCGGCAACCCAACCTACGGGGCTACCAGCTATCAGGAGATTGAACCGCAAAGCCGCAAAGGACGCGAAGAGGTTCAAGTTGCCAGCGACCAGCTGACAGCCGCCAGCGAGAGGGGGCAGGCTTGTCTCGCACCTTCAAGGTTGACTGCAAACCGACACTGGAGGCTGGCAGCTGGAAGCCTTTCTTCATCTTCGCGCCCTTCGCGGCTTTGCGGTTCAATCCTGGCGGCTGGCGTCCTCACTCGCCCGCCCGCGTCGGGTCGATCAGGATCTGGTCGTCGATGACCTCGACGTGGAAGGTGCGGATCGGGGTGTCGGCGGGCGCTTCGAGCGGCTGGCCGGTGCGCAGGCAGAAGCGGCTGCCGTGCAGCGAGCACTTGATGCGCGCGCCGTCGAGACAGCCGTAGGAGAGCGGATAGTCCTCGTGACTGCAGTTGTCCTCGACCGCATAGAGCCGGCCCTCGATCCGGGCGAGGATGCAGTCGATCCCCGCCACCCGGACGCGGATGAAGCCCCCCTCGGGGACCTCGTCGCTGCGCGCCGCCACGCGCGGCCCGGCCATCAGCACACCCGCCGCGCGGCGCGGCCGCTGTCGAGCACCGCGCGGGCACGGATTGCGCCCGCCTCCAGGCTGGGCACCCGACCCAGGTGCCAGAGGACCAGCGCCGCGCCCAGTACCAGGGCGTCATAGGCGGGGCCGCGCCCACCCTCGAGCGCGGCTAGCCCGGCGCGCGCGGCCGCGGCGGCGGTGGCCGGCAGGTCGACGGCGATGGCGATGTCGTCGCCGGCGCGGCTTGCCTGGGGCAGGGTCTCGGGCAGGGGAGGCGCGCGCAGCGCCTGTTCGATACCCAGGCTGGTGGGGTCGACCTCGAAGCCTTGCTCCTCGCCCATGCATTGATAGTTGAAGCACAGCCCACGCTGGCGCAACGAGGGGATGACGCCACCCTCGACCCCGCGGACCAGTAGCGCGGAGTCGAATCCGGCATGACGTGCGAGCAGGGCATAGATGCGCGGATAGGGTTTGTGCACATACCCGGTCAGCAGGTGGGTGTGGCGGCGTCCGTGCACCGGCCGCGCCAGCACCTCGACGGTGGTCAGCGCCTGGCGCTTGACGATGGTCTCGCGCAGTCCGAGCAGGTTGTGCAGCGACGCGCAATAGGCGCGCTGATCGACATAGCCCCAACCGAGGTCGGGATCGGAGAGGCGGGCGGCGACCTCGACCGGGGTGAGGTCGACGGCGACACCGGCGGCCTCGAGCACGTGCCTGTGGGTGACGCCGAACTTGGGGCCGACGGCGTGCGCGCCGTGGCTGATCGCCGCGACCCCGCACTCGGCCAGCAGCGGCATCAGGAAGGGCGAGACCGGAAGCGAGCGGTTGTAGCCGTCGTAGGGGTCGGCGATGTCGACCACCTCGTCGACCTCGGCGACGGCGTGACCGGTGGCCTCCTGGATGGCCTCAAGGATGCCGCGCAGCTCGTCGTCGGTCTCGCGCTTCATGCGTAGCGCGATGAGGAAGATGGCCGCCTGTATCGGGTTGGCGACACCGTCGAGGATGGCGCGCATCGCTCGTCGGGCCTCGGTCTGGGAGATGGCCTTGGAGAGTTCTGGGCCGGTGGCGACGCGCTGGATGATCGAGCGCATCAGCTCGGGGATGTCGGCGGCCGGGTTGGTGTCGCTGGGCATGGCTGTCCTCCGCTGGCGCGATGACTGCGGGGCGGCGGCGCCGCCCGGGCGCATCCTGCTCACGGTCGCACGATGACCGCACTGCCCTCCCTGAGGGCGTGCGGTGTCGATCTCAACCGCCTTGTTCAGTCGCGGTAGCGCCGCCCGAGTTCGGTGTAGGCGTCGATCCGCCGGTCACGGAGGAAGGGCCAGATACGGCGTACGTCTTCGCTGCGGGCGCGGTCGAGGGTGACGATCAGGGTCTCGGCCGTCTCCGCCCCAGCGCGCGCGAGCAGCTCGCCCTGCGGGCCGCAGACGAAGGAGTTGCCCCAGAAGTGCGCGCCGGCGCCACCCGGCGCCGGATCGGGCTCGAAGCCGACGCGGTTGCAGGCGGCCACCGGGAGGCCGTTGGCTACCGCGTGACCACGCTGCACCGTCATCCAGGCGTCGAGCTGGCGTGTCTGCTCCTCGCGCTCGTCGCGCGGGTCCCAGCCGATGGCGGTGGGATAGAGCAGCAGCTCGGCCCCGGCGAGCGCCATCAGCCGCGCCGCCTCCGGGTACCACTGATCCCAGCACACCAGCACCCCGAGCCGGCCGACACTGGTGTCGATCGGGGTGAAGCCGAGGTCGCCGGGGGTGAAGTAGAACTTCTCGTAGTAGCCCGGGTCGTCGGGGATGTGCATCTTGCGATAGCGCCCGGCGAGCCGACCGTCGCTGTCGAGCACCACGGCGGTGTTGTGGTAGAGCCCGGGGGCGCGCCGCTCGAACAACGAGCCGACGATCACCACCCCGAGTTCGGCGGCGATTGCGCCGAGAACGTCGGTGCTGGGGCCGGGGATGGGTTCGGCGAGATCGAACAGCGCCGGGTCTTCCTGCTGACAGAAATAGGGCCCGTTGTGCAGCTCCTGGAGCAGCACCAGCTGTGCGCCCTCGGCGGCGGCCGCGCGACAGGCCGTGGTGCAGGCGTCGAGATTGGCCTCGAGGCCGCCCTGATCGGCCTGCTGGACGAGCGCGATGGTCAGTGGGGATGCGGTCATGGACGAAACCTCTGCGAATCGGCGGGGGACGAGGCGCCGGATTATCCGGCACGGCGGGGTTCGTCGCCAGCGATCAACGTCGGGCCAAATAGGGATTGAACCGCATAAGACGCGAAGGGCACAAAGGAGGTGAAAGCTCTCAAGATTGTAGCCCGTAGGTTGGGTTGTCGCGCAGCGCCAACCCAACATCTGCGGTCCGAGGCGTTGGGTTGCCCGCCGATCAATCGCCACCGCCCCAGCACAGGAGGCGCGTGTCGGCGGGCAGCCCAACCTACGGCCTTACTCTCTCATTCTTCGCGCTCTTCGCGGGCGTTGGGTTGCCCGCCGATCAACGGCCACCGCCCCAGCACAGGAGGCGCGTGTCGGCGGGCAGCCCAGCCTACGGCCTTACTCTCTCATTCTTCGCGCTCTTCGCGGGCGTTGGGTTGCCCGCCGATCAACGGCCACCGCCCCAGCACAGGAGGCGCGTGTCGGCGGGCAGCCCAACCTACGGTCTTACTCTTCTCATTCTTCGCGCTCTTCGCGGGCGTTGGGTTGCCCGCCGATCAACGGCCACCGCCCCAGCACAGGAGGCGCGTGTCGGCGGGCAGCCCAGCCTACGGCCTTACTCTTTCATTCTTCGCGCTCTTCGCGGGCGTTGGGTTGCCCGCCGATCAACCGTCACCGCCTTAGCACAGGGGCCGCGTGTCGGCGGGCAGCCCAACCTACGGCCTTACTCTCTCATTCTTCGCGCTCTTCGCGGGCGTTGGGTTGCCCGCCGATCAACCGTCACCGCCCCAGCGCTGGGGCCGCGTGTCGGCGGGCAGCCCAACCTACGGCCTTACTCTCTCATTCTTCGCGCTCTTCGCGGGCGTTGGGTTGCCCGCCGATCAACCGTCACCGCCCCAGCACAGGGGGCGCGTGTCGGCGGGCAGCCCAACCTACGGCCTTACTCTCTCATTCTTCGCGCTCTTCGCGGCTTTGCGGTTCATCTCCCTGGCGGCTGGCGGCTGGCGGCTGGCGCGGTTAGAGTGCCCCGGATCCGTGGGCGCCGCTGGCGTCGCTCTCCGCAGTGCTTCGTTTCCGCATGGCCAACTTCCATACCCATATCAATGTCGGCATCTTCGTCAGTGGTGCCAGTGTGCTCGGTCTGCATGCCGCGGGGCTGGTTGAGCAGGGTCAGACGCTAACGTTATTTGCGCTTGGGGTCGGTGCCAGTCTGCTGCCCGATGTCGACTCTGACACCTCGCGCCCGGTGCGTGCCTTCTTCACCGTGCTCGGGGCCGGCTTGGCCTTCGCCATGACCCTGCCGCTGGTGGGGCAGCTGTTGCTGTTCGAGCTGGCGCTGGTGTGGGGCGGGGTGTTTCTTTGTGTGCGCTACGGTTTCTTCGAGCTGTTCACCCGCTTTACCGTGCACCGCGGGATCTGGCATTCCTGGTTGGCGGCGGCGGTCTGGTCGCTGGCGACGGTCAACGCCGCCCACTGGCTGCTCGAGCACTCGGCACGGGCGGCTTGGGTCGCCGGGTTGATGGTGGCGATCGGTTATTTCACTCATCTCTTGCTCGACGAACTCTACAGCGTCGACCTGCTCAACAGCCGGATCAAGCGTTCCTTCGGTACCGCACTCAAGCCGCTGAGCCTGAACGACCCGTTGAGCAGCCTGTCACTGCTCGCACTGGCCGTCTGGCTGGCCTGGATCGCGCCCGATCCGGGGGACTGGCCTGCCTTCGATCGGGCCATTACTGGCGTTCGGGGGCTGTGGTTCGATCTCGGTGAGGTGTTTCGTGACTGGGGGGCGTCGCTGGTAGGCCTGTTCGGTTAGCTCCTTTGGGGATCGGGTTCGGGCCTTCGGCCCGTAGCCTGCGGTGCGGTTGGGGCCTGTCGTCGATCGCGCGATGCGCATTGCAAGGGTGCTCTGCATGGCCGTCGCGTTACCCCGGTCTGCCGGCTTGCGGGGTGGTGGTGGTAACCGAATGCCTGCTCTTTCCCTTCTCCGCGCCCTGATTCATGGGGATTGGCGGCAGGTTCGTGTGTTTTTCCGGTCGCCGCCCAGAGATGCCCGGATTTGGCGACAGTTGGGCGCTGTTTCTTGAATCTTTCGTGATCGTCTACGGCTGGGTCGGCTAAGTGCGCGAAACCGCGAGGGTGATGGTTGGATGTGCTAGCGCACGCGGGCGCGATGACCGCGCGCGCGCAGGCTTAGCGGCGCTGTACTCACTGCGATCGCTGCGCTAGATTGGCAGGTTACTGTGGCCGCGGGCGAGCGCCCGTGCCGGGGTCGAGGCAGGACTGAGGCGACGACGACGGGTGTCTCGCGATGCCGTGCCGGGGTGTCGTTGCGATGGCGCCCGGAGCTCGACCGCTGCCTGATGACGGGGCGCCGAATGCGGAGTCATCCGTGGGCGATCCACGCGTAACTCTCAAGACGATGTAGTGGGGCTATGGATCTCAATTTCCTCGATTTCGAACAACCCATCGCAGAGCTCGAGGCGAAGATCGAAGAACTTCGCCTGGTCGGCCACGACAACGAACTCAATATCCAGGAGGAGATCGAGCGTCTCCAGTCCAAGTGTGTGGCGCTCACCGAGTCGATCTTCTCCTCGCTCACCCCGTGGCAGATCTCGCAGCTCTCGCGTCATCCACAGCGTCCCTATCTGCTCGACTATGTGCGCCGGATCTTCGATGAGTTCCACGAGTTGCACGGTGATCGGGCCTTCGCCGATGACACCGCCATCATCGGGGGACTGGCGCGGCTCGACGGTCAGCCGGTGATGGTGATCGGCCATCAGAAGGGGCGCGACACCAAGGAGAAGCTGCATCGTAACTTCGGCATGCCGCGCCCCGAGGGTTACCGCAAGGCGTTGCGGCTGATGGAGATGGCCGAGCGTTTCGCGTTGCCGGTGCTGACCTTCATCGACACCCCCGGGGCCTATCCGGGGGTTGGTGCCGAGGAGCGAGGCCAGAGCGAGGCGATCGCGCGCAATCTGCGCGAGATGTCGCGGCTGCGTACCCCCATCCTCTGCACCGTGATCGGCGAGGGCGGTTCGGGCGGGGCGCTGGCGATCGGTGTCGGCGACTGGCTGGGGATGCTGCAGTTCAGTACCTACTCGGTGATCTCGCCTGAGGGCTGTGCCTCGATCCTGTGGAAGAGTGCCGACAAGGCCCAGCTCGCCGCCGAGGCGATGGCGATTACCTCCGACAAGCTGCTCGAGCAGGCGCTGATCGACGAGGTGATCAAGGAGCCCTCCGGTGGTGCCCACCGCGATCCCGATGCGACCGCCGCCGCACTCAAGTCGGTGCTGTTGCAGCGTCTCGAGGCACTGCGCGAGGTCGATCTCGACACCTTGGTGGCCAAGCGCCATGAGCGGCTGATGGGCTACGGCCGCTTCAAGGAGTGAGGTGGACGCCCTCGATCCCGAGCGCCTCGCCGCCGACCTGGCTGCGCTCGGTGGCCGGGGGCGCTGCTGGGTCGCCTACAGCGGTGGGCTCGACTCCAGCGCCTTGCTGCATGCGCTGACTCTGGCCCCGCTGACGCGCCCGCTCGGCGCCATTCACATCGATCACGGGCTGCAGCCTGCGGCGCGGGCCTGGCGTGTGCACTGTCGTGAGCACTGTCGCGCCCTCGGGGTGCGTTTCGTCGCCCGCGCCCTGGCGCTCTCGCCGCCCCCCGGCGAGAGCCTCGAGGCCCATGCCCGCGCAGCGCGCTATCGCGCCTTCGGCCGGGTGCTCGGGCGCGACGAGCTGCTACTGACCGCCCACCATCTCGATGATCAGGCCGAGACCCTGCTGCTGGCGTTGCTGCGAGGCAGTGGGGTGCACGGGCTGGCGGCGATGCCGGGGTGTGCGCCGCTCGGTCGTGGCCGCTTGGTACGACCGCTGTTGGGGGTGTCGCGGTCGCAGCTGCTCGATTACGCCCGGCGCCACCGGCTCGATTGGATCGACGACCCGAGCAACGAGGTGCTCTGTCACGATCGCAACCTGTTGCGCCACCAGGTGCTGCCGCTGTTGCGCACCCGCTGGCCGGCGGCCCCCACCACCATCGCGCGCAGCGCGGCACATTGTGCCGAGGCCGCAGCGCTGATCGACCGCCAGGCCGGGCACGATCTCGCTGCGGTCGCCGGTGCCGTGCCCGGCAGCCTCTCGGTGGCTGCTCTGGCGGGGTTGGAGTGCGCGGCGCGGCGGGCGGTGGTGCGGTTGTGGCTACGTCGTCAGGGCTTCTCGGTACCGGGTCGAGCACGGCTCGAGCGCATCGTCACCGAGTTGTTGGCGGCGCGCGCCGACGCCTCGCCCGTGGTCGCGTGGCGTGACTGCGAGGTGCGTCGTTATCGTGATGGGCTGTATGCCCTGACTCCGCTGCCGATGATGCCGGACGAGGTCTTGCGCTGGTCGCCTGGGGCGGCACTGATCCTGCCGCAGGGGTTGGGTGAATTGCAGGTGACCGGGGTCGAGGTGGCGCTGGAGGTGCGCTTCGGGGTCGGTGGCCAGTGTCGACCGCGGCCGGGTGGATCGCGGCGTTCGCTCAAGAAGGTCTTCCAGGAGGCAGGGGTGGCGCCCTGGCTGCGCCCGCTGGTGCCGCTGCTGTTCGTCGCCGGGACCGATCGACTGGTCGCGATCGCTGGGGTCTGCGGTTGTCACCAGCGCGACGCCGGGGCGTCGGGCCGGTTGCGTTGGTCGGGCCACCCCTGGGGCGCGCTCGGGGTGTTTCGCGAGATCTGCGAGGTTGGGCGCGCCACCGGGGGGCTGGGGGCTCAGTAGAGCGCGTTCATCATCTTGGCGCGATAACGTGCGACCAGGTCGCCATCGCCGCCGAGCAGGTCGAACACCGCGAGCATGCCCTTGCGTCCGGCATCCTCGCCGTAGCCGCGGTCGCGCTTCATCAGTTCGAGCAGCAGTTCCAGCGCGGTGGCGTAATCGCCCTGGGTCACCGCCCAGGCGGCGAGCTGGTAGCGGGCCGTGCTGTCGGTCGGGTCGGTCTCGAGCCGGGCGCGCAACGTCGCCGCGTCGGCGGCCTCGACGAGCGCGGTGGCAAAGCGTAGGCGCCCGCGCAGGGCATTGACCTCGGGGTCGTTGGCCAGCTCGATCGGCAGTCGATCGATCGCCGCCTCGGCCTCGATGACTTGGCCGCGTGCGGCCGTCAATTCGACCTCGAGCAGGGCGATGCGGGTGTTTCCCGGGTCCTCGGTGCGGGCCTGTTCGAGCTGCGCGGCGGCCTGCTCGAGTGCGCCCTCGGTGATGCTGGCTCGGGCCTGCTCGAGCAGCGCGTTGGAGGCGCGCGGGATGTGGCGGTCGAGGAACTCGCAGATCTGTCCCTCGGGCAGCGCTCCCATGAACTCGTCGACCGCTTGGCCGTCCTTGTAGAGGCGCACCGTGGGTAGGCTGCGGATGCCGAATTGTGCGGCCAGCGCCTGCTCCTCTTCGGTGTTGACCTTGGCGAGCAGGAAACGTCCGGCATAGCGCTCGGCCAGCCCGCCGAGCAGCGGCATCAGCATCCGGCAGGGGGCGCACCAATCGGCCCAGAAGTCGACCAGCACCGGGCGCTCGTAGGAGCCCTCGATGACGACCGACTGAAAGTTTTGGGCCGTGACGGTCACGACATGGGGTGAATCTGTCATGGGTGATGACTCCTGATGATATGGATAGTCGCAAGGCCGGTGACCATAGCCAGCGGCCGGTGACGATTCAAGACGCCGAGGGCGCGAGACCGGGGCGGTCGGCACGATCGGGCACATCGACGATGTGCTGGCGCCCGGCCCTGTCATGCCCGGAGGCCAGGTTGTGAACGAGTGAGAGAGCGAAAGACATGTCCGATTCGATCCATGTGGTCTGTCCCGCCTGTGACGCGGTCAACCGGCTGGCGCCGACGCGACTCGGCGCGGGCGGGCGTTGCGGGCGCTGCCACGCGCCGCTGTTCGCTGGCGAGCCGGTGGCACTCGACGAGGCGCGTTTCGCGCATCATCTGGCGCGCAGTGACCTGCCGCTGTTGGTCGATTTCTGGGCGCCCTGGTGTGGTCCCTGTCGGATGATGGCGCCGGCCTTCGCCGCTGCCGCGCGCACCCTCGAACCCGAGCTGCGCCTGATCAAGGTCGACACCGAGCAGGCGCAGGGGTTGGCCGCGCGCCTCGGTATCCGCAGCATCCCGACCCTGGCGCTGTTTCGTGGCGGGGTCGAGCATGCCCGTCAGGCCGGCGCCATGGATGCGGCGGGGATCGCCGCCTGGGCGCGTCGGCAACTGGGTCATGGCTGAGCTGAAGCAGATGATCGGGTTGGCATTTCGCCGCCCGTGCCGACCGGTGCGCGTGGACAGTACGCCGGCGGTTCTTTAGAATTCAGGCCGGTCAGGGCGCTGCCATTGACCTATCCTGTGTGTCCAACGCCGTCACCCGACGTCCCGTCGCGGTCGTTGCGCATCCTCGCCCGGATTCGGAGATACCCTTGAGAAAACCCGCAGTTCTGGTTCTGGAAGACGGTTCGGTCTTCCGCGGAACATCGATTGGCGCCGATGGCTCGAGCGTCGGTGAGGTGGTGTTCAACACCGCCATGACCGGCTATCAGGAGATCCTCACCGATCCCTCCTATCTGCGTCAGCTCGTGACCCTGACATACCCCCACATCGGCAACGTGGGCGCCAACCCGGAGGACGAGGAGTCCGCCGGCATCCAGGCCGCCGGCCTGATCGTGCGCCACCTGCCGCAACGCGCAAGCAACTTCCGCCAGCGCGAGCGCCTCGACGACTATCTGCGTCGTCAGGGCGTGGTCGGCATCGCTGATATCGACACCCGTCGCCTGACCCGCATCCTGCGTGAGAAGGGTGCGCAGAACGGTTGTCTGCAGGCCGGCGATGCCATCGACGAGGCCGCGGCCCTGGCCGCCGCCCGTGACTTCCCCGGGCTCAAGGGCATGGACCTCGCCCAGCAGGCCACCACCGCCGAGCCCTATGCCTGGACCCAGGGCGAGTGGGCGCTCGAGGGCGGACTGCCCGCGCCGCTCGACCCCGCCGACGAGGCGCTGCCGTTCAAGGTCGTCGCCTACGACTTCGGCGTCAAGCGCAACATCCTGCGCATGCTGGTCTCGCGCGGCTGCAGCGTCACCGTGGTCCCGGCCCGCACCCCCGCCGCCGAGGTGTTGGCGATGAACCCCGACGGGGTGTTCCTCTCCAACGGTCCCGGTGATCCCGAGCCCTGCGACTACGCCATCACCGCGATCCGCGAGCTGCTTGAGCACCAGGTGCCGCTGTTCGGCATCTGTCTTGGCCACCAGCTGCTCGCGCTCGCCTCCGGCGCCCGCACCCTGAAGATGAAGTTCGGCCACCACGGCGCCAACCACCCGGTCCAGGACCTCGCCACCGGCGCGGTGATGATCAGTAGCCAGAACCACGGCTTCGCCGTCGACGAGGCGAGTCTGCCCGAGACGCTGCAGCCGACGCACCGCTCGCTGTTCGACGGCTCGCTGCAGGGCATTCGTCACCGTGAGTGTCCCGCCTTCAGTTTCCAGGGCCATCCCGAGGCCAGTCCCGGGCCCTGTGACGTGGCGCCGCTGTTCGATCAGTTCATCGACGCGATGCGCGCGCGCCGCTAGACGAGCCGCGCTGCGCGCGCCCTCGTCGGGCGCACGCACGGGCTCGACGGATCCGCCGGTGGCGGAGTCCAGGGTCGACCGGGTGTTGCGGAGCGGTGCGGGTGCGGACCCCTCACGGTCCGTCGCTCACGGCATTCGTCTTCCAGCATTTGCGTTCACGTACATCCATTCTCGGATCTCAAGAAACTAACAGAATGCCAAAGCGTACTGACATCCACAGCATCCTGATCATTGGCTCTGGCCCCATCGTCATCGGCCAGGCCTGCGAGTTCGACTACTCCGGCGCCCAGGCCTGCAAGGCGCTGCGGGAGGAGGGGTATCGGGTCATTCTGGTGAACTCGAACCCGGCCACCATCATGACCGACCCCGAGATGGCCGACGCCACCTATATCGAGCCGGTCACCTGGCGCGCGCTGGCGGCGATCATCGAGCGTGAGCGCCCGGATGCGCTGTTGCCAACCATGGGTGGCCAGACCGCGCTCAACTGCGCCCTCGACTTGGTGCGCGAGGGCGTGTTCGAGGAGTACGGCGTCGAGCTGATCGGTGCCTCGCGCGAGGCCATCGACAAGGCCGAGGACCGCGACCTGTTCCGTCAGGCGATGCGCAAGATCGGCCTCGACATGCCGCGTTCGGCGATCGCCCACAGCCTCGAGGAGGCCAATCAGGTCCAGGCCTCGATCGGCTTCCCGGCGATCATCCGGCCCTCCTTCACCATGGGCGGTAGCGGTGGTGGCATCGCCTACAACCAGGAGGAGTTCGAGGAGATCTGTCGCCGCGGGCTCGACCTCTCGCCGACCCGCGAGCTGCTGATCGAGGAGTCGGTGCTCGGTTGGAAGGAGTACGAGATGGAGGTGGTCCGCGACCGCGCGGACAACTGCATCATCATCTGCTCGATCGAGAACCTCGACCCGATGGGCGTGCACACCGGCGACTCGATCACCGTCGCCCCGGCGCAGACGCTCACCGACAAGGAATACCAGATCATGCGCGACGCCTCGCTGGCGGTGCTGCGCGAGATCGGTGTCGATACCGGTGGCTCCAACGTCCAGTTCGCGATCAACCCCGAGGACGGGCGGATGATCATCATCGAGATGAATCCGCGTGTCTCGCGTTCCTCGGCGCTGGCCTCCAAGGCCACCGGCTTCCCGATCGCCAAGGTCGCGGCCAAGCTCGCCGTCGGCTACACCCTCGACGAGCTGCGCAACGACATCACCGGCGGCGCCACCCCGGCCTCGTTCGAGCCGACCATCGACTACGTGGTCACCAAGATCCCGCGCTTCGCCTTCGAGAAGTTCGCCCAGGCCGATGCCCGCCTGACCACCCAGATGAAGTCGGTCGGCGAGGTGATGGCGATCGGTCGTACCTTCCAGGAGTCGCTGCAGAAGGCGCTGCGCGGGCTCGAGATCGATAAGTACGGGCTCGAGGAGATCGTCGACCCCGCCGACCCCGAGGCCATGGCCAAGCTGCGCCAGGAGCTGCGCCAGGCCGGTGTCGACCGGCTGTTCTATGTCGCCGACGCCTTCCGTATGGGGTTGTCGCTCGAGGACATCCACGCGCTGAGTAAGATCGAACCCTGGTTCCTCGCCGAGATCGAGGACCTGATCGCCAGCGAGCGCGCACTGGTTGCCGCCGGGCTCGACGGACTCGATGCCGAGCGGTTGCGTCAGCTCAAGCGTCAGGGCTTCTCCGATCGTCGCATCGCACGGCTGCTCGAGACCACCGAGGACGCCATCCGCGCCCGGCGTCACGCCCTCGGCGTGCGCCCGGTGTTCAAGCGCGTCGACACCTGCGCGGCCGAGTTCGCCGCCACCACCGCTTATCTCTACTCCACCTATGAGGAGGAGTGCGAGTCCGAGCCGAGCGATCGCAACAAGATCATGGTCCTCGGTGGCGGCCCCAACCGCATCGGTCAGGGCATCGAGTTCGACTACTGCTGCGTCCACGCCGCTTTCGCCATGCGCGAGGACGGCTACGAGACCATCATGGTCAACTGCAACCCGGAGACGGTCTCGACCGACTACGACACCTCCGACCGTCTCTACTTCGAGCCGCTCACCCTTGAGGATGTGCTCGAAGTGGTCGAGTGCGAGCGCCCGCGCGGGGTGATCGTGCAGTACGGCGGCCAGACCCCGCTCAAGCTCGCCCGCGCCCTCGAGGCCGCCGGGGTGCCGATCATCGGCACCACCCCGGACAGCATCGACCTGGCCGAGGATCGCGAGCGCTTCCAGCACATGATCCAGGACCTCAACCTGCTGCAGCCGCCGAATGCGACCGCGCGCAGCGAGGCCGAGGCGGTGGCGCTGGCCGCCGACATCGGCTACCCGCTGGTGGTGCGCCCCTCCTACGTGCTCGGCGGTCGGGCGATGGAGATCGTCTACGAGGAGGCCGACCTCGAGCGCTACATGCGCGAGGCGGTGCGTGTCTCCAACGAGTCGCCGGTGCTGCTCGATCGCTTCCTCGATGACGCCATCGAGGTCGACGTCGACGCCATCAGCGATGGTCAGGACGTGCTCATCGGCGGCATCATGGAGCACATCGAGCAGGCCGGCGTGCACTCCGGTGACTCGGCCTGTTCGCTGCCCCCCTATACGCTGCCGGCCTCGATCCAGGACCGGATGCGCGAGCAGATGGCGAAGATGGCGCGCGCGCTCAACGTCGTCGGTCTGATGAACGCCCAGTTCGCGGTCAAGGGTGAGGAGATCTATATCCTCGAGGTCAACCCGCGCGCCTCGCGTACCGTGCCCTTCGTCTCCAAGTCGATCGGCATCCCGCTGGCCAAGGTCGCCGCGCGCTGCATGGCCGGACGCTCGTTGGCCGAGCAGGGCTATGAGCGCGAACAGCGTCCCAAGCACTACTTCGTCAAGGAGGCGGTCTTCCCCTTCGTCAAGTTCCCCGGCGTCGATACCGTGTTGGGGCCGGAGATGAAGTCCACCGGCGAGGTGATGGGGGTCGGTGAGTCCTTCGGTGAGGCCTATGCCAAGGCCCAGGAAGGTGCGGGTTCGTTGCTGCCGAGTCGTGGCGGCAAGGCGCTGCTGAGTGTGCGTGACGCCGACAAGCCGCGCTTGATCCGGGTCGCGCGCGAGCTCATCGAGTTCGGCTTCAGCCTCTATGCCACTCACGGCACCGCCGCGGCAGTGCGCGAGGCCGGCATCGAGTGCGTTGGCGTCAACAAGGTTGCCGAGGGGCGTCCGCACCTGGTCGACATGATCAAGAACAACGAGGTCAGCCTGATCGTCAACACCACCGAGGGTGCCAAGGCGATCGCCGACTCCGCCGAGATCCGCCGCGCCGCGCTCCAGCACAAGGTGTGTTACACCACTACCATCGCCGGTGCCGAGGCGACCTGTCTGGCGCTCAAGCAACTGGACATCCGCACCGTCAATCGGTTACAAGATCTCCATTGATCAAGGCCAAACGGGCGTGCCAGGCGGCACGCCCGCGGTCTCTTTTTGTCTTCTTTGGGTCCGCAATGGACCTGACCGACCGCGTGCGGATCCGCCGCGGTCCATCCATATGAGGGAATCACCCATGACCCAGGTACCTCTGACCGCGAGAGGCGCTGAGAAATTGCGTGAAGAGTTGGACCGGCTCAAGCGGGTCGAGCGTCCGCGCGTGATCGAGGCGATCGCCGAGGCGCGCGAGCACGGCGATCTCAAGGAGAACGCCGAGTACCACGCCGCGCGTGAGCAGCAGGGCTTCATCGAGGGTCGCATCAAGGACATCGAGTCGAAGCTCTCCAACGCGCAGATCATCGATGTCACGACGTTGCCGAAGACGGGGCGGGTCGTGTTCGGTGCGACCGTGCACGTGCTCGAGATCGACAAGGATCAGGAACTCAAGTACCAGATCGTCGGTGAGGATGAGGCCGATCTCAAGCTCGGCATGATCTCGGTCTCCTCGCCGATCGCGCGCTGCCTGATCGGCAAGAGCGAGGGCGATGTCGCCTCGCTTGAGGCCCCGGGAGGGGTGCGCGAGTTCGAGATCCTCGAGGTCGAGTACATCTGACCCCGGTGCGTGTCGGCGCTGCGTTTAGCCGGCGCCGCCGCGCGAGACCCGTGTGAGCACCCAGTCGAGGGTCCGGGTCGGCAACAGCCGTCTCAGGCCGCCGAGCACATGGGTCGGTAAGGTGACATAATATCTGGGCCGTGGCCGCGGGCTCTCGATGGCGTGGACCAGTGCGCGCAACACCGCCTCGGGCGGTAGGGTGAAGGGCTGGGCCTTGCCGGGCTTGGTCAGTCGTTGCTCGGCGCGGACATAGGCGTCGCGATGGACGCTGTGTTCGACGTCGATGTTGTCGCGAAAGGCGCGATGGGCATTGTCGCGAAAGCGGCTGGTGATCGGGCCGGGTTCGATCAGCGAGACCGCGATGCCGCTGCCGCGCAGTTCCAGACGCAGGGTGTCGGTCAGGCCCTCGAGCGCATACTTGCTGGCGACGTAAGCGCCGCGGAAAGGCAGTGGGATGAGTCCGAGGATGGAGCTGTTCTGGACGATGCGTCCATAGCCCTGGCGTCGCATCACCGGGATCACCCGACAGGTCAACTCGTGCCAGCCGAGCAGGTTGGTCTCGAGCTGGGCGCGCAATGCCGCACGGCTGAGATCCTCGACCGCGCCGGGTTGGCCGTAGGCGCCGTTGTTGAACAGCGCATCGAGCCGGCCGCCGCTGAGCGCGAGGGCCTGTTCGAGCCCTGCGGCGATGCTCGCCGAGTCGTCGAGGTCGATCCGTACCGCGTCCAGACCGCTGGCGGCCAGACGCTCGACATCGTGCTCGGCGCGAGCCGCGGCGATCACCCGCCAGCCGCGCTGTGCCAGCCCGGTGGCGCAGTGGGCGCCGATACCGCTGGAGCAGCCGGTGATGAGGATCGAGCGCGGGGTGGGCGAGGGCATGGTGTCCTAAGGCATCAGCTGGTTTTCAAGGGGCTGCCATTAAGGCCAATCCGAGACCGATGCGCAACCCCTGATGGTATCGGCGCACGGCCGCTGGGTCGCGATCGCCGTTGTTTATCCGATGACGAGGTATGATCAATGCCGATCTATGAATATCGCTGCGAGGCGTGCGGACACGAGATGGAGGCGTTGCAGAAGATCAGTGACGCACCGCTGACCGACTGTCCCGCCTGCGGTAAGTCCGAGCTCAAGAAGCAGATCTCGGCGGCCGGTTTCCGACTCAAGGGCGGTGGCTGGTACGAGACCGACTTCAAGCAAGGCAAGAAGAAGAACCTGCACGAGAGTTCGAGCGGCGGTTCCGACAAGGCCGCCTGAGCGCGGCCGTCGGGGCTCCGTGCTTGCGCGCGCGCCTGCCGATTCAGTATCTTCTCGGCCCCGCGCGGGGGGATGATACCGAGGGGCGCTCACCTCGCTGGTGAGCCGGTGCGCCACCGGATCCTTGTTCGAGCAGCAAGCCGCGCTGGCATGTCCAGCGCGGTTTTTTGGTTTCTCATCCCCGGGCGCCGATGCCGTCCGGGGTCGGGGCATAGCGCCCCAGCCGTGTGCGCCCGCCGAGCGGTGCGGCGCCGCGAACGATCAACGACGAATTCAGCACAACGGGGCGATAGAACGATGCGCACGCATTACTGTGGGGACTTGAACAGCAGCCATGATGGGCAAGAGGTCGTGCTCTGCGGCTGGGTGCATCGACGCCGTGACCATGGCGGGGTGATCTTCATCGACCTGCGTGATCGTGATGGTCTGGTGCAGGTGGTGTTCGATCCCGATCGTGCCGAGATCTTCGCCCGCGCCGAGCAGGTGCGCAGCGAATTCGTACTGCGCGTCAAGGGCCGGGTGCGGCCACGCCCCGAGGGTACCATCAACCCCGATCTGCCCACCGGCGAGATCGAGGTGCTGGGCCTGGAGTTGGAGATCCTCAACGCCGCCGCCACCCCGCCGATCCAGCTCGAGACCCATGCCGCCGACGCCTCCGAGGAGGTGCGTCTGCGCTATCGCTATCTCGACCTGCGTCGCCCCGAGATGCAGGCGCGACTGCGCACCCGCAGCCAGGTCACCCGGGTGATGCGTCGTTTCCTCGATGAGCACGGCTTCCTCGACATCGAGACCCCGATCCTCACCAAGTCGACCCCCGAGGGCGCGCGCGACTATCTGGTGCCCAGCCGCACCCACCCCGGTGAGTTCTTCGCCCTGCCGCAGTCGCCGCAGCTGTTCAAGCAGCTGCTGATGATGTCGGGGATGGATCGCTACTACCAGGTCGCGCGCTGTTTCCGCGACGAGGACCTGCGTGCCGATCGTCAGCCCGAGTTTACCCAGCTCGACATCGAGGCCTCCTTCGTCGACGAGGAGACGCTGATGGGGCTGATGGAGTCGATGATCCGTACCCTCTTCGAGGAGGTCAACGGTGAGACCCTGCCCAACCCCTTCCCGCGTATGACCTATGCCGAGGCGATGCGTCGTTACGGCTCTGATCGCCCCGACCTGCGTGTGTCGCTGGAGCTGATCGATGTCGCCGATCTGATGGACGGGGTTGAGTTCAAGGTCTTTGCCGGTCCCGCCCAGGACCCCGAGGGTCGGGTGGTGGCGCTGCGCCTGCCCGGCGGCGGCTCGCTCACGCGCAAGGAGATCGACGGCTACACCCAGTTCGTCGGCATCTACGGCGCCAAGGGACTGGCCTACATCAAGGTCAACGATTGGGCCGCCAAGGGGCGCGAGGGGCTGCAGTCGCCGATCCTCAAGTTCCTGCCCGACGCCACCGTCGAGGGCATCATGGCGCGTACCGGTGCCGAGGACGGTGACCTGATCTTCTTCGGTGCCGACAAGGCGAACGTGGTCAATGAGTCGATCGGCGCGCTGCGCGTCAAGCTCGGCGAGGATCGTGGGTTGATGGCCGAGGGTTGGCACCCGTTGTGGGTGGTCGACTTCCCGATGTTCGAGTACGACCCCAACGCCGAGCGCTGGGTGGCGCTGCATCATCCCTTCACCGCGCCCAAGGAGGCGCAGCTCGACACCCTCGCCAGCGATCCGGGCAGTTGTCTGTCACGTGCCTACGACATGGTGCTCAACGGCACCGAGGTCGGTGGTGGGTCGATCCGTATCCACCGCGAGGCGGTGCAGCGCCAGGTCTTCGAGCTGCTCAAGATCAGCGACGAGCAGGCCGAGGAGCGCTTCGGCTTCCTCCTCCAGGCGCTCAAGTTCGGCTGCCCGCCGCATGGCGGTATCGCCTTCGGTCTCGACCGTCTGGTGATGCTGATGACCGGCGCACAGTCGATCCGCGACGTCATGGCCTTCCCCAAGACCCAGACCGCGGCCTGTCTGCTCACCGATGCCCCCTCGGCGGTCGACGACGCCCAGCTCAAGGAGCTGGCGCTACGGCTGCGTCAGCGCGGCTGAGTCCAGCCCCTGGCATGCCCGCGCCGCTGTCGTGGGCATCTTGCTAGCGTAGACGCGCCACCCCTTGCGGTGGCGCGTCTGCCTTTGCCTCTCCCTAACCGTCGGTCGCGATGTCCGACGCCGAACCAAGACAGGTAACGTTGATGGCCAATTGTGTGGACCCCGGGGTCCTGCGTCAGCTCAAGGTGAGCGAGGAAGAGGCGGAGGCGCTGAGTCGGCTGCCGCGCAAGCGTCCGCAGTCGGTGTTGGTGGTCATCTGTACCCGTGGCGGGGAGTTCCTGATGCTGCGTCGGGCGCGGCCGTTGGCCTTCTGGCAGTCGGTGACCGGTAGCCTCGATGCCGGCGAGAGCCCGCGTCAGGCCGCCGCGCGTGAGGTCTACGAGGAGACCGGGCTGCGCGCCGGCGGGCGGTTGATCGACCTGCACCACTCGACCCTGTTCCCGATCGTGCGTGCCTGGCGCCGGCGGTATGCGCCCAACGTCTGCTTCAACCGCGAGTATTGGTTTGCGCTGGTGCTCGAGACCCGCCGTTTCGTGCGGCTCAATGCGCGCGAGCACCTCGAATACCGCTGGCTGCCGGCGAGCGCTGCGGCGCGGCTCACCGCCTCCTGGACCAACCGCGACGCCATCCGTGCCCTGGCCGGTGCCTTGGGTTGATCCGGCAGTGACCGAATCGCGGCTTATACTTGCCCGATGCGCCGGCGCCTCGGGAGCCCCCGAGTGACGTCCGGTCGTGGCCGGGCGCGGCGAGGCCGTCGCGTACCCGAGCGAGATGAGTCGAGACGAGGAGGGGGATGATGCGCGTTCGTGCTGTGATGATCGCTGTTCTGGTGGCGATGTTGTGGGCAGGTTCGGCCTTGGCGCGAGACCTGGTGAGTGCGGCCGATCCCGAGGCCGTGTTAGAGGCGGCCAAGGGGTTTGGCAGCGCCGAGCTGGAACGCGACGAGGTGGGCGATCCGCGTATCCGTGGGCGGATGTTCGGGGTGCTCTATCTGGTGACCTTCTACGGTTGCGAGGCGGGCAAGGACTGTAAAGACCTGCTGTTTTATGCCGGCTGGGAGGACGCCGGGTTGACCCTCGAGGACGTCAACCGCTGGAACCGCGGCAAGCGCTTCGGCAAGGCCTATCTCGACGATGAGGGCGATGCGGTACTGGAGTTCGCCGTCAACCTCAACTACGGCGTCACCCCACGCAACCTCGACGACACCTTCGACTGGTGGGGGGTGGTGCTGCGCGAGTTCCGCGAGGAGATGCTCTAGCGCGGCGCCGTTGCCGAGCCCTCATGCAATGTCCCAAGTGCCGGGCCGAGCAGTCCGACCACGCCGCCATCTGCACGGCCTGCGGGCTGGTCTTCGCCAAGTACTACAAGTACCACCCGCCCGCTGGCGAGGTCGCGCCGGCGCGCCTCGTGCGCCGGGCGCCGCAGCGGACGTCGGGGCGCTTGGCCCGGCTGCTGCTCGGTGCGCCCCCGACCGGGGGCGCACCCGTGCTGGTGCTCCGCGCCCTGCTCTGGGGTGTGCTGCTGGCCTGGGGGCTGCGGCTGATGGCCGCGCCGGTGTCGGCCAACGTCGCCGGCGAGTCGCTGCTGCACCTGATCAATCTGCCCTTCCACGAGGCCGGGCACATCATCTTCGCCCCCTTCGGTGCCTTCATCGGCTCGCTCGGCGGCACCCTGGGGCAGCTGCTGATGCCGCTGACCTGTCTATTGGTGCTGCTGTTACGTACCCGTGATCCCTTCGGCGCCAGCGTCTGTCTGTGGTGGTTCGGGGAAAACCTCCTCGATATCGCGCCCTATGTCGCCGATGCCCGCGCCGGGGTGTTGCCGTTGCTCGGTGGCAACACCGGGCAGACCGCACCCTATGGATTTCACGACTGGGAGTACCTATTAACCGAGACCGGGCTGTTGCATCTCGACCGGGTGCTCGGTCAGGTCAGTCATCTGTTCGGCGCCCTGTTGATGCTCCTCGCGCTGGTCTGGGGAGCGCTGTTGTTGTTGCGCCAGTGGCGCGCGCTCGCGCACGGTTGAGCCCCGGTCCTCCGGTCGCTCTCGCTTCGTTGTCCGCTTTGCTGTAGGGAATCCCATGTCTCGTTCCTCCTCTGTCGCGCCCGATCGTCCGGGCACCCGCGATCTGCGCGCGCTGGCGCGTCTGCTGCGCTTCACCCTGCCTTATCGTTGGCGCCTGCTCGCTGCGCTCGCCGCGTTACTGTTTGCTGCCGGGTCGGTGTTGGCCTTCGGTCAGGTGATCCGGGTGGTGGTCGATCGCGGGCTGTCGAGTGGCTCGGCGGTGGCGCTCGACCGCTCGCTGCTGCTGTTTCTCACCGTGGTGGTGTTCACCGCCGGCGCGATGGTGGTGCGCAGCTATCTGCTCAACTGGATCGGTGAGCGGGTGATCGCCGATATCCGCAGCGCGGTCTTCGAGCGGGTGTTGGCCCTCGACGTCGGCTTCTTCGAGACCACCCGCACCGGCGAGGTGATCTCGCGCCTGACCAGCGATACCGCGCTGTTACAGGTGGTGGTCGGCTCGACCCTGGCGATGGCGCTGCGCACCTCGTTGATGGTGCTCGGTGGTATCAGCATGCTGGCGATCACCAGTCCGGGGCTGACCGCGCTGGTATTGCTTGGGGTGCCGTTGGTGATCGGTCCGGCCTGGCTGCTGGGGCATCGGGTGCGGCGGCTCTCGCGCGCCAGCCAGGATCGAGTGGCCGATGTCGCCGCCTATGTCGACGAGGTGATCCACGGCATCCGTACCGTGCAGGCCTGTGGTCACGAGCCGCTCGACCGGCGCCGCTACGGCGAGCAGGTGGAGTCGGCCTTCGAGGTTGCACGCCAGCGCTCGCTGACCAGCGCTTTGCTCGCCGGGATCGCCACCCTGCTGACCTTCGGCGCGATCGGCGTGGTGCTGTGGATCGGCGGTCATCGGGTGCTCGACGGGACCCTCAGTGGCGGCGAACTCTCGGCCTTCCTGTTCTACGCCATCTTGGTGGCCGGTTCGGTCGGCTCGCTCAGCGAACTGGTCGGTCAGCTGCTGCGCGGCGCCGGGGCCAGTGAGCGGTTGATGGAGCTGCTCGAGTCGCGCCCGGCGATCGCCGCGCCAGCCGTGCCGGTGGCGTTGCCGCAACCGGTGCGCGGCGAGGTCCGTTTCGACGCGGTGCGCTTTTGCTATCCCTCACGGCCCGACACCCCGGCGCTGGATGCGCTGTCGCTGGTGGTGCGCCCGGGCGAGCGGGTGGCGCTGGTGGGGCACTCGGGGGCGGGCAAGTCGACCCTGTTCCAGCTGCTGCTGCGCTTCTACGACCCGAATGCCGGCAGGGTGTGTTTCGATGATGTCGATCTGCGCGCACTCGATCCGCGCGAGCTGCGTGGGCGAATCGGGCTGGTGCCGCAGGACCCGGTGATCTTCGCCACCAGTGCCTGGGAGAACATCCGCTACGGTATGGAGTCGGTGACCGACGATGAGGTGCGCCGCGCCGCCGAGGCGGCGCACGCGGCCGAGTTCCTCGATCGCTTGCCGCAGGGGTTCGACACCGATCTCGGCGAGCGCGGGGTGCAGCTCTCCGGCGGCGAGCGCCAGCGGATCGCCATCGCTCGCACCATCCTGCGCGACCCGGCGCTATTGCTGCTCGACGAGGCGACCAGCGCGCTCGATGCCGAGAGCGAGCGGCTGGTGCAGGAGGCGCTTGAGGAGCTGATGCGCGGGCGTACCAGCATCGTCATCGCTCACCGACTGGCGACGGTGCGTAACGTCGACCGCATCCTGGTGATCGACGGTGGGCGGATCGTCGCCGCCGGTCGTCATGATGCGCTGATCGCCCAGGGCGGGCTCTATGCACGCCTCGCCGCGCTGCAGTTCCAGGAGCCGGCGCCGGCGCGTGCGGCGCCGGTCGCCTGAGCCGGGCTCAGTCGCGCGGGGCCAGGTCGCGGTCGAACAGCTCGCGATAGTGCTCGGCGTAGGGGGCGAGGGCGCGGTAGACGAAGCCCGGCACCACCTGCGACTCCTGACGCTCGAACTTGCTGCGCACGTGGTTGAGGTTGCGCAGCAGCTTCATCTCGATCACCGCGCGGGCGAACTCTAGCCCGCGCGGACCACGGTTGCGTTGCAGCCAGGCGACCAGCTTGCGGACGAGCAGCGGCGGGCGCCCGCCGCCGGGTGGCTGGTTGAGTCGCTCCATGAAGCGCGGCATGCCGCGGGTGCGGTCGCCGCCCTCGGTGAGGGTGCCGAACTCGAGCTCGGGGCGCAGCAGTTCGAACATCTGTTCGCCGCGCTCGGTGCGCGCCAGCACCCACTGCCAGCCGAGTTCGGCACCCATGTAGCCGATGGTCAGGTCGCTCAGGGCGTTGGGGTAGTCGAAGCAGGACAGGCAGGCCGAGGGGAAGATGCCGTGGAGCTTGTCCATCGGGAAATCGATGTAGTTGACCCGCTCGACCGCGCCGTCCTCGTGACGCAGCCAGAGGCTGAAGTCCTGCATGAACTCGTGATGGACCACGGTCGCGGGCGAGCGCGAGATCTGTTCGAGGAAATACTCGAGATCGGGATAGGAGACGTTGTCGCTGCAGGGGATGCCGATTACGTACAGCGCCTCGAGCCCGAGTTCGGCCTCGATCGCGCGCAGCGCGTGTACCTGGCAGCTGGTGCCGATGAACGCCAGGCGCTTGATGCCCTGCTCGCGCACCAGGTCGAGCAGTCCGAGGTTGGCCGACAGGCAGGGCTTGTTGCCGGCGGTGGCGAGCACCTCCTCGGGGGTGCGGGCGAGGATCGGCTGGGCCTTGAAGCGGGTGCCGGGGGCGGCGGCGGTGGTGATCACCGCCTCGACCTCGCCGCGCTCGAGCAGGCGCGCACCGAGGGTGGTGACCATGCCGCTCCATTGCGCGCCGGGGCGCGGGGCGCGCATGCGCGCGGCGTAGGTGGCGCGGTAGCAGCCGAACAACAACTCGTCGCCGTCGCCACGGCTGCGACCGAACAGCCGCTGCTCGATGGCGTCGGTCTGGTTGTTGACGAACATGCACGCCTGGGTCATGTGCGGTTTGAACGTGCTGTCACACAGCCCGCAGTCGCTGCACAGGCGGGGACGCCCCCGGAGGCGCTCGTCGTTGCTGAGCAGCGAGATCTGGCCCATGCCCTTGGATGGGCCCTCGGCGATGGCGGCGGCGGACTGGCTCATTGCTGCCCCTCGCGCGGCTGATGGCTGGCGACAGGGTGCTGGATCGGCATGCTGGCTCTCCTCGTGGACGAAGGGGCACGCCGCGCGCGTCTGTCTGCGCCGGGCGGTGCCCGGAGTGGGTTCGGAAGGCGGTCGGTTGGGGACCGTCGTGGGCGGCGAGCAGTCTGCCGCAAATGGTCGCGCGTCGTCCATCGGCCCGGGTCATGGAAACCATGACCCTTTTCAGGGATTCTCGCCAGTGATTGACCCCGTCGGCTTGACCACGGTCGAGCAGGGGCGCTAGGGTCGCGGACTTGATCGAATAAGGCTTGGGGCGGGCTGCGCGCCGCGTGACCGGCTCCATGGTTCATCGGGACAACGTCCAGCAAGCGTCTGAGTACGCGACGGTCTTGGGCGTGTCCGCTCAATCAGGCCGTTTGCGCCGAACAGACTAAGCAACAAGGTTTGCAGCGTTATGCCCATCCCGTTTCCGTTTTCTGCCGTTGTCGCCCAGGAGGAGATGAAACGCTCCTTATTGATCGCCGCCGTCGACCCCTCGATCGGCGGTGTGCTGGTGTTCGGCGACCGTGGCACCGGCAAGTCCACCGCGATCCGTGGACTGGCCGCCCTGCTGCCGAAGATGCGTGCCGTCGATTGCACCTATCAGTGCGACCCCGAGGCCAGCGATGACGCCCTGTGTGAGGACTGCCGCGCCAAGCGCGCCGCAGGCCGGACGCTGAAGAGCCGTCAGGTGCCGGTGCCGGTGGTCGACCTGCCGCTGGGCGCCACCGAGGACCGCGTGATCGGCGCCCTCGACCTCGAGCGGGCCCTGACCAAGGGTGAGAAGGCCTTCGAGCCGGGGCTGCTGGCACGCGCCCATCGCGGTTTCCTCTATATCGACGAGGTCAACCTGCTCGAGGATCACCTGGTCGACTCGCTGCTCGACGTCGCCGCCTCGGGCCAGAACCTGGTCGAACGCGAGGGCCTGAGCGTCCGTCACCCGGCGCGCTTCGTGCTCGTCGGCTCCGGTAACCCCGAGGAGGGTGAGCTGCGTCCGCAGCTGCAGGACCGCTTCGGTCTGTCCGTCGAGGTCAAGACCCCGCAGGACCTGCCCACGCGGATGAAGGTGGTGCGGCTGCGCGATGCCTTCGAGCGCGACCCCCAGGCCTTCGTCGAGAAGTGGAAGCGCCAGGACGGCAAGGTGCGTCGTCAGATCCAGAAGGCGCGCGAGCTGCTGCCCAACGTCGAGGTGCCGGATGCGACCCTGGAGCGCGCCGGCGAGCTGTGCATGAAGCTCGGCACCGACGGGCTGCGCGGCGAACTCACCCTGATCCGCGCCGCGCGTGGCCTGGCCGCGCTGCAGGGCGACAGCGAGGTCCTCGACAGCCACCTCAAGGAGGTCGCCACCTCGGCGCTGCGTCACCGTCTGCGCCGTGATCCGCTCGACGAGTCCGGTTCCACCAGCCGGGTCGAGCGCGCGGTGGCGGAACTGTTCGGGGAATGAACATGACCGCCGCGAATCCCGCCGCCGATCAAGGCGTCGAGGCAGGCCCGCCACCGGCGCGACCCGCCCTCTCTGCGTGGGATGATGCGGTGTTGGCTGCGGCCCTGATGAGCGTCGATCCGGTCGGGACCGGCGGCGTCGCGCTGCGGGCCCTCGCCGGCCCGGTGCGTGAGCAGTGGCTGAGCCTGATGCGCGATCTGCAGCCGCCCGAGGCGCCGCACCGTCGCATCCCGCTGCACGTCTCCGATGGCCGCCTGCTCGGTGGTCTCGATCTGGCCGCGACCCTCAACGCCGGGCGCCCGATCGCCGAACGTGGCCTGTTGGTGGAGGCCGATGGTGGTCTGGTGGAGTTGGCGATGGCCGAGCGCATCTCGGCCAACACCGCCGCCCGGTTGACCATGGCCTTCGATGCCGGCGAGGTCGTGCTCGAGCGCGACGGCCTGGCGATGCGCACCCCCTCGCGCTTTGCGGTGGTCGCGCTCGACGAGGGCGTGGGCGAGGACGAGGGGCTGCTCAACGCGCTGCTCGACCGGCTCGCCTTCCACGTCGATCTCACCCATATCCGCATCCACGAGGCGATCGCCTGCGATTACGACCGCGAGGACGTGGCGCAGGCGCGTGCCCGACTCGCCGGATTGAGCGTCGACGAGGAGCAGCTCGAGGCGCTGTGCGGTACCGCCTTGGCGCTCGGCATCCCCTCATTGCGGGCCTCGATCTTCGCCTGTCGGGTCGCCTGCGCCTCGGCCGCGCTCGAGGGTCGTGACCAGGTCGAGGCCGAGGACCTGGCCGTCGCCGCCCGGCTGGTGCTGGCGCCGCGCGCCACCCAGTTGCCGCCGAGTGAGGAACCGCCCGAGGAACCGCCGCCACCGCCGGAGGAGCCGGAGGACCAGGAGCAGAACCAGTCCGAGGAGCAGCAGCAAGAGCCGCAGGAACTCGAGGACTCCGTGCTCGATGCGGCCAAGGCGGCGATCCCCGCCGACCTGCTCTCGCAGCTCCAGCTCGGCACCCTGCGTCGCTCGCGCTCGCGCGCCACCGGTAAGGCCGGCGCGGTGCAGAACGCCCCGACCCGTGGTCGTCCTGCGGGGGTGCTGCGTGGCGAGCTGCGCTCCGGGCTCAAGCTCAACGTCGTCGAGACCCTGCGCGCCGCCGCACCCTGGCAGCGGTTGCGGCGCGAGGAGCGGGCGCGACGCGGGATCGAGTCCTCGCGCATCGAGGTGCGTCAGGACGACTTCCGTATCACCCGCTTCAAGCACCGCTCCGAGACCACGACCATCTTCATGGTCGATGCCTCGGGTTCCTCGGCGCTACACCGTCTGGCCGAGGCCAAGGGGGCGGTCGAGCTGCTGCTGGCCGACTGCTATGTGCGTCGTGACCAGGTGGCCCTGATCGCCTTCCGTGGCAAGGCCGCCGAGGTGCTGCTGCCGCCGACCCGTTCGCTGGTCCGCGCCAAGCGCACCCTCGCCGGGTTGCCCGGCGGTGGCGGGACCCCGCTGGCCTCGGGGATCGATCTGGGGATGATGATGGCCGACTCGATCCAGCGTCGAGGCGGCACCCCGATCCTGATCCTGATGACCGACGGTCGCGCCAACGTGGCGCGCGACGGTACCGGGGGGCGGGCACGTGCCTTCGACGAGGCCAAGGCCGCGGCGCGAGCGGTGCGGGCACAGGAGATGACCGCCCTGGTCATCGACACCTCGCCACGACCGCAGCAGCAGGGGCGTGAACTCGCCGCCGAGATGGGGGCGCGCTATCTGCCGTTGCCGCACGCCGATGCCAGTGCCTTGAACCAAGTGGTACGCGCGACCGCGGGCTGAGGTCGTGACCATCGCGACACCGTCGTGACCGCCCCGGTGGGCGGCGCGGCGGTGCCGTTCCTGATCACTCACACGGTCGAATGTCTTGCCGAACGAGGGGGGAGAGATGAGATTCACCCTGGCCAAACGGCTCGACTGGAGGCGTGACGGCGATCGCTGGCCGAACCGCGGCTGCAGCCGTTTCGTCACGGCCGGCGGGATCCGCTGGCACGTCCAATTGCTGGGACAGGGCCCGGTGTTGCTGCTGCTCCATGGCACCGGGGCGGCAACCCATTCCTGGCGCGATCTGGCGCCGTTGCTGGCCGAGCACTTCACCATCATCGCCCCAGATCTGCCGGGTCACGGCTTCACCGAGGCGCTGCCCTATGCGCAGATGTCGCTACCGGGGATGAGCGCCGCGCTCGGGGCGCTGCTCGAGCGTCTCGGGTTGGCCCCCGAGGCGGTGGTCGGGCACTCGGCGGGGGCGGCGATCATGGTTCGCGCCTGTCTCGATGCGCGACTCGCGCCGCGTGCCCTGATCGCCATCAACGGTGCGCTGCTGCCCTGGCGCGGGGTACCGGGGCAGGTGTTCTCACCGACCGCGAGGCTGTTTGCCGCGGTGCCGGTGATCTCGCGCTTCCTCTCCTGGCACGCGCTCGATCGCAAGGCGGTCGAGGGGCTGATGGCCAATACCGGGTCACAACTCGACGACACCGGAATCGAGCTTTACCGGCGCTTGATCGGTGACGCCGGGCATGTGCGCGCAACCCTGTCGATGATGGCCAATTGGGACCTGGAGCCGTTGGCGCAGGCGCTCCCGGCGCTCGAACCGCCGTTGCTGTTGATCGTCGGTGAGGCCGATGGCACGGTCTCGCCGCGTGAGGCCGAGCGGGTGCGCGCACGCCTGCCGGGGACCGAGATCCAGCGCCTCCCAGGGTTGGGGCATCTGGCCCACGAGGAGTGCCCTGAGATCGTCGCTGGATTGATCCGGGAGCGGCTCGCGCCACCCGGCCTGTCGTCCGCTCCGAGCTGATACCGATCAAGGTTCGACCGGTGCCCGTGGGTGGACGGGGCGGTCGGGCTGCTATAATGTCAAGCTATCTTGACACTAGATTGGGTACTAGAGACTTGACACTTGCGGCTCCTCAGGTTTCCAAAGGTATGACTGGCGCCAAGCCTCACGCAGTCGTCATCGGCACCGGGTTCGGCGGTCTGGCCGCCGCGATTCGTCTCGGCGCGCGCGGTTATCGGGTCACCATGCTCGAGCGCCTGGACGCCCCAGGTGGCCGGGCCTACGTGCATCACCGCGACGGCTTCTCCTTCGATGCCGGCCCCACCATCGTCACCGCGCCCTTCCTGCTCGAAGAGCTGTGGTCGTTGTGCGGACGCACGTTCTCCGACGACATCGACCTGCGGCTGATGGATCCCTTCTATCGGATCCGCTTCGACGACGGCAAGGTGTTCGACTACAGCGGCGATCCGGACGCGGTGAAGGCGCAGATCGCGCAGTACTCGCCGGACGACGTCGAGGGTTACGATCGCTTCATGCAGTACAGCGAAGGGGTGTTCAAGGTCGGCTTCGAGGAGCTGGCGCACATCCCCTTCACCTCTTGGACCGACATGGCCAAGATCGTACCGCAGATGGCGCTCAAACAGAGCTATCGCACCGTTTATGGGATGGTCTCGAAGTACATCAAGGACCCCTATATCCGCAAGGTGCTCTCCTTCCACCCGTTGTTGGTTGGTGGCAACCCCTTCAAGGTCACCTCGATCTATACCCTGATCTCCTTCCTCGAGCGCAAGTGGGGTGTGCACTCGGTGATGGGCGGCACCGGCGCGCTGGTCCGCGGCATGGTCGATCTGGTCGAGGGCCAGGGCAGCGAGATCCGCTACAAGGCCGAGGTCGAGCAGATCATGGTCGATGCGCGTCGTCGCGCCACCGGGGTGCGGTTGACCTCGGGCGAGGAGATCGCCGCCGATATCGTGGTCTCCAACGCCGATGCGGCCAACACCTATCGTCGGCTGCTGCCGGCGACGGTGCGACGTCACTGGACCGATCGTAAGGTCGAGGGTTCCAAGTTCTCCGCGGGCTTGTTCGTCTGGTACTTCGGCACCAAGCGCAAGTATTCCGACGTCAAACACCACACCATCCTGCTCGGCCCGCGCTATCGCGAGCTGATCGAGGACATCTTCCAGCACAAGCGTCTGGCCGAGGACTTCAGCCTCTATCTCTATCGACCGACGGCGACCGATCCGAGTCTCGCCCCCGAGGGGTGCGATACCTTCTATGCCCTGTCCCCGGTCCCGCACCTCGGGAGCGGCACCGACTGGGCTGCGGTGGCCGAGGACTACCGGGCCAAGATCGCCCGTTATCTCAGCGACACCGTGCTGCCCGGCCTGGAGGACCAGATCGCCACCTCGCTGGTGACCACGCCGCAGGACTTCCAGGACAGGCTCAATTCTTATCTCGGGGCCGGGTTCAGCTTCGAACCGACCCTCACCCAGAGTGCGTGGTTCCGCCCGCACAATGTCAGTGAGGATGTCAAAGGCCTCTATCTGGTCGGTGCGGGGACGCATCCGGGTGCAGGGATTCCCGGCGTCATCTCCTCGGCCCGTGTCCTCGATACGGTGGTTCCCGATGCTTCAACCTTCGCTTAGTGCCCTGAACCCGACGCCGGGTTACGCCTCGGCGGACGACCTGGCCGTCTGTCGAGAGCTGCTGCGGGGGGGGTCGCGTTCCTTCTACGCCTCCTCCTTCCTGCTGCCGCAGCGTATCCGCGAGCCGGCGATCGCGCTCTATGCCTTTTGCCGAATCGCCGACGACGCGATCGACTTCGTGCCCGATGCCGCAGGCAAGGCGCGTGCCCTGGTCGAGCTGCGTGCGCGGCTCGATCGTGTCTATGACGGCAACCCGATCGACGATCCGGCCGATCGTGCGCTGGCCGACGTGGTGGTCCAGTACGCCATGCCCAAAGTGTTGCTCGAGGCCCTGCTCGAGGGCTTCGAGTGGGATGCCGAGGAGCGACGCTTCGAGGACATCTCCGGGGTGTTCGCCTACTCGGCCCGCGTCGCGGCCACCGTGGGCGCGATGATGGCAACCCTGATGGGCGCGCGCGAGGCCGATCAGGTGGCGCGCGCCTGTGATCTCGGCGTCGCCATGCAGCTGACCAACATCTGTCGTGACGTCGGCGAGGATGCCCGGGCCGGGCGGCTCTATCTGCCCAAACAGTGGATGCGCGAGGCCGGCATCGATCCCGACGCCTGGCTCGCCGATCCGGTGTTCAACGATGCCCTGGCTGCGGTGATCCGGCGCATGCTGGATACCGCCGACGCCCTCTACCGGCGTGCCGACGTCGGCATCGCCGGGCTGCCGGTGGGCTGCCGCGCCGGGATCAACGCCGCGCGCTATCTCTATGCCGAGATCGGGCGTCAGCTCGAGCGCCAGGGGCTCGACTCGATCACGAGTCGCGCCGTGGTGCCGGCACCGCGCAAGATGCAGCTGCTCGGCCCGATCCTTGGTAGCACCATGCTGACGGCGCGTTATGTCGCCGCCCCGGCGTTGGATGAGACCCGGTTCCTGGTCGATGCCGTGGTCGAGGCTACCCCGGAGCACATGCGCAACCCGTGCAAGGGGGTTGGTGGTAAGGTGGTGCGGGTGCTCGAGTTGTTTGAAGAACTCGAGGCCCGTGAGCGGGCCGCCAGCGAGTCCGCCCGGCCGCGTCCGGGCGGATTGGTGATGTCCTCGGCGCGTAGCTGAGTCCATTCGCTCTGCCGTTGAACAACGCCGCGCCGGTTTCCCGGCGCGGCGTTGTCGTGTCTACACCTTGCTCAACGAGCTGCGTACCAGCCAGCGCCGGGGCTCAGCCCCAGCCCTTGCGTGGCATGCGGAAGGGCAGCAGCATCTGTACCCAATTGGCGGCAAAGCGGTCGAGGTCGAGGCTCTCGTGGACGGATTCGACCCGCTCACCGCAGAGCTGGGTCTCGACCACCGAACGCACATAGAAGGGGGTGTCTTCCAGCGTCTGTAGCACCCGCGCCTGGTGGCCGTGCTCGCACTGGGTGCCACGCTTGACCCGCCAGACGCTGGCCGTCGGTAGCGGTGCGCGTGGCGGCGGTTCGAGCTGCTCGACCCGGCCCTGGCGGTCGAAGTGCAGCGTCAGTTGACTGTTGCGGCCATTGCGTTCGGTGGCGTCGTAGAGGGTGGCGGCGCCGTCACTGAGTGCGGCGCGCGACCAGTCCCAGCGCTGGAAGCCGGCCTCGAGCGGTTCCGCGCCCTGATTGAAGTCGAGATAGCCGTCGCCGCTCCAGCGCAGTCCGGGGTTGTCGAAATCGAGTTCGACCCGCGCGACCGGGGCAATCGGACGCCAGCGGTGGCGTGCTTGGCTGTCGAGGGTGAAGTGCTGCGGGTTGATCGCCGCTGGGTGGAGACGAATGCGCCCGCGTAGTCGCGAGGGCAGGGGGACGGTGACCTCATCGACGTCGATGGTCAGCGTCTCGCCGTCCCAGTGTAGGCCGCTCGGCCCGATGCGCAGGCTGTCGCGCTCTTGTTGCAGCGCGCCACGACCGCGTTCGGTCATCGCCCAGCGCTTCTTGCCGTCGCGCCCGTAGAGCACCACGTTGAGTGCGCAGTGGTCGAAGGGGTCGAGTTCCGGGGCGGCGCGCCGCCGGCGCCAGGCGTAGTAGGGCGAGAAGACGTTGCCGAGCATCGCGATCACGGTCAGCCCGTGCTGACCGTCGTCGCTCAGCGCATCGACGTACCACCACAGATAGCCGCCGGGGGTGATGTTCAGGTCGAAGCGAGGTCCGCGAGCAGACTCTGGGTCGCCAGCTCCGCCGAGATCGCCGCCATCGGCACGCCCGCGCCCGGGTGCGTGCTCCCGCCCGCCAGATACAGTCGCGGGATCCGGGTCCGCGAGGCCGGTCGATTGAACGATGCCCGCCAACCGTGGATTGCCGGGCCGTAGAGCGCTCCCCCGGTCGCCGGGAACAGCGCCTCGAAGTCCCTCGGCGAGGTGATCTGGCTGTGTTCCGGGTGTCGCGTCACCCTCAGGCCACATCGTTCCAACAGGGAGAATACCCGCCGTTCGCATTGATCGATCTCCGAAGCGTCGAATGATTGGATGTCGCCCCGTGCCGGGGCGTTGAGCAACAACAACAAGCGCTCTGGACCCGTGGGAGGCCCACCCTCGCCACGGTCCTGGGCGCAGACATAGACGGTCCCCTCGCGCGGGACGCGTCCGTGATGAAAGATGTCTTCGAACTCGGCCTGGTAGTCGCGAGCGAAGAAGACGTTGTGGCGCTCGAGCGCCATACCCTCGGTGTGCGCCACCAGCCCCCAGGTGATCGCCGAGAGCGAGCGTCGCGCGACCGGTAGGCGGGGCAGGGCGGCGATCGCCGCGGCGCCGAGGCGTCCGCTGGAGAGTGCCGCGGGATCGGCGTTGCAGATCACCGCATCGGCGCCGATGCGTTCGCCGTCCTCCAGGATCACGCCACTGGCGCGCCCCTGCGTTACCTCGATCTCCGAGACCCCGCGGCCGAGGTGGAGTTCCACCCCCAGTCCCTCGGCGAGTGCGGCGAGCGTGCGCGCGACCCGGTGCATGCCGTCGCGCACCAGCCACACCCCCTGCTGCTCGACATGGGCGATGAGCATCAGCGTCGCCGGCGCGGCGAAGGGCGAGGAGCCGCAGTAGGTCGAATAGCGTCCGAACAGCTGGCGCAGCCTGGGGTCGGCGAAGTGCTCACCGAGCGCTTGCCACAAGGTGTCGTAGGGGCGCACCTGGCGCAGGTTGGCCATCCCGCTCATGCCGCAGCGGCTCATCAACCCCATCACGCTGGGGCGCGAGGCATGGATGAAGCTCTCGTCGAGGGTCTCATAAGCATTGCGCGCGCGCGCGCAAAAGGCGCGATAGCGCTTCGCCTCGGCGGCCCCGGCAAGTTCGCCGATGGCCGCAATCGAGCGCTCGGGGTCGGCATAGAGGTCGAGGTGCTCGTCGGCGCTCCAGGCGTGGCGTGCTATGATCTCGGCCGGCTGCAGTGTCAGGTGATCGTCGAGTCGGGCGCCGGCGACGGCGAAGAGGTCGTCGAAGACCCAGCGCATGGTGAAGACGGTGGGACCGGCGTCGATCGCCTGCCCGCCGACCTGTAACTGGCGCATCTTGCCACCAGGGCTGGCGGCGCGCTCGAACACCCGGACGTGCAGCCCGCGGGCTGCGAGACGAATGGCCGCCGCCAGGCCGCCGATCCCTGCCCCGATGACGATGACCGACTGCGTTGACATCGGATGGCGACCTCCTGTGATTCACGTTGACGCTTCGTACGTTGATGTCTATTGTACATGACACAATTTAGTGTCAACTAATCCTTACACTTTTTCAGACGAACACCAGTTGCCGGGGAAGCAGAGATGGATGCCACCGCAGCGAGAATCGAGCGGGCCTTGACCGAGGCCATTGAACATGTGGTCGTCTCCGGCTGTCCCCCGCGGCTGGCCGAGGCGGTGCGTCACGCAGTTTTCCCGGGCGGGGCGCGGGTGCGCCCACGGCTGTGCATCGCGGTGGCCGCTGCGTGTGGTAGCAAGGACGTGGTGGCCGCCGATGCTGCGGCGAGCGCCATCGAACTGCTGCACTGCGCCTCGCTGGTGCACGATGATCTGCCGTGTTTCGACGACTCGCCGCTGCGTCGCGGGGTGCCCTCGGTGCACCGTGCCTATGGCGAGCCGCTGGCGGTACTCGCCGGCGACGCGCTGATCATCCTCGCCTTCGAGCACCTCGCTCGCCAGCTCCCCGACAAGCCGGCGCTGCTCGCGCCGCTGCTGCTCACCGTCGGGCGCTCGGCGGGGATGCCGCACGGCATCACCGCCGGTCAGGCCTGGGAGTGTGAGCCCACGGTCTCGGTCGAGCACTATCATCGCGCCAAGACCGGTGCGCTGTTCGCCGCCGCGACCGCCGCCGGCGCCCAGGTCGCCGGTGCCGACGCCGATGCCTGGCGGGTGGTCGGCGACAAGATCGGCGAGGCCTATCAGGTCGCCGACGACCTGCGCGATGTCGCCGCCAGTGCCCAGGAGGTCGGTAAGCCGGTCGGGCGCGATGCCCTGCTCAATCGGCCCAGCGCCGCCGGTGAACTCGGTGTCGAGGGTGCCGTGGCTCGGCTCAAGGGGCTGGTGCAAGAGGCCATCGATGCCATCCCCGAGTGCCCCGGTCGTGAGCGCTTTGCCGAGGTGCTGAAGCACGAGGCACGCCACATCATGCCCAAGAGCCTCGCCCAGCAGGCTGCCTGATCCCGCCCGTCGCGCGCGCCCGTGCGGCGCGCGCCGGGTGCGCGCCGGAGGGTGCTCGTGCCGATTCGTGATGACTGGCTGAAACTGCGTAACCGTCTCCTCTCCAGCCCGCGCTTCCAGCGCTGGGCCGCCCGCTTCCCGCTGACCCGCCCGCTCGCTCGGCGCCATGCCCGCGAGCTGTTCGACATCGTCGCCGGCTTCGTCTATTCCCAGGTGCTTTATGCCTGCGTGCGCGTGCGCCTGTTTGAACGGCTCGCCGAGCGCGGCCCGAGCGATAGCGCCGCGCTCGCTCCGGCGCTGGGGCTGCCGGAGGAGGGCGCGCGGCGTCTGTTGCTCGCCGCGGCCAGCCTGCGCCTGGTCGAGCGCCGCGGCGCGGATCGCTTCGCCCTCGGCGAGCGTGGTGCCGTGGTGCTCGGCAATCGCGGCATTGCCGCCATGGTCGAGCACCATGCGATGCTCTATGCCGATCTCGAGGACCCGCTGGCGCTGCTGCGCGGCGAGCCGCCACAGCGCGCGCTGGCCGACTATTGGGCCTATGCCGGGTCGAGCGCGCCGGCACACAGCGATGCCGCAGCGGTGGACGGCTACTCGGCGCTGATGGCCGACTCCCAGACGATGATCGCCGAGGAGGTGCTCGGCGCCTACTCCTTCCGCGATCACCGCTGTCTGCTCGATATCGCCGGCGGTGATGGCACCTTCCTGGTCGAGGTGGCCAAGCGCTGGCCGCACCTGCAGGTGATCCTGTTCGATCTGCCGGCGGTGGCCGAGCGTGCCCAGGCGCGTTTCGTCCGTGAGGGGCTCGCCGATCGCGCGCGCGCCGTCGGCGGTGACGTGCTCAACGATGCCTTGCCCGAGGGGGCCGACGTGGTCTCGCTGGTGCGGGTGGTGCACGATCACGACGATGAGCGTGCCGCCGGCTTCATCGCTGCGGCCCACCGCGCACTCGCCCCTGGCGGCAGTGTCCTGGTGGCCGAGCCGATGGCCGGTACCCGCGGTGCCGAGCCGGTGGGGGATGCCTATTTCGGCTTCTATCTGCTGGCGATGGGCAGCGGACGGCCGCGGACGGCCGCCGAACTCGAAGCCATGCTCGGTGCCGCCGGTTTCGTCGCGACGCGTGAGTGTCCGACCCACCGCCCGATCCTGGCGCGCGTGCTGCAAGCGCGCCGGGCGCCGGCCTGAGTCCTCGTGCTCGATCGGGCGCCGTGGAGGCGCGACGGCTTTTGCCGATGCAGATCAATATCACTGGGCTCTCGCGGTGGACGGGTCGATCACATCCGTTAAACTGCGAGGCTCGTCCGTAACAACTCGAATACGTGCCGCACCGTGAACCTCGAAACCCTCGCCGTTGTCCTCGAACAGCCCGAACGTCTTTCGCTTCAACGATTGCAGCTTACCCCGCCCGAGGCGGGTGACGCCGTGGTCGAGATCGCCTGGAGCGGAATCAGTACCGGGACCGAACGTCTGCTGTGGTCCGGGCGCATGCCCCACTTCCCGGGTATGGGTTACCCGTTGGTGCCCGGTTATGAGTCCGTCGGTCGCGTGGTCGAGGCCGGCCCCGAGTCCGGGGTCAAGGTCGGTGACTTCGTCTTCGTCCCTGGTGCCCGCTGCTATGGCGAGGTCAACGGGTTGTTCGGCGGAGCCTCGGCGCGGGTGGTGGTGCCTGGTGCGCGGCTGCTGGTGGTCGACGAGGTCCTCGGCGAGCGCGCGGTGCTGCTGGCGCTGGCGGCGACCGCCCATCACGCCATCGCCAATCCCGGCAAGGCACCGCACGCCGAGTTGATCATCGGCCACGGCGTGCTCGGCCGGCTGCTGGCGCGGATCGCCGCGCTCGCCGAGGAGGGCAGCCGTCCGGTGGTCTGGGAGGTCAATCCCGAGCGCGCCAGCGGCGCCGAGGGCTTCGACTACGAGGTGATCGATCCGGCCAACGACGAGCGGCGCGACTATCGCAGCATCTGTGATGTCAGCGGCGATCCGCAGATCCTCGATCAGCTGATCGCGCGGCTGGCGCCGCAGGGTGAGATCGTGCTCGCCGGCTTCTACAGCCAGCCGTTGTCGTTCACCTTCCCGCCGGCGTTCATGCGCGAGGCGCGGCTGCGGGTGGCGGCGCAGTGGCATCCCACCGACCTGGCCGCGGTCAAGGAACTGGTCGAGTCCGGCCGGTTGTCCCTGGACGGGCTCATTACGCATCGGGAGCCGGCCACCGAGGCCGATCGTGCCTACCGCACCGCCTTCGGTGACCCGATGTGCCTGAAGATGATTCTGGATTGGAGAGCGATTTCGTGAGCGTATCCGTCAATACCCCCGCGCCGGTCTGCGCGGCATCCGCGGCCAAGGAGACGCAGATCATCGCCATCTACGGCAAGGGTGGCATCGGCAAGAGCTTCACGCTGGCCAACCTGTCGTACATGCTGGCACAGCAGGGCAAGAAGGTGCTGCTGATCGGCTGCGACCCCAAGAGCGATACCGCCACGCTGCTGTTTGGTGGGCGCTCCTGCCCGACCATCCTCGGTACCTCGGCGGCGAAGAAGCGCGCCGGCGAGGAGGTCGTGATCAGCGACGTCTGCTTCAAGCGCGACGGCGTGTTCGCGATGGAACTCGGCGGTCCTGAGGTCGGGCGTGGCTGTGGTGGGCGCGGCATCATCCACGGCTTCGAGCTGCTCGAGCGTCTCGGCTTCAATGACTGGGACTTCGACTACGTGCTGCTCGACTTCCTCGGTGACGTGGTCTGCGGCGGCTTCGGCCTGCCGATCGCGCGCGATCTCTGCCAGAAGGTGATCGTGGTCGGCTCCAACGACCTGCAGTCGCTCTATGTCGCCAACAACGTCTGTTCGGCGGTCGAGTATTTCGCTGGGCTCGGTGGCAGTGTCGGCGTCGCCGGCATGGTGATCAACAAGGATGACGGTACCGGCGAGGCCCAGGCCTTTGCCCAGGCCGCCGATATCCCAATCCTCGCCACCATCCCGGCGCACGAGGAGATCCGCCGCAAGAGCGCCAACTACGAGATCATCGGCCGCCCGGGTGAGCGCTGGGGGCCGTTGTTCGAGGAGCTGGCGACCAATGTCGCCGAGGCGCCGCCGCGTCGTCCCAAGCCGCTCGAGCACGAGTCGCTGCTCGGTCTGTTCAAGGGCGACGAGGTCGGGCGCAACGTCGTGCTCGAGCCGGCGCAGCCGACCGACATGTGCAGTACCGCCGCGATCGAGCGGCCCTCGCTCGAGGTGGTCTACGACGATGTCTGAGCAGCACCAGGACGGGCCCCGCAGCTCGCAGGCCGTCGCCGCCCCCGGGGATGGGGTGTGTCAGCACCGTGATGTGCTGCGCCGTGCCGCCGAGGCCGCTGGCGACAGCGCGCTGATCGCGCGGCTCGACGCCAACGCGGTGCCAGCGCCACATGACCAGCCGCAGACCATGTGTCCCTCGTTCGGCGCGCTGCGCGTCGGGTTGCGGATGCGTCGCACCGCGATGCTGATGGTCGGCTCCGGTTGCTGCGTCTACGGCCTGAGCTTCACCGCTCACTTCTATGGCGCGCGCCGTTCGATCGGCTATATCCCGTTCGACTCCGAGAGCCTGGTCTCCGGGCAACTCTACGAGGACGTGCGCGAGGCCGTCGACACGCTTGCCGACCCTGAGCGCTACGACACCATCGTGGTCATCAACCTGTGCGTGCCGACCGCCTCCGGGGTGCCGCTGCGGCTGCTGCCCAAGCAGATCAACGGGGTGCGCGTGCTCGGTATCGACATCCCCGGCTTCGGTGTGCCCACCCATGCCGAGGCCAAGGACGTGCTCGCCGGGGCGATGCTCAACTACGCCCGCCGCGAGGCCGAACAGGGACCGGTGCAGGCCCCGCGCGGTGGGCGCAGCGAGCGCCCCACGGTGACCCTGCTCGGTGAGATGTTCCCGGCCGATCCGGTCGGCATCGGCATGCTGCTCGAGCCGTTGGGGCTGGCCGCCGGTCCGGTGATTCCGACCCGCGAGTGGCGTGAACTCTATGCCGCGCTCGACTGCGCCGCCGCTGCGGCGATCCATCCCCACTATGCCGCCAGCGCGCGCGAGTTCGCTGCCGCCGGGCGTCCGGTGGTGGGCTCGGCCCCGGTCGGGGTCGAGGGCACTGCCGCCTGGCTCGATGCCATCGGCGCGGCCTGCGGGATTGCGCGCGATACCGTGGACGCGGCCAAGAACCGCTTCCTGCCGGCGATCAAGGGCGCGCTTGCCGGCGCGCCGATCAAGGGGCGGGTGCTGGTCTCGGGCTACGAGGGCTCGGAGCTGCTGGTCGCACGGCTGCTGATCGAGTCCGGTGCCGAGGTGCCCTATGTCGGTACCGCCTGTCCGCGTACCCCCTGGTCGGAGCCCGATCTGGCCTGGCTCGAGGAACGCGGTGTGCCGGTGCAGTTCCGCGCCTCGCTGGAGCAGGACCTCGCCGCGGTGAAGGCGCTCGAACCGGACCTGGCCATCGGTACCACGCCGGTGGTGCAGGCGGCCAAGGAGATGACCATCCCCGCGCTCTATTTCACCAATCTGATCTCGGCGCGCCCGCTGATGGGGCCCGCCGGGGCCGGCTCGCTGGCGCAGGTGATCAACGCCGCGCTGGGCAACCGTGCCCGCTTCGACACCATGAAGGCGTTTTTCGCCGGGGTCGGGGAGGGGGCGACGAGTGGGGTCTGGCCCGTCGCGCCCGGCACACGCCGCGCCAAGTCGACCCGAGCCGCGCACTGAGGACGCCTTACCGATGCTGATCAACGACCTCGACCGCGCTGGCGGTTACTGGGGCTCTGTCTACGTCTTCACCGCCGTCAAGGGCCTGCAGGTGATCATCGACGGCCCGGTGGGCTGCGAGAACCTGCCGGTGACGGCGGTGCTGCACTACACCGATGGTCTGCCGCCGCACGAGCTGCCGGTGGCGGTGACCGGGCTGGGCGAGGAGGAGCTGGGACAGGAGGGCACCGAGCAGGCGATGCGCCGGGCCTTCGAGAGCCTCGATCCGAAGCTGCCGACAGTGGTGGTGACCGGTTCGATCGCCGAGATGATCGGCGGCGGCGTGACCCCCGAAGGCACCAACATCCAGCGCTTCTTGCCGCGCACCATCGACGAGGACCAGTGGCAGAGCGCCAACCGCGCGATGTACTGGCTGTGGACCCAGTACGGGACGAAGAAGGGCAAGGCGGTCAAGCGCCGCGAGCGCGGCCCCGACGAGCGCCCGAAGGTGAACATCATCGGGCCGATGTACGGCACCTTCAACATGCCCTCGGATCTGGCCGAGATCCAGCGCCTGATCGAGGGTATCGGCGCCGAGGTCAACCTCACCTTCCCGCTCGGCTGCGAGCTCTCGGAGATCCCCAGGCTGGCCGATGCCGATGTCAACGTGTGCATGTACCGTGAGTGTGGGCGCGCGCTGTGTGAGGCGCTTGAACGGCCCTATCTGCAGGCGCCGATCGGGTTGCACAGCACCACCAAGTTCCTGCGCACCCTCGGCGAGCTGCTCGGGCTCGATCCCGAGCCCTTCATCGAGCGCGAGAAGCACACCACGATCAAGCCGGTCTGGGACCTGTGGCGCTCGGTCACCCAGGACTTCTTCACCACCGCGAGCTTCGGTGTCGCGGCCAGCGAGACCTACGCCCGCGGGCTGCGTCACTTCCTTGAGGATGAGCTGGGCTTTCCCTGTAATTTCGCCTTCTCGCGGCGCGCCGGGGTGAAGATCGACAACGACGCGATCCGCAGCGCGGTGCAGGAGAAGACCCCGCTGATCGTCTTCGGCAGCTATAACGAACGGATGTATCTCGCCGAGATCGGCGCCCGCGCGACCTATATCCCGGCCTCCTTCCCGGGGACCGTGATCCGGCGCCATACCGGCACGCCCTTCATGGGCTACGCCGGGGCGACCTATCTGGTCCAGGAGGTGTGCAACGCACTGTTCGATGCGCTGTTCAACATCCTGCCGCTGGGTACCGATCTCGATCGCGTCGATCCCACCCCGGCGCGGATGCACCGCGAGCTGCCCTGGGCGCCCGAGGCGCGCGCGCTGTTCGACCAGGTCGTCGAGGCGCAGCCGGTGTTGGTGCGGATCTCGGCGGCCAAGCGGCTGCGTGACGCCGCCGAGCGTGCCGCCCGGAGCGCGGGCCTCGAGCAGGTCGGTGTGGCCCAGGTGGAGCAGTCGCGCGGCGCTGTCTCCGGGGCCTGAGTCCCGGTCCATACCCGGCGCCGGGCCCTCCTGCGCCGGGTGATCATGGTCTGATCCCATCCCCGCGCGCCCGTCTCTCCAGATGGGTGCGATATCCCCCGTTTGTGTCCCGCTGCAATGGCCGTTCGGCCGCTCATCACCGCTCTTCCGTCCCCATGATGATCGAATCCTGATCCGGGGCATGGCAGGGCTGAAAACAGGTGTAAATGTAGATTGACATCTGTGCCAGTCAAGCTAGACTGACACCCAAAATCCAGCCAGCCCGTAGGGCCATCGTATTTCGGGCCCACGCAGTCGTGAATCCACGGGTGAATCACGCTGACGTTGCTAGCCTCGATCGATCTCCGCAGGTGGGGAAACCGAGGTCAGGGGACAAAGCGGTCTTAAGGGGTGGTGGATCGAATTGACGATCGTCCTGTCGCAGGACGATCGGCGCGATGGGACTTCGCCCGACTGGCATCGGGTGTCTTCTCAGCCGTGGCAAAAACAGTCTCACGGCACCCCTCGCCGCACGGGGCAAGTGCGGCGTAACTGAGGTTTAGCTCCAAATTCGGAGGATTTATCCAATGGCTGACAACACCAGCGTGACCGGTCTGACCGAGCAGGAAGCACAGGAGTTCCACGGCATCTTCGTGCAGAGCATGACTGCCTTCTTCGGCATCGTGGTCGTTGCGCACATCCTCGCTTGGCTGTGGCGCCCCTGGCTGTAATCCGAGCGTAGGTGCACAGGCACCCATCGGGCTGCCTGGGCAGCATTTGCTGCACGACCTTTACGATTTCTTTAGGAGAATTAGTTATGTTCCCGACCGAAGCCCTGTGGAAGATCTGGATGCTCATCGATCCGCGTCGCGTCCTGATCGCTCTCTTCGCCTTCCTGATCGTGCTGGGTCTCGCCATCCACATGATTCTGCTGAGCACCGCCGAGTTCAACTGGCTCGAAGACGGTGTTCCGGCCTCGTCGGTCCAGCAGGTGACGCCGGTTGTGCCGCAGCACCAATAACGTCCCTGATGGGGGCGGCAGGCGAGGCTCGGCCAAGCTGGTCGGCCCCTCCTACCGCCGACAGTGCTAAGAGGAGGCAGCCGCCTCGGGTGCCTCCCCAGCAGAGGATTTTACGATGGCCATGCTCAGTTTTGAGAGAAAATACCGCGTCCGTGGCGGGACGCTGATAGGGGGAGACCTATTCGACTTCTGGGTGGGGCCGTTCTATGTCGGCTTCTTCGGGGTGACGGGCTTCTTCTTCGCATTGTTGGGCGTGCTCCTGATCGTTTGGGGTGCGACCATCGGTCCTAACGCCGAACTCCAGACCTACAACATTTGGCAGATCAGCATCGCGCCGCCGGACCTGAGCTACGGTCTGGGCATGGCACCGCTGACCGAAGGCGGATTGTGGCAAATCATCACAATCTGTGCCATCGGCGCCTTTGTGTCGTGGGCCCTCCGAGAGGTCGAAATTTGCCGTAAGCTCGGCATCGGCTTCCACATCCCCTTCGCATTCGCCTTCGCGATCGGCGCCTACCTGACGCTGGTTGTCGTTCGTCCGGTGTTGATGGGCGCTTGGGGTCACGGTTTCCCCTACGGAATCCTGAGCCACCTCGACTGGGTCTCGAATGTGGGGTATCAGTTCCTGCATTTCCACTACAACCCGGCTCACATGCTCGGCATCACCTTCTTCTTCACCACCTGTTTGGCGCTGTCGATGCACGGCTCGCTGATCCTGTCGGTGACCAACCCGCAGAAGGGTGAGGAAGTCAAGACCGGCGAGCACGAGAACACCTTCTTCCGTGACCTCGTGGGCTACTCCATTGGTGCACTCGGCATCCACCGTCTGGGCTTGTTCCTGGCGCTGAGCGCAGTCTTCTGGAGCGCGGTGTGTATCGTTATCAGTGGACCCTTCTGGACCCGCGGTTGGCCGGAATGGTGGAACTGGTGGCTTGAGCTTCCGCTCTGGTAGGATCTAGGAGACTACAATGCCTGAATATCAGAACATTTTTACGAGCGTGCAAGTGCGCTGCCCGGCCTATCCGGGTGTGCCGCTGCCGAAAGGCAAGCTGCCACGTCTCGGAAAGCCTATTTTCTCCTACTGGCTCGGGAAGATCGGTGACGCTCAGTTCGGTCCCATCTATCTCGGCTTCACCGGTACCCTCTCGCTGATCTTCGGTTTCATCGCGATCCTGATCATCGGCCTCAACATGATGGCGACGGTCGATTGGAATCCGATCGAGTTCGTCAGGAACTTCTTCTGGCTCGCGCTCGAGCCGCCGGCACCGCAGTACGGACTCAGCATCCCGCCGCTGACCGAGGGTGGTTGGTGGCTGATGGCCGGCTTCTTCCTGACCGCCTCGATCCTGCTGTGGTGGGTGCGCACCTACAAGCGCGCGGCCGACCTCGGCATGAGCCAGTATCTTTCCTGGGCGTTCGCAGCGGCCATCTTCTTCTATCTGAGCCTGGGCTTCATCCGCCCGGTGATGATGGGGAGCTGGGCCGAGGCCGTGCCGTTCGGCATCTTCCCCCACCTCGACTGGACGGCCGCCTTCTCGATTCGCTACGGGAACCTGTACTACAACCCGTTCCACATGCTCTCGATCGCCTTCCTCTATGGTTCGGCGCTGCTCTTCGCCATGCATGGTGCAACCATCCTGGCCGTGAGCCGCTTCGGTGGCGACCGTGAGATCGATCAGGTGGTGGATCGTGGTACTGCTGCAGAGCGTGCGGCCCTGTTCTGGCGCTGGACCATGGGCTTCAACGCGACCATGGAGTCGATCCACCGCTGGGCCTGGTGGTGCGCGGTCCTGACCGTGATCACTGCTGGCATCGGCATCCTGCTGACCGGCACCGTCGTCGACAACTGGTACCTCTGGGCGGTCAAGCACGGCGTTGCGCCGAGCTATCCGATCGAAACCACCGTGCAAGACCCATTGATGCTGCAGGGGGTGTCGCAATGAATATTGGCAAGCATGCATCCATCCCAGCGGTAGCACTCGTCGCTTCGGTGGTGCTCCTCGGGTGTGAGCGTCCGCCACCAGAGGTTGAGCAGGGCGGCTATCGCGGCCTGGCGATGGAGCACGTCAAGAATCCCCGCCTGCTCGAGGCCAGCTTCAAGGAGAACATGCCTCCGGAGACGATCCCGGCGGCAGCGCCCGGTGGTCCGATGGCGACCGACCTCTATGAGAACGTCCAGGTCCTCGACGATCTCACCATGGCCGAGTTCACCCGTACCATGGTCGCCGTGACCATGTGGGTCTCGCCGGAAGAGGGCTGTAACTACTGCCACGTTCCCGGTGATTTCGCCTCCGACGACATCTACACCAAGGTGGTGTCGCGGCGGATGTTCGAGATGACCCGTCAGGCCAACGGTGCGTGGAAGGATCACGTGGCCGATACCGGCGTGACCTGCTACACCTGCCACCGTGGCAACCCGGTGCCGGAGTATGTCTGGACCACCGATCCGGGTCCGGATCATCCGTCCGGTGTGGTGCCGACCGGGCAGAACGCTGCTGGTATGGCGACTGCGGCCTACTCGTCGCTGCCGTTCGACCCGATGACGCCCTTCCTCGACAACGACAACGAGATCCGCGTCATTGGTAACACCGCGCTGCCCTCGGGTAACACCAACTCGATCAAGCAGGCCGAGTGGACCTATGGTCTGATGATGCACATCTCGGAAGCGCTGGGCGTGAACTGCACCTACTGTCACAACAGCCGGTCGTTCTTCGCTTGGGATCAGAGTACGCCGAAACGGACCACCGCCTGGTACGCCATCCGCCATGTGCGTGAGATGAACCAGGACTATCTGTGGCCGCTCAACGAAGTGCTGCCCGAGTCGCGTAAGGGGCCCTATGGCGACCCCTACCGCATCAACTGCAAGACCTGCCACCAGGGCGCCTACAAGCCGCTCTATGGTGCGAAGATGCTGAAGGACTATCCGGGCCTCATGGGTCGTCAGACCGAGGCTGTGGAAGCCGAGCAGGAAGCTGCTCCGGCCGAGGCGGATACTCAGCAGCTGTAACGGGCGAACTCGGACTTCGCTCGTGATCTGGGCAGGGACGCCCTAGACGGCGCCGGAGGCATTCGCCCCGGCGGCGCCCAAGCCGAGGGGACGTGCTGCGGCACACCCCCCGGGGACGCAACACCGGCGAAGTCGATCGCCTAAGGTGACGATCGAGAGGAAGGCATTCAATGGCTCAAGAAAACCACTCGATGTCTGGACTGACCGAAGACGAAGCCAGGGAATTTCACGGCATCTTCGTGTCCAGTTTCGTCGCGTTCACGGGGATCGTTGTCGTTGCACACATCCTCGTGTGGTTGTGGCGTCCCTGGCTGTAACGGCCAAGGGTCTTTTGGTCGATGACCGCTCGGGTGGCCGTCAGCTCGGTAACACCCATCCTGTATGACACTGGAGAGAACCATGCATAAGATTTGGCAGATCTTTGATCCGCGCAGAACCCTGGTTGCCCTGTTCGGGTTCCTGTTCGTGCTGGCACTGCTGATCCACTTCATCCTGCTCAGCAGCCCGGCCTTCAACTGGCTCGGCGGTGCTGCTTAAGTCCGACTCCCGGGCAACGGCTGCGTCCCCGGGTCTGGTTCCGGCCACCCCTGGACGCACCGAGTTATTCCCCGCCGCGGGGTAGATCGCGGTAACGGCCTATCGGCCTAACATGAAAAGTGAGGGTAATTCCATGGCTGATGAGAAAAGCATGACCGGGCTGACCGAGGAAGAGGCGAAGGAGTTCCACGGCATCTTCGTGCAGAGCATGACCACCTTCTTCGGTATCGTGGTTGTGGCTCACATCCTCGCGTGGCTGTGGCGTCCCTGGCTGTAATCAGCCAGACCTCCGCCGCACAGCGGATTTAACGGGAGGCTGGCAGCCCTCGTGTGCTGCCGCGTCCCGTGCCATGTATGTAGGAGACAACCAATGCACAAGATTTGGCAGACCTTTGATCCGCGCATGACCTTGGTCGCCGTGGGTGGGTCTCTGTTCGTGCTCGCCCTGCTGATCCATCTCGTCCTGCTCAGTTCCCCGGGCTATGGCTGGCTGGAAGGTTCGGAGGCTGCTCCGGCTGCTGTCGAAGGGATGTCGGCGATGCCGAAGCTCTAAGCGAAAGCGGCTGGTTGCGGGCGCGGGCAGGGGTGGCGCGATAGCGTCTCCCCGCCCGTGGCCGCTGAGATCGAAGTCATCTTGTTATGCATTTCCATCACGAACGCCTGCCGTTGAAGACGGCCACCCCCATCGAGATCATCGATATCACCGCCGATATCCGGCAGGTGTTCGAGACGCATTTGGTGCGCGAGGGGCAGGTCACCATCCACTCCCCGCACACCACCGCGTTCGTTGCCCTCAACGAGCGCGAGACCATGCTCCAGCAAGACATGCTGGCTTTCCTCTCGCGTCTCGCCCCGAAGGGCGCGGGCTATGGCCATGATCGAGCGCCGGTCGATGGTCGTGAGAACGCCCATGCTCACCTCATCGGGCTGTTCATGAACGCCTCCGAGACCATCCCCGTGCACCACGGCGAGCTGTTGCTCGGGCGCTGGCAGTCGATCTTCTTCGTCGAACTCGACGGACCGCGCGAATCGCGCACCCTCAACATCCAGATCTCCGGAGTCCGCTGACCCCATGACCCCTGCCGATTGCGAGGGCTTCTTCGCCACGCCCGACGAGCTGGCGGCCGACGACTACATCCTGCTCGACTACTATCTCGAATGCAGCGGCGATCCGCGCGAGGCGGTCGCGCACTTCTGCGCCGAGCAGTCCACCGCGCAATGGCACCGCGTCGGCAGCGACGAGGACCTGCGCCCGCGCTTCGGTGCGCGCGCGGTCGAACTCGAGGTGCTGGAGCGAGACCGCCCGGGCTTCAGCTATGGCGTCGAGCCCGAGGTCACCGCTGGCGTCTCCGCCTGCCGGGTGCGCATCGCCCACCCCCATCGCAACTTCGGTCCGCGCATCCCCAACCTGTTGAGCGCGGTGTGCGGCGAGGGCACCTTCTTCTCGCCCGGCGCGCCGGTAGTCAAGCTGCTCGACATTCACTTCCCGGCGGCCTACCTGGCCCAGTTCCCCGGTCCCAAGTTCGGCGTCCAGGGGCTGCGCGAGCAACTCCAGGCCCATGACCGACCGATCTTCTTCGGCGTCATCAAGCCCAATATCGGTCTGCCGCCCGAGGCCTTCAGTGAACTCGGCTACCAGGGCTGGCTCGGTGGGCTCGACATCGCCAAGGATGACGAAATGCTCGCCGACACCGACTGGTGTCCGCTCGAGCGTCGCGCCGAGTTGCTCGGTGCCGCGCGGCGTCGCGCCGAGGTCGAGACCGGCACCCCCAAGATCTATCTCGCCAACGTCACCGACGAGGTCGAGAACCTGATCGAGCTGCACGACCGCGCCGTCGCCCGTGGCGCCAACGCGCTGCTGGTTAACGCCATGCCGGTGGGCCTGAGCGCGGTGCGCATGCTCCGTGAGCACACCCAGGTGCCACTGGTTGCCCACTTCCCCTTCATCGCGCCCTTCAGCCGCATGGAGCGCTTCGGTATTCACTCGCGGGTGTTCACCAAGCTGCAGCGCCTGGCCGGGTTCGACGTCGTCATCATGCCCGGCTTCGGTGCACGCATGTTCACCTCCGACGACGAGGTGCGCGCCAACGCCGCCGCCTGTCTCGACCCCATGGGCGACTTGCTGCCCAGCCTGCCGGTCCCGGGTGGCAGCGACAACGCCCTCACCCTCGCCGGTGTCCACGACAAGCTCGGCACCGTCGACTTCGGTTTCGTGCCGGGGCGGGGGGTGTTTGGTCATCCGCACGGCCCGCGTGGTGGTGCGGCGAGCATCCGTCAGGCCTGGGAGGCGATCGCCCGGGGCGTTCCCCTGCTAGACTATGCCGCCGAGCATGTCGAGCTGCGCGCGGCCATCGACGCCTTCGGGACGCGCTGAGTCGTCGGCGCCCCGATCCGATCCCTGAACCCGAACGACGTCTCCCGCACCCGTCGCGCGCCTGGTGGGGCGGAGGCGCGCTAGAGGTGAGACCTTGACCGCCCAAATCCTTCCGCCCCTGAACGCCACCGAACTCGAGCAGGTCGCGCGGCGCGATGCCAGCGAGCAACTCATCGTCGTCGACCGTGAGGATCGTGAAATCGCCCCGGCTGGCAAGCTCGAGGTGCATGTCGATGGCCGACTCCATCGTGCCTTCTCGATCCTAGTCTTCAACACCCGTGGCGAGCTGCTGCTGCAGCGTCGCGCCGATGCCAAGTACCACTTCGCCAACCGCTGGACGAACACCTGCTGCGGTCATCCGCGTCCGGGTGAGACCACCGTCGCCGGTGCTGGACGACGGCTCAAGGAAGAATTCGGTTTCCGTGTCCCGCTCACCGAACGCAATGAGCTGATCTACTACGCCGAGGACCAGGCGTCGGGTCTGACCGAGCACGAATATCTGCATATCTATCACGGCCACTTCACCGAGGACCCGCAGCCCGATCCCGCCGAGGTCGGTGCCTGGCGGTGGATGTCGGTGGCGGCGATCCGTCGGGCGCTGCGCATGCACCCGGAGTGGTTTACCCCCTGGTTTGCGATCCTCGTCGACCGTCTGTTGTCGCAGGAGGATTGAGCCAGCGGAGGATTGATCGGTTGGGATGATCGTGATGTGTCCGCAAAGGGAGCGACACTCCTGATGCGCCGCGGTAGCGGCGCAGGCTTACGTTCCAATCCGCGCGCCCATCAAGGGCGCGACGGCCACAGACCCTTAGCTAAATTTAGTTAAGCCGTTTCAATCCACGCGCCCATAAAGGGCGCGACCGAGGAGGACCGCCAATGGCGTTGCCTAGAACGCTGTTTCAATCCACGCGCCCATAAAGGGCGCGACCCTCTATGCGGCTTATCTGCGTGCGCGCAAGGGGCGTTTCAATCCACGCGCCCATAAAGGGCGCGACGGGCGCGATTCATCCCCAAGCGTGGCCCCCGAGAGTTTCAATCCACGCGCCCATAAAGGGCGCGACCCCAACGACGTACGATCCGCCAGTAATCCCGCACTTGTTTCAATCCACGCGCCCATAAAGGGCGCGACGCGCACGGAGCGTTGGTTTCGAGGCGAGCTCGAAGTTTCAATCCACGCGCCCATAAAGGGCGCGACTTTGAGCTGACCGAAGAGCAAAAGCAAATGCTCTCTGTTTCAATCCACGCGCCCATAAAGGGCGCGACCGTTGAATTTGGCCCAGGCATCAAGCAGTTGGTAGCGTTTCAATCCACGCGCCCATAAAGGGCGCGACCCTATAGATCTGCTCGAGATCCCCGCCAGCCTCCCGGTTTCAATCCACGCGCCCATAAAGGGCGCGACCGTGTTGATGCCCGGCTGGTTGCGCTCCTGAAAGGTGTTTCAATCCACGCGCCCATAAAGGGCGCGACGCCCCTGCAGCCCGCCGTCATGCACAGGGCTATCGCATCAAGGATCTCTAATATTATAAGATGCCAATATCTTTTGATATCAGTCTATTGTCGCCATCGTGCATCGAAACTCCGTCCTTATTCCCACGAAAGATCTCGGACTGTGCAAGACAAGATCCGCAACTGGAGCGAGGCTTCGTCTTGATCATGGCGCCAAGAAGCGAGCCCTCGGCGAAACCTCGTCTTAAGCAACGAGTGCAGAACCCCCTATCGCTTTGAATTATATCTAATATTAGCGTAATCGAATATTAGGGGTGCTTGATGCGATAGCCCTGCCGTCATGCAAGAGCACTGGAGCGTTTCAATCCACGCGCCCATAAAGGGCGCGACCATTGGCATTGGCATTGGCATTGGCAATGACCGGGGTTTCAATCCACGCGCCCATAAAGGGCGCGACAATGCCGCCTAAACGCCCCCGTCGACTCCTGGATTGTTTCAATCCACGCGCCCATAAAGGGCGCGACATCCTGCCGGGGAGGATCACCCGCACCAGCAGCGGTTTCAATCCACGCGCCCATAAAGGGCGCGACGTAAAGCTTCGGGGTGACCGGCCCCCACTGCCAAGCGTTTCAATCCACGCGCCCATAAAGGGCGCGACGTTGGCAAGGGGCTGCCGGGTGGCGGTCTCACGGTACGTTTCAATCCACGCGCCCATAAAGGGCGCGACGGACCCATCATAACGCCTTGATCGGTAAAGGTCCTGACGTCGGTTTGCGCGAACCCATGGGATTTCCCTGGTAACGCATTTCTCAGGGGGCGCTGCGCTGATGGATTGTGCTTCGTGTTCAAGTGGTTATGTGATGCGCGAACCTCCCGGAGATTGGGCGGTCACTTGAGGTTCGCGCACGGCGGATCGAGATCAGGGGTGGACGGGGCAGGGTGTTCTGGCTTGTCTCCGCGTCTCGCCTCCCCGATGATGATGCGGATATCGTCAACCGCAACAACCTCGCGTGATCACGAGGTCGGGAATTCAACGTATGTCTGATCAGGATTCGCTGCGCGCGCCCTCGCGCGCGACCCCGGAGACCCACCAGCGCGGCCGCGACAAGCTCGCCCGCATCCCGGTCAAGGTCGCGACCGATGCCCCGGTGTTGCGCAAGCCCGCTTGGATCCGCGCGCGCGCACCGCTCGGCCCGGAGGTGCGGCGTATCAAGGCGCTGATGCGCGAACACAAGCTCGCTACCGTGTGCGAGGAGGCGATGTGTCCGAACCTCGGTGAATGCTTCAACCATGGCACCGCCACTTTCATGATCCTCGGCGACGTCTGTACCCGCCGTTGTCCCTTCTGCGACGTCGCCCACGGTCGTCCCGAGCCGCCGGACCCCGCCGAGCCCGAGCACCTCGCCAGCTCGATTGCGGCGATGGGGCTGCGCTACGTGGTCATCACCTCGGTCGATCGCGATGATCTGCGCGATGGCGGCGCGGCTCACTTCGCCGCCTGCGTGCGCGCGGTGCGTGCCCAGGAGGCTGGGATCCGCGTCGAGGTGCTGGTGCCGGACTTCCGCGGTCGCGAGTCGGTTGCGCTCGAGTGCTTCGTCGACGACGCCGTCCCCGATGTCTTCAACCACAACCTCGAGACCGTACCCCGGCTCTATCGCGAGGCCCGTCCCGGCGCCGATTATGTCGGTTCGCTGCGTTTGCTCGAGGCGTTCAAGGCGCGTCATCCCGATGTACTCACCAAGTCGGGGTTGATGCTCGGGCTCGGTGAGACCCGCGATGAGGTGTTGGAGGTGATGCGCGCGCTGCGCGATCACGGCTGCGACATGCTCACCCTCGGGCAGTACCTACAGCCCTCGCGCGAGCACCTGCCGGTGCGTCGTTACTGGACCCCGGAGGAGTTCGATAGCCTGCGCGAGGCGGGCGAGGCGATGGGGTTTTGCAATGTCGCCAGCGGTGCCATGGTGCGCTCGTCCTATCACGCCGATCTGCAGGCACCGCTGTGAGGCGTGACGGTCGCGCATGAACGACCTCTATGTGGTGTTCAAAAGCCTGCTGATGCCGCCCGGTATCCTGGTGTCGGGGTTGCTGCTGGCCGTGTTGCTGGTGCCCGGCGGGGTGGGACGGGCGGTGCTGCTGGCTGCGACCCTAGCGTTTACGGCGATGACCCTACCTGCGATCGGGGCCTGGATGATGGCGCCGTTGGAGCAGCATGCGCCACTCGCCACTGCAGCGCACCCGATCCCGGCCGATGCCGAGGCGATCCTGGTGCTCAGCGCCGGGCGGGCGAGCGCGGCTCCAGAGTACGGGGGGGAGAGCGTCGACAATGCCACTCTGCGTCGTCTGCGCTACGGTGCGCGTCTGCAGCGCGCCACCGGGCTGCCGCTCTATGTCAGCGGCGGCAGCCCGCCCCCGGAGACCCCGCCGGTGGCGCAACTGATGGCCGAGGTGCTGCGTGATGAGTACGGTATCAGGGTCGCCGGGGTCGAGGCGCAGAGCCTCAATACCTGGGAGAACGCGACTTATTCGGCCGCGATGCTAGCTCGTGCCGGTCATACTCGCATCCTGCTGGTCTCCGATGCCTGGCATCTGCGCCGTGCCCTGGCGGTGTTCAAGGAGGTCGGTCTGACGCCGATCGCCGCGTCCACCGGCTTCCTCCACGATCCCGACCCCAAGGATTGGAGCTATCGCGACTGGCTGCCCTCGGCGCATGGTTTCGTGGTCAGCTATTACGCCCTCCACGAGCACATCGGCTGGTTGTGGTATCGGCTGCGCCGTCTGGTCGTCGGTGCGCCGCGTCCGGTCTCGAATTGAGGCTCAGCCGTGTTGTTCACGCGGCGGCTGGCGGCGGACCATCAGATAACAAAGACAGTCCTGGCGGATCACCACCTCGTTGCGGGTGAGCATCGAGGGCATGGCCGGCCGGCGTAGCCGCAGCTCGTCGTCGCTGATCTCGAAGAAGGTGCTGCTGAGGTCGCGTCCGGCGCTGTCGCGCACCTCGATGCAGAGTCCTTGACCGGGTCGAACTTGGCCAAAGGCCATGCCCTCGGGAAGCTCGCAGAAGTTGAGGTATTCGAGTGCCGGGTCGAGCACCAGATCGGCTTGCTCGGGGGGGAAACCGAAGTGCACCGTGGCGGGGATACGTGCCTGGGCGACGGTCTCGAACAGGTCGTACTCGCGCGCCGTCGGCGCCCTTGTCGGCAGCTCGGCGAGCTGCAGTAAGGCCTCGACGAAGCGGCGTGCGTGCGCGATCCCGCCCGGTTCACCGACCTTGCCGCACTCGAGGGTCACCGCTGGGCAGATGCCGGTGAAGGCCTGTGACTGCACCCCGGTGGGGCTGGTGAAGTAGACCAGGGTGCGGGCGAACAGGTGTGCCAGCTGCAGCGTTCGCGCGTCGAGGACGTTGAGACAGGCGTAGTGCGGGTTGCAGCCGGTGTTGTTGTGCAGGTCGACGCTGGCAAAGGGCGCGCGCTCGCGCATCAGCTCGACGACCTTGGCCATCATCAATTGCTCGGGGCTGTGATCTGGCGTGGTCCCGGGCCAGACCCGATTGTAATCGGGCTGTCCGGGCAGGCGTCTTACCCCATGGGTGGCGGCGGCGACATTGCCGATGAACAGGCTCAGTGCGCGCGGCAGGCGCAGCTCGCCATCTCGGGCGAGACGTGCGGCGAGCAGGGCACGCAGCGCCTCCCAACCGACGGTCTCGTTGCCATGGAGCAGCACCGAGACGAACAGTGGTGCCGGGCGCTGCCCCGGCAGGTGGATCAGGGTCGGGCCGCCGAGCAGGGCCTCGAGTCCCGCAGCCGGGGTCTCGAGTAGGTCGTCGGGCAGGTGATCGAGCTGTTGCAACATGGCGATGGTCTCTGCGTCCTCGGAGTGGGCGCGCGGCCCGTGTCAGTCGATGGTCCATCGGTGCACCGGTTGCCCGGCGCGCTGGCGAGTCAGATAGGCGGCGGTCAGGCCACTCATGTCGTGGCCGTGGCGTGCCACCCAGGCACGTTGCCAGGCCGCCCCGGTGCGCCGTTGGGCGAGGCGCTGGGCGATGATCCCGAGCCAGTGATCGCGTTCGCTCGCGCATATCCCCAGCGCTGCCAGGCCGTGATGAGCGCGTGGCAGCAGGTCGTCGCGGAGAATGGTGGCGACGCGGTGTTCGCGTCCGTCGAGCCAGCGGATGCGTGCGGCCAGACCGGCACGAGCACACTCGTAGAAGCCGGCCATGGCGTGAGGAAAGGGTAGTCGTGTCTCGGCGGGCCGTGGGTCCTGGCTGAGCGCCTGTACTGCGCCGAGATAGAGTGCGGTGTTGGCGATGGAATCGGCAACCGTGGGGCCGGCCGGGACCACCCGGTGTTCGATGCGCAGGTGGGGCCGACCAGCGTCGTCGAAGCCGATCAGTGGCCGGTTCCAGCGCCAGATGGTGCCGTTGTGCAGCCGCAGATGGGCGAGCGCCTCAGGGGGGGCGTCGCTGCACTGCGGCAGCAGGATTGGGTAGCGTGTGAGGTTGGCCTCGAAGGTCTCGATGAGCGAGTGCGCGGCATAGCGCTGGCCAAAATTGACTCGCTCCTGGAGGATGGCGCCGCCGACCGAGACGGCCTGTTCGAACAGCGCGATCCGCGTCTCTTCCCACAGCGCATGACCGAACAGGAACGGTGAGTTGGCGCTGATCGCGACCATCGGGCCGCTGAGGATCTTGGAGGCGTTGTAGACCCGCGTCGCGTGCTCGGGATCGACCTGCAGATGGATCTGGAAGGAGGTGCCGGCGGCCTCGAGCATGACGTCGCGCCAGTGCAGCTCCAGTGGTTCGGCGCCGTCGATGATCAGCGACAGCGCTCGTCCCTGGCGCAGCGCGAAGATCCGGGCGTTGAGCGCGCGATAGCGGGCCAGCGGCGACATCGCGCCGACATCGAGCTGTTCGGCGGTGAGGGTCGGCAGGGTGCCGATGGTGGCGACGGCCAGGCCGAGTCTGGCGCCGCTGGCCTGAGCGCGTTCGAGTGGTCCGGCCAGTGCCTCGGCCAGTCGCGAGAGCGGGGTGGTCTCGAGCGCGACGGGTTCGCCGTTGATCTCGATGTTGAACACTGACAGCTCGGGGACGACCTGCGGGTCGGCCAGGGCGGCGAGCAGCGCTGGGGCGCGTGGCGCCGGGCGCATTGCTTCGTCGACCAGCCACCCCTCGAGTTCGAAACCGAGCATCGCGCCGCTGCGCTCGAGCCGCCCCTCGGCGAACCAGGTTGCAAGCAGTGCGGTCTCCTCGCGCAAGCGTGCCGCGAAGGTGGCGAAATCAGCCTCACTGAAGCGCTCGCTGGCGATCTCCTGGCCCATTTGCGTCCCCCGCCGGTGACCGTTGCAGATCCACGTTGACGCCGCCGCGTTCGCTATACAGTCTATGCGCCCAGACAATCGTCGACCAACCAGCGTGTTGGCGACCAATCAAGATGGAGTATCAACCGCCACGGTAGGCGGACGAGAGGTGGATTGAATCATGGCACCCTGGTCGAAGGGTTTGTGCTGGAACTCGGCTGGCGTCACCGATGTCGGGCGGGTACGGCGAGACAATCAGGACGCCTATCTGGACCGGCCGGATCTGGGCCTGTGGGCGGTGGCCGATGGGATGGGTGGGCATCGCGATGGCGCCGAGGCGAGTCGGCTGATCGTCAGCCGTCTGGGGCGGCTGGAACGTGCGTACGAATTGGAGACGGGGCTGACGGCGGTGGAGCTGGCGCTGCATGCGGTCAATCGTGAGCTGGTGGCGAGCGCCGAGGGGGTGCTCGAGGCGCTCTGTGGCAGCACGGTCGCGGCGCTGCTCGCCGTCGGTGATCGCGCTGCCTTGTGCTGGGCCGGTGACAGTCGGATCTATCGGCTGCGCGCGGGCGTGCTCGAACAGCTCAGCTGTGACCATACCCAGGTTCAGGCGCTGGTCGAGATGGGACTGCTCTCGCCCGAGGAGGCCGAGCTGCACCCACTCTCGAGCGTGCTGGTGCGCGCCGTCGGCGCCGATGCCCATCTCGAGTTCGAGCGGCGAGTCGAGCCGTTGCGTGCCGGGGATCGCTATCTGCTGTGTAGTGACGGGTTGAATCGCGATCTCGTCGGTGAGGAGATCGCTCGCATCCTCACCCAGATCCATGCCGCCGAGGACGCCGCTCAGGCGCTGGTGTATACCGCTTGCGAGGCCGGCGGTAACGACAACGTCACCGCCGTAGTGGTCGACTTCAGCGCTTGAGCGCCTCGCGCGCCGCGCGCGAGGCCTGGCGTCGGGCGCGAAAGAAGTCGCGCAGCAGGTCGCCACAGGGCTCGGCGAGCACTCCACCCCGGCACTCGGTACGGTGGTTGAAGCGGGCATCGGAGGGCAACAGGTCGAAGACGCTGCCACAGGCCCCGGCCTTGGGGTCGGTGGCACCGTAGACCACCGCGCCGACACGGGCGTGGACGATGGCCCCGGCGCACATCACGCAGGGCTCCAGGGTGACATAGAGCGTGGTCTCGGGCAGGCGATAGTTGGTAAGCCTGGTGCCGGCGTCGCGCAGCGCTTGGATCTCGGCGTGGGCGCTGGGATCGTGAGCGGCGATCGGGCGGTTCCAGCCCTCGCCGACGCACTGCCCGGCACGCACCAGGACCGCACCGACCGGGACTTCACCGGCGTCCGCCGCGCGTTCGGCCAGCCGTAGCGCATGACGCATCCAGTGGTGATCAGGGGTGTCGGTGGTGGGGTCCACGCAGTCTCTCCTCTCGCGTCCGGTATGGCGTCGCGGAAAAGGGGCTGATGCTAGTCGCCGCGCGGGCCGGGGGCAAGGCGCCGAGCCATGGAGGACAGGGATGGGACGACGACTCACCGAGCACGACAACTTCGGCTATCTCACCGTCGCCCTGGTGGTGCTGCTGTTCGGTACCGCGTTGGCCGATGAGTTCGGGCTGCGGCTCGGACAACTGCTGGTGCAACTGGCGATCGTCGCCGCGTTGGCCATCGGCGTCTGGGGGATGAATCGGCGCGCGCACTGGTTTCGCACCCGGTTGGGACTGATCCTCGCCAGTCTGCTGGTGATCCTGCTCGGACGTTGGCTGGAGACCGTGGTGCTGTGGTTGCTGCTGTTGCTCGGCTATCTGTGTCTGACCAGCTGGCTGGCGATGGAGCAGGTGTTGCGTGGCGGTTCGGTCGACTGGAACAAGATCGTCGGTGCCGTCTGCGTCTATCTGCTGATGGGGTTGATCTGGGCAACGCTCTATATGCTGATCGCGCTGCTCGAGCCGAGCGCCTTTGCTGGGCTGCGCCCCGGTCCCTGGTATCAGGGCTTTCCCGAGCTGGTCTATTTCAGCTTCATTACCCTCACCACCGTCGGTTATGGCGATATCGTGCCGGTGTCCTCGCTGGCGCGCTTCTGTGCCTTCATCGAGGCGGTGGTGGGGCAGTTCTATCTCGCCATCCTGGTGGCCAGCCTGGTCGGTATCCGACTCGCCGAGTGGCGCGGCAATGGGGACTGAGTGCGCTCTGCTCAGGGGGTGGGCTCACCCGGGATCGGTCCCGTAGTCGTGGCCGAGTGCGCCCGCATCTGCGCCGGTGAGAGACGGAAGTGACGCTTGAACTCGCGGCTAAACTGCGAGGCGCTCTGGTAACCGACCCGGGTGGCAGCGACGCTTGCGCGCAGACCCTGACCGGCAATCAACGCCCGAGCGCGATCGAGCCGGATGCGCTTGAGATAACGCAACGGGGTCTCGCCGGTGACCTGCTTGAAGGCGCGATGGAAGGTCGAGGCCCCCATGTGCGCCTCGGCGGCCAGCGCCTCGATGCTCAGCGCGCTGGCATAGTCGCGATGGATGCGCGCCAGGGCGCGGGCGATGCGTGCGTCGGCATCCTGGTGCTGAGTGAGTGCGCACAGCGCCGGACCATGGGGGCCGAGTAGGGCACGATAGTGTAGCTCGCGTACCAGCGCTCGCCCCAGCACGCGCGAGTCCTGCGCCGAGCCGAGCACATGCAACAACCGGGCGGTGGTGGCGATCATCTCCGTATCGAGCGCCACCGGCGCGAGCCCGCGTGGCAGTCCCGCTGCTGCGGTGCGGACTCGGGCGAGTCCGCCGCAGACTTGCGCGACGAGTTCGTGGAGCAACGTCCAGTCGATAGCGACGAACAGACCCAGGAGCGGGGTGGCGGGGCTGGCGTGGGTCTCGCACTCGAGCGGCAGTGGCACGGTGACGATCAGGTAATGATTGGGGTCATAGCTAAAACGGGTACGACCGAGATAGCCGGTCTTGTGACCGCCGGCGATGATCACGATCCCGGGTTCGTAGATCAACGGGGTCCGTGCAACCGGTGTGTCCGTCCAGAACAACCGTACCCCGGCGATGTCGGTATCGAAGGTCCCGTTGCGCCTGCTTGCCGGATGGGCGGCGCGCAGCTGCGCGAGTTGTTGGTGGAGTCCTGGGGGCATTGCTCGGCGTTTTGCGTCTGGCGCTGTTTTTTGGAGGCTTGAGCAGGATCTTATCGTCTATTCACCATAATATGTGGTGATTTAGCTCGATACGGCAGGATCAGGCAAGCGATTGACAGGATCCTCGGTTCAGCGAGGAGCGCCGGCGGGGTAGGCTGGAAAGGTCACGGGCGACACCCGCCCCTTGTCCCGAATCAACAGGAGTCGCGATGGACAACTTCGTCTACGAGAACCCAACCCGTATCCACTTCGGCAGCGGCCAGATCGCCGCGCTCGCCGAGGCCGTACCCGCCGGCGCGCGGGTGCTGATGCTCTACGGCGGTGGCTCGATCAAGTCCAACGGCGTCTACGACCAGGTGGCCGCTGCGCTCGCCGGTTTCGACTGGGAACCCTTCGGCGGTATCGAACCCAATCCACGCTATGACACACTGATGCGCGCAGTCGAGCGGGTGCGCACCGGTGGTTTCGACTATCTGCTCGCCGTCGGCGGGGGCTCGGTGATCGACGGCACCAAGTTCGTTGCCGCCGCCGCGCGCTATCCGGGCGAGGATCCCTGGGAGATCCTCGCCGATCATGCGCCGGTGCCGGAGGCGTTGCCGCTGGGCTGCGTACTGACCCTGCCGGCGACCGGCTCGGAGACCAACATCAACGCGGTGGTGACCCGCGGGACCAGTAAGCTCGCTTTCTACAGCCCGTTGGTGCGGCCGCGTTTCGCCATCCTCGACCCCTCGACGACACTCAGTCTGGCGCCACGTCAGATCGCCAACGGGGTGGTCGACGCCTTCGTCCACGTCATCGAGCAGTACCTCACCTACCCCGCCGATGCCCGGGTGCAGGACCGTTTCGCTGAAGGGCTGCTGTTGACCCTGATCGAGACCGGCCCCAAGGCGCTCGACGACCCCAATGATCTGGCCGTGCGCGCCGATATCATGTGGGCCGCTTCGCTTGCCCTCAATGGTCTGATCAGCTGTGGTGTACCGCAGGACTGGGCCACTCACCGCATTGGTCACGAGTTGACCGCGCACTTTGGTATCGATCACGGGCGCAGCCTGACCATCGTACTGCCGGCGCTGATGCAGGTCCGCCGCGAGGCCAAGCGCGACAAGTTGCTGCAGTACGCCGAACGGGTGTTCGGGATCGACCAGGGCGACCCGGAGGCGCGTATCGATCAGGCGATCGCTCGCACCCGGGCATTCTTCCAGCGCATGGGCGTCGAGACCTCGCTTGCCGACGCCGGGCTCGACGCTACGGTGATCGACACCTTGGTCGCCGGCCTGGAGGACAACCACCTGCTGCCGCTCGGCGAGCGTGGTGACATCAATACTGCCGAGGTGCGGGCGATCCTCGAGGGTGCGCTGCACTGAGCGTTGGCGGTGTACTCGTCCGGCAAGGATGCCGGCGCAATCTCCATGCCGATGGCCGAGAACAACACCCAGGTAGGCCGTTGCGCTTTGCAGATAACGGCGCTCGCACCGTGCGCGAACGCGGTCATCCACTCCGGCGCACCGATTGCCGCATCGAGTTCCTTGTGAGCAAAAAGCCTGGGTGTTCGGCCTGGATGTTCGATGCAGGGCCATCGCATCAACGTATCAGCAAATGCTATTGGATAAAGACCGCATCGGTCAGCGACACTCAGGCCTCCTGATTCCTGCAGCCTCCACCGTGAGGTCCTCGATGTCTGGCTTTTCAACACCCTCGAGGAGGTCGCCAACAGACCGACGACTGGCTCGACGAACCGACCGTACGAGTCGCTCGGCGATTTTTCACCGATCGAGTTTCTCAACCGTCGCGGACATGCCGCAGTGTCTATTTGTGAATAGAGGGGGTTGACACCCCGTCGAGTGATGCCAATGCCTTGAGCGGAAGAAGATCCTCCGCAGCATTTCCGTGAAACGCTGGTGTGATCTTCCTTCAGACGGTTGAGAACAACAGCCGAGCGCGCCGTAATCCGCGTAGATAACGACACTCCCGGCGTGCGGCGAGCGCGGTCAGTTGCTCTGGTGCGCCGATCGCCGCACCGAACCCCTTGAGCAGGAAACCCGCGTGCTCGACGAAGCGCTCCGGCGCGATGCCGAGTCGGGACAGGATGTCGGGCAGCTCCGCCGGGATCGCCCCGCGCTTGCGTGGATGCAGGGCGCGGCCGAGCGAGTCGACGAGGGTCAGATAGCCGTCGAAGGTGAAGGGGATCGTTACC
>NZ_JAAXKX010000007.1 GCF_012276755.1 Marichromatium bheemlicum | reverse complement strand
GCGACTTTGCAGTTCAACCTTCCGGTGGCTGACGGCTGACGGCCTGGATGTTCAACCGCAAGGCCGCAAAGTGCGCAAAGGCTCTTGAAAGCAGCCAGTCGTCAATGCTCCGTGGGCGGCGGGCGTACAAACGTCGGCAGATCAAACAGCGAGGGCAGCACAGTTTATCTTCGCGCCCTTTGCGACTTTGCGGTTCAACCTTTCTCACGCCAGCCCCAAACGAAAAAGGCCCCGCCGAAGCGGGGCCTTTTTTATGGTGCGACGAGCGCGCCGGGCTTACATCATGCCCATGCCGCCCATGCCGCCCATGCCGCCCATGTCAGGTGCGGCTGGAGCCTCTTCCTTCGGCTCCTCGGCGACCATCGCCTCGGTGGTGATCATCAGACCGGCCACGGACGCGGCGTTCTGCAGCGCCGAGCGGGTGACCTTGGTCGGGTCGAGGATACCCATCTCGACCATGTCACCGTACTCACCGTTGGCGGCGTTGTAGCCGAAGTTGCCCTCGCCCTCGGCGACCTTGTTGAGGATCACCGACGGCTCCTCACCGGCGTTGGCGACGATCTGGCGCAGCGGCTCCTCCATCGAACGACGGGCGATCTGGATGCCGACGTTGCGATCGTGGTTGTCGTCGGCGAGGTCCTTGATCGCGGTCAGGGCGCGCACCAGTGCGGTACCACCACCGGGGACGATACCCTCCTCGACGGCGGCGCGGGTGGCGTGCAGCGCGTCCTCGACGCGTGCCTTCTTCTCCTTCATCTCCATCTCGGTGGCAGCACCGACCTTGATCACGGCCACACCACCGGCGAGCTTCGCCAGACGCTCCTGGAGCTTCTCGCGGTCGTAGTCCGAGGAGGTCTCCTCGACCTGCGCGCGGATCTGCTCGCAACGGTTCTTGATGTCGATCTCGGCGCCGGCGCCGTCGATGATGGTGGTCTCGTCCTTGCCGACCTGGACCTTCTTGGCGGTGCCCAGCTCGTTGAGGGTGGCCTTCTCCAGCGACAGCCCGACCTCTTCGGAGATCACGGTGGCACCGGTGAGGATGGCGATGTCCTGCAGCATGGCCTTGCGACGATCACCGAAGCCCGGGGCCTTGACGGCGCAGACCTTGACGATGCCACGGATGGTGTTGACCACCAGGGTGGCCAGCGCCTCACCCTCGACGTCCTCGGCGATGATCAGCAGCGGCTTGCCGGCCTTGGCGACGGCCTCGAGCACGGGGAGCAGATCACGGATGTTCGAGATCTTCTTGTCGAAGAGCAGGATGTAGGGGTCGTCCAGCTCGGCGCTCTGGCTCTGCTGGTTGTTGATGAAGTAGGGCGAGAGGTAGCCGCGATCGAACTGCATGCCTTCGACGACGTCGAGCTCATTGCTCAGCGAGGTGCCGTCCTCGACGGTGATGACGCCTTCCTTACCGACCTTCTCCATCGCCTCGGCGATGATCTTACCGATCGACTCGTCGGAGTTGGCCGAGATGGTGCCGACCTGGGCGATCGACTTGTTCTCGGTGCAGGGCTTGGAGAGGTTGCGCAGCTCGGCGGTAGCGGCCTCGACGGCCTTGTCCATGCCGCGCTTGAGGTCCATCGGGTTCATGCCGGCGGCAACCGCCTTCAGACCCTCGCGGACCATCGCCTGGGCGAGCACGGTGGCGGTGGTGGTGCCGTCACCGGCGATGTCGGAGGTCTGCGAGGCAACCTCCTTGACCATCTGCGCGCCCATGTTCTGGAACTTGTCGGAGAGCTCGATCTCCTTGGCCACGGAGACGCCGTCCTTGGTGACGGTCGGCGCACCGAAGGACTTCTCCAGCACCACGTTGCGGCCCTTCGGACCCAGGGTGACCTTGACCGCGTTGGCGAGGGTGTTGACACCCTCCATCATACGGGCGCGGGCGTCACCACCGAACTTCACGTCTTTTGCACTCATTGTCTAGCTTCCTCGAATCTGGATTCTGGTCGTATCGGGATGGATGCGGGGCGCGCTCGGCTCAGCCCTCGATGACACCCATGATGTCGTCTTCGCGCATCACCAGGAACTCCTGGCCGTCGAGCTTGACCTCGGTGCCGGAGTACTTGCCGAACAGCACGCGATCACCGACCTTGACGTCGAGGCCACGGGCCTCACCGTTGTCGAGGATCTTGCCGTTGCCGACAGCGATCACCTCGCCCTGGATCGGCTTCTCGGTGGCCGAGTCCGGGATCACGATACCGGCGGCGGTGGTGCGCTCTTCCTCCATGCGACGGACGACGACGCGATCATGCAAGGGACGGATGTTCATTAAGGGCTCCTCGTACGGTTGAGAAGTGGGTCAGTCTGTATCTGAGCGCTACAGCGGTGGTCACCGAAGGCCTGTTAGCACTCACCTGAAACGAGTGCTAATAGTAGAGACAAAATCTATGGTGTCAAGGGTCCGATGACGGGGCGATCTCGACTGCGGAAGGCAAAGACCACAACGCCGGAACAAGGGCTGGGGGTGTCGGCGAAGAGGCGGGCGGCGGGCGGCGGGCGGCATCGTCACGACCGGGGCCGTGACGATGCGCGAGAGGGGCGCGGATCAGTCTTCGCGACGGTAGTCACCCTCAATGACGCGGGGTTCATCGGGCGAACGGAAGGGATCCTGTCCCTGCACCGTAGTCACCGAGATCCCGCGCACGTAGCGCAGCACCAGCACCCGGCGCAGCGGCGGCACCAGCAGCAGGAAGCCGACGGCGTCGGTGAGAAAGCCGGGCAATAACAGGAACAGGCCGGCGCCCAACAGCAGGGCGCCGTCCATCATCTCGAGCGCGGGCACCTCGCCGCGGTCGCTCAGCTCGCGGACCCGCAGCAGCACGCCGAAGCCCTGGTGACGGACCAGCCAGGTCCCGATCACTGCAGTCAGGATCGACAGCATGATGGTCGACAGGGCACCGATCTCGGAACCGACCTCGATCAATAGATAGATCTCGATCAGCGGCAGCCCGATGAAGAGCACAAGGAAAAGCAGCACGGCGGTAGTCTCTCGTCAAGGTGGAAGACCAGGATCCCGAGGATCGGGATCGGCGAGCGCCCGCGCCAACCGGACAGCGGACATATCGGCCCTCCCGCGATCGGATATCGAAGGGGGCGACTGGAGGAGGGACGGCGGCATAGCCATGCCCTGCAGCATAGTGCATGGCGCGCCCCGAATGGAACCGGCGACTAGCCGTCAGAAGATTGAACCGCCAAGACGCCAAGAGCGCGAAGATGAAGGAAGGCTTCCAGCTGCCAGCCTCCAGTGAGGGGCTGGGTTATCTCGTCGCGTCGCGGTCGACCGCACACCGACACTGGAGACTGTTTGCTGAAGGCTGCTCGGTTGGTCGGTTGGTCGGTTGGTCGGTTGGTCGGTTGGTCGCTTTCTTTGTGTCCTTGGCGTCTTCGCGGTTCAACCCGCTGGCGGCCGCCTGGTGGCGATGTTGGGTTGCCCGTCCTAGAGTCCCGAGGATTCGTCGATCGGTGGTGTATGGGCAACCCAACCTACGGGCTGGCGGCTGACCGCTGGGGGCACGTTTCTCCTTTGCGCCCTTCGTGTCTTCGCGGTTCAAACCAGCTTCCAGCCTCCAGTCGGGGAGGCTGGTGTTGCATGATCGTCGATTGACAGGCAAGACGGTATCTTAGCGGTTCAGTACCCTGACCGCTGGCGGCTAGCAGCTGGCGGCTGGCGGCCATTGACAGCACGCGCCGGCGCCGCTCAGGATGCCGCAACACCCCGGCTTGAACCATCGACGAGCGCATCGTACCAATAAGGATTAGGCCATACCCGCAAGGAGACCCAGAGCATGTCCCCTGACCCTCGACACCATCTGTTGCTGTGCACCTGCCCCGATGTCGCCCAGGCGACCCGGCTCGCCGAGCAGTTGGTCGAGGAGGAACTGGCCGCCTGCGTCAATCTGGTCCCCGGCCTGACCTCGATCTATCGCTGGGCGGGGGAGATCGCACGCGAGCACGAGGTGCTGCTGCTGATCAAGACCAGCACCACGCGCAGCCGCGCGCTTATCGAGCGACTCGCCGAACTCCACCCCTACGAGACCCCGGAGGCGATCGCCGTGCCCGTCACCGAGGGCCTCACCGACTATCTGAATTGGATCGACACCGCCACAGGAGCACACCCCTGATGTCTCGCCTCGGCCCCCTGTCACGCCTGTTGCCCCTGCTCCTGCTGCTCACCCTGCTGCTCCCCGGACTCACCCAGGCCAGCGACGACTTCCTGCTGCCCGATCAGGCCTTCCAGCCCAGCGCCGAGGCCATCGATGCCGACACCCTGCAGGTGCGCTGGCGCATCGCCGAGGGCTACTATCTCTACGCCGCTAAATTCGCCTTCACCACCGACACCGCCGGCGTCACCCTCGGCCAACCGGTGTTGCCCGAGCCCGAGATCAAGCAGGACGAGTTCTTCGGCGAGGTCGGCATCTATCGCGACACGGTCGAGATCACCCTGCCCGTGGCGCGCACCGCTGCGGCCCCCGAGGTGCTCACCCTGGAGACCACCTCACAGGGCTGCGCCGACGCCGGACTCTGCTACCCGCCACAGCGCCAGCGCGTCCAGGTACGCCTGCCCGCGCCGCCGGCCACCGCGGCGGCCCCGGCGATCCCGCTGCCCGGACTCGACGCCGGCGCGGACATCAGTCGCGCGCTCGGTCTCGATGACGACGAGGTCCTCGGTGTCGACCAGGCCTTCGACCTCCAGGTCGAGGTGCTCGGCCCCGACCGGGTGCGGCTGCACTGGGAGATCGCCCCCGGCACCTACCTCTATCGCGACCTGGTCGAGGTCGCGCTCGACGACGCCCGGCTCGCGCTCGATCCGCCGGTGCTGCCGCCGGGCGAGATCAAGCACGACTCGGTGCTGCCCGACGGCAGCATCGGCGACGTCGCCGTCTATCACGACCGTCTCACCCTCGAGCTGAGCCTGCGCCGCACTACCACCGAGGCGCTCGACACTACCCTGCGGGTCGGCTATCAGGGCTGCGCCGAGCGCGGCATCTGCTATCCGCCGCAGACCCGCGCGGTGGCGCTCACCCTCCCCGCCGGCGGCAGCGCCGCACCCCTCGCCGTCGCGCCGGCGCCGACCACGCCTGCGCCGAGCGCGGCGCCGGTCTCCGAGCAGGACCGCCTGGCCTCGACCCTGGCCAACGCCAGCCTGTGGACCAGCGTGGCGCTGTTCTTCGGGCTCGGTCTGCTGCTCGCCTTCACCCCCTGCGTGTTCCCGATGATCCCGATCCTCTCCGGGATCATCGCCGGCCAGGGTGCCGGCATCACCACCCGCCGCGCCTTCGTGCTGTCGCTGGTCTACGTGCTGGCGATGGCGCTGACCTACACCGTCGCCGGGGTGCTCGCCGGGCTGTTCGGCGCCAACCTCCAAGCCGCCTTCCAGGACCCCTGGATCCTCGGCGCCTTCGCCCTGGTGTTCGTCGCCCTGGCGCTGTCGATGTTCGGTTTCTACGACCTGCAGCTGCCGACCGGCCTGCAATCACGCCTGGCCGCGCTCAGCAACCGCCAGCAGGGCGGTACCCTCGCTGGGGTGGCAATCATGGGCCTGCTCTCGGCGCTGATCGTCGGCCCCTGCGTCGCCCCGCCGCTGTTCGGCGCGCTCATCTACATCAGCCAGACCGGCGATGCGCTGCTCGGCGGCGTGGCGCTGTTCGCGCTGAGCCTCGGCATGGGTGCACCGTTGATCGTCATCGGCACCTCGGCGGGCAAGCTGCTGCCCCGCGCCGGGGCCTGGATGGAGGCGGTCAAGGCGGTGTTCGGCGTCGCCCTGCTCGCCGTCGCCATCAGCCTGATCGAGCGGGTGATCCCCGCAGCGGTGGCGATGCTGCTGTGGGGCCTGCTGCTGATCTGTTCGGCGGTCTATCTCGGCGCGCTCAGCCCGCTCGGTCACGAGAGTGGCGGTTGGCGCAAGCTGTGGAAGGGCCTCGGGGTGGCGCTGCTGGTCTACGGCAGCCTGATGCTGATCGGCGCCGCCGCCGGCGGCAAGGACACCCTGCAACCGCTGCGCGGTCTCGGCATCGGCGGCGGCGAGGCGGCCCACGCCGAGTTCACCCGGATCAAGACGGTGGCCGATCTCGACCGCGAACTGGCCGCCGCCAGCGCCCAGGGCCGCCCGGTGATGCTCGACTTCTATGCCGACTGGTGCGTCGCCTGCAAGGAGATGGAGCGCTACACCTTCAGCGACCCCACGGTGATCGCCGAACTCGACCGCTTCGTGCTGCTGCAGGCCGACGTCACCGCCAACGACGACGCCGACCAGACACTGATGCAGGGACGCTTCGGCATCCCCGGACCGCCGGCGATGCTGTTCTTCGACGCCGCCGGCGAAGAGCGTCCCGGCCTCCGCCTGGTCGGCTTCACCCCCGCTGCGGCCTTCGCCGATCACCTGCGCCGGGCCACGCCGTGAACCCAGCCAAGGTGGCGCTGGTGACCGCGCTCGCGGGGGGGCTGAGCATCGGCGCAGCACTGCTCGGCGAGCGCTGGATCGATCCCGAGGGAGGCGGCATTCCCCTCGCGGGACTAGGTCAGGGCGAACCGGTACAATGGCCCGAGATCCGCCTCCCCGACCTTGCCGGGCACGAGCACAGCAGCGACACCTGGTCCGGGCATCCACTGATCCTCAATTTCTGGGCCGCTTGGTGCCCACCCTGTCTCGAGGAACTGCCGCGACTCGAGCGTTTTGCCCAGCGCCATGCCGACGCCGGCATACGGGTGGTGGCGATCGCCGTCGACCGCCCCGAGGCAACCCGCGCCTTCCTCGCCGCGCACCCAGTCGACCTCACCATCTTGCTCGCCGAGCTCGAGACCATCACCCTCACCCGCCGGCTCGGCAACCGTGTCGAGGGACTGCCCTTCACCGTCGCCTTCGACGCCCGCGGCAGACACGTCTTCAGCCATCTCGGCGCACTCGAGCAGGACCAGTTCGAACAGCTGGCCGCACGACTCGACGCCCCCTCGGCGACGCCCCGCTGACAGGCCCTGTCGCGACCGAATAGACTGGACAAAATACCGTAAAATACGGACAATTCGCGGCGATTCACCACTGTTCAAAGCCGAAACTGGTGGATCAAAAACCGTTGCAACCTTCGGCGAGGCAGCTGGCGACATGGCCGCGATCCTGGTCCTGAACGGACCCAATCTCAACCTCCTCGGAACCCGCGAGCCCGCGCACTACGGCAGCACCACGCTGGCCGACATCGAGCGCGAGCTCCAGCAGATGGCTGCACGGGCGGGGCACGATCTCGCCTTCCTGCAAAGCAACGCCGAGCACGTCCTGGTCGACGCAGTCCACCGCGCGGCACACGAGAACGTGCGCTTCATCATCATCAATCCGGCCGCCTTCACCCACACCAGCGTCGCCCTGCGCGATGCGCTGCTGGGGGTGGCGATCCCCTTCATCGAAGTGCACCTGTCAAACGTGCACGCCCGCGAGCCATTCCGCGCCCACTCCTATTTCTCCGACATCGCGGAGGGAGTGATCTGCGGGCTCGGGGCCGAGGGATACGCACTGGCGCTGCGCGCCGCGCTCACCCGCGTGGCGCAAGACCACACGAACGAGAACCCCTGACCATGGACATCCGCAAGGTTAAGAAGCTGATCGAGCTGTTGGAGCAATCCGACGTCGCCGAGATCGAGATCCACGAGGGCGAGGAATCCGTGCGCATCAGCCGCCACGGCAGCACCGCCATGCCGATCTACGCGCCCCAGGCGCCGGCCGCCGCCCCCGCCCCCGCCCCTGCCGCCGCCACCAGCGGTGATGACGAGGGTGACGACGAGGCCCCGCTCGAACTCCAGGGCGAGGTCGTGCGCTCGCCGATGGTCGGCACCTTCTACCGCGCCCCGGCACCGGGCGCCAAGGCCTTCATCGAGGAGGGCCAGACGGTCAAGGTCGGCGAGACGCTGTGCATCATCGAGGCGATGAAGATCCTCAACCAGATCGAGTGCGAGCAGGCGGGCACCGTCAAGCGCATCCTGGTGGAGAACGGTCAGCCGGTCGAATACAACCAGCCGCTGTTCGTGATCGAGTGATCGAGTGAGGGGACGCCCCCTCACGCGAGCGTCGACCCTGCGCCACCTCGGTGGCGCAGCCTGGCAACCGCTACAGAAGACACTGCAATCATGGCTGCAATGATCGAGAAGGTTCTGATCGCGAACCGCGGCGAGATCGCGCTCCGGGTGCTACGCGCCTGCCGCGAGCTCGGCATCAAGACCGTCGCGGTACACTCCGAGGCCGACCGCGACCTCAAACATGTGCTGCTGGCCGACGAGGCCGTGTGCATCGGCCCGGCCTCGTCCCAGCAGAGCTACCTCAACATCCCGGCGCTGATCAGCGCCGCCGAGGTCACCGACACCGTCGCCATCCACCCCGGCTACGGTTTCCTCTCGGAGAACGCCGACTTCGCCGAGCGCGTCGAGCACTCCGGGTTCATCTTCATCGGCCCGCGCCCCGAGACCATCCGCCTGATGGGCGACAAGGTCTCGGCGATCGAGGCGATGAAGGCCGCCGGCGTACCCTGCGTACCCGGCTCGGGCGGCCCGCTCGACGACAACAAGAAGCGCACCCTGGAGCTGGCGCGCGAGATCGGCTATCCGGTGATCATCAAGGCATCGGGCGGCGGCGGCGGACGCGGCATGCGCGTGGTGCACTCCGAGGCCACCCTGCTCAACGCCATCTCGCTGACCAAGGCCGAGGCCGCTGCGGCCTTCGGCAACGACATGGTCTACATGGAGAAGTACCTGGAGAACCCACGTCACATCGAGTTCCAGGTGCTCGCTGACCAGATGGGCAACGCCATCCATCTCGGTGAGCGCGACTGCTCGATGCAGCGCCGTCACCAGAAGGTCGTCGAAGAGGCCCCGGCCCCCGGCATCACCGAGGCGCAGCGCCGCGAGATCGGCGAGCGCTGCGCCGAGGCCTGCCGCACCATCGGCTACCGGGGTGCCGGCACCTTCGAGTTCCTCTACGAGAACGGGCAGTTCTACTTCATCGAGATGAACACCCGCGTCCAGGTCGAGCACCCGGTCACCGAGATGGTCACCGGCATCGACATCATCAAGGAACAGATCCTGATCGCCGCCGGCGAGCCGCTGCGCTACCGCCAGGAGGACATCGAGATCCGCGGGCACGCCATCGAGTGCCGGATCAATGCCGAGAACTCCGAGACCTTCATGCCCAGCCCCGGCAGGATCACCGAATTCCATGCCCCTGGCGGACCCGGCGTACGGCTCGAGACCCACATCTACTCCGGCTACACGGTGCCCTGTTACTACGACTCGATGATCGGCAAGCTGATCACCCACGGCGAAGACCGCGACGCCGCCGTCGCGCGCATGTGCAACGCACTGCGCGAGACCATCATCGACGGCATCGACACCAACATCAAACTCCAGCGCACCATCATGCGCGACGGCGCCTTCCTCGCCGGCGGCGCCAACATCCACTATCTCGAGAAGATGCTCGGACTCTGAGCATCCGGGGCGGGCCCTGCCCGCCCCGCCTTCCTATCGATGCGACGAGGCGTACTGACGCCGTCGCTCCAGACGACACACGAACGCCTCGATCAGCTGGCGATAGAGCGCATCACCCAGCACCGCGTCCTCGACGCCGGCGTCGATGCTGGGGTTGTCGTTGACCTCGATCACCACCGGACCGCGCGGCGTCTCCTTGATGTCCACACCATAGAGTCCGTCACCGATCGGCTCGGCCGCGCGCAGCGCCACCCGTAGCACCGCCGGGGGCACCGCCGCCAGCGCCAAGGTCTCGAAACCGCCCTCCTCGTGCTCGCCGTCGACCCCGTGCTTGACGATCTGCCAGTGATCCCGGCTCATGAAGTACTTGCAGGCATAGAGGGGCTCGCGCCCGAGCACACCGATGCGCCAGTCGAAGGGGGTGTAGAGATACTCCTGGGCGAGGATCAGGTCTGAGGCGCGCAACAGCCGCGCGCCGATGCGCCGCAGCGCGGCGCGGTCCTCGGCCTTGAACACCCCGCGCGAGAACGACCCCTCGGGGATCTTCAACACCACCGGATAGCCGATCTCGCGCTCGGCCTCGAGCAGCGTCTCGCGGCGCAGCACCAGGGTGCGCGGACGCGGGACGCGGTGCGCGGCGAGCAGCTCGGCGAGATAGACCTTGTTGGTGCAGCGCAGGATCGAGCGCGGGTCGTCGATCACCACCAGCCCCTCGCGCTCGGCCTTGTTGGCGAAGCGGAAGGTGTGATGGGCGATGCGGGTGGTCTCGCGGATGAACAGCGCGTCGTACTCGGCCAACCGGCTGTAGTCGCGCCGCCCGATCAGCTCGACGTTGACCCCCAGCGCCCGACCGGCGCGGACCAGCCGCGCCAGCGCGCCGGGGTCGGAGGGGGCGAGCGCCTCCTGCGGGTCGCGCAGCACCGCCAGGTCGTAGCGATAGGGGTGCGGGGCGCGCGGGCGACGCCAACGGCGCGACAGGTGCGCACCCAGCGCCGCGAGCAGTGCGGCACGGGCGGGCTCGTCGGCGAGCGACGAGGTCGGCAGGGCCTCGATCGCGCTGATCCGCCACTCGCCCTGACGGCGAAAGGTCACGCGCAGGATCGGACAGGGGAAGGTCTCGAAGATGCGCCGCCCCAGCGCGCGCAGCGCCTCGGCCTCGCAGTGGCCGAAGTAGAGCGTGAGCACATGGGTCTCGGCGCCGACCGGCGCCGCGCTGCGCCGGGCGCCGAGCAGACGCTGCACGCGGATGTCCAGCTCCTCGGTGGCCAGGGCATAGAGCGCCCGGCTGGAGAGCTCCTGGATGGTCGCCACGCTCGGCAAGACGCGATGGCCGCGCGCCTCGGCGAGCAGCGAGCAGTAATAGCCGAGCGAGCGATAGCGGTAGCTGTCGCAGAGATTGATCACTCGCAGCCCACGCCGCGCGGCCTGCTCGCCACCGGCGAGATAGTCGCGCACGTCGACCACGGCCACGCCCGGCACCCGCCCCGCCCAGGCCGCGGGGCGCTCCACCACCAACAGGTGCTCAGCCATGATGCGACTCCGCCACCAGCACCACCGCCTGCAGCCCGACCCGCCCGTAGCGGGCCATGCGGGTGAACTCGGCGCGCTGGATCGGCATGTCCATCGAGTCGAGCCGGGTCTCGCCGCGCGCGGCGTCGACATAGGGATCGTGGACATAGACGAAGCGCGCGTCGAACCCGGTGACCACTACCCAGTGGGGAAACCTCTCCTGGTAGATACGATAGGAACTGATCAGCACCAGCGGCACCGCGCCGCCTTCCCAGTGACGCTCGACCGCCTCCAGGGGCAGACGCTCGTAGCGCACCGCCAGCCCCACCCGCCCGGCCTCGGCGAGCATGTCCTCGTGCACCAGGCGCATCACCGCCTTCTTCTCGGGGCTGCGCACCGAGTCGATCAGCGGCACCCCGGGGTCGTTGACGTGGACGCTGGCGACGAAGCCGCGCCGATCGGCGGCCAGCGCCAGCCCCAGCGGGCCACAGCCGCCGTGTCCCGAGGTCATGAAGATGGTGGTCGACTCGCGCCACAGCCGCAGCTCCAGGGCGCGGTCGAGGACCAGCGCCGGGCGCAGCGCCCGCATCGCCATCATCAGCGAGGCCGGACCACAGGTGAAGTCGAGGGTCTGCTCGTAGAAGGGCACCCGGTCGAAGGCCGGCTTCAGCCCCGGGGCCAGCGGCTTCTCGTAGCGCAGCGCCGCCATGTGGTCTTCGTAGTAATCGGCGCGCGTCGCGAAGCGGCGATAGCCGGCGCCCTCGAACAGCGCCTGCGAGGCGCGGTTGTCACACCGGATCTCGAGGCGCAGATAGGCGCGATCCTGCGCCCAGGCAGCACGCTCGGCCGCCTCGACCAGCGTCCGGCCGACGCCCTCGCCACGCGCGGTGGGGTCGACGGCGATCGAGTAGAGCCGCGCCACCGAGGTGGCGCGGCTGAACAGCAGCAGCACATAGCCGACCACCCGGCCGACACGCACCACCACCAGGGTGCGCGCCCGGGCGCGAGTGAGCAGATAGCGCCACTGCCGGCGGCTGATGCGGTCACTGGTGAAACACTGGGTCTCGAGACCGAGCAGGTCGTCGAGATCGGCGAGCGCGGCGGCACGCACGCTGGCCTCGCCGGTGAGCACCGGCGGCGTGAGGGGGTGGGGTTCGGGATCGGGCACGAGTCGGGACACGCGCAAGGGAGGAAGTGCGCTGACTTTAGCGCGTGGCCGGGGAAAAGCAAGGGGCATGATGCCGCCACGACCTCGCCCGGCAACACCCCGCGCAGACCGGGGCAGTTGGTGTAGTCTGGGGGTTTCAATCCACCCGGGACCTCACCCCATGTCCGTGATCTGCGAGCTCACCGACCTGCAGCGCCTCTACCATCGTCGTGTCCCTCGGATGTTCCAGGGTTACTGCGAATCGGGTTCCTGGACCCAGCAGACGCTCGCGCTCAACCGCGCCGATTTCCAGCGCATCCTCTTTCGCCAGCGAGTGGCGCGCGATCTCGAACCGCGCACCCTGGCCACCACCCTGGTCGGCCAGCCAGTACGGATGCCCGTGGCCCTGGCCCCGGTGGGGCTGCTCGGCATGCAGCACCCCGACGGCGAGATCAAGGCCGCCCAGGCCGCCGAGGCGTTCGGCGTGCCCTTCACCCTCTCGACCATGAGCATCTGTTCGATCGAGACGGTCGCACGCCACACCACCAAGCCGTTCTGGTTCCAGCTCTACGTCCAGCGCGATCGCGACTTCACCCGCAAGCTGATCGAGCGCGCGCGCGCGGTCGGCTGCTCAGCGCTGGTGCTCACCCTCGACCTGCAGATGATCGGCAAACGCCACGCCGATCACCGCAACGGCATGACCGCGCCGCCGCGCCTGACCCTGCCCAACCTCATCGACATCGCCCGGCGCCCGCGCTGGGCGCTGGGCATGCTCGCCACCCGCAATCGTGGCTTCGGCAACATCCAGGGCTGCGCTACCGGGGTCGAGGACATGCATGACCTGATGCAATGGACCGCCGCCTCCTTCGATCCCAAGCTCGGCTGGGACGACGTCAAGCGCTATCGCGAGTGGTGGGACGGGCCACTGATCATCAAGGGGATCATGGAGGCCGAGGACGCGCGCGCCTGCGCCGCGCTCGGCGCCGACGCCGTCGTCGTCTCCAACCACGGCGGGCGCCAGCTCGACGGCGCGCGCTCCTCGATCAGCGTGCTGCCGGAGATCGTCGAGGCCGTCGGCGGGGACCTCGAGGTCTGGCTCGACAGCGGCGTGCGCACCGGCCAGGATGTCATCCGCGCCCGCGCACTCGGTGCGCGCGGGGTGATGGTCGGGCGACCACTGGTCTATGGACTCGGCGCCAATGGTCGTGCTGGGGTCACCCGCATGCTCGAGATCCTCCACGAGGAGACCGAGCTGACCATGGCCTTCATCGGCCATCGCGACATCGCCGAGATCGGCCCCGCCGACATCGTCATGCACGCCTGAACCGGGGCCGTCAACAGCGCCGACCATGTCGGTCGGCGCGGGGTCGCAAAACCCGGCGTCATCGGCTAGTTTCAACGACATCCTGTGCCGTGACACGGAGTCGCCATGACCGAGTCCGCCGCAACCGCGAGACCCCGCACCTCTTGGACACTGGCGATCATGGCGGCGGCGGCCTTCTCGTTCGGTACCTATTGGTACGCCCAGATCCAGTCCGGACGCACCTTCTTCACCGCCTTCGTCTCCCAACAGCAGGCCCAGCTCTCACTCAAGGCCACGGTCTTCGATCAGGAGATCGGTCACCTCAAGCGCATGACCGAGTTCCTCGCCTCGGTCCCGCCGGTATCGGGGATCGGGCGGGTGCTGCTCCACGGCGGGATCGACCCGGTCAACGGCGAAACCTTCGCGGTGTGGAAAAATCGGCTCGACCAGATCTATCTCGGTTTCCTCAGGGCCGAACCGCGGGTCTTCCAGGCACGCTTCATCGGCGTTGCTGACAACGGGCTCGAGCTGATCCGGGTCGAGCGCGATGCCGAAGGCGAACCACGAATTCCGCCCAGCAGCGCCTTCCAACGCAAGGGGGAACGCCCGTACTTCATCGAGGCACTCGCCGCCACGGCCGGCAGCCTGGTGGTCTCGGCGATCGAGCTCAACCGCGAACACGGCAAGATCGAGCGGCCCCACCGACCAACGGTCCGGGTCTCGACCCCGGTGGCCAATGCACGCGGTGAGACCTTCGCCGTCGTCGTGGTCAATTACGAGTTCGCCGCCCTGCTCGATGAACTCAGCCGCAGCGACAGCGCCACCGATTACTTCCTGACCGATGGTCAGGGACATTATTTACTCCATCCCTCCGCAGCGGCTTTCGAGCACGAATTTGCACAGTACGCGACCACCACATGGCAGGACGATTTCACCCGTCTGTCGCCGGCCAACCACCCCGCCGGGTTCGAGGGTGCCCGACTGGTACGCGAGCACGCCACCGGGGACACCTTCATCGTCGACTCGCGCCGGCTCTACAGCCTCGGTGACGGCAAACCGCTGACCCTGCACGCGACCTATCCGCTCGATCAAGCACTGGCAGAGGTTCAGGGTCGTGCCTGGGCCAATTTCCTGATGGTCAACGCCACCGCCTATCTGCTGATCGCGATCATCGCCTGGCTCTCGTCGCGGATGGCCGCGCTACAGCGCGAGACGCAGCTGCAGCGTGCGCTCAACGCGTCGATGGAGGAGGCGCGCGACGCGGCTGAACAGGCCAACGCCGCCAAGTCCCAGTTCCTTGCCAACATGAGTCATGAGATCCGCACCCCGCTGAATGCCGTACTCGGACTCGCTCACCTGCTCGGGCTCGGATCACTGGACACGGAGCAGCGCGACTGTGTCACCAAGATCCAAGCGGCCGGTAAGGCATTGCTCGGGATCGTCAACGACATCCTCGACCTGTCGAAGATCGAGGCCGGCGAACTGGTCCTCGAACAGATCCCGTTCAGCGTCGGCAACCTCTGCCGGGAGTCGCTGCGTATCGTCTCCGAGCAGGCCCGGGAGAAGGGGCTGGCAGTGGACCTGAACATTGCCACTGAGGTCCCGGACATCCTCGTCGGCGATGCCACCCGGCTGCGCCAGATCCTGCTCAACCTACTGACCAACGCGGTCAAGTTCACCAGCAGCGGCGGCATCACCCTGCGAGCGACGGCGACGGCCGTCGAGGACGACACTCGCACCCTGCTCCGCCTGGAGGTCGAGGACACCGGGGTCGGCATCCCGACAGCGACGCAGCAACGCCTGTTCGCCCCCTTCGTCCAGGCCGACGACTCCACCACCCGTCGCTTCGGCGGCACCGGGCTGGGCCTGGCCATCGTCCGCCAGATCATCGAACAGATGGGCGGCGAGGTCTCGGTCGAGAGCACCGAGGGCAGCGGCAGCATCTTCCGCATCGAGGTCGCGCTCGAACAGCCCGACGACCAGCAGCTCGGCGGTCTCGACCACGGCATGCCGCGGTTGGAGATCGTGATCGCCGAGGACGACGCCAAACAACGCGCGGCGCTGATCGCGATGGCACACTCGCTCGGCTGGCAGGCCGAGGGCGTGGCCGACGGCCGGGCGTTGATCGAACAGGTACTCGAGCGTAACCGCTCCTCGCGCCCGGTCGACTGCCTCATCGTCGACTGGCGCATGCCCGGCATCGATGGTCTGGCGGCGCTAGAGCAACTGCACGACCAGCTCGGCGCCGGACGGCTCCCGGCGACCATTCTGCTCACTGCCGAGGATATCGCCGCACTCGATACCACCGCCCTGGCCCACCGTCCCGACAGCATCCTGGTCAAACCGGTCGACAGCTCGACACTCTTCAACCAGGTCAACTCGGCAGTGGTCAAGCACACCGACCAGCATCAACGACTGCTGGAAGGTACCGAACTCGGTGCCCGCCACATCCAGTGGTTGCCCGACACCAAGCTGCTGCTGATCGACGACAGCGCGCTCAACCTCGACGTCGCCCGCCGGCTCCTCGAACGTCAGGGCGCGACGGTGGAGACCTGCGGCAACGGACAGGAGGCGCTCGCTCGACTCGGCCAGCCGGGGCGAGAATTCGATGCCGTACTACTCGATGTCCAGATGCCGCTCATGGACGGCATCGCCACGGTCCAGGCGATCCGTAGCGAGTTGGGCCTGGCGCAATTGCCGGTCATCGCCCTGACCGCCGGGGCGCTCTCCAGCGAGCGCCAGCGTGCGCTCGCTGCGGGGATGAACGACTACCTCACCAAGCCCTTCGAACCGGACCAGATGGTGCGTATCCTGCGCCGTCATATCGAGCGGGCGCGAGGGGCCGCGCTGCCCGTGGCCGAGACCCAAGACCAGCCCCCACCGCGTCCGCAGTGGCCGGCGATCCCAGGGCTGCAGATGCGCGACGCCGAGCGGCGACTCGATGGTGACTGGGCGCTGTTCCAGTCGAGTGGCCGCAACCTGCTCCAGGACTTCGCCGACCTCCAGGAGGCATCACCACCACCGCCTAACGCGCACGCCGCCCTCGCCGACCGACTCCACCGGCTTGCCGGCAGCGCCGGACTGATCGGCGCCGAGGCGATACGCCAGCAGGCCAAATCGATCGAGCACCAACTCCGGCAACCCGCCCCGCCCGATCTCACCGAGCAGCTGTCTCGACTTGCCCAGGCCCTTCGGAATCTGCAGACCGACCTCCATCCTCACCTGCGGAGCCCGTCGAGGCACACACCGCCGGATGCCGACGACGACCGACAACACCAGGCGCTCGATGCCGCGACACTGGAGCCTCTACGACAAGACCTCGTCGCCCACCGACTTACCGCGGTGACCACCTTCGAGGCACTCGCCCCACGACTCGAGACCGCCTTCGGCGCCACCGACCTCATCGCCCTGGACACCGCGATACGAGGGCTACGCTTCGACCAGGCGCTCGACATCATCACCGCATGGCGCACCTCCCTGGACGACTGAGCGCCCATACCGACGACCTGGCCGTCAGGGAGGGGCGACCTGGCCGGGCTGCGACCGACACGAGGGCTAGCGTGTGAAGACCATCCTGATCGTCGATGACGCACCGGATAACATCCTGGTACTCGGCAAACGGCTGATGCAGGGCTTCGAGGTCCTGGCGGCGACCTCCGGCGAGGAGGCGCTACGCCTCGCCCATGCCCGCCGGCCGGCGCTGATCCTGCTCGACGTGAAGATGCCGGGGATGGACGGCTACGAGGTCCTGGCGCGGCTCAAGCAGGACCCGGCCACCCACACCATCCCAGTGATCTTCGTCACCGCCGCCAACACCGCCGAGAGCGAGACCGACGCCCTGCGCAGCGGTGCGGCCGACTTCATCCACAAGCCCGTCAACCTCGACGTGCTCGAATCTCGTGTCTCGCTCCAGCTCGCGCTCAAGGAGCAGGAGCAGGCACTACTTGCGCTCAACGAATCGCTCGAACGCAAGGTCACCGAACGCACCCGCGAGCTGCAGCGGGCCAAGGAGGTGGCAGAGGCGGCCAACAGCGCCAAGACCAACTTCCTCCACAACATGTCACACGAGATGCGCACCCCGGTACATCAGATCATCGGCCTGCTGCAGCTCATCCAGGGTCAGCCCGATAGCCCCAAGCGCGACACCTGGATCGACCAGGTCGTCGACTCGGCACACCGCCTGACCGCAATGTTCGAGGCGGTGCTGCGGGTCAGCGACCTCGATGCCAAGATGCTCGCCAGCAACCCCGAGCCGATCGACCTCGCGACCTTGGTCGACGAGGTCGTCGCCCCCCTACGAGCGCGGGCGCACGCCAAGGGATTGGCGATCGGCACCCAGGTGGAGGCGCAGCCCGAGGCGCTGTACGGTGACGCCGACTGGATCCGCCACGCCCTGCACTGCTATCTCGACAATGCCATCAAGTTCACCGAACAGGGCCACATCGAGATCGCGGTGAACGTCGAGGAATGTACCGCCGAGACCGCTCGAATCGGCTTCACCGTCACCGACACCGGCATCGGTTTCGGCCCCGAGGTCCGGGCACGGCTGTTCAACCTGTTCGAACAGGCCGACAACTCGATCAGCCGGCGTCACGAGGGCTCGGGGCTCGGGTTGGTTACCGTGAAGAAGGTCGCCGAGCGCTTCGGTGGGACGGCCGGCTGCAGTAGCGAGCCGGGCTCGGGCAGCGTGTTCTGGTTCAGTGTCCAGTTGGGACGAGGGCGACCGGCACCACACCCCGCCGATCACGGACACCGGGACGCTTAGCGGGCGACGAAGGTGAAGATCCCCGCCTGCGCGCTCGGACGGACGCCGCGACGGTAATCGGCGGCGATCTCGATCTCCTCGAACCCGGCCTCACGCAACGCCAGCTCGAACTCCAGCACCCCCCAGAAGCGCAGCGCGAACAGGTCGATCTCGGTGGCGACGAGTGCGCCATCGCGCCACAACTCATAGCGGAGCTGGGAGCAGGTCGTCTGACACACGGGATCGGACTCGACCCGCTGCTCGGTCAGGGTGAGCAGGTCCGCGCCATCGTGCCAATGACGCGCCGCCCCGGGTGGCGCGCTCAGCGCCGAGAGCGGTTCGAGATCGAGGATCAGCCGCCCTCCCGGGCGCAACGCAGCACGGAAACGGCGCAACACCGCCCGCGCCCGCCCGGGATCGGTGATCAGCTGGAAGGAGCCGGCGGGGATGATGATGGCAGCGAACGCCAGGGCCTGGGAAAACGTCTCGAAGCCTTGCTGCTCGAGTGAGGCGGAGAGACCACGCCTCGCGCACGCCGCACGGCAGTAGGTCAGCATCTCCTCCGAGGCATCGAAACCCCGGACATCGAGCCCACGCTCCAGCAGTGGGATCAGCACCCGACCGTTGCCGACGGCGGGCTCGAGTACCGGCCCCGGACACTCGGCCAGACGCTCGGCATAGTATTCGATGTCACCGAAGGAACGCCCGATGGGCTTGTCGAGGTGATAGACCCGGGAGGCCAGGGGCCCGTAACGGTTGGTCTCGGACATGGGGTGAGGGTCGATCCTGCACACGGCGGCGGCACACCGGGCCGCCTGGGGATGATCAGTGAACGGACGACGCGACCCACGGCGTGGCGCCCCGTCGTCCGTCGCCGCGAGGCGGGCGGTCAGCCCTGACGCGCGGCGCTCGCGAACAGCCAGATCCCGGAGAGATAGCACAGCGCCACCAACGCCACACCAACCCCCTCCTGCAACCAGTGGCCGGGACCGAGCAACAGCACCAGGGTACCGCAGACGAGCACCGTGGCGCCGCCGATGGCGCGGATGGCGTTGCCACTGGTACGGGCCTGACGCGCGCGCTCGGCATTGATCACGTGGCTCGACTCGGCCAGACGCAAGCGGCGGTCGTAGCTGCTGAGGATGCGATAGGCCATCAGCGGCAACTCCGGGGTCTGGTCGGCGATCGAGAGCACGTTACGCTTGGTGCGCTCAGCCAGCCCGGCGACCCCGACACGCTCCTTCATCCAGCGCTCCATGTAGGGCTTGGCGGTGGTCCAGAGATCGAGTTCGGGATAGAGCTGGCGCCCCAGCCCCTCGATGTTGAGCAGGGTCTTCTCCAACAGCACCAGCTGCGGCTGGATCTCCATGTTGAAGCGCCGCGCGGTCTGGAACAAGCGCACCAGGAAGTGCCCGAAGGAGATCTCGGCCAGCGGCTTCTCGAAGATCGGCTCGCTGACGGTGCGGATCGCCGACTCGAACTCGTCGACCCGGGTCCCCGGCGGCACCCAACCCGACTCGACGTGCAGCTCGGCCACCCGCCGGTAGTCGCGCTCGAAGAAGGCGAGCAGATTCTCGGCGAGATAGCGCTGATCCTCGGTGGTGAGGGTGCCGACGATGCCGAAGTCGATGGAGATGTAGCGTCCCGAGGGCTCGACGAAGATGTTGCCCGGGTGCATATCGGCGTGGAAGAAGTTGTCGCGGAACACCTGGGTGAAGAAGATTTCCACCCCGCGCTCGCCGAGCTGCTTCATGCTCACGCCCTGGGCCTTGATCTCCTCGACGTTGCTCACCGGGATGCCGTAGACGCGCTCCATCACCATCACGTTGGAACGGGTCCAGTCCCAGAACACCTCGGGGATGTAGAGCATCTCGCTGCCCTGCCAGTGACGGCGCAGGTGCGAGGCGTTGGCCGCTTCACGCTGCAGATCGAGCTCGTCGTAGATGGTCTTCTCGTACTCACGAACCACCTCGATCGGGCGCAGCCGCCGGCCATCGGCCCAATAGCGCTCGGCGAGCTGGGCAATGGTGTACATCAGCCCGAGATCCTGGCGGATGGTGCGGTCGATCCCCGGGCGCAAGACCTTGACCACCACCTCGCGTCCATCCTTGAGGCGTGCGGTATGGACCTGGGCAATGGAGGCCGAGGCCAGCGGCTCAGGGTCGAACTGGTCAAGCACCTCCTCGATCGGGCGGCCCCAGGCGCGTTCGATCATCGCCCGCGCCTGATCGCCACCGAAGGGCGGCACTCGGTCCTGGAGCTTGGCCAGCTCCACGGCCAGATCGTCGGGCAGCAGATCGCGCCGAGTGGAGAGCAATTGGCCGAACTTGACGAAGATCGGTCCCAGGTCCTCGAGGGTCTGGCGCACCCGTGCCGGATAGGGCGGCAACTCGCCGCGCAGCCAGTACCAGGGGGTGAGATAGATCAACCAGCGCAGCGGGCGCAGCAGATGGGTGGCGAGGATGACCTCGTCGAGCCCATTGCGCAGCAGCACCCAGTTGATGCGAAAGAGGCGTAACGCCTGACGGGGTCCGATCATTGTTTGGTGCCGAGATCCGCTGCCTGGGTGGTGAGCCGCTCGAGACGGGCGGCGAGCCGCTCGACGTCGTCACGCAGGGTGTCGACCTGCGCGAGGAAGGCCTCGACCTCGTAGCGGGTCGGCAACAGCCGCCGCTCCTCCTGCAGGTACTCCTTGAGGTTGACGCTCATCGCCTCGGAGGTGCGCTCGCCCCAGTCGGCGGTGGCACGCGCACGCGCGCCGAGCTGGTGGGCGAAGGGATCGCCGAGGACGCGGGCGAGCTGCTCTTCCCAATCGACGTCGAGATGCGCCAGCGCCTGACTGAAGGACTGTGCCAAGGCGGTGTCACCCTCGATCTCGACCTCGCCGGAGACGAGCTGCGCGGCCTTGCGCTCGGCCATCCCCATCCGCGCCAACCCCAGCGGGGTGCCACGGATCAGGCAATCGGGCTCGGCGTCGTAGAGCCCGAACAACTGCAGCCCACGCAGCCCCGGCAGCACCGTCACCCGGGTGCCGAAGCCCTTGACCTCGATGGCGATGATCCGCCCCTCGAGCGCCGCGAACCCGGCCTGACCCTCGGGGTCGAGGGCGATGTAGCGGTTGAGCGCCTGCTCGAGCACGGCGAGCAGGGCGTCGGGAATCTGGATGCCTTCGCTCACAACTTGTATCCCCGGTGGATCGCGACGATGCCACCGCTGTGGTTGAAGTATTCGCAACGCTCGAACCCGGCCGTCTCCATCATCCCGCGCAGCGTCTCCTGATCCGGGTGCATGCGGATCGACTCGGCGAGATAGCGATAGCTACCCGGGTCGTTGGTCACCAGCTTGCCGAGGGTCGGCAGCACGGTGAAGGAGTAGAGATCGTAGGCACGACCCAGCGGCTTGGTCAGCGGGTGAGAGAACTCGAGCACCAGCGCTCGACCGCCCGGACGCAGCACCCGCTGCATCTCACCGAGCGCCTTCTGCTTGTCGGTGACGTTGCGCAGCCCGAAACCGATGGTGATGCAATCGAAGTAGTCATCAGGGAAGGGGATCTGCTCGGCGTTGATCAGCGAGTACTGGATGTTGCCAACACGCCCGCGATCGAGCATCCGCTTGCGCCCCTCACCGAGCATCGCGGCATTGATGTCGGACATCACCACCTGCCCCTCGGGGCCGACGATGGCGGCGAAGCGATCGGCCAGATCGCCGGTGCCCGAGGCGAGGTCGAGCACGCGTTGGCCGCGCCGCACGCCGGCCAGCTCGATGGTGTGGCGCTTCCACAGCCGATGGATGCCGAGCGACATCAGGTCGTTCATCAGGTCGTAGCGGGTGGCGACCGAGTCGAAGACCTCGCGCACGCGCGCGGCCTTCTCCTCGATCGGCACCTGCTGATAGCCGAAATGGGTGGTCTTCTGGTCGGACATAGTGTGTCCCTGCTGTCGAATCGGCGGCTAGTTTACACCAAAGGCCGGCGCCGATCGGGGCCCCCGGGCCGCTGCCGGAGGGCACTCCGGGCGGCCCGGGGACCGCCGGCGCGCGGCCGTCATATCAGTCAGTTCGAATGGTCCTGGTGGACATGTCCGGACTGGGCGAGTTCGTCGAGATAGGTCTGCCAGCGCTCGGTCTGCTCGGCGCCGAGCTGGTAGAGATAGTCCCAGGAGTAGATCCCGGTGTTGTGCTCGTCATCGAAGTGCAGACAGACGGCATAGTTACCGATCGGCTCGATATGGTCGATGCCGACGTCCTCCTTACCGACGACGAGGATACGCTCCTCGGGGCTGTGCCCCTGCACCTCGGCCGAGGGCGAGTAGACGCGCAGATACTCACACGGCAGCGCAAAGCGCGCGCCGTCGTCGAAGCTCACCTCGAGCACGCGCGACTGACGGTGGAGATTGAGTTCGGTGGGTACGGGCATGGCTGGGCCTCCAGGGCCGGGCGCCCGAGGCGCCCGGCACGATCGATCACAGGATATAGCGCGACAGGTCCTCGTCCTCGGCCAGCCCCGACAGGTTGCTGTCGACATAGGCGGCGGTGACCTCGACGGTGACACGGTCGAGTTCGGAGGCGTTGAAGGAGACATCCTCGAGTAGGCGTTCGAGTACCGTGTGCAAGCGGCGCGCGCCGATATTCTCGGTGCGCTCGTTGACCTGCCAGGCGATCTCGGCGATGCGCCGGATACCGTCCTCGGTGAACTCCAGGTTGACCCCCTCGGTGGCGAGCAGGGCGCGGTACTGGTCGGTGAGTGAGGCGTCGGGCTCGGTGAGGATGCGCACGAAGTCGTCGCTGTCGAGCGCGGTGAGTTCGACCCGGATCGGCAGCCGCCCCTGCAGCTCGGGGATCAGGTCCGAGGGCTTGGCGAGGTGGAAGGCCCCCGAGGCGATGAAGAGGATGTGGTCGGTGCGCACCGCGCCGTACTTGGTCGACACCGTACTGCCCTCGACCAGCGGCAGCAGATCGCGCTGCACGCCCTCGCGCGAGACATCGGCGCCGCTCGCGCCCTCTCCCCGGCGGGTGACCTTGTCGAGTTCGTCGATGAAGACGATGCCGTGCTGCTCGGCGTTGTCGATGGCGCGCAGCTTGAGGTCCTCGTCGTTGACCCGCTTGGCCGCCTCCTCCTCCTCGAGCAGCTTGCGCGCCTCACTGATACGCAGCTTGCGCCGCTTGAGGTGGCCTTGACCGAGGTTCTGGAACAGCCCCTGGAGCTGGTTGGTCATCTCCTCCATCCCTGGCGGGGCCATGATGTCGACCCCGGCCGGGGTGGCGGCGACCTGGATCTCGATCTCGCGCGCGTCGAGGTCGCCGGCCTGGAGCTTGGCGCGCAGCTTCTCGCGGGTGGCCGAGCTCGGCGCCGAGGCGCGACTGTCCTGCTCGAAGTCCGAGGGTGGCGGCAGCAACGCGTCGAGGATACGTTCCTCGGCGGCGACGGCGGCCTGGTCGGCGAGCTTGGCCATCTCCTGCTCACGCGCCATCTTCATGCTGATATCGACCAGATCGCGCACGATCGACTCGACATCACGCCCAACGTAACCAACCTCGGTGAACTTGGTGGCCTCCACCTTGAGGAAGGGGGCATTGGCCAGGCGCGCCAGCCGACGCGCGATCTCGGTCTTACCGACCCCGGTGGGGCCGATCATCAGGATGTTCTTGGGGGTGATCTCCGAGCGCAGCGGCTCCTCGATGCAGGAGCGACGCCAGCGATTGCGCAGCGCGATGGCCACGGCACGCTTGGCCTCGTGCTGACCGACGATGTGCTTGTCGAGCTCGGCGACGATGCGTTGTGGGGTGATTTCCGACATTGAGCCTGTCCATCGGTGGGCCGCCCCCGCGGAGGCGGCACGGAGGGTTGCGCGCAGGGACGGGAGCCGCGGAGACCTCCCGCACGCCCGGGAAAACGGCCATTCTCCGCTCCCCGAACGGGTTGCGCCAGGGCGCCTGGGCGCTCACACCTGGGTGTCGAGTTCCTCGAGCACCAGATTGTGATTGGTATAGATGCAAATATCGGCGGCGATCTGCAAGGCGCGCTCGACGATCTCACGGGCATCGAGGTCGGTGTTCTCGAGCAACGCGCGCGCCGCGGCCTGGGCGAAGGCCCCGCCCGAACCGATCGCCATCAGGTCGTGCTCCGGCTCCATCACGTCGCCGGTCCCGGTGAGCATCAGCGAGGTCTCGGCATCGGCGATGCAGAGCAACGCCTCGAGACGGCGCAGCATGCGATCGGTGCGCCAGTCCTTGGCCATCTCCACCGCGGCACGGGTGAGATGTCCCTGATGCTTCTCGAGCTTGGCCTCGAAGCGCTCGAACAGGGTGAAGGCATCGGCGGTGGCCCCGGCAAAGCCGGCCAGCACCTGGCCATGATAGAGCCGGCGCACCTTGCGCGCGTTGCCCTTCATCACCGTGTTGCCCAGGGAGACCTGTCCGTCACCACCGACCACGACCTTACCGCCGCGTCGGACCGAGAGGATCGTTGTTCCTCGAAAGCTCGTCATGGCCATCCTTCCGCTCGTTCAAAGCCCCCATTCTACGTCACCCGCAGGCCGCTGCCGATCGCCCCGTCCGGAACACACAGCGCTCATGAAATCGGCGCAAAGACCGCCCGTCGAGACTTGGCACGCCGGTTGCGCGTACACGCAACAGTCTGTTAGGGTTAGAAAATGTCTGTTGCCGGAGATCCCCGGCAAGCATCAACCATCGCTCTGACGCCCGCCGGATATCGGTGCCATCGGCACTCCGGTCGGTCAGGGCACGCGCGATCGATACAGCCGTCGCGACCATAAGCCGTGAGACGCCCTCGGGCGTCTCGCACATCACCTATCCTTCAAGGACCATCGGGGCCATGCCCGCAGAACAATCAGTCAAGATCGCCGTGCGCGGTCTCACCAAGATCTTCGGCGATGAGCCGGAGAAGGCCCTGGAGCTACTCGCCCAGGGTGCCGATAAAAAGACCATCCACGAACGGACGAGGCAGACCGTCGGTGTCGCCGATGTCAGTTTCGACGTCTACGAGGGCGAGATCCTGGTCATCATGGGGCTCTCGGGGAGCGGTAAATCGAGCCTGATCCGCTGCCTCAACCGCCTCAACGAACCGACCCGGGGCGAGATCCTGATCGACGGCGAGGACATCGTCGGACTCGACCACCACCAGCTGCTCGAGACCCGCCGACGCAAGTTCGGCATGGTCTTCCAGCACTTCGCCCTGTTCCCCCACCGCACCATCCGCGAGAACGTCGAATACGGCCTCGAGATCCAGGGCGTGGCGCCCGAGGTGCGCGCCGAGAAGGCGCTCACCGCACTGCGCCAGGTCGGTCTCGAAGGCTGGGAAGACTCCCACCCCGACCAGCTCTCCGGCGGAATGCAGCAGCGCGTCGGACTCGCCCGCGCGCTGGCCGTCGATCCCGACGTGCTGTTGATGGACGAGGCCTTCTCCGCACTCGATCCGCTGATCCGTCGCGACATGCAGCAAGAACTCGTCGAGCTGCAGAACCGGCTGAAAAAGACCATCGTCTTCATCACCCACGACCTCGACGAGGCGCTCTATCTCGGCAACCGCATCGTGCTGATGAAGGATGCGCGCATCGAGCAGGTCGGCAGCGGCGAGGAGATCCTCTCCGACCCGGCCACCGCCTACGTCGAACGCTTCGTCGCCGAGGTCGACAAGACCAAGGTGCTGACCGCCGGCGCGGTGATGCACCGACTGCGCTCGGTCGGCTATCTCAGCGACGGTCCGCGGACCGTGCTGCGCAAGATGGACGAACAAAATCTCAACGCCCTGTTCGTGGTCAGCGGCGACTTCAAGCTCCAGGGCATGGTGCGTGACGAGGCGGCGATCGCGGCGGTGCAGCGCGGCGAGCGCTCGATCGAGGCCATCCTCGAGCCGACCGTCGACCCGGTCTCGCCCGACACCCCGGTACGCGACCTGTTCGCGCCCCTGGCCGAGAGCCCGATGCCGACCCCGGTGGTCGACGACGAGGGCAAGCTCAAGGGGCAGGTGGTGCGCGCCTCGTTGCTCCAAGGCCTGGCCGAGAACACCAATAGCGACAGCGTCGAGGAGGCCGCATGATCGAGATCCCACGCCTACCCCTCTCGGACTGGATCGATGCCGGCCTCGACGCCCTCACCGACCAGTTCGCCACCGCCACCAAGGTCGTCTCCGACATCATGGAGACCGGCATCGAGGGCGCAGTCGACGGGCTGATGTGGCTGCCGCCCTGGCTCTCCATCCTGCTGTTCGCAGCGCTGAGCTGGCGCCTCGCCGGGGTCAAGACCGCCATCGGCACCCTGGTCGGCTTTCTGCTGCTGTGGAACCTGGGGCTGTGGGAGCCAACCCTGCAGACCCTGGTGTTGGTGATCATCGCCACCTTGATCGCGGTGCTGATCGGCGCCCCGCTCGGCATCCTCGCCGCGCTCTCGCAGACGGCCTACCGGATCATCTTCCCGGTCCTCGACTTCATGCAGACGATGCCTGCCTTCGTCTACCTGATCCCGGCCATCCCCTTCTTCGGCCTGGGGCCGGTGGCGGCGGTATTCTCCACCGTGATCTTCGCCATGCCACCGGCGATCCGTCTCACCACCCTCGGCATCCGTCAGGTGCCGACGGACCTGGTCGAGGCCGCCGATGCCTTCGGTTCGACACGCTGGCAGAAGCTGCGCAAGGTCCAGCTACCGCTGGCGATCCCGACCATCATGGCCGGCATCAACCAGACCATCATGCTCGCGCTCTCGATGGTGGTGATTGCCGCCATGATCGGCGCCCAGGGCCTCGGCGGCGAGGTCTGGCGCGCGATCCAGCGCAACGAGGCGGGCATGGGCTTTGAGGCCGGCATCGCGGTGGTAATCCTGGCGATGGTGCTCGACCGCCTTACCCAGGGCATCACCCGCGACGTCCGTCAGGCCTCGAGTTGACCTCGGCGCGCGGCACACCTCCACGCCGCGCCCGACCGGCATCCCAGGGACGGGATGTCTCGACACATCCACCGATGTGCCATCAACCCAACCAGAGGAGTCCCGCACCATGAACCGATTCACCCTGACCGCAGCCGCCACGGCGTTGAGCGCGATCGTCACCCCGGCACTGGCCGCCGACAAGGGCGAGGTCGAACTCGCCTATGTCGAGTGGTCGACCGAGATCGCCAGCACCAACGTCGTCAAGGTCGCGCTCGAGGACCTGGGCTATGAGGTCAAGATCACCCCGGTCTCGGCCGCAGCCATGTGGCAGGCAGTGGGAACCGGCGACGTCGACGGGCTGGTCGCCGCCTGGCTGCCCACCACCCACGCACACTATATCGAGAAGGTTGCCGACTCGATCGAGGACCTCGGTCCCAACCTCGAGGGCACCCGCATCGGCCTGGTGGTGCCGAGCTATGTCGAGATCGACTCGATCGCCGAACTCGACGATGCCGCCGCGCGCTTCGACAACGAGATCATCGGCATCGACCCCGGTGCCGGTATCATGAGCAAGACCGAGCTGGCGATCGAGACCTATGGGCTCGACGACATCGAGCTGGTCGAGGGGACTGGCCCGATCATGAGCGCCATGCTCGGCGACGCCATCGACAACGGCGACTGGATCGTTGTCACCGGCTGGACCCCGCACTGGCTCGAAGCCAAGTACGACCTGAAATACCTCGAGGATCCCGAGGGCATCTACGGTGGCGAGGAGAAGATCCACACCGTGGTGCGCAAGGGGCTCAAGGAAGAGATGCCCGAAGTCTATGCGCTTCTCGACAACTTCCACTGGACCCCGGAGCAGATGGCCGAGGTCATGGTGTGGAACCAGGAGAAACGCGCCGATCCCTATGAGAACGCCCGCCGTTGGGTCGAAGAGAACGCCGATATCGTTGAGAGCTGGAAACCGTGATCAAGCACACACATAACAACAACCTGGCCCAGTCGGGCACCCGTACCGCGTTCGCGCTGCTCGCCCTCGGCGGCGCGCTGAGCGCCATGCCGGCCACTGCCGCAACCACTGACGCTGCCGCCCTCGAAGGACGTATCGCCGAGCTGCAGCGCCAGCTCGACGCCGCCCAGCGCGAGCTGGCCGCGGCCCGCGCCGAGACCGCCGCCGCCGAACAGCAGGCCGTCGCGGCCGAGCAACGCCTCGCCACCGCCACGCCCGAGCCGGCCGACCGCAGCATCAAGCTCGGCCCGGTCACCGTCGGCGGCGCGCTGCGCGCCAACTATGTCATCGGCAGCTACGAGGGGCTCGATAACGGCCCCAACCGCGGTGGCAACAGCGGCAACGTCGAGTTCGATACCTTCCGCCTCGAACTCTCGCTCGACTACAACAACTTCATCGGTGAATTCCAGTACCGCTGGTACCCGGCCGGCACCCAGGAGAGCTACAGCTTCCTCCACACCGGCTGGCTCGGCTATCGCTTCGCCGACGACAGCGAGCTCAAGGTCGGTGTCAACCGGGTCCCCTTCGGTCCCGGTCCGGCTGGCGTCTCGCAGAGTTACTTCTACGACCAGCACTATTTCGTCGGTCTGTCCGACGACATGGACCTGGGCGTGAAGTACACCACCGACATCGACAACTGGACGCTCGACCTCGGTTACTACGCCGCCAGCGAGGGCAGTTATTTCGGACGTAGCCTCGACAGCACCCGCTTCAGTTACGATCCGGTGCGTTGGACCAGCACCATCGACGATCAGGGCAACGTCAACAGCAACGGTCCGCACAACGGCTACGAGGAGCGTCACCAGTTCAACCTGCGCGCCATCTACCACCTCACCGACGTCGCCGTCCCCACCGATCTGGGCATGTCGCTGCAGTACGGCCAGCTCAAGGGCCAGCGTGCCGACGACGGTAGCCATTGGGCGGCCTCGGCGCACATGGTCAACCACTACAAGAACTGGACCCTGGCCACCCAGCTGACCCGCTACGAGTACGACATCGATGCCGACAACCCCTGGGGGACCGATACCCTGATCCCGATGGGAGCCTTCGAGTTCGCCTGGCCGGTGGCGAGTAAGGCATGGGTCCCGGCAGTCTCGCTGAGCTACAAGCACGAGACCCCGAACCTGCCTTGGCTCGACTACGTGATCCCCTATGTCGAGTACAGCTCGATCGTCAAGGACGAGAGCGCGTTCAACAACAGCGACCTGCTCGTCGTCGGTGCCGCCTGGGCCAGCGGTGGCTGGTACATCTACAGCGACCTGGCCTACTCCAACGGCAACTACTATGTCGGCAACGATGCCGGTCACGGTCTCCAGGACGACTACAGCAACGTCAGCGGCGTCGGCGACTTCGGCGTCAATGGCAATGACGAGTGGAACTACAGGTTCACCCTGAACCTGGGCTACTACTTCTGATTCTGACCCCGCCCCGAACGGGCGCCGCCACGGCGGCGCTCGTCCCCCGCTCGATGGTCTCATCGACATCCCCGTCCCCCGACCAGCTGGCTCCCCGCGGGGTCTGGCCAGCGCCTGGTGTCGAGGTCTTGTTCAGCATGAAGGATTGACTCGAAACATGGACAAACTCCGTCTCTCTCTTTCCGCGTTCGCCCTGTTCGGGCTCTGCACCCTGTTCACGAGCGGTGTAGCCGCTGGCTCCAAGGGCAAGGTCGAGCTCGTATACGGTGAGTGGACCACGGAGATCGCCAGCACCAATGTCGTCAAGGTGGTGCTCGAGGATCTCGGCTATGACGTCACCATCACCTCGGTGGCCGTCGGCGCCATGTGGCAGGCCCTGGCCGAGGGCGATGTCGATGGCATGGTTGCCGCCTGGCTGCCGACCACCCAGCAGACCTATTTCGAGCGGGTACGCGACCAGGTCGTCGATCTCGGCCCCAACCTCGAGGGCACCCGCATCGGCCTGGTGGTGCCAAGTTATGTCGAGGTCGACACCATCGCCGATCTCCAGGCCCAGGCCGAGCGTTTCGACAACAAGATCGTCGGCATCGAGCCCGGCACCGGCACCATGCGCCGTACCGAGCAGGCGATGGCCGCCTACGGGCTCGACGACATGAAGCTGGTGGAGAGTTCCGGCCCAATCATGACCGCCGTGCTCGGCGACGCCATCAAGCACGGCGACTGGGTAGTGATCACCGGCTGGACCCCGCACTGGATGTTCAACACCTACGATCTGAAATATCTCGCCGACCCCGACAACATCTACGGCGGCAGCGAACGCATCCACTCCATCGCCCGCAAGGGCCTCGCCGAGGACCTGCCCGAGGTCTACGCCGTGCTCGACAACTTCCACTGGACCCCGGCCCAGATGGGCGAGCTGATGGCCTGGAACGAGGAGAAGCACGCCGACCCCTATGACAACGCCCGGCGCTGGGTCGAGACCCACCCCGAGGTCGTCGAACGCTGGCTGCCCTGAGGGCACCGCGACGAATCACACGCAATCCACGTCAAACCAAGAAGGACACCCCATGATCAAAGGCCTCAACCGCAGGATCGCCGGCGCAGCCTTGGCCGCCCTACTGACCACGCCGACCCTCGCCGCCGACAAGGGCGAGATCGAACTCGCCTACGGCGAGTGGGCGACCGAGATCGCGAGCGTCAACGTGGTGCGCGTAGTACTCGAGGACCTCGGCTATGACGTCAAGGCCTCGTCAGTCTCGGTCGCGGCGATGTGGCAGGCGCTCGCCTCGGGCGATGTCGACGCCATGGTCGCCGCCTGGCTACCGACCACCCACCAGGACTATCTCGACCAGGTCGCCGATGCCGTCGTCGACCTCGGTCCCAACCTCGAGGGCACCCGCATCGGCCTGGTGGTACCGAGCTATGTCGAGATCGACTCGATCGCCGAACTCAACGATGCAGCGGCGCGCTTCGACGGCGAGATCATCGGGATCGACCCCAGCGCCGGTCTGATGAAGAAGACCGAACTGGCGATGGAGGCCTACGACATCGACCAGCTCGAGCTAGTCGAGAGCACCGGCGCGATCATGACCGCCGTGCTCGGCGATGCCATTGAGGACGGCGAATGGGTCGTGGTCACCGGCTGGACCCCGCACTGGAAGTTCGCCCGCTACGACCTGAAGTACCTCGAGGACCCGCAGAACATCTTCGGCGGGGCCGAGCGCATCCATACCTTCACCCGGCTCGGGCTCGCCGAGGACATGCCCGAGGCAGTGGCGGTACTCGACAACTTCCACTGGACCCCGGAGCAGATGGCCGAGCTGATGGTCATGAACCAGGACAAACACGCCGACCCCTACGAGAACGCGCGCCGTTGGGTCGAGCAACACCCCGAGGTGGTGGCCGACTGGCTCCCTTGAATCGACCAGGCCACCGCCTCCTCAAACCACCCCAAATGGAGGAGAACGATCCATCATGAGAGGCTTCACCCTCACTGCAGCCGCGGCCATCCTGGCCTCGCTCACCACCCCGTCACTGGCCGCCGACAAGGGCGAGGTCGAACTCGCCTATGTCGAGTGGGCCACCGAGGTGGCCAGCACCAACGTCGTCAAGGTGGTGCTCGAAGACCTGGGCTATGAGGTCGACATCACCCCGGTCTCGGCAGCGGCGATGTGGGAGGCGGTCGCCACCGGCGACGTCGACGGCATCATCTCGGCCTGGCTACCGGTCACCCAGCACCACTACCAGGAGAAGGCCGGTGACGCTGTCATCGACCTCGGCCCCAACATCGAGGGCGCGCGTATCGGTCTGGTGGTGCCGAGCTATGTCGAGGTCGACTCGATCGCCGAGCTCAACAGCGTCGCCGACCGACTCGACAACGAGATCATCGGCATCGACCCCGGTGCCGGGGTGATGAGCAAGACCGAGCAGGCGATCGAGGACTACGCCCTGGACGACATTGAACTGGTCGAGGGCAGCGACCCGATCATGACCGCCGTGCTCGGCGATGCCGTCGAGGATGGCGAGTGGATCGCCGTGACCGGCTGGACGCCGCACTGGATGTTCGCCCGCTATGACCTCAAGTTCCTCGACGACCCCAAGGGCGTCTATGGTGGTGCTGAGGAGATCCGCACCGTGGTGCGCAAGGACCTCGAGGCCGACATGCCCGAGGTCTATACCGTGCTCGACAACTTCTACTGGACCCCGGAGCAGATGGCCGAGCTGATGGCCTGGAACCAGGAGAAGCGAGCCGACCCCTACAAGAACGCACGGCGTTGGGTCGAGCAGCACCCCGAGATCGTCGAGCGCTGGCTCCCCTAAGCCAGTGCTGACCCATCCGGGCCTGCCAACGGCTCGGGTATCATGACCGCCACCCGGGGCATCCGCCCCGGGTGGCGGACCGTTTCGCGCGAGCCGCCCGTCTCCATCCTCAGCCTAGGACTCGCGCTATGCCCCACCCCACGCCCGTGCTCGCGGTATTCGCCTCCTTCTCCGGGAGCGGCGGTGTCGAGCGCATGCTGGTCAACCTCATCCGTGGTCTCGTCGACCGTGGCCAGGCGGTCGAGCTGCTGCTGGTGCGCGCCGAGGGCCCGCACCTGGAGCGCCTCCCGCCCGAGGTCCGACAGATCCACCTCGGCGTCGACCACACCCAACTGGCCATCCCCGCGCTGGCGCGCTATCTGCGCCGCCGCCGCCCCGCGGCCCTGCTCGCGGCCAAGGACCGCGCCGGGCGCGCGGCGGTGATCGCCCGTGCCCTCGCCGGTACCGACACCCGACTGGTGCTGCGGCTCGGCACCCATCTCTCGACCGCCATGGCCGGACGCAGTTGGCTCGCACGCTGGCTACGCTATACCCCGATCCGCGCCCTTTATCCCCGCCTCGACGGCATCGTCGCCGTCTCCGAGGGGGTGGCGGCCGACACTGCACGGATCGCCCGACTCGACCCGACGCGCATCGAGGTGATCCGCAACCCGGTGATCACCCCGGAGCTGGCCGAGCAGGCCAGCGCGCCCTGTCCCCACCCCTGGCTCGACGATGACACCGCCCCGGTGATCCTCGGCGCCGGCCGGCTGCAGCGCCAGAAGGACTTCCCGACCCTGCTGCGGGCCTTCGCCCGAGTCCATGCCGAGCGACCCGAGTGCCGGCTGATGATCCTCGGCGAGGGCGGTGGCCGCGATCGGCTCGAGCGCCTCGCCCACGAGCTGGGGATCGGCGCGGCCGTCGCACTGCCTGGCTTCCAGCACAACCCCTACGCCTTCATCGCCCGCGCCCGGCTGTTCGTGCTCTCCTCGGCCTGGGAGGGCTCGCCCAACGTGCTCACCGAGGCGCTCGCACTCGGCGTGCCGGCGGTGGCCACCGATTGCCCGAGCGGTCCGCGCGAGCTGCTCGACGGTGGCCGCTACGGCCCGCTGGTCGCCGTCGGTGACGACCAGGCGCTGGCGCACGCCATGATCGCGACCCTGGACGCGCCACGGTCGTCGACGACCCTACGCCAGGCGGTCGCGGCCTATCATCAGCAACGCAGTGCCGCTCACTATCTCGAGGTGCTCGGGCTCACCGACTGAGCCACGTCCCCCCGAACCCGCGGAGGTCGCATCTATGCGCCTGCCCCTGATCGCTGCCATCGTCGGGATCTACGCGCTACTGTTCGGTCTCACCCTGCTCGGCCCGATCGCGGTGGGGCTGTGGTACGGCGAGCCACAGTGGCGTCACTTCCTCGCCCCGCTACTCGGCTCGATCGGGCTCGGCACCCTGCTCTGGCGCGGGGGCCGCCACCACGCCGCCGCCCTCGGCGTGGCCGACGGCTATCTGGTGGTGGCGCTGTTCTGGATCCTGCTCAGCCTGCTCGGTGCCTGGCCCCTGCACCAGGGCTTCGGTTTGACACCGATCGATGCCCTGTTCGAGTCCACCTCCGGGGTCACCACCACCGGCGCGACGGTGATCGACGGGCTCGACACCCTGCCCCGCGCGCTGCTGTTCTATCGTCAGCAGTTGCAGTGGTTCGGCGGCATGGGGCTGATCGTGCTCGGGCTGGCGGTGATGCCGCTGCTCGGCATCGGTGGCATGCAGCTCTATCGCGCCGAGGCCCCGGGACCGCTCAAGGAGGAGAAGCTCACCCCGCGCCTGACCCAGACCGCGCGCACCCTCTGGACGCTCTATCTCGGACTCACCCTGGCCTGCGCCCTGGCCTATTGGCTGGCCGGGATGACGCCCTTCGACGCCCTCTGCCACAGCCTCTCGACGCTCTCGACCGGCGGTTTCTCCACCCATGACGCCAGCATCGGCTACTTTGCCAGCCCGGCGGTGGAGGCGGTGGCGGTCTGCTTCATGCTGCTCGCGGCGATCAACTTCGCGGTGCACTACGCGGCCTGGAGCACGCGCGACCCGGGGCGCTATCTGCGCGACACCGAGACTCGCGCCTTCCTCGCCCTGGTGCTCGGCTGTGTGCTACTGATCGGCCTGGTACTGCGGCTCGAGGGCGGCTACGACGGGCTCGACGAGAGCCTGCGCGATGCGCTGTTCGAGGTCGTCTCGGTGGTCACCAGCACCGGCTTCGGCACTGTCGACTTCGCCCACTGGCCCGACTTCCTGCCGATCTTGCTGATCTATATCAGCTTCATCGGCGGCTGCGGTGGCTCCACCGCCGGCGGCATCAAGGTGCTACGCGTGCTGCTGATGATCAAGCAGGGCTGGCAGGAGATCCGCCAGCGGATCCACCCCCACGCGCTGCTGCCGCTGCGTCTCGGCGGGCGCAGCGTCGATTCGCGCCTAGCACGATCCGTGTGGGGCTTCTTCGCCCTCTATCTCTCCACCTTCGCCCTACTCACCCTGTTGATGGTCCATGCCGGACTCGCCCCGCTCGATGCCTTCAGCGCGGTGGCCACCAGTATCAACAACCTCGGCCCTGGACTCGGCGAGGTCGCCTATAATTTCCAGTCGGTCAGTGACTTCGGCAAACTCATCGCCATCATCGCGATGTTGCTCGGTCGGCTCGAGATCCTCACCATCCTGGTCGTCCTCGCCCCGGCCTTCTGGCGTCGCTGAGCGCTGCGGCGAACAACCAGGATACAACCACGTCCACCGCCGAACAGGTCCACAAAAAGCGTACGACACTGCCCGGCGCGGGCGATTGCCTTTACTCTTAGGTACACTGCAAACCAAAAACCCCCCAAGGGTAATGAATGCAATCCACCCCAGAAAAAGCCCGACTCAACCCTCCCGTTTTCTATACCGCCTCGGTACTGATCGTGCTGATGGTGCTACTCACGGCGATCTTCCCCGAGACCGCCGATAGCTGGCTCCAGCAGGTTCAACACGCCATCGTCGAAAACGCCAGCTGGTTCTACGTACTGGCTGTCGCGGTGATCCTGATCACCGTCGCCTTCCTGGGTCTGTCGCGCTACGGCGAGATCAAGCTCGGCCCGGACCACTCCAGCCCGGACTACTCCTACACCACCTGGTTCTCGATGCTGTTCTCCGCCGGCATGGGCATCGGCTTGATGTTCTTCGGCGTGGCCGAACCGGTGATGCACTTCCTCTCACCGCCGGTCGGTGACGGCGCCACCGTGGCCGCCGCCCGCGAGGCGATGAAGATCACCTTCTTCCATTGGGGCCTGCACGCCTGGGCGATCTATGCCATCGTCGCGCTGATCCTGGCCTTCTTCAGCTACCGTCACGGCCTGCCGCTGACCCTGCGCTCGGCGCTCTACCCGCTGATCGGCGACCGGATCTATGGCCCCATCGGCCATGCCGTCGACGTCTTCGCGGTGATCGGCACCGTCTTCGGCGTGGCCACCTCGCTCGGCTACGGCGTACTCCAGGTCAACTCCGGGCTCAACCACGTCTTCGGCGTCCCGGTCGGACTCACCTCCCAGGTGATCCTGATCGCCGGCGTCACCCTGTTGGCGATCATCTCGGTCACCACCGGCCTCGACAAGGGCATCCGCCGGCTCTCCGAGCTCAACATGGGCCTGGCGATCCTGCTACTCGCCTTTGTGCTGCTCGCCGGCCCCACGGTGTTCCTGCTCCAGGCCTTCGTGCAGAACGTCGGCGCCTATGCCTCGGACATCGTGCGCAACACCTTCAACCTCTACGCCTACGAGAAGACCGACTGGATCGGCGGCTGGACCATCCTCTACTGGGGCTGGTGGCTGTCCTGGGCGCCCTTCGTCGGGCTGTTCATCGCCCGGGTCTCACGCGGGCGCACCATCCGCGAGTTCGCCATGGGCGTGCTCTTCATCCCCAGCGGCTTCACCCTGATGTGGATGACCTTCTTCGGCAACTCGGCGATCAACATGATCCTCAACGAGGGGCTGACCAGCCTCGGCGACACCGTCTCGAGCGATGTCACCCTGGCGCTGTTCGCCTTCCTCGAGCAGTTCCCGATGTCGGGCATGCTCTCGGTGATCGCAACCGTGATGGTCGTGGTGTTCTTCGTCACCTCCTCGGACTCGGGTTCGATGGTGGTCGACATGCTCTGCTCCAACGGCCACGACAACACCCCGCTGTGGCAGCGTATCTACTGGGCCACCGGTGAAGGCGTGGTCGCCGCGGTGCTGCTGGTCGCCGGCGGTCTCAGTGCCCTCCAGACCATGACCATCGCCACCGCGCTGCCCTTCGCCGTGGTCCTGTTGATCGCCACCTTCGGCCTGATCAAGGCGCTACGGGTCGATGCCGCCAAGCGCGACAGCCTGCAGATGAACGTCGCCCCGGTCATGCCCAATGAGCGCCTCGGCGACTGGCAGGACCGGCTCGACAACATCATGGATGCACCCAGTCGAGAGAACGTCAGCCGCTTCATCCGGCGCGTCGCCCGCCCCGCCTGTGAGGCCGTGGCCAACGAGCTGCGCAAGCACGACCTCGAGACCGCCGTCGAACTCGACGAGGCGCGCGACCGGGTGCGACTGATGGTGATGCTCGGCGACGAGGTCGACTTCATCTACGAGGTCCGCAGCCGCTCGCACGTCAAGCCGGCCTTCATCCAGCCCGAGTTCTCGGCCGAGGACGCACCCGAGGAACAGCGCTATTACCGCGCCGAGATCCACCTCGGCGAGGGTGGCCAGGACTACGATGTGATGGGCTGGTCGCGTGAATCGGTGATCAACGACATCATCAGCCAGTACCACAAGCACATGCACTTCCTGCACCTGCTGCGCTGATCCGTCCGATCGTCGGCCCCGGGGGTCGGCGATCGAGCCCATCCGCTTGCCTATACCGCTCGCCGCACCCGCCTCGCCTCCCGGGCGACGCCGCCGTCAATCGCCAGAGCGACAGGACGGTCGCGGCGGCCCCCAGTCCGACGCCCTCCCCTCACCACGCCCGTAGAGCGCGCGCAGGGTCTCGATCATCTCGTCGAAGCGGGTGTCGAACAGCACCTCCACCCGTTCGGTCGGATAGAGCCGGATCGAGCGCCCCTCGCGGCGCATCTCGATATAGCCGTCGGCGGCGATGCGCTTGAGCTTGCGGTGCACGGTGGCGAGGCTCAGGTCGAGACAGGTGCTCAACGAGGAGATGTCGTGGGGACGGCCCTCGAGGCGCGCCTGGATCACGGTACGGATCATCAGGCTCGAGAGCGGATCGCCCCACATCCCGCTCTCGATGGCATAGAAGCGGTTCAGGCACTCGATGATCGCCCGGCGAACCTGGTCGACCGGATCGACGGGGACGGAAGGGGATGGATCGACGGGCATGACAGGGACCTTTTCAGATTGGAAAACTCGGTTATTCCCTTTTCCCCGGCGGCCAAGTACCGTGGATCACGACACCATGAGGGACCGAGTCAACCCGCCACGACTGTTCGCGAACCAGCCGTCCGGGCGGCCCCGCATGGCACTGAAGCGCGCCCGGGAACGGGACGCGCACGGGATCGGCAACCGCCCGGGAGGCGGCGCCGGGCGAGCACCCCGGCCACCGGCCCGTCCGACTCAGGTTCGCAACACGAGACGAGGGTGGATGATGAAGAAGCGCATCGTCATCGTCGGTGGCGGCATCGGTGGCACCATGACCGCCAACAACATGGTCTCCAAGCTCGGCGTCGAGATCCGGCGCAACCAGGTCGAGGTGATGTTGATCTCCAACTCACCCTGGCACTACTACAAGCCGGCCTTCATGTACGTCGCCTTCGACATGTACCACAAGGCCGAATTACGCCGCAAACAGGCCACCCTGCTGCGCCCCGAGGTGCGCTTCGTGGTCGACGAGGTGGAGGCCTTCGAGTTCTCCGCCAGCCGTCTGCACACCCGCAGCGGCGCCCACTACGACTACGATTATCTGGTCGTCTCCACCGGCTGCCTGCCTGCGCCCGAGCGCATCGAGGGGCTGGCCGAGGCCGGTGACCACTTCTACCAGTTCGAGCCGGCCCGGCGCCTGGCGCAGAAGCTGCGCACCATCGAGCGCGGGCGCATCTTCATCACCGTCACCTTCCCCAAGACCCCGGACGTCCCCCACCAGTGCGGGATCGCGCCGATCGAGACCACGCTGATGGTCGACGAGCTGCTGCGCCGACGCGGCGTGCGCGACCGCGTCGAGATCCTCTACACCTACCCCACCGTCTCGCAGCTGTTGCGCAACTGTCTGTTCATGCAGAAGCAGACCTGCGAGGTCCTGCCGCAGATCTTCAGCGACCGCGACATCCACTTCAAACGCGGCTTCACCCTCGAGCGCGTCGACCCCGATGCCCGCGTCGCCCACTCCACCGAGGGCGACAGCGAGGACTTCGACATCTTGATGTCGACCCCGCCGATCCGCGCCGTCGACGCGGTGATCAACTCCGGCGTCTCCGAGGCCGCCGAGGACGAGGGCTGGCTGCCGACCAACCGTCGCAGCCTGCAGCTCAAGGGCCATCCCAACGTCTACTGCATGGGCGACACCGTCGACCTGCCGATCTCCAAGGCTGGCGGCTCCTGTCACAACCAGTCGCCGGTGATCATCGACAACATCGCCTTCGACCTGCGCCAGGGCGCCACCCCGGCGGTCTACGACGGTCGCGTCCAGGCGATCGCGCAGATGGGGCTCGAGGCCGGAATGCCGCTCTGGTACGACTACGACCAGGACGTCCAACCGACCCCCCCGACCAAGGTCGGCGGGCTGATGCGCAAGACCTTCAACCGTGGCGTCTACTGGGCCACGGCACGCGGTCTGGTGTAGTGGAGAGGAGGACCCGATCATGCTGACCGCCACCAAACCCCAGGACGCCGCAGCGGTGCTCGCCGACCCCGACACCGCCGAGGGGCTGCGCGACCTCGCCGAACACCTGACCCCACTGCTGCAGGGGCGGCGCCTGCACAATGTCGTCGACCTGCTCTCGGCCACCTCCGACTTCATCGACATGGCCGACGACCAGCTCACCCAGAAGCTCGCCAAGGCCTTCGAGGAGGTGGTGTGGGCCGGTTGGTCGGCCGGCAACGCGCTGCGCAGCGCCTCGGCCACCGCCGCCGACAGCGAACCGCCGACCCTGTGGCAGCTCTCGCGCCAGCTCAACGACCCCGAGGTCAGGCGCGGGCTGTTCTTCATCATCCAGCTGCTCGGTGCCGTCGGTCGCCAGGTCGCGCTCGAGGCCGAGATCCCCGAGGACGACTGACCGGGCCGCGCCATGGCGCGCGCGCATCCGCCTGCCTAGACTCGGGTGGAAGGTCACCGCCTCCCACCCGACTCGGTACGCGAGGATCGCACCATGGATCAGTCGCCACGGCCCACCGCCACCACCCAGCTGCAGGCGCTGGTCGCACTCAACGGTCTCGTCGCCGGCGGCGTGCTGGCGCTGCTGCACCGCGCGCTGTCACCCGCCGCCACCGCGCCGCTCGCCGAGCCCCTGGTGTGGGCACTGCTGCTCGCGCCCCCGGCGCTGCTCGCCCATGCGATCGGTGGCCGGATCGACCGCCACGGCGCCACCCCGCTGCTGCGGCTGGCCGCCTGGACCCAGGCGCTGCTGGTCGCGGGACTCGCCGGACTGCAATGGCTCGGCTGGCCGGGCACGCCCTGGCTCGCGGCGCTGCTGCTCGGCGCCCAGCTCGCCCTCTTCGCCCCGGCGGTGGTGGCACGCCTCCAGGGGCTCACCGGCAAGCATCGGCTGGGGGTGGCCAACGCCCAGTTGCTCGGCGCGCTCGGGCTGGGGCTGCTCGCCGGCTGGTCGTTGCTGCTCGTCACCCCCACGGGCGCGGACCTGGCGACACGACTGCGCCAGCTGCTCCCCGCGCTCGTCCCGCTGGCGCTGGCCGCACTCGCCCAGCTCGCGCTGACCCGCGCCCTGGCGCGCGTGCCCGAACCGACGCCGGCGCCGCCGCGGGTCCAGCCCCTATTCGCCGAGATTCGGGCGTTGCGCGCCAACCCGGTGATCTGGCGCTCGCTGATCGGCCTCACCCTGTTCTGGGCGATCGCCGCCGGGCTGCTGTTCGGCCTCCCCGCCGCGCTCGACGAGCGTCCACTGCCCCTGCTGTGGCCGCTGACCGCCGGGCTCGTCGGCCTCGTGCTCGGCGCACTGCTCGCCGCGCGGCTCTCGCGCGATCACATCGAGAGCGCGCTCGCCTCCTTCGGCGTCATCGGCGTCGCCGTCTCGCTACTGCTGCTGCCCGGGCTTTCCGGCGGCGCCCAGGTGCTCGCCCTTGCCGCCTTCGGGCTCGCCGGCGCCCTCTTCCTGGTGCCGCTGCAGGCGCTGATCCAGTTCCATGTCACCGCCAGCCACGGCAGCGCCCTGGGGTGCGCCCAGGCGCTCTCGCGCGCCGGGGTGCTCGGCGGTACGCTGGCAGTGGCCGCCGCGCTCGCGCTCGGCGTCGCCCCCGGCGCGCTGCTCGGGGTGCTGGCGCTGACCGCCCTGCTCGGCGCCGGCTACACCCTCTATCACCTGCCGCAGTCGCTCGCCCGCTTCGTCGCCGGTCGACTGCTCGCCACCCGCTACCGCCTGGCGGTGATCGGGGTCGAGCAGCTGCCGCCGCTCGGCGGTGTGCTGCTGCTCGGCAACCATGTCAGCTGGATCGACTGGGCGGTGGTGCAGATGGCCGCGCCGCGCCCGGTGCGCTTCGTCATGGAGCGCGGGCTCTACGAGCGTTGGTATCTGCGCCACCTGCTCGACTTCTTCGGGGTGATCCCGATCTCGGGCGGCGCCAGCCGCGAGGCCACCGCGCGGGTGACCCAGCTGCTCGAGGCCGGCGAGGTGGTCTGTCTGTTCCCCGAGGGCACGCTGAGCAAGAACGGTCAGCTCTCGGCCTTCAAACGCGGCTTCGAGCGTGCCGCCAGCGCCGCCACCGGCGCGGTGATCGTGCCCTTCTATCTGCGCGGGCTTTGGGGCAGCCGCTTCTCGCACGCCAGCGACCAGCTCAAGGCCAACCGCCGGGTCGGGCGCACCCGCGACCTGGTGGTCGCCTTCGGCGCGCCGATGACGCGCGAGAGCAGCGCCGAGCAGGTCAAGCAGGCGGTGTTCGAACTCTCGGTGAGTTCCTGGCAGCGCCATGTCGAGCAGCTGCCAAGCCTGCCCGAGGCCTGGCTGGAGGCCAATCGGCGCACCCCGGCGCGGGTCTGCCTGGCCGATGCCGAGGGCACCAGTCTGGGTCAGCCCCGGCTCGCCGGCGCGGCGCTCGCCTTCGCCCTCGAGATCCGCGCCCACTGCCCCGGGCCGCGGATCGGCATCCTGCTGCCGGCGAGCGTCGGCGCCGCGCTCGCCAACCTCGCCGCGCTGCTCGCCGGCAAGACGGTGGTCAACCTCAACTACACCACCGGGCCCGAGGTGCTGCGCCAGTCGATCGCCCGCGCCGACTGCGGCGTGGTGCTGACCTCGAGGCGCTTTCGCGCGCGGCTCGCGCAGCGTGGCATCGATCTCGACGCGGCACTCGACGGGGTCGAGGCGGTGGCGCTGGAGGACCTGCGCGGGCGGATCGGTCGGGTACGGCCACTGCTGCTGATCGTCCTCGCCCGGCTGCTGCCGCCGCGCTGGCTGCTGCGCGCGCTCGGCGCCCGGCTCGATGCCGACGAGACCGCGGCGATCCTGTTTTCCAGCGGCAGCGAGGGCCTGCCCAAAGGGGTCGAGCTGACCCATCGCAACATCCTCGCCAACGTGCGCCAGATCGCCGACGTGCTCAACACCGAGCGCGACGACCTGATCCTCGCCAACCTGCCGCCCTTTCACGCCTTCGGGCTGACGGTCACCACCTTCCTGCCGCTGCTCGAGGGCATCCCCGTGGTCTGTCACCCCGACCCCACTGACGCGCTCGCCAACGCCCGCGCCATCGCCCGCTATCGCGCCACCGTGCTGTGCAGCACCTCGAGCTTCCTGCGGCTGTATCTGCGCCACCCGCGGGTGCACCCGCTGATGCTGCAGTCGCTGCGGGTGGTGGTCGCCGGCGCCGAGCGACTCGACCCGGAGGTGCGCAAGGCCTTCCTGCTGCGCTTCAACAAGCCGATCTACGAGGGCTATGGGGCCACCGAGACCACCCCGGTGGCCAGCGTCAACGTCCCCGACGCGCTCGAGACCGCCACCTGGAAGGTGCAGATCGGCTCGCGCCCGGGCAGCGTCGGCATGCCGTTGCCGGGCACCAGCTTCCGCATCGTCGACCCCGAGGACCTGCGCACCCTACCCCCCGGCGAGGAGGGGCTGATCCTGATCGGCGGGGTGCAGGTGATGAAGGGCTATCTCGACGATCCCGAACGCACCGCCGCGGCGGTGATCACCCTCGACGGCATGCGCTGGTACCGCACCGGCGACAAGGGCCGGGTCGACGCCGACGGCTTCCTCACCATCGTCGAGCGCTACTCGCGCTTTGCCAAGATCGGCGGCGAGATGATCGGGCTCGGTCATGTCGAGCAGCAAGTCAAGGCCGCGCTCGCCTGCCCCGAACTCGACCTGGTGGCCACCACCCTGCCCGACCCGCGCAAGGGCGAGCGCATCGTGCTGCTGGTCAGCGCCGTGCTCGAACTCGACCAACTGCGCGGTCAGCTGCGCACGGCGGGGATGACGCCGCTGGAGATGCCCGCCGAGATCCATCAGGTCGAGCGCATCCCCAGGCTCGGCAGCGGCAAGGTCGACTACGGCGCAAGCCGTCGGCTGGCGGCCGATCTCGCGACCTGCAAGACGCCAAAAGAATCACCATAAGCGCATGTTATAAAAGAAATAAAAACAAAATGGTCGGGATTGAAAACGGCCGCTGACAGGCTATGCTTGAAGCAGGAACCCCGAGCTGATGCGAGGGAGGAGGGGAGTGCCATGAAGACCAAGACGAAGATGCCCACCGAGACCAGCACGCAGCGCGCGCCGACACTGTTCGACGAGATGGATCGCGCCTTCGAGCAGATGATGCGACAGGGCTGGCTGCAGCGTCCGTTCACAGGGCTGTGGCCGGGCTGGGGCACCGAGACCAAGGCGACGGCGGTGGTACCGCGGATGGACGTGATCGACCGCGACGACGAGATCCTGGTCCGCGCCGAGGTGCCTGGCGTGGCCCGCAAGGACCTGGAGATCGAACTCAGCGGACGGCTGCTCACCATCCGGGGCGAACGGGCGCACGAGGCCCGCGAAGAGCACGGCACCTACTGCCACACCGAGATCGCCCGCGGCAGCTTCACCCGCAGCATCCGGTTGCCCGATGAGGTCGCCACCGAGCGGGTCGAGGCGACCTTCGAGGACGGCGTCCTCGAGGTCCACCTGCCGAAGACCGAGCGCGCCGAGCGCCGCCGCGTCGAGCTGAAGTGATCACCCACCGCGCGGGACCTTGAGCCCGCAACGCCCCCGGTGCCGACACCCGGCCCGGGGGCGCATCGTTTCGGCCCCAGCACGACCCGCCCCTCAGCGCTCGCGCCACACCGTGGTGTAGAGATCGTGACGCCGATCCTTCAGGTTCTGCACCGTGCCCGAGTTGCGCGCCGCGCGCAGCGCCTCGAGACGCAGGTCGGCGAAGGCTACGGTCTCGACGTTGGGCGTGGTGTCGGCGGCGATGCCATCGCGGGCGAAGGGGAAGTCACAGGGGGTGAGGATGCAGCTCTGGGCGTACTGGATGTCCATGTTGTGCACGTTCGGCAGGTTGCCGACGTTGCCCGAGAGGGCGACATAGCACTGGTTCTCCACCGCCCGCGCCTGACAGCAGTAGCGCACCCGCAGATAGGACTGACGCTCGTCGGTGCAGAAGGGCACGAAGATGATGTTGGCCCCCTGGTCGACGAGATGGCGGCCGAGCTCGGGGAACTCCGCGTCGTAGCAGATCAGCACCCCGATGGGGCCACAGTCAGTGTTGATCGCGTTGAGCGAGTCACCGCCCTCGATGTTCCACCAGTAGACCTCGTTGGGGGTCGGATGGATCTTCGGCTGCTCGTGGACCTCACCGCCGCGCAGACAGACGTAGCAGATGTTCTCGACCCGGCCATTGGCCATCCGCGTCGGGTGTGAGCCGCCGATGATGTTGATGTTGTAGCGCACCGCCATCTCGCTGAGCGCCTCTTTGAGCGGCGTAGTGTACTTGGTGAGCGCCTCGATCGACTCGGCCGGCGACAGCTCCTGGCCCTCCATCGATAGCAGCTGTAGCGAGAACAGCTCGGGGAAGACCACGAAGTCGGCGCGATAGTCGGCGGTGACGTCGACGAAGTAGCGCACCAGATCGAGGAAGGCGTCGAACGACTCTACCCGGCGCTGCATGTACTGCACCGTGGCCACCCGCACGGTGTCGGGCAACCGCGCCCCATAGCGCTTGGCGCGACGCTCCTCCTGCTCGTCGGGGGCATTGGGATTGCGCCACAGCAGATGCACCGCGTAGCCGAGCGACTCCTTGTCCTCCTTGAGATAGTCCGGCAGCAGCCCGAGCACCTCGAAGCCGTTGCGCATCTGGAAGGCGAGCACCGGGTCGCGCTGACGGCTGGCCCTGGCCTCCTCGAGATAGTGCTCGGGACCGTCGAAGCGACGCACCCGCCGCGCCAGGGTCGGCAGCCGGCCCCCGAAGACGATCCCCTTGGCGTCCCAGGCGCGCGCCAGCTTCTTGCGCGCGTCGTAGAGACGCTGACCGATGCGCAGCCCGCGATAGTCGGGATCGACGCAGACCTCCATGCCATAGAGATAATCGCCGTCGGGGTCGTGCCGCGAGGCATAGCCGCCGCCGCTGATCTCGGCCCAGGTATGGGGCTTGAGCGCGAACTGGCCGCTGATCAGGAAGGTGGCGCAGTAGCCAACGACCTCACCCTGGTACTCGGCGACGAACTGCCCCTCGGCGAAGTTGTTGATCTGGCCGCGCAGCATCGCCGCCGAGTAGGTCCCCATGCCGGTGCCCTGGTAGACCTTGGCAACCAGGGCGCGGATGGCAGGGATATCGGCGATGCGCGCATTGCGGACCAACAGTTGAGGCTTGGTGGATCGGGCCTGGGTGGAGCTGGACATGTCGAGCACTCCTCACGACGAGTAGGGACTCACTGACACCTAGCGTGTGGACTGATTGTGTCAGACACCAGGGTCTTGTCGATGTGCCCCGGTCACCCTCACATTGAGGATTGTCAGTAGACTGTCGCGATCATCCCCGGCGGGCCGTCCAGCAAACGCCCCGCCAGCGCCACCCAGGCCCCGGGCATGCGGACACTCGCGACCGCACGCACGGCGTGATCCGGCATCGCACCCGCACCACCCGACGGCCTTGGCGACGGATGCCTTCGCCACGCGCCGTTCATGGACCGAGATCATGCCAACCCCCGCCCCACAACCCGAACCCGCGCTGCGCGTGGCCCTGCTCGCCGATACCCACGGCAGTCTCGATGGACGCATTGAGCAGCTGATCGTCGACTGCGACCTCGCGGTGCACGCCGGCGACATCGGTAACGCCGCCATACTCGCGCGCCTACAACCCCGTCAGGGACGGGTGCTCGCCGTCTACGGCAACAACGACTCGCCCCGCCAGTGGCCGAGCGCCGACCGCGAGCTGCTCCAGCACCTGCCGGAGTGGCGCGCCTACCCCCTGCCCGGCGGCACCCTGGTGGTGATCCACGGTCACCAGACCCCGGCCCGCGATCGCCACGGCTGGCTGCGCCGGCGCTTTCCCGAGGCCCGGGTCCTGGTGTACGGTCACAGCCACCGGCTGGTCGTTGACACCGACGCCGCGCCCTGGGTGCTCAATCCCGGGGCCGCGGGACGTACCCGGACCCACGGCGGCCCCTCCTGCCTGATCCTCGAGGCACGCGCCTCGGCCTGGACGGTCGAGGTGCACAGATTCACCCATTCGCACGCGCCACGCGCGCGCATCGCCTGACGACACCATTCATGAGTTCAACCACCGCGCACCTCGTCAAACCCCCGAAGTCCCTGCTGCGTCAGGTCGGCCGCGCCATCGCCGACTTCCGTATGATCGGCGACGGCGACCGCATCCTGCTCGGCGTCTCCGGCGGCAAGGACTCGCTGTCGCTGCTCCACGTCCTCGCCCATCTGCGCACCTATGCCCCGGTGCGCTTCGAGCTCGCCGCGCTCACCGTCGACCCCGAGGTGCCGGGCTTCGACCCGCAGCCGCTCAAGGACTACTACACCCGCCTCGGCGTGCCCTGGCACTACGAGCAACAGCCGCTGATGGAGCAGGCCAAGACGCACATGGATGGCGACTCCTTCTGCGCCTACTGCTCGCGGATGAAGCGCGGCATCATGTACCGCCTCTGTCGCGAGCACGGCTACAACGTGCTCGCCCTCGGCCAGCACCTCGACGACCTCGCCGAGAGCCTGATGATGTCGCTATTCCACGGCGGCCAACTGCGCACCATGAAGGCGCACTATCGCAACCAGGAGGGCGACCTGCGGGTGATCCGCCCGCTGGCCTACTGTCGCGAACGCCAGACCGCCGACTTCGCCGCCCACGCCGGGCTGCCGGTGGTGCCCGATAGTTGCCCGGCCTGTTTCACCATGCCCTCGCAGCGCGCCTACATGAAGACCCTGTTGGCACGCGAGGAGCGCGAGCACCAGGGGCTGTTCGCCAACATGCTCCACGCCATGCGCCCGATCATGACCGAGGGCGAGCTGCCCGAACCGGGCTGGCCGAGCGACCGGCCGCGACCGGACTCAGAGCAGACCGCGCTCGGCGAAGGAGACGCCCTCGCCGGCGCCGATGACGAAGTGGTCGAGCACGCGCACGTCGATCAGCGCCAGGGCGGCGCGCAACCGCTCGGTGATGCGTAGATCGGCCTGGCTCGGCTCGGCGACCCCGGAGGGGTGGTTGTGGGCGAAGATCACCGCCGCGGCGTTGGTCTCGAGCACCCGCCGCACCACCTCGCGCGGGTGCACGCTGGCGCCGTCGACGGTGCCGCGGAACAGCTCCTCGTAGCGGATCACCCGGTTGCGGGTGTCGAGGAAGAGACAGGCGAAGATCTCGTGCGGCGAGCCGTAGAGACGCAGCTTGAGATAGTCACGGGTGCACTGCACGTCGCTGAGTGCGTCCTCGCCGCCGATGCGGCTGAACAGATAGCGGCGGCTGAGTTCGAGCACCGCCTGGAGCTGCGCGTACTTGGCCGCACCCAGCCCCTTGCCGGCGCAGAAGCGACGCTGATCGGCGGCGAGCAGGCCGGGCAGCCCGCCGTAGTCGGCGAGCAGCTCGCGTGCCAGATCGACCGCGCTCTTGCCGGTCACCCCGGTGCGCAGGAAGATCGCCAACAGCTCGGCGTCGGTGAGCGCCTGCGCGCCGTGCGCCAGCAGCTTCTCGCGCGGGCGCTCGGCGCGCGGCCAGTCGCGGATCGGCATCGGCGCCGTCTCCCGCCGGGTGCCGCTGGCCCATGGCCCGCGATGGCACCCGGCGATCTGCGTTAAACTGGTCGGATTCGAACACCAAGGATACACGATTTGTCGACTCAACCAAGCGCGGGATCCCGCATCCTGCTCGGGGTCGGGGGCGGTATTGCCGCCTACAAGTCGGTCGAGCTGGTCCGTCGCCTCAGCGAGCAGGGCTGCGAGGTACAGGTGGTGATGACCCGGGCGGCCACCGCCTTCGTCGGTCCGCTGACCTTCCAAGCCGTCTCCGGGCGCCCGGCCCGGGTCGAGATGCTCGACTCGGGCGCCGAGGCCGGGATGGGCCACATCGAACTCGCCCGCTGGGCCGACCAGATCCTCATCGCACCGGCCACCGCCGACCTGATGGCGCGACTGGCCGCCGGCATCGCCGACGACCTGCTCACAACCCTGGTGCTGGCCAGCCCGGCACCGCTGGCGCTCGCCCCGGCGATGAACCAACAGATGTGGCGCCACCCGGCCACCCAGGACAACCTGGCGCGGTTGCGCGCGCGCGGCGTCCAGGTGATCGGCCCCGGCGTCGGCGTCCAGGCGTGCGGCGACGAGGGCCCGGGGCGGATGCTCGAACCGGCCGAGATTGCCGCCGCGCTGCACCCGGCACGACCGCTCGACGGGGTCCGGGTACTGCTCACCGCCGGCCCCACCCGCGAGCCGCTCGACCCGGTGCGCTATCTCGGCAACCGCAGCTCCGGGCGCATGGGTTATGCGCTGGCCGAGGCGCTCACCGCGCTCGGCGCCCGGGTGACCCTGGTCAGCGGCCCCACCGCGCTGACACCACCACCGCTCGAGCAGGTGGTACAGGTCGAGACCGCGCTGCAGATGCACGCCGAGGTGCTCGCCCGTGCCGACGCCTGTGAGCTGTTCGTCGGCACCGCCGCGGTCGCCGACTATCGCCCGGTCGATCCGGCCGAGACCAAGATCAAGAAGGAACGGGCCGCGCTCGAGATCCGTCTCGAACGCAATCCCGACATCCTCGCCGAGGTCGCCGCACGCCGCCCCGCCCCCTTCACCGTCGGTTTCGCCGCCGAGACCGAGCGCGTCGAGCACTATGCCCGTGGCAAGCTCGTCGACAAGGGCCTGGACATGATCGCCGCTAATCGTGTCGGCGGTCCGCGTGGCGGCTTCGAGCGCGAGGAGAACGCGCTTACCGTGCTCTGGCCCGATGGCCAGCGCGACCTGCCCATGATGGCCAAACCCCGACTCGCGCGGGCGTTGGCCGAGCTTATCGCCGAACGCTATCTCGAACACCATGCACCATCGTCTTGACGTCAAGCTGCTCGACCCCCGACTCGGGCGTGACTATCCATTGCCGCAATACGCCACTGCCGGCTCGGCCGGGCTCGACCTGCGCGCCATGCTCGAGGCCCCAATCGAACTCGCCCCCGGCGACGCCGAGTTGCTGCCCACCGGCATGGCGATCCACATCGCCGAGCCCGGTGTCGCCGGGATGATCCTGCCGCGCTCCGGGCTCGGTCATCGTCACGGCATCGTCCTCGGCAATCTGGTCGGGTTGATCGACTCCGACTATCAGGGGCCGCTGATGGTCTCCTGCTGGAACCGTGGCACGGCCCCCTTCCGCATCGAACCTGGCGAGCGCATCGCTCAGTTGGTGCTGGTGCCGGTACTGCAGGCCGAGCTGCGGGTGGTCGATGCGTTCGACGCCACCAGCCGTGGCGAGGGCGGCTTCGGCCACACCGGCAGACACTGAATCGAGCGCCAGAGCGCGCGCCGGCGACCCGCCGGCGCGGCGCCGCGCCACGCCGGGAACGCCACCCCATCGGTCTCCAGGAGCGTCCCGGCGCCACTGCGCCCGGAGACGCGCCGATCGTCTCCACACGCCCCACCCGCGTCCAGCCCGCGCCGCCCGGCGCGCCGACGCACCGATAGACCCGGACACCACACAGATGACACTCGCAAACGAACGCGCCCATACCATCGCCCACGTCCTCAACGAATCGCTGCCCTATATCCGCCGCTTCCAGGACAAGACCATGGTGATCAAGTACGGCGGCAACGCCATGGTCGACGAGCGCCTCAAGCAGGGCTTTGCCCGCGACGTGGTGCTGATGAAGCTCGTCGGCATCAACCCGGTGATCGTCCACGGCGGCGGCCCGCAGATCGGCTCGCTGCTCAAGCGCCTGGGCAAGGCCACCAAGTTCGTGCAGGGGATGCGGGTGACCGACGCCGAGACCATGGACGTGGTCGAGATGGTCCTCGGCGGACTGGTCAACAAAGAGATCGTCAACTTCATCAACCAGCACGGCGGCCATGCCGTCGGTCTCACCGGCAAGGACGGCGACCTGATCCGCGCCCGCAAGCTGGTGCTGCACGGTAGCGCGCCCGAGCTCAAGGCCTCCGAGATCATCGACCTCGGCCATGTCGGCGAGGTCGAGAGCATCGCCCCCCACGTCCTGCACATGCTGGTCAAGAGCGACTTCATCCCGGTGATCGCACCGATCGGGGTCGGCGAGGACGGCCGCGCCTACAACATCAACGCCGACCTGGTCGCCGGCAAGATGGCCGAGGTGCTCGAGGCCGAGAAGCTGCTACTGCTGACCAACACCCCGGGGCTGCTCGACAGCGAGGGACACCTGGTCAACGAGATCGATGCAGCCCGGGTGCAGACGCTGATCGACGAGGAGGTGATCACCGGGGGGATGCTGCCGAAGATCCGCTGCGCGCTCGACGCGGTCCACTCCGGGGTACGCTCGGCGCACATCATCGACGGACGCATCGAGCACGCGGTGATGCTCGATCTGTTCACCGACGAGGGCGTCGGCACCCTGATCCGCAGCCGCTGAGGCTCAGCGCAGCGCAGCGCGGAAGCCGCGCACCGCCGCCTTGGCGGCGGTGTCGATGCAGGTATCGGCACCGGTCAGACGGTTCTTGCACTGCAAGTCGAGATAGAGCACCGTGCCCTCCTCGAGCCCACTCAACCGCGCCAGGGTGAGCACCCGCACCTCACGCTCGTCGCGTGCCCGGGCCATCAGCAGATCGATGCTCTGATGCAGCTCGGGCGTGCCGAAACGCGCCTGCAGATAGGCACGCGCACGCTCCCAATCGCGGCCACAGCCGACCAGATCGCGGCAGGTGACGCGGTGCGGCGGCGCCGACGGCGCTTGGTCCGGGATCTCACCCAACCCCCGCAGCTCACGCAACCGCGCCTCCACGGCGGCGAACTGACGACGCACGGCGTCCTTGTCGTGTTCGAGCCCGACGATCCGACGATAGTCGTCGAGGATCTGCCCCTCGACCTCGATCACCTCCGCCTCCAGCGCCCGAGCGACATCAAGTTGGTCCCGATCCTGCCCGGCGAGTCGGTCAGCGAGCCCCTCGAGCCGGTCGCGTTGGTGACGGATACCATCGCGCAAGACCTGGATACGGGCGTCGATCCCGGTCAGCCGCCCGTCCCTGGCCATGCGCACGTCCTCAACGCTGCGGTAAGTGGCCAGGATGCGCTGATCGCGCGCGCGCGCCTGCGCCTGCGACCGCGCCGCAGCGCGCTCCTGCTCGCTCGGGACCGGCGGCACCCGCTCGCGCTCGACGCCGCGAGCGTCGAGTTCGGCATGTCCCTGTTCGACCGAGTCGGCGGGCAGGAAATCGCCATAGTGGACATTGCCCGCCTCATCGACCCAACGATAGAGACGGCCGTCGCCAGCCTGGGCGTAGCAACACCCCAGCAGCAACGGCACAGACAGCCAGTAGAGGTGACGAAGGGGCGAGAATCGCTTCGACATCGTTGGGCCTCCGGACGATCTGGTGGCGGCCCGGCGCGCCCTCACAGGTCACGTCAATCCTCGGGCACGGATAGAACCACCGGGCCGGGCAGCGCATACTGCCCCGCCCTCCATGGCACCCGGAATGGGAAATGATCAGGCGCCGTAACGGGCGCGATAGTCACGTACCGCGGCGGCCATCTCGGTGGCCTCGGGACGTTCACCGAGGAAGGCGATGAGGTCGCCGAGGGTGACCACACTGTAGACCGGCATGGCATAGGTCTCCTCGACCTCCTGCACCGCCGAGCGGGCATCGCGCCCACGCTCCTGGCGATCGAGCGCGATCACCACCCCTGCGGGTTCGGCGCCGGCGGCGCGGATGATCTCGACCGACTCGCGCACCGAGGTCCCGGCGGTGATGACATCGTCGATGATCAGCACTCGGCCACGTAGCGGACTGCCGACGATGGTGCCGCCCTCACCATGGTCCTTGGCCTCCTTGCGGTTGAAGGCATAGGGCTGGTCACGATCGTGCTCGGTGGCGAGCGCGATGGCGGTGGTCGCCGCCAGCGGAATGCCCTTGTAGGCGGGGCCGTAGAGCACATCGAACTCGACCCCGGCATCGACGATGCGCTGGGCAAAGGCCTTGCCCAACCGCGCCAGACGCACCCCGCTGTCGAACAGACCGGCATTGAAGAAATAGGGGCTCTGACGGCCGGATTTCAGCGTGAACTCGCCAAACCTGAGCGCACCGATCGAGGTCGCGAAGTCCAGAAGGTCACGCTGGTAGTCTTGCATCATGGGGGCGTCCTGAAAGAAAACGTCGGGTGGATGGATCAACGGTCGATGCGGCGATTGCGCCTCGACACGTGGTGTCGCAACAGCAATAGGATAAACGCTCAGCGGCACATTTGAGCAGGGGCGATGCCCTGCGGGGAGGAGATCAATGCTCGAACAGGCCCCACTGGGACTCTATCCCACCGCCTTCCTCGTCGGCCTGCTCGGCGGCGTGCACTGCCTGGGGATGTGCGGCGGCGTGGCCGGCACCCTCACCCTCGGGCTCGATCCCACGACCCGCACCCGACCACTGCGCCTGCTGCCCTTCCTGCTCGCCTACAATCTCGCGCGCATCGCCGGTTATGCCCTGGCCGGGGCGCTGGTCGGCGCGCTAGGGGCACTGCTGGTCGAGCTCGGTCCGCTGCTGGCGGTGCAGCGCGCGCTCTATGGCCTCGCCGGGGTGGTGATGATCCTGCTCGGGCTCTATCTCGGCGGCTGGTGGCGGGCGCTCGCCCCCGCCGAACGGCTGGGACTGGTGCTGTGGCGCCGGCTCGAGCCGCTCGGGCGCGCGCTGTTGCCGATACGCACCCTGCCGCGCGCGGCGCTGATCGGGTTGATCTGGGCCTGGCTGCCCTGCGGGCTGGTCTACAGCATGTTGATCAATGCCCTGGCGAGCGCCGATGCCGGACGCGGCGCACTGGTGATGCTCGCCTTCGGCGCCGGCACCCTGCCAACCCTGGTCGGGCTCGGGCTGCTCGCCGGCGCCGCGGCCCGGCTCGGCGAGCGCGTCTGGGTGCGCCGACTCGCCGGGGTCGTAGTGATGGGCTTCGGGGTGCACGCGCTCGGGCAGCTGGTGGTGCTGCGCTGAGCACGCGCGGCGGGGTCAATCCTCGGTGAAGAACTGCTGTTCGAGCTCGACCTCGGTGGTCTGATCGCTGCCCTCCGGGGTCACCGCGATACGGAACACCATCAGCTGCTCCTCCTCGATCGGGAACTCGCCGACATAGTGCACGGTGCCGCGCTCGGGGATGGTGATCTCGCGCATCGGCACGCGCGTGGTCTCGGTCGAGGGCGGGGTCAGGGCCTCGACCTCGATGCGCGCGCGTGTCGGCGCACCCATCCCCTGTTCGCTCGGGCCGCGCACGCCGACGTTGAGCATGCCGCGACGCTTGCTGCGCAGGATGTCGAACTCGCTGGCGATCTCGGGATTGAGCGTCGCGGTGGGGATGGCGTTGTAGTGGATGTGGTAGCCATCGGCACTGGTGGTGGTCTCGGCGCCGACCGGGGCGCTGAGGCTCAGTGCCACGCCGAGCGGGAGCAGCAAGGCTCGAAGTCTGAACATGACGCAATCTCCTGTTGAACACATTGAGCGAAAGACTCGCGGCTTCAGGGACGCTCGACGGGCAGCGGCAGCTGCGGCGGCGCCTCGATACGCAGCCGCTTGTAGCGAGCATGCTCGCCCCCGATCAGGGTGACCCGCGAGGGTGCCACCCCGAAGGCGTCGGCGACGAACCGACGCAGCGCCTGATTGCCCTTGCCATCGACCGGCGGGGCCTTGATCCGCACCCGGTAGTACTCGCCACCGGGATCGGGGCCGACAAAGGCGTCACGCGGGGCACGCACCTGCACCCGCAGCGACAGCTCCAGATCCTCTCCGTTCCAGCGGTACCAGCTCATAGCCGCCTCAGAAGGGGTTGCCGACGAGGAAATTGAGCGGCGGCACCAACAACATCTCCAGCAGCACCAACCCGATCAGTACCAGCATCGGCGACAGATCGATGCCACCGATCGGCCGAATCAACCGCTGCGCTGGGCGCATGATCGGATCGGTCAGGCGCACGAGTAGCGCCACGGCCGGATTGAAGGGATCGGGGTTGACCCAACTGAGGATCACCCGCGCCAGCACGGCGAAGAAGAAGATGTCGAAGAACAGCTCCAACACCCCGGGCACGGCCCAGCCGAGCACCGCGAAGGGCGAGCGCTCGACCCCGAGCAACAGCATCAGCAACAACGACTCGACGGCGAGCAGCAACCACACCAGCAGCAGCGAGGCGAGATCGAGCCCGCCGTAGCCGGGCACCAGCTTGCGCAACGGGCGCAGCACCGGGGTGGTGACCTTGACCACGAACTGCGAGATCGGGTTGTAGAAGTCGGCGCGCACCCACTGCAGCAGAAAACGGATGGCCACCACCGCGGCATAGAGTCCGAACAGGGTCTGGATCAGGAAGACGACGGGATTGAGCAGATAGGACGAACTCATGACTGCGCCTCGAGTTCGGCCGAGATCTCGGCGGCACGATCCCGCGCGGCACGCGCGGCACGCGCTACCAGGTCGTGCAGGTCAGCGCCGTCGAACACCGCCAGCGCCCGTGCCGTGGTACCGCCGGGCGAGGTCACCCGCTCGCGCAGCCGCGCCGGGGTCTCCTCACTCTCCATCGCCATCTTGGCCGCGCCGAGCGCGGTCTGCACGGTCAACAGACGCGCCGTCTCGGCATCCAGTCCGAGGGCGACACCGGCCTCCTCGAGCGCCTCCATGAAACGCAGGAAGTAGGCCGGACCACTACCGGAGACGGCGGTAACGGCATCGATCTGCGCCTCGCTCTCGACCCAGCGGGTCAGCCCGGCGGCGCGCAGGATGGTCTCGGCATGGTTGCGCCCGGTGGCGTCGACCTCAGCACTGGCGTGCAACCCGATCGCGCCAGTCTGCACCATCGCCGGGGTGTTGGGCATCGCCCGTACCACCGGTAGCGGCGCGCCGAGCCAACGCTGCAGCGTCCCCTCACGCACCCCGGCCATCACCGAGATCACCAGCACCCGGCGGCCGGCGAGCGCCGGGGCCAAGCCACGACAGACCGCAGCGGCGATCTGCGGCTTGACGCACAGGGCAATGATCTCGACCCCGTCCAGTGCGGCGTGGTTATCGGCAAAGGGACGCACCCCGAAGCGCGTCTGCAGCTCACCGCGACGCTGGGCATCGGGCTCGGCGACCCGGATCGCGGCGGCATCGTAGCCGTCGGCGATCAGGCCGGCGATCAGGCTGGTGGCCATGTTGCCGCCACCGATGAAGGCAATGCTGGCTGTCGTCATGTCAACCCCGGAAACGAATGGAAACCATGCGGCAGACACCCCGCGGGTGCCATGCCAAAGCTCAATTATAGGGACGCGGGCCGAACACCGCGGTACCGACCCGCACCAGGGTCGAGCCCTCGAGGATCGCCGCCTCGAGATCGCCCGACATCCCCATTGACAGACACTCCAGTGGAGTGGCCGGGGTGGCCAACGCGTCGCGCAGCTGGCGCAGCGCGCGGAAGGGCGCGCGCTGCACGGCCTCGTCCTCGGCCGGCGGCGGCAGCGTCATCAGCCCGCGCACGCGCAGCGCCGGCAGGGTCTGGCACAGCGCCAGCAGCTCGGCGACCTGCTCGGGTACGAGCCCGGCCTTGCTCGCCTCGCCGGCGAGGTTGACCTGGAGGCAGACATTGAGCGGCGCAGCGCCCGCAGGGCGCTGGTCGTTGAGCCGACGGGCGTGATCCGGGCTGCACAGCCCGTGCACCCAATCGAAGTGAGCAGCGATCTGGCGCGTCTTGTTCGACTGCACCCGACCGATGAAGTGCCACTCGATGCCGGGGGCCTCGAGTGCGCTGATCTTGTCGAGCGCCTCCTGCACATAGCTCTCGCCGAAGGCGCGCTGACCGGCGCCATGGGCGGCGGCGATAGCCGCCAACGGCTGCTTCTTGCTCACCGCCAGCAGTGTGATTGTCGCCGGGTCGCGCCCGGCGCGCGCGGCGGCGGCCTGAATCCGCGACTGCACCTGCTGCAGCCGCGCGTCGATGGTCTCTTGGGTCATGATCGATCGCGTATCGGTTGGAGGCTCAGGCGCGCGGCGGCGCCAGCCGCGCCTGCAGCAAGCGCAGCGCCTGGCCGCGATGACTGAGCCGGTTCTTGGTCTCGGCGTCGAGCTCGGCGGCACTGCAGCCGGTCTCGGGGACGAAGAACACCGGGTCGTAGCCGAAGCCGTTGGTGCCGCGCGGGGTCTCCAGCACCCGGCCCTCCCAGGTGCCCTGACAGATCACCGGGGTCGGATCCTCGGCATGACGCAGATAGACCAGCACGCACTGGAAGCGCGCGCCGCGCGCCTCGGGGGCGACCCCGGCGAGCGCACGCAGCAGTTGAGCAAGGTTCTCGGCATCGCTCGCGTCCTCACCGGCATAGCGCGCCGAGCGGATCCCGGGCGCGCCCTGGAGGGCATCGACCTCGATCCCGGAGTCGTCGGCGATTGCCGGCAGCCCACTGTGGCGCGCGGCGTTGCGCGCCTTGAGGATGGCGTTCTCGACAAAGGTCAGCCCGGTCTCCTCGACCTCGGGGATGGCGTGGTCGCGCTGCGGCTCGACCTGCAGCCCGCTGGCGGCGAGCAACTGGTTGATCTCGCGGACCTTACCGGCATTGTTGCTCGCCAGCACGATCCGGGTCTCGGGTGCGTTTGGGTTCATGGCAGGGTCCATCGGCAGGTGGATTGAGCGGTGATCAGTCGGCCAGCACCGCGCGCTGCGCGGCCTGGATCTCACGGATACCGGCCTCGCCCAGCGCCAGCAAGGCGTCGAGTTCGCTGCGGGCGAAGGGCACGCCCTCGGCGGTGCCCTGGATCTCGATGAAGCGCCCGTCGGCGTCCATCACCAGATTCATGTCGGTCTCGGCCTTGCTGTCCTCGGCATAGTCGAGGTCGAGCACCGGCTGGCCCTCGAACACCCCGACCGAGACCGCCGCGACCTGGGTGTGCAACGGATCGGCGCCGAGCGCGCCACTGGCGAGCAGACCGTCGACGGCCTCGCGCAGCGCCACCCAGGCGCCGGAGATCGCCGCGGTGCGGGTACCGCCGTCGGCCTGGAGGACGTCGCAGTCGAGGGTGATGGTGCGCTCGCCGAGGGCGTCGAGATCGATCGCCGCGCGCAGCGCGCGCCCGATCAGACGCTGGATCTCGAGGGTACGCCCGCCCTGCTTGCCGCGCGCCGCCTCGCGGGGACTGCGCTCGCCGGTGGCGCGCGGCAGCATGCCGTACTCGGCGGTCACCCAGCCCTTGCCCTGACCACGCAGGAAGGGCGGTACCCGGGCCTCGACGCTGGCGGTGCAGAGCACGCGGGTCTCGCCACACTCCACCAACACCGACCCCTCGGCGTGCTTGGTGAAGCCACGGGTGAAACGCAGTGGGCGCAGCTGATCGGGACGGCGTTGGGATGGTCGCATGGGGTCTGGCTCTCTATTGATGGGCCGGTCATCTTCGACCGCCACCCCCAGGGGCGTCAATGCGCCTCCGCACTGACCAGACGGCTATCGCCACCGGCCTCGGCCAGCTCCGCCCGATGACGTTCGAGCTGCGGGCGCAGCCACGCCAGTAGCGCGCTGGCATCGTGCGGGCGGCGCGCCGCCTCCATCTGCATCGCCCAATCGACCGCCTCGAGCAAAAAACGCGGATAGCGCCCGGCGAGCGCCTCGCAGGCCGGCACCAGGGTATCTTGCTTGTTGCGCTCGAGCGCTGGCGGCGGGGTGGTGCGCTCCATGCACGCGCGAATGGTGGCGCCGACGGCATAGACATCGGTCCAGGGACCGAGTTCGGCGCGACTGAAGTACTGCTCGACCGGCGAATAACCGGCGGTGACCACCTGGCTGCCACGGGCGCGCTCACGGTTGAGCGGGTGCACCGCGCCGAGATCGAGCAGCAACGGTTGGTTGCCGTGACGCAGATGGATGTTACCGGGCTTGACGTCGAGATGGACCATCGCGTGTGCATGCATCAGCGCCAGGGCATCGAGCACCGGCACGAAGACATCCAGCAGAAAGGTGGTGCTGAGGCCGCCGCGGCGCTGCTGCAGATAGGCCGAGAGGTTGCGCCCGCGCTCGTTGGGCATGACCAGATAACCGGTGTCGTTGGCGAGAAAGAAATCGAGCACCCGGACGATGCTCGGGTGCTGCAGCGAGGCCAACGCCTGCACCTCCTGGAAGAACAGCCGCCGACCGTGGTGCAGCGCCAGCGCCTGCTCGGCGGCCATCGGCACCACCCGGCCGTCGCGCTGACGCCGGGCGAGCTTCTTCGGCATGTATTCCTTGATCACCACCTCGGCACCGCTGTCGAGGTCGTGCGCCAGATAGATCAGGCTGAAACCACCCTTGCCGATGACCTCGGCGAGCTGATAGGCACCCACCAGGGTGCCCGAGGAAAGGCTTTTTCGCGCCAAGGCCATTGCTGCGTATCTGCCACTCAACTGAAATTCGCATGCACCATGCCGGCCCCCTCATCGTATCTTCCGAAGGGGACGCACCTGGGACAAGTATACGCACCAGCGGCACTCGACCGGACGCGACTCGAAAGCCCCTGACACGCGTCTTATACTGAGCGCCATCGAGCAGCCCAGCCACATCGAGAGCCCCATCCACATGATCAAGAGCATGACCGCCTTCGCCCGAGAATCCAGCCAGAGCGCACTGGGCGAACTCACCTGGGAGCTCAAGACCGTCAACCACCGCTATCTCGAGCCGCTACTGCGCCTGCCCGAGGAGCTGCGCGGCCTCGACACCCGCATCCGCGCACGACTCGGCGAACGGTTGCACCGCGGCAAGGTCGACTGCGCGCTGCGCTTCAACCCCGGCGCCGGCACGCCGGTCGCACTCGAACTCAACCGCCCACTGGTCGAGCAGTTGCTCGCCGCCGGCGACGCCCTGGCCGCGCTCAGTGGCCGCGATACCCGTCCCACCCCCTTCGAACTGCTGCGCTGGCCCGGCGTGATCCATGAACAGGAGCGCGACCTCGATCAGGTCGGCGCCGCCGCGATGGCGCTGCTCGATCAGGCCCTCGACAGCCTGGTCACCACCCGCGAGCGCGAGGGCGCGCGCCTGGCACAGCTGATCCGCGAGCGCTGCGACCGGCTTGAGGTCTGTGTCGAGCAGGTGCGCGAGCGCATGCCCGAGGTCATCGCCGAGACCCGCGCCCGCCTCACCGAACGCCTCACCGAGCTGCGCGAGGAGCTCGACGAGGGCAGGCTCGAACAGGAGATCGTGCTCGTCGCCACCAAACTCGACGTCGACGAGGAGATGGATCGTCTCACCGCCCACATCGCCGAGGTGCGCAGCGTGCTCGAACGCGACGAACCGATCGGCCGACGCCTCGACTTCCTGATGCAGGAGCTCAACCGCGAGACCAACACCATCGGCTCCAAGTCCTCCGACGTCACCATCACCCGCACCGTGGTCGACATGAAGGTGCTGATCGAGCAGATGCGCGAGCAGATCCAGAACATCGAGTGAGCGACCGAGGGCGTTGCTCTCCTCCCAGTCGCCAGTCGCCAGTCGCCAGTCGCCAGTCGCCAGTCGCCAGTCGCCAGCTAACAGCTAACAGCTAACAGCTAACAGCTAACAGCTAACAGCTAACAGCTAACAGCTAACAGCTAACAGCTAACAGCCCCCAGTAGACAGCCAACAGGTCATCGATGGCACAGGTCCGCGCCCTCGGCCACCGATGACGAGCCCCCAGAACCGAATGAGCGATACGGGGCCGTCGAGTACCGCCCCCCACAGGTCGCTGACGGTCGACGGCCGATGGCTAAAAGCTGGCAACTGGCGACTGAAAGCTAGCGGCTGGCGGCTGTTGGCTAAAATCTAGCAACACGACCGTCAACAAACCTTCAATGAACCGACATGTCTAGACAACCCTGATGTAACCCCGTCTCCCTAAGCTTGCGGCAGGTCACACCAGGACAGGACTGTCGCATGTCAGCCATCAAGGTCAACGCACTGCAGAAGAGCTTCACCGGGGCGCCGGTGCTCAAGGGTATCTCCGTCGAGGTCGAGCAGGGTGAGATGTTGGCCCTGATCGGCTCGTCCGGTTCCGGTAAATCGACGCTGATGCGTCACCTCTCGGGGCTGACCCTGGCCGACCGCGGCCCTGCCTCGCTGGTCGAGGTCCTGGGGCGCAAGGTGCAGCAACACGGCCGTGCCGCCAGCGACATCCGTCGCACCCGCGCCCGCATCGGCCACGTCTTCCAGCAGTTCAACCTAATCAACCGGCTCAGCGTCCAGACCAATGTGCTGATCGGGGCACTCGGTCGCGTGCCAGTGTGGCGCAGCCTGCCGGGCTGGTTCACCGATGCCGAGCGCCGTCTGGCGCTCGAGGCGCTGGAACTGGTCGGGTTGCGCGAGCACGCCATGAAACGCGCCTCGACGCTCTCCGGTGGCCAGCAACAGCGTGTCGCCATCGCCCGGGCGTTGATGCAGCAGGCCGAGGTCATCCTCGCCGATGAGCCCATCGCCTCACTCGATCCCGAGTCCTCGCGGCTGGTGATGGAGACCTTGCAGCGGATCAACCGCGAGCGCGGCATCACCGTCATCGTCACCCTGCACCAGGTCGACTACGCCCGCCAGTACTGTCGACGCGCCATCGCCCTGCGTGATGGCGAGGTCTTCTTCAACGGTCCCATCAGCGCCCTCGACGACACCACCCTCGCCACCCTCTACGGCACCGCCCACGAGACCGCCGAGCGACCATTGATCCCCTCACGCCCCCGTCAGGCCAGTGGCCTCGAGCTCAACCCGGTTTGACGCGCACACGGACCCAACGCCCATGAACACCCTGTCATCACTGACCGCGGGGCTGGCCCTCGGCACCCTGCTGCTCGGCGCCCCGGCCAGTCAGGCCGAGCCGCTGGAGACCCTCAGCTTCGGCATCATCTCCACCGAGTCGTCACAGAACCTCAAGACCGTCTGGGAGCCCTTCCTCACCGACATGTCCGCGCAGCTCGGCATCGAGGTCGAACCCTTCTTCGCCTCCGATTACGCCGGCATCGTCCAGGCGATGCGCTTCGACAAAGTCGATGTCGCCTGGTACGGCAACAAGGCGGCGATGGAGGCGGTCGACCGCGCCGGCGGCGAGGTCTTCGCCCAGACCGTCGATGCCTCAGGCAACCCCGGGTACTGGAGCGTACTGATCGCCGCGGCCGACGACGACCGGCTCAACTCAGTCGAGGACGTGCTCGCCCATGCCGAGACCCTGAGCTTCGGCAATGGCGACCCCAACTCCACCTCCGGTTATCTGGTGCCGAGCTACTACGTCTTCGCCCGCAACGGTGTCGACGCGAAGCAGGTCTTCAAGCGTATGACCAACGCCAGCCACGAGGCCAACTTCCTCGCCGTCGCCAATGGTCAGCTCGATGTCGCCACCAACAACACCGAGACCATCGCCCGGATCCGCGAGACCTTTCCGGACAAGTACGACCAGGTGAAGGTGATCTGGCGCTCGCCGCTGATCCCGGCCGACCCGATCGTCTGGCGCAAGAACCTGCCCGAGTCGGCCAAGCAACGGATCCGTGCGTTCTTCATGACCTACGGCACCACCGGTGACCCGCACGAACAGGCGGTGCTCACCGACCTGCAGTGGGCACCCTTCCGTCCCTCCAGCAACGCGCAGTTGTTGCCGATACGCCAGCTCACGCTGTTTGCGGAGCGTCTCCGACTCGAGGCCGACACCCGACTCTCCGCGGCCGCCAAGGCCGAGCGCCGCCGCGCGCTCGATGCCCGGCTCGCCGCACTCGAGCAGCGCATCGAGGCGCTCGAGGCGGCCCCCCACTGAAACCGGCGCGGCGGCCACGGGTCGCCCGCCTCCCTTCCGTCATCAAGAGCGCACCATGATCCAATCGACAGCAACCAACACGCCCGTTGCGCGCAAGCCGTTCAACTGGCTGGCAGCACTCGGCTGGGCCGTCCTCTTCCTGCTGCTGGGGTGGGGTTGGGAGGGCGCGGAGATCGACCCGCTGCTACTGATCCGCGAGGGCGGCAGCATGCTCGAGTTCGCCGCCGACTTCTTCCCGCCAGACTTCAGCGACATCGGCTACTACCTCGAGGAGATGCTGGTGACGCTGCACATCGCCCTCTGGGGCACGGTGCTCTCGATCCTGCTCTCGATCCCCTTCGGGCTGCTCAGCGCCGAGAACCTGACCCCGGTCTGGGTCCACCAGCCGGTGCGCCGATTGATGGACGCCACCCGCGCGATCAACGAGATGGTGTTCGCGATGCTGTTCGTCGTCGCGGTGGGGTTGGGACCCTTCGCCGGCGTGCTGGCGCTGTTCGTCCATACCACCGGGGTACTCGCCAAGCTCTTCTCCGAGGCCGTCGAGGCGATCGACCCACGCCCGGTCGAGGGGGTGCGCGCCACCGGCGCCAACCCGCTCGAGGAGATCGTCTATGGCGTCATCCCCCAGGTACTGCCGCTGTGGATCTCCTACTCGCTCTATCGTTTCGAGTCCAACGTGCGCTCGGCCACGGTGGTCGGCATGGTCGGCGCCGGCGGCATCGGCGTGATCCTGTGGGAGAGCATCCGCGGCTTCCAGTTCCAGCAGACCTGCGCGGTGATGCTGGTGATCATCGCCTGCGTGACCCTCACCGACCTGCTCTCGCAGCAGCTGCGCAAGGCCTTCATCTGACACCCGCAACTTGTATAGACAAATGAGCCGATACCGCGACATCGCAGCCCAGTTGCACGACGAGATCCGCGGCCACTACCGCGCCGGTGAGCTGCTGCCCTCCGAGGGCCAGCTCGCCGAGCGCTTCGCGGTCAACCGCCACACCATCCGTCGCGCCATCGACGAGCTGGTGCACGACGGCTTGGTGCGCCGCTACCAGGGTCTTGGCTGCCGCATCGTGCAGACCCCGATCGACTATGCCCTGCACGATCACGCCGCCTTCTCCCACAACCTCGACCAGCTCGGGCTCGGCCTGGCCACCGAGATCCAGGGCTGGCGCGCCACCGAACTGCCCGTGGCGCTGGCCGGACGACTCGACCTCAGCCCAAGTACCCGAGTGCTGGAGCTGCACACCCGCCGCCTGATCGAGGGTGAGCCGGTATGTCTGATCCGCCACTTCCTGTTCGACCTGCCCGAGGACGCGCTCGCGGCCTTCACCGGCCCCTCATTGCACGCCTTCCTGCGCGAGCATTACGGCATCGAGCTGCGCCGCGGCACCACCCGACTGCGCGCGCGCATGCCGACGCTCGACGAGCGCGCCCAGCTCGCCATCGGTCGCGGCACCCCAGTGATGGAGGTCCATACCCGCAATTACTGCCGCCACAGCGACCGATTGCGCGAGTACTCGATCTCGCGCAGCCGCAGCGATCTCTTCGAATACAGCATGGAGCCCAAGCCATGACCCCTGACATCGCGCGCCGCCGACACTGGATGTCGGTACTCGCCCAGGCGCCGACCGACACCCTGCTGCAACTCTCCGAGCCCGCCATCGCCGATGCCGAGTTCGAGCTGATCCGTGCCCCCGAGATCGGTCTCGTCCAGGTTCGCGCACGCGCCGGTGGCACCGGCGCCGCCTTCAATCTCGGCGACATGACCCTGACGCGCTGTGTCGTGCGCTCGCACTTCGGCACCACTGGTCACGGCCAGGTCGCCGGTCGCAGCAAGCCCCATGCACTGCGCGCCGCACAGCTCGACGCCCTGCTGCAGACCCCGCAGTTCGACGCCCACCTGCACCAGCGGGTGATCGAACCCCTGGAACGACAACGACAGCGCGCGCGTCACACCGAGCAGCGCGACGTCGAGACCACTCGGGTGGACTTCTTCACCCTGGTCCGAGGAGAGGATTGACCGATGTCGCAACCACAGCTGCAGGCCGGCTTCGCCAACCCGGTCGAGGACAGCCAACAGGCCTTCCGCCACCTGCTCAAGGTGATGAGTGAGCCGGGCGTGATCCGGCCATTGGCCGCCGCCACCGCGCTCGACACGCTCACCCCTGCGACCTTCAGCGCCTGCCAGACACTGCTCGACGCCACCACGACCCTATGGCTCGGCGGTGCGCTCGACACCGAGACGGTCCGCGCCAACCTCGGCTTCCACAGCGGTTGCCGGATCGTCGTCGACCCCGCTGCGGCCGACTTCGTGCTTGCCCGTGCCGGCGAACTCCCCGAGCTGATGACGCTGCGTGCCGGCACCGCCGAGTACCCCGATCGCAGCTGCACCCTGCTCGTCCAGGTCGAGGCGCTGGCCACCACCGCCACCGAGCAGGCCACCGCGCTGCGCCTGTCCGGGCCGGGCATCGCCACATCGCGCCAGTTGGGCGTGACCGGGCTCGACACCCGGCTGACGCGCTATCTGGTCGAACGGCCCCACCCCTTCCCACTCGGTCTCGACCTGGTGCTGCTGGCCCAGGATCAGGTCGCGGCCATCCCACGCACGACCCGTGTGGAGGTGAACTGATGTATGTCGCAGTCAAAGGCGGGGAGCGTGCCATCGCCGCGGCCCACACGCTGCTCGCCAAACGGCGCCGAGGCGCGCCCGAGACCCCCGAGATCGGGGTCGCGCAGATTGACCAACAACTGGCGCTGGCCGTCGACCGGGTGATGACCGAGGGCTCGGTCTACGACCGCGAGCTGGCGGCGCTGGCGATCAAGCAGGCCGCCGGCGATCTGGTCGAGGCGATCTTCCTGCTGCGTGCCTATCGCACCACCTTGCCGCGCTTCACCAGCAGTGAGCCGATCGACACCACGCACATGCACATCGAGCGGCGGATCTCGGCGACCTACAAGGATCTGCCCGGAGGACAAGTGCTCGGCCCGACCTTCGACTACACCCACCGCCTGCTCGACTTCAGCCTGCTGGCCGAGGGTGAACCCGCCGCACCGGCACCGCCGTCGGAGACGGTCGACACCGCACCAGCAGCGTCGCAGCCGCCACCGACCCCGCGCGTGCTGGAGCTGCTCGAGCGCGAGGGGCTGATGATCGGCGAGCACGACCGCGGCGACGAGCCGACCGACATCACCCAGGACCCGCCGACCTATCCCTGTGACCGCAGCGCCCGACTGCAGGCGCTGGTGCGCGGTGACGAGGGCTTCCTGCTGGCGTTGGGCTATTCCACCCAGCGCGGCTACGGCCGCAACCACCCCTTCGCCGGCGAGATCCGCATCGGTGAGGTCGAGGTCGAGATCGTCCCCGAGGAACTGGGCTTCCCGATCACCATCGGCACCCTCCAGGTCACCGAGTGCGAGACGGTCAACGGCTTCACCCGGCACGACGACGGCGAGGTGCGTTTCACCCGCGGCTACGGGCTCGGACTCGGCCAGTGCGAGCGCAAGGCGATGGCCATGGCGCTGGTCGATCGCGCCCTGCAGGCCGAGGACCATGGCGAGACCGCGGTCTCGCCGGCACAACAGGAGGAGTTCGTGCTCTCGCACTGCGACAACGTCGAGGCCGCCGGCTTCGTCTCCCATCTCAAGCTGCCGCACTATGTCGACTTCCAGTCCGAACTGGAGCTGCTGCGCCGTATCCGCGCCGCTGCCGACAGCGCCGGCGAGGAGGATCCGGCATGAGCGCACCCGCCACCCGTGCCGGCTACAACTTCGCCTATCTCGACGAGCAGACCAAGGGCATGATCCGGCGCGCCCTGCTCAAGGCGGTGGCCATCCCCGGTTATCAGGTGCCCTTCGGCGGTCGCGAGATGCCGATGCCCTACGGCTGGGGCACCGGCGGCATGCAGGTGAGCGCCGCGATCATCGGTCGTGACGACTGCCTCAAGGTGATCGACCAGGGCGCCGACGACACCACCAACGCGGTCAGCATCCGCGCCTTCTTCCGGGATCTCACCGGGGTCGCGACCACCGAGCGCACCGAGCAGGCGACGCTGATCCAGACCCGGCACCGCATCCCCGAGACCCCGCTGCACGAGGACCAGATCCTGGTCTATCAGGTCCCCATCCCGGAGCCGTTGCGCTTCATCGAACCGAGCGAGGTGGAGACGCGCAAGATGCACGCGCTCGAGGATTACGGGGTGATGCACATCAAGCTTTATGAGGACATCGCCCAATTCGGTCACATCGCCACCTCCTACGCCTATCCGGTACGGGTAAACGGGCGCTATGTGATGGATCCCTCGCCGATCCCCAAGTTCGACAACCCGAAGATGGACCACTCACCGGCGCTGCAGCTGTTCGGCGCCGGGCGCGAGAAACGCATCTATGCCGTCCCGCCCTACACCGAGGTGCGTAGCCTCGACTTCGCCGACCACCCCTTCGAGGTCCAGCGCTGGGACCAGTGCTGCGCCATCTGCGGCGCTACCGACAGCTTCCTCGATGAGGTGATCCTGGACGACCAGGGTGGCCACACCTTCATCTGCTCCGACACCGACTACTGCCGCACACGCCTGGCACGCCAGGAGGAGAAGGCATGAACCGCGAACCACTGCTGCAGGTGCGCCAGCTCACCAAGCTCCACGCCCCGGGCAAGGGCTGTCGCGAGGTCAGCTTCGATCTCTATCCCGGTGAGGTGCTCGGCATCGTCGGCGAGTCCGGCTCCGGTAAGTCGACCCTGCTGAGCTGCCTGTCGGCGCGACTGGCGCCGGACTCGGGATCGATCCTCTATCGCACCGACGCGGGCGAGACCGTCGATCTCTACCAGCTCAGCGAGGCGCGTCAGCGTCAACTGCAACGCACCGAGTGGGGCATCGTCCACCAGCACGCCCGCGACGGGCTGCGCATGGGCGTCTCCGGCGGGGCCAACATCGGCGAGCGACTGATGGCCACCGGCGAGCGCCACTACGGCCAGCTACGCGCCACCGCCGCGCGCTGGATGCGTGACGTCGAGCTCGACGTCGGGCGGATCGACGATCGACCGACGACCTACTCCGGCGGCATGCAGCAACGGCTGCAGATCGCCCGCAACCTGGTCACCCATCCGCGTCTGGTGTTCATGGACGAGCCCACCGGCGGGCTCGATGTCTCGGTCCAGGCGCGGCTGCTCGACCTGCTGCGCCAGCTGGTCACCGAGCTCGGGCTGGCGGTGGTGATCGTCACCCACGACCTGGCGGTGGCACGACTGCTCGCCCAGCGGCTGATCGTGATGCGCCGCAGCCAGGTCGTCGAGAGCGGCCTCACCGACCAGGTACTCGACGACCCCCAGCACGCCTACACCCAGCTGCTGGTGTCCTCCGTCCTCACCGCCTGACCCCGGAGACGATCCGATGCAGACCATGATCGAGGTGCGGGGACTGACCAAGGTCTTCACCCTGCACAACCAGGGCGGCACCCAGCTGCCCGTGTTCCGCGGCATCGACTTCACCGCCAAGCGCGGTGAGTGCACGGTACTGTTCGGCGAGAGCGGCTCGGGCAAGAGCACCCTGCTGCGCTCGCTCTATGCCAACTATCTGCCCACCAGCGGCAGCATCCATGTCCGTCATCGCGGCGAGCTGGTGGCGCTGAGCGGCGCCGACAGCCAGACGCTGCTGCAGATCCGCCGCGAGACCATCGGTTATGTCAGCCAGTTCCTGCGCGTCATCCCCCGGGTCCCGACCCTGGAGGTAGTCGCCGAGCCACTGCGCCTGCGCGGTGTCGAGACCGCCCAGGCCCAGGCCCGTGCCGGCGAGCTGCTCGAACGGCTGCACATCCCGCAGCGGCTGTGGTCGCTACCGCCCGGGACCTTCTCCGGCGGCGAACAACAACGCGTCAACATCGCCCGCGGCTTCATCGTCGACTACCCGATCCTGCTGCTCGACGAGCCCACCGCCTCGCTCGACCGGCGCAACGCCGCCACCGTGGTCGAGCTGATCGGCCAAGCGCGCGATCGCGGCACCGCCATCGTCGGCATCTTCCACGACAGCGAGGTGCGCGACGCCGTCGCCGACCGGATCTTCCACGTCCAACCCCAAGCCGCAACCGACAGGATGGCCTCGTGATTCTGACCAACGCCCGCATCGTCCTCGACGACGACATCATCCACGGCTCGCTGGAGATCCGCGACGGTCGCATCAGCGCGCTCGACAGCGCCACCACCAATCTGCCCGGGGCGCTCGACTGCGCCGGGGGCTACCTGCTGCCGGGGCTGATCGAGCTGCACACCGACAACATGGAGAAGCACTTCACCCCGCGCCCCGGGGTCGCCTGGCCGGGGACGCAGGCGTTCAAGGTACACGACGCGCAGATGATCAGCGCCGGCATCACCACGGTCTTCGATGCCATCGCCATCGGCGACGTGATCGAGCGCAGCGAGCGCGTCGGCAACCTGACCCGCATGGCCGAGGCGCTCGAGACGTGCCGCCGCCGCGGCCTGACCCGCGCCGAGCACCTGCTGCACCTGCGCTGCGAGGTCAGCCATGCCGACACCCTGGAGAACTTCGAGCGACTACTCGTCGAGCACCCGCCGCAGCTGGTCTCGGTGATGGATCACTCACCCGGCCAGCGCCAGTTCGCCGACCCGGTCAAGTACCGCGAGTACTACCAGGGCAAGTACAAGCTCAGCGACGCCGAACTCGAGACCTTCGTCGCCCGTCAGAGCGAGGCCAGTCGCCGCTACAGCGACCGTTATCGCCAAGCGATCTGTGCCAGTTGCCGCGAGCACGGCATCCCGCTGGCGAGCCACGACGACGCCACCAGCGCACATGTCGAGGAGTCGCACACCCTGGGCATGGTCATCGCCGAGTTCCCCACCACCCACGAGGCCGCACGCGCCTCCCACGACCGCGGCATCGCCGTGCTGATGGGCGCGCCCAACGTGGTGCGTGGCGGCTCACACTCGGGCAACATCGCCGCCCACACCCTCGCCAGCGCGGGCTTGCTCGACATCCTCTCCAGCGACTATTACCCGGCGAGCCTGCTCGATGCGGTCTTCAAGCTCGCCGGCGACGCGCGCAACGACTACGACCTCGCCGCCGCCACCGCGCTGGTCAGCACCCGCCCCGCCGCCGCTGCCGGCCTACGCGATCGCGGTCGTATCGCCCCCGGGCTCAAGGCCGATCTGGTGTGGTGCGAGGCGATCGACGACCACGCCCACATCCATCGGGTGTGGAAGGACGGCGAGCGGGTGTTCTGAGCACATCATGGCCACGCTGTTCTACCTGATCGGCCCCTCGGGCAGCGGCAAGGACGCCCTGCTCCAGGGGCTGCGCCAGCGCCTCGGCGGGCGCGCGCCGCTGCTCTTCGCCCACCGTTACATCACCCGCGACTGGCACGCCGGCGGCGAGAACCACATCGCGCTGAGCGCCGAGGAATTCGCGCAACGGCTCGAGCGTGGGCTGTTCAAGCTGCACTGGCAGGCCAACGGTTGCCGCTACGCCCTCGGTATCGAACTCGACGCCTGGCTGGACAGCGGCCAGTCGGTAATCGCCAACGGCTCGCGTGCCCACCTCGAACAGGCCCGGCGCTGCTTCGGCGAACGACTGATGCCGGTGGAGGTGCGGGTCGACCCGCAACGCCTGCGACAACGACTGCGCGCGCGCGGACGTGAGGACGAGGCGGCGATCAGCGCCCGTCTCGCCCGCAACGCCCGACTCGAACGCGAACGACGGGGACAGACGCTGCGAATCGACAACAACGGCGACCTCGACGCCGCGCTCACACGGCTACAGCGCCTGTTGCTCGCCCATCTCGGAGCACCCGCCGATGTTTGAGATCGAGTTCATCGGCACGGGTGACGCCGCCGGCGTCCCGGTGTGGGGATGCGACTGCCCGGCCTGCCGGCGCGCCAGCGCTGACCCCGCGCGCCGGCGCGAGAGCGCCTGTGTGGCCGTTCACACCGAGACCGGCGTGACCCTGATCGATGCCGGTGTCGGCGACCTCGCACGCCGCTTCGCCTTCGGCCAGATCCGTCGCATTCTCCTCACCCACTTCCACATGGATCACGTCCAGGGGCTGTTCCCGCTGCGCTGGTGCGAACGCACGCCCCGCATCCCGGTGCACCGCCCCGACGACCCGATCGGCGCCGATGATCTCTACAAGCACCCCGGGGTACTCGACTTCCGCCCCCCCCTCGCGCCCTTCGTCGAACACGACCTCGGCGACCTGCACATCACCCCGCTGCCGTTGCGCCACTCCCGCCCGACCCAGGGCTATGTGCTGCGCCATCAGCGCCATCGGCTCGCCTACCTGACCGATACCGCCGGCCTGCCCGAAACGACGCTGCGCCACCTACAGCGACACCCGGTCGCCGCCCTGGTGCTCGACTGCCACGTCCCGCCACAGCCACGGCCGCCACGCAATCACAACGACCTCACCACCGCGCTGGCGCTATGGCGCGCGAGTGGCGCCCCCCGGTTGTGGCTGACCCATGTCGGCCATCACCTCGACGACTGGTTGCGTCAGCCAGGCAACGCGTTGCCCGAGGGCGTCCGGGTCGCCGCCGACGGCCTGCGCCTGGCGGGCGATGGCCAGGTGCGGACAACGCACCGCCCCTCGCGACACGCCGATGCGACCCGCTCGCCCCCTGAGGCGCGACTTGTAACCTGACGCAAGCGCCCGCAGGGTCGTATAATCTCGCCTTTTTTCCGTCTCGCGCGCCTCGATTCACGCGTGGACGCGTCCGGCATCGCGCCCCGGGGTCGTTGTTCTCGCGGCCGCAGCGCCGGCACCAGACACCGTCGGCGAGCGTGCGGGACCCCCACCGTCGAAGGCACACCCGTAATGGGACAAGGCATCCTCTTCATCGTCTCGGCGCCCTCCGGCGCCGGCAAGACCAGTCTGGTCCGGGCGCTCCTCGAGCGTGATCGCGCGCTCGCGCTCTCGGTCTCCTGCACCACCCGCGCGCCGCGCACCGGCGAGCGCGACGGCGTCCACTATCACTTCCTCGCCCGCGAACGCTTCGAGCAGGCGATCGCCGCCGGCGACTTCCTCGAGTCGGCCGAGGTCTTCGGCAACCTCTACGGCACCCGCGAGCAGGACGTGCGCGCGCGCCTCGAGGCCGGCGAGGACCTGATCCTTGAGATCGATTGGCAGGGCGCGCGTCAGGTCCGTGCTCGTATCCCCGAGGCGGTGAGCATCTTCGTGCTACCGCCCTCGATCACCGAACTCGAACGCCGGCTGCGTGGACGCGGCACCGACAGCGACACCGTGATCGCCGAACGCATGGCCCAGGCACGCGACGAGATGATCCACGGCGACGAATACGATTACCTGGTGGTCAACGGCGACTTCGAGGACGCACTCACCACCCTGACGGCGATCATCGCCGCCGAGCGCCAACGCCAACCACGCCAGCAACCCAAGCTCACCGAGCTGCTCGGCGACTGACCGGCCCCGGCGCCGGGCGTGCGCGAACACCCTTGGGGCCCGACCCGAACGCCACCAACTAGGAATCGGAGAAGAGACCGACCACGACCGCCGGCACCCTGTTTGGGCGCCGCGATCTTGTGGTAGTCTGGAGGCTGTTCACACCCTGTTCGCGGGCCGTCACCAGGACCGCCCCGAGACCCCGTCGCGACGCCATACAGCGCGTCGAGACACCCGGTCCGCCCCGGACTCATCCGCTTCGGAAATAGCTTTTTAGAGATCACCCGACCATGGCAAGAATTACTGTCGAGGACTGCCTCAAGAACGTCGACAACCGCTTCGATCTGGTGCTGCTCGCGACCAAGCGCGCGCGCCAGCTCGCCAATGGCGTCGAGCCCACCCTGCCCTGGGAGAACGACAAGCCGACGGTGATGGCGCTGCGCGAGATCGCCGCAGAGAACGTCTCCAAGAGCACCATTCAGGAGGCACAGAGCGAGATCGACGAGGCCGCCTCGCTCGAGCAGGCGCTCGCCGCTGAACTGGCCGCGACCGAGGCGCCACGCAACGAGGCGCGTTAGCCGTGTCCTCGCCGCGGGCCACCGGACCCGCACCCGGGCGTGCACACCGGCAACACGCCCGGTGGCGCACGCATGGATCAACCCCCACCCCCGCATCGCGCCGTCCATGCCCGCCGATCCGCTGACCGCCGCGCCGCCCACCGCCCGCGCGCCCGAACCGCCCCGTTGCGCCGAACCGCCGCGCTATCTCATCAGCGACCTCTGCGCTTATCTCGACACCTATCTCCCCCCCGATCAGATCCGCGAGTTCTACCGCGCCTATCTGTTCGGCGCCGAGGCCCACGACGGCCAGAAGCGCAAGTCCGGCGAGCCCTACATCTACCACCCGGTCGCGGTGGCCCGCATCCTCGCCGGGATGCATATGGACTACAAGTGCCTGATGGCGGCGCTGCTGCACGACGTCATCGAGGACACCGACATCGCCAAGGCCGAGGTCGCCGCGACCTTCGGCGACGAGGTCGCCGAGCTGGTCGACGGGGTCAGCAAGCTCTCGCAGATCGACTTCGGCTCACGCGCCGAGGCACAGGCGGCGAGCCTGCAGAAGATGCTGCTGGCGATGACCCGCGACATCCGCGTGATCCTCATCAAGCTCGCCGACCGCCTGCACAACATGCGCACCCTCGACGCGATGCGCCCCGAGGCCTGCCGCCGGATCTCGCGCGAGACCCTGGAGATCTACGCCCCGATCGCCAATCGACTGGGCATCAACCGGGTCCGTATCGAACTCGAGGAGCTGGGCTTCGAGCACCACTGGCCGTGGCGGCGCCAGGTCATCCACCGCGCGGTGCAACGCACCCAGGGAGCGCGCATCGAGATGATCAGCGCCGTCGAACACGCGCTGCGCGAGACCCTCGCCCAAGAGGCGATTCCCGGCAGCGTCGAGGGGCGACGCAAACACCTCTACGGCATCTATCGCAAGATGCGCGACAAGCAGCGCGCCTTCGAGGAGGTGATCGACGTCTTCGCCTTCCGGGTGATCGTCGACCGGGTCGACACCTGCTACCGGGTGCTCGGCATGGTCCACAACCTCTACAAACCGGTCCCCGGACGCTTCAAGGACTATATCGCCATCCCCAAGGCCAACGGCTACCAGTCGCTGCACACCGTCCTGGTCGGCCCCCAAGGGGTGCAGATCGAGGTGCAGATCCGCACCGAGGACATGCAGCGCATGGCCGAGTCGGGGATCGCCGCGCACTGGCTCTACAAGAGCGGCGAGAGCGCCAACCCGGCGGCACTCGCCGCCGACTGGCTGCAGAACCTGCTGGAGATGCAGCGCGAGGCCGGTAACTCGGTCGAGTTCCTCGAGAACGTCAAGGTCGACCTCTTCCCCGACGAGGTCTATGTCTTCACCCCCAAGGGCCGGATCATCGCCCTCAAACGCGGCGCCACCGTCGTCGACTTCGCCTTCGCCATCCACTCCGATATCGGCAACACCTGTGTCGCCGCCCGCGTCGACCGCCGTTTAGTGGCACTCAGCACGGTGCTGCGCAGCGGTCAGCGCGTCGAGATCATCACCGCCCCCGGGGCCAAGCCCAACGCCTCCTGGCTGAATTTCGTCACTACAGGCAAGGCCCGCGCCAGCATCCGCAGCTATCTCAAGAACCTCAAGCAGCGCGAGGCGCTCGGACTCGGCAAGCGGCTGCTCAACGCCGAACTCTCGGTGTTCGAACTCGATCTCGAACAGGTCGCCGCCCCCCGTCTCGCCGCCTATCTCGACGAGGCCAAGCTCGCCAACCTCGACGCCCTGCTCGTCGATATCGGACTCGGTAACCGACTCGCCGCCCTGGTCGCACGCCGACTCGTCGGCGCCGAACTCGAAGAACTCAGCGCCGAGGCCCGTCATGAGGCCAAAGCCCACCCCGGGCGCTTGGCGATCCGCGGCACCGAGGGCATGGTGGTGAGCTTCGCGCGCTGCTGTCGTCCGATCCCGGGCGATACCATCGCCGCCCAGTTCAGCCCCGGACGCGGCATCGTCGTCCATCGCAGCGAGTGTCGCAATCTCGGCAGCCCCGAGCGCAAGCGTGATCGTCGCCTGGCAGTGGAGTGGGCGGGCGCCCCCGAGGGCGAATTCTCCACCGAGATCCGCGTCGAGATCGGCAATCGCCGCGGCGCCCTGGCGGTGGTCGCCAGCGCCGTCGCCGAGCAGGGCTCGAACATCGAGACCGTGGTCTCCTGCGAGAAGGAGGGCATGACCACCGCGCTGGAGTTCGTGATCCTGGTGCGCAGCCGCGTCCACCTCGCCCAGATCATGCGCCGACTGCGCCGCATCCCACTGGTCGAGCGCATCATCCGCCTACCGCGCTGACGACTCAGAACTGGCGCACCTTGATGTTGAGCGTCTGGATACGATAGGCGATCTGGCGCGGGGTCATGTTGAGCAGCCGCGCCGCCTTGGCCTGCACCCAGCCGGCCTCCTCCAGCGCCGCGATCACCCGCTCGCGCTCGTCGAGCTTGGGGTCGTTGAAGTCGATCCGCGGCGCCCCCGGGCGCGACACCGGGCGCGGCGGTTCGTTGGCCATGGCACTGACATCGAGCCCGGTGGCATCGATCACCTCGCGATCGATGCGCCCGTCGACGCTCATCACCGCGGCACGCTCCAGACAGTTCTCCAGCTCGCGCACGTTGCCCGGCCAGTCGTGACACATCAGCACCCGCAGCGCGCTATCGCTGATACTGAGCGTGCGCCCCTGGACGCGGGCGATCTTGTCGACCAGGAAGCGAGCCAGCTCGGGCACGTCCTCGAGCCGCTCGCGCAGCGGCGGCATACGGATCGGCATCACGTTGAGCCGATAGTAGAGGTCCTCGCGAAACCCACCGTCGCGGACATCGCCCTCGAGATCGCGATTGGTCGCCGTGATCACCCGCACGTCGACCTTGAGCGTCCGGGTACCACCGACGCGCTCGAACTCGCCCTCCTGCAACACCCGCAGCAGCTTGGCCTGGAAGGCGGGACTGATCTCGCCGATCTCGTCGAGGAACAGGGTACCGCCGTCGGCCTGCTCGAAACGCCCCTTGCGCTGACTCGCCGCGCCGGTGAAGGCGCCCTTCTCGTGGCCGAACAGCTCGCTCTCGAGCAGGTTGTCGGGCAACGCCGCACAATTGAGGCGGACGAAGGCGCCGCGCGCGCGCGGCGAGTTGTAGTGGATGGCGTTGGCGATCAACTCCTTGCCGGTGCCCGACTCGCCGCGGATCAGCACCGTGGTGTTCCACTTGGCCACCTGGCGCACCTGCTCGAAGACCAGACGCATGGCAGCGGCGCGCCCGATGATGCTGTCGAAGCCGTGGGCACCGCGCACCTCGCGCCTAAGGGTGTCGCGCTCCTCGCGCAGCGCCCGTTGCTCGGCCTCGACACGCCGCGCCAGGCGCACCGCCTGACCGATCAGGTTGGCGACCATCTCGAGGAAGTGAGCGCGCTGTTCGAGCAGCGCGTCGCCCTCGAGCGGCTGGGCGGCGAGCACCCCCACCGCGCCGGCCTCGCCGAGGCGAATCGGGACCCCGATGAAGGGAAGCTCCGGGTCGTAGAGGTTGAGACGATCGAGAAAGCGTGGCTCGTCGCCGGTGCGTGGCAGGATCCAGGGCGCATTACTGGCCAGGATCTGGCCGATTACGCCCTCACCGGGGCGATAGCTGACGGTCTCGAAGGGCGCCGCCGCCGAGTCGTGGAGCGCACCGATAAGCAGCTCGCCACGCTCGTCGTCGAGCAGGCTGACCATGCCGTGACGTAACCGCCCCTGCGCGTCGAGCACCGAGAGCACGGCGCTGAGGGTTTGGCGCAGGTCGAGCGAGCGGCTGAGCACGCTGCTGACCTCGAACAACACCCCGAGCTGGGATTCGAGCAGGGCGAGCCGGCGCGCATCCTCGCGCGGCGCCGACACCCCAGGGATGGGTGAGCGCATGAGTTCCTCGACCACGATCAGCCTTCCTGCGACAGGGTGTTGAGCATCAGCCGCACGCGACAGCCCGAGACCACCGTCGTATCGACCTCGATCGAACCGCTGTGGGCACTGGCGATCTCCTGGGCCAACGCCAACCCCATCCCGGCGTGTCCGCGACGTTGCCGCCAGCCGATGAAGAAGGGTTCGAAGACACGATAGCGGTCCTCCGGGACGATCCCTGGTCCGTTGTCCTCGATCTCGACCTCGACCCCGGCATCGACCCCGCGGGTACTCAGACGCAGTTCGCGGTGTGCCCGCCCCGATTCACGCAGGGCGTGGATGGCGTTGTCGATCAGGTGTTTGAAGAGCGCGCGCAGCTGATCCTTGTGGCTGGTGAACTCGGGCAGCACCGCCGCCGGGCGCCAATCGACCACCACCCCGTTGGCAAGCAGCCGATCGGTCTCGAGTTCGAGCACCTGACGCAGCAGCTCGTTGACGTTGACCAGCGCCCCCGGCTCGCGTGGCTCCTCGGGGAGCGCCGAGGTCAGGGTCTCGAGCGCACGTTGCCCCGAGCGGCTGATCTGGTCGAGCATGCCGGTCAGGGTGTCGACGTTGCCGGCACCGCCACGCAACATCGAGGCAGCGGCGTTGATGACGTTGAGCGGGACCTGGATCTGGTAGATGGCCGCGGCCAGCGCCTCACGCATGCCGTGCATGCGCTGCTGCTCGGCGAGCCGGGCGCGCAGATGCTCGAGGTGCGAGCGCTCGATCTCGCGACGCCGACTGGTGACCTCGTTGGCGAGCAGCAACACCCGCCGCTCATCCCCCGCGGCACGCCCAAAGTAGTTGCGCGCCGAGACGTCGGACTCGTCGACCGGGGTCGCCGAGCAGACGAACCAGCGCGCTCCGCCCCCACCCGGGATCTCGATACCGACCTCCAGATTCTTGAACCCCTGGCCAGCGACCCCGGCCTCGACCACGTCCACCCCGACCTGCTCGCGTAGCGCTGCGCGCAGCACCTCCAACGGCTCACGACCGCGCAGGTCACCGAGCAGCTTCTTGTACTCCTGGTTGTCGAGGATGATCCGGCCCTCGTGATCGAGCAGCACGATCAACGCCGGGGCGGCATCGAGCACGGTCTCGACCCGCGCCTTCTGCTGGCGCACCGCGACCTCGAGTTCGTGGACCTTGGTGACATCGCGGTGCATACCGAGGAAGTAGCGCAACACGCCGTCGCGATCGAGCACCGGGGCGATGGTCAGCTCGGCGAGATAGTCGGTGCCGGCCCGGGTGCGGTTGACCAGGGTCCCGGTCCAGGGCTGACGCTGCTGGAGGGTACGCCACAGATGACGATAGACACTCGTCGGCGTGGCCTTGTTGGAGAGGATCGATTCGTTGCGCCCCAGCACCTCGGCGCGGGCATAGCCGGTGAGCAGCTCGAAGGCGCGGTTGGCATAGAGGATGGTCGCGCGCGCGTCGGTGATCGAGATCGCCAGCGGCGACTGCTCCACCGCCTCGAAGAACAGCCGGGGCGGCAGGGGGTCCTTGGGGTTGCCCCCCATCAGGGTGAGCGCCTCCACCACCTCGGGTGGGGTGCCCTCGGGCGGGGCGGCGAGAAAGGCGCCGAGGGCGTTGATCACGGCCTCCTCGGTGGCCTCCGGGGCTTGCTGGGGCGACACGGGCATCTCCTCGGGGCAATGGGTCTGGGGATCCTCAAGCAATCCGCATACCGTGTTCAAGAAGACGGCGACCACCGGACTAACCCACCCAAACTTGTCGCCTTTACGACAAGGAGATACACATCAAGCACACAGGCTGTTGCCACCCCGACAGCCACGCATCGCCCAAACACGGTGCACGGGCACGGCTGACGCCCCATTCAGGGTCAAACCAGACATCAGGCACAACGTTTGCTTGATGGCGTGACAGACGCATGCCGCTATCGTGAGGACCGCCATCCATGGGCGAGTATCTGCTGCTGATCCTCGGCACCGCGCTGGTCAACAACGTGGTGCTGGTGAAGTTCCTCGGGCTCTGTCCCTTCATGGGGGTGTCGAGCAAGCTCGACTCGGCCCTGGGGATGGGCCTGGCCACCACCTTCGTGCTGACCCTGGCCGCGGTCGCCGGCTGGCTGCTCGAGCACCTGGTACTCGGCCCGCTCGGGCTGGGTTATCTGCGCATCCTCAGCTTCATCCTGGTGATCGCCGCGGTGGTCCAGTTCACCGAGCTGGCGGTGCGCCGGATCTCGCCCGCGCTCTATCAAGTGCTGGGCATTTTCCTGCCGCTGATCACCACCAACTGCGCGGTACTCGGCGTCGCCCTGCTCAACGTGCAGCAGTCCCACGACTTCTTCGAGAGCGTGCTCTACGGGCTCGGCTCGGCGCTCGGCTTCACCCTGGTGATGGTGCTCTTCGCCGGGCTGCGCGAGCGCCTGGCGGTGGCCGAGGTGCCAGCGACCTTCGCCGGGGCGCCGATCGCCTTCATCGTCGCCGGACTGCTCTCGCTCGCCTTCATGGGCTTCGCCGGTCTCGCCTGAACCGACGCCCCGCAACCGGAGCCGCAGAGATGCTTGCCGCCATCCTCACCCTCACCACGCTCGGCCTCGCCCTCGGCGGGTTGCTCGGACTCGCCGCGCACCACCTCAAGGTCGAGGACGACCCCGTCGTCGAGCAGGTCGCCGCGCTGCTGCCGGGCTCGCAATGCGGCCAGTGCGGCTACCCCGGCTGCGCCCCAGCGGCCGCGGCGATCGCCGCTGGCGAGGCCGCGGTCAGCTGCTGCCCACCGGGTGGGCGGGCGCTGGCCGAGGCGCTGGCCGAGCTGCTCGGGGTCGAGGCCGACCTCTCCGCGGTCGACGACCAGCCACCGCGCCTCGCCCACATCGATGAGGCCCGCTGCGTGGGCTGCACCAAGTGCCTCAAACGCTGCCCGACCGACGCCATCCTGGGGGCCAACAACATGATCCATGCCGTCTTCCCCGAGGCCTGCACCGGCTGCGGCCTGTGCGCCGCGGTCTGCCCCACCGAGGGCATCGAGATGCGCCCCGAGCGCCCCACCCCGCAGACCTGGTACTGGCCCCGGCCGGAGGTGGCCGCACGATGACTGCCCTGCGCCAACTGTTACGCCGCCCCGCCAACCGCATCCACCCGCTGCGCGGCGGCGTCCACCCCGATGACCGCAAGGCGCTGGCCGCGAGCGCGCCGATCACCGAGTTGCCGCTACCCGCGCGGCTCGACCTGCCGCTGCAGCAGCACATCGGCGCCAGCGCCGCGCCGCTGGTACGCAAGGGTCAGCGGGTGGCCAAGGGCGAACCGATCGCCCGCGCCCAGGGAGCGATCTCGGCACCGCTGCACGCGCCGACCTCGGGGCGGGTGATCGCCATCGCCGAGCGCCCGGCCCACCACCCCTCGGGACTGGCGATGCCGACGATCAGCATCGAGCCCGATGGCGAGGAGCGCTGGCACCCAGCGATCACCCCCTGCGACGACCCGTTCGCCCTCGACCCGGCGCACATCGCCGAGCGGGTCGCCGCCGCCGGCGTCGTCGGGCTCGGCGGCGCGACCTTCCCGGCCGCGGTAAAGCTCAATCTCGGCGCCAGCCATCCATTGCACACCCTGGTGATCAATGGCGCCGAGTGCGAGCCCTATCTCACCTGCGACGACCGGCTGATGCGCGAGCGCGCCGAGGCGGTGATCGACGGTGCACGCATCATGGCCCACGCGCTCGGCGTCGGTGGGATCCTGGTGGCGATCGAGGACAACAAGCCCGAGGCGGCGGCGGCCATCGAGACGGCCGCCGCCAGGTTCGACGCGATCACCCTGATCCGGGTGCCGACTCGCTACCCGATGGGCTCCGAGCGCCATCTGGTGCAGGCGCTCACCGGTCGCGAGACCCCGGCGCGGGCGCTCACCGCCCAACTCGGCGTGGTGGTGCACAACCCGGCCACCGCCTTCGCGGTCCACCAGGCGCTGCGTCTGGGCCAGCCGCTGATCGCGCGGGCGCTCACCCTCAGCGGCGCGGCGATCGCGCGCCCGGCCAACCTGTGGGTGCCGCTCGGCACTGCGGTGGAGACGCTGATCGCGCACTGCGGCGGACTCACCGAGGACGACGCCCGACTGGTGAGCGGCGGGCCGATGATGGGCCAACCGCTCCCCAGCCATCGCGCACCGACCACCAAGGGTTGCAACGCCATCCTCGCCCTTGGCGCCGCCGAGCGCGCACCCGGTCGGACCATGCCCTGCACCCGCTGCGGACGCTGCGTCGAGGTCTGCCCCTGTGGCCTGGTGCCGCTGGAGCTGGCCGCGTACATCCGTGCCGGCGACCTCGAGGGCGCCGCCGAGCGCGGGCTCCACGACTGTCTCGGCTGCGGCTCCTGCGCCTACACCTGCCCCTCGCAGCAGCCACTGGCGCAGTACATCGCCCACGCCAAGGGCGAGCTGGCCGCGCGCGCGCGCGCCAGGCGCAAGCAGGCCGAGACCAAGGCGCTGGCCGAGCAACGCAGCGCACGCCTCGAGGCGATCAAGCGCGCCAAGCGCGAGGCGATGGCCAGGCGCAAGCGCGAGGCCGCGCGCAAGCAGGCCGAGCAGCAGACCGAGACGGAGCACTGAGACCATGCACATCGCACCCCCGGCGAGCGCCGGCCCCTTCGTCCACGGTGGCGCGAGCATCGCCCGCGACATGCGCCTGGTGATGCTCGCGCTGCTACCGGCCACCCTGTTCGGGCTGTGGCAGTTCGGCTGGCCGGCGCTGCTGTTGTTCGCCATCACCCTCGCCACCGTGGTGGTCACCGAGGCGCTCTGTCTGTGGCTCGCCGGGCGCCCGCTGCGCCCCTTCCTCGGCGACGGCTCGGCGCTGCTCACCGGCTGGCTGCTCGCGCTCAGCCTGCCGCCCTGGGCGCCCTGGTGGATCGGGGTGATCGGCGGGGTGATCGCGATCCTGATCGCCAAGCAGGTGTTCGGCGGCATCGGTCAGAACCCCTTCAACCCAGCGATGGTGGCGCGGGTGGCGCTGCTGATCGCCTTCCCGGTGGAGATGACCAGCTTCGTCGCCCCGGTCCCGCTCGGCAGCGACGCCGCCCCAGGGCTGGGCGAGGCGTTGGCCATCGTCCAGGGTGGCGCACCGCTCGACGCCTACAGCGGCGCCACCACGCTCGGCGTGGTGCGCACCGCACTCGATCAGGGCGAGACGCTGAGCGGCATCCTCGGCACGAGCTTCGCGCCGTTCAGCGCCGCGCTCGGCCTCCACGGCGGCAGCCTCGGCGAGACCTCGGCGCTGCTGTTGCTGCTCGGCGGCCTCGGCCTGATCTTCACCCGAGTGATCGGCTGGCAGATCCCGGCGGCGATGCTCGGCACCCTTGCCCTGCTCGCCACGGTGATGCACATCCACGACCCGACCCACTACCCCGACGCCACCTATCACCTGCTCGGCGGCGCCACCATGCTCGGTGCCTTCTTCATCGCCACCGACCCCACCACCTCGCCGGTGACCGCGCGCGGGCGACTGATCTTCGGTGCCGGTTGCGGGCTGCTGATCTATGTCATCCGCACCTGGGCGGGTTACCCCGAGGGGGTCGCCTTCGCGGTGCTGCTGATGAACGCCTGCACCCCGGTAATCGACCACTACGTCCGACCCCGCATCCACGGCCGTGACCGCCGCGGCCGCGCGCTGGTCGGCGCCGAGCACCCGGAGACCCGTCGATGAACACCCTCGCCGAACCCAGTTATCGCTCACGCGTCGGCTATCAGGCCGGACTGCTCGGCGGTTTCGCCCTGCTCGCTGCGGCGTTGCTGGTGATGGGCGACATCGCCACCCGCGACACCATCGCCCTGCGCGAGGCCGAGGACCTCAAGGCGACCCTGACCCAGGTGATCCCGGCCGAGCTGCACGACAACGACCTGCTCGAGGCCACCGTCCCCCTGGTCGACGACACCGGGCGCACGGTCACCGTCTATCGCGCGCTGCGCGGCGGCGCGGTCAGCGCGCTGGCCTTCCCGGTGGTGGGCAAGGGCTATGCCGGCGAGATCCGGCTGATGCTCGGCGTCGATCCCGAGGGACGCATCCTCGGGGTGCGGGTGATCGCCCACAGCGAGACCCCCGGGCTCGGCGACAAGATCGAGCTGGCCAAGGACGACTGGATCCTCGACTTCGACGGTCGCGCGCTCGGCGCCCCGCCAGCGGCACGCTGGGCGGTGGCCAAGGACGGCGGCGACTTCGACCAGTTCAGCGGCGCGACCATCACCCCGCGCGCGGTGGTGCGCGCGGTGCGCGCCGGGCTCGAACGCTTCGCCGCCGAGCGCAGCCGGCTCATCGTCGCGCCCGACCGGCTCGACACCGCAGAGGAGTGACCCCGATGTCGCAACCGCAACCCACCGACTGGCGGCGTATCGCCGCCGACGGGATCTGGAACAACAACGTGGTGCTCGGACAGGCGCTCGCGCTCTGTCCGCTGCTGGCGGTCACCGCCACCGCCACCAACGGGCTCGGGCTGGGGCTGGCCAGTACCCTGGTGATGACCCTCTCCGGGGTGCTGGTGGCGCTGGTGCGCTCGCTGGTGACCGCGGAGGTCCGCATCCCGGTGTTCATCCTGGTGATCGCGGTGCTGGTCACCCTGGTCGACCTGGCGATGAACGCCTGGCTGCACGACCTGCACAAGGTGCTCGGGTTATTCATCCCCTTGATCGTCACCAACTGCGCCATCCTCGGGCGCGCCGAGTCCTTCGCCTCGCGCAACCCGGTGCTGCCCTCGGCCTTCGACGGGCTGATGATGGGCATCGGTTTCACCCTGGTGCTGGTCGCGCTCGGCGCGGTGCGCGAGATCATCGGCAGCGCCACCCTGTTCGCCGACGCCTCGTTGTTGCTCGGCGAGTCGATGGCCTTCCTCGAGCTGACCCTGATCCCCGACTACCCTGGCTTCCTGCTCGCGATCCTGCCCCCCGGCGGCTTCCTCGCCCTCGGCTTCATGCTCGCGGGCAAGCGGTTGATCGATACCCGACGTGCCCGCATCCGCGCCCGTGGCGCCACCGCGGCACCGGTCTGAGCAAGAGCGAACGATGGCAGAGAAAAACAGCATGCGAATCGGCGTCGCCTATGCCAGCAAGGAGCAACGTGCCTGGCTGAGGATCGAGGTGCCGGAGGAGACCACGGTGGGCGAGGCGATCGCGCGATCGGGGATGCTCGAACGCTTCCCCGAGATCGACCTCAAGGTCAACCGGGTCGGGATCTTCGGCCGCCTCGTCACCCTCGAGCGGACACTCGCACCCGAGGAGCGGGTGGAGATCTATCGTCCGATCGACGCCGACCCCGAGACCATCGAACGACGCGACCGCGACTGAGCCGCGACCGCCCTTGCATTTGCACAGGGGACGGTGGCGGGCTATACCCCAAGCCGAGGCGGGCAAGGGTCCGTCAGCTGCGGGAGCGCGGGAATGGGCATCAGGAGATGGCAGATGGAGGCACGACCGGGGATCACGGGGCGAGCACCATCCACACGCTGGCGTGCCACGTTCGGCCTCATCGCCCTGCTCGGTCTCGTCTGGCTGCCGGTCGCCCCCGTCCCGGCCAACCCGCCGGCGGCAATCGCCTCCGCCGCCAACCCGCTGCGACCTCCCGACACCTCGAGCCCCAGGGCAACGCTGCAGAGCCTGCTGACCAACCTCGAGCACGTCCACGCCATCGCCCTCGACCCCGCACGGCCACGCAACGACACCCTGGTGCCGCTGCAACGGGCGGCGCGCACCCTGGACCTCAGCGAGACCCCCGAGCGCCTCGCCGCCAACATCGGCATCGAGCGCGCGCTGCTGCTCAAGGAGATCATCGACCGGGTCGGCCTGCCGGTGCTCGCCGAGGTCCCGGACGCGCGCTCGGTCGAGCGGCACGACCTCACCCGCTGGCGCATCCCCAACACCGAGATCATTATCGCCCGGGTCGAGAGCGGGCCGCGCACGGGTGAATTCCTGTTCACCCCGGGGACGCTCGATCGCCTCGAGGACGACTATGACCGGATCGCCGCGCTGCCCTACCTGCCCGAGGCCACCCCCGGGCTCTACGACGCCTACATCTCTACCCCGGGGCGCGGGCTCAGCCTCGACTGGGGGCGGACACTGCCGGAGTGGCTGACCCGGCAATGGCTCGGCCAGACCCTGTGGCAGTGGCTCGCCACCACCGTCGCGCTCGTCCTCGGCGCGCTGCTTGCCAGCGCGCTGTTACGCGCCGGTCGGCGCGCCGACCAACGCCGGGCGGACACCTCCGGGCGAGGCGGCACCATCCTCGCGCTCGGCGCGGTAGCACTGCTGCTGCACGGGCTCGAATCCCTGATCGACGCCCAGATCAACCTCACCGGCGCGGTCGTAGTCACCGTCAAGCAGGGCTTCGTGTTGGTCCTCTACGGCGTGCTCGCCTGGCTGGTCACGCTGCTGCTCCACCAGGCCGCCGAGGCGATCATCCGCTCGCGCCGGCTGCGCCCGCGTGGTATCGACAGCCAGCTGCTGCGGCTTGGCTTCCGCCTGCTGACCATCATTGCCATCGCCGCACTGGTGATCGACGGCGCCCAACGCATCGGCCTGCCTGCCTACTCGGTGATCACCGGACTTGGGGTCGGCGGCCTAGCGGTGGCGCTCGCCGCGCGCGAGACCCTCGCCAACCTGTTCGGCTCGCTGGCGATCATGTTCGACCGCCCCTTCCGCATCGGCGACTGGATCAAGATGGGGGACTACGAGGGCACGGTCGAGGACATCGGCTTTCGCAGCACCCGCATCCGCACCTTCTACGACTCGGTGTTGGCGGTGCCCAACGCCTACACCATGAACGCCACCATCGACAACATGGGCAAGCGCGACCACCGTCGCGTCTACACCACCATCGACCTGCGCTACGACACCCCGCCGGAACGCATCGAGGCCTTTCTCGAGGGTATCAAGGGGGTCATCCGCGCCAATCCCGCGACCCGCAAGGACGGTTTCCACGTGGTGGTGAGCGATCTCGGCGCGCACGGCATCACGGTCATGCTCTATTTCTTCCTCACCGTGCCGGACTGGGCGACCGAGCTGGTCGAGCGCCAGCGCGTATTGCTGGAGGTGGTGCGCCTGGCCGATCGACTCGGGGTCGGGTTCGCCTTCCCCACCCAGACCTTGGAGATCGACGCCACCCCCGGGCAGCCGCGCGCGCCGACGCCCCCGCTGCCCGACGAGCGGCTCGTCGAGATCGCCCGCGACTTCGGTCCCGGCGGACGGCTGGGCCGCCCGCGCGGGCTCGGGCTCCATACCCCACCGCACGAGGAGGATTGAGCCGGCACCGCCGCAAATCCGCAACATCCCTGTGCGAAGATGGAGCGTTGCCATGTCGGCGCCGGTGGCGTCGACACGCCCCCAAGCATGAGGATTCATTCGATGACCGACAGCCTGACCCTGGTGCAGAAACAACGCGCCCATCTGCAAGATGCCGTCGACGCGCTGGGAGGGCTCGCACTCACGGCGTTACGCCGCTCGGTCGACTGTCTCGAGCGACACGATCGAACGCTGGCCGCTCAGATCGTCGCCGCCGATGCCGAGATCAACCAGCAGCGCCGCCTGCTCGAACAGGAGTGCCTGGTCACCCTGGCCGCTTACAAGCCCGCCGGCGTCGATCTGCGCGCCGTCGGCGCCTGCATGGAGCTGGCCGGCGAACTCGAGCGCATCGCCGACTATGCCGCCGACGTCGCCCGGATCCTCCTCAAGCATGGCGAGACACCCTTTCCAGCGACGCCGGTCGCGGCGATCGCGGAGCTGGCACGCACCGCGATCACGATGCTCGCGACCAGCCTCGAGGTCTTCACCGACAATGGCGACGAGGGACGTGCCCGTGCCGCGGTGGCCGCCGAGGCCCAGATCGACCAGGCCGAGCACGCCTTCATCGAGCAAGTATTGGAGCACATGCGCACCGATCCCGAGTTCGCCGTCACCGGTACCGAGCTGCTGTGGATCGTCCACGACTACGAACGGGTGGCCGACCGCGCGACCAACATCGCCGAGCGCACGATCTATGTCGCCTCGGGCAAGACCCTGGAGTTGGACTGAACGCGACCGTGGCGGTGTTCAGCGTACCGGCAACGTCAGCCCCTCCTTACCGGCACGCTGCAACCGGTCACGCACCCGGTCGGCCTCGGCCTTGTTGACGTAGGGCCCGAGGCGTACCCGGTGATAGACCGCACCGCTGTCGAGGGTGACCCGCTCGATCCGGCTGGAGAGGCCGAGCAGGCCGAGTTCGGCACGCAGTTGCTCGGCATCGGCGTTGCGCTTGAAGGATCCCGCCTGGACCACGTAACTGCCACTCGACGCGGCAGGCGCACGCTCGACGTTGGCCGAGGGCGGCGGTGACGCGACCGGAGGCTGTGGTTCAGGGCGAGGACGAGAGACGGGCGGGGGAGGCGGGGCCTCGGTACCGACCTCGATCTCGGCATCACGCAGCAGGGTGGGGAACTGGAAGTCGGGCTGCACCGGCACCGAGCGCGAGGCGCGCGGTGCCGGCTCGGTCGCACCGGTCTCGGGCTCGGGCATCCAGTACAGACTGGCGCCGAAGGCACCGAGCAGGGCACCGAGCAGGAACCACCAGACGCAGGAGCGCGACTGCTGGCGCTTCGGGCTGGGGCGGGTCGCACCGCCGCGTCGGTAGTCCCGGGTCATCTCACATGGTCTCCGGCGCGCTCACCCCGAGCAGCCCCAGACCATTGCGCAGCACCTGACGCACGGCGAGGATCAGCTTGACCCGCGCATCGCGCAGCGCGACGTCATCGACCAGGAACTGATGGGCGTTGTAGTAGGTGTGAAGCTCGTTGGCGAGATCGCGCAGATAGTGGGTGAGCTGGTGCGGCTCGGCCTTGAGTGCCGCACCCTCGACCACCTCCGGATAGCGCGCGATGGTGCGCAGCAGTGCCTGCTCCTGGGGCTCGACCAGGCGTTCGAGGTGGCTGGTGCCCTCGCTCGGCTCGATGACAATGCCGCGCTCGGCGGCCTGACGCAGCACGCTGCAGACGCGGGCGTGGGCGTACTGGACGTAGTAGACCGGGTTGTCGGAGGACTCCGACTTGGCCAGGTCGAGGTCGAAATCGAGGTGCTGTTCGCAACGACGCATGACGTAGAAGAAGCGTGCCGCGTCGCGCCCGACCTCCTCGCGCAGCTGGCGCAGGGTGACGAACTCGCCCGAGCGGGTCGACATCTGCGCCTTCTCGCCGCCACGATAGAGGATGGCGAACTGCACCAGCAGCACCTCGAGGCGGCTGGCGTCGTCACCGAGCGCCTCGAGCGCGGCCTTCACCCGCGGCACATAGCCGTGGTGGTCGGCGCCCCAGATGTCGATCACGCGCTCGAAGCCCCGCTCGAGCTTGTCCAGGTGATAGGCGATGTCGGAGGCGAAGTAGGTGGTCTGACCGTTGTCGCGCACCACCACCCGGTCCTTCTCGTCGCCGAAGTCGGTGGAGCGGAACCAGAGCGCGCCGTTCTGCTCGTAGACGTGCCCGGACGCGCGCAGCCGTTCGATGGCCTTGTTGACCGCGCCGCTCTCGGTGAGCGTACGCTCGGAGTACCACTCCTGGTACTCGACACCGAAACCGGCGAGGTCGTCACGGATGTCGTCGAGGATGGTATTGAGCCCGAGTTCGAAGACGAAGCGATAGCGGTTGTCGCCGAGCAGGCGCTTGGCGGCCGCGATCAGGTCATCGATGTGCGCCTCCTTGTCGCCGCCGCCGGCGCCGTCGTCATCGGCCGCCACCCCAGCGAAGACCTCCTCGGCCGGCACCCGGTAGGCATCACCGTGCTCGCGGTGCAGGGTCGCGGCGATGTCCCAGACGTAATCGCCCTTGTAGCCATTGCTCGGGAAGGTCAGCGCCTCGCCGCAGAGTTCGAGATAACGCAGCCACACCGAGGTACCGAGGATATCCATCTGGCGGCCGGCGTCGTTGACGTAGTACTCGCGATGGACATCGAACCCGACCGCCGCGAGCAGGTCGGCGACCACGCTGCCGTAGGCCGCGCCGCGACCGTGACCGACGTGCAACGGCCCAGTGGGATTGGCCGAGACGAACTCGACCTGCACCCGGCGTCCGGCACCGATCTGGCTGCGGCCGTAGTCGGGCCCGGCGGCCATGATCTGCGGCACCAGGGTGTGATAGGCGGCCTCGGCGAGAAAGAAGTTGATGAAGCCGGGACCGGCGATCTCGACCCGCTCCACGGCTGTGGAGGCCGGCAACGCATCGACCAGCCGCTGCGCCAGGTCACGCGGCTTGGTGCGCGCCTGCTTGGCCAGCACCATGGCGATATTGGTGGCGAAGTCGCCATGGGCCGAGTCCCTGGTGCGCTCGAGCTGAGGCTCGGGCAGGGTCTCGAGCGCGAGGGTGCCGTCTGCGACGAGACGCCCGAGGGCGTCACGAATGAGTTCGATGATGTCTTGCTTCATGCAGGCCTACGACCAGGCCGCACCGCACCAACGCGGGATTCGCGCGACCCCAGGGTCGGGGCCGGGACCGGCGATCGGCGGCACGAGCCGCAATGGAGATGGAAAGTGCTAGGGCGCCGGATCGATCGGGCGGCAGCCCCGATCCTGCCCCTAGCATACCCGAATCCGGCGTCACGAGGGAGGGCACCGCCGGCGGCTAGAGCCGCCCCCGGTCACGACCGGTCGTCAGCACGCAGACAGCGACCAGCGGTGCCCGTACCCTTGGGATCCGACCCGGGATCGCCGCCTGAGCGACGGGGACGGGTCGTGCCCAGTCGCCCGGGTCCAGGGCCGACCGACACCCCCCCGCGCCCGCAGACTCGACCAGTCGCCGCCTGCTGACGACGACCGACGACGGCTCGCCGGTAACGCCTAAACCATCTCCTGCGGATCGACATCGAGCGACCACCGCACGCCTTGGCGCCGCCGCAGACCGCGTAGCGCGGGTGTCCACTGGGCGAGGAGCTGCTGCAGCGCCGGACGTGCTGCCGACTGCACCAGCAACTGCGCCCGATGGCGCCCGGCTCGCCGCGCCAACGGCGCCGGGACCGGCCCGAGCAGCTCCACCCCGGGATCACACAAGGGTTCGGCAAGATCACGGGCCGCAGCGAGGAAGGCGTGTGCCACCGCTTGCTCGGGGGCCTCGGCGCGTAACAGCGCCAGATAGGTGAAGGGCGGCAGCTGCGCCGCCTCGCGCTCGGCGAGCGCGGCCCGGGCGAAACCGGCATAGCCCTCGCGCAACAGCGACTGCAGCAGCGGGTGCTCGGGGTGACGGGTCTGCAGCACCACCTCGCCGGCACGTTCGGCCCGCCCGGCGCGACCAGCGACCTGGACGATGAGCTGGGCGGTGCGCTCCGGGGCGCGGAAGTCGCTGGCATAGAGGGCGTGGTCGAGGTCGATCACCCCGGCCAGGGTCACCCCGGGGAAGTCGTGCCCCTTGGCCAGCATCTGGGTACCCAGCAGAATCTGCACCTCGCCGCGATGCACCGCGGCGAGCAACCGCGTCAGCTCGCCCTTGCGCCGGGTGCTGTCGCGATCGATGCGCGCGATCCGCACCTCGGGGAAGAGCTCGGCCAGCCCCTCCTCAAGCCGCTCGGTACCACGCCCGAGCATGCGCAGGTCCGGCCCACCGCACTGTGGACAGTCACGTGGCACCGGCTCGACCCGACCACAGTGATGACACCACAGCCGCTGCTCGGTCAGGTGCAGGGTCATGCGTGCGTCGCAATCGACACAGGCCCCGACCCAACCACAGCTGTGGCAGGTCAGCACCGGGGCATAGCCACGGCGGTTGAGCAACAGCAACACCTGCCCTCCCGCCGCCAGGGCCGCGTGCATGCGCTCGCGCAGCACCGGTGAGAGCCCGGCGCGCAAGGGCTGGTTGCGGATGTCGAGCAGGTTGATGGTGGGCGGTCGCGCACCGCCGGCGCGGCGCGGCAGCGCCAGACGATGGTAGCGACCGACGGCGACGTTGTGCAGGGTCTCGAGCGCCGGCGTAGCGGTGCCGAGTACCACCGGGCAACCGACGAGTTGGGCGCGGCGCACCGCCAGATCGCGCGCCGAGTAGCGAAACCCCTCTTGCTGCTTGAGTGAGGGGTCGTGCTCCTCGTCGACCACGATCAGCGCCAGTCGCGGCAGCGGCACGAACACCGCCGAGCGGGTGCCGAGCACCACCGGCGCCTCGCCGCTGGCCGCCTGGTGCCAGGCGCGCTCGCGCTCGCCGGCGGCGAGCGCCGAGTGCAGCACCGCCAGGGGGCCCGGCAAGCGCGTGCGCAAGCGCTCGCGCAGCTGCGGGGTGAGCCCGATCTCGGGGACCATCACCAACGCCTGACCACCGGCGGCCACCACCTCAGCGATGGCGCGGATATAGACCTCGGTCTTGCCGCTGCCAGTGATGCCATCGAGCAGGAAGGGCTGGAAACCGCCACGCGCGGCGTTCACCGCCGCCAGCGCGGCGGCCTGCTCGGGATTGAGCGTGGGTACGACGGCCGGCGCGGGGGGCGACACCGCCGCGCGCGCCGGCGCGACCCTGCAAGACTCGGCTAGACCCTTGGCGCGCAGCGCGCGCAACGCACTGGCAACCCCTGCAAGTTCTTGCTCGAGGACCTGTAGTGCGACCCCCTGCGGGGCCTTGGCGAGACGCTCGAGCAACGCCTGCTGGCGCGGCGCCCGGGCCAGCTCGGCGGGTGCCAGGGCCGCACCCGCAGCGGTCAGTCGTACCCCACCGACCTCGGCCCCGAGCAATCGCCCGCTGCCCCGCAACCGCACCGGCAGCGCGGTAAACAGCGCATCGCCGAGCGGATGGTGGTAGTAGCGCGCGGCCCAGCGCAGCAGCGCCAGGTCGGCCGGTGCAAACAGTGGCCGAGGGTCGAGCACCCGCTCGATACGCTTGAGCGCGGCGGGATCGCAGGCGCACTCGGCGGCGTGTTCGACCAGGATGCCGACCCGACGCGAATGACCGAAGGGGACCAGCACCCGACTCCCAGGCAGGGGGTCACCGGTCGCGGCAGGCAGATAATCGAAGAGCGCGTCGACCGGCCCGGCCAACGCCACCCGCGCCACCCCGATCGCGTTCATCGCGCAACCTCGACAGCGCAGGAGACACGACCAGCACGCGTCCCCTGGTCACGCCCCCCGCGGAAGCTGTGGATAAGTCTGGGGACAGTCGCCGTCAACACGCCATCATTCAGTGTCACAACGCCTCTCCAAGGTCCTTAAACAATTTTTGACCAAGATAGAAATTGTTTTAAAGATCAATCTCTTATTGAATTCTTATGAAAATCGATGAGAACAGATCGAAGCGTGTCTGCATCCATGTCTCCACAGACACTCATCTGTGAATGAAAGTGAGTACGCAGACCGTACTCGTACATCTACGACCGAGGATCCGGGTCATCATCGGGACTGATTCATTCGCGATCGACGACGATCGCATCGACGTTCGATGAGCCGGTGGATCAATGCCCCACGACAGCTCGGCCATCGTCTCGCCGCCCCAGACCTCGCCAAGTACGATGACCGCTGGTCGGCTCATATCGACAGGCCGGTGACAATGCCGCCGAATGCGGTGAAAAACCGCAATCCCTCGCCGGTTAAGAGACACGACACAATGACTTGCATCAAACGACCAAGCCTGTATGATGCAGGCAAATTCCGAGCCGCATTTTCGCTATGTTGTCATTGAATCAACAGGTGCTGCGAACGGATCTGGCAGGCATGCCACTCGAATGGGTCGACTATCGCGTCGCAGCCCGTCTCTATTATCTCGGCCAGGTCGCCTACGCCTGCGGCCATACCCTGTTTCGTCTCCACGGTGGCATCAACGCGCACACCCGACTGCGCAGCCAATTGGTGATCCACTCGATCATCGCCACCTACGGCGGTCACCAGACGATCGCCAAGCAGCAGGACGACTATGTGCCGCCGCTCTCCAACCGCACCCTGTTTCAGCGCGATGACCACATTTGTCTCTATTGCGGCCAGCGCTTCTCAGCACGCCATCTCTCGCGTGATCATGTCCGCCCCACCAGCAAGGGCGGCGAGGACCACTGGAACAACGTCGTCACCGCCTGCATGCGTTGTAACAACATCAAGGCCGGACGCTCCCCCGAGGACGCCGGCATGGAGCTGTTGGCAGTGCCCTTCACCCCCAATCATGCCGAGTACATCTATCTGATGGGCCGTCACGTCCTCGCCGATCAGATGGAGTTCCTGCGCGCCCACTTCCCGCGCACCAGCCCACTGCACCGCCGCATCATCGCCCGAGGGAGCCTGTGAGCCTGGAGACCGCGCTCGCCGCCCGGATCAGCGCCGCCACCGCCAGCCCCTTCCATCCCGAGCGCAGCCACTCCATGCATGGCGGCTGCATCAACCAGGCCCTGGTATTGGAGGCTCCGGAGCGCGGCTATTTCGTCAAGCTCAACACCCCCGAGCGCCTGACGATGTTCGAGGCCGAGGCCGAGGGCCTCACCGCGCTGGCCGCCGCCGCGGCAATCCGGGTACCGCGCCCGATCTGCACCGGCCTGGTCGACGGCCACAGCTTCCTGGCGATGGAGCACCTCACCCTCGTCGGGCGTCTCGATCCGGTACGCGCCGCCCGCGAGCTGGCGGCGCTGCACCACACCACGGCCGCACGGCACGGTTGGCACCGCGACAACACCATCGGCTCGACCCCGCAGCACAACACCCCCTGCGCCGACTGGGCCGAATTCTGGCGTGAACGACGACTGCGCCCACAGCTCGAGCTGGCCGCCGCCCAAGGGCACGGTGGCGCGCTGCAACGCTCCGGTGAGCGCCTGCTACTCGGGCTCGACGCCCTGCTCGATCACACCCCGATGCCCTCGCTGCTGCACGGCGATCTCTGGGGGGGCAACATCGGCGCTACCGCCGACGGCGCCCCGGTGATCTTCGACCCTGCCGTCTATCACGGCGACCGCGAGACCGACCTGGCGATGACCGAGCTGTTCGGCGGCTTCGGCCCGGCCTTTCACGCCGCCTATCGCGAGGCCTGGCCACTGGCGCCCGGCTACGGGGTGCGCAAGACCCTCTACAACCTCTACCACGTCCTCAACCACCTCAACCTGTTCGGCGGCGGTTATCGCCAGCAGGCCCAGGGAATGATCGAGCGGCTGCTCGCCGAACTCCACTGATCCCGGCGCAGCGTGACGGCACTGTCGCCGAGATGACGACTGTGTTAAAAGTGCGTCCAAGTCATCGTCGCCTGGCCTGGATCCCGGCTTGAGCTATCCAGATCCCTTCCGCACCCAGCGAGAACTGCTGATCCTCCGCCACGCCAAGTCCGATTGGGACAGCGGCACCGCCACCGACTTCGCCCGCCCGCTCGCCAAGCGTGGCCGCCGCGACGCGCCGCGGATCGGCGCCTGGCTCTACCGCGAGGGCCTGGTCCCCGACCAGATCATCAGCTCGCCGGCCGAGCGCGCGCGCCAGACCGCGCTCTTGGTCTGCAGGTGCCTCGACCTCGACAGGCGATGCATCCGCTGGGCACCAGAGGTCTACGAGGCCGGGCTCAACACCCTGCTCGAGACCCTGGCGCGATGTCCGCAACCGGCCAACACGGTCCTGCTGGTCGGCCACAATCCCGGGCTGGAGCAACTGCTGCGGTATCTCGCCGGCGACGACCTCGAGCCACCGGAGAAGGCCAAACTGCTGCCCACTGCAGCGGTCGCGCGACTGGAGATGCCAGCGGACTGGAGCGTGCTCGAACCCGGCTGCGCCCACCTGCTCGCGCTCACCCGGCCACGTCAGCTCGCCGACTGACGCCCGCCCAGCGCCGCAACCCCAGCAATACCGCCACCAGGACCGCCAGCCCGCCGCCGATCCACAGCCCGGCGCCGAGCGGATCGCGGGTGAAGGTCGCGGCCTGATAGAAGACCACGGCGACCAGATAGGCGACGCCGGTGGTCCAGGCGGCGACGAAGACCGCCCAACGCGCCCCGGCCTCACGCACGATGGCGCCGATGGTGGCGACACAGGGGAAGTAGAGCAGCACGAACAGCAGATAGGCGAAGGCCCCGGCCTGGCCGTCGAAGCGCTCGATCATGGCCCCGAAGGTCGCATCCCGGACCCCCTGGGTGGCGGCCGCCTCGGCGCTGTCGGCGATCTCACCGACGTCGAGCCCGAGCGGGTCGAGCACCCGCGCGCCGAGCGCGCCGAGGTTGTCGCCGATGGTGGCCAGCGCCTCGCCGAGCCGCGGGCCGAGCGCGAACGCCTCGTCGTCCGCCGTCGTTCCCCCTCCCTCCTCCTCGGCGAGCCGGCCATAGAGCGAGTCGAGGGTGCCGACGATCACCTCCTTGGCGAGCACCCCGGAGATCACCCCGAGCACCGCCGGCCAGTTGTCCTCCTCGATCCCCAGCGGCGCGAACAGCGGGGTGGCGGCACGGCTGGCGGCGGCGAGCACCGAGTGATCACTGTCCTCGTTGCCGAGGCTGCCGTCGCTGCCGACGCTCGAGAGCAGGTTGAGCGCCAGCACCATCAGCACGATCACCTTGCCCGCCCCGCGCAGAAACAGTCGTACCCGGTCCCAGGTACGCAGCGCCACCCCGCGCAGGGTCGGCAGGTGGTAGGGCGGCAGCTCCATCAGCAGCCCCGCACTGTCGCCGCGCAACAGGCTGTGCTTCATCGCCAGGCCGCTGAGTACCGCCGCGGCGATGCCGATGAGATAGAGCGCGAACACCAGATTCTGCCCCGAATGCGGGAAGAAGGCGGCGGCGAACAGCGCATAGACCGGCAACCGCGCGCCGCACGACATGAAGGGGTTCATCAGGATGGTGAGCTTGCGCTCGCGCTCGTGCTCCAGGGTGCGGGTGGCCATCACTGCCGGGACGTTACAACCGAAGCCGACGATCAACGGCACGAAGGCCTTGCCCGGCAGCCCGATCGAGCGCATGAAGCGATCCATCACGAAGGCCGCGCGCGCCATGTAGCCCGAGTCCTCGAGGATCGAGAGCACGATGTAGAGGCTGGCGATGATGGGGATGAAGGTGCCGACCACCTGCAGCCCGCCGCCGATGCCCTGGGCGAGCACCAACTCGAGCCAGGCCGGGGCACCGAGCGCGCCGAGCAGCGCGGCGGTGCCGTCGACGAAGAGCGCGCCCCCGGCGAGGTCGAAGAAGTCGATGAAGGCGCCCCCGACGTTCATGGTGAACATGAACATCAGATAGATCATCAGCAGGAACAGCGGGATACCGAAGGCGCGGCTGAGCACCACCCGGTCGATACGGTCGGAGAGATTGCGCCCCGCAGCGCCGCGCTGACGCACCACCCGCTGCGCCACCGCATGGGCATGACCGAAACGGGTGTCGGCGATGTGCAGATCGGCCTCGTCGCCGACACGTTCGGCGATCTCGGCACGGGCCCGCACCGCCAGTGCACGGGTCTCAGGGGTCGCGACGCGCTCGGCCTCGGGGTCGGACTCGAGCAACTTGAGCGCGAGCCAGCGGGCATTGGCCCGCGGCTGCGCCGAATCGCAGGTCGACGCCAAGCGTTCGATCGCCTCCTCGACACAGTCGCCCTGGGCCAGCGCGTGCCCCCCCGGCTCACGCCCCTCGGCCACCGCCAGCACCCGCGCCTGCAGCTCGGTGAGCCCCTCGCGGGTGACCGCCACCACCGGCACCACCGGACAACCGAGAGCCGTGGCGAGCGCGGCGACATCGACCTCCACCCCACGCTTGCGCGCCACGTCCATCATGTTGAGCGCCACCACCAGATCGACCCCCATCTCCAGGAGCTGCACGGTGAGATAGAGGTGTCGTTCGAGGTTAGCGGCGTCGACCACGTTGACGATCAACCCGGCCTCGCGCGCGAGCAGGTAGTCGCGCGTGACCCGCTCGTCGAGCGAGCTGGCATCGAGCGAATAGATCCCCGGCAGATCGATCACCCGCAGCCGTCGACCATCGAGATCGAGCGCCCCTTCCTTACGCTCGACCGTGACCCCGGGCCAGTTGCCCGTGGTCTGGCGGATCCCGGTCAAGGCATTGAACAGCGCCGATTTGCCGCAATTGGGGTTGCCGGCCAGGGCCAGGGTGAGTGGCGCTGGACGTTGGTCGTGATGGGTGATGCTGGTCGCCGTCATCGCTTCGGTCCTGAGGGTTGGGAGGGGGCTGGCTGGGTGGCGGACCGATCAGTCACGACCATCGTCCGTGGTGCCGACCTCGGGCTCGAGCCGCACCCGTAGCTTCTCGGCGACCCCGAACCCCATGGCGATACGGCCGCTGCCCGTGGCCAGTACCAGCCCCTGTCCACGCCGCTGCACCACGCTCAAGGCGCTACCCTGGCGCAGCCCGAGGGCGAGCAGACGACGGGTCAGGTGATGCCCGCCACGGATCTCGACGATACGCGCCGGGGTGTCGAGCGGGAGTTCGGAGAGGGAGAGAGGGGCGGTGTGCGGCATGGATGATGGATCTGGGTCGATGGCGGTGTTGGCTGCAACTGCGAATCAATCGAGCCTGGTCGATCACCGAAGCATAACCCGAACCACGTCCGCACCGCAGTCATGCCTCCGCAGCACGGCGCGGAACCCAGCGCCGGGGCGTAGGATCGGAAGAGACGATCGCACCGCGCTCGAAATCCGCCCCGGCGCAATCCATCTTATTCCAGGCACGCCTGGTCACCACCATCCCGGCGCCTGCTTGCAGAGTCCGACGGACTGGCCGAGGATGCGCGCCTCAGAGCGGGCACCAGGCACCCGTCAACGATCGATCGAGGGCTATTTTGGGCGAACACAGAGGTACATACAGGTCATGACGAAACCGCGATTCCGCCACGCCCACCGGGCGCTGAGCGCCGCGCTGCTCGGCGCACTGACGTTGGCGGCAACGGTCAAGGCACCGGCCGAGACCTATCGGCTCGAACACCCGGGCGACAGTGTCATCGGCTTCCCCTTCTACTTCGCCACACGCGCCGACGACACCCTGCTCGACGTCGCCCGCCAGAACAACCAAGGCTTCGAGGACATGCGCAGCGCCAACCCCGAGGTCGACATGTGGGTCCCGGGCGCAGGCACCGAGGTCATGGTGCCGACCTTCTACGTGCTACCCGATGCACCACGTCAGGGGATCGTCATCAACCGCCCGGAGAAGCGGCTCTATTTCTACCCGCCGAACGACCCGGAGGAGGTCCGCTCCTATGCCATCAGCGTCGGGCGCGAGGGCATGGACACCCCGCTGGGCTCGTTCACCATCATCGAGAAGAAGCGCGACCCGAGCTGGACCCCGGGGCCGAGCGTGCGCGCCGCCCATGCCGCCTACGGCGACATCCTCCCGGCGGTAGTGCCTCCCGGTCCGGACAATCCGCTGGGGCAGTTCGCGATGCGGTTGAGCGATCCGGAATATCTGATCCACGGCACCAGCAAACCCTGGGGACTGGGGATGGAGGTCAGCGCGGGCTGTATCCGACTCTATCCGGAGGGGATCGAAGAACTGTTCTCGCTCACCGAGCTACGTACCCAGGTGACCATCGTCGACCAACCCTACAAGCTCGGCTGGCGCGGTGACGATCTCTATCTGGAGGTCCACATCGATCGTGAGGAGAAACGGCAAGCGGCCCGGGCGGTGATCCCGGCGACCCTCGTCGAGACCGAGGGGGTGAAGATCGACTGGCACGAGGTCCAGCGCGCCATCGACGAGAACACCGGTGTCCCACTGGTCGTGGGACACCGGGTACGCTCAGATCACGAGCCTTACTTACCCATGATCTTCTGATACATGCGATCCAGGCGCTCGGTGTTGGCGTTACAGCAGGCCTGGGCGCTGTTGGCGCTGTCGAGCGCCTGCTGAGCCATGTCGCGAGCGGTCTGGTCGGTCGCGCAACCGCCGAGCAGCGATGCACCGAGGAGGGCGGCAACGGACAGGGAAGCGAGCTTGACGGTCTTGGTCATTAGTAATGTCTCCATTGATCGGCTCTAGGCCTTTGTTGGTATAACACATTTCACCTGGGGCTGACCCTCGCGCACGCGCACCACCACCGCCGTGGGTGGATCTGATGCAGGTGACGTCTTGGTCTCCGACCCTCAAGGTCCAGTGTGTCGACCCCCGATCCTGCCACGACCATGAGGCGACCGGGCGTCGTGCACTGAGAGTGCGTCAAGCGTGACCCAACATCAAGCCCGGCGCGACGAAGTTCTGATATTTTTCCCGTCACCACGCCGCGACGCTCGAGCGCTGCGACGACACCCTGACAACCGAACCCCAAGGCAAGTATCCATGTCCGCACCCCGATCCCCCCTCGCCGCCCTTACCTGGCGGGCGTGCTGAGGGTCTCAGCATGCATCGCTACTATGGACGTCCCAACCCGGCCCCGGCGCAATCGAACTTCCGCTGCGACGGCTTCCTGCGCGACGGCCGGCTCCATGCGGCGAGCGGTGCCTCGATCGCGCTCGCCGAACTCCCTCCCTTCCTCCGTGCCCTGCTGGTCACCGACGGCACCGTCACCAAGATCCTCGAGGCCTTCTTCTGGGAACCGGTGACGGTCGACACCGTCGAGCAACGCTTCGAGCACGCCACCGCCGCGGTCGACTGGATCGCCGTCGGCGCTGGCGAGCGCTGCCTGGTCCGCGACGCACGACTGCGCGGCAACGACAGCGGCCGCAGCTTCGCCGAGGCCTTCTCGCTGATCCGTACCGACCTGATCCCGGCCGACTTTCGCCAGCGCCTGATCGATCGCGAGATCGGTATCGGCGTGCTGATCCGCGACAGCGGCCTGGAGAGCTATCGTGAGGTGCTCGACGTCGGCCTGGTCGAGGACGGCGCCACGCCGAGCGCGGTCTATCGCACCTACCGCATCATCATCGCGCGGCGACCGGTGATCCTGATCACCGAGTACTTCCCGCTCACGCTCTATCGCTGAGCCCCGCCGTCTCTGGCGCTGACACCGATGATCAAGCCCCCAAACCCGGGGGGCTCACCGGCCGTTCGTCGGCATCACGGCCAGGGCGGATTTGCAAAGCAATCGAACAAGTGTTTGAATAAATCACACTTTCACGATCTTGCCGACGCTACGCAGAAGGGGAGGTCAGGGCGTGGTCGCGTACCACCCCGCCAACTCGCAAGCAGCCTCAAGCATATACATCGCCTCAGCTCATGCGGTCAGCCGCCCGCCCGACACCTGGCGCGGACATGGCGCGCACCCCGGGAAGCACTGGTGTGCTTCTCCCTCAGATCCCCCGAGCACACCAGCCCGTGATCGGCGTCTCCAGCCCCGCCGACACCATCGGTACCTGACACCGATGCCCTCTCCCGTCCCTGGGTGACCGGGCGCCTGCGTGCGCCTCGATCATCGCCGACAGTCCGCCCTCCGACCGGCGCCGCTGCGTCATTGACGCCCAGCCCCAGTCCGTCACCGATCCCGCATGGTGTTGCGGACCTCTGGGTCCACGCGCTGGCGCGACCGGCAAGTATCGAGGACCGAATTCCGTGGCCCCGGACCACCGGTGCCGAGGCCATGACAACGACGCCGCGCCCAAGGCCGGCGGCAGCGTATCAACCCACACCGGACCATCGCATGGAGACAGCAACGCGCATCGCTCGTCCGACAGGCTCGCACCCTGACGTGTGCCGCACGGTTCCACACCCGGACCAGACCGGCGCGCGCTTTACCTACCAAACACGCATCATCTTTCTGTTGAGGTCATCATGTCCGCCCAGACTCGGAGAGAACGTCAGATCCTGATCTTCTCGATGTTGTCTACCCTCGCCTTCGCCATCATGGGAGTGATCTGGGGTCTCTGGATCAACTCGATGGTGGTCATCTTCGACGGCCTGTATTCACTCATCGGCCTGTTCATGACCCTGGTGTCATTGCTCGCCCTCTATGCCATCCATCGCCAATCACGGCTGCTCAACACCCAGGCAGCGGCCCGTATCGAACACCGGGTGATCCTCTTCAAGGGCGCGGTCATCATCCTGCTCTGCACCCTGTCACTGGTGCTCGCGGTGCGCGCCATCCTCGACGGTGGCCGTGACACCGACGGTGATCTGGCCATCCTCTTCGGCCTGATCAACGTGGTCGGCTGTACCCTGAGCTGGTGGTACATCACCAAGCATCGCAAGCAGCTCGGCTCCGGGCTGATCAACGCCGAGGAGAAACAGTGGCTGATGGACACCGTGATCAGCGGCGCGGTGATGTGCGGCTTCATCATCGCCAAGCTCACCGAGCTGACCCCGATGGCGCACCTCGCCCGCTACGCCGATCCGGTGATGGTGCTGATCGCCTCGATCTGGTTCTTCGGTATCCCGCTGAAGATGGTCAGCCACTCGCTGCGCCAGCTCGCCGAGCTCGAGCGCGTGCCGCAGCGCGCCTGACCAAGCCACGGCGGCCCTGCCGCCACCCGCCCCGCTCCCGCCCTGGGCGCGGGGCGGGCGCCACCGGGGACCACTCGGCTTGCCCCGACCCTCCGAATCCCGCATCTTTGTGCCCCATGAACCGCCATCCCCGGGAGCACGCCGAGCCGATCGACACCCTGCGCCTGCGCGAGACCCCGGAGGGCATCGACCTCGGGTTACGCGTCGCCGGGCCGGTACCACGCGCGCTCGCCTTGGCGCTCGATTTTTTGATCCGGGGCGGGCTCTATCTGCTGCTGCTCCCGCTGCTCGCACTCGCCGACCTCGGGATCGGGTTGGCGCTGCTCGCGATCTTCGCCATCGAGTGGTTCTATCCGGTGGTGTTCGAGGTCTGGCGCGGCGCCACCCCCGGCAAGCGGGCACTCGGGCTGCGCGTGGTGCACGAGGACGCCACCCCAGTCGGGCTCCCCGCCTCGACCCTGCGCAACCTGCTACGGACGGTCGATTTCCTCCCCGCCGGCTACGCCCTGGGGCTGGCAGTGAGCCTCGCCGACCGTGACTTCCGCCGCATCGGCGATCTCGCCGCTGCCACCCTGGTGGTGCACGACGAGCGCCCGGCGACACGCCGAGGCCCGGCATCGACCGCCGGCCAGCGCCCGCCGCCCGAGTTCGACGCCGCCACCCGAGCGGCGATCCTCGCCTTCGCCGAGCGCGCGCCCGCGCTCGCCGACGCACGGCGCATCGAACTCGCCGAGGTCCTAACCGCCCCGCGCGGGGTACGCGGCACCGCAGCGCCGGCGTTGATCGCCGACTGGGCGGCCTGGATCGACCGCGTCACGCCCGATGGACGCGCGGCATGAGACAACAACGCTTCGAGCACCAGCACACCGCCGACTGGACGCGCTATCGCGCGCTGCTCGAGCAGCTCGAACAGCGCCGGCGCCGCGGCGCCGAGCTCGCCGAGTTCCCGGGGCTGCATCGTCGACTGTGCGCGCACTATGCGCTGGCCCAAACCCGCGGCTACACCCCCGGGTTGATCGCCGAACTCGAGCAGCTGGTGCGGCGCGGTCACGCCCAGCTCCACCACCCCAGGCTGCGCCTCGGCCCCCGCGCGCTGCGGCTGATGGCGCGCGACTTCCCGCGCGCATTGCGCCGTCACGCCGCACCGCTGTGGCTCGCCGCCGCGCTGCTGTTCGTACCGATGGCGGCGATGGCGCTCGGCGCCTATCACGACCCCGGACTGATCCTGACGCTGATCGACGCCGAGCAGCTCGCCGAACTCGAGGCGCTCTACGACCCGACCCGGGATCATCCCGGCCAGGTGCGCCCGGCCGACAGCGATCTGGCGATGTTCAGCTTCTATGTCCGCAACAACGTCGGCATCGGCTTTCGCAGCTTCGCCGGCGGGGTGCTGTTCGGCATCGGCAGCGTGGTCATCCTGGTGTTCAACGGACTGTTCATCGGCGCCGCCGCCGGTCACCTCAGCGCCATCGGTCACGGCATCACCTTCTGGCCCTTCGTCAGCGGTCACGCCCCCTTCGAACTGAGCGCGATCGCCATCTGCGGCGGCGCCGGACTACTGCTCGGCAAGGCGCTGTTCGCCCCGGGTCGGCTGCCGCGGCTCGCGGCGCTGCGCGTCAATGCCCGCGATGCCCTGGTGCTGGTGGCCGGTGCGGCGCTGATGCTCCTCGGTGCGGCACTGATCGAGGCCTTCTGGTCGGCCGGCGCGGCCCCGGTGGCGGTGAAATACGCCGTCGGCGCCGCCGGCTGGACCCTCCTCGCCCTCTACATCGCCCTGGCCGGACGTGGCGACGATGCGTCTTGAACGACTCACCGCCCGGCTGCGCCCCTGCCCCGCCTGGCAGGCGATCGATCTCGGCTTCGCCCTCGCCCGCGCCTGGTTCCCGGCACTCTGGGCGCTGTGGTGGTGCACCGCGCTGCCGCTGACCCTGATGGTGCTGGCACTGGCCTGGCTCCACAGCGACCTCTGGCTGCTGGCGCTGTGGTGGTGCAAGCCGATCTACGAAGCCCCGCTGCTGTTGTGGGCGAGCCGCGCGCTGTTCGACGAGCGCCCGCGACGCGGCGCCCTCCCCGGGATGCTCGGCGCCGGGCTGCGCCCGCGCCTGCTGCCGCTGCTGCTGTGGCGCCGGCTGAGCCCGAGACGCGCGCTCGTGCTCCCGCTGCTGCTGCTCGAAGGGCTGCCGGGCCGGGCCCACCGCGCGCGGCTGCGCACCCTCGCCGAGGGCAGCGCTAGCGGGTGGCTGACCCTGGTCTGCTATCACCTCGAAGCGATCCTCTGGGGCGGCATGCTGCTCGGGCTCTATCTGCTGATCCCCGAGGGGCTGGCGGGAATCGACCTGGTCGCCGCACTCGACGACAGCGCCTCGCCGGCCTACTGGATCAGCAGCGCCTGCTATCTGCTCGCCTGCTCGCTGATCGCGCCCTTCTACGTCTGCGCCGGGTTCGCGCTCTATCTCACCCGCCGCACCGAACTCGAGGGCTGGGACATCGAACTCGCCTTCCGCCGCGCCCCGCCGCCACCGGCCGCCGTGCTCCCGGCGCTGGCGCTGCTCGCACCGCTGCTGCTCGCCCCGCCACCGGCCGAGGCCGAGACCTGGCCAGACCCCGAGGCGGCCCGCGCACGCATCGCCGAGGTGCTCGACTCGCCCGAGTTCGGCACCACCCGCGAGGTCGAGCTGTGGCTGCCGGTGACCGACCCCGCACAGCGCGGCACCGAGGACGCCGAGGACTCTTGGGCGGCGACCCCGCCCCCCTGGCTCGCCGGCACCATCCAGTGGGGGCTGGTGACGCTCGCCGCGATCGCCCTGCTGGTGCTCGTCCGCGCGCTGTGGCGCGAACGCGCGCCACGCCTGCCCAGGTCGACCAGGACGGGGCACGAGGCCGCGTCCGGGCCGCATGCCACATCGCCCCTCGATCACGAGAGCGAGATCCGTCGCCTGCTCGATGCCGACGACCCGGGCGCGGCCATCGGCGCGCTCTATCGCGCCAGCCTGGAGAGACTCGACCGGCTCGGTCTCTCGCTCCCCCCGGGGGCCACCGAGGGGAGCTGCGTGCAGCGGGCGAGCGCACGGCTGCCACGCCGGATCCGGGTCCCCTTCGCCGCGATCGCCGCGGCGCGCCGGCACGCGGCCTACGGCGATCGGGCTCCGAGCGCGGCGCACGTCGAGCGACTGCTGAGCCACTGGCGGCGCTGGCGGGGACGGACCGGTGCACACTGAACAGCGCCTGCTCGCACTCACCCTCGGCGGCACCGGGCTAATCCTCGTGGCGGCACTGGCGAGTTGGTTCCTGACCCACTTCGAGCGTCGCGTCGAACAGGTGCCGGTCGCCCCCTCGGCGGCGGCCCGAGCCAATCCGCTGCTCGCCTTCGAGCGCTTCCTCACCGGGCTCGGCATCGCCGTCGAGAGCCGCCCCGATCATGCCCTGCTCGCCGCCCCACCGCCCCCCGGCGACACCCTGGTGGTGCGCGCGCCCGGCCCGCTGCCACCACGCCAGCACCAGCGACTGCGCGACTGGATCGCCGCCGGCGGACGGCTGGTGACCACACCGGGGACGGGGCCACGCCACGCGCTGCTCGAGACCTTCGGGATCCACCCCGAGCACTGGACCGAGTCGGGCCCACCGATGCCGGTCCGCCTGCGCCCGACGCCCGGGGCGGCGCCACTCGAGGTCGCCCTCGACCCCGGGCGGACCCTGTGCGTCAGCCATGGCGACAAACAGCGTTGCGGGCAACCGCTGGCGCACCGGGAGATCGGCGCCGGCCGGCTGAGCGTGCTCGCCGACCTCGACATCCTCACCCACCAGCGCATCGGCGAGCGTGACCACGCCCTGTTCGGCGCCCGTCTGGTCGCCCCCGCGCCCGGCGGTAAGGTGTGGCTGCTGTATGCCGAGGCCCCGCCGGGGCTGCTCGCGCGGCTGTGGGCGCGGGCACCGCTGGCACTGATCGCCGCAGCACTCACCCTGGCGGTGTGGCTGTGGTCGCTCGGCGCCCGGCTCGGGCCGACGCTCGCGCCGGCCCCGGCACCGGCGCGCGACCGGCTCGTCCTTCTCGAGGCCGGGGCGCACTTCCTCTGGCGCCATCGCCAGACTCCGGCACTGCTCGCGGCCAGCCGTGCCCGGGTGCTGCGGTTGTGGGCGAGGCGCCTGCCGGAGATCGCGCGCGCACCGCGCGAACAGCGGCTGAGCCGGCTCGCCGCGGCCAGCGGCGAGTCGCGCGCGCGCCTCGCCCAGGCGCTCGAGGAGACACCCCGCGACGCCCGCGCGCTCATCACCCTTACCCATACCCTGGCGCGACTGGAGCAGCAGGCCCGATCGCCCGGTGGCAACCGCGAGAGCACCGACCCATGACCCAGACCCCACTGCCGCTGACCGAGGCGGTCATCCAGCTCGACCAGCTCGAACAGGACATCGGCCAGACCGTCAGCGGCCAGCACCAGGCCATCCGCGAGCTGCTGGTGGCGCTAGTCGCCGCCGGACACGCCCTGCTCGAGGGCGTCCCCGGGGTCGGCAAGACGCTGCTGGTGCGCGCGCTCGCCGCCGCGGTGCAGGGGCGCTACGCGCGTATCCAGTTCACCCCCGACCTGATGCCGAGCGACGTCACCGGGCACGCGGTGTTCGACCTCAAGCGCGAGGCCTTCCGCATCCGCCGCGGCCCGATCTTCTGCAACCTGCTGCTCGCCGACGAGATCAACCGCGCCCCGGCCAAGACCCAGGCGGCGATGCTCGAGGCGATGCAGGAGGGACAGGTGACCATCGAGGGCCAGGCGCTGACGCTCGAACCCCCCTTCCTGGTCTTCGCCACCCAGAACCCGATCGAGCAGGAGGGCACCTACCCGCTGCCCCAGGCCCAGCTCGATCGCTTCCTGCTGAAGATCGCGGTGGCGCCGCCGAGCGCCGAGGCCGAGCGCGCCGCGGTGCGCGCCGCCACCAGCGGGCGCATCGGCGACCGGCTCGACACCTCGGCGGTGCGTCCGCTGCTCGACACCGAGACCCTGCAACGCCTGCAGCTGAGCGCCACCACGCTTCGGCTCGACGAGCGCGTGCTCGACTACGCGGTGGCGCTGGTGCGCGCCGCGCGCGACTGGCCGGGGGTCGACAGTGGTCCCGGGCCGCGCGCCAGCATCGCGCTGGTGCGCGCGGCGCGGGCGCACGCGCTCATTGAGGGACGCGATTTCACCACCCCGGACGACGTGCGCTGCATGGTCCCGGCGGTACTGCGCCACCGGCTGCGGCTCGGTGCCGAGCTGGAGATCGAGGGGGTGGCGGCCGACGCCCTGCTCGGCGACCTGGTCGAGCGCGTCCCCGCGCCGCGCGACTAGCGACGACGGCGCGGACGGAAGCCGCGCAGCAGGGCATCGAGCCGCACCACCGCCCGGGGGTCGGGCGCGGGGCCGAAGCGCGCCGGTAGATAGAGCGCGAGGAAGCGCGAGACCGGAGCGGCGAGATCGGGACGCGCGGCGATCACCCGTCGGCCATGGTCCTGCGGGCCCTCACCGGGGTGCGGCGCCAGCCCGATACGCGCCAGCCGGCGACAGAAACGGGCATGACGCGAGACCAGCGGGTCGGAGACGCGCGGCGCGCGCACCAACCCCAGCAGCACCGCGCCCAGGGTCAGCGAGAAGGTCGCGACCATCAGCACCGCCAGCCCGTACTCACCCAGCCTACCGAGCCCGAGCCGCTGCAGCAGTCCGAGCTGGTCCTCGGCCGAGAAGTCGAGCACCCAGTCCTGCCAGGCCGCATCGATACTGTCGGCGAACTGGCGCGCGCCGCGCGCCAGCTGGGCGAGCCACGCGCCCTGGGTCAACTCGAAGCGCACCGGGTTGCCGGCGCCGAGCAGTCGCGAGGCGCTCTGGTTGTCGATCCGCGAGGGGTCCACCGCGGCGGTGGGATCGACCCGTACCCAGCCGCGCCCCGGCAGCAGCACCTCGACCCAGGCATGGGCATCGGACTGCCACACCATGTGATAGCCGCCGATGGCGTTGGGCTCGCTGCCGAGATAGCCGAGCACCACCCGCGAGGGGATCCCGGCCAACCGCATCAGTGTGGCGAAACTGCTGGCATAGTGCTCGCAAAAGCCGCGTCGGGTCTCGAACAGGAAGGCATCGACCGGATTCGGTCCGAGCGGCGGCGGCAGCAGGGTGTAGTGGAAGGCCTCGCGATTGAAGTGGGCGAGCGCGCGTCTCACCACGGCCTGGTCGTCCGCACCCTCACCACGCCAGCTCGCCACCAGGGCACGCATCCGCGGGGTGATGGTGGCGGCCGGCAGGCGCAGGGCATAGTCGCGCAGCGCCGCGCTCGGTGGGGACGTGCGATAGTCGAGTGCCGAGCGCACCCGATAGCGCAGCGCACTCTCCACCGCGCGGCGGGCACGCAACAGGTGATCGGGCGCGAACGCCGCCCCCTCGGCTGCGACCGGCAGATCGAGCGCGAACAGCCAGCGCCGGTCGGTCGGCTCCAGCACCACCTCGTAGTCGAGTCGATCGGCCGCAGCGGCGAGCGCCAGCGAGACCGGCCCGCCCTGCGGCGGCTCGCCCACCGTCCAGCGCCGCCCGTCGGTCTGCCACAGCACCAGACCGCGCCAGTAACGCTGCTCGGGCGGCGGCGGAGTGGCATAGAAACGCACCCGGAAGGCCAGCTCACCGTTGACCACCAACTCGCTGACCGCGCCCGGCTCCATGGTGTCGGAGAAGCCGGTGCGGGCCTGCTCGGCATCGAGTCCGAGGTCCCACAACGGCGCGCTCAGACGCGGAAAGAGCAGGAACAGCACCAGGGTCAGCGGCAACGCCTGCAGCGCCAACCGCGTGGTCGTGGTCAGCGCCGGGCGCAGCCGCCCGCCCCCGGCCGCACCGTTGAGGTCGGCCAGCAGCGCGAGCATGCCCCCGATCACCAGCGCCAGATAGAGTGCGAGGCCGAGCGACTGATCGAAGAGGAACTGCACCACCACCAGGAAGCCGAGCAGGATGGCCACGAGCTGCAGATCGCGCCGCGCGCGCAGCTCCAGCAACTTGAGCGCGAGCATAGAGAGGAACAGCGCCGCCCCGCCCTGGCGGCCACTGAGATTGCCGTAGACGTAGAGACAGTTGGCGACCGCAGCGAGGGTCAGCAGCACCAGCAACCAGCGCCCGGGCTGGGCCCCGTGCCAGCGCAACGCAACCAGACGCAGCGCGAACAGCGCCACGACGAGGACGGCGATGCGCCAATCGAGCCACGACAGCAGCGGCACGGCCCCGGCAATCACCACCAGGGTCAGCCACAGCTGTTGGAGGCGGTCCGGGACGGGCTCGGGCCAGTGCGCGCGCTCAATGGTCATCGCCGCCCTCCTGGCCGAACAGCGCAAGACGGGTGAGACAGCGCTGCAGCTGCGCCTCGCCGGCGGCCAACGGCTCCTCCACCCCGGGCAGGCGCAGTCCGAAACGCGCCCCGGCGGCCGCGGCATCGAGCAGCTGGCGAGCGAGTTCGGTGAGCCGCGCCTCAGGATCGGCGGTGGCGAGCGCCGCCCACTCGATCCACAACTCGCGCCCCTGTTCGCCCTCGAACTGCTTGGTCAGCAGGCCGCGTTCGCGGGCATAGGCCTTCCAGTCGAGATGGCGCGGCGAGTCGCCGTGACGATAGTCGCGCGCGCCGACATAGTCCTCGACCCCGCCCCCCGTCCCCAGCGGCTGGGCACGCGCGCCGGCACCCGTGCCGAGCGGCGGCGGGGCGCGCTGCGCAGGGGCCGGATAGACCAGGGTGGCGGCTTGCGGCAGGGTGTGGCACCAGGCACGGAACAGCCCCAGCGGGTGGCAGGTCTCGACCCGCACCTCGCCGAGCGGTTGCCAGCCACGGCGCCTGGTGGTCACGGCGAGGGCGCAGCCGCGCTGCTCATCGCCGGGGACGGCGAGCGGCGCAGCGGCATCCTCGGCACCACTCAGACGCAGGTCGGCACGCGCGCGCCGACCGCGCCCACGCACACTGAGGGTGAAGCGCGCCGGCTCGCCGGCGAACACCGCCGCCCCGGGCCGCGCCTGCAGCTCCAGCCCGAGCAGGTTAAACCAAGCATGGTGCATCGCCAGCAGCGCCACCGCGGCGAGGAAAAAGGTGAACAGCAACCCGAGGTTGTTCTGGTAGTTGAGCGAGCCGAGCAGCATCACCAGCAGCACGGCGCCGAACACCAGCCCGAAGCGGGTGGGCAGGATATAGATCTGGCGCGCGCCGATGCGCACCACGCCATCGGGGTCGCTGCGGGCGCGGCGCAGCATGGCGTCGAAGCGCGCGGCGAACCAACCGCGCCAGCGCGCGCGCTCAGGGGACCGGGACATGGGCGAGGATCTCGGCGTCGACCCGGGAGGCATCGAGCACAGCGCCCTCGCCACTGCCGACCAGACGATGGGCGCAGCAGGCCGGCAGCACCGCCTGTACGTCCTCGGGGAGCACGTAGTCGCGCCCGCCGAGCAGCGCCCAGGCCTTGGCCGCGCGCAGCAGCCCCAGCCCGGCGCGCGGCGAGAGCCCATAGGCAAAGCGCCCCGAGGCGCGGGTGAAGGCGAGGATGGCATGAACGTAGTCGATCACCGCCGGGGCGGCGTGCACCGCCACCACCAGCTCCTGCAGGGCGGCCAGCTCGGCGGGCGCGAGCACCGGAGCCTGGCGCGCCACCAGCGCGCGACGGTCCTCGCCGGCGAGCAGGCGCTTCTCCTGGCGTGCGGCCGGATAGCCGAGTTCGATGCGCATCAGGAAGCGATCGAGCTGCGACTCGGGCAGCGGGAAGGTGCCGATCTGGTGGAGCGGGTTCTGAGTGGCGATGACGAAGAAGGGCTCGGGCAGCGCACGGGTCTCGCCCTCGACCGTGACCTGACGCTCCTCCATCGCCTCGAGCAGCGCGCTCTGTGCCTTGGGGGTGGCGCGATTGATCTCGTCGGCGAGCACCAGCTGGGAGAACACCGGCCCCGAGTGGAAGCGGAAGGACTCGCTGGCGCGGTCATAGACCGACACCCCGATGACATCGGCCGGCAGCAGGTCGCTGGTGAACTGGATGCGCGCGTACTCCAGCCCGAGCAGCCGCGCCAGCAGGTGCGCGAGCGTGGTCTTGCCGACCCCGGGCAGGTCCTCGATCAGCAGGTGGCCGCGCGCGAGCAGGCAGGTCAGCGCCAGGCGCAACTCGTGCTCCTTGCCGAGGATCACCGCGGCGGCGGCCTCGAGCACCGCACTGCAGCGATCCACCGGCGACGCGGAGACGGGGCGGGGTTCGGGTCGGTTCATGAGGATGCTCCCGGCGCCGCCGCGCGCGAGTGGATATGGGTTAAACTGAAGGGCTTCATCGGATCGGGTTTCCTGACATGTTTGCGAGCGATCAGTACGACGTCATCGTGGTTGGAGGCGGTCACGCGGGCACCGAGGCGGCGCTCGCGGCGGCGCGCGCCGGCGCACGCACCCTGCTGCTGACACAGAACGTCGAGACCCTCGGCAACATGAGCTGCAACCCCGCCATCGGCGGTATCGGCAAGGGCCATCTGGTGCGCGAGATCGACGCCCTCGGCGGGCTGATGGCACGCGCCACCGACCGCGCCGGGATCCAGTTCCGCACCCTCAACGCCAGCAAGGGCCCGGCGGTACGTGCCACCCGCGCCCAGGCCGACCGCACCCGCTATCGCACCGTGGTGCGCGCCGCGCTCGAGTCCCAGCCCGGGCTGCGGATCTTCCAGCAGACCGTCGACGACCTCATCGTCGAGGGCGACCGGGTCGCCGGGGTCAGCACCCAGATGGGGCTGCGCTTTCGCGCCCGGGCGGTGGTGCTGACCGTCGGCACCTTCCTCGGCGGGCGCATCCATATCGGTCTCAGCAACTATGAGGGCGGGCGTGCCGGGGATCCACCGGCCAACGCCTTGGCCGCGCGACTGCGTGAACTGCTGCCGCGGATCGAACGGCTCAAGACCGGCACCCCGCCGCGTCTCGACGCACGCAGCATCGATTACGCGCGGCTCGCCGAGCAGCCCGGCGACGAACCGGTGCCGGTGTTTTCCTTCCTCGGCAGCGCCGCCGAGCACCCGCCGCAGGTCAACTGTCACATTGCCCATACCAACGCCCGCACCCACGAGATCATCCGCGCCGGGCTGTCGCGCTCGCCGCTCTATACCGGGGTGATCGACAGCATCGGCCCGCGCTACTGTCCCTCGATCGAGGACAAGATCGTGCGCTTCGCCGACAAGGACTCGCACCAGGTGTTTCTCGAGCCCGAGGGGCTCGACACCCACGAGGTCTATCCCAACGGCATCTCCACCAGCCTGCCCTACGACGTGCAGGAGGCGCTGGTGCGCTCGATCCCGGGGCTGGAGCAGGCCCATATCACCCGCCCCGGCTATGCCATCGAGTACGACTTCTTCGATCCGCGCGATCTCGCCCCGGGGCTGGAGACGCGCCAGCTTCAGGGGCTGTTCCTCGCCGGTCAGATCAACGGCACCACCGGTTACGAGGAGGCCGCCGCCCAGGGGCTGCTCGCCGGCATCAACGCGGTGCGTCGGCTGCGCGAAGAGTCGCCCTGGGTGCCGCGTCGCGACGAGGCCTACATCGGGGTGATGGTCGATGATCTGGTCACCCGCGGCACCAACGAGCCCTATCGCATGTTCACCAGCCGCGCCGAGTACCGGCTGATGCTGCGCGAGGACAATGCCGATCTGCGCTTGACCGAGACCGGGCGCGCGCTCGGGCTGATCGACGACGAGCGCTGGGCGCACTTCGAGGCCAAGCGCGAGGCGATCGAGCGCGAGCGCGAGCGCCTCGCTGCGGCCATCGTCCGTCCCGACCGGGTCGACCCGGCGCGCCTGCGGGCGGTGCTCGGCGAGCCGCTGCGGCGCGAGGCGCGCGCGCTCGACCTGCTCGCCCGCCCCGGCGTCGATCACGCCGGGGTCAACGTCCTGATCGACACGCCAAATCATCCGGTCGCCCCCGAGGTCGCCGAGCAGGTCGAGATCCAGACCCGCTATGCCGGTTATATCGCCCGCCAGCGCGACGAGATCGCCCGTCAGCGCGCCCAGGAGGACAAGCCCTTGCCCGAGACCTTCGACTTCGCCGCAGTGCGCGGTCTCTCCGCCGAGGTGCGCGAGAAGCTCTGCCGCACCCGCCCCGCCACCGTCGGTCAGGCCGCGCGCATCCCCGGGGTGACCCCGGCGGCGGTGTCGCTGCTGCTGATCCATCTCAAGCGGCACCCGGCATGAGCGGCGCGACCACCGATCTCACCCCAGCCCAGCGCGAGCGCCTCGGCGAGCGGCTGCAGGCCGGCTGCGCGGCGCTGGGGATCGGGCCGACGGCGGCCCAGCACGACCAGCTGATCGACTATCTGCAGCTGCTGGTGCGCTGGAACCGCGCCTACAACCTCACCGCGGTGCGCGACCCCGATGAGATGGTGGTGCGTCACCTGCTCGACAGCCTGGCGGTGCTGCCGCACCTGTGCGGCGAGCGTGTGCTCGACCTCGGCACCGGCCCCGGCCTGCCCGGTCTGGTGCTGGCGATCGTGGCCCCGGCGTGCCGGGTCCGGCTACTCGACAGCAACGGCAAGAAGGTGCGTTTCGTGCGCCAGGCGGTGCTCGAGCTCGGTCTCGCCAACGCCGAGCCGGTGCAAGCGCGGATCGAGACATACCGACCGGGGGAAAAATTCAGTACCATTGTCAGCCGTGCGGTTGCCGCCACCGACGTGCTGCGTGTACGCGAGACCGGCCTGCTCGACTCCCCGGGTCGGCTGCTGCTGATGCGCGCGCACCACCCCGAGGTCGACACCGCCGAGCTACCGACCGAGCCGTTCACTGTGCACCGCCTGCAGGTGCCCTTCCTCGACGGCCCGCGTCACCTGATCGCCATCGAGAACGACTGAGTCGAGCATGGTCAACATCATCGCCATCGCCAATCAGAAGGGCGGAGTCGGCAAGACGACGACCGCGGTCAACCTCGCCGCCTGCCTGGCGGCGATGAAGCGCCGTGTGTTGCTAGTCGATCTCGACCCCCAGGGCAACGCCACCATGGGCTGCGGTGTCGACAAGCACGCGCTCGAGCACTCGAGCTGCGACCTGCTGCTCAGCGATATCCCCATCGCCGATTGTCTGCAGCGCATCACCGAGCCCTCGCCCGGTTTCGACCTGCTGCCGGCCAACGCCGATCTCACCGCCGCCGAGGTCGGGCTGATCGACTCACCCGACCGCGAGCACCGTCTGGCGCGGGTGCTCGAGCGCGCCGCCCAGGCCTATGAGCTGGTGATCGTCGACTGCCCGCCCTCGCTCAACATGCTCACCGTCAACGCCCTGGTCGCCGCACGCGGGGTGCTGATCCCGATCCAGTGTGAGTACTACGCCCTCGAGGGGCTCTCGGCGCTGCTCGACACCATCGAGCAGATCCGCGCCAACCGCAATGAGACCCTGCATGTCGAGGGCATCCTGCGCACCATGCACGACCCGCGCAATAACCTCGCCAACCAGGTCTCGACCCAGCTCATCACCCATTTCAAGGATAAGGTCTACCGCACCATCATCCCGCGCAACGTGCGCCTCGCCGAGGCCCCGAGCCACGGCATGCCGGCCCAGCTCTATGATCCGTCCTCCAAGGGCGCGATCGCCTACATGGCGCTGGCCAGCGAGGTGCTGCGCCGCCAGCAGAAGGGGCGCAACGCCGCCTGACATGGACCAGGACACCACTCGACCGAACAAGAAAAAGGGGCTGGGACGGGGACTCGACGCCCTGCTCGGCGCCGCGCGCAGCGGCACCGAGCCCGGCGGCGCGACAGCAACCACCACCGCCCGACCCGGCGAACGCATCGTGCGCCTGCCGCTCGAGCAGCTGCAGCGCGGGCGCTATCAGCCACGCCGCGATTTCGACCCCGAGGCGCTGCGCGAGCTGGCCGAGTCGATCCGCGCCCAGGGCGTGCTGCAGCCGATTCTGGCGCGACCGCTGGCCGAGGGACGCTACGAGATCGTCGCCGGCGAGCGGCGCTGGCGCGCCTGCCAGCAAGCCGGACTCGACGAGATCCCAGCGCTGGTGCGCGAACTCGACGCCACCAGCGCGCTGGCCATCGCGCTGATCGAGAACATCCAGCGCGCCGATCTCAATCCGCTGGAAGAGGCCACCGCGCTGCACCGTCTGGTCGAGGAGTTCGAGCTCACCCATCAGGAGGTGGCCGAGGCGGTCGGCAAGTCGCGCACCACGGTCTCCAACCTGCTGCGGCTGCTCGAGCTCGAGCCCGAGGTCAAGGACCACCTCGACCACGGCCGGTTGGAGATGGGCCACGCCCGTGCTCTGCTCGGGGTCAAGGGCCAGGTGCAGTGTGCGCTCGCCCGTCAGGTGGTCGCCGGCGGGCTCTCGGTGCGCGACACCGAGCGCCTGGTGCGCCGGCTGCAACAAGGCGCGACCGCGGCGCCGACCCCGCGGGCAGAGGAGACCGATCCCGACATCCGCCGGCTGCAGAACGACCTCACCGACCGACTCGGCGCTGCGGTGCGCATCCAGCACGGCAGTCGCGGCAGCGGCAAGCTGGTGATCAGCTACAACAGCCTCGACGAACTCGACGGCATCCTCGGTCATATCCGCTGAGAGGCGCGCACCCTGACCGAAAGGGCGCGACGGAACACGAGGGAAACGGCTGAAACACCTGTTCGATCAACTGGATCCGGCACCTTGGCGACGGCCGAAACGGCTCTTGTCATCGGCCTGAAACCCGCGCAGCGCAAGGCCCCGAGCACGCCGCGGTTACATTGACCCGATATTAGCGATCCCCTATACTTCGCGTCCGGTGAGCGACGCGCTCAACCAAACCACGATGATCTGAATGCAACAGCCGGATGCGCTTCAGGCCGGGAACGTCCTGAGAATACAGACGATCCTCAGCCTGGTGTCGGTGCTACTCGCCCTGCCGTTCGGTCGCTCCGTTGCACTATCGGTTCTCATAGGTTCCGGATCCTGCCTGCTGGCCAACGCCATGCTCGCGGCCTGGGTCTTTCGCGCCTACCGCGCCCAGGCGCCAGAGCGTCTGGTCAGGCGTTTTTATCGTGCCGAAGTCGCAAAGATCGCGTTGGTCCTGGGTTTGTTCGTCGTTGCCTTCGCAACATTCGACGACCTGAACATACCGGCATTGCTGGGGGCCTACTTCCTCATGCAAGTGATGCCGATCCTGATCGCGGCCCAACTGGCCAAACGAAACACGAAGTGAGAATGATCGATGGCTGCTACCGAAACGCTCACCGCTGAACAATACATTCAACACCATCTGACCAACCTCACTCTCGGCTTCCACCCCGAGCACGGCTTCGGGCTCGCGCACAGCAGCGCGGAGGCCGCAGAGATGGGCTTCTGGGCGATCAACCTGGACACCATGTTCTTCTCGATCCTGCTCGGCGCCCTGTTCCTCTGGTTCTTCAGAGGGGTGGCAGAACGCGTCAGCGCCGGCGTACCGGGCGCAGCGCAGAACTTCGTCGAGTGGATCGTCGATTTCGTCGAGGACAACGTCCGCGGCTCTTTCAGTGGCAAGAACCCGATGGTCGCCCCGCTGGCGCTGACCATCTTCGCCTGGGTCTTCCTGATGAACCTGATGGACCTGCTCCCGGTCGATCTGGTGCCCTATCTGTTCGGCCACTTCATGGCCCTGTTCGGCGCCGATCCGCATCACGTCTATCTCAAGATCGTGCCCACCACCGATCCCAACGCCACCTTCGCCATGGCGCTGATGGTCTTCATCCTGGTGCTCTACTACAGCTTCAAGATGAAGGGCGTCGGTGGCTTCCTCGGCGAGCTGACCCTGCAGCCATTCGGCAAGTGGGGTATGCCCGCCAACCTGGTGCTCGAAGGGATCAGTCTGATCTCCAAGCCGATCTCGCTCGCCCTGCGACTGTTCGGCAACATGTACGCCGGCGAGATGATCTTCATCCTGATCGCCTTGCTCTACGGTGGCAGCCTCGCGCTCAACGTCACCGGCGGCGTTCTGCAGTTCGTGTGGGCCGTGTTCCACATCCTGATCATCACGCTGCAGGCGTTCATCTTCATGGTGCTGACCATCGTCTATCTCGACATGGCACACCAGGAGCATCACTAAACCCCGTTTTTCAAGGCTCTGACCTTCAATCCTGGAGAGAACTATGGAACTCGAAGTCGCACAAGCATTCGCAGAGGTCATCAAGTACATCGGCGCTGGCCTGATGCTGGGTCTGGGCGCAGTCGGCGCCGGCGTTGGCATCGGCGTCCTCGGCGGTCGCTTCCTGGAGGGCGCTGCCCGTCAGCCCGAGCTCATCCCGATGCTGCGCACCCAGTTCTTCATCGTCATGGGCCTGGTCGACGCACTGCCCGTCATCGCGATCGCCATGGGTCTGTTCCTGATGTTCGCTGCCTAGCGCGCATCCTGCTCCCTCCCGCGGGCCGAGAAGACTCCTCGCCCACATGAGGCTCAGGCAAGAGGCATAGGTATGAATATCAATCTGACTCTGTTCGCCCAGATGATCACCTTCGCGGTGTTCGTCGGGTTCTGTATGAAGTATGTGTGGCCGCCCATCGTCAACGCGTTGGCGGAGCGCAAGGCCAAGATCGCCGAAGGTCTCGCCGCCGCCGAACGTGGCCATCAGGAGCAGGCCCTCGGGGAGCAACGCGCACTCGAGCTGATGAAGGAGGCCAAGGCCTCCGCCGCCGAGATCGTCGGCCAGGCCCAGAAACGGGCCACCGACATCGTCGAGGAGGCCAAGAGCGACGCCCGGACCGAGGGTGATCGGCTGCTCGCCGCGGCGCGTGCCGAGATCGAACAGGAGACCAACCGCGCACGCGAAGAACTGCGTGAGCGCGTCTCCACGCTCGCCGTCGCGGCGGCGGAGAAGATCCTCCAGAAGGAGATCAACGTCGACGCCCACAAGTCGATCGTCGACTCGTTCGCAAAGCAGCTCTAGGGAATACCCATGGCCGGAGACATCACCACCATCGCACGGCCTTACGCCGAGGCGGCCTTCGAGCGCGCGAAGGAAACCGGACAGGTCGAGGCATGGTCCGACGCGCTCGGGCGGTTGGCCGCGGTGACCGGCGACCCGCAGATGGTCGCTCTGATCGCCAACCCCAACGTGTCCCGCGAGACCATCCGCGACATCACCCTCGAAGTCTGTGGCGAGGACCTGCCGGAGGAGGTCACCAACCTGCTCCGGTTGCTCGCCGACAACGCACGCCTGGCGGCCGTTCCCGAGATCGCCCGACTGTTCGAAGTCAGCCGCAGTGCCGACGAAGGCATGCGGCACGTGTTTGTGCGCAGTGCGTTCGAGATCGACGAGGCTCAGCGTGCGGCGTTGGCCACCGCGCTGTCCTCGCGTCTCGGCGGGCAGGTGGAGGTCACGGTCGAGACCGACAGCACGCTGATTGGTGGACTCGAGATCCGTGCCGGGGACCTGGTGATCGACGACACGGTCCGCGGCAAGATCGACCGACTCGCCAACGCATTGCAATTCTGAACGGGACACCGCCATGCAACTGAATCCATCCGAGATCAGTGATCTCATCAAGCAGAAGATCGAGAAATACGATCTTCAAACCGAGGCCCGGACCGAGGGCACCATCGTCAGTCTGACCGACGGCATCGTGCGTATCCACGGCCTGTCCGACGCTCAGTACTACGAGATGCTGGAGTTCCCCGGCAACACCTACGGCCTGGCGCTGAACCTCGAGCGCGACTCGGTCGGTGCGGTGGTGCTCGGTGACTACACCAACCTCTCCGAGGGCGACTGGGTGCGCTGCACCGGGCGCGTGCTCGAGGTGCCGGTCGGCGAGGGTCTGCTCGGCCGCGTGGTCGACGCCCTCGGCAACCCGATCGACGGCAAGGGCCCGATCGAGGCCGCTGCCACCTCCCCGATCGAGAAGCAGGCGCCCGGCGTCATCGCCCGTCAGTCGGTCGATGAGCCGATGCAGACCGGTCTCAAGGCGATCGACGCCATGGTGCCGGTCGGTCGTGGCCAGCGTGAGCTGATCATCGGCGACCGCCAGACCGGTAAGACCGCGGTGGCGATCGATGCGATCATCAACCAGAAGGACACCGGCGTTAAGTGCATCTACGTCGCGGTCGGTCAAAAGAACTCGACCATCGCGGCCCTGGTGCGCAAGCTCGAAGAGCACGGCGCGATGGATCACACCATCATCGTCTCCGCTGGCGCCTCGGACTCGGCCGCGATGCAGTTCATCGCCCCTTACGCCGGCTGCGCCATGGGCGAGTACTTCCGTGACAAGGGCGAGGATGCGCTGATCGTCTACGACGACCTCACCAAGCAGGCTTGGGCCTATCGTCAGGTCTCGCTGCTGCTGCGTCGTCCGCCGGGACGTGAGGCCTACCCCGGTGACGTCTTCTACCTGCACTCGCGTCTGCTCGAGCGCGCCGCGCGCGTCAATGCCGACTTTGTCGAGAAGGCCACCAACGGAGCGGTCAAGGGTAAGACCGGCTCGCTCACCGCGCTGCCGATCATCGAGACCCAGGCCGGCGACGTCTCGGCGTTCGTGCCGACCAACGTGATCTCGATCACCGACGGTCAGATCTTCCTCGAGACCGACCTCTTCAACGCGGGTATCCGTCCGGCCATCAACGCCGGTCTGTCGGTGTCGCGAGTCGGTGGTTCGGCCCAGACCAAGGTGATCAAGAAGCTTGGCGGTGGTATCCGTCTGGCACTGGCGCAGTATCGTGAGCTGGCTGCCTTCTCGCAGTTCGCCTCCGACCTCGACGAGGCCACCCGCAAGCAGCTGCAACGCGGTGAGCGTGTGACCGAGCTGATGAAGCAGTCGCAGTACTCGCCGATGGGCGTCGGCCAGATGGCCGTCTCGCTGTTCGCGGCCAACGAGGGCTACCTCGACGACGTCGATGTCCACAAGGTGGTCGACTTCGAGGCGGCGCTGCAGGGCTACATGAAGTCCCAGCAGGCCGAGCTGCTCGCCAAGATCGACTCGACCGGCGGCTTCGGTGACGAGATCCAGCAGGGTCTGCACGCGGCGCTCAAGGACTTCAAGGCGAACAATACTTGGTAAGCGCCCGCATCCACATGCGTCCGACCGCCGCTCTACGGCGGTCGGACGCTGTCGAGACCTTACAACCGACCCGAATCAAACAGGCGCCACGACCGACCTTCGAGTCGGAGATCAGGCGCTGGAAGCTGGGAGCTTGATCAAATGGCAGGCGCCAAAGAAATCCGCACCAAGATTGCGAGCATCAAGAGCACGCAGAAGATCACTTCCGCCATGGAGATGGTTGCAGCATCGAAGATGCGCAAGGCGCAGGATCGTATGTCTGCCTCCCGGCCCTATGCGGACAAGATGCTCCAGGTGATCCACCATCTGGCGCAAGCGACGCCCGAGTACCGTCACACCTTCATGGCCACGGAACGCCCGCGCAAGCGCGTCGGCTATATCGTGGTTTCCTCCGATCGTGGCCTGTGCGGCGGCCTCAACAGCAACCTGTTCCGCCGTCTGAGTGCCGAGATCAAGGAGCAGCAGGCCGCTGGCGTCGAACCGGTCTTCTGTGCCATCGGCAGCAAGGCGCTGGGGTTCTTCAAGCGCTTCGGTGGCAAGGTGCTGGCGCAGGCGACCCACCTTGGTGACACCCCGCACATCGAGGATCTGATCGGCACCGTCAAGGTGATGCTCGACGCCTTCGAGGCCGGCGAGATCGACGCGATCTACGTCGCCAGCAACGAATTCGTCAACACCATGACGCAGCGCCCGGAGATCCGCCAGCTGGTGCCCATTGCCCCCGCCGAGAAGCCGGAAGAGGCATTGCCCTACCACTGGGACTACATCTACGAGCCGGATGCACACACCGTCCTCGACGCCCTGCTCACCCGCTACATCGAGTCGCTGGTCTATCAGAGCGTGGTCGAGAACGTCGCCTGCGAGCAGGCCGCGCGGATGGTCGCGATGAAGGCCGCCTCGGACAACGCCGGCAACCTGATCGACGAACTCCAGCTCGTCTACAACAAGGCGCGCCAGGCCGCAATCACCCAGGAAATCTCCGAGATCGTGAGCGGCGCCGCGGCGGTTTGACCCACCGCCGGCTGACCCCGGCGAACCCGGCCAGGATCAGACCCAGACAGAATCGCTAGACGCCGCAAGGCAGAAGAGGAAAAGACTATGAGTTCCGGTAACGTGGTGGAAATCATCGGCGCGGTGGTGGACGTACAGTTCCCACGCGGCGAGATGCCCAAGGTCTATGAAGCACTGAAGATCGAGTCCGTCGGCCTCACCCTCGAGGTGCAGCAGCAGCTCGGTGACGGTGTCGTGCGCACCATCGCCATGGGCTCGACCGACGGCCTGCAGCGTGGCCTCGAGGTCGCCGCCACCGGCGCCCCGATCCAGGTCCCGGTGGGCCAGAAGACCCTCGGCCGCATCATGAACGTGCTCGGTGATGCCATCGACGAGCAGGGCGAGATCGGCGCCGAGGAGACCTGGTCGATCCACCGTCCCGCGCCCAAGCTCGAGGACCAGTCGACCACCACCGAGATCCTCGAGACCGGCATCAAGGTCGTCGACCTGATCATGCCGATCGCCAAGGGCGGCAAGGTCGGGCTGTTCGGTGGCGCCGGTGTCGGCAAGACCGTGACCCTGATGGAGCTCATTCGTAACATCGCCGCCGAGCACTCCGGTTTCTCGGTGTTCGCCGGTGTCGGCGAACGTACCCGTGAGGGTAACGACTTCTATCACGAGATGAAGGAGTCGAACGTCCTCGACAAGGTCGCCCTGGTCTACGGTCAGATGAACGAGCCGCCCGGCAACCGTCTGCGCGTCGCCCTGACCGGCCTGACCATGGCCGAGTATTTCCGCGACGAAGGCCGTGACGTGCTGCTGTTCGTCGACAACATCTACCGCTACACCCTCGCCGGTACCGAGGTCTCGGCACTGCTCGGGCGCATGCCCTCGGCGGTGGGTTATCAGCCGACCCTGGCCTCGGAGATGGGCGCCCTGCAGGAGCGCATCACCTCCACCAAGACCGGCTCGATCACCTCCTTCCAGGCCGTCTACGTGCCCGCCGACGACCTCACCGACCCGTCGCCGGCCACCACCTTCGCGCACCTCGACGCCACCCTGGTGCTGTCGCGTCAGATCTCTGAGCTGGGTATCTACCCCGCCGTCGATCCGCTCGACTCGACCAGCCGTATCCTCGACCCCAACGTCGTCGGCCAGGAGCACTACGAGACCGCGCGTGCGGTGCAGGGCACCCTGCAGCGCTACAAGGAGCTCAAGGACATCATCGCCATCCTCGGCATGGACGAGCTCTCCGACGAGGACAAGCTGTCGGTGTCGCGCGCCCGTAAGATCCAGCGCTTCCTGTCGCAGCCGTTCTTCGTCGCCGAGGTCTTCACCGGCGCGCCCGGCAAGTTCGTCTCGATCAAGGACACCATTGCCGGCTTCAAGGCCATCGTCAACGGCGAGTACGACCACCTGCCCGAGCAGGCCTTCTACATGGTCGGTAGCATCGAGGAAGCGGTGGCCAAGGCCGAAAAGATGGCCAACTAACGGAGACCACCCATGGCAATGACGATCCACGTCGATATCGTGAGCGCCGAGGGCGCCATCCACTCCGGGCAGGCGACCATGGTGTACGCCAGCGCGGAGGTGGGCGAGGTGGGCATCGCGCCCCGCCACACCGCCTTCATCAGCCGTCTCAAGCCCGGCGACGTCCGGGTGGAGAACGAGCAGGGCGAGCAGGAGCACTTCTATGTCTCCGGCGGCATGCTCGAGGTCCAGCCGAACGTGGTCACGGTCCTTGCCGACACCGCGATCCGGGCCGCGAACCTCGACGAGGCGGCGGCCCAGGAGGCCAAGCGTCGCGCCGAGGAAGCGCTGGCCGGGCAGCAGGCCGGGTTCGAGTACGCCAAGGCCCAGGCCGAACTGGCCGAGGCGATCGCTCAGCTGCGCGCGATCGAGAAGCTGCGCAAGACCAAGCGCAGCTGATCGTCGGGCGCCTAGCGCACTGCTCGCACTCAGACGCCCCGGTCGCGAGACCGGGGCGTTTTTTTTGCGTACTCGCCGCCGTCCCCTACAGTGCAACAAGCTTGACGCTGGGAAAGGGCCCGGCGCATGCTTTCGACAGACACGCGAGCGCGACGCGTGCACACTTCATGCTCGCGCACCGGCCCCCCGATGGCTAGGATAAGCACCGAGCACGGCACCCGAGACACGCCCCGTCGCTCCCCATCGACAACCCCAGCAAGGATCATCCAGACATGAAGTTAGGCGTCGTGATACTGGCCGCCGGTCTCGGCAAACGGATGCGATCAAAGCGCCCCAAGGTCCTCCATCCGCTCGCCGGTCGACCGTTGCTCGGTCATGTCCTCGAGGCCGCCATGGCGATCAAACCGACACGCATCGTGGTCGTTCATGGGCACGCCGGCGAACAGGTCCGAGCGGCCCTGGGTGATGTGCCCTGCACCTGGGTCGAGCAGGCCGAGCAGCGCGGCACCGCGCACGCGGTGATGCAGGCGATGCCCGAACTCGCCGATCTCGACCGCGTGCTGGTGCTCTATGGCGATGTACCGCTGATCTCGCCGACCACCCTCGAGCGGCTGATCGCCGCCGCCGAGACCACGCCGCTGGCACTACTGACCGCCGACCTGCCGGATCCTACCGGCTATGGTCGCATCCTGCGCGACCCCACGGGGCGCATCGAGCGCATCGTCGAGGAACGCGACGCCGACGCACAGCAGCGCCGTATCCGCGAATCGAACACGGGGTTCCTGGTCGCCGACCGCGCCTGCCTCGCCGATTGGCTCTCGCGTATCGACGACGACAACGCCCAGGGCGAGTACTACCTCACCGACGTCACCGCACTGGCCGCGGCCGACGGCATCAGCGTGGCGAGCGCCCGTCCCGACAGCCTGACCGAGGTCTCCGGGGTCAACGACCGGGTCCAGCTCGCCGCGCTCGAGCGTGCTTGGCAGCGCCACCAGGCCGAGCAACTGATGCGCGCCGGCGTCACCCTGCAGGACCCGACCCGCTTCGACCTGCGCGGTCGGCTGAGCGCCGCCAGCGACTGCACCATCGACGTCAATGTCGTCATCGAGGGCGAGGTCGAGATCGCCGAAGGGGTCCACATCGGCCCCAACTGCGTGCTGCGCGACTGCGCCATCGGCGCCAACACCGAGATCCTCGCCAACTGCGTGATCGAGGGCGCTCGGGTCGGCGCCGACGCCCGCATCGGTCCCTTCGCGCGACTGCGCCCGGGCAGCGAGCTGGCCGATGCTACCCATGTCGGCAACTTCGTCGAGACCAAGAACACCCGCCTCGGCGCCGGCAGCAAGGCCAATCATCTGACCTATCTGGGGGACGCCAGCATCGGCGCCGGGGTCAACATCGGCGCCGGCACCATCACCTGCAACTACGACGGCGTCAACAAGTCACGCACCGAGATCGGCGAGGGCGCCTTCATCGGCTCGAACAGCGCATTGGTCGCCCCGGTGACCATCGGCGCGGGCGCCACCATCGGCGCCGGTTCGGTGATCACCCGGCACGCCCCCGCTGAACAACTCACCCTCTCGCGAGCCCGTCAGCACAGCATCAGCAGCTGGCAGCGCCCCCAGAAACAGCAGAAATCTTAGGGAGTTCCCGTCTATGTGTGGCATCGTCGGCGCCATCGCCCAACGCCCGGTCGCAGCCATCCTGCTCGAGGGGCTGAAGCGGCTCGAATATCGCGGCTACGACTCTGCGGGTATCGCCATCCTCGAGGCACAGGGGCAGCTCAACCGCTCCCGCACCCTCGGCAAGGTCGCGCGCCTGGCCGAGGAGGTCGCCGCCCACCCCTTGCCCGGGTTGCTCGGTATCGCCCATACCCGTTGGGCGACCCACGGCGAGCCGGCCACCCACAACGCCCATCCGCACATCTGTCGCGACCGCTGCGCGATCGTCCACAACGGCATCATCGAGAACCACGAGCAGCTACGGCTCACCCAGCGTGAGCACGGCCACCGCTTCACCTCGGAGACCGACACCGAGGTGGTGGTGCACGCCATCTACGACCAGCTCGCCGCCGGTCACGGACTGCTCGAGGCGGTGCGCAACACCACCACCGCACTACAGGGGGCCTATGCCCTAGGGGTGATCGATAGCGAAGACCCCGAGCGCCTGGTGGCCGCCCGCGAGGGCAGCCCGTTGGTGATCGGCGTCGGCTTCGGCGAGCACTTCATCGCCTCGGATGTGTTCGCGCTGCTACCGGTCACCCACCGCTTCATCTTCCTCGAGGAAGGCGACATCGCCGAGCTCACCCGCGAACGGGTGCGTATCTGGGACCGTGACGGGCGCGAGGTCGAGCGTCCGATCAAGACCTCCAGCCTGGCGCTCGACGCCGCCGAGCGTGGCGAGTACCGCCATTACATGCTCAAGGAGATCTTCGAGCAGCCACAGGCGATCGCCGACACCCTCGATGACCGGCTCAGCGGCACCCAATTGCGTCCCGAGTGCTTCGGCAACGAGGCCGAGGCGCTGTTCGCCGACATCAAGGCCGTGACCATCGTCGCCTGCGGCACCAGCCACCACGCCGCGCAGGTCGCCCGTTACTGGATCGAGGCCTTCGCCGGACTGCCGTGCAGCGTCGAGGTCGCCAGCGAGTACCGCTACCGCCATCATGTGGTCCCCGAACAGGCGCTGTTCGTCACCCTCTCGCAGTCGGGCGAGACCGCCGACACCCTGGCCGCGCTGCGCCAGGCCAAGCAGAGCGGTTATCGCGCCACCCTGGCGATCTGTAACGTCCCCGAGAGTTCTCTGGTCCGCGAGTCCGATCTGGTGCTGCTCACCCATGCCGGGCCCGAGATCGGGGTGGCCTCGACCAAGGCCTTCACCACCCAGCTCGTCGCCCTACTGCTGCTGACCCTGGCACTCGGGCGCGGGCGCGGGATCGATGAGACCGAGGAGACGCGGCTGGTCGGGTTGCTGCGCTCGCTGCCGATCAAGGTCGAGGAGGTGTTGCGGCTCGACGAACGCATCGCGCTGCTCGCCGAGTCCTTCGTCGACAAGCAGCACACCCTCTTCCTGGGCCGTGGTGAGCAGTACCCGATCGCCATGGAGGGCGCACTCAAGCTCAAGGAGATCTCCTACATCCATGCCGAGGCCTACCCCGCCGGTGAGCTCAAGCACGGCCCGTTGGCGCTGATCGACGAGCAGATGCCGGTGGTCGCGGTGGCGCCCAACAACGCCCTGCTCGAGAAGCTCAAGTCCAACCTCGAGGAGGTCCGCGCGCGTGGGGGGCAACTCTATGTCTTCGCCGACTACCAGGTCCCACTCGACGAGAGCGACGGGGTCACCGTCATCCGCCTCCCCGAGACCGACGATCTGCTCGACCCCTTGGTCTTCACCATCCCGCTACAGCTGCTCGCCTATCATGTCGCCGTGCTCAAGGGCACCGACGTCGACCAGCCACGCAACCTGGCCAAGTCGGTGACCGTCGAGTGAGGCCAGCGGCAATACCGCTGTGACCGGGTTGACAGTGCAACCAGAGCGCCGGCATATACTCTGCAAGTAGGAGGAACAGACCCGGAGGAGGGGACCGGGTCTACACCGGCCGAACATAGACCCACAGTCGACCGCCTTTCCGTCCCCGTCGCCCGGACGCGCGCGGCAGGACGCGCCGCGCCGTCCCTGTCTTCTGGAACCAACCATGGCCGACAGACCCTCATCCAACGTCGTCCCACTCGCCGGTCGCGACCTCCCGTCGGAGGCACCGGCGACGGTCGATCCCGCCACCCTGCTCGCCGGCTGTCGCGACCGCCTCGCGCATGGCCTCGCCACCGTCTTCGCCCAACACCTCGATAGCGCCAACGACGACTTCCTCGGCATGGCCGACCGCGCCACCAGTCTCGAGCAGCAGCAGCTCTATTTCGCTGCCATGGACTTTCTCTCCGGGCATGGACAGCTGCTGCTGCAGCACTTCCGCGGCGCCTACGTCACCCTGTTCGAACACGCCATCGGGCGGCTGCGCGGCCAAGCCCCAACGGCAGAGCAGGGCGCTCAGGAAGGGCTTGAGCTGACCCTGGTCGACACCGACGACTTCGAGCGCGACCTGGCCATCGCCAAGCTCTCGGCTCGCGCCACCTGCAACGGTTCGCAACAGCTCACCGCACTCGACCGCCGGCTCGCGACACTGCTACAGCTGCCACGCATCGGCCAAGACGACAATCCACTGTATCCACGCGCGTTCTTCACCGCGATGCTCGACGCCCTCGGCACACTCGATGCCGGCGAACCGCTCGCGCTGGTCCTGCTGCAGGAGTTCGAGCGCCAGACCTCGGCCGAGTTGCCCGGCATCTATGCCACGATCAACCGCTTCCTCGCCGAGGCCGGCGTCCTCCCCGACATCCCACTCGCCGGTCCACAGCGTGCGTTGCGCAGCCAGCCGCTCGATGCCACCGACACTCAGCCACTCAGCGGCGCCCCCTCTCCCGCCTCGGCACGACACGGCGAGACCGCGAGCAGCGACGTCTTCGAACGCTTGGTCGAGGCACTACAGGCCGTAACCGGTCGCCAGCCACCACCGCCCCAACCGCCACCGACGTCGCGATCCCAGACCCTCGACATCGCCGAACTCATCCACGCCCTCACCGGGTTGCAGCGTGGCGCCAGCACCCAACTCCCCGGGCTCGGCGACACCCCCATCGACCCAGCGCACAACGACGCCCTGCGCCAGATCCGCGCCACCCCCATGGCCAACGGGTCGCACCCAGTCGACGCACTCACCATCGACATCGTCTCGATGTTGTTCGATGCCATCTTCAAGGACCCCGAGCTCTCCGCCGGGCTGCGCGCCGAGCTGGCCAAGCTACAGATCCCGGTGCTCAAGGTCGCCCTGATCGACAAGCACTTCTTCTCCGACCGCCGTCATCCGGCACGCCGCCTGCTCGATCTCATCGCCAGCGCCGGACTCGGTCGCGGCGAGGAGGACGAGCCGCGCCTGCTCGAACAGGTCCGCCGCATCGTCGACGCGGTGATCGACGGCTTCGATGACGACATCGATGTCTTCGCCCACCAACTCCAGGCGCTCGAGCACTTTCTCGAGGAAGAGGAGGCGCGGGCCCAGAGCAAGGCGAGCAAGGTGCTCGACGAACTCGAACGACGCGATCGACGCGAGGTCGCCGAGCGATGTGTCGCCACCACCCTCACCGAGCATGCCCACCCGGACGCCCCGGCACTGATCGGCGACTTCATCGCCGAACACTGGCGTCAGGTACTGATCACGGTGTTCGTCGACGCCGGTGAGGACAGCGACGACTGGCGCGAGACGGTACGAGTGATGGAGGACCTGCTGTGGTCGATCGAGCCCAAGCACACCCCGGAGGATCGCGACCACCTGCTCACCCTGCTCCCGGACCTCATCACCCGGCTGCGCAAGGGGCTCGAACGGGTCGACCAGGAGACCTCCTGGGACAGCTTCTTCGGTCAGCTGATCCGACTGCACATGGCCGCGCTGCATCGCGAGACGGCGGACGAGGAGAACGCATCGCCCCCGCCATCATCCCCCCCGTCGACAACGGCCGTGGCGCCGCCCCCCCCGCCGTCGAGCACCGCGATCACACCGCCAGCCGATGACGACACCGATGACGAGGCCGATCACCACCTGCGACTCGCCCGCGCGCTCGAGGTCGGCGCTTGGGTCGAGTTCCAGAGCCTGCGCGGCACCCGCAAGACACTGCGCCTGAGCTGGGTCAGCGAGTACCGTGGGGTCTACCTGTTCACCAACCGCCAGGGTGACAACGCCCTCACCCTCGCCACCACCAGCCTCGCCAATCACCTGCGCAAGGGCAGCGCCCGACTGCTCAGCCGCGACCCGCTCACCGAGCGCGCGGTCAGCCAGGTACTCGAGCAGCAACCGGGCGAGCCCACCGACGACTAGTCGGCACGCGCCTCTCTGGCGCGCACCAAGCCCTCGATCTCCTCATCGAGCCGGTACCGCGCGCGAAAGCCCAGCTCGCGCTCGAGCGTGGCCGAGGAGAACCAGGCATCGCCGACGAGCTTGTCGAGTCCCTCCAGGGTCAAGGGCATGCGCCGACCGAGCAGGCGCTCGCCGAGCGTGCCGGCCCCGGCGGCGGCGCGCAGCGCCCACAGCGGCACCGTCCAGCGCGGCACCGGACGACCGAGCGCGCGACAGATGCACTCGTAGATCCAACGCGTGGAATAGGCGCCGCCGTCGGTCACGCAATAAGTCCGCCCGGCGCTCGCCGGGTGGGCGACGGCGAGCAGCACTGCCGCCACCGCATCCTCGACGTGCACCGCCGAGCGATGGTTGTCGATCCGTGGCCAGGGCGGGAAGCGATGGGCGGCGACGGCGGCGATCATCCGCGCCAGGTTGCCCTCCCCCGCCAGCCCGTAGACCATCGGCAGGCGCAGCACGCAGCCGGGGATGTCGAGCGCCGCGGCGCTCGCCAGCAACTCTCCCTCGGCGACCAGCTTGGCGCGCCCGTAGGCGGTCTCGGGCGCGGGCTCGACCTCGTCGGGGCCGACCGGATGGCCGCGCGCCCCGGTCGCATCCCCCATCGCCTTGACCGTGCTGAGATAGAGCATCCGCCGCAGCGACCCGGCGCTGCGCGCCTCGGCCAACAATGCGCGCGAGCCCTCGGCGGTCACCGTCCAGTGTCCCGGGGCCTCGTAGATGTCGGGCTCATCGGCTGCCGGGGCATAGCTGGCGAGATGGATCAGGGTCTCGACCCCGGCGCAGACCCCGGCGAGGGTCTCGGGGCGGGCGAGATCGGCGCAGCGCGCCTCCACCCTCTGTCCCGGCCACAGCCGCTCGACCACCGCCGGCGCACGGCTGACCACCGCCACCCGCTGACCGTGCGCGAGCAGCGCCTCGACCAGCACCCGCCCCACTCGGCCGGTGGCACCGGTGACCAGCACCAGCCCGAGTTCACCCGCGCGCAGGCTCATGCCGTCCGCCCCCACCGCAGCCACTGACGCGCGACCAGCAGCCCCAGGTGCAGACGGATACCGAGGATCACCAGCCAGCTGAACGGGCGCGGATAGCGCCGGTACTGGAACTTGCGATAGAAACGCTCCATGCCGCGATGTTTGTGGCGCTCGACGGCCAGCGGATCACCACCGCTGCAGGCGCCCTTGTGGTGCACCACCTCGACCCCGGGCACCAGCAGCACCCGCCAGCCGGCCTCAGCAAAGCGCACGAACCAGTCGAGGTCCTCGCAGTGCAGGAAATAGCCCTCGTCGAGCGGGCCGACCTGCTCGAGCGCGGCGCGGCGCACGAACATGAACGAGCCCGAGGTCGCCTCGACCAGCACCGGCTCGCGCGGCGGCGGCAGATGACGCTGATCGAGTCCGGCGCCACCGAGCCGCTCCAGTCCGAGCAGGCGGCGCAGCGCAATCCAGGGATCGGGGATGGCACGCCGACAGGCGACCTGCTCGGCACCGTCCGGATCGCGCACCATGCACCCGGCGATCCCCGCCTCGGGATGGGCCTCGAGCGCCTCGACCATACGCCCGAGGGTGTCGGGGGCGACGATACAGTCGGGATTGAGGAACAGCAGCCAGGGCGCACCGGCCAGCGGCAGGGCACGGTTGTTGCCCTTGGCGAAGCCGAGATTGACGCCGTTCTCGACGATCCGCAGCCGCGCATCGGCACCGACCCGCGCGCGCAACCGCGTGAGACTATCGTCGACCGAGCCGTTGTCGCTGACGATCACCTCGACGGTAACCGTGGAACCGAGCACCGCCGTCACGCACTCGGCGAGCAACGCCCCGGCGTTGTAGTTGACGACGATGACGCTGACGATCGCTCCCTGCGCGGACGTCATGAGACCTGCGCCCGACTACGTTGTAGCAACGCCCGCCAGCCATGGGTCAGGCTGCGCGCCAGCACCGCCGACTCGACACGCCGACACGCCTGACGCGCCTGACGCTTGCGGAGACTGTTCTGCAAACCCCGCAGTGCATCGCGTTTGGCGCGAGCCACCACACCCAACTGACCGCGCCGCCAGCCGACCACCAACGCGGCCAGGTTCACCAAGACGAATAACGGCATCGAGCGCCACAGCAGCGCACCGGGCATATTCTGCAGATAGGTCCACACCATGTTGCGCTGCCCGTAGTAGGTCGAGAAGTCGCTGCGATAGCCGGTCACGGCCGAGCCCAGGTGAACCACCCGGGCCGCCGGCACATACCAGCAACGCTCCCCCGCCAGGCGCAGACGAAAGGCCAGATCGACGTCCTCCAGATAACAGAAGAAGTCCTCATCGAACCCCCCGACCTCCTCGAAGGCCTGACGGCGATACATGGCCGCCGCCGCACAGGGGGCAAAGACCTCTCCGGCACCCAACGAGGGACGGTCGACCTGACCATGGCGCCGGCGCCAGACTAGACCGGAGGTGTGATAGCAATCGCCCGCGCCGTCGAGTCGACCCGAGGCGTCGTCACACAACAGACAGGACGAGAACATCGCGTATCCGGGCCGCTCATGTGCGGCCTTCAGCATCTGTTCCAGCCAGTCCGGTGCCGGGAAGGCATCGGGGTTCAGGGTCACCACCCAGGTCGTCTCCGGTGCCTCACGCACGCCGAGGTTGTTCGCTGCGGCAAAGCCGAGGTTCTGGTCACTGCGCACGAGCAGCAGCTCGGGGTAGTCCTGTTCCAGGCCCTCGAGACTGCCATCGCTGCTCGCGTTGTCGACCAGCACGACGGCTCGCGGCTTCAGGCACTGAGCGGCGAGCGCCGCAAGACAACGACGCAGGTAGTCACCCGCGTTGTAATTGACGATGACCACCACGGCATCGGCTTGATCGCCAGCGGTGATCGACAAAGAGGCTTTCATTGTTCGAATCCTGGGAAGAGTGCGGATGCCGTCCAGTGTCTCCGCAACAAGCTCCATACGTGTGACGGCGGCTCGACCGGCTCACCCCGATCGAGCAAGGGAGACATCACCACGCCAACGCGGCGCGGGCAAGGTCATCGAGCAGCTCGGCGACCTCGCGCATCACCGGGCTCGCGGCCTGCAGCTCGGCGGGGATAGCGCGATAGGCGGCATGGACGGTCGCAGGGTCATCGGGAAGGGTGTAGAGGCTGACCACGAAGGGGCAGTTGACGATCCGCGTCGGGTCCTCGCGCATCATCTCGCGCGAGAGCACGGCGCTGCAGAACTCCACCGAGCGCGCCTCGCCGTAGACCGGCTCAGTGAAGCCGAGGTCCTCGGCGGTACGTGCGAACATCTCGGCCAGGTCGAGGACGTTGTTGATATAGAGGCCGCGCTCGAGGATCGCCGCCCGCAACCCGTCGAGCGCGGCCTCGAAGCTGGTCTCGGCCCGGTGAACGACGGCATCGCCGGCGGCCAGTGACGACGAGAGCGGAGTACAGAGCAGCACCAGCACGCAGAGCGCGCGAGTGATCGGTGACATCGGCGGCGACCTCCAGTCGATGAAGTCCAGATAACCAGCGGCATCTTAGAGCATATCGGGATACAGCGATCGTTCGAGCGGCGATCGAGCAGGGCTGGCGGCTGGCGGCTTAGCGACGAAATGATCACGTCTGGCGCCCCAGCCCACGGACACGACATCGCAGCCGGCACGACAAGCAGCAGCGACGACCGCCAGCGCCAGCGCGATCAGTACTGGTTCATCGGGCGGAAGGCGGGCGACTGCGGCCATTCCCCCGGTGCCGGCCCTTGCTGCCACTCACCAGGGGGCTGGGCCTGCGGCTGCTGCGGGCCACCACGCTGACGCGCCTCAAGTTCCTCGATGCGGCGTTTGAGCGCCTCGATCTCATCGGCGGTTGCGGCGGGCGCACCCAGCGCCGGCGCTGGCTGGCCCTGGACACCGGGATAATGCGGCGCTGGCGCATAGGGCATGCCATAACCACCGTAGGGGACACCGTAGCCGGGGCCATAACCGCCATAGGGTCCGTAGGGTGGTGCATAGGGACCATAGGGGCCGTCATTGTAGTCGTCGTAGCGATCTCCCCCCATCCATCGTCCGGGGTTCATCATGTCGCCGAAGTTGAACGCCGCCACCGTCGGCACCTGCGCCAGCAAGGCGAGCAGCGCGACGGCGCGCGCGGAACGTCTGGTGAACATTGGGACTGACACTGAGGTTCCTCCTCGAGACTTGACCGGATCCTGGTGATGCAGTGGACGCTCAGCCGTGGCTGTGCGCGGCCTGGTGGAAGTGGCCATGACCGTGATGCTCGCCCTCCTGACCGTCGCCGTGCAAGGCGCCATCGGGCTGGATCAACGGATGGATGGTGCGCCCGAGCGCACGCCTGGTGTCCTGCGCCTGCAGCTCGTCGCGCAACCACATCAGCCAAGACTCGAACTGACCGGAGCGACGGGTGGAGATCACCTCGAAGGGCACCACACTCGCCAGTGCCCGCAGGTGACGTTCGGCGCGCTCGGGATCGAAGTCCTCGAGCACCGGCAGCAGATCGCCCTTGGTGCAGAGCACCAGATCGGCGGCGCGGAAGATCACCGGGTACTTGGCCGGCTTGTCGTCGCCCTCGGGCACCGACAGCAGGGTGACGTTGCGGTGTTGGCCGAGGTCGAAGCTCGCCGGGCAGACCAGGTTGCCGACGTTCTCGATGAACAACAGGTCGATACCGTTGAGATCGAGCTGATGCAGCGCCTGATGGACCATGTGGGCGTCGAGATGACAGGCACTACCGGTGGCGATCTGCACCGCCTGCACGCCCTTGGCGCGGATGCGTTCGGCGTCGTTCTCGGTCTCGAGGTCGCCCTCGATCACCGCGATCCGGCAGCTCGGCCCGAGCACCTCGATGGTCGCCTCGAGCAGGCTGGTCTTGCCCGCCCCGGGCGAAGACATCAGGTTGATCGCCAACACCCCGTGGCGATCGAAGTGCTCGCGGTTGTGGCGAGCCTGATGGTCGTTCTCCGAGAGCAGGTTACGTAGCACGCTGATCGCCGCGCGACCGTCCTCGGTCCGGGCATGGCGTCCACCATCGCGCACCAGGTGCTCATTGCCGGGGGTGATGTTGCAGCCACAGGTATCGCACATGACGAGATCTCCGCTAAGGGTGCGCTGAGGGGACGATGGCACGCCGCCGTGACAGCGACCGCGCCGACCCGGGCGGGGTCATCCATCCAGCCAATGCTGGCGTCAGCGTCTCCTGAATCCAAGCCTTGCCGTGAGTGTATGCCATTGCGAGCGTCACGGGTTAGTCAGAATCCGCTGATGACAAGGGCTCATCGGGAATCGTCAGTTCCAGATTGGCCAGCAGCATCTCGTCACCGCTGACCAGGCGGGTACGATACCCGGCGCAGCGACCGCACAGCAGTCGGTTGGGCACGGCCGCGCTCTCGGCACCACAGTCGAGGCAGTGCACCCGCACCGGCGCCGGCTCGATGGCCAGGATCGCATGCTCGGCCCGGGTACCGGCGGCGGCCAGCGGATAGGCATGCTCGAGCAGGCTCGGCTCGACCCCGGAGAGCGGTCCGATGCGCAACAGGATGCGCTCGACCCGGGTGGCGCCGTGCTCGTCGGCGATGCGCTCGACCTGATCGAGCAACGCCTGGCAAACGGAGAGTTCGTGCATCCCTGGCCTCCGCGTTGGTAGTCGAGGTTAGCCCCCACCCTCGAAATAGGTGTAACCGTAGAGCCCGGCCTTGAGTTCGACGAACAAGCGCTCGCGGGTATCGCGATCGAGCGCGGCGCCATCGAGCTTGCGCCGGTAGTGCGCGAGCAGGGTGCGCGGCTCGAAGTGCACATAGCCGAGCAGCTCGTCGGTGGAGTCACCACGCTCGGCCTCACACAGCCGATAGCCTGCGGGGGCCTCGGGGTCGAGCACGACGTTGACTGCGTCGGTGTCGCCGAACAGGTTGTGAATATCGCCGAGGATTTCCTGATAGGCACCGACCATGAAGAAGCCGAGCAGATAGGGCATGCCCTCGGCGGCATCGGCATGGATCGGCAGGCTGGTCTCCACCCCTCCCTCGTCGACATAGTGCTCGATACAGCCGTCGGAGTCGCAGGTGAGATCGTGGACCAGGGCACGCGCCCCGGGCAGCTCGTCGAGCCGCTGGATCGGGGCGATGGGGAAGAGCTGGTCGAGCGCCCAGACATCGGGCATCGATTGGAACAGCGAGAAGTTACAAAACAGCTTGTCGGCGAGCAGCGCGTTGACGGTATCGGCCAGCTCGCGATGACGGCGCACCGCTGGATCGAGCCGAGTCGCCAGCCGCCGACAAACGGCGAAGAACAGCTCCTCGGCACGGGCGCGGGTCGCAAGATCGAGACGATCATCGGCAAAGCCCGCGCGCACCGCCTCGAGCAGCTCGCGGGCCTCGGCGTAGACCTCCTGCGGGGCACCGTGTCCAGACTCGCGCAGCCGCTCGGCCAACGCCTCGAGCAGCGGTTGCCCCTCATCGGCACGCGGCTCGACACCGAGCCCGGCGGCGCGCTCGCGATCGATGACATTGGTGATCAGTACCGCATGATGCGCGGTCAGCGCCCGCCCCGACTCACTGAGCAGGTCGGGCTCGGGCTGCGCGGCGCGCCGACACTCGGCGGCCACCGTCTCAACCACGGCGCGGGCATAACCGACGAAGCCGTAGTTGACCGAGCAGTAATTGCGGGTACGAGTACCCTCGTAGTCGACCCCCAGCCCGCCGCCAACGTCGAGACAGTCGACCGGTGCACCCAGCCGCCGCAACTCGACGTAGAAGCGTGCCAGCTCGGCGACGCCGGCGCGGATGTCCTGGACGCTGGGGATCTGCGAACCGAGATGGGCGTGCAACAGGCGCAGCCAGTCGAGCCGACCGGCGGCACGCAGCGCCTCGACCAGCGCCAGCACCTGATTGGCCGAGAGCCCGAACTTGGCCTTCTCGCCACCACTGCTCTGCCAGTTGCCGGCGGCCGCCGCGGCCAGTCGCACCCGTACCCCGAGCAACGGCTCGACCCCGAGACGCTCGGCCTCGTCGAGGATCAGCGGCAGCTCCGAGGGCTTCTCGATCACCAGGTGCACGCGCAACCCGAGCCGACGCCCGATCAGCGCCAGACGGATGTACTCGCGATCCTTGTAACCATTGCAGACCACCAACCCGCCCGGGGTCGAGAGCGCCAGCACCGCCATCAGCTCGGGCTTGCTACCGGCCTCCAGTCCGGCCTGGCCGGAGCGCAGGATCTCGCGCACCACCCCGGCCTGCTGATTGACCTTGATCGGATAGACCGGCTGGTAACGGCCCTGATAAGCGCACCCGGCACTGGCCGTGGCAAAGGCCGCGGCGAGCGCGGCGACGCGATGATGGAGGATGTCGGTGAAGCGCACCAGCACCGGCAGCGACAGCCCTTCGGCATCGAGCTGCGCGGCGAGCGCGGCGAGATCGATCTCGACCGCGCCCTCGGGATCGGGGCGGGCGCACAGGTGCCCCGCCGCGTTGATGGTGAAATAGCCCTCGCCCCAGCGGTCGATGGCATAGATCTCATTGCAGCGTCGGGCCACTTGGTCCACCGCGCCGGTCTCCTCGCGTCAGTGATGAGAGACGACCACCGGGCCACAGCCCGATGGCCGCGGGCCCTGGCTCAGGGCCAGATGCCGCGCTGCAGGGTCGCCTTGGCGAGACGATCGAGCGACTCGACCAGGGCGGCGGTGCGCAGATCACCGCACAGCCCCTGCTCGGCGCAATCCTGGGGGAAGCCGCGCCAGCGCGCAACCACCCGATCGGTGGCGTCGAACATGCGGGTGCGCAGCCGGTTGTTGACCTCCTCGAGAGTCCAGCTGTGGTGCTCGATGTTCTGCACCCACTCGTAGTAGCTCACGGTCACGCCACCGGCGTTGGCGAGGATGTCGGGCAACACCACGATGCCGCGCGCGGCGAGCACGTCATCGGCCTCGGGGGTGATCGGGCGGTTGGCGCCCTCGACCACCAGCCGCGCCGCCACCCGCTCGGCGTTACCGCTGTGGATCTGACCACCGAGCGCCGCCGGCACCAGGATGTCGCACTCGAGCGCGAGCAGGTCGTCGTTGGTGATGGTGCGACTACCAGGCAGGCCGACCACGGTGCCGTGGGTATCTTTGTGGGTGTCGAGTAGATCGAGGTCGAGCGCGGCACCGTTCTCGGCGAGGATCGCGCCGCCGGAGTCGCTCACCGCGCAGACCTGCGCGCCCATCTCCTGGAACAACCGCGCGGCGATGCGCCCGACGTTACCGAAGCCCTGGATCACCACCCGCGCACCCTGCAGGCTGTCGAGCCCGGGCACGCCACCGAGCGCGATCAACCGCTCGGCGGTGTAGACACAGCCGCGGCTGGTCGCCTCGGTACGCCCGGCCGAGCCGCCGAGTTCGAGCGGCTTACCCGTAACCACCGGCAGGTTGTTCTCACCGGGGTGGAGCTGGTCGTAGGTATCGAAGATCCAGGCCATGGTCTGCGGCCCGGTATAGACGTCCGGGGCGGGGACGTCGGTATAGGGACCGATGTTGTCGCCAAGCTCAGAGATGAAGCGCCGGGTGATGCGTCGCAGTTCGCCCTCGCTGAGCTCCTTGGGATCGCAGGCCACGCCACCCTTGGCACCACCGAAGGGCAGGTGCAGCAGCGCACACTTCCAGCTCATCAGTGCGGCGAGCACCTTCACCTCGCCAAGGCTGACGGCCGGGTGATAGCGGATACCGCCCTTGCCGGGGCCGAACATCCGGCTGTGCAACACCCGGTAGCCCTCGAAGTGACGGATCTGGCCATCGTCCATCTCCACCGGGACGCTGACGTTGATGGTACGCCGCGGCAGGCGCAGGTAGTCGACCAGCCCCGGCGGCACCTCGGTGAGATGGGCTCGGGCGCGATGGAACTGTTCAGTGAGGATACGCTCGGGATCGAGCTCGTTGGCGGGGGATGTCTGGGTTGATTGGGTGTCGGTCATGACGGCTCCAGCGATAACAGCCAAGCGTCACCGCACGGGCACACTCGGCACGGGGACAGGGCACCATCCTGGACACCGGGGCAGGACTTACCGGTCCCGGCCCTCGGCGGCCGGGAAATCGGCCGCCGACAAGGTGCCTGGAAAATATCCACATTTGCAACGCGGAAAAGGGACCGGACCCTCGATCAGCCCCGGGGCGTCACCGTCTGCAGTCGCCAGATGTCGCGATTGTAGTCACCAATGGTGCGATCGGACGAGAAATAACCGCTATGTGCTGTGTTGAGGATACTCATCCTCCACCACTGCTCGGGGTCGCGATAGGCCGCCGCGACCCGCGCCTGGGTGTCGACATAGCTGCGGAAGTCGGCCGCGGTCATCCAGGGATCGTGCGGATTGCGGATCGACAGGGTGATGGCATCGAAGATCCCCGGCTCGAAGCGGTTGAAGTACCCCGACTCGATCAGCGCCATCACCTCGCGCAGCGCCGGATCGGCGGCGATGATGCCGTTGGGGTCGTAGTGCGCACGGGCTGCGGTCACCTCCTCGGCGGTGAGCCCGAAGAGGAAGAAGTTGTCGGCGCCGACCTGCTCACGGATCTCGATGTTGGCGCCATCGAGGGTGCCGATGGTCACCGCGCCGTTCATCATGAACTTCATGTTGCCGGTGCCCGAGGCCTCCTTGCCCGCCGTCGAGATCTGCTCAGAGAGGTCGGTCCCCGGGGCGATCACCTCCATCAGCGAGACCCGGTAGTCCGGCACGAAGGCCACGCGCAACAGGCCAGCGGTGTCGGGATCGGCATTGACCACGGCGGCGACGTTGTTGATGAACTTGATGATCTGCTTGGCCATCACGTAGCCAGGCGCGGCCTTGCCGCCGAGTAGCACGCAGCGCGGGGTCCAATCCTGGGTATCGCCCTGCTTGATGCGGTTGTAGAGGTGGACGACGTGCAACACGTTGAGCAACTGGCGCTTGTACTCGTGGATGCGCTTGACCTGAACGTCGAACATCGCCTCGAGCGGGAAGTCGACGTGACAGATCTGTGCCACCACCTCGGCCAGTCGACGCTTGTTCTCCTGCTTGATCTCGCGCCAGCGCCCGCGAAAGGCGGCGTCCTCGGCCAGCGGCACCAGTCCCTCGAGGCGCTCCAGGTCGCACACCCACTCGGCGCCGAGTTCGGCCTCGAGCAGACCCGCCAGCTGTGGGTTGCACATCGCCAGCCAGCGACGTGGCGTGACCCCGTTGGTCTTGTTATTGAACTTACCGGGCCAGAGTTCGTAGAAGTCGCGAAACAGTCCCTGGCGCAGCAGCTCGGAGTGCAGCGCCGCCACCCCGTTGACCGAGAAGCTGCCGACGATCGCCAGATAGGCCATGCGCATCTGCGGCTCGTGCCCCTCCTCGATCAGCGACATCCGCCGCAATCGATCGTTGTCGCCCGGCCAGTGCCGCTCGACCTCCATCAGGAAGCGGGCATTGATCTCGTAGATGATCTCAAGGATGCGCGGCAGCAACTGCTCGAACAATCTCACCGGCCAGCGCTCCAACGCCTCGGGCAGCAGGGTGTGGTTGGTGTAGGCCATGGTCTCGCGGGTGATCCCCCAGGCCGTCTCCCAGGAGAGATGATGCTCGTCGACCAACTGACGCATCAGCTCGGCGACCGAGACCGCCGGGTGGGTGTCGTTGAGTTGGAAGCAGTTGAACTCGGCAAAGCGCGAGAAGTCGTCGCCGTGCAGCCGCACCCAGTCACGCAGCACGTCCTTGATGCTGGCGCTGGCGAGGAAGAACTGCTGACGTAGACGCAGCTCCTTACCGTTCTCGCTGGCGTCGTTGGGATAGAGCACCATGGTGATGTGCTCGGCCTGATTCTTCTGCGCCACCGCCTCGGTGTAGCTACCGGCATTGAACTCATCGAGATTGAAATCGTCGGTGGCCGCCGCCTTCCACAGTCGCAGGGTGTTGACGGTGTCGTTACGGTAGCCGGGCACGGGGATGTCGTAGGGCACGGCGAGCACATCACAGGTATCGACCCACTGCACCCCCTCGCGCCCGTGCTGATCGAGATAACGCTCGGTGCGACCGCCGAACTGTACCCGCTGGGTGTACTCGGGGCGCTCCAGTTCCCAGGGGTTGCCGTCGCGCAACCAGTGATCGGGCTCCTCGACCTGGCCGCCGTTCGCAATCACCTGCCGGAACATGCCGTACTCGTAGCGCAGTCCGTAGCCGCGCACCGGCAGCTGCAGGGTGGCACAGGAGTCGAGAAAACAGGCCGCCAACCGCCCCAGGCCACCGTTGCCGAGCCCGGGATCGGGCTCGTTGTCGGCCAGCTCCTCGAGCTGGACACCGAGGTCGTGCAGGCCCTTGGTCAGCGCATCCTCGAGCCCGAGATTGAGCATGGCGTTGGACAGCGCCCGCCCCATCAGGAACTCGAGCGAGAGATAGTAGACCCGCCGGCACTTGTCGCCGTCATAGGCCTGGCGGGTGCGTTTCCAGCGCTCCATCAACCGATCACGCAAGGTGATGGCGAGTGCGGCATAGGGATAATAGGCCGCCAGCGAGTCGCGTTCGCGCCCCAGGGTATAGCCGTAATAGCGCTGGAAGTCCCGGGCCAACCCCGCGGCATCCATCGGCAGTGAGGGCAGATCGAAGAGGTGCTCGCTGAGCGGATTCTGCAAGAGCGTCTTGTAGGGAGACATGGTGCGCATGGGTCCTCAGTCGTGTTTGAAGATCGGCCGTCGGGCAGTCCGCGATGCGGCGGCTACCGAACACGACCCGGATCACGGTCGGATCCTGTAGCTGGCTTGATTGGACGTGGGCCAGGCCGCACCCGCCCCACGCACGACTCACCAGGGATCATCATAGTCGGCGCCCGGGTCCCCTTGATGAAGCCCTGGGCGAACGCTCAGTAATAGAGGGTCACCAGCCGCCAACCGCCCCCCTGCAACCGCAGCCGCACATGCACCGCGCCGGGCTCGGCCCAACCGATGCGCGCGCAGAACTCACGCGGGGCGACGAAGCGGGCACGTGCGAGTTGGTCGAACAGGCCCGCATCGTCGGGGACATTGGCCTGTAGCCGCTCGCACACCCAATCGAGGGTGACCAGCTCATCGAGGGCGTCCTCGCCATGACGGCGGATCCCCCACTCCAACCACTGGATGAAGGAGTCGGAGAGTTCGCCGATCACGCTGTCGTGATCCTTGTTGAGTCGGTCGGCGATCTCGGTACGGATCGCCGACAGGTCGACCAACTCATCGAGGGCAGCGCAATCATCGGCAGCCAGGGCACGATCGAGCCGCCACAGCGTCGCGTAGGGCCAGGCAGCGTAGAGCGCCACCAGCACCAGCAACGCCAGCAGCAGTGGCCGCAGCACCACCCCGAGGCCACGCCAGTGGGCGGCCGACCAGCGGGCACGGAAGCGAGAGGGATCAGGGAACAGCGGCATCATCGCGCGAGTCCGGCGCTCAACAGGCCTCCTGGAACTGCTCGAGCGCCTCGCACACCTCCAACCATTCGCTCTCGGTCGCGACCAGCTCGGCCTCGAGTTGGCGGTGCGCCTCCATCAGCTCGAGCAACCGCGGCTTGGCCGCCTCCTCGTAGAGTGCAGGATCGGCGAGCGCCTGGTCGAGCGTCTCGCGGCGCATTGCCAACTGCTCGAGCGCGGCCTCGAGACGCCGCTCACGCTGGCGCAGCGGTGCCAGCGCCTTGCGCTGCTCGGCGGCCTGGCGGCGCTGCTCACGCCGCTCGTTGCCGGCGCGCGGCGAACGCGCCTGCTCGGCATCCGTGGCCTGATTCGCCCGCCCGGCGAGCCAGGCGGGATAGTCGTCGAGATCCCCGGCGAAGGGCGCGACCTGACCCTCGTCGACCAACAACAGGGTGTCAGTAGTCACGCGCAGCAGATGACGATCGTGCGAGACCACCACCAACGCCCCCTCGAAGCCCTGCAGCGCCTCGCTCAGGGCGTGGCGCATCTCCAGGTCGAGGTGGTTGGTGGGCTCGTCGAGCAACAGCAGGTTGGGGCGTTGGTAGATGATCAGCGCCAGCGCCAGGCGCGCCTTCTCGCCACCGGAGAAGGGCGCGACCGGGTCGAGCGCGCGATCGCCACCGAAGCCGAAGCCACCGAGGTAGTCGCGCAGCTGCTGCTCGTTGGCCTCGGGATCGAGCCGGCGCAGGTGCATGAGCGGACTGTCCTCGGCCTGCAACGCCTCGAGCTGGTGCTGGGCGAAATAGCCGACACGCAGCTCCTGGGCACGCTCACAACGCCCGGCGAGTGGCGTCAGCTCGCCAGCGAGGACCTTGATCAGGGTCGACTTGCCGGCGCCGTTGCGCCCGAGCAGGCCGACACGGTCCCCCGGCTCGAACCCCAACCCGACCCCGTCGAGGATCACCCGATCGGCATAGCCCGCGCGCAGCGCATCGAGCCGCAGCAGCGGTCGCGGCAGGTGCTCCGGGGTGGCGAAGGCGAAGCGGAAGGGCGAGTCGACGTGGGCCGGGGCGATCAGCTCCATGCGCTCGAGCGCCTTCAGCCGGCTCTGCGCCTGACGCGCCTTGGTGGCCTTGGCGCGGAAGCGGTCGACGAAGCCGCGCATGTGCGCAATCTCGCGCTGCTGGCGCTCGTGGGCGGCCTGCTGCTGGGCTAGACGCTCGGCGCGCTGGCGCTCGTAGGCCGAGTAGTTGCCGGTATAGAGGGTCAGGCGGCGCTGTTCGAGGGCGAGCACCTGACCGACCACCGCATCGAGGAAGTCGCGATCGTGCGAGATCAGCACCAGGGTACCGGGATAGGACTTGAGCCAGCCCTCAAGCCAGATCACCGCATCGAGGTCGAGATGGTTGGTCGGCTCGTCGAGCAGCAGCAGGTCGGAGCGACACATCAGGGTACGCGCCAACGCCAGGCGCATGCGCCAGCCACCGGAGTAGCTGTTGACCGGCCGGCGCTCGTCGCCGGGGGCGAAGCCCAGGCCGTGGAGCAGCCGCGCCGCGCGGCTCTCGGCGCCATAACCGTCGATCGCCTCCAGCCGTCCCAGCCACTCGGCATGGCGCAGTCCGTCGCCGTCGGCCTCGGCGCGGGCCAGCTCGCGCTCGATCTCGCGCAGCTCGTGATCACCGTCGAGCACGAACTCGATCGCCGCGCGTTCGGTGTCCGGGGTGTGCTGGGCGACATGGGCGATCACCCAGTCGGGCGGCAGCGAGATGGCGCCGGCATCGGCACCGAGTTCGCCGAGCAGCAGCGCAAACAGGCTCGACTTGCCACAGCCGTTGGCGCCAACCAGCCCCACCCGTTGACCGGGATAGACGGTGACGTCGGCTCCCTCCAGCAACAGGTTGGGGCCACGGCGCAGGCTGAGCTCTTGAAGTTGCAGCATGATGATCCGGTATCGGTTGCGAACACTGTGGGCGCGGACGAGCGCCCGCGCGATACGTCTAGGACAGCTCGGTGGTGCGGTCGAGCCGGCGATAGCCGATCGCCTCCCCGAGGTGGGCCGGGGCGATCCGTGCCGCCCCCTCCAGGTCAGCGATGGTGCGCGCCACCTTGAGCACCCGGTGATAGGCGCGCGCCGAGAGCCCCAGCCTGGCCATCGCCTGCTCCATCATCCGTATCCCCGGGGCGTCGAGCGCGCAGTCGCGCTCGATCTCGGCGGCGCCGAGCGCAGCATTGACGGTCCCGGCGCGGCGCTGCTGACGCGCCCGCGCCGCGCACACCCGCATCCGCACCGTCGCCGAGTCCTCGATCCCGGCGGCAGTGGGCGCGAGCAGCGCGCCGAGTTCGACCCGCGGCACCTCGATCTGCAGGTCGATGCGATCGAGCAGCGGTCCCGAGATCCGCGCACGGTAGCGTGCGACCTGCTCGCGGCTGCAGTGACAACGTCCACCGGGATCACCGAGATAACCGCAGGGACAAGGGTTCATCGCCGCCACCAGCTGGAAGCGGGCGGGGAAACGCGCCTGGCGCGCCGCCCGCGAGATATCGATATGCCCCGACTCCAGCGGCTCGCGCAGCACCTCCAGCACCCGCCGGTCGAACTCCGGCAGCTCGTCGAGGAACAACACCCCGTGGTGCGCCAGCGAGATCTCGCCCGGGCGCGGATTGCTCCCGCCACCGACCAGGGCCACCGCCGAGGCGGTGTGGTGCGGCGCGCGAAACGGCCGCTCACACCAGCGCGCCGGGTCGAACGGCGTGCTGGCGCTCACCGAGCGCACCGCCGCGCTCTCCAGCGCCTCACCCTCGCTCAGCGGCGGCAACAACCCCGGCAATCGCATCGCCAGCATCGACTTGCCGCTACCCGGTGGACCGATCAACAGCAGGCTGTGGGCACCGGCGGCGGCGACCTCGAGTGCCCGCTTGGCCTGTATCTGACCGCGCACCTCACACAGATCGGGCAACACCTGCGGCGGCGGCGGTGGTGGCGACGAGCAATACGGCGTCAGCGCCCGCACCCCGGCAAGATGCTCGCAGACCGCGCCGAGGTGCTCGGCAGGCAGTAACGCGAGTCCGCCGACCAACGCCGCCTCGGCGGCATTGGCACGCGGCAGGATCAGGGTGCGCCCGGCCGCGCGCGCGGCCAACGCCGCCGGGATCACCCCGGCGACCGGACGCAGTTCACCGGAGAGCGCCAGCTCACCGAGACACTCGCAGTCATCAAGCCCGGCGGCCCCAAGTTGGCCCGAGGCGCCGAGGATGCCGAGTGCGATCGGCAGGTCGAAGCGGCCTCCCTCCTTGGGCAGATCGGCCGGGGCGAGATTGATGGTCAGACGACCATCAGGGAAGCGGAAACGGGTGTTGAGCAGCGCCCCGCGTACCCGCTCCTTGCTCTCACGCACCGCCGCCTCGGGCAGGCCTACCAGCGACAATGCCGGCAGGCCCGAGGAGAGATGCACCTCGACGGTCACCGGCGGGGCAGAGATGCCCACGCAGGCGCGGCTGTGCAAGGTACAGAGCGCCAATGCCGCGCCGCGACCGGGGTCAGTCGGCGCCGGCGCGAGGCGCGCCGAGCGCCTGCTCGAGGGCCGCGACCTGGGCCTCGAGCGCCACCACCTTCTCGCGGGTGCGGGCGAGCACCGCCGACTGCACGTCGAACTCCTCGCGGGTCACCAGATCGAGCCGGGAGAGCCCGGACTCGAGCGAGGCCTTGACGTTGCGATTGATGTCTTCCTGCAACACCTGCAGCCCCTTGGGCATGTTCGCGGCAAAGCGCTGGACCAGATCGTCGAGTTGCTTGGGGTCTAACATGATCGATTCCTCCGGCGCGAACACAGCGGCCCGCGCATGCTGTGGATGGGGTTTGGACGAGACCGTCGACCGCTCTGCGGGACGGCGGCAAGAACCGCGCAGAGGCGCCCTTGGGCCCACATTATAGGTGTGTCGCGCGGCGCCGTCTGCGCCGATCGACGGTGCTGTGCCGCCTTCTTTTGGTGCGCTAGTCTGGGCGCCGACACCCAACCGGCACCAATCCGGTGCATTCCCCTGTTGCCACTTTGGCACATGATGCCGAAAAGCGTCTCCAAGACACGCCCAAGGGCAACTGGCACACGAAGTGCTTTTATCCGTGAGAACCCCTTCACGTCCCCGGCGTGACCCCGGCCGCGTGCGGCGGACATGGATGACAACCGCTACGACCCAACACCACCGCAACAGAGGTACCAGTCAATGCAGCAAGCACGCATCGGCACCATCCTGGGTGTCGCCGCACTGAGCGCAACCCTCACCCCCTGGCAGGGCGCCAACGCCGCCGGCCCGCACTCGGTCAGCGCCAACCTCGGCGTGGTCAGCAACTACATCTGGCGTGGCCAGACCCAGACCGACGACCAGGCCGCCATCCAGGGTGGACTCGACTACGCCCACGAGAGCGGTTTCTACGCCGGCACCTGGGCCTCCAATGTCGACTTCGGCGACAACACCAGCTATGAACTCGATGGCTATCTCGGCTTCGCCGGCAGCATCACCGATGACCTCGGCTACGACCTCAGCGCCGTCTACTACGCCTACCCCGATGGTCGCGACAGCGACTTCGCCGAGCTCGCCGCCAGCCTCAGCTACCGCTGGCTCACCGCCGGTATCGCCTACACCGTCTACGGCCAGGCCGACGGCGCCCCGGGGGTGAGGAACGACGAGGCGCTCTACATCCAGGGCGATCTCTACTACCACGCCAGCCTCGACTTCACCCTGCCCTTCGATCTCGGTCTGAGCGTCTACGGCGGCTACACCGACTTCGAGTACAACGACGGTGGCAACGACTACGGCCACTGGGGCCTCTCGGTCAGCCGCGAGGCCGGAGACTTCGGCACCTTCAGCCTGAACTACGACCAGGTCGGTCGCGACACCTACGACGACGATCCCAAGGTCTGGGTAGGCTGGAACAAGGCGTTCTGACCGGCCCCCACACGCGCCCTCCCCAACCCCGGACCGGAGCAGGGATTCCGGTCCCTACAGGAGTCCATACGCGATGAAACTTGTTGCAGCCGTCATCAAACCCTTCAAGCTCGACGACGTGCGCGAGGCGCTCGGCGACATCGGCGTCTCCGGCATCACCGTGATCGAGGTCAAGGGCTTCGGCCGTCAGAAGGGCCACACCGAGCTCTACCGCGGCGCCGAATACGTGGTCGACTTCCTCCCCAAGATCAAGCTCGAGATCGCCGTCGACGATGGCATGGTCGACAAGGTGGTCGAGGCGATCAGCTCCGCCGCCCGCACCGGCAAGATCGGCGACGGCAAGATCTTCGTGTTCGATCTCGACCAGGTCACCCGTATCCGTACCGGCGAGACCGGTCCGGACGCGCTTTGAGCCCGGCAGTGCGAGGAGATGTAACGGTGAAACCGATGCGACATTCGATGACCCTGCGCGCGCCCCTACTGGTCGCGCTGCTGCTCTCGCCCCTGCTCGCCTGGGGCCAGGACGACGCCGTGCTGAGCGCCGGCGACACCGCCTGGATGCTGACTGCCACCGCGCTGGTGCTGTTCATGACCCTACCCGGCGTGGCGCTGTTCTACGCCGGTCTGGTACGCGCCAAGAACGTGCTCTCGGTGCTGATGCAGTGCTTCGCCATCGCCTGCCTGATGAGCCTGCTGTGGGTCGCCTACGGCTACAGCCTGGCGTTCACCGACGGTGGTGCCAACAACGCCTGGATCGGTGGCCTCGACCGGCTGTTCCTCGCCGGGCTGAGCGTCGACAGCCTCTCCGGGAGCATCCCCGAGTCGCTATTCATGGCCTTCCAGATGACCTTCGCCATCCTCACCCCGGCATTGATGGTCGGCGCCTTCGCCGAACGGATGAAGTTCTCGGCGATGCTGATCTTCATGGCGCTGTGGCAGACCCTGGTCTATATCCCCATCGCCCACTGGGTGTGGGGGGGCGGCTGGATCGGCGAGATGGGGGCGCTCGACTTCGCCGGCGGTACCGTGGTGCACATCAACGCCGGTATCGCCGCGCTGGTAGCCGCCATCGTGCTCGGCAAGCGCAAGGGCTACCCGACCACGGCGATGCCGCCGCACAACCTCGGACTGACGGTGATCGGTGCGACCATGCTGTGGATTGGCTGGTTCGGGTTCAACGCCGGCTCCGAACTCGCCGCCAACTCCACCGCAGCGATGGCGCTCACCGTCACCCAGGTTGCCACCGCCACCGCGGCGCTGACCTGGATGTTCGCCGAGTGGATCAGCCACGGCAAACCCTCGGTGCTCGGCATCGCCACCGGCGCGGTCGCCGGTCTGGTGGCCATCACCCCGGCCTCGGGCACCGCCGGCCCGATGGGGGCGATCGTCATCGGCTTCGCCGGCGCGATCTTCGCCTTCATCGCCTCGACCAGGGTCAAGCAGTGGCTCGGCTACGACGACTCGCTCGACGTCTGGGGCGTGCACGGCGTGGCCGGCATCATCGGCGCCCTGCTCACCGGCGTGTTCGCCTCGCCGCTGCTCGGCGGTTCGGGGCTGGCCGACGGCGTCGACGGCATCGGCGCCCAGGTGTGGATCCAGTTCGTCTCGGTGATCGCGACCCTGGTCTACGGCGGTCTCGTCAGCTTGCTGTTGCTGCTCGGACTCAAGGCCACCATCGGGCTGCGTGTCGACGAGGAGCAGGAGACCGAGGGGCTCGACCTCTCGCTGCACGACGAGCGCGGCTATATCCTCTGACCCCGCCACCACGGCGCGCGGCCCCGGCCGCTCGCCCCGCTCCCCGCGCGGGGCCGCCGGCGGCCCGCCCCCGGCCGGTTGGGGGT
>NZ_JAAXKX010000006.1 GCF_012276755.1 Marichromatium bheemlicum | reverse complement strand
TCCCCCCTTTTTCAAAGGGGGGGATCTCACATCCCTCTGCAGAGGGGGGGGATCTTGCATCCCTCTTCAAAGGGGGGGATCTCACATCTCTCTTCAATGGGGGGCACGTCTCTCTTTTTGACGGGTCTCACGCTGTGGGGAGCGCCGTAGGTTGGGTTGCCAACGGCAACCCAACATTCTGCGCCAGCGCTTGATGATTGAAATGAACCGCCCTCGGGGAACCGGGGGCGGTTTTTTGGTAACGAGCCGCCTTCGAGAAACCGGGGCGGTTTTTTGGTAACGAGCCGCCTTCGGGAAACCGGGGCGGTTTTTTCGGTGTTGACGCGGCTTTTTTCAAAGGGGGGCGGCGGTGTTGGTTGGGTTGCCGAAAGGTGCTCTCGTATTTGCGGGCCATCTGGTTGGTGCGGTGCGGCGCGAGGGGGTGGCGGGGGAGCGGTGGGGTGTTGGCGGGGGGCGTCCGGGTCTGCTGGGGTGGGGCGAGGGTGGTTGGCGGGTTGGGGTTTTCGTTGCGTGTGTGGCGCGTAAGGTGATGATTGGGAAGCGATTTCTTCCGTGTCTGACCCTTCGGCAAAACGGGACTTCGTCACAGCTGGAAAAAAACTTTGGGTAACGTGCCCCTACGGATCGACAGGCGCCCGAGGAGATGTCAGAATAAGGACGAAAAACTATTTGTATGCCCTTATAAGGTAATATGGGCATCAATCGCGTTTCCGAATTAGAAGGGACGCAAAGGAAGCGGACCTCCGTGTTCCTCGTTTTCCGGCTCTGGTCATAGATGCACCGGACCGGGAGATGTGGCTCGTTGGTTGGTCGCCAGGTCGTCTTGCCAAGTGCCTCGGTACCGGATCCCTCAATAGGCCGGGGATTGGCAGGCGGTCATCTGGATGCCGCCAGCTACATATGCATATGTCTTTTGAATCGTAAGAGAGGACCTCGATGGCACTTCAAGGTTTTGACCAGGCTTTCTACCTCGGCGCAAAGCTCCAGCAGCTGCAGGCGAACAAGGCCACCGCAGAGCAGTGGGCCGACAAGACGGCTGATGACCTCCTGAGCACGCTGAAGGCTGCCGGCATGACCCCTGAGCAGCACTACAGCCAGTACGGTTACGCCGAGGGTCTTGGCCCCAACAAGTTCTTCAACCCCAACGAGTATGCCCTGTTCAAGGGGAAGCAGTTGGTGGCCAACAATCCTGACCTCTATAAGGATGCTGACGCTGCTGCCAAGGCCTTCGTAGAAAAGTGGCCGGGCAACCTCTACGACCACTACCTGCAGTACGGCGCTCAGGAAGGCATCAACCCCTCCAACGCCTTCGACAACGACGCCTACTTCGAGGCCAAGCTGGCCGCGCTGCAGGCCGCCGGTCAGAAGATCACCCTCGACGAGCTGAAGGATGCCTTCGCCGACGCGGGTCTGACCCCGGTCTCGCACTTCATGCTCTACGGCGCCAAGGAAAAGCTGCAGGCCCCGGTCGTGCCGGCTGAAGAGCAGGTCGATCCCAACGTCACCCCCGGTACCGACTTCGCGCTGACCGGTGATGTCGACATCCTGCTGCCCGTCGGCGCCGCGCTGCCCGAGGGCAAGACCGAGGAAGACGTCCAGCGCACCACCAACGCCGATGACAACATCGACGCTGTGTCCTCCGCGCTGTCCTCCGCCCGCACCCTGAACGCCGACGACAACATCGACGGTGGCGAGGGTAACGACCTGCTCAAGGTCGACATGCAGTCGAACTTCGCTGGCTTCAGCAAGGACGGCGGCGTCAAGAACATCGACACCATCGAGCTGGTCAACAAGGGTGCGATCGATCGCTCCTTCGACGCCACCGGTGTCGAGGGCGACGTGCACTATGCCGTGACCGCCGAGGACGGCACCGTCAACCTGAAGGATCTCGGCAGCCTCGCCGGTGGCATCAGCCTCTCGGGTCAGAGCGATGGCACCTTCAAGGCGGCCTTCGTCGCCGATGCCGTCAAGGGCACCGAAGACACCCTGGCCCTGGGCCTGAAGGACGTCGGCACCGTCCAGACCGACACCGTGAAGGAGGCCGCCGTGGCGGTCGACGTCAAGGGTGTCGAGAAGGCTGCGCTCTCCGTCGAGGGTGACAACGTCGTCAATCTGTCGAACGTCAGCGCCACCGAGTACACCGTCGCCGGCACCGGCAACCTCCAGGTCAACGCGCTGGCCAGCAAGCTGTCCTCCTTCGACGCCACCAACCTCCAGGGCGATGTGGACCTCACGGTTGATGCCAACAGCGCGCTGAAGAATGCTACCCTGCAGGGCGGCAGCGGCGACGACACCCTGACCCTCTCGGGCGCCGGCACCGTGCAGTATGCCGTCGGCGGTTTCGAGACCCTGGCGCTCGCCAACACCGGTAAGCTGACCTTCTCGGCGGCCGAGTCCAACGGCATCCAGAACGTCCAGGCGACTGGAGACATGGGCGCTGAGGCTAGCTTCGCTGGCCTGGGCAATGCCGATATGACCCTGGGCATCGAAGGTGGCGCAGACGCTGTCACCCTCGACAACAGCGGGTCCACCACCGTCAATGTGGCCGATGAGGCCGCAACCGCCGACAAGCCGCCGGTGCCGGTCGATGCCGGCGTGACGCTCACCAACAGCGCCGCGCTGACCCTCAACGTCGCGGAGCACGTTGTCTACGACGGCACCATCAATGCCGCCAAGGCCGAGAGCGTCAACATCGCCGCTGCGGGGGGCTTCGGTTCCGCCACTGACCAGGCCGGCATCATCCAGGCCGGCAGCGCCACCGAGCTGACCATCGGCAAGATCGGTGCAGACTCGACCCTCATCCTGCAGGCCGGCAAGGCCCAGCAGTTGACCCTGAACGCCGATGCGGATCTGGACCTTGACCAGTTCACAAATGCATCGGGCAACGCAGTCAGTTCCGACCTCAGCGGTCTGCAGGCCCTGAACGCCACCGTCAATGGCGGCAAGCTGACCATGGGCGCCCTCAAGGCCATCAACGCCATCACCCTCGAGGGCAATGGCGAGGCCAAGCTGGGTGACCTGGGCTCCGGGAGCCAGGCCGACTACGGCATCACCGTCACCGCCGGGGCGCTGTCGGATACCGATGGGAGTGGCTCCGCCCTCGAGATCGGCACCATCACCACCAAGGGCACCGACATCTCGGTCGATGCCGCCAAGGTGCTGGGTGATGTGGATCTGGGTGCCATCAATGCTAACGGTGGCGACGTGACCCTGTCCTTCGCCGGAACCAATGGCGATGTCACGCTTAACGGCGTGACCGGTGAGACCGTCGAGATCAACGCCGACGGTGCGCTGGGTAAGCTGACCACGGGGGATGTTGTGGCTACGACTGCAAACATCACCGGTGCTGGCCTCGATGTAAACGACATTACGGTGACGGCCAGCAAGGCTGCGACCGTGGTGGGTGGTATTGCAGACGATAAGATCACCGTCAAAGCCGTAGCAGATGCCAAGGCAGACGCGACGCTGACTGGTGGTGTGGGTGCGGATACCTTCACCATCAAGGCTGTGAGCGGTGGGGATGATGGCACTTTGGTTGCCACCATTACCGACTTCGAGCTTAGTACCGATAAGGTCGCTGGGGTCACTGCGGCAAACCTTGAGGCCATTGCGAGCTGGGAGGCTGCTGATGCAGCGACATTCCTGTCCGCCGCCTTCGGTGGGACCGTCGCTGCGGATGACATTACTCTGGTTAATCTTGCGAACACCGGAACCGCACAGAATGCCATCGTCTACAACGGCGACACCTATCTGGTAGCTGAGGATGGGACCACTGGGTTTGGTGGTACTGATGTCATCGTCAAGCTGGCCGGTGTCGAGGCAAGCACTGCCACAGAGGTGTTTGGCGCCTAACCCACGCACCCAGCCAACTGACCACGGCACGATGCCGAGCTGAACGGCAAGGACGCCACGCGGTCACGCGGCTGATCGATGGGTTGATCGATCTTGATGGCGCACCATCCTCTCCATGGGCAAGGGTTCGAGATGGAGGGGGTGGGGCGACTGCGGCAGTGCTGCGGGTCGCCGGCCCCGTCGCTGGACGGATGGTGTGTGCGCCGCCTTGGTCACCCCTGGGGTCGATGGGTTCGAGCCCGGGTGGGCGGGGCAAAGACGGCAGGACGCCGGCCGGTCGTGACACCCCTCGATGTTGCAAGGTCGAATGGCCAGGATCATGACACCGCGTGTTTCGCCACACGGTCGATGGGTCGCACCCAGTCTGGGTTGGCTCGTATGACCTTGCACCTCTTGCGTGAAATCACTAACGCCCTCGGGAAACCGGGGGCGTTTTTGTTTGTGTGGACAAAGACAGGGATGCGATTCGGGACGAATCAGCGGGCGGTGGCCGCCCGTCGATGGACTGAACCCGCGTGACACGCCGAGCGCGGGTCGGCACCGTTGCGAGCGCCGCGTCGGCGGCGTTGGGTGTCGGTCAGCCCTTGTCCGTCAGGCCAATGGCAGCGGCGACACCGCCCGCTGTCGTCATCAATGCAATGAGAGAGTCGTTCGATGGCAATGCAAGGTTTCGACCAGGCCTTTTACCTCAAGGCAAAGCTCCAGCAACTGCAGGCCCAAGCGGCCACTGCGGCCGACTGGGCCGACAAGACGGCTGATGACCTCATCAGCGCGCTGCAGTCGGCCGGTCTGACCCCTGAGCAGCACTACAGCCAGTTTGGTTACGCCGAGGGCCTGGCGCCCAATGCGTACTTCGACCCCAAGGAATACATCCTGGCCAAGGGCGTGCAGTTGGTTGCCACCCATCCCGACCTCTATGCCGATGCCGCTGCCGCCGCCGTGGCCTTCGAGCAGCAGTGGTCGGGCAACGTCTACGAGCACTATCTGCAGTACGGCTTCCGGGAGGGCGTGAACCCCTCCAACGCCTTCGACAACGACGCCTACCTCGCCGCCAAGCTGGCCGCGCTGCAGGCCGCCGGTCGGGAGATCACCCTCGACGAGCTGAAGGACGCCTTCGCCGACGCGGGTCTGACCCCGATTACGCACTTCATGCGCTACGGTGCCAAGGAACAGCTGCAGGCCCCGGCCGTGCCGGCTGAAGAGCAGGTCGATCCGAGCATCGATCCGACCAACCCCGGCCTTGAGTTGTCGCTGACCACCGAGGCCGACACCCTCCTCGCCGCCGCTGCCGCGCTGCCCGAGGGCAAGACCGAGGCGGACGTACAGCGCGCCTCTGATGCCAACGACATCATCGATGCCGTGGCCTCGGCGCTGTCCTCCGCCCGCACCCTGAATGCCGACGATCGCATCGACGGCGGCGCCGGTAACGACCTGCTCAAGGTCGACGTGCAGGGCGATTTTGGCGGCTTTGAGGGCAACGGCGGTGTGGTCAACGTCGAGACCATCGAGCTGACCAACACCGGCGAGATCGCGCGCACCGTCTCGGCCAAGGGCATCGAGGGCGCCGAGACCTTCGCGCTCAACGGTGCGGTGAACCTCGCCGAGCTGGGCTCGACCGAGGCCGCCGTCAACCTCTCCGGGCGCGATGCCGGTAGCGCTGAGATCCAGTACGCCGCCAAGGTCACCGACGGCAAGGCCGACGCCCTGGCCCTGGGCCTGAACGACATCGGCACCGCCGAGGTGAAGGACGCGGCCGGCGAGGTGACCACCGCCGAGGCCGCCGTGGCGCTGGTGGCCGATGGTATCGAGGTGGTCGACATCACCGCCACCGGCACCAACGTGGTGTTGCTGGAGACGGCCGATGCCGAGCAGGTGAACGTCGAGGGGACGGGCTCGGTGAAGATCGTCGCGCATCAGGGAGCGGTGAGCGGTGCGGTCAAGAGCGTCGATGCCTCGGGGTTGCAGGGTGTGCTCGATGTGAACCTGCGGGATGCCGCCGGGGTGACCTCGGTGCTCGCCGGCGCGGGTGACGACATCATCCGCGCCACCCCCGGAGACCTGGCCGTCAACGCCGAGATCAACGGCGGTGAGGGGGCCGATACCTTGTCGCTGAGCGGTCGGTTCGGTGTGAGCCAATACCAGATGGCGGGGGTCGAGACGGTTGAGCTGAATGCCGCCGGTTCGAGCGGAATGAAGGCCGCGCCCGGTGGGTTGAGTGACGTGAGCACCTTCTCCGGCGCCGAGTCCACCGGCATCGAACAGGTGGTCGTCAAGGGCGCGGGTAACGCCGTGAAGTTCGTCAACCTGGGCATGGCCGATCTGGGCGTGACCCTCGACCAGGCAGCCAGCGGTGAGGTCGCCTTCGACCACGCCGGTGCCACCACCTTGAGCGTGAGCGGCGGGACCGAGCAGGCCGAGACCATCAATACGGTCAACACCGTCTTGACCGAGAGCGCCGACGTGACGCTGGTGGTCGAGGCGTTCAACACGCTGGGTGACGGCCTTGGTGGCAAGCTCGTCGCCACCAAGGCCGAAGGCTTGACCGCCGAGATCGCCGGGGCGCTGAACAACACCATCGAGCTGGTCGCGGCGACCTCGGCCGTCTTTAACCAGACCAATACCGACCAGGCCTCGACCGTCGCGCTGGATGCCGCCAAGTTGAACGATCTGCGAATCGATGCCGATGGCGCGTTCACCCTGGCCAAGGGCAGTGATCTTTCCGCAGTCGAGAGTCTGACGATCGATGCCGGTCAGGCATTCGCTGCCGCTGGGGGCGAGAGTGAAGGCGCATGGGCCGTTGACTTCGGCAGCGTTGCCGCCGTCGACCTCTCCGGTGCTGGCGCCGAGTCCAAGATCACCCTCAGTAACCTGGGCGGTGCGGTCGACTATGACATCACCGTCAACGCCGAAGGGCTGATCGGCGGGCTGACGCTCGGTGACATCGGCACCGGTGCCGGTCACACCATCGACGTCAACATGGCGGGTGTGCTGGGCGACGTGACGATCGGCGATGTCGCTGTTACGGCGGCCGATTCGGCAGCAACCGGCGCCATCGTCATCGACGCCAATGGCACCTACGGCGACATCACCCTCGACGCCTTGAGTGCTAAGACGGTGACGGTTGATGCCTCGGGGGCGATGGGGGCGGTTAATGTTGGTTCGATCTCGGGGAACAACAAAGGATCGACCGACGGCATCTCCGGCGAGGTCGTCACCTTCACCGGCTCCGAGCTGATGGCAAACACCGTTTACGTCACCGCCTCCGAGCAGGCGACCGTTAGCGGTGGTCTCGGTAACGACACCTTCATGCTAGTCGCCAACAATGCCGCAGGCACCCTGGCTGAGTTCACGGTGTCCGGTGGTCTCGGGAACGACAACTTCCTGATTGACCACAGCGAGTCGATGTCGGGCAGTGCCATTGTGACCATCACCGACTTCAATGCGGGTGATACCACCAACATTGACAAGGGTACGCTGAGCGTCTTCACGAAAGAGAGTAGTGCTGACGCTGGTGCCGCCGCCGCTGTCCTCGAGGCCGCCGGTATCGTGGCCGATGCCGTCGCCGCAACGAGTGGCGTCGAGTTTGTGGGTGATGCAAACACCTTCTTCACCTTCGATGGCAATACCTATGCGATGGTGACTGCTAATAAGAGTGACGATGTCAAGTTTGATGACACCAACATCCTCGTCCAGCTAGTCGGCGTGCACTCCGCCGATGCCCTGGGCGGCGCCTTCAAAGAAAGCGCCGGAGGTGAGCAGCCAGAAACTTAATGTGATATTAGCCCCGTAGGTTGGGTTGCCGTTGTTTGGCAACCCAACGATGCGATGTCGCTCGATGAATAACGCGATCGCCATCGGAGCAGCCCGTAGGTTGGGTTGCCGTTGTTTGGCAACCCAACGATGCGATGTCGCTCGATGAATAACGCGATCGCCATCGGAGCAGCCCCGTAGGTTGGGTTGCCGTTGTTTGGCAACCCAACGATGCGATGCCGCTCGATGAATAACGCGATCGCCATCGGAGCAGCCCGTAGGTTGGGTTGCCGTTGTTCGGCAACCCAACAATGCGATGTCGCCAGATGAATGAACCGACCGCCGCCGGATCACCGGCGGCGGTTTTTTCATGTGTCGGCGTCAAGAGCCCCCTTTGAAAAAGGGGGTTGGGGGATTGAATCCAAACCAACCGGGCGATGCCGCGCGATGAATGAACCGACCGCCACCGGATCACCGGCGGCGGTTTTTTCATGTGTCGGCGTCAAGAGCCCCCTTTGAAAAAGGGGGTTGGGGGATTGAATCCAAACCGACCGAGCGATGCCGCGTGATGAATACGATGACCGTCAATGGGTCACCACCGCCGGATCATCGACGGCGGTGGTGTTGGGTTACCCGTCCATGGGCGGTGCCGGGTTGTCGATGAGATGGCGGAACGGGTAACCCAACGATGCGATGCCGCTCGATGAATAACGCGATCGCCATCGGAGCAGCCCCGTAGGTTGGGTTGCCGTTGTTCGGCAACCCAACGATGCGATATCGCCAGATGAATGAACCGACCGCCGCCGAATCACCGGCGGCGGTTTTTTCACGTACCGACGTCAAAAGCCCCTTTGAAAAAGGGGGTTGGGGGATTTGATCCCAACCGACCAAGCGATGCCGCGTGATGAACACGCTGACCGCCGCCGGATCATCGACGGCGGTTGTGTTGGGTTACCCGTCCATGGGCGGTGCCGGGTTTTTGATTAGATGGCGGAACGGGTAACCCAACCTACGAGCGCCGTCGGTTGGGTTGCCGTTGTTCGGCAACCCAACAATGCGATATCGCTAGATGAATGAACCGACCGCCACCGGATCACCGGCGGCGGTTTTTTCATGTGTCGGCGTCAAGAGCCCCCTTTGGAAAAGGGGGTTGGGGGATTGAATCCCAACCAACCGGGCGATGCCGCGCGATGAATACGCTGACGCCGTCGGATCACATCGCCGGATCATCGGCGGCTTGTGTTGGGTTACCCGTCCATGGACGGTGCCGGGTTGTCGATGAGATGGCGGAACGGGTAACCCAACCTACGAGCGCCGTCGATTGGGTTGCCGTTGTTCGGCAACCCAACAATGTGACATCGCCAGATGAATGAACCGACCGCCACCGGATCACCGGCGGCGGTTTTTTCACGTATCGGCGTCAAAAGCCCCCTTTGAAAAAGGGGGTTGGGGGATTGAATCCTAACCGACCGGGCGATTCCGATTGGTTAATACGCTGACCGCCGCCACATCATCGACGGCGATGGTGTTGGGTTACCCGTCCATGGGCGGTGCCGGGTTGTCGATGAGATGGCGGAACGGGTAACCCAACCTACGACCCCCGTAGGTTGGGTTGCCGTTGTTCGGCAACCCAACGATGCGATGCCGCTCGATGAATAACGCGATCGCCATCGGAGCAGCCCGTAGGTTGGGTTGCCGTTGTTCGGCAACCCAACAATGCGACATCGCCAGATGAATGAAACGACCGCCACCGGATCACCGGCGGCGGTTTTTTCATGTGTCGGCGTCAAGAGCCCCCTTTGGAAAAGGGGGTTGGGGGATTGAATCCCAACCGACCGGGCGATGCCGCGCGATGAATACGCTGACGCCGTCGGATCACATCGCCGGATCATCGGCGGCTTGTGTTGGGTTACCCGTCCATGGGCGGTGCCGGGTTGTCGATGAGATGGCGGAACGGGTAACCCAACCTACGGTGGCACTTTTTCTGTGATGGGTTACGCAAATCTGACGCGGGCACGGAAAGTTGCTGCGGGCGGCCTACGGCTGGGCTAGACTCATGCGCGTATAAGCGAATTTTTATCGCTTATAAAGAATGTTTGGTTTGTTGCTGGATGGCTGGCCGCGTGGTTCTAGGCGGTCTCTCGGCGCCCCGTGGGGCGCGTGCTGGCAGCGATGGATGGTTTGGCTCGACAGGAGATGTCGTTTCATGGATAGCACCTGGTGGCGCTGGCCGGCGCGGTCGTCATCTCGCCGGGTGCGTGGCGCACGGAGCGCCTCCCTCCTTTCTCTGACCCCACTGCGGGTCGTCTCAACCCCTGTGTGCTGCGATCTCGGTGTGGGCCTCTGCTGGTCTCGCCGGATGCGGTGGCGTGTGTCTCGTTGCGCCGCGGCGGGCGTTGGCCCGTTGCGGTGGGCGCTGGCGCGGGGTGTCTTTGGATCTTCAAGAATAAGGATCTCGCATGACTGCTCCTAACTGGTTCGATGCGTCTTACTACCTGTCCAACAAGCTCGCGCAGCTGCGGCATCACGACCCCTTCGATATCTATAAGGATTTGTCGGTGGAGTATCTGGAGGGGTTGATGGGCAGGGCGGGGATGACGCCTTATCAGCACTTCCTGCGTTACGGCATGGATGAGGAGGTGAACCCGAACGCCTACTTCAACGCCGAGGAGTACTTCGAGGCCAAGGTCGAGCAGCTCAATCGCGACGGGATCAATGGGCACACCGATTGGACGGTCGAGGCGGCCAAGGTGTACTTCACGCTGGCCGACATCTCCGCCTGGGAGCACTACACCCGCTACGGTGCCGCGGAGTCGATCAACCCGTCGAACGCCTTCGACGAGACCGCCTACCTCAAGGCCAAGGCGGAGCATCTCAACAAACATCAGGTCGGCGGTCACAGCGACTGGGACAGCGCGGCCGTGGCGGAGGCCTTCGCCAAGGTGGGGCTGAACCCCGTGGAGCACTACCTGCTCCACGGTCAGTTCGAGGGACTGAGTGTCCAACGGGTTGCCGCCAGCAGTCAGGTGGAACCGGATCCGGTGATGCCCTCGGTGCGTGAGAGCGAGGGCGCGGTGATCGATGGTCGGATCAAGGGCGCGACCGTGTTTGCCGACATCGACGGTGACGGTGTGCGCGATCCGAACGAACCGTTCGTGAAGACCGACGCCGAGGGCAACTTCTCGGCGACCTTCAGCGGCGCGGCGGCATATGCCACGCTGGTGGCCACGGGGGGGACCGATATCGCGACCAATCTGCCCTTCGCGGGTGCGTTCTCGGCACCGGCGGGGGCGACGGTGGTGACCCCGTTGACCACCTTGGTGCAGTCGCTGGTCGCCACCGGCCGCTCGGCGGCGAGTGCCGAGCAGAGCCTGAAGAAGGCGTTCGGCCTGCCCGATGACCTGGACCTGAAGACCTTCGATGCCACCAACATCGACAGCAATGCCAGCAGTGCCACGCAGGCAGCGGCGGTGAAGGTTTATGCCGCCGCAGCCCAGGTCGCGAATCTGATGGCGCAGGTCAGCAGTGCGCTCGATGGTGCGGCTGGAGTCAAACCGCAAGCGGCCTTCCAGGCCGTGGCCAATGCCATCGCCAGCCGGGCCGATGCCGCCGCCGCCAGCGGTCAGTCGCTCGACCTGGCCGCCAAGGACAACATTCAGGACATCCTGCTCGAATCCGCCGGTGCCAGTGGCAGCAAGGCCCAGGCCGCGATCGCCAAGCACGCCGCCGATGCCGCCGAGGTCATGGCCGGCACCAACGCGCGCGTGGCCGAAGTGGCCAAGGGCAATGACGCCAATGCCGTGCTCAAGGACATCGCCAAGGTTCAGCACGTCGCCCAGGGCGAGGCCGCCAAGTCTCTCAAGGACGGCGTCAGCGGCGGCGACCTCAGCGGTGCAAAGGATCGCTTCCAGGGCGACAAGCTCGACCAAGCCATCGACGATGCCGACGACGCCATCGGCGACGTCAACATCGGCGACGACGACAAACCGGACCAGCCTGCTACTGGTGGTGGCAATACCGGTGGCGATGACACACCGGAACCGACCTTCACCGCCACCGTGACTGATGGTGTGCTCAGCTTTGGGGGGACGGCGACGGGTGATATCCGCTTTTCTAAAATGCAAGGAGATAATGTCGTCTTTGTGCGCGACAGCTACAACAAACCTTACTATTCAGACCCTGTTGATATTGCTAAGGTTGAAGCGATCATTGTTTCTGATGACTTTTATTCTTATGATTTGCCGATCGCAAAAGATAAGTCTATTGATTTTAGGATGAGTGATGGGGGGGTGTACTTGGAGTTGCCCTTTAATAGTTATGAGGGGCAGGCGCTTGTTCAAGTTGGGAAAGGAAGTCAACGTATTGATCTGGGGTATCAGACTGTAGACGAGGAAGCGAAACCTCCAGTTGGTCATGTCGACGATATTACAGGGCCTGATCGTGGTTTTGTGTTCTATGGTTCTGTTGACTTTGATGGCGATAACGATGGTTTTGAGCTGGCAGAAGTCAACACGGATTTCAATGTTGATAACCTGGGCTCGGCAGAGATTGTTACGAGTTTTGGCTTAGAGGATGCGTTTGGTATCCCGTCTATTTATGACTGGTCGACTGGTGAGGCTGTTCTGAAGGGTGAGTATGGGTCGATTGATGGTCAGTACACCAAATTGATTGAAGAGCCTTTTGGCGGTGGGGATGGTGATCAAACTCAGGTTTTCACAATTTCGCTTGGTGATAATAGCACTATTGATTCAACGGCAGCATTGGTCGATGCTGGGCGGGTTTTGGGTGAACTGAAAGCTGCTGGGATTGTTGACGAGAGTGGGGAGGTAAAAGATTGTTTAGCGTCGCTCAAAAAAGGGGTTGATAGTGATGACGATGGCAAAGAATTAGACGGTGGCGCCGGTGTCTTTGAGATTGTTCACTCTGTCCATGATACTGCAATCATGCAGCGTGCTTTGTATGAGTGGCAAGATAAAGATAATTTAGGGGTTGTTGACGAAGATGAGTTGAGTTTGCTTGCTGTGGCGACAAACAGCTCTGATTTCGCTGAATTTAGTTACTCGAAAGCAGAAGGTGAAAGTGCAGCGGTTTTGACAGCTTCTCTTGGAGATCAAGGAGGATTCTTTGGTTCGCCTATTTCTAAAGGCGGTATAGAAGGTGGCGGTGTAGGTCATGAATATCAGGTGCACATCTATGTTGGTAGCGGTTTTCACCAAATAGATCTTGTAGATGAGGCGCATAAAGGAGACCCTGCTTCTGGTTATGCTCCTTATATAGAAGGCGCAAACCGTGATTTTGTCTTCTATACTCCTGAAGCCGTACCAGCTGGTGTTGATAATCTGGGCTTCGAGCTGGCCGAGGCCAATACTGATTTTGGTCCCGGTAACATTGGTTCTGCTGAAATTATCACGAACTTTGGGAGTGAGGATGCCTTTGGCGTTCGCAGTAACTATCACTTTGATGAAGGAGATTGGAAGCCGAAGAGTCAAAGTGATGACTCGCGAACCTCGATCGATGGACAGTATGCTGTTGATCTAACCAGCGCGAGCACTGATAGCCTCGAAGGTTGGCAGATTGCTAAAGCGCAGGTCTTCAAGATCAACCTTGAAGAAAGCCATATCACGAGTTCGGCAGAGTTGGTGGACACAGGCAAGGTGATCAAAGAGCTTGTCGCTGCTGGCGTGGTCGATCAGTATGGCAAGATCCTCGATAAGTGGGAGGTGCTCAAGACCGGGGCGGACGGGTCGGATGCTGACGGCGATCCCGACGGCGGTTCCGGTGTCTTCGAGATCCTGTTCGATAACGATGGAGAGGCTTGTCGAGCGCTGTACGAATGGCAGGATGGAGATGGAACCGCTTCCGATGCCGTCGGCACTATCGAGAGTGGAGAGTTGAGCCTGCTGGCTGTTGCAACCAGTGCTCAAAACCTGGAGTGGTTCTCCTGACACCAGCCAGTTGGGTCGCCATTGATTGGCAACCCACGATAGCCCCGTAGGTTGGGTTGCCGTTGTTCGGCAACCCAACGATGCGGTGCCGTTCGATGAATAACGCGATCGCCATCGGAGCAGCCCCGCAGGTTGGGTTGCCGTTGTTTGGCAACCCAACAATGCGACATCGCCAGATGAATGAACCGACCGCTGCCGGATTACCTGCGGCGGTTTTTTCATGTGTCGGCGTCAAGAGCCCCCTTTGGAAAAGGGGGTTGGGGGATTGAATCCCAACCGACCAAGCGATGCCGATTGATGAACACGCTGACCACCGCCGCATCATCGACGGCGGTTGTGTTGGGTTACCCGTCCATGGGCGGTGCCGGGTTGTCGATGAGACGGCGGAACGGGTAACCCAACCTACGAGCTGACAGCAGCCAGTTGGGTCGTCGCCATTGATTGGAAACCCACGATAGCCCCGTAGGTTGGGTTGCCGTTGTTCGGCAACCCAACAATGCGACATCGCCAGATGAATGAACCGACCGCCGCCGGATCACCGGCGGCGGTTTTTTCATGTGTCGGCGTCAAGAGCCCCCTTTGGAAAAGGGGGTTGGGGGATTTAATCCAAACCAACCGGGCGATGCCGCGCGATGAATACGCTGACCACCGCCGCATCATCGACGGTGGTTGTGTTGGGTTACCCGTCCATGGGCGGTGCCGGGTTGTCGATGAGATGGCGGAACGGGTAACCCAACCTACGAGCGCCGTAGGTTGGGTTGCCGTTGTTTGGCAACCCAACGATGCGATGTCGCTCGATGAATGAAACGACCGCCATCGGATTACCTGTGGCGGTTTTTTCATGTGTCGGCGTAAAGAGCCCCCTTTGAAAAAGGGGGTTGGGGGATTTAATCTCAACCGACCGAGCGATGCCGCGTGATGAATACGCTGACCACCGCCGCATCATCGACGGCGGTTGTGTTGGGTTACCCGTCCATCGACGGCATCGGGTTGTTGACGCGGTGGCGGACGGGTAACCCAACCTACTCGTGGCCGATGCCGTCGGGTAGTTGGATCGTGGCGCTTCCCCAGTCCGCAGGTAAGGTGCCTTGGCGGATGTATCGGTGGATGCTGCTGTATGGCCAGTCGGTTGCTCGGTGTACGTAGTGGTGATGGACCGGGTTGAAGTGAATGTAGTCGACGTGATGGCGGAAGTCTTGGTCATCCCTGATGCGATGCTCCCAGAATCGTCGCTGCCAAATCGCTTGCTCTTGTTTGTGCAGTCGGCTGGATATGGCGGTTGGTCGCTGTTCGGGGGGAATGGTTGCGGTGAACGCGCGTTTGATATTGCGCCATCGTGTTGAGTAATTTGTATCCGTGTCCGGCAAAGTCCATATCGCGTGGAGGTGGTCGGGCATGATTACTATGGCGTCGATGATGAATGGATGTCGTGCCATTTCCGCCCGTACCGCATGGCGTAATGCTTTGACCGCCGCAGCTTGAGCAAACCAGGGTGTTCGTTGAAATGTGATGACGGTGAAGAAGTAGGTCGCGCCTTGGGTGTAATCGCGTCGATAGCGCATGGGCGGTTCCGTGCGTGGTTGGGGATGCTTGGAGATGTTGGGTTGACTGCGTCAGCCCAACCTACGGGGCTGCCGGATCATCGACGGCGGTTGTGTTGGGTTACCCGTCCATGGGCGGTGCCGGGTTGTCGATGAGATGGCGGAACGGGTAACCCAACCTACGAGCTGCGTCAGCCCAACCTACGGGCGGAAGGTGGCGGGGCCTCGGGATGTTGGGTTGACTGCGTCAGCCCAACCTACGGGGCTGCCGGATCATCGGCGGCGGTTGTGTTGGGTTACCCGTCCATGGGCGGTGCCGGGTTGTCGATGAGATGGCGGAACGGGTAACCCAACCTACGAGCTGCGTCAGCCCAACCTACGGGGCGGAAGACGGCGGGGCCTCGGGGTGTTGGGTTGACTGCGTCAGCCCAACCTACGGGGCTACGGGGCGACATTCGGGGGGAACCTCAGGATCTCATGTCGTGGGGTCAGGGTGAGCCCACCCTGGGGTCAGCACGGTACGCACCCTGGGGTCAGGGTGGCCCCTAAACGGGCGAGTCGAATGGGCGAATGATCTCTCCCCTGTGGCCCCTCGGGACGAGACGCTAAACGGGCGAGGATGATGCGGTGGAGACGGGATGCGCCGGGGGGTGGCGAGGGTCTGGGCCGAGGCTCGACAAGCCGGGCGGGGCGAGGGTAGGATGGCCACCGTCGCGGGGGTGTTGGAGCACCTGACCGCGTAAAGCCCCGACTGAACCGAGTCGAGCGCACCAGTGGCCGGCGGTATTCTAGCAAAGTCCCCGAGGGGCTGGCGTGTGCCGTGCTGCCCGTTCGCGATCCCTCTCAATCCAGTCGGTGGTCTCCGTTTTCACGTGTTGGAGATTGCCGAATGTCCCTTCAGTTCGCCACCTCGCCGGTGGAGATCCTGGCCTGGCAGCGTCGTGTGCTGTCCGAGCCGAGGCTGAGCCATACCGCCAGCCGCATCGCTACCAGTCTGTCGCTCTTCATCAATTCGCGCTCCGGTGTCGCCTGGCCGTCGCTGCGCACGCTCGCGCGGGTGTCGAATACCTCCTACAGCTCGGTCAAGCGCGCCATTCGCCGTATGGTGGAGCTGCAGTTGTTGCAGGTCGAGCGGGGCAATGCCCGTCGGGTGAATCGTTATCGGGCGATCTTGCCCAGTGAGGCGTCGGGCTCGGCGCCGCGCCCCGAGGTCGAGCCCCGCCCCGAGCCCGATGCCACGCCGGCGGTGGCGCGGCCGGTTGATGATGCGACCATCGCGCGCGTTGTCGCCCATCTCAACCGCGCCGCGAGCGCCTGTTTCCCGGACGCGCCGGGGACTGCGACCTATCGCATCCTGCGCCGCGCGCTGCATCGACACAGCCCCGAGGTGTTGTGCGCGGTGGTCGATCTGAAGGCGGCGCAATGGGGCCAGACCGAACAGGCGCGCTATCTGCGCCCTGCCACCTTGTTCACCCCGGCCAAGCTCGAGGGCTATCTCTCCGAGCTGCACCAGCGCGGTCGCCCGGGTGCTCGTCCGCCAGCACTCGATCCGCCCGAGGCGTCGGTGTGTGAGGCGCATGGCCGTTCGCGTCCGGCGTCTGCCGGGATGGTGTTGCGTCATCTTGCGGCGATGCGCTCCATCCTCGAGTAATCCTGCGTTCATTCGCGCTCGTTGCATGGCGCGCTCGGGTGTCGGGAGGCGTGTCTATTACGCGAATTGCGCGTCGAGCGGTCGCGGTTGATTCGCGTGCAGCGCATCCGTTCCTCGAGTGCCCGGTGCCATGGCTGAATTGAACACGATTTGTTGAATCACGCTGCTGTTTCGGTATGGTGTGGCCCTGGCCTTATCTTGTCGCCTGGGGCGGCTCCAACAGGGATCGAGCAGCGTGATGACCGATTGGACCTCCGGCTATGTCGCCGATATCGATTACACCCATGGTTACTACCCCGAGCTGAATCCGTTGCGGATGCGGCTGGCGTTGTTGCATGCGGGGTTGCGCCCGCCCGCTGTCGATACCGCCTGTGAGCTGGGGTTCGGCCAGGGGTTGAGCGTGAATCTGCACGCGGCGGCGACGCTGACGCGGTGGTTCGGGACCGACTTCAACCCGGCGCAGGCGGCCTTTGCCCAGGAGCTGGCCGAGGGCGCCGATGCCGGGGCGCGGCTGTTCGACGAGGCCTTTGCTGAGTTCTGTCGCCGCGATGATCTGCCCGACTTCGATTTCATCGGTTTGCACGGGATCTGGAGCTGGATCTCGGACGAGAACCGCGCCTGTCTGGTCGATTTCCTGCGCCGCAAGCTGAAGGTCGGCGGGGTGCTCTATGTCAGCTATAACACTCAGCCTGGCTGGGGGGCGATGGTGCCGATGCGCGATCTGTTGGTCGATCACGCCGAGGTGCTGGGGGCCGACGGTTCGGGGATCGTCAACCGTATCGATGGTGCGCTGGCCTTTGCCGCGCGCTTGCTGGAGGCCGAGCCGGCCTATGCTCGCGCCAATCCGCAGATCGCCGATCGTTTGGCGCGAATGCGCGAACAAGACCGGCATTATCTGGCCCATGAGTATTTCAACCGTGACTGGCAGCCGATGCGTTTTGCGGCGATGGCCGAGTGGTTGAACGGGGCCAAGCTCGGCTATGCCTGTTCGGCGCACCCCTTGGATGCGATCGATGCGCTCAATCTCACCGCGACGCAACAGCAGTTGTTGGCCGAGATCCCGGACAGCGTGTTTCGGCAGACGGCGCGGGATTTCTGCGTCAATCAGCAGTTCCGGCGCGACTACTGGGTCAAGGGCGCGCGCCGGCTCGATCCGCTCGAACAGTTGGAGTTGTTGCGCGCCCAGCAGGTGGTGTTGGTGCAGCCGCGCGAGGCGGTGGCGCTGCAGGTGCGTGGCAGTCTCGGTGAGGCGCAGTTGCAGGAGGCGCTGTATGCGCCGGTGCTCGACATCCTCGGCGATCATCAACCGCGCACCCTGGGGCAGCTCGAACAGCAGTGGGGCGATGCGCGTCCGGGCTTTGCCCAGTTGCTCGAGGTGGTGATGGTGTTGGCCGGGCAGGGGGCGGTGATGGCGGCGCAGGACCCGCGTGGCAGCGGCAAGATCCGTCAGCGCACCGATCGGCTCAATACGCAGTTGCTGCGTCGGGCACGCTCGGGCAGCGCCATCAATTATCTCGCCAGCCCGGTGACCGGGGGCGGCATCCTGGTGCCGCGTTTTCAGCAATTGTTCCTGCTGGCGCGGCGTCACGGTCATCGCCAGCCGGCGCAGTGGGCGCAGTTCGCCTGGTCGCTGCTGTCGAGCCAGGGGCAGCGGATCCTCCGTGACGGGCAGGCGCTGGAGTCGGCCGAGGAGAATCTCTCCGAGCTGACGGCGCAGGCCGAGCGTTTCGCCGAGCGTCAGTTGGCCGTGTGCGAGGCGCTGCAACTGACCTGAGCGCGGGCGCCGAATCCGATGGGCGGTGCTCTCCATGGTGTTCCGAGGGTTTTGTTTGGCGCGAGATGGCTACATTCGGCTTGAGTGGGGCAGGGCGCAGGTCATCTTTCCACTCCAGCGACGAAGCCTTTATTCATGGTCAGCACAGTCACTTCCTCGACGGATTGGCGTCATCAGGCGGTCCCCGGACTGGGATACGATGGCGTGGTCAAGGTCACCGCCGGCGCCTATTACGGCACCGGCACCCTGTTGGCCGACGGGCGGGCGGTGCTCACCGCCGCGCACCTGTTCGACCCCGGTGTCGAGACGGCGCAGGTCACCTTCGAGACCAGCGCCGGGGTGCAGACGCGCGCGGCCAGCCAGGTCACCCTGCATCCGGCCTACGATGCGTTCAATGGCAATCATGATCTGGCGCTGGTCTGGCTCGACCGCCCGGCGCCGGTTGCGGCCGAGCGTTATGCCCTGTATCGCGACACCGATGAGCTGGGGCAGGCGTTCACCCTGGTCGGGTTCGGGTTGCCCGGCAGCGGGGCGACGGGGATCGTCGACGGTGGGGCGATCCGGCGCCTGGCGGTCAATACCTTCGATACCGGCGGCGAGGCGTTGACGGCGGAGCTGGGCCTGTTTCTCGGTTGGACGCCGGCGCCGGGTTCGCAGCTGTTGGCCGATTTCGACGATGGCTCGGCGCGGCGCGATGCCATCGGTCAGTTGCTCGATGTCGCCCATGCCGGGGTTGGCGAGCAGGAAGGGCTGATCTCGTTCGGGGATAGCGGTGGTCCGGCGTTCATCGATGGGCGGGTGGCCGGGGTGGCGAGCTATACGGCGAGTCTGGCCACTGGGTTCGCCCAGCCGGATGTCGACACCCTGGCCAACAGCAGTTTCGGCGAGATCGCCGCCTGGCAGCGGGTGAGCCACTACCAGCAGTGGATCGACCAGAGCCTGCGCCTGCGGTATCCGGCGGCACCGGAGACCACGGGCGCGGTACAGGAGGCGGTGGCGGAGGGCGACGACGGTACTGGGTACGCCTATTTCTTGCTGGAATTCAGTGGCTTGCGGCCATCTCCGGGGAGCTGGGTCGCGGTCGATTACGCCACCCGTGACGGCACGGCGGTCGCTGGTGAGGACTATCTGGCGGTGCGCGATACCCTGGTGCTGTATCCGGGCGAGGATCAGGCGGTGATCGCCGTTGAGGTGATCGGCGATGTGCGCCCGGAGGCCGACGAGCACTTTTTCTTGGATGTGTTCAGTCCCTCCGGAGGGGGCTTCGAGGGCGGTGTCACCCGGCTGAGCGCCTCGCGGACCATCGTCGACGACGACTGGTTGGGTTGAGCGGGTCGAGCCCGGCACTGGGCCTCGGCCTGCATGGTCGGTGCTTTCCGGGGTATGATGAGCCCTCGATTCCTGGTGCCCGTGCGCCGGGACGGAGCGCATGTCGATGACCTTCGGGGTGCGGTCTCGCCGCCCCCGCCGTGCCGCCCCCGCCCGCTCGTGCACGCCGTGCTTCAAACCCACCCCACCGTTCAGCCGAGGTCGAACCATGCCCAAGCTCGTTGCCCTGTCACGTGAGCGCCACGCTGGCCAGCGCTGGAAGCGCTATGACTCCTATGCCTTTGCCGGTGCGTCGGCGCTGGTCGACGTGGTGGCCGCAGAGCTACCGAAGGCGGTGTTGAGTCTGCCGCTGGCCTTCGTGCGTCAGGGCGACGCCTTCACCCTGAATGCGGTGCTAGGGCTGGCGCCCGGGCGTAATCTCTGCGTGACCCGTGAGGGGCGCTGGGTCGGCGGTGGTTATGTGCCGGCGGCGCTGCGTGGTTATCCCTTCCGGCTGGCGCATGTCGAGGGCGATCAGCTGGTGCTGTGCATCGATGAGGACAGCGGTCTGCTCACCGAGGGTGAGGAGGGCGAGGCGCTGTTCGACGAGGCGGGCGAACCGGCGGCGGCGATCACCAAGGTGCTCGAATTCCTGCAGCAGGTCGAGGCCAACCGTCAGGTTACCGTCCGCGCCTGTGCCGCGCTGGCCGAGGCGGGCTTGATCGTGCCCTGGGCGATCAAGCTGCAGGGCGAGGAGGGCGAGCGCGAGATCGAGGGGTTGTTCCGCGTCGACGAGGCCGCGCTCAACCAGCTCGACGCCGAGACCCTGGGCGGGCTGCGCGCCAGCGGCGCGCTGTCGATGGCCTATTGTCAGTTGTTGTCGATGCAGCATCTGCATCGCCTCGGTCAGCTCGCCAAGGCCCATGCCCAGCGTGACGAGGCCGCGGCCAAGCAGGCGCGGGCGATGCTCGACCAGCCCGAGGAGGAGGGCTTCGAGTTCGACTGGGATGCATTGACGCGCTGATCCGCCCGGGCGGGGCGCCCGACGGCCTCATCGACGCTGAATCGGCGCGCTCGCGCGAACACGGATGAGGCCCGCCCTATGCTAAAATTGCTCGCCGATCAATCGAGGAATCCCCATGGCCCAATTGCAGCCCGCAAAGACCCTCAAGGAAGCAATGGCGATCTGCCGCGGCTCCTTTTACGGCGCCGGTTTCTTCAGCCTGTTCATCAACCTGCTGATGCTGGTCCCGCCACTGTACATGCTGCAGATCTACGATCGGGTACTGGCCTCGTCGAGCGTCTCGACGCTGATGGCGCTGACCGTGTTGGTGGCCTTCCTGATGCTCACCATGGGGTTGCTCGAATGGGTACGCTCCTTGGTGTTGATCCGCGTCGGTGCCCGACTCGACGGGGTGCTCAGCCAGCGGGTGTTCGATGCCACCATGGATCTCGCCGCCCGCCAGCCCGGCCAGGGTAGCGCCCAGCCGATCAATGATCTCGGCGGCTTCCGCCAGTTCATGACCGGCAACGGGCTGTTCGGCTTCTTCGATGCCCCCTGGATCCCGGTCTACATGGTGGTCATCTTCATGTTCCACCCGCTGCTCGGCGCGATCGCGCTCGGTGGTGCGCTGATCCTCACCGCACTGGCCTTCCTCAACGAGTTCCGCACCCGCAAGCCGCTGATGGCCGCCTCCGGTCAGGCGATCCGCGAGCAGCACGTGCTCAACGCCAAGCTGCGCAACGTCGAGGTGATCGAGGCACTGGGCATGCGCCCGCAGATCCAGCAGCGCTGGCACGACCATCATGCCCAGACCATCGGCTGGCAGGCGCGCGCGAGCGAGGAGGCCGCGGTGCTGATGGCCTCGAGCAAGTCCTTCCGCATGTTCCTGCAGTCGTTGATCCTCGGCGCCGGCGCCTGGCTGGCGATCCAGCAGTCGATCACCCCCGGTGTGATGATCGCCGCCTCGATCATGATGGGCCGCGCCCTGGCCCCGGTCGATCAGATGATCGGTGCCTGGAAGGGCTTTGTGAACGCCCGTGCCAGCTATGGCCGGCTGCAGAAGCTGCTTGCCGAGATCCCGGTGGGCACGCGTCATATCAGCCTGCCGGCGCCGACCGGCGCGCTCCAGCTCGAGGGCGTGGTGGCCGCGCCTCCGGGGGCACGCAAGCCGGTGCTGCGTGGGATCTCGCTGGAGATCGCCGCCGGCGACGTGGTCGGCATGATCGGGCCCTCGGCGGCGGGTAAGTCGACCCTGGCGCGGGTGATGCTTGGCATCTGGCCGCTGGCCTCGGGTGCGGTGCGGCTCGACGGTGCCGATCTGGCGCTCTACAACCGCGACGAACTCGGCCCGCACATCGGTTATCTGCCGCAGGACGTGGAGCTGTTCGACGGCACCGTGGCCGAGAACATCGCCCGCTTCGGCGAGATCGAGGACACCGAGGTGGTGGCCGCGGCGCAACGCGCCGGGGTGCACGAGTTGATCGCGCAGTTGCCCAACGGCTACGACACCCGGCTCGGTGGCGGTGGCGTGATGCTCTCGGGCGGTCAGCGCCAGCGCGTCGGTCTTGCGCGCGCGCTCTACAAGAACCCCAAGCTGGTGATCCTCGACGAGCCCAACTCCAACCTCGATGATCGCGGCGAGGCGGCCCTGCTCGAGGCGATCGAGAACCTGCGTGCCACCCAGGCCACGGTGGTGCTGATCTCGCATCGACCGAGCATCCTCAAGGCCGTCGACAAGGTGCTGGTGATCAAGGACGGCCGCGTCGAGGCCTATGGCCCGCGTCAGGAGGTGCTCTCGCGCGTGCTCAAGCCGCGTTCGGTACAGCCCACGCCGGTGGACGCTGCCAGCAGCGCCACCGCCTGACCCCAGGGCCGGCGCCTCCGCGCCGGCCCTGTTGCGTTCCCCCTCCAATCCCTTCAATGACAGGTGACCTGACGTGTCGCAAGCATCCGATTCGACGACCCCGGCTCCCCAGGCCAGCATCCAGGACCAGCGTGTGCGCTGGTTCGGCATCGCCGTCATCCTGGTGATGTTCGGCGGTTTCGGCAGCTGGTCGGCGATGGCGATGCTCGACAGCGCCGCGGTCGCGCCCGGGGTGGTGACGGTGGAGTCCTACCGCCAGGCGGTACAGCACCTCGAGGGCGGTATCGTCAGCGAGTTGCTGGTGCGCGAGGGTGACCTGGTCGAGGCCGGTGATCTGCTGGTGCGACTCGACGACACCCAGTTCTCCTCCCAGCTCGAAGCGGTGCGCAGCGAACTCGGCGCCCTGCTCGCGCTCGAGGCGCGGTTGCAGGCCGAGCGCGATCGCAACGACGAGATCGCCTTCCCCGAGGAGCTGATCGAGCAGGCCGAACACGATCCCCGGCTACAGGGGTTCATGGAGACCCAGCATCAGGTCTTCGTTGCCCGTCGCGCCGACCTCGACGGGCGGGTCGGGGTGATGGAGCAGCGCATCGAGCAGCTGCGCGAACAGGTCAAGGGCTTTATCGAGCAGGAGGAGAAGTTCGAGAAGCGCATGGTGCTCTACGAGGACGAACTCGAGGGGCTGCGCGGGCTCTACGAGGACGGCATGGGCGACAAGGTGCGGATGCTCGCGCTCGAACGTGATCAGGCCGAGGTCGAGGGGGATCTCGCGGCGGTGCGCTCGCAGCGCGCCAGCGCCACGCTGCAGATCGACGAGACCCAGCTGCAGATCGATCAGGCGTGGCGTGAGTTCCTGCGTGATGTGGTCACCGAGCTGAGTTCGGCGCAGGAGCGGCTGTTCGACGCCCAGCAGCGCCACCGCGCGCTCGCTGACCGGGTGCGCCGCACCCAGGTGCGCGCGCCGGTCTCGGGCAAGGTGGTGGGGCTACAGGTGCACACCGTCGGCGCGGTGATCTCCCCCGGCGAGCGGGTGATGGACATCGTCCCCGACAACGACCTGCTGGTGATCGACGCCCAGGTCTCGCCACAGGACATCGACAAGGTGTTCCCGGGGCTGGAGGCGCAGGTGCGCTTTACCGCGTTCAACTTCCGCACCACCCCGACCCTCACCGGTCAGGTCGTCACCATCTCGGGTGACCGGCTGATCGACGAGCAGAACGGTCATCCCTACTTCCTTGCCCGTATCGAGATCCCCGAGGATCAGAGCCAGCGTCTCGGTGACCTCAAGCTGCTGCCGGGCATGCCCGCCGAGGCGATGATCGTCACCGGTGAGCGTACCTTCCTCGATTACTTGCTGCGCCCGCTCAAAGATGCCCTGGCGCGTTCGATGCGAGAGGAATGACCCGCCCGGCGGGGGCGAGCGCTGGCCGCGGTGCCGGTGCTCGACCCCGTCTCGAGCATCCCCGTGTCCGCGACAGGATAAGGCCCGCTCGGGCCGTTGTTCCTGCCTTTTGAGTATCGCCATCCCCTTGTGAAGGCCAGCATCACGGTGCGCTCGACTCGGGGCTGCTCGCAATCGCTGTATGGCCATGCCGACTGGTGTGGCAGTCGTTTTTTCATCCTCGCCGAGGGTGTGTGGTCAAGGTCTGGGGCCGATCGCTGGCGTCGAGGTATGACCTCGTTCGCCGGTGCTGACCACCGCCGGCATTGTGCCGCCTCGAAATCCGTGTGCTCGTTGCGTTGGACGATGCCATGACACCTGCCCGGATTCCCGCCAACAGATAAAAACGGTGGTGCCCTGACCGATAGGTTTCGATAAGATCAGAATCTCTTGCTTTAAGGGTGAAGACGATGTATCTGACATGTCCGCAGTGTCACTCCAACCATGTGACAAAAATGGATTCAATCGGCTGCACAACCTGCCAAGGGAACGATTTTTCAGGAAATCCTATCGGTCAGCGCTCTACCCGCTTCGATTCGAGCACTCAAAGAATGGATGCAGAAACGTCCGGAGCTATTTAGTAAGCGGTTTTGAAATCTCAGGAAGTTGACAAGTTAGGTGCTTTATTTGGGATGAAAATAAAATTTTATGCAGTAAAAGATGTGGGTTTTAATTTTAATTTTTTTGCGATTTTGCTGTACTTCTTGTTAAGTGCGGTGAAGATGAGGGGGTATTTGTTTGAGGGGAGGTTTTGGGCTGAGGAAGGACGCTTTTTTTACAGTGAAATTGTAAATAAAGATTGGGTTGGTGGCGTTTTTTACATCTTTAATGGTCACCTTGAAATAGTGACCAATGCTATTGTTTTTGTCTCGACTTTATTTGATTTGAAATATGCGCCTTTGGTTACAACCTATTTATCACTGCTTGTTCAGTTCATTCCTGTTTATTTGATAATTAAATATAGATCTGAGCTTTCGATTTCTCGGTTTGGGGTAATTATTGTAATTTTTGTTGCTGCAGGTTTGCCGCAAGCTGCAGAGGTTTGGGCGAATTCTATCAATTTGCACTTTCATTTTAGTTTGATTGTTGCTTTGATTGCAGCAATTGGTGTTGCCAATGGTCCGTCTAAGTGGGTTTCTAGAATTCTTTTGGGTGTGTCTGGGTTAAGTGGAATTCCGGCTAACTTTCTTTTTCCTGTATTTGCTGTTTTAGCTTTTAAAAATAAAGAAAAAGAAAGATGGGTGCAGTTTTTTATTTTGTTGTTTACGGCCGTCCTGCAGGTTTTTTTACTGGTTTTTAACGGTTATCAGAGTGAGGGTCGGGAATATTTTTCTGCGCCTCAGGTTTTTTTGTTAGCTCCGGTTGTACAACTGGTGGCTTTGCCTCTTTTTGGCTCTTATATCGGTGGTTATTTGGCTGATATTTTGCGAGAGCCATCATATTTGTCTGTTAGTTATTTTGTTTTTTTGTTTGTCCTTTCGCTGCCTTTGGTTTATTTGATTTTGAAATCGATTAGAGGTGCGCTTAGCTCGATTGGTGTTATTGTTTTTTCGGCTTTTATTTTGGTGTTTTTGAGTATTTTTACATCGCTTGGGGATAAGTCTATGTTAATATCCGGTACGTTTGGGTGGAGATATTTTTATGTGCCTAATATTTTGCTTTTGATTGCTTTCTTATCTTTGAGTAGAGCTTATGATAAGCTGGCTCTGGTTTTTGTTTTTTTTGTTTTTATTAACTCGGTCGGTAGTGTTGGGCATTTTATTGGTGGCCCTAGTTGGAGTGCTAACTTTTGTTCGTCTTGTGATGGAAATAAATCCATATATAATATATGGCCCCATGGCTTTACCATGGATTTGAGTTCTCAGTCAAAGGTTCCTGTAAACGTTTCGAGTCCAAGCGAGTTGTGAGGCTTTTTTAAATTCAAAATAAAGCGACCTTGGCGGTAAAGGTAACTATCAAGTTAAGCGAATAGTCAAATGGGTGAAAATTTTTTGGTCTTCTTTTTCCACAAATATCCTTTGTCTAAATGGTTCAAGAAAGAAATGTCGCTCTTGGTATCTCCGTATCCGAATTTTTCTACTGGAGAATACTCTTTTTGCCACTCTTTTAATCTCCTCAGTTTTTCTTCTCCATAGCAGTTTTTTCCTTGAATTTTTCCTGATGCAATGCCATTGATGTCAATGCTTAAAGAAGTGCAAATGACATCGGAAAAACCTTCTTGCTTCGCCCAGGCGTTCAGGTATGCATCTAAAGATGCACTAACCAGCACGCAGTCATGGCCCTGCTGCTGGTGCCATCGCAGGCGCTCCATACCCTCGGGACGCAGCATCTTGGGAATAACCTCTTCGCTGAAGTGTTGACCTCGTTCGAAGAGGTCAGCGATGTGGTATCCGGCCAAGTACTGCTTAAGCACGAGCTGCTTGGCGATGTCGTTACGTAGCAACTTGGAGAAGTAGGAGGCGATCACAGGACTGACCAAGGCTAGCTTGGTGTAATAGGCCGGCGTGCCCACAACGAATTTGAGAAACGGCATCAACGTATCCCCCGTCGTCAGCGTGCCGTCGAAGTCGAAGAATGCTGCGGGGCGGGTGCTGCTGGCGTGATTCTGGCTCATAGCGACATTCGCTTGAAGATGGTCTCGGGGATATACTTGATCACCAGCATGATTCCCCACCAGAACCACGGCAGGTAGACTTCACTCTTGCCGTTCTGCATAGCAGTAATAATCCCCTGGGCAATTTTCTCTGGCTTGGCCCACAGTGGTCCGCCCTTTTTGAGTTCGGCGGTCATGGGGGTATCCACGAATCCAGGTTTGATCGTCACTACGTTGACGTTGGCTTTGGCTAACCGGTTGCGCAGTCCCTGTAGGAATATGGAGACCATGCCCTTGGCAGCACCATAGACGTAATTGCTTTGCCTACCTCGGTCGCCGGCCACAGAGCTGATGACGGCGATCACGCCATACTGCTGTTGTTCGAGACGATTGGCAAGCAGGGTCAGGAGACTGATCACACTTAGGGCATTGGTCTCGATCTCTTGGCGGGTCAGGCTGAAATCCGCCTGGCAAGCCCGCTGGTCCGGCAGGGTGCCGTGAGCGATGAGTACGCCGTCGATACCGCCGAGCCGGTGTTCGGCGAGATCAATCAGGCGGTCATGTTGTTGGGTGTCGGTCAGGTCGGCGACGCTGCCGTCGATGCACTGGGTGTCGCCGGCTCGTATCTTGAGGTCATCGATCAGGGCTGTCAGTTTGTCAGGATTGCGGCCTATGCAGTAAAGCGAGGCGCCTTGAGCAACCAGCTGTCGAGCGGTCTGCTCGGCAATGGCTGAGGTTGCCCCGAAGAGGATGACACGCTTGATGGAGTTCATGAGGTTACACGCTGCCAGAATCGGGAAGAAAAACCGGGATCAATGAACTTTTTGAAGGTTTCCCATTGGGGGTAGCCGGACTGGAATAGGCTCGCCGGCATGCGAGCGTCTTTGCCTGGGTAGAGGGCGCCACCGGCCTCACGCACGATAGCATCTAACTCCTCGAAAAGGTGCCGGGTTTTATCACCTCGGTTAGGAAAATCGAGGGCTAGAGTGGTGCCTGGGCGTGGGAACGACAGCATGCCGAGCGAAGGCTTGCGCCCAAAGGTCTTAAGCACGGCGAGAAACGAGCCTTCCCCGAGTCTAGCGATAGTCTCGAGTAATGCTGCGGTGGCAGCTTCGGCTTCGCGGGGCGGAATCACACACTGGTATTGATAGAAGCCTCGCCGTCCGTAGATGCGGTTCCAGTGTTGAATGGCATCAAGCGGATAGAAGTACGGCACATAGTGGGTCAATGCGCCTTGTGGCTTCACCGGCTGTCGATAGTAGAGGGTATTGAAGGCGCGCAGACTGAAGCCGTTGACTAGAGAGAACGGAGGGGTAGCGGGGATCCGCTTGCTACGCTCCTTGAATTGTGGGAGTTCGGTCTGCGCCGCCGCATGCTGGCCGGCTAGTAGAATTCCCCGGCCTTGTGCCTTGCCTTGGGCTAGGCAGTCGATCCAGGCTACGGTGTAGGGCCAGTGTGCCTCGGCATAACGATTGAGCGACCAGAACTCATCTAAGTTGGTGAAGCGCTGCGACTCGACCCACATCCAGGGGTTCTGTATGGGCATCAGCTGTAGCTCAGCCCAGCGAATCAAGCCGGTTAAACCCAGTCCGCCGACAGTCGCTGCAAACCAACCATTGTTGTCCTCCGGGCGGCACTCAAGGATAGTACCATCGCTGCGCCACAGTTCCAGAGCACGGATATGATGCCCGAAGCTGCCCACGGCATGGTGATTCTTGCCGTGCACGTCGTTGGCAATGGCGCCACCCACGGTGGCCAGGCGTGTCCCCGGCGTACAGGGCAGGAACCAGCCCCGGGGCACGACCAAGGCGAGGATTTCGGCCAGGGTTACGCCTGCCTCACAGCGTAGTACGCCACGCAGGGGGTCGAACCCGATAAAGCGATCGAGCCCTCGGGTGAGCACTAGGGTGCCCTGCTCGGTCAGGCACACGTCACCGTAGCTGCGTCCATTGCCGTGGGCTAGTAACGGTCGCGGTAGATCATCAGGGATGCTGGCTGTGCGCTGGGTCAGTGTATGGGTCGCGTCGGCGGTCACGCGGGGAAGACGATTCCAGGAATGCGGAGTACTCATGCAGCTTCCTTTGCTGAGGTGTCTTCATGCCGACTGCTGAGCAAGGCTATCAGTCCAATGACCACGGCAAACCATAGCGTAGCCAAGCGGATAAATACCGTTGCTGCGATGGCGGAAGGCGCGTCCATGCCCTTGAGCATTAACAACGAGATCATCACCGCTTCTGCGCCGCCCAAGCCGCCCGGCAGAAAGCTCAACGCCCCAGCTAACATCGACAGTGCATAGACAAAGATGGCAAAAGACAGCGAAATGTCCGCTCCCAGCCAGCCTAGCATCCAGTAAAAGGCCATTGCCTCGGCTCCCCAGGCGATTATGCTGATGGCCGTAGCCATGACCAGCAGGCCTGGACGGTGGCAGTGTCGAGCGCATATCAGCATCTCACTCACGTGAGTCAATAACCCCATCAGCTTACCACGTCGGGTTGATGCACTGTGATGCAGTCTGTCGAGCAGCGTCTGACTCGACAGACAAACCAGCACAACTCCGATGCCTGCTACACCCGCGAGCACGAGCCCATGGGCCTCGGGGTATTGCGCGAGTCCCACGAGGGTAAGTAGTACAATGGCGGTGAGATCAGAGAGGCGTTCGCTGATGAATGCAGCGAAGGTTGTCGGGAATGGAACTCCGTGTTTTTTGAGCAAAAAGCCTCGAAAAGCCTCGCCCGCCTTCCCGGGCGTTGTGGTCAGAGCAAAACCGCTGAGATAGATCCGCAAACTCGGCGACCAAGGCACACGGCGGCCTAGCTGTAACAGATAAAGCTGCCACCGAGCAAAGCGTAGGCTGTAATTCGCCAGGGACATCGTCAACGTAATCAGAGTGCCTAGCAAACCGATTTGAACGAAGGCTGCTACGACCTCATGCCAGCCGCCCCACAGCGAAAACGCGAGATAGCTAGCAGTCGCTACGACGATCGAGAAGATCAACGCCCGCAGGCGCCAACCTTCAAGGTAGTGTGTCGTCGAAGTCATGTGAGCAGCCATAGGGTCACACCTACCCAAGCGGCTACCGTTACCAGCAGGTGACGGTCCTGCGCTAAGTCTTTCGCAGTATCGTTGCCCTTGGAGTGCCGGTGCAGCAGAAATAGATAGCGAAATATGCCGTAAACCACAAAGGGAAGCGTGAAGATGAGGTTTTCACTGCCGTGGATTGCCACCGTCTTTGGTGAGACGGTGTAAAGAGCATAGGCGATGATTGTGCAGGCTGCAGTTACCGCGATGAATTGTTCAAGCATTGCGGGGTTGTAATCGTCCAGCACGCGCCGCGTAAGGCCATTTTTAGCCTCTTCATTAACCTCTAGCATCAATAGCTCGGCACGGCGCTTGGCGAAGCCAAGGAAAAGTGTGATCATCAGTCCGCAAAGCAGCAACCAGGTGGATGGCTCGATCCCTAGGCCTACCGTTCCGGCCAGGATACGCAACATGAATCCGGCGGATATCAAGAATACGTCAAGTATGACAACCCGCTTCAGGTGTAAAGAGTAAAAAATGTTGATGACAAAATAGCTCGCCACAAACAAGCTCACCCAGCTGCTGACCAGCAAAGATAATAATAGTGATCCAGCTAAAAGGCTGGTCATTAACAATTTTGCAGTGTTAATAGAAATGGCTCCGCTAGGCAGCGGTCGGCGACATTTCACTGGGTGAGCTCGATCCGACTCAATGTCCATGATGTCGTTAAGCACATAGACTGCACTAGCCATGAAGCAGAAGGCTAGGAAAGCCACTAGCGCTTGGCTGAGGGTCGCGAGATCCCATTGGTGGGCGAACAGAGGTCCTAGGAGTACAAAACCGTTTTTAATATACTGGTGGGGCCGGGCCAGTTTTAAGACCGCAATCATATAGCAAGAGATTCCTGGGGTAGATGAAGTTTTGGCTAGATGTCACGTCCCGTGTGATCATATTCCCTGCCGAAGCTGTCCTTTGTTCCGAGCCCGCGAGGTGCTTGAGCTTTTGATTCACGAAGCCACCGCCCGCGCAACAGCCCACAGCCCGGGGGCTTGGTCGTCAATGGACATCCGTCTGCACAAGAATGCCCGCACCACCCCGGCGATTCGTCGTGAGCTGCAGGCCTCGACGTTGCCGACCAAGGTTCTGGCCGCACAGTGCACCTCTCGCCCCTAGCGGTGCGCAAGTGGCGTCGACGTCTGAGAAAGACGGCGCGGGTGTTGGGTTGCCCACCCATCAACGGCATCGCTTTGGCGCCGGGCAGTGCATCGGTGGGCAACCCAACCTACGGCGCTGCCCGTAGGTTGGGCTGCCGCATAGCGGCAACCCAACATCTGCCTCAAGGCCCCAGGGCTGACGTCGACGTCTGAGAAAGACGGTGCGGGTGTTGGGTTGCCCACCCATCAACGGCATCGCTCTGGCGCCGGGCAGCGCATCGGTGGGCAGCCCAACCGACGCCGCCGCCCGTAGGTTGGGCTGCCGCGTAGCGGCAACCCAACATCTGCCTCAAGGCCCCAGGGCTGACGTCGACGTCTGAGAAAGACGGTGCGGGTGTTGGGTTGCCCACCCATCAACGGCATCGCTCTGGCGCCGGGCAGCGCATCGGTGGGCAGCCCAACCGACGACGCTGCCCGTAGGTTGGGCTGCCGCATAGCGGCAACCCAACATCTGCCTCAAGGCCCCAGGGCTGGCGTCGACGTCTGAGAAAGACGGTGCGGGTGTTGGGTTGCCCACCCATCAACGGCATCGCTCTGGCGCCGGGCAGCGCATCGGTGGGCAACCCAACCGACGACGCTACCCGCGTAGGTTGGGCTGCCGCATAGCGGCAACCCAACATCTGCATCAAGGCCCCAGGATGGCATCTTCTCAATCGTCGAGGTCGTCGAGCCTGATCTCGATATAGGCCTCGTCGCGCAGTTGACGCAGCCATAGCTCGATCGCCTCCTCGGCCTTGCGCTGCTGCAGTGCCTCGCGGGCCTTGATGCGCATCGCGCCCTCGGCCGAGTCCTGGGTGCGACGCTCCAGGACCTGCACCAGGTGCCAGCCGAAGGGGCTCTGGAAGGGGGCGCTGAGCTGGTTCGGGCCGAGGCCGTTCATCACCTCCTCGAAGGCCGGTACGGTGTCGCCGGGATTGACCCAGCCGAGGTCGCCGCCGCGCAGCGCCGAGCCGGTGTCGTCGGAGTTGGCGCGGGCAAGCAGGGCGAAGTCGTCGCCGCCGAGGATGCGTTGGCGCAGTACCCCGAGGCGGCGCTTGGCATCGGCGTCGGAGACCAGTTCGTTGGTGCGGATGAGGATGTGGCGCACATGGGTCTGCTGCAGATTGCCCGGCTTGGCGCCCTCGATCGCGGTGAGCTTGATGATGTGATAGCCGCTGGAGCTACGGATCGGGTCGCTGATCTCGCCCTCGTTGAGGGTCAGCGCCAGGTCGGCGACCAGGGTCGGGGTGGCGCCGATCTCGAACCAGCCGAGGTCGCCGCCCTGGAGCGCGTTGCGCCCGTCGGAATCGCGTGCCGCGAGTGCCGCGAAGTCGGCGCCGCCGCGTAGCTTGACCACCAGTTGCTTGGCCTTGCGCTCGGCGCGTGCGACCTGTTCGGCGTCGGGCTGTTCGGGCAGGGCGATGAGGATGTGCTGGAGCCGGACCCGTTCACGGTCGATCAACAGGCTGGCCTCGCGTTCGAGGAAGCGATCGATCTCCTGATCGGTGATGCGGATCTTGCTCACCACCTCTTGGCGTTGCAGGCGGCTGGTGAGGATCTGGGCGCGGGTGTCCTCGCGGAAGTCGGCGAAGTCGATGCCGCCGGCCTCGAGCGTGGCCTGCAGCTCGGGCAGGGTAAGACCGTTGCGCGCGGCGATGTCGCTGAGTGCCTCGATCAGGGTGGCCTCGTCGACCTCGATACCGAGATCGCGGGCGCGCTGGCGTTGCAGCCGCTTGAGGATCAGGCGGTCGAGCACCTGTTTCTCGAGCTGCGGTCGCGGCGGGGCGGCGGTACCGGCGCGCTGCATCTGCGGCAGGATCAGCTCGATCTCGCGTTCGAGTTCGCTCTGGACGATGACGTCGTCGTTGACGACGGCGACGATGGCATCGAGTGCCTCGACGGTGGCGGTGACGGGCGTCGCGCCGAGCGCGAGCGCCAGGGCGAGCGCGAGGCCGCCGAGCAGGCCGGCCCAGGGGGCGGGCCGGTTAGTCCGTGTGGTACCCATAGATTCCTCGTTCCAGGAGCTTGTCGATCGGGTTGCCGAATGAACCGAGACCGGCAAGCTCCAGTTGCAACATGACGCTGGTGCTGCCATCGCGCTCGTAGCTGGTCTTCAGGTGTTGTCCGAGTAGGCGCAGGCGCCAGCAGCAGCGCCCGTACTCGATGCCGGCGAAGGCCTCGACGGTCTCGTCGTTGAGCATCGAGTAGAGCCAGCGCCCGACCAGCCGGGTGTGGTCGCCGAGCGGGAGCTGGAAGGAGAGGTCGGCGTCCTCGTAGCGTTCGGATCCGCTCTGGTTGCCGAGGTTGTAGCGATAGCTCAGGTTGACCAGGCGGTTGGGCTCGGGGGCGTAGCGCAGTTGCAGCACCCGCTTCTCCCACGCGTCCTCGGTCTCGTTGGGGTTCCACTGCACGCTCGCGCGCGCGCTCCAGTCGTGGCTGAGCCGGGCGGCGAATTCGCCGGCGACCGATGAGCTGATGTCGTCCTCGGCCTCGCCGCCGTCGAGCTGCACCCGGCGCGAGTCGAAGTAGTAGATCTGACCGACACTGGCGCGGAATAGCTCGCGCCCGCTGTCGTCGGCGATGGTGCGTGAGGTCAGGCCGAGGGTGAGTCGGTTCTCGTCGCCGATGCGGTCGTAGCCGGTGAAGCGGTTGGGACGGAACAGGCTGGCGAAGCTGAAGTCGAGCGCGGTGGTATCGAAGCGCGGGGTGTCGGACTGGTCCTCGTAGCCGGTGAGCACGTAGTAGAGACGCGGCTCCAGGGTCTGGAGCGCGGTGTTGCCGAACCAGTTGGTCTCGCGCTCGAAGACCAGCTTGCCGTCGAGGTCGAAGCTGGGGATGAGGTGCGAGGGGCGTTCGGGCAGGCCGTGCTGCTGGTCCTGCAGCTCGTAGCCGGTGTAGTAGACCCGGGCCTGGGGGATGAGGTGGCCGAAGCTGCGTCGCAGCGGGATGCGCGCCGAGGGGATGGCTATCAGGCGACTGCCGTGGACTGCGGTGTTGTGGTCGAAGTAGTCGTACTGGCCCTGGAAGCGGTACTCGAACAGGTTGCCCGCGCGCTGTGGGTCGAGGTTGAGGGCGATGTGCGGGAGTTGGCCGTAGGGGCGATCCTCGGGGGCAATGCTGGTGTCGACGGTCTGGAACTGCTGCAGTCGGACGAGGGTCTGCCAGCCGTCGCCGGCATAGCTGAAGTCGGCGCGCTGCGAGAGGTTGCGCAGGCTGGTGGCATCGAGCCGGTTGCCGAAGTCGGAGAGGTACTGGTCGTCGGAGACCGAGGCGTAGTCGATCGATGACGCCCAGCCGTTGTAGTAGCCGTGCTGGCGCAGGCGCAGCGCGCCGCGGACCCCCTCCTCGGGGTTCTTGCGGTCCTCGGGGAGCAGCTCGGCGTTGACCTCGAACTGTTGGCGCGCGGAGAGATAGCGGAACTCGCCGCCGAGCATCAGTCCGCGGGTACTCATGTAGCGCGGCATCAGGGTCGCGTCCATGTTGGGCGCGATGTTCCAGTAGTAGGGGAGGGTGATGTCGGTGCCGGTCTCGCTCGATGAGCCGAACAAGGGGATCAGCAGTCCGCTGCGCCGCCGATCGTCGATCGGGAAGCGCAGATAGGGGGTGTAGAGCACCGGTACGTCGGCCACCCGCAGCCGGGCGTTGCGCGCCACCCCGATGCCGCTGTCGCGGTCGAGTTCGAGGCTGGAGGCGCGGATCGACCAGTCGCGATTGCCGGGGGCGCAGGTGGTGTAGACGATGTCCTCGTAGCGGCTGCGCGCGGGGTCGAGTAGCGTGGCGTGGGTAGCGCTACCACGCAGGTTGGCACTGCCGGAGAGCCGATAGCGGGCGCGCTCGATCTCGCCGGCCTGGGTGTCGAGGTTGTAGTCGGCACGATCACCCTGGATGCGTAGCCCGCGATAGTCGATGAAGACGCTGCCGCTGGCATTGGTCTGGCCGCTGGCGCGATCGTAGGTGGCGCGGTCGGCCTCGAGGCGCTGGCCCGGACGGCTGATCTCGACGGTGCCGCGCAGCTCGATGCGCTCGCCGCTGCGATCGTAGTCGACCCGATCGGCGACGATGTCGACGGGGATGTCCGCGTTCTCGGCGCCGAGGTTGCTGGCACCGGCGCCGCTGCGCGGGCCACAGTGATCCCACGCCAGCCCCTGGTGCAGATAGTCCTCGCTGGCGCGCACGCTACCGGCCTCGGGCGCTGGTTCCTCGGGCTCGACCGGGAGGCTGTCATCGGGGGCGAGCGGGGTGAGCGCGACCAGGTCGGGGAGGCGGATGGCCGAGAGCATGGCGCGCAGCGTGGCGAAGGCGCCGCCGTCGCTGGATTCGGGCTCCGGGCAGTCCTGGGTGCAGTTCGCCGAGCCCGGCGCGGAGACGGCGAGCAGGGTCGCCAGCAGTGAGGCGCGCACGCCCTGTTTGAAGTCGACCATGGTCGCCATGCGTCTGACGGGCTGGTTGATGAGCGGGTGGACGGATCGGGTTGGAGGCTGCAACCATGTCATATCTGGGCCATACCATCAATCGCGATCGTGCCCGCGCGCCCGGCGTCGCGGGCGCTGTCGGTGTTGCGTCGGCCGGTGATGGGCTCGATCATGATGTCCCCGTTTCCATCGACACGCATCGGAGTCTCCTCTTGGTCGATCGTGATGCTGCGCTCCTGCGCTGGCTCGAACAGGTGCTTGAGGGCGCCTCCTTTCGTCTGACCCCGGCCTCGGCCGACGCCAGTTTCAGGCGCTATCTGCGGGTCCATCTCGCCGATCGCACCCTGATCGCCATGGATGCCCCGCCCGAGCACGAGGACTGTGGCCGCTTCGTGCGCCTGGCGCGGCGTCTGCGTGAGGCCGGGCTGCATGCGCCGGGGGTGCACGCCGCCGCGATCGAGCAGGGCTTCCTGTTGCTCGATGACCTCGGTACCCAGCCCTATCTGCAGGTGCTCGACGCCGCCAATGTCGCCTCGCTCTACGATGACGCCATGAGCGCGCTGCTGACGTTGCAGACGGCGGTGGCGACCGACGATCTGCCGCGTTACGACGCCGCCTTCCTCGGGCGCGAGCTGGGGCTGTTTCGCGACTGGTTCCTCGGGCGTCATCTCGGGCGTGAGCCCGATGCGGCGACCACGGCGCTGCTCGATGCCCTCGATCGGGTGCTGATCGACAGCGCGCTCGAACAGCCCCAGGTCTGCGTGCATCGCGACTATCACTCGCGCAACCTGATGTGGGTGGTCGCCGACAACCCCGGCATCCTCGATTTCCAGGACGCGGTGCTGGGGCCGCTGACCTATGACCTGGTGTCGCTGCTGCGCGATGCCTACATCAGCTGGCCGGAGGCGCGTGTCGAGGGCTGGGCGCTCGACTTCCGTCGGCGCGCGCTGGCGTGCGGCATCCTCCCGGCGCAGAGTCGCGGTGGGCGCGATCCGGCGCAGTTCCTGCGCTGGTTCGATCTGATGGGGGTGCAGCGTCACCTCAAGGTGTGCGGGATCTTCGCCCGGCTCGCGCTGCGCGATGGCAAGCGGCAGTATCTCGACGACCTGCCTCGGGTGCTCGACGCGCTGCGCACGGTGGCCGCGCGTTACCCCGAGCTGGCGGGGCTGGCGCGGTTGCTCGACGGGCTCTGAGCCGCGCCGGGCACGGGCCCGGCGCGCTGGCCGCTCAGTCGTCCGCGCGCTCGCGGGCGATGGCGCGGTGGCCGATGTCACGACGGCAGAAGCAGTCGTCCCAGCAGATCTGGTCGACCCCGGCATAGGCGGCGGCCTGGGCTGTCGAGACGTCCTTGCCGATGGCGGTGACGCAGAGCACACGCCCACCGTTGGTGAGCACCTGCTCGCCCTCGCGTTTGGTCCCGGCGTGGAAGACCTTGGCGCCGGTGGCTGCGGCGGCCTCCAGCCCGAGGATCTCCTTGCCCTTCTCGTAGCCGTCCGGGTAGCCGCCGGCGGCCATTACCACGCCGAGCGCGGGGTTGGGGTTCCAGGCGGCCTCGATCTGATCGAGTCGGCCCTCGATCGCGGCCTGGCACAGCGCGATCAGGTCGGAGTCGAGACGCATCAGCAGCGGCTGGGTCTCGGGGTCGCCGAGACGGCAGTTGAACTCCAGCACCTTGGGGGTGCCGGTCTCGTCGATCATCAGCCCGGCGTAGAGGAAGCCGGTGTAGGGCGTGCCCTCGGCGGCGAGCCCGGCGACGGTCGGCTCCATCACCTCGCGCATGACGCGGGCGTGGATCTCGGGGGTGACGATCGGCGCCGGCGAGTAGGCGCCCATGCCGCCGGTGTTGGGGCCGCGGTCGCCGTCGTCGCGTGCCTTGTGGTCCTGCGAGGTGGCGAAGGGGAGGATGTGTTCGCCGTCGACCATGGCGATGAAGCTCGCCTCCTCGCCGCGCAAGAACTCCTCGATCACCACCCGCGCCCCGGCGCGACCGAAGCGCCCGGCGTCGAGCATGTCGCGCACCGCGGCCTCGGCGGTGGCCAGGTCCTCGGCGAGGATCACGCCCTTGCCGGCGGCCAGGCCGTCGGCCTTGACCACGATCGGTGCGCCGATCTCGCGCAGATAGGCGAGCGCCGGCTCGATCTCGGTGAACACGCCGTAGGCGGCGGTGGGGATCTGGTGACGGGCGAGGAAGTCCTTGGTGAAGGCCTTGGAGCCCTCCAGTTGGGCGGCGTCGCGGCGCGGGCCGAAGCAGGCCAGCCCGGCCTCGGCGAAGGCGTCGACCACACCGGCGACCAGCGGGGCCTCGGGGCCGACGATGGTCAGGCCGATCTGCTGCTCGCGGGCGAAGGCGACCAGTGCAGCGATGTCCTCGGCATCGATCGGCACGTTCTCGAGCTTGGGCTCGAGCGCGGTGCCGCCGTTGCCGGGGGCGACATAGACGCGCTCGGCGAGCGGGGACTGGGCGGCCTTCCAGGCCAGCGCGTGTTCGCGCCCGCCGCCGCCGATGATGAGGATGTTCATGGGGTTGCTCCATGACGCGGCCGCCGGCCGCGTGATTGGCTGTGGGGTTGGGTTCGGTACGCGGTTTAGCCGATCGAGATCAGCCCGCGCCGGCTCGACTGGATGAAGCGCACGATGTGTTCGGTCTCGGCGCCGGGGTAGTCCTGCTCGGCCCGCACCAGCGCCTCGGCCAGACGCAGCCCGGAGCGGAACACCAGGCGGTAGACCGCCTTGATGCGACTGCGCTGGGACTGGTCGAAGCCGCCACGACGCAGCCCGACCACGTTGAGCCCGATGAAGTGGGCGCGGTGGCCGTCGGCGAGCGCGAACGGCGGTACGTCCTGCGACACCCCGGTGACCCCGGCGATCATCGCGTAGGCACCGATGCGGGCGAACTGGTGGACCGCCACCTGGCCGGAGATGAAGCAGTGATCCTCGACCTCGACATGACCGGCGAGGGTGGCACCGTTGGCGAGGATGTTGTGGTCGCCGACCTGGGCGTCGTGCCCGGCGTGGGAGAAGGCCATCCAGAAGTTGTGATCGCCGATGCGGGTGCCGTGCTCGGACTTGACCCCGCAGCTGATGTTGACCCCTTCCTTGAAGTGGTTGTGGTCACCGATCACCAGCGGCTTGGCCCGCTCCGGGGTGAAGCTCAGGTCCTGCGGCTCGGCGCCGAGGGTGACGCCGTGACAGACCCGGTTGTGCGCGCCCATGCGGGTGTTGCCGTAGATGCGTGCGCAGCTCTCGATGCGGCACTCGGGACCGATCACGGCGCCGGACTCGACGATCGAGTAAGGGCCGATGGTGACGCTGGGGTCGATCTCGGCCCCGTCCTCGATGATGGCGGTGGGGTGGATGCGCATGGTTCGAATCCGCTGCTCCGATGCAGATGGAACCGCAAAGGCGCAAAGGACGCCAAGGCTCTTCTCCGGGAGCGGCCTGTTGCCGCCCCCGGTGTCGGGATGCGCCCAGGGCCTCCCTCAAGATCGCTTTGCGTGCTTCGCGTCTTTGCGGTTCAGATTGATGCGCCGGCCTAGTGGCGGAAGTGGCGCATCCCGGTGAACACCATGGCCATGCCGTGCTCGTTGGCGGCGGCGATGGTCTCCTCGTCGCGCACCGAGCCGCCGGGCTGGATGACGGCGGTGATGCCGGCCTCGGCGGCCTGGTCGATGCCGTCGCGGAAGGGGAAGAAGGCATCGGAGGCCATCACCGAGCCGGCGACCTGGAGACCGGCGTGCTCGGCCTTGATCGCGGCGATGCGCGCGGAGTTGACGCGGCTCATCTGACCGGCGCCGACGCCGATGGTCATGCCGTCGCGACCGTAGACGATGGCGTTGGACTTGACGAACTTGGCCACCCGCCAGGCGAACAGCAGGTCGGTGAGTTGCTGTTCGCTGGGCTCGCGGGTGGTGACGGTGCGCAGCTCGTTGCGCAGCGCGAGGTCGGCGTCCTGCACCAGCAGCCCTCCGTTGACGCGCTTGTAGTCGAGCCGGGCGCCGGGCTGTGCCGGCCACTCACCACAGGCGAGCAGACGCACGTTCTTCTTGGCGGCGACGGCCACCGCGGCCTCGGCGTCGACGCTGGGGGCGATGATGACCTCGACGAACTGGCGCTCGACGATCAGTTTCGCGGTCTCGACGTCGAGCGCGCGGTTGAAGGCGATGATGCCGCCGAAGGCCGACTCGGGGTCGGTCGAGAAGGCGCGCTCGTAGGCCTCGCGGATGGTTGCGCCGATGGCCACGCCACAGGGGTTGGCGTGCTTGACGATGACGCAGGCCGGGGCCTCGTCGAACTGCTTGACGCACTCGAGCGCGGCGTCGGTGTCGGCGATGTTGTTGTAGGAAAGCGCCTTGCCCTGGAGCTGGTGGGCGGTGCTGATGCCGGCCTCGGGCTGCTGGTGCTCGACGTAGAAGGCGGCGTTCTGGTGCGGATTCTCGCCGTAGCGCATCGACTGGTGACGCACCAGTTGCAGCGACAGGGTGCGGGGCAGGGCCGCCGGGGCTGCCTCGCCTTCGCTCTGGGCCTCGGCACGGGCACCGAGATAGTTGGCGATGGCGCCGTCGTAGCGGGCGGTGTGCTCGAAGGCCTTGGCGGCGAGATCGAAGCGGGTGGTGTCGCTCACCCCACCGTGCTCGGTCAGCTCGCGGGTGATGCGGCTGTAGTCGCCGGCATCGACCACCACGGTGACGTTGGCGTGATTCTTGGCCGCCGCGCGCAGCAGGGTCGGGCCGCCGATATCGATGTTCTCGATCGCGGTCGGCAGGTCGCAGTCGGGACGGGCCACGGTCTGCTCGAAGGGATAGAGGTTGACCACCACCAGATCGATCGGCTTGATCCCGTTCTCGCGCATCACCCGGTCGTCGGTGCCGCGACGTCCGAGGATGCCGCCGTGGATGGTCGGGTGCAGGGTCTTGACACGCCCGGCCATCATCTCGGGGAAGCCGGTGTAGTCGGAGACCTCGGTGACGGCGATGTTCTGCTCGGTGAGCAGTCGTGCGGTGCCGCCGGTGGAGAGGATTTCGACGCCCCTGGCCGCCAGCTCCCGGGCGAAGTCGACCAGGCCGGTCTTGTCGGAAACGCTGATCAAGGCGCGATTGATGGGTTGCATCTGGTGTAGGTCCGGATCGGTTGGTTGGTACTGGATGGATGCTGATCGATTCCGCGGGTGGAATCAATCGACCGGCGCCGCGTACGGCGCCAGTGGGGTGCGCGCGATCAACGCTCGCGCTCGACCCCGTAGTCGTTCAGCCGTTTGCGCAGGGTGGTGCGGGTCATGCCGAGCATGCGCGATGCCTGGCTGAGGTTGCCGCCGGTGTGCTGGAGCACGGTCTCGAACAGAGGGCGTTCGACCTCCTCCATCACCAGGGCATAGAGGTCGTGCACGTCGTGATCGCCCATGTTGTCGAGATAGGCGCGCAGCGCGAGACGTACACACTTGCTCAGTGGATCGGTATGGCTGGCGTCCGTCACCCGAAGCCCCGTCGAGGTCGGTTCCGATGCGTTGCCTGCAGCCTCTGTCTTCATGCTGCCTGTGTCTCCGTGTCGGGGCATTGATCGAAGAACGCGAGGACCTGCGCGAGCTGTTGCGCTGGTGTCTCGGTCCGATTGATCTGGTCTCTAAAGCGAGCCGCACCGGGGAGGTGGCGGCTGTACCATGCGATGTGCTTGCGCGCGATGCGCACCCCGCCGTGGTCGCCATAGAACTGGTAGAGCTGCTCGAGGTGCTCGCGCAGGAGATCCCTGATCCAGGCACGAGGGGGCGGGGTCGGGGCGGGCGTGTCGCCCGTGGCCAGTGCGGTGGCGATGTCGCGGAAGATCCAGGGGCGCCCCTGGGCCGCGCGCCCGATCATGATAGCATCGGCGCCGGTGTAGTCCAGAACCGCCCGTGCGCTGTGCGCGTCCCGGATGTCGCCATTGGCGATCAGCGTGATCGGCACCTGCTCGCGGATGGCGCGGATGGTGTCGTACTCGGCCGGGGCGCCATAGCCGCAGGCGCGGGTGCGCCCGTGCACGGTGAGTGCGGCGATGCCGCTGTCGTGCGCGATGCGGGCGATGCGCGGTGCGTTACGCGCCTCCGGCGCCCAGCCGGTGCGGATCTTGAGCGTGACCGGTACCTCGACCGCCGCCACCACCGCCTCGAGAATGGCCGCCACCAGCGACTCGTCGCGCAGCAGCGCCGAGCCGGCGGCGACCTTGCAGACCTTCTTCGCCGGACAACCCATGTTGATGTCGATGATGTCGGCGCCGTGGGCGACGTTGATCCGTGCCGCCTCGGCCATGGCCGCGGGGTCGGCGCCGAGGATCTGCGCCGAGACCGGGCCGTGCTCGTCGCCGAAGTCGAGCCGGCACACCGACTTGCGCGTGCCCCACAGCGCGGTGTTGGCCGAGATCATCTCCGAGACCGCCAGCCCCGCGCCGAGGCGGCGACAGAGGGTGCGGAAGGGGCGGTCGGTGATGCCGGCCATGGGCGCCAGCACCAGGTTGTTCTCCAGGCGGTGGGGGCCGATCTGGAAGGGGCGGATGGTCATGGCGCGGTCGCTCGGCGGCCGCTGATCCGCACCCAGTCCTCGCGCTGACAGGTGGGATCGAGTGCGATCGCCCCGGCGTAGGCGGCGCGTACCGTCTCGGCCTGCTCGGCGAGGACGCCGGAGAGCACCAATTCGCCACCGTCGCGAACCGCTGCGATCAGCCGCGGGGCCAGCTCGACCAGCGGGCCGGCGAGGATGTTGGCGAGCACCGTATCGACCTGGCCCTCGGGCTGCTCGTCGGGCAGATAGCACTCGATGCGCTCGGCCACGCCGTTGGCCGCGGCGTTGTCGCGGGTGGCCTCGAGTGCCTGGGTGTCGTGGTCGACGGCGATGGCGCGCGCCGCGCCGAGTTTGAGTGCGGCGATGGCGAGGATGCCCGAGCCACAGCCGTAGTCGAGCACCGTCTTGCCGGCGAGGTCGGCGCCGTCGAGCCACTCCAGACAGAGCGCGGTGGTGGCGTGGTGTCCGGTGCCGAAGGCCAGTCCGGGATCGAGGGCGATGATGACTGCGTCATCGGTCTCGGGCGATTGGCCGTGGGGACAGACCCACAGCCGCTGGCCGAAGCGGGTGGGTTTGAAGGTGTCGAGCCAGACCCGTTCCCAGACCTGATCCTCGAGCCGCTCGACGCTCGGCGCATGCGCCAGGCGGGTGCCGAGGTCGCGGCAGAGTGCGGCGACCAGTGCGCTGCTGGCGGCATCGTCCTCGAACAGAGCGGTGGTGGTCACCTCCGACCACAGCGGGGTCTCGCCGGGACCGGGCTCGAGTTGGGGGTCGTCGCCGGCGTCGCCGAAGGTCACCGACAGGGCGCCGGCCTCCTCCAGCTCGATGGCGAGCCGTTCGGCCTGTTCGCGGGGGGCGTCGAATCTGAGCTGCAGCCAGGGCATGGGGCGCGCGTCCTCTGAAACAAACCTGAAATCATAGCATCCGCACGCGCCGGCGGGGTCGATTGCCTCGTCGCGTGCTGGGCCTCAGCCCGTCGTCCTGTACCGGCCCCGAGGGACGTGCGTAACCGTCGTTTGCGGTTCGTTTCTCGCCTTCACTATCATCAGCCGCCTTTCTCTTCTCCCGCGTCGCCCCGGCTGTCCGCGTTCCGTGCTCGGGCGCGTGGGTTCCCTGTCATCGAGTAACGAGTTCATGAAAGATCGATCCCCCCGTGGCAGCAGTGCTGCCGCCTGCACCCCGGCGCAGATCGCCGCCTCCACGCTGAGTCGCTATCGCGACCTCGTCGACGACTGGGATGCCTTCGTCGCTGCCCTGGGGCGCCCGTTGGCACCCTGTATCTGGGCCAACCCGACGCGGATCTCGGTCGCCGAACTGGTGGCGCTGCTCGCCGAGGAGGGGATTGCGGCCGAGCCGTTGACCGCGCTCCCGGGGGCGCTGCGTCTCGCCCCCGAGGCCCGTACCGGGCAGCACTGGTGGTACTGTGCGGGGTTGGCGCATGCCCAGGAGTTGGTCTCGCAGCTACCGGTGCGACTGCTCGATCTTGCGCCGGGGCAGCGGGTGCTCGACATGTGTGCGGCGCCAGGGGGCAAGACCGCACAGATCGCCTTCGCCCTCGGCAATCGCGGCACCCTGATCGCCAATGATCTCTCCACCCATCGGATCAAGGCGTTGCAGGGCAATCTCGATCGTCTCGGCGTGGTCAACGTCAGCACCACCTGCAAGGACGCTTCGAATTGGCCGCTGCGTGGTGGGCAGTTCGACCGCATCCTGCTCGACGCCCCTTGTTCGAGCGAGGGGACGCTCAGGCGCAACCCCTCGCTGCTCGGCAGACTCGGGCCGGAGAACGCCGCGCGGCTCGCGCCCAAGCAGCGCTTGCTGCTGGAGAAGGCGGTGCACCTGTTGCGCCCCGGCGGACGCCTGGTGTACTCGACCTGCACCTTCGCCCCGGAGGAGAATGAGTTGGTGCTCGACGCGGTGCTCGCCGCCGCGGGCGAGGGGCTGCGGCTGTTGCCGGCGGCGCTACCCGGTATCCGTTGCGCGCCTGGGCTCACCGAGTGGCAGGGGCAGGCGCTCGATCCGCGCCTCGCCGGTTGCATGCGCATCTGGCCTCACCACAACGACAGCGGTGGGTTCTTCATCGCGGTGCTGGAGAAGCCGGCCGATGTCGCCGAGCGCCATCGCGCGGCGCCGCCGGCACCGCCGGTCGATGGCGCCGAGGAGATCGCACCCTGGCTGGAGGGTGTGGCGTCGCGCTACGGCCTGCCCGAGGACATCTGGTCGCGTTATCGGGTGCACCGCCAGACCAAGCGTGGGCTGCACCTGAGCGCCGCCGATCACTGCCCGCCGCGGGCACCGCGCCCCGAGGCCAGTGGCCTCTTCTTCCACCGCACCAATGTGCGTCCGCCCAAGCCGACCACTGCCGGGGCGCTGGTGCTCGGGCGTGAGGCGAGCGCCCATCGCCTCGACCTCGACGCCGAACAGCGCGACCGTTATCTGCGTCGCGAGACCTTCACGCCACACCCCGAGCAGCTTGCCGCTGGCGCCTATGGCCAGGTGGTGGCGAGCTATCGCGGGCACGTGTTGGGGATGGCGGTGGTACATCGCTCCGGGGTGGTCGAGAGCCTGTTCCCGAGCCGCTGGAGCGGCTGTACCGCGACATCGGGCGGTCAGCCCGCAGCGGCTAGCCCTCAACCGCCAGCGGGCGCGTCATCGTCGCATCATTAGAGAGAATGAACCGCCAAGACGCGAAGGGCGCGAAGGGATTGCAGGGATGAAGGGGGCGAACGGTGCGCGCTTTTCGGCCTCTAGTTTCAGCCGCAGTCGCCTTTGAGCTGGTCGCTCTAAAGCCTTAGGACGTAGGTTGGGTTGCCGACGGCAACCCAACGCCGCGTCGTCGTCGATGTTGGGTTGCCCGTCCTGGGGTGACGTTATGTCGCCGGGGTGGAGCGGGCAACCCAACCTACGGGTTGGCCGCTGATTCGAACCACGAAGGCGCGAAGGGAGGGGAAGGGGGCGAGCGGTGCGCGCGCTTTTCGGTCTCCAGTTTCAGCTGCAGCTGCCTTTGAGCTGGTCGCCCCAAATCCTTAGCGAGCTTCGCGTCTTTGTGGTTCATGCATCGAAGCGCTGCGATCGCGCTCCGATGTTGGGTTAACCGTCGACGAGCGCCGCAGATTCTTCGGTGGCATGGTGGGCGGACGGTTAACCCAACCTACGAGGCTATGCTGGCCGCTTACATCAGGCTGTCCTTGTTCTGCGCCTTCTGTTGCGCGTCCTTGCGGGTGATCACGCCGCGCTGGACCAGTTCCTTGAGGTTCTGGTCCAGGGTCTGCATGCCGTGGGCCTGGCCGGTCTGGATCGCCGAGTACATCTGCGCGACCTTGGCCTCGCGGATGAGGTTACGGATCGCCGGGGTGCCGATCATGATCTCGTGCGCCGCCACCCGGCCGCCGCCGATCTTCTTGAGCAGGGTCTGGGCGATGACTGCGCGTAGCGACTCCGAGAGCATCGCGCGCACCATCTCCTTCTCGGCGGCGGGGAAGACGTCGATGATGCGGTCGATGGTCTTGGCCGCCGAGGTGGTGTGGAGGGTGCCGAATACTAGGTGGCCGGTCTCGGCGGCGGTGAGCGCCAGGCGAATGGTCTCGAGGTCGCGCAGCTCGCCGACAAGGATGATGTCCGGGTCCTGACGCAGCGCCGAGCGCAGCGCCTCGCTGAAGCCGAGGGTGTCGCGATGGACCTCGCGCTGGTTGAGCAGACACTTCTTGCTGGTGTGGACGAACTCGATCGGGTCCTCGATGGTGAGGATGTGGGCGTACTCGTTGTCGTTGAGATGGTCGATCATCGCCGCCAGCGTGGTCGACTTACCCGAACCGGTAGGGCCGGTCACCAGCACCAGGCCGCGCGGGACGTTGACGATCTCCTTGAAGATCGGTGGGGCGTTGAGGTCCTCGAGCGAGAGCACCTTGGAGGGGATGGTGCGGAATACCGCGCCGGCGCCGCGCTTCTGGTTGAAGGCGTTGACACGGAAGCGCGCCACGCCGGGGATCTCGAAGGAGAAGTCGGTCTCGAGGAACTCCTCGTAATCCTTGCGCTGCTTGTCGTTCATGATGTCGTAGACAAGCGAGTGCACGGCGCGGTGGTCGAGCGCCGGGACGTTGATCCGGCGCATGTCGCCATCGACCCGGATCATCGGTGGCAGACCGGCCGAGAGATGAAGGTCGGAGGCTTTGTTCTTGACGCTGAAGGCGAGGAGTTCGGCGATATCCACGGCGGCGGTCTCCGTCCGGTTGGCGGTGGTGCCCGAGGCTCGATGACGCCACCGCTATGAGCGGTGGCGCCGGCCCGGGTGGGGGTCAGTCCTGTTCGACGCGTTCGAAGACGACGCGGCCGCCGAGCAGGGTCCAGCTCACGCGTCCGTGCATCTCGGTGCCGATGAAGGGGGTGTTGCAGGCGCGTCCGACCAGCGACTCGGGGGTCAGTGTCCAGCGCGCCTCGGGATCGAGGACACAGACATCGGCGATGTCGCCGATGCCGAGTCGACCGTAGGGCTGGTCGATGATCGCGGCCGGTCCCTGGGTGAGGCGGGCGATCATCTCGGTCAGCCCGACCACGCCCTCGTCGACCAGCCGTAGCGCCAGTGGCAGCAAGGTCTCGAGCGCGGCGATGCCGGGATCGGTGTCGGGGAAGGGGGCGAGCTTGGCGTCGGCGTCGTGCGGCTGGTGATCGGAGCAGACGGCGTCGAGATCCCCCTGGGCCACGGCCCCGCGTAGCGCCTCGCGATCGGCCTGGGTGCGCAGTGGCGGCAGCAGGTGGCAGTTGGCGTCGAGTCCGGCGAGGTCGTCCTCGGTGAGGAACAGCTGGTGGATGCTGACGTCGCCGCTGGCGCGCACGCCGCGACGTCGCGCCTCGGCCAGCAGGGTCACGGCGCGCGCCGTCGACAGGCCGCGGAAGTGGATGCGCGCGCCGGTCTGCTCGGCCAGCGCCAGGCCGCGGGCGATGGCCAGGGTCTCGGCCGCCTCGGGGATCCCCGGCAGGCCGAGCCGGGCGCTGATGCGGCCCTCGTGGGCGCAGCCGCCCTCGCTGAGTTCGGGGTCGAGCGGGTGCATGAACACCGGCATCCCGAAGGAGGCGGCGTATTCGAGCGCGCGGCGCTGTACATGGGTGTTGCGGATCGGGCGCTCGGCCTCGCCGAGCGCCGGGCAGCCGGCGCGCTTGAGCGCGGCCATCTCGGCCAGGGTCTCGCCCTTGAGCCCACGGGTCAGCGCGCCGATCGGCAGCACCCGAGCATAACCGTTGCGAGTGGCCGTCTGCTGGATGAGCTGCGCCACCGCCGGGGTGTCGATCACCGGATGGGTGTCGGGCGGGCAGCACAGGGTGGTGATACCGGCGGCCGCGGCGGCGCGGGTCTCGCTGGCGATGGTCGCCTTGTGCTCGTGACCGGGTTCGCGTAGCCGCGCCGAGAGGTCGACCAGACCGGGCACCACCAGCCTGCCGCTGGCATCGAGGGTGCGGTCGGGCTGGAAGCCGGAGGGTGCGGCGCCGATGGCCGCGATCCGGCCCTCGGCGATGTGCAGGTCGCTGTGGCTGTCGATGCCGGAGGCCGGGTCGATCAGCCGGCCGTTGCGAATGGTGATCTTGGGACTACTGGCCATCGGTGGCTCCGGCGATCTGGGAATGCTGCAGGTTCTGGGTGCCGAGACACATCGACATCACCGCCATGCGCACGGCGATGCCGTTGCTGACCTGCTCGAGGATCACCGAGCGCTCGCCGTCGGCGACCTGGGAGTCCATCTCGACCCCGCGATTGATCGGGCCGGGGTGCATCACCATCGCCTCGGGGTGGGCGACGGCGAGGCGCTCCTCGGTCAGGCCGTAGAGCTGGAAGTACTCGTGCTCGCTCGGTAGCAGGGCGCTGCTCATGCGCTCGCGCTGTAGCCGCAGCATGATCACCACATCGACATCGCGTAGCCCCTCGCGCAGGTCGTAATAGACCTTGACCCCGAGCGCCTCCTCGGCCTGGGCCGGGATCAGGGTGCGCGGACCGATCACCCGCACCTCGGGGACGCCGAGGGTGTGCAGGGCGAGGATCTGCGAGCGCGCCACTCGCGAGTGCAGGATGTCGCCGATGATCGCTACCCGCAGCTGACCGAAGTCGGGCTTGTGGCGATGGATGGTGAGCATGTCGAGCATCGCCTGGGTGGGGTGCGAGTGGCGCCCGTCACCGGCGTTGACCACGCTGACGTGGGGGGCGGCATGATCGGCGATGAAGTGTGCCGCGCCGCTGGTGGCGTGCCGCACCACGAACATGTCGACGTGCATCGCCTCGAGGTTGCGCAAGGTGTCGAGCAGGGTCTCGCCCTTGGCGGTCGAGGAGGTGGAGATGTTGAGGTTGAGCACGTCGGCCGAGAGCCGCTTGGCGGCCAGCTCGAAGGTGGTGCGGGTACGGGTGCTGGTCTCGAAGAAGAGGTTGGCGATGACCTTGCCGCGACACAGCGGCACCTTCTTCACCGCCTGGTCGGAGACACCGAGGAAGCCGCTGGCGCGGTCGATGATCTCGTGCAGTAGCGTGGCGTCGAGCCCGTCGAGGGTGAGGAAGTGCTTGAGCTTGCCGTTGGCGTCGAGCTGTGGGGTCAGTGCGCTCATGCCGAGGCCCCCTGATCGTGCTTGTCGGGGGTGTGGCCGAGCAGCATCACCAGTGGCTCGGGGCCGCTGAGCTTGATCTGGGTGCCGGGGTCGAGCTGGGCGCGCAGACCGACGACGTCGGCGGCGATCGGCAGCTCACGCTCGGCCTCGCGCTCGGCGAGGGTGGCGAGGGTGACCGAGGCCGGGCGACCGTAGTCGAACAGCACGTTGAGCGCGGCGCGGATGGTGCGTCCGCTCTGCAGCACGTCGTCGACCAGGATCAGGTGACGGTCGTCGACCCCCACCGGCAGGTAGGAGGGATGGACCTGGGGGTGGAGCCCGATGCGGGTGAAGTCGTCGCGATAGAAGGAGATGTCGAGATGACCGAGCGGGGCCTCGAGTCCGAGACGGGCGTGCAGCCGGTCGGCGACCCAGACGCCGCCGGTGTGGATGCCGATCATCAGCGCATCGTCGATCGCGCGCCGTTCGAGCAGGGCCGAGAGATCGTCGGCCATGCGCGCGATGGCCTCATCGATCTGTGCGGCGTCCTTCCAGATGTTGGTGTTGCTCACAGAGCCAGGTTTCCAGGATGAGGGCCGCCGCGAATGCATCGACGGCGTCCGGCGTTGTCGATTTGGCTGTTGCGGGTCCTTCGGCGATCAGCCGTTGGGCCTCGAGCGAGGTCAGACGCTCGTCGATCAGGTGGACCTCGAGCCCGAAGCGGCCGTTGAGCTGGCGGGCGAAGCGGTGCACCCGTCCCGACCAGTCGACCTCGGTGTCGTCCATGTTGAAGGGGAGGCCGACGACCAGCGCCTCTGGCTGCCATTCACGGATCAGTGCCTCGATGCCCGGCCAGTCGGGTTTGTCCTGGCGGTTGCGCAGGGTGGTCAGTGGGTTCGCCGAGCCGGTCACCGTCTGGCCGACGGCGATGCCGATCTTGCGGGTTCCGAAGTCGAAGCCGAGCAGGGTTGCCATGCGTCGTCCAGGTGGTACGTCACGCGCTCAGGCGTGACCGGCCTCGCCACTGAGCAGGTTGAGGTCGACCCCGAGCAGTTGCGCCGCGGCCAACCAGCGTTCGCCGGTATCGAGGTGGAAGATGATGTCGTCGCTCGCCGGGCCGTTGAGCCAGGCGTTGGCGCTCATCTCCTGTTCGAGTTGGCCGCCGCCCCAGCCGGCGTAGCCGAGTGCTACCAGACTGTGCTCCGGTCCGTCACCGTGGGCGATGGCCTCAAGCACGTCACGCGAGGTGGTGAGGCTGATCTCCTCGGTGATGCCGAGGGTCGAGTCGTAGCTCGGCCCGGCGGTGTGTAGCACGAAGCCGCGATCGGTCTGCACCGGCCCGCCCTGATAGACCGGGGTCGCCTGCAGCTCGGCGTCATCGGTGGGGATCTCGAGCTGCGCGAGCAGCTCGCCGAGGGTCACCTCCAGTGGGCGGTTGATGACGATGCCCATCGCGCCCTGTTCCGTGTGCTCGCAGACATAGGTCACGGTACGCGCGAAGTTTGGGTCCTGAAGACCCGGCATCGCGATCAGGAAGTGATTGGTCAGTGAGGAGCTGTAGGCCATGGTCCCTAGTATCCGGTGCGGCGCAACCCGAGGCAAGTGCGAGGATGCGCCGCTCGGCGCTGGCTTGACCAAAGGGGTACGGTTAATGAGGTCGTTCGCTGATGTTAATCGTACCCCTTGGGTTTATACGAATACCGCCTGCTGTCCGAATCAGTGCTCCCAGCCGAGGGTGTCGCCGCGCATGAACTGCCAGTTGCGGATGATGTCGAGCACGTCGGTCTCGGCGGCGATGTCCGGCGGGAAGGGCGCGAAGGGCGCGGCCAACTCGACGATGCGTACCGCCGCTTGATCGAGCAAGTCGTAACCCGATGAGCGGACCACCCGCACCTGGGCGAGGCTGCCGTCGGCGCGGATCGAGACGTGCAGCAGGAGGCTGCCGTAGATGCGTTGTTCTTTGGCCGCCTGCGGATAATTGATGTTGCCGATGCGCTCGACCTTGCGGGTCCAGGCGGCGAGATAGCTGGCGTAGCGGATCTCGCGGGTGCTCGCGCTCACCGCGCGGCGGCGCAGATTGCTCGAGGAGTCGTCCTCCCCGGGGCTGGGCGCGGCGGCGAGGCGTGCGACGGTGTGGTCGCGGCTGGCGAGGATCTGCGCGGCATCGACGACCGGCGGCTGCGGGGTGGCCTGGACCTCGGGGCGGCGCGGCGCGTCGCCCTCCAGGGTCAAGGCGGTGAGCGGCGAGCCGGTGGGCGGCGTGGACGTCGTCGCCAGCCCCGGTGGTTGTTCGCTCGGGGCGAGGGCCAGCGGGGCGCCCGTGGCCGGGGGCGTGTCGGTCTCGCCCTCGAGGGTGTGGGCGGCATCGCCGTGGATGGTCTCACCCTGGCGGTTGTGGAGTGCCCCGGGGGCGTCGGGTGAGACCCGGTCGGTGTTCTCCGGGGCCTGTACCAGCAGGACCTCGAGCGCCGAGTCGGGGAGTGGCTGGCGCGGGTGTGGCGTCGGCCAGATGTCGAACACCACCAGCACCACCAGGTGCAGCACGGCGGCGACGGCCAGGGCGACCGTCAGCCCCCGGCCATCGCCCTTGGGCGAGGGGGGGGAGAGCAGTTCCGGTGGCAGTGGATCCAGGGTCGGGGTCGGACGGTCGATCATGGGGCGGTGGCTGCGGCCTCGGTGGTAATCGGGTTGACGCGGTGGATCCTGGCGCCGGGGTCGACCCGTTCGAGTCGGTCCCACAGCGCCTGGGTGACATGGACCTCGCCGGCGCGGTCGATCAGCAACGCCGTGGTCACCCCCATCGCGCGGGCGACCTCGAGCCAGTGCTCGGGGCCGGCGACGAATAGTGCGTGGGCGGCGACGGTGGCGCTGGCCAGGTCGGGCTGGAGCACGGTGACGGTGCGGCTGGCGCGCGCCGGTCGGCCAGTGCGCGGATCGAGCACATCATGATAGACCTCGCCCTGGTGGATGAAGTCGCGCTGGTGATCGGCCACGCTGCCCAGCGCCTCGTCGCGGCCTAGGGTGACGATGGCCAGTACCCCGGAGCCTCCGGCGCGCAGGATCGGTACCCGCCAGGGCTGGCCGCCTCGATCGCCGCTGGCGCGCCAGGTGCCGCCGCGTTGGATCAGGGCGTTGACGATGCCCAGCTCGCGCAGCCGCGCGATCGCCAGGTCGATGGCCAGCGCCGGCGCCAGGCGACCGAAGTCGAGCTGGATACTGGGGTTGGTGGCGCGGATCTCGAGTCCGTCACGGCGCAGCTGCGCCATGGTCGGTGCCTGTGTCAGCAGGGCGTCGAGCTGTGCCTGAGTCGGTGGGGTGGCGCGTGGCGGGGTGCGGTCGAAGCCCCAGCGCGCGACCAGTTCACCGAGGGCGGGATTGTAGAGTCCCTGGCTGCGCGCGGCGAGTCGCTGGCCGGTGCGCAGTAGTGGCAGGACCGAGGGCGGGATGGTGGCCGGCTCGCCGCTGGGGAGGCGCTGATTGAGTTCGGCCAGTGCGCCCGCTCTCCAGGGGTCCCAGGCGCGGGCGCGGAAGGTGATGTCCTCGCTGAGTTCGTCGCGGGCGCGGCGCGCCAGCTCGGGGTCGACCCCGACCAGGGTGAGGTCGAGCGGCTCGCCGAAAGCTTGTAGCCGAGTGGTGTTTACCGGTGTCGTCTCGCGGCAGCCAGCGAGTGCGAGCAGCGCGAGCAGCGCGAGCAGCGCGAGCAGGATGGGGCGGGTGGGCGACGGGCGGCACGGAGACGGCATGGGGGTACTCCTCGGGTTACGGCGATCCGCTGCTGCCGACCCCGAGGGCACGCGCCCGGATCAGTCGTGGGCGTCGAGTCGGGCGGCGATGCGATCCATCAGGGCACCGGCGATGTCGAGGCCGTAGGCGGCGTCGAGTTCGCGGATGCAGGTCGGGCTGGTGACATTGACCTCAGTGAGATGGTCGCCGATCACGTCCAGCCCTGCGAACAGGATGCCACGGGCGCGGAGTTCGGGGCCGACCTGTTCGGCGATCCAGCGCTCACGCGCGCGCAACGGTCGGGCCTCGGCCCTGGCGCCGGCGGCGAGGTTGCCGCGGCTCTCGCCGGGGGCGGGGATGCGTGCCAGGCAATAGGGCACCGGCTCACCGTCGATCATCAACACCCGTTTGTCGCCGTCGCGGATCTCTGGCAGATAGCGCTGTGCCATGCAATAGCGCCGACCGCGCTGGGTCAGGGTCTCGATGATGACCCCGAGGTTGGGGTCGGCGGTGGCGACCCGGAACACCGAGGCCCCGCCCATGCCATCGAGCGGCTTGAGCACGATCTCGCCGTGCTCGGCGAGGAAGGCGCGGATGTCGGCGGCGCTGGCGGTCACCAGGGTCGGTGGGGTGCACTGTGGGAAGCGTGCGGTGAACAGCTTCTCGTTGGCGTCGCGCAGGCTGCGTGGGTCGTTGACCACTAGGCAGCCGGCGGCCTGGGCGTGTTCGAGCAGATAGGTCGAGAACACGTACTCCATGTCGAACGGGGGGTCCTTGCGCATCAGCAGCGCATCGAGCGCGCCGAGTGGGCGGACCTCGGGGTCGCCTAAGGTGTACCAGTCGGCGGGGTCGTCGCGGACCTGTAGCGGTCGCATCCGTCCGAGCGCGCGATCGCCCTCGAGGGCGAGGTCGCCGAGTTCCATGTACCACAGCCGCCAACCGCGCCGCTGCGCCGCCAGCAGCATGGCGAGGCTGCTGTCTTTCTTGGTGTTGATGGACCCGATTGGGTCCATCACCATGCCGATGTCGATGCTCATGTTCGGCAGTTTACTGCAGCGACCAGCGACCAGCTACCAGCGACCAGTGGGATTGAGCCGCGAAGTCGCGACGGGCGCAAAGCAAGGGATCAAGCGGTTGGCGGGGCAGACGCTCCATCGTGGATGGATACGGTCATAAGTTTCGGTTAACCGCTCCGCCTGCCTGATGGTGATCTCAATCCGTCAGCAGGTGTTGGCGCTGGTGTTGGTTTGCTAAAAGGCGGCAATCCAATCGACGTGTCCGGAGTCGGTCGTTTGGTTCGCACCCTCGGCGTCTCTCGGGGCGACCTCCTGACCGCTGGCGACGACGCGCGCGGCACTGCTAGACTTGCCCGGTCGATGGTGGATCGCGCGCGCCATCGACAGCGTACCCGCCGGCGTGTCCCCCCGCGCCCCTGTCCGATGCCGCGAATGTGACAGTCTCCGACCCCGTCGCAGCTGCGGGGCTGAGGTGCGGGGTGTGCCCTGAGGGTATACGCTTCAATCGTGCCGACTCGAGAGGGCGTCAGCGTGACGGATCCTTCGGACCATGCCGATCTGATCGGTGCCAAGATCCTGGTGATCGATGACAGCAAGACCATCCGCAAGACCGCGGAGACCCTGCTGGCCAAGGCCGGTTGTGAGGTCATGGTCGCCGCCGACGGCTTCGAGGCGTTGGGCAAGATCGTCGCCTTCAAGCCCGACCTGGTGTTCGTCGACATCATGATGCCGCGTCTCGACGGCTATCACACCTGCGCCCTGATCAAGGGCAACGCCACGCTTCGCCACACCCCGGTGGTGATGCTCTCGAGCAAGGACGGACTGTTCGATCGCGCCAAGGGTCGCCTGGTTGGCGCCCAACTCTATCTCTCCAAGCCGTTCACCGGAGAGGAACTACTGGCAGCGGTGCGCGACAACCTCGGTCGTGCCCCAGAACGGAGCCCAGCGGGCTCGTGAGCGCAGCCATGAGACGCATCTTTCGCAAGACGGATTCGACCACGGACGACGCCACCCAGCCGCCTGTCGCCGGGGCCAGGGTGTTGGTGGTCGACGATTCCCCGACCGAGACCCGGATCTTCGTCAAGGTGCTCACCCAGGCGGGCTACCAGGTCGAGACCGCGACCAACGGCGAGGAGGCGATCGCCATCGCGCGGCGATCACACCCGGACCTGATCCTAATGGACGTGATTATGCCGGTGCTCAACGGCTTCCAGGCCACACGGATGTTGCGGCGCGATGAGGTCACCGCCGACATCCCGGTAATCATGGTGACCACCAAGGATCAGCAGACCGACCGGACCTGGGGGCTGCGTCAGGGCGCGGTCGATTATCTGGTCAAGCCGGTCGATGCCGACACCCTGCTGTCGCGGGTGCGCGCGGTACTGGAGGGCTGAGGGCATGGCAGAGACGCCGACCACCGGGGCCGAACTACAGGCCCTGATCCGTCAGCTCGACGCTAGCTGTCGGGCGCAACGTACCGCCCTCCCGCACGATGCGCCGCCGCCGGACAGCTGGGCGGCGGTCCTGTTCCGGGTGCGAGACCTGAAGTTTCTGACCCCTTTGGAGCAGATCGCCGAGGTGCTGGAGGTGCCGGTCGAGATCACCCGCGTGCCGGGGACCCATCCCTGGTTCCTCGGGGTCGCCAATAACCGTGGCACCCTGTTGCCGATCAGTGATCTGGCGGTGTTGACCCAGGGGGGGCAGTCCGGCGCGCATCATGCTCCACCGGGGCGTCGCCGGGCCCGTGACCGGGTGCTGGTGGTGCGCCAGGGTGAGTCACCCTGTGGCTTGGTGGTGTCGGAGACGCTGGGGATGCGCCACGTCCGGCACGATGCCCGCAGCCCGACCCTGCCCGAGGGACTGGGGGCGAGCGCGCGCTATGTCGAGAGGGCCTATCAGGTCGATGACGAGGCGGTGGCCGTGCTCCGCCTGGAGCGGCTGCTGGCCGACCCTTTGTTCAATGCCGCGCTCGGTTGATACCGGGCACGGTCTAACCCCTTCATCCATTCATCGCAGTGTCCGCCACGGCGTTGTGCGGGCATGATCCATATCTCCGGGAGTTCGGTAGCAGATGGCCAAACCAGAGACGCTCAACCCACGCCAGCGGCGCCAGGGTGGCTCGCGACAGATCACCCTGTTGCTGGTGTTGTTGGCACTGGTGTTTGCGGTGCTGGCGCTGCTCGGTTCCCTCCGCCTCGCGCAGGTCGACGCGGCCAACCGAGGGCAGTCCACCGCGGCGAGCACGGCGGCGACCACGGTCGCGCAGCTCGGTCGTGACGCCGCTGCGCTGTTGCAGGGCGATGCGGCCGCGGCGTCACGGTTGCGCCAGGCCCGCGACCGGCTGCGTGCCGCGCTCGGCGGTGAGGAGGGGGCGTTGCGCCCGGACGTCGCTGGCCTGGAACAGCCATGGCGCTCGGCTCGTGACGGCTGGACCGCGTTGCGGGTCGAACTCGAACACATCCTCGGTGCTGGTGAGGCCCCATTGAGCGCCCGCCAGGCGATCCGCGAGACCCGCGCGCTGGTGGTCCGCGCCGAGGCCGCGCTCGAACGCGCCGCTGAGCGTGTGGCGGTGAGTGAGGTGTCTGCGGCCGCGGCGTTGCGCCTGGGGCGCCAGGCGGCGCGGCTGGCGCGGATCGATGCCCTGCTCGATACCCTGCCCGCTGGCGAGGAGACGACACAGCGGGTGAGCGCGGCGTTAGCGGGTGAGCGCGAGGCGCTCGGCACGGCGCTCGCCGAGCTTGCCACGGAGGCCGCCGCCCCGCAGCCACGTGGCGCGCTCGAGGATGCGCTACGGGTGAGCGCGGCCCTCGACGGGGCCCTCGCCGAGGCCCTCGAGCAGGGGGCGGCGGCGAGTGCCGCCTTCGATGCCGCGACCCGCCTGAGTAGCGCCGCCGAAGGTCTCGAGAGTGCGCTCGCCGCGCTCGCTACGGCCTATCGAGCCGCGCCGCTGCGCTTCCCCCTCGGCGGTCTCGAGATCGGCCTCGTCCTGGTGTTGGCGAGCGTTGGCGCGGTGTTGCTCAGCCTGGCGCTGCTCGCCTATCTCGCGGTGCGCGAGGCACACCGGCGCGAGGAGCTGTCGAAGGCGCAGAGTGCGCGTGACGAGCAGGCGATCCAACGGCTGCTCGACGAGATCGGTAACCTGGCCGACGGTGACCTCACCGTCGAGGCCTCGGTCACCGAGGACAAGACCGGGGCCATCGCCGATGCCATCAACTACGCCGTCGAGGCGCTGCGGGGTCTGGTGACCACCATCAACGAGACCGCCAAGCGCGTGAGCACCTCGGCCCAGGACAGCCGCACCATCTCGGCGCGCCTGGCCGATGCCAGCACCGCCCAGTCGCAGCAGATCACCCAGGCCTCCAACGCAGTGCAGATGCTCACCCAACAGATTGACGAGGTGGCGGGCCATGCCGGGGAGTCGGCCGAGGTCGCCTCGCGCTCGGTCGAGGTCGCCGGTCGCGGTGCGCAGACGGTGCGCGACACCATCCAGGGGATGGACGCCATCCGCGACCAGATCCAGGAGACGGCCAAGCGCATCAAGCGTCTCGGCGAGAGCTCGCAGGAGATCGGCGAGATCGTCGAGCTGATCGACGACATCGCCGATCAGACCAACATCCTCGCGCTCAACGCCGCGATGCAGGCGGCGATGGCCGGCGAGGCCGGACGTGGTTTCGCGGTGGTGGCCGATGAGGTGCAGCGTCTGGCCGAGCGCTCGCGCAACGCCACCAAGCAGATCGAGGTGTTGGTGCGCACCATCCAGGCCGATACCAACGAGGCGGTCAGCTCGATGGAGGCGAGTACCTCGGGCGTGGTCGAGGGCGCCAACCTCGCCGAGAACGCCGGCGATGCGCTGCGCGAGATCGAGAATGTCTCGGCCTACATCGCCGACCTCACCAAGCGTATTGCCGACTCGGCCCAGCGCCAGTCGCGCCAGTCCGCAGAGATCAACGACACGGTGCAGGCGATCCGTGCGCTTACCGAGGAGAACAACGACGGGACCCGGCGGGTGGCCTCTTCGGTCGAGCAGCTGGCCAACCTCGCCATCGAGCTGCAGCGCTCGGTGGCCGGATTCCGGCTGCCCTGAGACGGGCGGTCGCGGACGAGAGACAACACCCGGGGCGGGTGCGGCGGCGCCTTCGTTCACCCCCTCGCGCAGCGGCAGGAGCGGCGCTCCCATGGCAGAGAAGACGATCATCGGTGGTTTGAACTGGGTCAAGGGTGAGATCGACACCGCCCTGCGCCCGGTCCGGGACCTGGCGATCCTCCAGGCAGCGTCGGCGACCCCGCAGGACGTCACCGAGGCCGGTGAGGCGTTGGCACAGGTGCGGGGGGTCTTGCTCGCGTTACAACTGCCCGCCCCGGCGCGCCTGACCGAGGAGCTGACACGTCTCACCGCCGGGCTCGGCGGTGGCGAGCTGGCCGAGCTGCAGCCCGGGGCGCGGGCCCTGACCACTGCGCTGGTGGCGCTCGGCGAGCATCTCGATCGGCTCGACGCCGGGTACGATGATTCTCCGCTGGCGCTGTTGCCGGCGATCAATGAGGTCCGCGCGGTGATCGATGCCGCGCCGTTAACCGAGGTCGAGCTGCTCGCGCTCACCGCGCTCAGCGGGGCCGCCGGCCAGCTGCAGCGCTCCCCCGAGGCGCTCGAGGCGCTGGCCGAGGCGTTGCGTCAGGTGCGGCCACAGTTCCACCGTCATCTGGTCGAGTGGTATCGCGGCGGCGCCGAGGGGCGGGGGCTGGTACAGCTCGGACGTCTCTTCCATCACCTCTACGGTTATCTCGGCGAGGGCCCCCTGGCCGACGTCTTCCGGCTCGCCGAGCACCTGACCGAGGCGTTGCGCCAGGGCTGGCTCGAGGCCAGTGCCGAGCAGCGCTCGCTGCTCGGTCATCTCGACTGGATCCTCAAGCCGCTGGTGCAGCGTCCGCCGCAGTGGCCGGAGGAGGCGGTGGTGGGGCTGATCGAGCGCTTGCTGACGGCGCTGGCGCCACTCGAGGCGACCTCGCTGCCGGGGTTGGACGTGGTGCGCGCGCGCTATGGCGCGCGTCCCGGTGGTGCCACTGGCGCCGCCGACGAGGCCCTGGCCACGGCCGCTCGTGAGGTCTTGGAGGCCCTGCCCGAACTCGAGGGCCGGCTCGAACGCCTGGCCCAGCCCGGGGTCGCCGATACCGGTGAGCTGGCACTGTTGGAAAGTGGGCTGCGCCGGCTCGCCGAGCGGCTCGCGGTCGCCGGAGGCACCGAGCTGGAGGCCAAGTTGCGGCGTCTCGCCGGTGAGTTGGGCGCCGCCGTCGACGGTGCCGAGGGTGGGGGGGCGCTCGAGACCCTGGCCACCGAGCTGCTCGGCCTCAAGTCGCAGTTACGCGCCTGCGCCGAGCGCCGCGCCGGGGCCGCCAGTGGCGAGCTGCCGGGGATCGATCTCGGTGAGCTGGCCAGCCTCACCCTGCGCGAGGCCGGCTACGAGTTGGTGCAGGTCAAGGAGGCGATCGGCGCCTGCCATCTCGATCGCGCCAATCTCGCCCCCTTAGCGCCGGTGCCCGGCGCGCTGGAGAACGTGGCGGGTGCACTGCGCATCCTTGATGAACAGGCCGCCGCCGATCTCGCCGGCGCGGTCGCCGTGCTGATGCGTGGCCTGGATGGCGATCAGGCGCCGATGCCGAGCGAGGGGGAATTCGAGCACCTGGCCGATACCATCGCCGCGCTCGAGCTCTACATCGCTCATCTGCAGGACGGCCAGCCGTTCGGGGCCAACCTGATCGAACAGGCCCGCGCCTCGCTCGCTGCCCTGCAGCAGGCCCGTGGGTCGTCGCTGCAGCCCGAGCCCGGTCCGGCTGCAGCGACGGCGGCGCCCTCGACGGCAGCCGCCCTCGCCCCCGAGGAAGGCACCATCGCTGCGGAATTCCTGGATATCTTTCTCGAAGAGGCCGCCGAGGAGGTGGATGCGGCGCGTGCCCAGTTCGCGCGTTGGTCGGAGGCCCCCGAGGACTGGGAGGCCTTGACCACGCTCAGGCGCAGCTTCCACACCCTCAAGGGCAGTGGCCGGCTGGTCGGGGCGCGACAGGTGGCAGAGGTCGCGCAGGCCAATGAGATCCTGCTCAATCGCGTGCTCGAACGCAGTGTGGCGGTCACGCCGCCGCTGTTGGCGCATATTGCCACGGTGCTCGAACGCCTCCCCGAGCTGGTTGCCGCCGAGGCCGAGGGGCGCGCCTTTGCGATCGCGCCGCTGATCACCCCCGCCGAGCAGTTGCTCGCGCCACCGGCGCCGGGAGCGGCCTCGGTGACCGAGACGCCCGACGCGGCGGCGCAGGATGCGGTGTCGTCGGTCTTTGCCGACGAGACATCGCTGGACCCGGAGAGCGTGCCGCTGCCGAGCCTGGGCACGGACGATGATGCGGCGGAGGCCGGGGGTGAGGCGGGCGCCGAATTTGAGCTGCCGGAGCTGGAGCTGCCCGCGCTCGACCTCGCTGAACTGGAGCTGGCGCCGCCGGCCCCGGCGGCGGTGGCCGATGAGGTCGTGGTGTCGGCCGCCGCTGCGGCGCCCCTGCCCGATCCCGCGCTTGCCACGATCGATGCCGGTAGCCTGCTCGGCGAGGATGAGGAGCTGCTCGATATCTTCCGTGCCGAGGCTGCGGAACACCTGCAGCAGATCGCTGACGCGCTGGCCGCGGCGCGCGCGGTCGACGAACCACTCCTGCGCGCGCTCCACACCCTGACCGGCAGCGCGCGCATGGCCGGGATCGATAGCATCGCGGCGCTCACACGGGTGCTCGAGCACCGTCTCACCCAGGAACAGGGCCGGTCACCCGATGCCGAGGCGCGCGGCTGGCTCGAACGGGCCTGCGACCAGATCGCCGCGCGGGTCGCCGAACTCCCTGGCGGCGGCCCGGCGGGGGCGACGCTGCAGGCACTGACCGCAGAGGTGGAGATGGCGTTGCCGCCGGTCATCACCCCGTCGTCCGCCGAGACCCGCGCGTTCGTCCCTGACCCGACCCCGTTGCCGGATCCGCTGGTCGCCTCCACGCCACTGCCCGAGGCAGGCGCGGCGGTGGGCTCGGTCCCAGGGGAGGAGGCCGCTCTCTCGTCGGCACCGTCCGGGATGGCGACAGAGGCCATGGCGGGGGCGGAGGCGTCGCGAGCCGAGCGTGATGATCTGCCGCCCCCCTCGACACCGGCCGCGGCGGCGGAGACGACCGCATCGACCACGGGTGCGCCCGTGCCCCCGCCCGCACTTGACGACGCTGCGCCGTCGGGCGCCGCCCCCACGGCCTTGACGGCACCAGGCCCTGAACCCACCCTGTTGCCAGAGCCAGAGCCAGAGCGCTCTGGTAGCAGCGGTGTGGCCGAGGCGGTCGCGGCGGATAGCGTCGCGGCGCCCGACCCCGAGCTTGCGACCCTGTTCCTGGAAGACGCGCGCGAGCTGCTCGACAAGCTCGATGCCGAGTTCCAGGCCTGGCTGCTCGCACCCCAGCAGCACGACCGGCTCGATGGCATCAACCGTCTACTCCATACCCTCAAGGGCAGCGCCCGACTCACCGGGTTGACGGTGATCGGGGATCTCAGTCATGCCCTCGAGACCCGGCTCAAGGCGGTCCACGACGACCCGCGCGTCATCACCGATGCCACCCTGGAGCTGGCGCAGCGCGCCGTCGATGCCCTTGCCGGTCAGGTCGAGGCGCTCGAGCGCGGTGCTGCGCTGCCGCGGCTGTCGGCCCTGGTGGCCGCGCTCGAGGACACCGAGGCGGAGTCGGCCACCACCACGGCCTCGGCCCCGCTCGCCGAGCTGCGCCCGCTTGCGTCCACGCCCGTGCCCGCCTCCGCGCCCCCGGCGTCTGCCCCGCCCCCGGAGGCGGCCGCTCAGGTGCGGGTGCGTGCCGACCTGCTCGATCAGCTCGTCGACGATGCCAGCGAGATCAGCATTTACCGTGCCCGGCTCAGTCAGCGCAATGCCCAGTTCGGTTTCAGTCTCGGCGAACTCGAGCAGACGGTGACCCGGTTACGTAGCCAGCTGCGCACCCTGGAGATGGAGACCCAACGTCAGCTGCTCGGTCACGGCGAGGAGCCGTCGGCAGTCGAACGCGGCGGTGAGCAGGGGTTCGACCGGCTCGAGTTCGATCGCTTCTCCAACCTGCATCAGCTCTCCGGGGGGCTGGCCGAGACCCTCGACGACCTCACCAGCGTCAAGGAGCTGCTCGGCGGTTATCAGCGCGAGGTCGCCGACCTGTTGACCCAGCAGGCGCGGCTCGCCGACGACCTCCAGCACGGTCTGTTGCGCACCCGTCTGGTGCCCTTCGTGCAGGTGGTGCCGCGGCTGCATCGGCTGGTGCGCCAGACCGCCGAGGGGTTGGGTAAGTCGGCGCGGTTGGAGGTGGTCGGCCCCGAGGTGGCGCTCGATCGCGCGGTGCTCGATCGTCTGGTGGCGCCGCTCGAACACCTGCTGCGCAACGCCGTCGATCACGGTCTGGAGGCCCCCGAGGCGCGCCTCGCGGCGGGCAAGCCGGAGATCGGCACGCTGGTGCTGGCGCTACGCCGCGAGGGTAACGACGCCCTGATCAGCCTCAGTGATGACGGCAAGGGGTTGGACCTCGCGGCGATCCGGGCCAAGGCGATCGAGCGCGAGATGCTCTCGCCCGAGGCCGAGATCCCCGACGAGGCGCTGCTGCAGTTCGTGCTCGAACCGGGCTTCACCACCCGTCGCGAGGTCACCCAGGTCTCCGGGCGCGGCGTCGGGCTCGATGTCGTCGCCTCCGAGATCAAGGCCGCCAACGGCGGTATCGATCTGCGTTCACGGCCGGGGCAGGGGGCGACCTTCATCATCCGCCTGCCGTTGACCCTGGCGATGATCGAGGCCTTCCTGGTCAAGGTCGGCGAGAACGTCTACGCGGTGCCGCACAGTAGTGTCGAGGCGGTGGCGCGAATCGATCGCGAGGCGCTGATGGCCATCCTGGACGGCCGTCGACGGACCTTCGAGCATCTCGGTCAGGATTATCAGGTGGTCTATCTCGGCGGTGTGCTCGAGCCGGGACAGGAGCCCGAACTCGGCGAGCGGCGGCGGTTGCCGTTGCTGTTGGCGCGACTCGGTGAGCAACGGGTGGCGCTGCAGGTCGACAGCCTGATCGAGAGTCAGCGCATCCTGGTTAAGCCGCTGGGAGCGCAGCTGGCCGATGTGCGCTGGTTGAGCGGTGGTACCGTGCTCCCCGATGGCCGGGTGGCGCTGATCCTCGATGCCCTGGCGTTGCTGCGTTCCAAGGCGCTGCGGGACTATCGCCCGAGTGCTGGTGGTCAGGCCCGTGGCGAGGCGCCGGTGTGTGTGATGGTGGTTGATGATTCGTTGACGGTGCGACGGGTCACCAGTCGCTTGCTGCGGCGCGAGCGGATGGAGGTGATCACCGCCAAGGACGGGGTCGAGGCGCTGACCTTGCTCGATGCGCGCCTGCCCGACCTGCTGTTGCTCGACATCGAGATGCCGCGGATGGATGGTTTCGAGTTGACCCGCCATATCCGCCGCTCGGAGCGTCTGCGCGCGCTGCCGATCATCATGATCACCTCGCGCACCGGGGAGAAGCATCGCAAGCACGCCCTCGAACTCGGTGTCGATCGTTATCTCGGCAAGCCTTACCAGGAGTCGCGGCTGCTCGAGGAGATCGCCGCGGTGCTGGCGGAGCGAGAGGCATGATCCAGCTGCACGCCGCGCTCGACCGGGAGGAGGTCCGGGTGATGTTGCTGCCGACCCGGGGGCGCGATCTGTTGGTCCCGGCCAGTGCGGTGGCCGAGATCGTCTCGGCCGATGCGGTACAGCCGCGCTCGGGTGCCCCCGAGTGGCTGCTCGGTGAGCTGCAGTGGCGTGGTCGGCGGGTGCCTGCGGTGGCCTTCACTCCGTCCCCGGCGGGGCAGGGACGGGGACGCGCGCATGCGCGGGTGGTGGTCTGCTTCATGCCCGAGGGCAACCCGGCGTTACCCTTTGTCGCCCTTTACAGCCGAGGCATGCCGCGGCTCGAGCGTGCCGCTAGCGCTAACCTGGTCGCCGAGCAGGATCCACACCCCTTTGCCCTGACCGCGCTCGCGCTCGGCGAGCGGCATGCCTGGCTGCCCGACTTCGCCGCGCTCGAACGCGCCCTGCTCGCCGTGGTTGGGCAGGGCTGAACGGCGCCGCGCCCGCGCGCCGCACCGATCCCGGCGTCGTTGCCGCCGTGCGTCTCGGTTCGGTGGTGCCGGCGCCATGTTGCGATCCAAGGAGTTGGTCCTATGTCCGCCGTTGTGCCCAGGTTCGAGCAGATGCTCGCGGCGCTCATCTCGACCCCGTCGGTGAGCTGTGTCAATCCGGTCCTCGATCAGAGCAACCGGCCCTTGGTGGCGCTGCTCGCCGAGTGGGCCGAGGCCGCGGGCTTCAGGGTGGAGGTGATGACGATCCCCGGTCATCCCGACAAGGCCAACCTGATGGCGACCCTGGGGCAGGGGGACGACGGGTTGGTGCTCGCCGGCCACACCGATACCGTCCCCTTCGATGAGTCGCACTGGAGCCACGACCCGCTGCGTTTGACCGAGGTCGACGGGCGTTACTATGGGCTCGGTATCGCCGACATGAAGGCCTTCTTCGCGTTGGCACTGGAGGCCGCCCGCGGGCTGCGTGCGGCCGAGCTGCGCGCCCCCCTGATCCTGCTGGCCACCGCCGACGAGGAGTCGGCGATGAACGGCGCGCGAGCGCTGGTCGCCGCCGGCCGCCGGCCCGGTCGCCACGCGCTGATCGGTGAGCCCACCGGGCTGCGTCCGGTACGTCTGCACAAGGGGGTGATGAACGAATCGCTGCGGCTGGTCGGGCGCAGCGGCCATGCCAGCGATCCGGCGCTCGGTAACAGTGCGCTCGAGGGGATGCACGAGGTGATCGGTGCGGTGCTCGCCTGGCGTGAGGGGTTGCGCCAGGGGCATCGTCATCCGGCCTTCGCGATCCCGTACCCCACGGTGAATCTCGGTCACATCCATGGGGGCGATAACCCCAACCGCATCTGCGGCGAGTGCGAGCTGCAGCTCGATCTGCGGTTGCTGCCGGGGATGTCGGCCGAGCGGGTGCGCGCGGCGTTGTGCGAACAGGTCGCCGAGATCGCGGACCGACGCGGGCTGAGGTGGGCGGTTGAGCCCCTGTTCGAGGCGATCCCACCGGCCGAGACCGCTGCCGAGGCGGCCATCGTGCGGGCCTGCGAGCGACTTACTGGGCGTGCGGCCGAGGCGGTCAACTTCGGCACCGAGGCGCCTTTTCTCAATCAGTTGGGGATGGAGACGGTGGTGCTGGGACCGGGCGACATCGCCCAGGCCCATCAGCCCGATGAATTCCTCGCGCTGGAACGCATCCCGCCGACCCTGGCGCTGCTGCGTGGGTTGATCGGTGAGTTCTGCGTGAAGTGAGGCCGGCCCCGTGTCGCTGGGGCACGGCGAGAGGCCCCGCGCCGTCGGCGCGGGGTGGTCGTGCTCAGTCGGTGAGGCGCTGGCGGGCGCGGGCGATGGCGGCGCGCACCTGGTTCGGCGCGGTGCCGCCGAGGTGGTCGCGGGCGGCGACTGAGCCGTCGAGGGTGAGTACTGCGTAGACGTCGTCGGTGATCGCCTCGGAGAACTGGCGCAGCGACTCGAGCGGCAGCTCGGCGAGATCGCGACCCTCGCGCACGCCGAGCGCGACGGCCTTGCCGACGATCTCGTGGGCGTCGCGGAAGGGGATGCCCTTGCGTACCAGGTAGTCGGCGAGGTCGGTGGCGGTGCTGAAGCCCTGGCGCGCGGCCTCGCGCATGCGTTGATGGTTACAGGTGACGTGCCCCATCATGTCGGCATACACTTTCAGTGAACCCTTGAGGTTGTCGACGATGTCGAATAGCGGCTCCTTGTCCTCCTGGTTGTCCTTGTTGTAGGCCAGGGGTTGGGCCTTCATCAGGGTCAGAAGGCCGATGAGGTGACCGAAGATACGACCGCTCTTGCCACGCACCAACTCGGGGACGTCCGGGTTCTTCTTCTGCGGCATGATCGAGGAGCCGGTGCAGAAGCTGTCGGAGAGTTCGACGAAGCCGAACTGTGCCGAGGACCACAGGATCAGTTCCTCGGAGAAGCGCGACAGGTGCATCATCAGGATCGCTGCGTCGGCGCTGAATTCGATGGCGAAGTCGCGATCGGAGACGGCGTCGAGCGAGTTCTCGGCGGGGCGATCGAAGTCGAGCAGCTCGGCGGTATAGGCCCGATCGATGGGGTAGGTGGTGCCGGCGAGCGCGGCGGCACCGAGCGGCATCACGTTGAGTCGACGGCGGCAGTCGAGGAGTCGGTCGTGATCGCGATCGAGCATCTCGAACCAGGCCATCATGTGATGACCGAAGGTGATCGGCTGGGCGACCTGCAGGTGGGTGAAGCCGGGCAGCACGGCGTCGGCCTCACGTTCAGCGAGGTCGAGCAGCGCTTGCTGCAGGCGGCGGATCTCGCCGGCGAGGGTGTCGATCTCCTCGCGTAGCCACAGACGCACGTCGGTGGCCACCTGGTCGTTGCGCGAGCGCCCGGTGTGGAGCTTCTTGCCGGCGTCGCCGATCGCCTGGGTGAGTGCCGACTCGACGTTCATGTGGACGTCCTCGAGCGGGATCGACCATTCGAACTCGCCGGCCTCGATGCGGGCGCGCACCTGCTCGAGTCCGTCGACGATGGCGTCGCGCTCGGCCTCGGTGAGGATGCCCTGACGGGCGAGCATGGTGGCGTGGGCGATCGAGCCCTGGATGTCGTAGCGATAGAGCCGACGGTCGAAGTCGACCGAGGCGGTGAAGGCCTCGACGAAGGCATCGGTGGGGGCGTTGAAGCGCCCGGCCCAGGGTTTGGCGGATTGATTGGTGTCGTGCATGCTCACGTAATCCGGGGGTTGAGAATCCATTGATTCTACACGTTGTCCGCGCCCTGCAGGCAGTGTGCACCGCGCCCCCTGGACACCCCGGAGCGGGGATCGGGGGCGTGTCCGGTACATGCGACTTGAGCCGGTGGCGATGACGGCACATCCTTGTAGGTGTCAGTGTGGCGGCGCGCCCGGCGGGCCGGGACCGCGCGCACAGGGAACGAGGTCGGCAAGATGGGGTTGATAGCGCCGCTTGTCAGACCTATTGGAATGCGAATGCGCACGGTGCGATGCCCGTGCTCTGGGAGGGGCGGTGATCCCTGGCCCTCCGGCAGACGCTGTAATCCATCCATGGATAGGGGTGAATCAGCATGAAGATCCTGGTCGTCGACCATGAGACCTCGGCACGCGAGCGGCTGCGGCAGTTGCTCGCCGAGACCGAAGGGGACCACGAACTGGCTGGAGAGGCCTGCAACGGGCTCGAGGCGATCGAACGCTGCCGTAGCCAGCCGATCGACCTGGTGCTGCTCGATCTGCAGATCCCCGGCATGGACGGTCTGCAAACCGCGGCGCGGTTGGCTCGCCTGGAGCGGCCGCCGCGGGTGGTGTTGATGACCCCGGAGCCGGCCCGTGGGGGCGAGTTGTTGGCCCCGCCGGCGGTCCTCGAACGGCTCGACAAGCCGGTTGAGGGCGAACGCCTGGAGGCGGTGCTGCGTCGTAGTCAGCACCTGGCCTGGGGGCGTCAGGCGGCCAACCGCCCGATCTGGCCGGGCGAGAACGGCGGGCGACGCACCGAGATCAGCGCCCCCTATCGCGGCAGCGTGGTGCGGGTGGCGGTGCGTGACGTGGTCTATCTGCAGGCCGAGCACAAGTACGTCACCGTCTATCACGCCAATGGCCAGTTGCTGGTCGACGAGTCGTTGCGCTCCTTCGAGCGCGAGTTCCCCGATCTCTTCCTGCGTATCCATCGTAACGCGCTGGTTGCGCGCAATCGACTCGAGGGGCTGGAGAAGCAGACCGATGGTTCCACCGTGGCGCGCTTGCACGGGCGCCCCGAGCGACTGACGGTCAGTCGACGTCACCTGGCGCAGATCCGCCGCTGGTTGCGTGCCGCGTCCTGATCCCTCTCCACAAGCCCGGGGCTGATCCCGGGCTTGGGTTTTGCCTTGCCACCCTCAGGCTGCGGACATGTCCAGCCTAACCGAGACCCTTGCCCTGATCGCCGCGCTCGGCATCGCCGTGCAGTGGCTCGGCTGGCGTGCGCGGGTGCCGACCATCGTCTTGCTGCTCGGCTGCGGGTTGTTGCTGGGGCCGGTGTTCGGGTTGATCCGGCCGAGCGTCTCGCTGGGGCCGGCCTACCCGGCGCTGGTCGAACTCGGGGTCGCGGCGATCCTGTTCGAGGGCGGGCTCAGCCTGCGCTGGCACGAGCTGCGTCAGACCGGTGCCGGGGTGTGGCGTCTGGCCACCCTCGGGGTCGCGCTCAGCCTCGCGCTGGGGATGCTGGCCGCGTATCTGCTCGGCGGTTTGTCGTGGCCGGTGGCGTTGGTGTTCGCCGCCATCGCCGTGGTCACCGGACCGACGGTGATCCTGCCGCTGTTGCGTCAGGCGCGATTGCGTCGTCGCCCGGCCTCGCTGCTGAAGTGGGAGGGCATCGTCAACGACCCGATCGGGGCGCTGCTGGCGGTGGTGCTGTTCGAGGCGGTGGTCTCGCCCGGTTCGCCCGAGCTTGGCCACACCCTCGCCGAGCTGTTGTTGGGGCTACTCGGTGCGGCGGCCTTCGGGGCGGTGGCCGGCTGGTCGCTGGGGCGGCTCTATCTCGCCGGTCAGGTGCCGGAGTATCTCAAGGGGGCCTTGGCGCTCGGGGTGGCGCTCGGGGTGTTTGCGCTGGCCAACCTCGTCTTCGCCGAGTCCGGGCTGGTGGCGGCGACGGTGATGGGGGTGGTGCTCGGCAACATGGGGCTGCCGAGCATCGGCGAGGTGCGTCGTTTCAAGGAATCGGTGGCGGTGTTGTTGGTCTCGGGCATCTTCCTGCTGCTCTCGGCCGACCTCGATCCCGAGATCCTGGGGGCGCTCGACTGGCGCAGCGCCCTGCTGATCATCGCCATGGTGCTGGTGGTCAGGCCGCTGGCGGTGTTGCTCGCCACCCTCGGCTCCGGGTTGGAGTGGCGCGAGCGGGTGTTGGTCGGTTGGGTCGCGCCTCGCGGGATCGTCGCCGCGGCAGTCGCTGGGGTGCTGGGGCCGGGGCTGGTGGCGCGCGGCTTTGCCGATGGTGCCCTGCTGCTGCCGCTGGTGTTCGTGTTGATCCTGGTCACCGTGGTGGTGCACGGCTTCTCGCTCGGCTGGTTGGCGCGACGGTTGGGGTTGAGTGCTGCGGCGCGCGAGGGGCTGCTGATCTGCGGCGCCAGCCCCTGGAGCACCGCACTGGCCGCGACCCTGCATGCCCAGCAGGTGCCAGTGCGGCTCGCCGATCGTTCCTGGCACCGGCTGCGTCGGGCGCGCCAGGCCGGGATACCGGTCTATTACGGTGAGCTGCTCTCCGAGCACGCCGAGGGCGAGTTGGAGTTGACCGACTTCGGCAGTCTGCTGGCGATCAGTGGTAATGATGCCTATGACTCGCTGGTCTGTGCCCAGTACGCCCCGGCCTTCGAACGGCGCCGGGTCTATCAGTTTCCGGCCGAGCCCGGGCACGCGCAGCGTCGTCCCGGCGCCAGTTGGCGGGGACAACCCTTCCTGGCCGAGGGGGTGCAGTTCGAGGATCTGCAACGCGAGTGGTATCGTGGCTGGACCTTCCAGGTGACCCGACTCGGCGAGGGCTTCGATCTCGCGGCGCTGCGCCGCAGCCTGCCCGAGGGGGCGCGTCTGATCCTGCTGATCGATGCCGCCGAGGGGGTGCGTCTGGCGAGCGCCGACACCCCCTTCAAGGCCGCCGTGGGACAGCGGGTGCTGTGGTTCGGTCCCAAGGGCGAACGGCTCCGGGGACATGACGAGCGGGGGTAGAATGCTTGCATCTAATTGAATTCTCGTGCTAGCATTCCGCTTCTTTATGTACTCAAACGCTCGACGACTTCGTAGAGATCTTCGCCATGTCCAAGGTATGCCAGGTAACCGGTAAGCGTCCCATTACCGGCAACAATGTCTCGCACGCTCACAACAAGACCAAGCGTCGCTTCCTCCCCAATCTGCACGTTCATCGTTTCTGGATCGAGAGCGAGAACCGCTGGGTGCGTTTGCGTGTCTCGGCTAAGGGCATGCGGATCATCGACAAGAAGGGCATCGACACTGTGCTCGGCGATATCCGCGCACGTGGCGAGCGCGTCTAACCGGAGAACCTATCATGGCCAAGGCAGCACGCGAAAAGATCCGCCTCAACTCGAGCGCAGGGACTGGTCACTTCTACACCACGACCAAGAACAAGCGTAACCAGCCGGGCAAGATGGAGATCAAGAAGTTCGATCCCGTCGCCCGTCAGCACGTGATGTACAAGGAAGGCAAGATCAAATAAATCGCGCCCCGCGCGCGGAGTGATCCCGCCTCCAAGTCGACCACAGACCCTGGTCGCGATCTCGGCGCCCAGCGTTCGAGCATCGAAAAAGCCCGCATGCTGCGGGCTTTTTTCGTTTGGGCGCAACCTCAATCGGCATCGATAAGATAGGACGCCGTTGCCGGGGGGCCGGGCAGCGCCGAGTCCGTGGTGGGGTGCCAGCCGAGCCAACCCTCGATCTGCTCGGCCAGGGCCAGGTCGAGCTCGGTGACTCCACCGGCCGAGTGGGTGCTGAGTCGAACTTGCAGGCGATCGTAGCCGAGTTCCAACTCGGGGTGGTGCCAGGCGCGTTCGGCGAGGTGACCGACGGCATTGGCCGCCAGCAAGGTCGCCTGCCAGCCGGCGGTGCGGTAGTCGCGGCGCAGCTCGCCGTGCTGGTGGCGCCAACGCGGCAGCGTCTCGTTCAAGCGGCGGTCGATCTCCTGCTGCGGTAGCGGGCGAGGGGTCTCCATGGTCACTCCTGCTGGGCTGCGGGTGGTTGTTCCATGTCCTGAGGGTGGGGTGGATGGGGGGAGTCGCCAAGCCGCCCCGCCGACCGGCCCCGCGAGTCCTAAACCACGAGAACCGATCCTCGATGTCTGATCGTGACCACGCCGCTGTAGTGATCCGCGAACTCCACTATGCCGAGGACAGTACGGCGCGTTTCGCGCCGCTGTTACGGCGGCATTGGCCGGTGTGGCTCGATAGCGGGCGCCCCTACAGTGATCAGGGACGCTACGACATCCTCAGCGCCGATCCGAGGCAGGTGCTGGTGACCCGGGGTGGAGAGACCGCGCTGATCGATGCCGCCGGGCGGCGGCGCTGCTCCGAGGCCGATCCCTTCGTCCTACTCGCCGAGGTGTTGGGGCCGCGTCGCCCGGCCCCGGCCGAACTCCCCTTCGCCGGTGGCGCCATCGGCTTCTTCGGCTATGATCTCGGGCGCCGGCTGCACGGGTTGCCCGAGCGCGTGCGCGAGCCGGGCGCGCCGCCTGATCTCGCCGTCGGGTTCTATGACTGGGGCGTGGTGGTCGATCATCACACCCGTCGTGCCTGGTTGTTCGCCCCCGACCAGGCCGCGCTCGAACGGCGTGCCCAGTTGCTCGAGACCCCGGCGCCGCAGCTGCCACCCTATCGCACTCACGGGGCGGTACGCCCCGACTGGTCGCATGCCACCTATGTCGAGGCGATCGCGCGCATCCATGCCTATCTGCATGCCGGCGACTGCTATCAGGTCAACCTCGCGCAGCGCTTCTCGGTGCCTGCCAGCGGTCATCCCTGGCACGCCTATCGATTGCTGCGTGCGCTCAATGCCGCGCCCTTCTCGGCCTACCTGCAGGGGCCCGACTGGCAGGTGTTGAGTTCCTCGCCGGAGCGCTTCCTGGAGGTGCGCGAGGGGTGTGTCGAGACCAAGCCGATCAAGGGCACCCGTCCGCGCGATCCCGATCCGGCGCGCGATCGTGCCCTGGCCGAGGCGCTGCGACTCAGTCCCAAGGATCGCGCCGAGAACCTGATGATCGTCGACCTGCTGCGCAACGACCTGGGGCGGGTGTGCGACTACGGCAGCGTGCACGTGCCGCAGCTGTTCGCGATCGAGCACTATGCCCGCGTGCATCATCTGGTGAGCACGGTCAGCGGTCGGCTCGCGCCCGGGCGCTCCGCCGTGGAGCTGTTGCGCGCGGCCTTCCCCGGCGGCTCGATCACCGGCGCCCCCAAGCGCCGGGCGATGGCGGTGATCGACGAGCTCGAGCCGGCGCCGCGCGGCCCCTATTGCGGTGCCATCGGCTATCTCGGCCATGATGGTGCGATGGATACCAACATCGCCATCCGCACCCTGGTGCATGCCGCGGGCCAGACGCGATTGTGGGCCGGTGGCGGCATCGTCGTCGATTCCGAGGCCGAGGCCGAGTATCGCGAGACCCTCGACAAGGCCGCCCCGCTGCTCGAGCTGCTCGAACGCTTGCGCGCCGGCACCGGGTGACGTCGCCGCCGCTGCGGTCGGTGTGATGCTGGACGTGTGCGCGCACTGCTCTATCATCGGCCCCCGATGGGGCCGTCGTCGCGGCGTCGATGGTCGATGGCGGTCCTCTCTCGCATCCACTCCCAGCACGAGGCGCACACTGATGTCCGACCGACCCGATACCCAGGCCGTGAAGTCCTATCTGCTGACCCTGCAGGATCGTATCTGCGAGGCGTTGCGTGACACCGACGGTGGTGCCGATTTCCGCGAGGACCTGTGGGAACGCCCCGCAGGCGGCGGTGGGCGTACCCGGGTGATGCAGGACGGGATGTTGTTCGAACAGGGCGGGATCAACTTCTCGCACGTGCGCGGCGAGACCCTGCCGGCGGCGGCCAGCGCCTCGCGCCCGGAACTGGCCGGGCGCAGTTACGAGGCGATGGGGGTGTCGCTGGTGGTCCATCCGCAGAATCCCTATGTGCCCTCATCGCACCTCAACGTCCGTTTCTTCCTCGCCGAGCACCCCAAGGACGAGCCGGTGTGGTGGTTCGGCGGCGGCTTCGACCTCACCCCCTATTACGGTTTCACCGAGGACGCGGTGCACTGGCACCGCAATGCCCAGGCCGCCTGTGCGCCCTTCGGCGAGGATCTCTATCCGCGCTACAAACGTTGGTGCGATGAGTACTTCTTCCTGCCGCATCGCAACGAGCCGCGCGGTATCGGCGGGATCTTCTTCGATGACTTCGACCAGGGTGGTTTCGACAACAGCTTCGCCTTTATGTGTAGCGTCGGCGATCACTATCTCAGCGGCTACCTGCCGATCGTCGAGCGGCGCTGGGCGCATGTCTACGGCGAGCGCGAACGTGATTTCCAGTGTTATCGACGGGGGCGTTACGTCGAGTTCAACCTGGTGTGCGACCGCGGCACCCTGTTCGGGTTGCAATCGGGCGGGCGCACCGAGTCGATCCTGGTCTCACTGCCGCCGGCGGTGCGCTGGCGCTACGATTTCAGCCCCGAGCCAGGCAGCCCCGAGGCCGAACTCTACAGTCGTTTTCTCGAGCCGCGCGACTGGTTGACCGAGGCCGCTTGAATCGCGCGCTTGCTGCCGTCGCCACTGGAGCCGCGCCGGCGGCTGAGCTATGTTATCGGGCTGAAGCGCCGGGATGGGCCCGGGCGCCCAAGATTCGTCCCCCCGAGGTTTGATGTCGATGTCACCCCTTGATACTTCGCGTGCCGCTTTCCCTGTCACCCGCATGCGCCGGATGCGTCGCGACGACTTCTCGCGCCGGATGATGCGTGAGACCACCCTGACCCCGGACGACCTGATCTATCCGGTGTTCGTGCTGGAGGGCAAGGGTGAGCGCGAGGCGGTCGAATCGATGCCCGGGGTCGAGCGCCTGAGCGTCGACCTGCTGGTCGAGGAGGCGCGCGAGGTCCATCGCCTGGGGATCCCGGCGATGGCCTTGTTCCCGGTCACCCCGGACTCGGTCAAGTCGCTCGACGCGCGCGAGGCCTACAACCCCGACGGTCTGGCGCAGCGTGCGGTGCGCGCGATCAAGGACGCGGTGCCCGAGCTCGGCATCATGACCGACGTCGCCCTCGATCCCTTCACCACCCACGGGCAGGACGGCCTGATCGACGACCAGGGCTACGTGATGAACGAGCCCACCGTCGAGGTGCTGGTGCGTCAAGCCGTCTCCCACGCCGCAGCCGGTGCCGACATCGTCGCCCCCTCCGACATGATGGACGGGCGCATCGGCTCGGTGCGCGCCGCGCTCGAGCAGGACGGTCACATCCACACCCGCATCATGGCCTACTCGGCGAAGTACGCCTCGAGCTACTACGGCCCCTTCCGTGACGCGGTCGGCTCCTCGGCCAACCTCGGCGCGGGCAACAAGTACACCTATCAGATGGACCCGGCCAACTCCGACGAGGCGTTACACGAGGTCGGTCTCGATCTGGCCGAAGGCGCCGACATGGTGATGGTCAAGCCCGGGATGCCCTATCTCGACATCGTGCGTCGGGTCAAGGATCAGTTCGGTGCGCCGACCTTCGTCTATCACGTCAGCGGCGAGTACGCGATGCTCAAGGCCGCGAGCATGAACGGCTGGCTCGACGAGCGCGCGGTCGTGCTCGAGGCGATGGTGTCGATGAAGCGCGCCGGTGCCGACGGCATCCTTACCTACTACTCCAAGGACATCGCCCGCTGGCTCGGGGCCTGATCCACTACGGGTGCGTGGTCGTGATCGCGCATCCGCCGTTTCCCGGTCGGCCGCAGTCGCTGCGGCCGGTCTTGATACCGCCGTCTGCAGACCCGTCCCGGGAGACCGGGGCGGGTCGCTTGCGGATGTGTCTCACCGCGCCAGCTAGGTCCTCCCGAGATGCCTCATCGTTATGCCGTCATCGGCAACCCGATCGCCCACAGCCAGTCGCCGGTCATCCATGCTGCCTTCGCCGAGCAGTGCGGCGAGGTGATCGACTATGGCCGGATCCTCGGTGATCGGCACGATTTCGCCGCTGATGTCCAACGCTTCTTCGCCCAGGGCGGGCTCGGCCTGAACGTCACCCTGCCGTTCAAGGAGCAGGCCTGGGCGTTGGTCGACGAGCGTAGCGAGCGCGCGGAGGTCGCCGGCGCGGTCAATACCCTGATCGTGCTCCCCGATGGCCGGCTGCGCGGCGACAACACCGACGGCATCGGGCTGGTGCGCGATCTCGCCGACAATCACGGTTTCACCTTCGCCGGCGCCCGGGTGCTGCTGCTCGGCGCTGGTGGCGCGGCGCGCGGGGTGCTGGTGCCGCTGCTTGGTAGCGGGCTGCGCGAGCTGGTGATCGCCAACCGCACCGCAGAGCGCGCCCATACCCTGGCGGTGCTGGGGAGCGGTTCGAGCACAGTGCCGGTTGCCGCCTGCGGGTTCGAGGGGCTGATCGGCGAGCGCTTCGACCTGGTGATCAATGCCACCTCCGCTGGGCTCTCGGGCGCGGTGCCGCCGATCCCTGCCGACCTGCTCGCCCCTGGCGGCTGGACCTACGACATGCTCTACGGCGCCGAACCGACTGCCTTCTGTCGCTGGGGGCAGGCGCACGGTGCGGCACGTAGTCTCGACGGACTGGGCATGTTGGTCGAGCAGGCCGCCGAGTCCTTCCGGCTGTGGCGCGGGGTACGCCCACGCACCGCTGAGGTCATCGCCATGCTGCGCGCGGCCGACTGAACGCATCTCGAACCCCCATCACGCAGGAGCGGGTCATGGAGTCGAACCACATCCCCGGGCGGCGCGAGCGCCAACTGTTGCGTAGCCAGGACAATCCGCTCTTCGGCTGGCCGCCGGTGCCGCTCGACCCAACCGCGCTGGAGGCGGCGCGTGCCGCCGACCGGGCGGCGCTCGAGCGCTTTCGCGAGCGCTTCGCGCAACAGCTCGAACGTGCCGTCAAGCTCGGTGAGCACGGTGAGGGGAGCGAGGTGATGGCGCTCAAGGAGACACTCGAGCAGCTCTACGAGGAGAGCTTCGGCCTGCCCGCGGCACTCGAGCGCGAGCGCGAGGCGCTCGCCGGGCTGATCGAGACGATCGCCCGCAGCCTTGCCCAGGCCACCTGCGACGACCCCGAGGCGAGTGCCGCGTTGGCCGAGTTCGAGCGTGCCCGCGCCGCCCATTTCGCGCTGCTGCGCCACCCCCTGGTCGGCGACCTACTCGATCCCGAGGGCCCGATCGGTCCGGCTGAGCTACTGCCGACCCTGCTCAGCGTGCCCGCCGAGGAGTTCAGTGCCGCGCTCACCCTGTTCGATACGCTGCAGCGCCGCACCCTAGCGCGCGACGGCGAGGCGTTGCTCGCGAGTGTCGAGGGTGAGGGCGTCGACTGTGCCGAGGCGCGTCGTCGGCTCGCCATGCTCGTTGCCACGCCCAGCTAAACGCCCCGGTCGCGGGCGAGGTCTTCCGGGCGCGTGGAATCCCTCCAGCGCCCATCTTTGCGATGACAACGACTGAGACTGCTTCATGACCAAGATCATCCCCGCTGCCGAGGCCCTGCAGCGCCTGCGTGACGGCAACCGTCGCTTTGCCGCCGAGTTGTGTGCCTCCAACAATGCCATCACCCATGCCGACTTCGCCGGCCTGATCGCCGGCCAGAACCCCTTTGCCATCGTCCTCGGTTGTTCGGACTCGCGGGTGCCGGCCGAGTTGATCTTCGATCAGGGCTTCGGCGACCTGTTCGTGATCCGGGTGGCGGGCAACATCGTCGCCCCTTCGCAGGTCGGTAGCGTCGAGTTCGCCGCCTCGCGCTACAACACCCGCCTGGTGGTAGTGCTCGGTCATTCCTGCTGCGGTGCGGTCAGCGCCACCCTGGAGACCATGCTCGACGGCGCCGACAGTGAGTCGCGCAACGTCGCCGCCATCGTCGACCGGGTCAAGCCCTCGGTCGAGAGTCTGCTCGAGACCGAGTTGCGCGACGATCGTGAGGCGCTGCGTCATGCTGCCATCCGCGCCAATGTCCGTGCCTCGGTCGATCACCTGCGTCACGGCTCGGCGATCCTCGAATCGCTGATCGAGCGCGAGGGGCTGATGGTGGTCGGTGCCGAGTACTCGCTCGAGACCGGGCTGGTCGACTTCTTCGACGGTGTGCCCGAGGACTGGGATCAGGTGTGATCCGGTCGCGCCTGGGTCCAGGCCGGGCTCAGGCGCGCGAGCGGGTGCTGGCCGTAGAAGGCGCGTAGCTGCGCGTAGACCGCCGGATAGGCCTCCATCAGCAACGCCGGAGAGTCGAAAAAGTATTCGCTCGTCACCGCGAAGAACTCCGCTGGCGACTCGCTGGCATAGGGATCGATCGCGGTCTCCTCGTCGGCGTCGACCCGGGCGCAGAGGTCTGCGTAGGCGGCGGCGAGATCACGCTGCCAGTCGCTGCTTGACATCCCCGGGTGCAGCGGTGGACAACCGTTGGGCGCACCGGCGCGCATGTCGAGCTTGTGGGCCAGCTCGTGGATGACGACGTTGTAGCCCTCGCTGTCGCCCCCGGCGGCGACATCGGCCCAGGACAGGATCACCGGACCCTGCTCCCACGACTCTCCGCTCTTGGCCTCCTGTTCGATCCATACCACGCCGTCGTCACCCATCACCTCACGCTCGGGGACGAACTCCTCGGGATAGACGATCACCGCGTACCACCCCCGATACCATTCGATCCCCAGCTCCAGCACCGGCAGCGCCGCTTGTAGCGCGATGCGGAGTCGGTCGGCTGCGCCGAGTTCGACGCCCTGGGCGCACTCGATGCGCTTGGTGCGGAGGAATTCGAGCGCCAAGGTCTCCAGCCGCGCGGCCGTCTCCGGGCTGAACCCGGCGAGCAGCGGCAGCGCCTCCCAGGCCGCCGTCCAGTCGTGTGTCGAGAACATTCGACTCACGCGCTCGATACGGCGCGTGCGCCACCACCGACTCAGCGCGCCCATGCGCACCGTCCGTCCGCTGCCTGATCCATCGAGGGGCTCCTGTGAAGGCGGGGGAAAGGGGGACATTGAAACCGATCGGGGTCGCAGGGCAAAGGGGGGCGACCAGTCGCCAGGAATTTTGAACCGCAAAGGCCCAAAGGGCGCGAAGAGGGGGGAGAGCTACCAGCTACCAGCTACCAGCGGCCAGTCGCCAGTCGCCAGTCGCCAGTCGCCAGGAATTTTGAACCGCAAAGGCTCAAAGGGCGCGAAGGGGGGAGGAGAGCTACCAGCCGCCAGCCGTGGGGCGAAGGGTGGTGCGATGACGCTCGCTGGCGGCTGAAGGCTGGCCGCTGGCGACGCTCCGGCTTGATGTCGCTCGCGACTCCACGCACTATTGGGGCATCCTGGGGTTGCAGGCCATTCGGCAGGGAGATCCATGCAACGGACGCCATCGCTCCTGGTCACCATTGCGCTCTCGCTGGTGCTGCTGGTGCCGGTCGCCTGGCTACTGGTCGAGCGCTGGCCATCATCGGTGCCTGAGTCCTCGCTGGCAGCCGCCCCGCAGGGCGGTGACTTCACCCTGAACGCCGCCGGTGGGCCTCTGAGTCTGACGCAGTTGCGCGGCAAGGTGGTGCTGATCTACTTCGGCTACACCTGGTGCCCGGACATCTGTCCGACCAATCTCGCCATCATCGCCCATGCCCTCGGCAAGCTGACCCCGGAGGTTCGCGAGCGCGTCCAGGTGCTTTTCATCAGTGTCGATCCTGAGCGCGACGACCCCGAGCGGCTGCGTCAGTACACCGCCTACTTCCATCCCGGGATCATCGGCCTGACCGGCACCCCTGAGCAGCTCGCCGAGGTCGCCGCGCGCTATGGCGCGGCCTACCGGCGGGTCGAGCAGCCGGACTCGGCGCTCGGTTACCTGATCGATCACTCGGCCTCGACCGCGCTGGTCGATCCCGAGGGGCGGTTGGTGGGGTTGCTCGCTCACGCCACCCCGGCCGAACAGATCGTCGCGCGTATTCGCGGGCTGCTCGGTCTCGCGCCGGCTGATTCCGCTCCTTCTCACCCGGAGGCGTCATCATGAGGAAGACACTGCTGGTCGTCTTGCTGCTCTGCGGTTTGGTGCCGGCCAGGGCGACACCATCCGGTGGTGTCGTGGTCGCAGACGCCTATGTGCGCGCCGTGCCGCCGGGTCAGCCCAACAGTGCCGCCTTCATGGTGTTGGACAATCGTGGCGGGGAGCCGCGCGCCCTGGTCGCGGCGACCAGTCCGGTGGCCGAGGTCGTCGAGCTACACACCCACGACGAGGCGGGGGGGATGATGCGGATGCGGCGGATCGAGCGCATCGAGCTACCCGCCGGCGAGTCGGTAAGGCTCGCGCCCGGTGGCCTTCATGTGATGCTGATCGGGTTGCGTCAACCACTCTCCGGCGAGGTGCCGGTGACGCTCGAACTCGAGCTCGACGATGGCACCCGGATCGAGGTCGAGGCCCCGGTACGTGCCCCCGCTGCGGGTGTGCGACATCACGCGCACTGAGTCACGTCATCGCCTCGTGAGCACGCCGTTCGCGGGCCGTCTCGGGATCTTTACGGCGGCCGATTTGTCTGTGCAGAGACATGTCGGGAAACGGCGTGCAATTTGACCCATCTGTCGAAATTCTGATATATATCGCGGGATTTTCTCCTCCTTCTTCTCGAGGCCCGCCGTCAGCGGACGCGACGCGGCCATGAACCACGAACACTGGGCATTTGCAATGATGAAGACTTGGCTGATTTCGGTTTCGGCGGCGGCGGTATTGATGAGCGGTGCGGCTTCGGCTGCGGGCGGATTCGAACTGGGCGACCCCAAGGCGGGTGAGGCCAAGGCTAATGCGATCTGTCAGGCGTGTCACGCCGCCGACGGTAACAGCATCGTGCCGCTGTGGCCCAAGCTCGCGGGGCAGCACCCCGAATACGCCTACAAGCAGATGATGCAGTTCAAGAACGGCGAGCGCTATAACGTGCAGATGACCCCGATGGCGATGCCCCTGACCGAGCAGGAGGTGCGCGACGTCGTCACCTATTACTCGCAGCAGGTGCAGACCGGTGGTGTCGCCGACCGTGAGCTGGCCGCCCTGGGTCAGAAGATCTATCGTGCCGGCAACCCCAAGAGCGGCGTGCCCGCCTGCAGCGGCTGTCACGGTCCGGCCGGCATGGGCCAGGCGCTCTCCAAGTTCCCGCGTCTGGCTGGTCAGCATGCCGACTACGTCAAGCAGACCCTCGAGCACTTCCGCCAGGGCGAGCGTGCCAACGATCCCAACGGCATGATGCGTGGTGTGACCGCGCGCATGACCGATCAGGAGATCGCCGCCGTGGCCCAGTACATCCAGGGGCTGCGCAACGACTGATTGCGGGCGCCTCTCCCGCGCACGCGCAAGGGCAGCCTCGGCTGCCCTTTTTCTTTTGGATCCAGGCGCTTGGCCGACTCCAGGGCCTGTGCTAGGGTCTGTCCACCGACGACACCCGAACGAGCCGAGCATGCGGCAACTGCATCTGCTGAGCTACAACGTCCAGGCGGGCATCTACTCGCGTCGGTACAGCGACTATGTCACCAACAGCTGGAAGCACCTGCTGCCGCATTCCGAACGGTTGATCAACCTCACCCGCATCGCCCAGCTGCTGCAGCGCTTCGATGTGGTCGGGTTACAGGAGGTCGATGCCGGCAGTCTGCGCAGTGCCTATGTCGACCAGATCCAGTATCTCGCTCGTCAAGGCGCCTTCCCGCACTGGTACCGACAGGTCAACCGTAATCTCGCGCCCTTTGCCCAGCACAGCAACGGCCTGCTCAGCCGGCTGCGACCGCAACAGGTGTGCGAGCACCGCCTGCCCGGACTGCCCGGGCGTGGGGTGATGGTGGCCGAATTTCCGCTCGATGACGGTGGCTGTCTGGCCGTCGGTATCGTCCATCTCGCCCTCGGCTGGCGGGCGCGGCGGCGTCAGTTCGGCTATCTGTTCGAGCTTGCCCGCGAGTATCCCTACCTGGTGCTGATGGGCGACTTCAACTGCGGTTGTACCTCCAATGGGCTGCGGGCGATGGTGGTGAGTTCGGGGATGCAGGGGCTCGACTGCGAGCGCAAGACCTTCCCGAGCTGGCGTCCGCGCCACAACCTCGATCACATCCTGGTCTCCGCCCCACTGCGGGTGATCACCGCCGAGGTGATCGACTACGCCCTCTCCGATCACCTGCCGCTGAGCACCACCATCGAGTTGCCCGAGGGGCTGAGTCTGGTCGACCCCGGCATCCCGCGCCGCGTCGCCAACCCGCTGCGCTAATGGGCCTCGGCCCCCTGCAGGTGGCGTCCGACCGCGATCCAGCTCCCTACCAGCCCCAACGCGACCCCGGTGACCACTACCGCCAGGGTGCCGCCGAGCCCTAGCCCGGCGAGACGGAACTCGCCGCCGTAGAGCGCGGCCAGGCGCGATACCGAGCCCTGTAGCGTCGTTGCCGAGAGGGTCACCAGGAGGGTGGCGCAGAGTCCGCCGAGCAATCCGTACCAGGCCCCGGCGTAGAGGAAGGGGCGGCGGATGAAGGCGGCGGTGGCGCCGACCAGCTCCATGATCTCGATCTCGCCGCGCCGGTTGAGGATCTCCAGGCGGATGGTGTTGCCGACGATCAGCAGTACCCCGAGCCCGAGCAGGGCGCCGAGCAGCAGGGTGGCGGTCTCGGCGAGGGCGAGGATTGCCTGCAGGCGCTCGATCCACAGGGTGTCCATGCGCGCGAAGTCGGCCTCGGGCAGCGCCAGCGCCTGTTGTTCGAGCGCGCGTAGCTGCTCGGGCGTGGCGTGGTCGGGGCCTGGATAGAGTGCCAGGACCGCAGGCAGCGGGTTGTCGTCGAGCGCCTCGAGCGCACCCTCGAAACCGCCGAGTTCTTTGAACTCGGCGAGCGCCTGCTCGCGCTCGATCAGCTCGACACGGGCCAGCTCGGGGCGGGCACGCAGGCGCTCGGCCAGGGCCCGCGCCGTGTCGCTGTCGACCTCATGACGGAGGAACAGCGAGATCGCCGCGGTCTGGTCCCAGCGCCCGGTCATCGTGCGCAGGTTGTCGGTGCCGACATAGAGCGTGGCCGGGAGCGCCAGCGAGATGCCGATCACCGCCACTGTCATCGTCGTCGGCAACGGCATGCCGAACAGCCGACGCAGTGATTCGCGGGCGCTGCGCAGATGGTGGGCGAGCCAGATCAGCAGCAGCTCGGAGGGGCGGGCACTGGGGCGGCGCACGCGCGACATCTTCACCATCCCCCGGAGTCGTTGACCAGCCGGCCGTCGGCCAGGGTCATGATGCGATAGGGCATACGCGCCACCAGGCTGAGGTCGTGTGTGGCGATCAACAGGGTCACGCCGACGTACTGGAAGCGCTCGAACAGTTCGAAGATCTCGCGCGAGAGCTCGGGGTCGAGGTTGCCGGTGGGCTCGTCGGCGAGTAGCAGCGGTGGCCGCGCGACCACCGCGCGGGCGATACCGACGCGCTGTTGCTCGCCGCCGGAGAGCGCCACCGGGGTGGCACGCTCGCGCTTGAGTAGGCCGACGTGATCGAGCGCGGCGCGGACCCGTCGACCGATCTCGCGATGGCCGTAGCCCATTACCTGCAGCGGCAGGGCAACGTTGTCGAACACGCTGCGATCAGCGAGCAGGCGGTGATCCTGGAAGATCATCCCGACCTGGCGGCGGTGCAGCGGGATCTGGCGCCGGGGCAGGGCGCCGAGGTCGCGCCCGTCGACCACCACGCGCCCACGGCTGGGGCGTTCGAGCAGCCCGATGAGCCGTAGCAGGGTGCTTTTGCCCGCGCCCGAGTGGCCGGTGAGGAAGGCCATCTCGCCGGCGGCGAGCGCGAAGCTGATGTCGCTGAGCGCCTCGCCGCGCTCGGGGTAGCGCTTATGGACGTGGTCGAACTCGATCATCGCGCGGGGCTCTCCGGGCACGACCCCGGTGTCGTGGCCGGGGTCACGGTTGGGCGGCTGGGGCGCGCCTCCATCGGCGCTCAGCCGAGCAGGGCGTCGACGAACTCGTCGGCGTCGAAGTAGCGCAGGTCCTCGATCGTCTCGCCGACCCCGATGAAGCGGATCGGCACTTGCAGCCGCTCGGCGATCGCGAACACGATCCCACCCTTGGCGGTGCCGTCGAGCTTGGTGAGGGTGATGCCGGTCAGCCCCACCGCGCGATGGAAGTGCTCGGCCTGGGCGAGGGCGTTCTGCCCGGTGGTGGCGTCGACCACCAGCATCACCTCGTGCGGTGCCTCGGGGTCGATCTTCTTCATCACCCGCGCCACCTTGCTGAGTTCGTCCATCAGGTTGCTCTTGGTGTGCAGCCGCCCGGCGGTGTCGGCGATCAGCACATCGGTGCCGCGCGCGGTCGCCGCCTGCAGCGCGTCGTAGATCACCGAGGCCGAGTCGGCTCCGGTGTGCTGGGCGATCACCGGGATGCGGTTGCGCTCACCCCAGGTCTGGAGTTGCTCGACGGCGGCGGCGCGGAAGGTGTCGCCGGCGGCGAGCATCACGCTGTTGCCCTCTTCCTGTAGCCGCTTGGCGAGCTTGCCGATGGTGGTGGTCTTGCCGGCGCCGTTGATGCCGACCATCAGCAACACCTGGGGTTTGCCCTCGGTGGGCTGGGCGACCGGGCCCTCGGCGCGTTCGAGGATGGCACGCAGCTCGGCCTTGAGGGCGTCGACCAGGGCCTGGGGATCGGCGAGGGCGTTGCGCCGCACCTGCTCGGTGAGATCGCCGATGATCCGGGTGGTCGCCTCGATGCCGACATCGGCGGTGATCAGCAGGGTCTCGAGTTCCTCGAGCAGCTCGTCGTCGATCCGCTTGCGCCCGAGCAGCAGCTCACCGATGCCGCCGCCGAGCTTGACCCGGGTGCGGCTGAGCCGCTCGCGCAGCCGGCCGAACAGCTTGCCGCCGTTCTCCGCCTCGGGTTCGGGAGTCTCCTCGGGGAGGTCGGGCAGCTCGAAGGCGACGGGCGCCTCAGCGCGCCGCTCGAGCGCGCGTGGCACGAAGGTGCGTTGCGGCGGCGCGGGCGGCGCCTCGGGTTCGGGCGTCGGTTCGGCGATCGGCGCGGCTGGTGCAGGGGCCGCGCGCTCGACCTCTGCGATCGGCGCCTGCTCGGACGCCTCGGTCTTGTCCTTGCCGCCGCCGAACAGACGTCCGAACAGTGGCTTGCGCGACGATTGTTCCTGCGCCTCGGTCGCGGGCGCGTCGTTGGATGCGGTCTTGTGCTTCTTTCCGAAACCAAACATATCGACGGGGGTTCTCGTGTTGATGGGGGCGGTGCGCGCAGGCGCCGAGCGGGGCGGTCGCAACCGCCTCGGGGATGGCGCAATGCTAACAGATCGGTGGCTTATAGCCGCCAGCCTTCAGCCACCAGCCACCAGCCACCAGCCACCAGCCACCAGCCACCAGCCACCAGTTGCCAGTTGCCAGTTGCCAGCCACCAGCCGCCAGCCACCAGTCGCCAGTCGCCAGCCGCCAGTCGTCAGCCGCCAGCCACCAGTCGCCAGCCGCCAGTCGTCAGTCGTCAGCCACCAGTCGCCAGTCGCCAGCCGCCAGTCGTCAGTCGTCAGTCGTCAGCCACCAGCCACCAGTCATCAGTCGCCAGTCGTCAGCCACCAGTTGCCAGTTGCCAGCCGCCAGCGGGTGCGGACTGCGGGTGGTGGCGCGGGGCCGTCAGGATTGCATGGGCGGCGAAGGGTACGTGGCGGTGAACCGCAATGGCGCAACGGTCGAGAAAGCCACCAGCCTGATCGGCTTGGCAAGGCGCAGCATGCCGGTGAGCCGGGGGCGATGGGGTGCGTGACCGGGACCGGCTCGGTGCCGATCATTGGCGTCGGCGCACGGTCACGCATCCCATCCTACGTCTCGCCCCCTGCGTGTCCTTCGCGTCTTTGTGGTTGGATCTCTCGCTGGCCGCTGGCATTGCGCTTCGATGCTGCTCGGAACTCGGAGAGGGGTTAAGGTGACCATATCTATCGCCTTTGTCTTCCCGATTGCGGAGTGTCCATGTCACGACGATTCATCGCGACCCTGGTCTGCCTGCTGCCGCTGGCGGCGGGCGCGGGCCAGACGGTTTACGAACACCAGCTCGACAACGGGTTGAAGGTTCTGGTCAAGCCCGATCATCGCGCCCCGGTGCTCACCAGCCAGGTGTGGTATCGGGTCGGGTCGAGCTACGAGTACGGTGGTATCACCGGTATCTCGCACCTGCTCGAGCACATGATGTTCAAGGGCACCGAGCGACTCGCCCCGGGCGAGTTCTCGCGCATCATCGCCGCCAACGGTGGTGAGGAGAACGCCTTCACCAGCCGCGACTACACCGCCTATTTCCAGAACCTCGCCAGCGATCGGCTGGAGATCGCCTTCGAGCTCGAGGCCGAGCGCATGCGCAACCTGGCGCTCGACCCGGAGGAGTTCGCCAAGGAGCTGGAGGTGGTGAAGGAGGAGCGGCGGATGCGCACCGACGACGACCCGCAGTCGCTCACCTACGAGCGCTTCAACGCCACCGCCTACGACGCCTCGCCCTACGGCATCCCGGTGATCGGCTGGCCGGGCGATCTGGAGGAGGTCCGGGTCGAGGACCTGCGTGACTGGTACCGGCAGTGGTATGCGCCCAACAACGCCACCCTGGTGGTCGCCGGCGATGTCGACCCCGAGCAGGTCTTCGCCCTCGCCGAGCGTCACTTCGGGCCGCTGCAGGCCGAGCCGATCGCCACCCCGAAGCGCCGTCCCGAGCCCGAACAGCTCGGCGAGAAGCGGCTGCGGGTCAAGGCCCCGGCGCAGGAGCCCTATCTGCTGATGGGCTACAAGGCCCCGGCGGTGATCGATGCCGAGACCGCGTGGGAGCCCTATGCGCTCGAGGTGCTGGCCTCGGTGCTCGACGGCGGCAAGAGCGCGCGCCTCGAGCGCGAGCTGGTGCGCGGGCGCGAGGTGGCCGCCTCGGTCGGCGCCGGTTACAGCGCCTTCGGGCGGCTGCCCGGGCTGTTCCTGTTCGAGGGTGTCCCCGCCCAGGGGCATGCCATCGATGAGCTTGAGCAGGCGCTGCGCGACGAGATCGCGCGGCTGCAGGACGCGCCGGTCGACCCCGCCGAACTCGAGCGGGTGCGCAATCAGCTCATCGCCGATAAGGTCTATGAGAAGGACTCGCTGTTCTATCAGGGCATGCTGCTCGGTCAACTCGAGACCGTCGGGCTCGGCTGGGAGCTGGCCGATCGCTATGTCGATGCGCTCGCCGCGGTGACCCCGGAGCAGATCCAGGCGGTCGCGCGCAAGTATCTGGTGGCCGACCGGCTCACCGTTGCCGTGCTCGACCCGCAACCGCTCGACCCCGCCGCCGCCCCCGCCATGTCCCATCGAGGAGCCGCCCATGTCCGCTGATCGCTTCCGCCCGCGCCTCTGGCTCGGCGCCCTGCTGCTGTGCGTCGCCGGGCTCGTCCAGGCCACCCCCGAGATCCAGACCTGGGAGACCGACAACGGCGCCCGGGTGCTGTTCGTCGCCGCCCCTGGGTTGCCGATGGTCGATCTGCGCCTGGCCTTCGATGCCGGCAGTGCGCGCGACGGTGCGCGTCCCGGGCTGGCCTCGCTGACCGCGGCGATGCTCGCCCAGGGCGCCGGTGAGTGGGACGCCGATACCATCGCCACCCGTCTCGAGGGTGTTGGTGCCGAGTTCGGTCGCGGGGTCGATCGCGACATCTTCTCGGTGTCGCTGCGCAGCCTGACCCGCGAGCCGGCGCTCGATACCGCCCTCGACACCCTCGCCACCCTGCTCGCCGCGCCGCGCTTCCCCGCGACCGCTCTCGAGCGGGTGCGTGAGAATCGTCTGGTGGCGCTGCGCCAGCAGCAGGAGTCACCGCGTACCCAGGCCAGCCGCGCCTTCTATCGGGCGATCTATGGTGATCACCCCTATGCCGAGGACCCGTCCGGCACCGCCGAGGGGGTGAGCGCGATCACCCGCGACGATCTGGTCGCCTTCCACCAGCGCTATCTGGTCGGTGCCAACGCGGTGGTGGCGATCGTCGGCGCGCTCGATCGCGCCGGCGCCGAGCAGCTCGCCGAGCGCGTGGTCGGCGCCCTGCCGCGCGGCGCGGCGGCCCCGGCGCTGCCCGAGGTGGCGGCACTCGCGCAGGGCATGCAACAGCGCATCGCCTTCCCGTCGAGTCAGACGGCGGTGCTCGCCGGTCAGCCGGGGATGCGCCGCGGTGATCCCGACTACTTCGCGCTCTACGTCGGCAACCACATCCTCGGTGGTAGCGGGCTGGTCTCGCAACTGATGCACGAGGTGCGCGAGCAGCGCGGACTGTCCTACAGCGTCTATAGCTATTTCCTGCCGCTGGCTCAGTCCGGTCCTTTCCTGATGGGGCTGCAGACCCGCAACGATCAGGCCGAGCAGGCGATCACGGTGATGCGCGAGACCCTCAAACGCTTCATCGCTGCGGGGCCGACCGAGGCCGAACTCGATGCCGCCAAGCGCAACATCACCGGCGGCTTCCCGCTGCGCATCGACAGCAACGGCGACATCGTCCAGTACTTGGCGATGATCGGCTTCTACGACCTGCCGCTCGATCATCTCGCGCGCTTTACCGAGCGTGTCGAGGCGGTCGACGCCGCGCAGATCCGCGATGCCTTCGCGCGCCGGGTCGATCCCGAGCGGATGGCGCTGGTCGAGGTCGGCGGTGGCGCCGGGCAGACGGCACGGGCCGATGAAGCCGAGTAGGTCGGGGCAGCATCAGCTGCGTATCGTCGGCGGCCGCCATCGCGGTCGCCGGCTGCCGGTGATCGATCAGCCGGGGCTGCGCCCGACCGCCGATCGGGTGCGCGAGACCCTGTTCAACTGGGTGGCGCCGACGATCGCCGGGGCACGCTGTCTCGACCTCTTCGCCGGCAGCGGCGCGCTCGGGCTCGAGGCCTGCTCGCGCGGCGCCGGCGAGGTGGTGATGATCGAGCGCGCCGCGGCGGCGGCGCGCCAGCTCCAGGCCAATGTCCGCACCCTCGGTGAGTCGTCGGTCGAGGTGATCCGTGCCGATGCGCTGGAGTGGCTCGCCGCCACCCCGGCGCGTCCCTTCGACCTGATCTTCCTCGATCCGCCCTTCGCCGAGGACTTGCTCGCCCCGGCGCTGACACGGCTGGTCGAGGACGGCTGGGTGGCGTCGGGCGGGCGCGTCTATGTCGAGCGCGGGCGTCAGGAAGGGCTGCCGGAGGCACCGCCAGGCTGGGTGTTGGTGCGCGATAAGTGTGCCGGTCAGGTCCGTTACGGGCTGCTCGCCGAGGAGGACGAGTGACGCCGTTTTCGACGCGGTCGCCAGTCGTCAGGAATTTGAACCGCAAAGGCCCAAAGGACGCGAAGGAGAGATGCGCTTTCAGCGATCAGGCTTCAGCCGCCAGCCCCCAGCAGTCAGCCGCCAATCGCCAGTCGCCAGTCGCCAGGAATTTGAACCGCAAAGATACCGTCTTGCCTGTCAATCGACGATCGTGCAACACCAGCCTCCAGCCCGTAGGTTGGGTTGCCCATACACCACCGATCGACCAATCCTCGGGACTCTAGGACGGGCAACCCAACATCGCCACTGGAGGCTGGATGCTGATCGCTGGAAGCTGATTTGAACCGCAAAGGCCCAAAGGGCGCGAAGGAAGGATGCGCTTTCAGCGATCAGGCTTCAGCTACCAGCCGCCAAGGGGCAGCTGACGGTCTCGGGTGGGGTGCGCGGGCGGGGGGCGCGTGGTATTGATGAGCGATCGTTCTTCTTCACGGTCGCCCCGTCATGTTGCCCCTCGATACCGCGCTGCTGTTCTTCGCCGCCGCCACCGCCCTGGCGCTCGCGCCGGGGCCTGACAACATCTTCGTGCTCACCCAGTCGGCCCTGCATGGTCGGCTGGCAGGGCTCTTCGTCACCTTGGGGTTGTGTACCGGGGTGCTGTTCCATACCGCTGCAGTGGCGCTCGGCGTGGCCGCGCTGTTCGCCGCCTCGGCGCTCGCCTTCACCGTGCTCAAGGTGCTCGGTGCACTCTATCTGCTCTATCTCGCCTGGCAGGCGTTGCGTGCCGGGGCCAGCGCGCTCGACGGTGGCGGCGCGATTGCGCCGCGCCCCGCGCAGCTCTATGCCCGTGGCGTGCTGATGAGCACCACCAACCCCAAGGTGGCGATCTTCTTCCTCGCCTTCCTGCCCCAGTTCGCCGATCCCGCGCGCGGCTCGCTGACCCTGCAGCTGTTGCTGCTCGGGGCGCTGTTCATGCTCTCGGCGCTGCTGGTGTTCTCGGCCATTGCTTGGTCTTCCGGCACCCTCGGCGCCCGCCTGCGTCGCTCGCCCCGCGCCCAGGTGCTGCTCAACCGGCTGGCCGGCGCTGTCTTCGCCGGCCTCGCCCTCAAACTCGCCACTGCCTCGCGCTGAGAGGGACGCTGGGGAGCTTGAACCGCAAAGGCGCGAAGGACGCGAATAAAATCAATAAGATACAGCGGTATAGGTTGCTTGGCGCGGTCTGCAATCAGCCGCCGGCGGGCAGTAGACGTCGCAACGATACCCGCTGATCAAAGTCCTTTGCGCCCTTCGCGCCTTTGCGGTTCAGTCTTCTGAGAACCGAGCATTAGAACTCCAACCCCTTGACCTTGCTGCGGAAGTCTCGGGTGACGGCCTCGAGGTCCTGGTCGCTGGTGATGACCCTGGGGGTGAGGATCACCACCAGCTCGGTGCGATTGGCCTTCTTGCGACGCTCGCCGAACAGGGCCCCGGCGATCGGCAGGTCGTAGAGCCCCGGCAGACCCTGCTTGCCGTCCTCGCGCTGGTCCTGGATCAGCCCGCCGAGTACCACCGCCTGGTTGGAGCGTACCGCCACCGAGCTGGTGATGTTACGGGTCTGGAAGGTGGGCGAATCGAGGTTCGAACTCTCGGTGGTGGCCACGGTGCTGACCTCCTGTTCGATCTCCATCTGCACCATGCCGCCGGGGGTGACGCGCGGTCTCACCGACAGCATCACCCCGGTGTCGCGATACTCGATGTTGTTGACGATACGCTCGGTGGTCGAGGTGCTCTGTTGCTGGGCGGTGGCCACCGGCACCTGCTGGCCGACCTGCATCCGTGCCGTTTGGTTGTCGAGCACCATCACCGTGGGGGAAGAGAGCACGTTGACGAGGTTGTGCCCGGCCAGTGCACTGAGGGTGGCACGGATGGTGTCGGGGCGTGAGATCACCGACCAGGTGAAGCCGGGGAAGGTCGCGCCGATACCCGAGTCCTTGGCGCCGTCGAGGGTGCCGTCGAGCCGGAAGTTGCTGCGCTGGTCGGCGGTGGCGAGACCGAAGAAGTCCCACTGCACCCCGTACTCGAGGTTGCCGGTGAGGGTGACCTCGACGATGGTCGCCTCGACCAGCACCTGCAGTGGGACGATGTCGAGCTGCTTGAGCGCATCGAGGATCTTCTGATAGTCGCGGGCACTGGCCTTGATGAGCAGTGAGTTGTTGACCGTGTCGGCGACGATGCCGACCCCGGTGTCGAGACGGTGGGCCCGGGCGCGGGGGGCACCGTCCTCGATGCTGGCGCCGGCCTCGTCGAGGCTGGCGCGTTGCAGCCCCGGCGCCACCGCGCCGAGGGCGCCTCGGCCGTCGTCCTGGTGGCGCCCGAACAGTGCCGCCAGGGTCTCGGCGAGCGCCTCGGCGTCGCCATGACGGACGCGATAGACGAACAGCCGCTCGGCCGACTCGCCCGAGGCCTCGGCCATGTCCAGGCGCTTGATCCAGTCGCGCGCGCGCTCGACGTAGCCTTGCTGTGGCGAGACCACTAGCAGCGCGTTGGCGCTCTCGATCGGGACGAAGCGGAGCACCCCGGCGAGGGCACCGCCCTCCTCGGCGTCGAGCAGGGCGGTGAGCTGTTCGACCACCGCCTCGGCCTTGGCGAACTCGAGCATGAAGAAGCCGACCGAGAGTCCGGCCATCCAGTCGACGTCGAATACCCGGATGGTGTCGAGCAGGTTGCTCATCTCCGGGCCGGTACCGGCGATCACCACCAGGTTTCGCTGGGTGTCGAGACGCAGGATGCTGCCCTCAGGGGCGAGCGGTTCGAGGATGCGCCCCATCTCCGCGGCGCCGATATAGCGCAGCGGCACCACCTGGACGCTGTAGCCGGCCGGCAGTGCGCGGCTCGATTCGCCGAGCTGGGGCACGACCTGGCCCTGCAGCGCGTTGGTCAGCGGCAGGATCTGGTAGCCGCCGCCGCGCTCGACCAGGGCCGCGCCGTTCATCCTGAGCATGGTCTCGAGGGTCGGCAGCAGGTGCTCGCGTCGCAGCGCCTGGGCCTGCAGCGAGACCTCGCCCTGTACCGCAGGGTGGAGCACGTAGTCACGTTGCAGGACCTCGCCGAGGATCACCCGTACCACCTCGCGGAGATCGGTGCGCTCGAAATTGAGGGTGACCTCGCCTGGGGCGGTGTCGACCTCGGGCCGAGCGAGCGGTTGGACCATGGTGGCGTTGCCGGGGTCGATGAAGTCGCGGGTGCGGGTGCCACGGTTGCCGAGGGCGATGGTGGTGGCGGTGGTGCCGCCGCGATCCTCGGTCGCCCCCGGGGTGTGGTCGAGGACATGTCCGCTCGGTGCCCCGAGCCTGAGCGTGGGATCCCAGTCGGCGTGCTCGCAGCCGCCGAGGACGATGAATGCCGTGAGCGTCAGCAACAGGCGGACGAGGGGGCGTGGGCTGGGGTCTGTGTCCATGTGACCTCGGGTTCGGGCTAGCCCGCGGGTGATCAGGGGCGTGGTGTCGGGTCCGGGGCAGGGGGGATGAGTGGCGTTGCCGAGGGTGCGCCGGGCCGGGTGAAGTCGCGCAATGGTAGTCGATCGATCTGGCCCTGTCGCTCGAGCAGGATGTGGTCGGGATGGATTGCCGCGACCGTCCAGTCGGCCATCTGGTCGCCGACCTCGATGCGTTGCCCGGAGCGCCCGGCCTCGGCGACCCGGACCCAGGCGACACGCTGCTCGGGGGTGATCAGAACCGAGGTCAGGGTCAGGCGTTCGAGCGCCGGGGCGGCACGCGCCGTGTTCGGGTCGGGTGTCGTTGGCGGAGGCGCCGGACGCCGGTCGGGGCGAAACAGGGGGCGTTCCAGTACGGCGTCATAGTGGGCGCGCGGTGGCGGTGGCGGTGGCGCGTCGATCGGTGGCTGCGGTGGTGCGGGGGGAGGTGCTGCCAGATCGGGAAGGGGCGTCTGCCAGTGCCGCCATTGCCAGACCTGCAGGGCGCCGAGCAGGGCCACCGTGCTGAGCGCGAACCGGCGTTTCATGTCGACTGCCCGCCGCGTACGAAGCCGAAGACATCCAGTTGCAGGACCAGCGATCCGGCGCTGTCGGGCGTGCCTGAGGCGATCTGGTGGCGTTCCGGGCGTACCGCCGAGTGCGCGGCGAGTTGTTCGACGAAGAGCAGCGGTCGCGCCTGGTCGATGCGATAGAGGATCTCGAACAGGGTCGTGGTGGTGCCCTGGATCTGGGCGCGGACATGGAGTCGCGCCGGTGCTTCGGGATCGGATTGGGTAACCGGGAGGAGTTGGATGCTGATCAGACGACCGTCGGCGGCGGCGATGATCTGCTGCAAGCGGCGCTGTAATTCGGCGCCGGCGAGCGTCTCGCTGGGGGCCTGGATATAGAGTCCGGCGACTCCAGGGGCGGTGCCGATCCGTGCGAGTTCGACCTGTATCTGCGGGTGTTCGGCGGCGATGCGCCGATAGCGCTGGAGTCGTTCCTCGGCGCTGGCGATGCGCGCATCGAGCGCGGAGAGTTCCAGCCACCAGGGCCGTAGCGTCAGCGCGAGCAGGGCGAAGAGCACGCTGGCCACGCCGCCCCACAACAGCATGCAGGCGCGGTGTCTGCTCATGGTGTCGGCTCCGTGACGTGTAACTGGAAGGCGAGGTTGAAGCGCTCGCCGCCGTCGCGGTCGATCTGCACCACCGGGGCGAGGAAGCGCACCGACTCGATCCCAGGGGTGTGTTCGAGTAGACCGATCAGTGCCGTGGCACTGGCCGACTCACCCACCAATTCGACCCGTTGGCCATCGAATTCGAGGCGCTGTATCCAGGTGTCGTCCGGGAGTCTGGTGCTGAGTTTGCGCAGTAGCTCGAGGGCCTGGGGATGACGCTGGCGCTGTGCGAGCACGGCGAGGTTGCCCTGGCGGGCCTGTTCGAGGGCCTGGCGGGCGCGGTCGGTGGCGAGCGCCTGGGTGCGGGCCTGGTCGAGCGCCTGCTGGAGGCGGGCGAGATGGTGGTGGCGTTGCCACAAGGGTGTCGCCAGTGCCGCGATCAGCAGTGTCAGCGCAAGCAGTCCGAGCCAGCCGTCGAACCCGGGCCAGGGTGGGGGCCGTCGCGTACGTCGCTGGGGTGGGAGTAGGTTGGCGCGGTGCCAGGCCCCGGCCCAGTCGATGCGCTCGACCGTCGCCCCGGCCTGCGCCAGTCGCGCGAGCCAGGCCTCGGTGGGCGCGCGCGGACAGAGCACCAGCTCGATACGGAGGCGTGGGGCGTGCTTGGGCGTCGGCTGCAGCCGGATGGCGTAGAAGAGTTGGTCGGCGGGGAAGGGCGAGAGGCGGTCGAGTTCGTGATAGAGCACTTCGGCCAGACGTGGCTTGACCTGGACCGGGAGCGAGATGCTACGACGCAGGATCGCCGCCTTCGGCAGTCGCAGGGTGGTACGGCGTCGGTACTCGGCGAGTGCCGCCGGGAGCGGGTCGTCGGCATCGAGTGCGAGCACCCCGACCGGCTCGTGGCCGTTGCCGCGCAACCGTGTCAGCCGGGCTCGGGAGTCATCGGGCTCGACCAGTAACCGGCGATCGTGATCGATGATCGCTTGGCGCAAGCGTATCGGCAGGCAGGTGGCGAAACGTGTGCGTATCGGTTGCAGGCGCGCCTCGAGGGCTTCCACCCAGGGGGCGGCGGTGCGCTGCTCGGGCGCGGGGGTGTCGGTCGCTGCCATGGTCGGTGACGGTCCTGGTCGGGCTGGCGGTCGCGGCCGGTCCAGTGTAGATCGATCGCGCTGGCGCCGACCAGTACCGCCCTAAGTCATTCTGGGGTGTTGACAATGATTGCGAAGGTGGTGTGCGCGTGATATCCTCGCGCGTTTATTGAGTTTTCCATCGCCCGAGCCGGGCCAGAAGGGTCAGCCATGAAAGAAGGAATCCACCCGGAATACGCCGAAGTCAAGGTGGTCTGCAGCTGCGGGAACGAATTCTCCACCCGCTCCACCCTGGGCAACGATGTCATGCAGGTTGAAGTCTGCTCCGCATGCCATCCTTTCTATACCGGTAAGCAGAAGGTGATCGACACCGGTGGTCGCGTCGACAAGTTCCGTCGTCGCTACGCGCGCTGAGTTCGCGCCCCCGCGTCGTCCCCGCCCCACCGCGCCGCGTCTGACCACGCTGGCGCGGCGCCTTCCTGCCCCGCCCCGGACGCCCTGCGCCTGAGGTCGCGGTGCATCCCGCACCGTTCCTCTCCTCCCCTCTCGCTACAGCCGGTCCTGCTTGCGGCGGTCCCGTGTCGTGGTCTGCATCTGCATTCGTGCCGAGCGCGTTGCGGGCGCGTGAGCGCGTGGGTGTGCGGGTTGCCCGATCTGTTTGACTCGGGGGCCGGGCGCGAACATGATTGTTCGCTACGATCGCCCGAGTGGCGCCTTGATCAACGTTGTTTGTTGGAGACCAGCAGTGACCGATCCCGAGAGTTTTGCCCATCACGACGCGGACCTGAACAAGCAGGCACTCGCCTACCATGCCGAGCCGCGGCCCGGCAAGATCGGGATCGATGTCACCAAGTCCGCGAGCACCCAGCACGAACTCTCGCTGGCCTACACCCCGGGCGTGGCCGAGCCGGTGCGTCACATCCATGCCGACCCCGAGAACGCCTACCGCTACACCAACAAGGGCAACCTGGTGGCGGTGATCACCGACGGCACCGCCGTGCTCGGCCTGGGCAAGGTCGGCGGGCTGGCCAGCAAGCCGGTGATGGAAGGTAAGTCGGTGCTGTTCAAGCGCTTTGCCGACATCGACTGCTTCGATATCGAGGTCGACGCCCGTCACCCCCAGGCCTTCATCGAGACCGTGGTGCGCATCGCCCCGACCTTCGGCGGCATCAACCTCGAGGACATCGCCGCGCCGCACTGCTTCGAGATCGAGCAGGCGCTGGTCGAGCAGCTCGACATCCCGGTGTTCCACGACGACCAGCACGGTACCGCGATCATCATCGCCGCCGGTCTGCTCAACGCCCTCGAACTGCAGGGCAAGTCGCTCGCCGAGGCACGCATCGTGGTGCTCGGCGCCGGTGCCGCCGGGATCGCGGCGATCCGTCTGCTGCTCGCCCTCGGCGCCCACCGTGACAACATCTTCGCCATCGACCGCCAGGGCGTGATCCATGTCGGTCGTCAAGACCTCAACCCCTACAAGTTCGGTATCGCCGCCGACACCGAGCGTCGCACCCTGGCCGATGCCATGAACGGTGCCGATGCCTTCATCGGTGTCTCGGGCCCGGACCTGGTCACCGCCGACATGCTCGCCTCGATGGCGCCGCGCCCGGTGGTCTTTGCGCTCTCCAACCCGGTGCCCGAGGTCCGTCCGGCACTCGCCCGCGAGGTGCGCGACGACCTGATCATGGCCACCGGTCGCTCCGACTACCCGAACCAGATCAATAACGTCCTCGGCTTCCCCTTCATCTTCCGTGGCGCGCTCGATGTGCGCGCCTCGAAGATCAACGAGAACATGCAGATCGCCGCCGTCGAGGCGTTGCGCGCCATCGCCCATGAGCCGGTGCCGGCCGAGGTGCTGGCCGCCTACGATGGTCTGGAGTCGTTGCAATTCGGTCCGGATTACATCATTCCTAAGCCCTTCGATCCGCGTCTGCGTGAGCGGGTGTCGGCCGCAGTGGCCCGCGCTGCCATCGAGAGTGGTGTCGCGCGCGCGCCCTATCCGGCGCACTATCCCGACTGACCTCGCAGCGGGCGCGATCTCCGTCCCATCCATCCACTGAGCGGCGCGCCCGCCCCGAGAGGAGGCCCGCCGCTCACCGACGGGAGACAAGCGACGTGAACAAGATCAGCATCGTTGGCGGGGCCGGCCATGTCGGCGAGACCACAGCGCAGATCCTGGCCGAACAGGAGCTGTGCCGAGAGGTGGCGTTGCTGGACGTGAACGAGGGTATGAGCGAGGGTGTGGCGCTCGACATCGTTCAGACCTCGCCCTTTTTCAAGTTCGACAGCCGGGTGATCGGTGGTGACGACCCGAGCATCATCGCCGGTTCCGATCTGGTGGTGATCACCGCCGGGCAACCCCGCAAGCCGGGGATGTCGCGTTCGGACGTGCTCGCGGCCAATGTGCGGGTGATCGACGCGGTCACCGACGAGATCATGACCCACGCCCCGGATGCGATGATCCTGGTCGTCTCCAACCCGGTCGATACCCTCACCTATCGCGTCGCCCAGCGTACCGGCTGGGGACGGCATCGGGTGTTTGGCCAGGCCGGGGTACTCGACGCGGCGCGGATGGCCGGATTCATCGCCCAGGAGACCGGCTTCTCGGTGCGCGACATCACCACCATGGTGCTCGGTGGTCACGGCGACACCATGGTGCCGGTGGCGCGCTTCTGCACCATCAACGGCATCCCCCTCTCCCAATTCCTGCCCGAGGAACGCATTGCCGCGATCATGGAGCGCACCCGCAAGGGCGGCGCCGAGATCCTGGCGCTGCGCAAGAACTCCAGCGCCTACGACGGTCCTGCCGCCGCGGTGGCGACCATGATCGATGCCATCGTCCACAATCGCCGTCGGTTGTTGCCCTGCGTGGCCATCCTCGATGGCGAATACGGTGAGCGCGACCTCTCCATGGGCGTGCCTTGCGTGCTCGGCTGGGGCGGCGTGGAGCAGGTCGTCGAACTCGACCTCGAACCGACCGAACGCGCCGACTTCGATCGCTCGGTGGCCTCGGTGCGCGCCGATATCGAGCGCCTGCGCGAGATCCGCTGACAGACCCCAGGGCCGCGCGCCGCGCGGCCCCCGTGTTTTCGACCCGACCATTTGCGGCCGTCCTGGCGGAGCGATGCCGAGGCCGGCCCGAGCGCGGGCCTGCCCTCTCGGGCGAGTCGTGAATCCACCCAACCATCCACCGGCCCCGCGACCAGGCGTCCCGGGACCGCTCAGGAGCGAGCCTATGGCGAACGATACCGTCACCATTCACAACAACGCGACCGGGGAGGAGTTCGAGTTCCCGTTGCGTCGTGGCACCGTGGGTCCGGCCGCGGCCGACATCTCCTCGCTCTACAAGGAGGCCGGCATCTTCACCTATGACCCCGGCTTCATGTCCACGGCCTCCTGCAACAGCGCCATCACCTATATCGACGGCGAGCAGGGCATCCTGCGTTATCGCGGCTATCCGATCGAGCAGCTCGCCACCAAGGCGAGCTTCCTCGAGGTCGCCTATCTGCTGCTCTATGGCGAGCTGCCCAAGGAGCAAGAGCTCGACGACTTCGAGCGGGTGATCACCCGTCACACCATGCTCAACGAGAACCTTAAGGACTTCTTCCAGGGGTTCCATCACGATGCCCATCCGATGGCCATCCTGGTCGGCGTGGTGGGCTCGCTCTCGGCCTTCTATCACGACTCGCTGAGCGTCCACGACGAGCGTCATCGCGAGATCTCCGCGCACCGGCTGATCGCCAAGGTGCCGACCATCGCCGCCGCCGCCTACAAGCACAGCATCGGCGAGCCAATCATGTATCCGCGCAATGACCTGCGCTACTGCGCCAACTTCCTGCGGATGATGTTCGCCACCCCGTGCGACGACTACGAGCCCGAGCTGATTGCGGAGAAGGCGCTCAACCTGCTGTTCATCCTCCACGCCGATCACGAGCAGAACGCCAGCACCTCGACCGTACGCCTGGCCGGCAGCTCCGGGGCCAATCCCTTCGCCTGCGTCGCCGCCGGCATCGCCTCGCTGTGGGGGCCGGCCCACGGCGGCGCCAACGAGGCGGTACTCGACATGCTAGTCGAGATCGGCGACGTCAAGGAGGTCCGGCGCTTCATGGAAAAGGCCAAGGATAAGGACGACCCCTTCCGCCTGATGGGCTTTGGCCACCGCGTCTACAAGAACTACGACCCGCGTGCCAAGATCATCCGCGAGGTCTGCCACCAGGTGCTCGAAGAGGTCGCCGACGTCAACAACCCGCTGTTCGAGTTGGCGATGGAACTCGAGGAGATCGCCCTCAACGACGATTACTTCGTCGAGCGCAAGCTCTACCCCAACGTCGACTTCTACTCCGGCATCATCTATCGCGCACTCGGCATCCCGCGCAACATGTTCACGGTGATGTTCGCGGTGGCGCGCACCGTCGGCTGGGTGTCGCACTGGATGGAGATGATGTCCGACCCCAACAACCGCATCGGTCGTCCGCGGCAGATCTACTGCGGTCCAGACCAGCGCGACTATCTGCCGATCTCGCAGCGCTGAGCCACGGTCGTGGCGCGCCCCACCCGCCGTGGGATTGGGGCGCGTGCCGATTCCGCCCTACAATACCCCCCGATCCATCAACCCGAGCCCAAGCGGCAGCAAGCACATCATGTCCGACACCGAGCGTTTCGCAGATCTCCTTCAACAGTTCGATCAGGCCAATCCCCAGTCCGTCAAGGGCGAGCCCAAGGTGGGCGACCCGGTGACCGGGACCCTGATCGCGATCGACGGCGAGTACGGTCTCGTCGACCTCGGCGCCAAGTCGGAGGGGCGTATCGAGCTGGCCGCCCATCGCGATGCCGAGGGGCAACTCAAGCTCGCGATCGGGGACCGCATCGAGAGCAAGGTCAGCGGCAAGGATCCCGAGACCGGGATGCTGCTGCTCGGTGCCCAGCACGGCCAGCGCTCCCACGGTCTCGACGAGGTCGAGCGCGCCTACCAACTGGGCCAGCCGGTGCAGGGTCAGGTCAGTGGCGCGATCAAGGGTGGACTGGAGGTGTTGGTCGCCGGGTTGCGCGGCTTCTGTCCCGCCTCCCAGGTCGATGTCCGTTTCATTGAGGACCTCTCCGAGTTCGTCGGTCAGCGTCTCGACTTCCGCGTCACCAAGCTCGAGGGCGGGCGGCGACCCAACCTGGTGCTGTCGCGGCGTGCGGTACTCGAGGAGGCGCAGCGCATCCAGGCCGAGGAGACCCGCGCCAAGCTCGTCGAGGGTGCGGTGCTCAGCGGTACCGTCACCTCGCTCAAGGACTATGGCGCCTTCGTCGATCTCGGCGGGATCGAGGGCATGATCCACGTCAGTGAGCTGGCCTACGGTCACATCAAGCACCCCAACGAGGTGCTCACCCAGGGGCAGGTGGTCGAGGTCGCGGTGCTGCGCATCGAGCCGGCCACCGAGAAGCGGCGCGAGCGCATCGCGCTGTCGATCCGCGCGCTCGCGCGTGATCCCTGGCTGGAGGTTGCCGATCGCCACCCCGCCGGCAGCCGGGTCAGCGGCAAGATCTCGCGGCTGCAGCCCTTCGGTGCCTTCGTCGCCATCGCCCCCGGGGTCGACGGCCTGATCCACATCAGCGAGCTTGGTGCCGGGCGTCGGATCAACGACCCGAGCGAGGTGGTCAAGGTCGGCGACACCGTCGAGGCGACGGTGATCGCGGTCGATCGCGAGCGCAAGCGTATCAAGCTCTCGCTCGACGCCGAGCGTGCCGCCGAGGCGGTGGTCGACGCCAGCGCCTATGCGCCCAAGGCCCGTAAGGGGCAGGGCGAGGAGAAGGCCATCGGCAGCTTCGGCGAGCTGCTCAAGGCGCAGTTGCAGAAGGACTGAGGTCCATGGGCGGGCGCCGTCTGGCGTCCGCCCGCGCACACAACACAACGAGAAGAGAGGGACCCATGCAACGTCGTGACTTCATCAAGGGGGTGGGCGTCGGTTCACTGGCGCTCGGCGCGGCCGCGGCCGGGACGGCGCACGCCAAGGCCGAGTACCGCTGGAAGATGGTCACCACCTGGCCGAAGAACTTCCCCGGGCTCGGTACCGGCGCCAACAAGCTCGCCGAGCTGATCGGCGAGATGAGCGGCGGGCGCATCGCGGTGCGCGTCTACGGCGCCGGCGAGCTGGTCCCCGCCTTCGAGGTGTTCGATGCCGTCTCGCGCGGCACCGCCGAGCTGGGGCACGGCTCGGCCTACTACTGGAAGGGTAAGAGCGAGGCCGCGCAGTTCTTCTCCACCGTCCCCTTCGGCATGACCGCACAGGAGATGAACGCCTGGATCTACTACGGCGGCGGGCTCGAGCTGTGGCGCGAACTCTATGCCCAGTTCGGTCTGGTGCCGGCGCCGGCGGGTAACTCCGGGGTGCAGATGGCCGGCTGGTTCAACAAGGAGATCAATTCGGTCGACGACCTCAAGGGGCTGAAGATGCGCATCCCCGGTCTCGGCGGCGAGGTGCTGGCGCGCGCCGGCGGCACCCCGGTCAATCTCCCCGGCGGCGAGCTGTTTACCGCACTGCAGAACGGTACCATCGACGCCACCGAGTGGGTCGGACCCTACAACGACCTCGCCTTCGGGCTCTACAAGGCCGCGCGCTACTACTACTACCCCGGCTGGCACGAGCCGGGCACCATCATGGAGGCGATGGTCAACCGCGAGGCGCTGGAGTCGCTGCCCAAGGACCTGCAGGCGATCGTGATGAATGCCTTCAAGGTGATCAACCAGGACATGCTCGCCGAATACACCGCGCGCAACCCGATCGCCCTGCAGACCTTGGTCGATGAACACGCTGTCGAGCTGCGCCGCCTGCCCGATGACGTCATCACCAGGCTGCGCGGTCTGGCCGACGAGGTGGTCGCCGAGATCGCCGAGCGCGATGCCTTCTCGGCCAAGGTCTACACCTCCTACCGCAAGTTCCTCGCCCAGGCCCGCGAGTGGAGTGCGATCTCCGAGCAGACCTACCTGCGCGCGCGCGACCAGGTGTGACCGGGCGTGCCGCCGGGGCTGGGGGCGGCGCGCCGCCCCTCGGGCTCTACATCCACCTGCCCTGGTGCGTGCGCAAGTGCCCCTACTGCGACTTCAACTCCCACCCGGTCGCCGGGGCCGCGCTCGCGGCCTATGTCGAGCACCTGCTCGCCGATCTCGACCGTGCGCTCACCCTCGCCGAGGCGCGCCGTCCGGTGGCCTCGATCTTCATCGGTGGCGGCACCCCTAGCCTGCTCCCGGGGTCGGCGGTGGCCCGCCTGCTCGACGGCGTGCGCGCGCGCCTGACGCTCGCCCCCGATGCCGAGATCAGTCTCGAGGCCAACCCCGGCACCGCCGAGGCGCGGCGCTTCGCCGCCTATCGCGAGGCCGGGGTCAACCGGCTCTCGATCGGGGTACAGAGCCTGGAGGCCGAGCGGCTCGTCGCGCTCGGGCGCATCCACTCCCCGGAGGAGGCGCGCGCGGCGGTGGCGATGGCGCGCGCGGCGGGTTTCGACAACCTCAACCTCGACCTGATGTTCGGCCTCCCCGGACAGACCCCGGCGCTCGCGCGCGCCGACCTCGAGGCGGCGCTCACGCTCGAGCCCGAGCACCTCTCCTACTACCAGCTCAGTCTCGAACCCGGTAGCGCCTTCCACGCCAACCCGCCGCCGCTTCCCGACCCCGACCTGGTGGCCGACATCGCCGCCGCCGGCCAGGCCCGGCTCGCCGCCGCCGGGCTGGCGCGCTACGAGGTCTCGGCCTATGCACGCGCGGGGCGGCGCTGTCGTCACAACCTCAACTACTGGCGCTTCGGCGACTATCTCGGCATCGGCGCCGGTGCCCACGCCAAGCTCTCGCGCTGGCGCGACGGACGGGTCGAGCGGGTGTGGCGTGAGGCGCGCCTGGCCGACCCCGGGGCCTACCTGGGGGGCGTGCCCGAGGCGCTGGTCGCGGAGCGACGGGTGCTCGATGCCGACGACCTGGTGGTCGAGTTCGCACTCAACGCGCTGCGGCTGGTCGAGGGCTTTGCGCCGGCGGATTTCGTCCGCGCCACCGGGCTGCCGGCGAGGCGGCTGGCTGCCCCGCTCGATCGCGCGCGCGCGCTGGGTCTGATCGAGTCGGACCCGGCGCGGGTGGTGCCGAGCGCGCGTGGGCGCGACTTCCTCGATGATCTGGTCGGGCTGTTCGTCTCCGACTAGGCGTGGGCTCGATCAGGGCAGTAGGGTCGAGCCCGGTAGCAGGGTCTCGAACAGCTCCACCACCTCCAGGTTGATCGCCTCGGGCATGCTGTCGAGCGCCGAGTCGACCAGTCCGAGGGCCCGCGCCTGCTCATGCAGCAGGGCCGGGTCCGGGGCGCGCTGTTCGAGCAGACAGTCGCGCAACTCGCGGCTGATGGAGGCCGCTGCGCCGAGGATGGCGGCATCGCGTGTCCGTTCGGCGGTGCTGGCCTGTTCCGGGTGGAGACGGCAGGCGATCGGCTCGCGGATCGACTCGGGGAAGTGCCAGTGCTTGAGCAGGGTGGCGCTGACGGCGTCGGCATCGAAGCCGAACTCGGCGTGCTCGGCCGCAGTCAGTGCCATGCCGGTGGTGTCGACCCGCTCGAGTACCCGCAGATAGCGCTCGGGACAACGCGCGAAGAATACCAATTGGCCCAGCCCGTGTAGCAGCCCGATGATGAACAGCCGTTCGCCGTTGTGTTGGCCGCTGCGTTGGGCGAGATAGCGGGCGGCGATCGCGCAGGCGACGGAACGGAGCCAGAAGCGTTCCATGTTGACCCGTTCCGGTGGCAGGCCCTCGAACATCTCCACCGCGCAAGTGGCGAACACCAGGTCGCGCAGTGCGCGGTAGCCGATCAGCCCGATTGCTTGCCCGACCGTCTCGATCGCTTGTACCTGGGCGCGCCCGGCGCTGTTGACTAGGCGTAGCAGCCGTGCCGAGAGCGCGGGATCGCAGCGTAGCACCTCGGCGAGATCGGCAGGGGTGGTCTCGGGATCGTTGATCAACTGGTTGAGGCGCAGTGCGACCTCGGGCATCGAGAACAGGGTGTCGATATCGCGGACCAGGGTATCAGGATGCATGTGACTCGGCTCCGGCGGCGGTGACGGATGCGCGCCACCGGCGCGGCGCCGGGTGCGCGTGCACTGCTCTGGCCCCAGGTCCTGCACAGCCCGGGGCGAGCGCTGTCGTTGCCTCGGGTGCGTGGTGGAGCCGTCGGCCCAAACATACTGGATGCGCCGGGGCTGTGGTAGGGGCGGTGGTCGGTGTCAGCCGCCGGCGAGGCGGCGGTAGAGCGCGAGATACTGGTCCATGATCACCGCGCGCCCGAACTCGCGCTCGACCCGCTCGCGCCCGCGCGCCACCAGCGCAGCGCGCAGCGTCTCGTCGCCGAGGGTCTCGCGGATGCCGGTGGCGAGCGCCGCGGCGTCGGCGCAGGGCACGCACCAGGCGTCCTCGCCGTGACGGGTCAGCTCGCGCGCGCCGCGGAACTCGGCGGTGACCAGCGGGCGCCCCCAGCTCCAGGCCTCGAGGATGACATTGCCCAGGGTCTCGGCCTCGAGCGAGGGGAAGACCACCAGATCGGCCAGTTGCAGATAGGGTCGGGGATCGCGCTGCCAGCCGGCCCAGACGATGCGTTGCTCCTCGCCGAGCTGGCGCGCCTGGGCGTGCAGCGGTTCGGCCAGCGGGCCGTCGCCGACCATCACCAGACGCAGTGGTCGTCCGGCGATGCGCTCGGGCAGTGCCGCGAGCGCTGCGAGCAGATGGGCCTGCCCCTTGACCGGGACGAAGCGCCCGAGCGTGACCAGCACCCAGGCGTCATCGGGGATGGCGTGACGCGTGCGCAGCGCCGCGACCGTGTCGGGTGCGACCGGCACCGCCGGATCGGCGAAGTTGTAGATGTGATGGACGCGGTCGGCGGGCAGCCCCTGGCGCACCATCCAGTCGCACAGCCCGCGGGTGTTGCCGATCCAGCCGTGGGCGTGGCGATAGGGCGAGAGCTTGTAGTAGCCGCCGAGCCGGGCGAGATGGATGGGGCCGCCGCGCGACGAGAGTCGCGTCAGCCGGGTGGCGCGTCCCATGTAGGTCTGCACGATCTCGGGACGGCGCTGCGCGATCAGCCGCGAGACGGCACGGCGCGAATAGGGGTCCCAGGTGGTGAGGAAGGGCAGGCGGTGACAGGCCAGGGCGCCGAGCGGGTGGCCGTCGAGCGCGCTGTCGCGGCGAATCGCCAGCTCGGCCGGCGCACCGCGCTCGGCGAGCGCCTCGGCGAAGCGGATGAACCAACGCTCGGCGCCACCGAGCGCCTTGCTGGCGACGATCTGCAGACTACTGGGGTCGGACATGCGGAATTCCTGGGGTCGAATCGGCTCGGACCGCGAGCGCAAGGCAAGGATTGAACCGCGAAAGATTGAACCGCGAAAGGTTGAACCGCAAAGGCGCGAAGGACGCGAAGGGATCGAAAGAGCGCCTTTGCTCGGTGTTCAGCACGTCTTCATGCCTGATCGCGGTCTTTGCGGGGCGGTGGTTGTTCGGTAAAGACGCCGAGCCCAGCGGCGATCCCGCCGCGTGCTCGTCGTCTCCTCTCAGCCTTCATGGCCTGCGGCACTGGCGACTGGCGACTGGAGGCTGGGGGCCGGTCGCTGTCGGCGCTCGCGCCTGCCCCTGAGCCTTGCCGTGACGCTTGATCCAGGCGCCGAGTCCATGAAGCCGCGCATCCCTTTGCGCACTTCGCGCCTTTGCGGTTGTCATCTTTGCGGTTGTCATCTTCACGGTCGCCGGGCTTTTCGGGCACGTTTGATACAGGCGCGAAGTGCACAAAGACGCTCATTCCTTTGTGTTCTTCGCGTCTTGGCGGTTGTGATTCCTCGCGCGCTCGGCGAGCAGTTCGCGGTAGACGGCGAGGTTGCCCTCGACCATGCCGTCGATGGAGAAGTCGCGGCGCATCAGCGCCTGACCGCCGGCGCCGAGCGCACGGCGACGCGCCGGGTCGGCGAGCAGGGCGCTGATCGCCGTAGCCAGCGCCTCGGCGTCGCCCGGCTCGACCAGCACCCCGTTCTCGCCGTCGCGCACCGCCTCGGGGATGCCGCCGGCGCGGCTGGCGACGATCGGCACCCCGGCGCTGGCCGCCTGCAGGAGTGACACCCCCAACCCCTCCATCAGCGCCGGGTGCACCACCAGGTCGAGACAGGGGAGGATCTCGGCGAGGTCGTCGCGGAAGCCGCACAGATGGACCCGGCCCTGCAGCCCCAGCGCGTCGATACGCTCGGCCAGCGCCGCCGCCTCCGGTCCCTGACCGAAGCAACAGAGGTGCAGCCGGGGGTGGCGCGCGATCAGCGCGGGCAGGGTCTTGAGCAGGATCGCGTGGCCCTTGCGTCGGATCAGCTGGGCGATCACCCCGACCATCAGCGCGTCGGCGGGCAACCCGAGCCGCGCGGTGATCAGCGCCCGCGCGCAGGGTCCGGCGTAGGGCGCGGGGTCGATCGCGCTGCGCACCACGCGCAGCTTGTCGGTGGCCAGCCCCTCGTCGCGCAGCACCCGGGCGATGCCCTCGGAGATGGCCACCACGCGGTCGTGCAGCCGGTACTTGAGCGCCACCAGCCAGCGCGGCTCGGGGTTGTCGACGCGACGGGTATGGATCACCGGTACCCCGCGCAGCCGCGCGGCGATGCCGCCCATGACGTCGGCGCCGATGCGGCTGTGCAGGTGCACCAGATCGGGCCGGGCGTGGGCGATCAAGCGCGCCAGCCGCGCGGCCATCAGCAGGTCGGCGTCGCCGTGCATCGGCATGTCGTGGACCTCGGCCACCGGGGCCGCGGCCCGGGCTAGGTCGCAGCCGCGCGGACAGGCGAGCAGGTTGTGATGACCGCGCGCGTGCAGCCCGTGCAGCAGGTGCAGCACCTGGAAGGCGCCGCCGTAGAGATGCCGCCCGCCCTCGACGTGGAGGATGCGCAATGTCCGCTCAGGGTTCGGCTCAGTCATCGGCGAGCAGCTCGCGAGCGGCCTCGACCACCGCCTCGACGGTGATCTCGCGCATGCAGTCGAAGCGTCCCTCACAGCTCGGGTGGCGCTTGCACGGCGAGCAGGGGCGCGGGTGATAGAGCACCCGGGCGTTGTCGCGGGTGGTGTCGAGATAGGGACAGGTCGAGCCGAACAGCAGCAGGCTCGGGGTGTTCATGGCGATGCCGATGTGGCCGAGTCCGGTGTCGACCGCCACCGCGAGCGCCGCGCGGTCGATCAGTGCGGCGGCCTCGGTGAGGCTGGTGGCGCCGGCGAGATCGAGCAGCGGTGTCTTGCAGCGCGCGACGATCCGTGCCGCGGCCTCACGGTCGCCGGGGCCGCCGAGCAGTACCGGGGTGAGCCCCAGCTCCTGGTGCAGCCGTTCGGCGAGGTCCGCCCAGCGCGACTCGATCCAGTGCTTCTGTGGTCGGGTGGTGAAGGGGCTGAGTGCGACCAGCCGCGCCCCGGCCCCGGCCGGCGCGACCAGCTCGGCGACGCGCGCGCGCTCGGCCTCGCCGTGGTGTACCGCCATCACGAAGGGCTCGACGGCGAGATCGAGGGTCCGGGCCAGGTGCAGGTACTCGGAGCCGATGCGCTTGTACGGCCCGTCGCGCGCCACGGTGCGGGTCATCAGCCACTGGCTGCCCTCGCGCGAGCCCAGACCGATGCGCTCGGGCGCGCCGCTGAACCAGGTCAGCAGCCCGCTCTTGAGTAGCCCTTGGAGGTCGATGGCGCGGTCGAAGCGGCGCGCGCGCAACTCGGCGCGCATCGTGCGTAGCTCGCGCGCGAGCGTACCCAAGCGCCGTTCGCGCGCGAGCCTGCGCCAGCGGTTGATCGGGCAGGGGATCACCTCGTCGAGGTCGGGGTGCTGGGCGAGCAGCGGCGCGCACTCGGGCTGGACCAGCCAGGCGATGTGGGCACGTGGATGGCTGCGGCGCAGCGCCGCGATCAGCGGCGAGGCGAAGACCACGTCGCCGATGGCCGAGAGGCGCACCAGCAAGATGCGCGGGGCGTTGGGATCGGGGCTTGGAGACATGTCGGTTGATCGGGTTCGGCGCAACGATGGTGTCCGGCCGGGGCGACCGGCGGGGTTGCTGATGGCCGTTATGATCCCAGAAATCGCCGGGCGCCGCGCGGCTGTCCGGACCCCACCGGTTTTCGCCATAATGATGTCCATCCCGCCGGCCTCGCGTCGGCCCACCGCCAGCCCCCGGACCCCGAGCATGACCCCAGCGACCCCCAGCCAGCCGAGCCCCCGCCCCGTGTGTCTCTTCATCCCCAGCTTCGGCGACGGCGGGGTGGAGCGGATGATGGTCAACATCGCCCGCGGGATCGCCGGGCACGGCCATCCGGTCGACTTTGTGGTCAACGACGCTGGGGCGCCCTTCGTCGACACCCTGCCACCCGAGGTGCGGGTACATGTGCTCGCGGCGAGCGGGCTGCGTGCGCGCACCGGTTTCCTCGCCGAGCTGGTCGCGCGCACCCGCCCGGCGGCGGTGCTCACCGCCAAGACCCGCGACGACCGGGTCGCACTCGCGGTCAAGCGTCGGCTCGGCGGCGACACCCGCTATGTGCTGCGTCCCGGCACCGCGATGAGCGAGCGCTGGCGCGCCCGCGGCAAGGGCTGGCTGTGGCGTTGGCGCGAGACGCGCCGGTTGCGTGCGCTCTATCATCGCGCCGACGCGGTGGTGGCGGTCTCCGACGGCGTGGCCGAGGACATCGTCGCCATCACCGGCATCCCGCGCGAGCGGGTGCGGGTGATCCGCAACCCCAACATCACCCCGGAGCTGGCGGGGCTGGCCGCGGCCGAGGTCGATCACCCGTGGTTCCTGCCCGGCGCCGAGCCGGTGATCATGGGGGTCGGTGGGCTGCGCACCCAGAAGGACTTCGAGACCCTGATCCGGGCCTTCGCCCGGGTGCGCGAGGCTCGTCCCTGTCGATTGCTGATCCTCGGCGAGGGGCGCCAGCGCGAGCGTTTGTTGCGTCTGGCCGCCGAGCTGGGGGTGGCGGAGGCGGTGGCGCTGCCCGGGTTCGAGTCCAACCCCTATCGCTTCCTCGCCCGCGCCGCGCTGTTCGCGCTGTCCTCGCGTTGGGAGGGTTCGCCCAACGTGCTCACCGAGGCGCTCGCCCTCGGCACCCCGGTGGTCGCCACCGACTGTCGCAGCGGCCCGCGCGAGATCACCCGTGGCGGCGAGTACGGCCCACTGGTCGCCGTCGGCGACGTCGCGGCCCTGGCTGCGGCGATCGGGCGCACCCTCGACCGCCCGCTGCCCGCCGAGCGGTTGCGCGAGGCGGTCGCCGAGTACCGGCTGGAGACCAGCGCCGGGCGCTACCTGGAGGTCTTCGGGCTGCGCTGAGGCGGGCTCAGTCCGTCGCTCCTCGCCAGTCGCGACCGCTGCCGACGCCGGACTCGGCATCGGCGCGCGCCGCTGTCGCGCTGGTGCCGCGACCGTGGTGGCCGCAGTGCTCGCACTCGAGCAGATGGAAGCGCTCGGCGAGCCGATAGTGGGCGAGGTGGGGCTGGCCGCACTGCGGACAGGTCTCGGTGCCGATCCGGCTGCGTGCCTTGTGCGCCTGCTCGGCGTCGCGGATGAGCTGGTGCAGCGCCGCCTTGGAGCGACGACAGGCCTGGGCCTTGGGGCCCTGGCTGAGTTGTTCGAGGATCAGCGACTCCGGGGTCGCGCAGCCGCGGATGCCGTAATCAGCGGGGGCAGGGTGGTGCGTCTGCGGGGTGTCGTCGCGTGGTTCCTTGGGGGGCGTCATGGTGGCTCCTGGCGGGTCGATGTGGGGTGGATGATCGGGGTGCGCGCGCTCGCTGGCAAGTCGCGACCGCTCGTCCCGTCGGTGTGTTCCGGCGCTCGGTCGTGCCGTTGCTGTGCTTAACTGTCCGGACATCGATGGTGTTCCGACCGCAACCGCAGGAGCCCGAGTATGAGCAAGCGCATCACGACCGTCGTCGCGGCCTGTCTGGCCGCCGGCATCGGCCTGCCCCAGGGCGGTGAGGCCTGTACCCGCACCCTCTATGTCGGCGACGACGAGACGGTGATCACCGGGCGCAACATGGACTGGATGCAGTCGATGGAGACCGCGCTCTGGGTGTTCCCGCGCGGCATGGCGCGCGATGGCCGGGCCGGGCCGGACTCGCCGAGCTGGGTGTCGAAGTACGGCAGCCTGGTGGTCTCGTCCTACGATTTGGCGAGCAGTGACGGCATGAACGAGAAGGGGCTGGTGGCCAACTTGCTCTATCTGGCCGAGTCCGACTACGGCGAGGACGCCGCGTTGCCGCCGCTCTCGATCGCGCTCTGGGCGCAGTACGTGCTCGATAACTATGCCACCGTCGCCGAGGCGGTGCAGGGGCTGACCGAGCAGCCGCTGCGGGTGGTCGCCAAGGATCTGCCCAACGGCAAGCCCGCCGCGCTCCATCTCTCGCTCTCCGACCCCAGTGGCGATTCGGCGATCCTCGAGTACCTCGACGGCGAGCTGGTTGTCCATCACGGCCCCGAGTACCGGGTGATGACCAACTCGCCGCCCTATGCCGAGCAGTTGGCGATCGATACCTATTGGCAGGGGGTCGGTGGTATGGCCTTCCTGCCCGGCACGGTGCGCGCCGCTGATCGCTATGCGCGCGCCTCCTTCCTGCTCGATGCGGTGCCCAAGGCACTCGACAACGACTATCTCGACGCCGTGCCCAATCGTACCTATGCCAACCAGGCCGTCGCCCAGGTGCTCTCGGTGCAGCGCGCCGTCTCGGTGCCGTTGGGCATCAGCGTCGCGCAGCAGCCCAACCTCGCCTCGACCCTGTGGTCGGTGGCCGCCGACCAGAAAAATCGGGTCTATTACTTCTCCTCGGCGACCACGCCCAACACCTTCTGGGTCGCGCTCGACGATCTCGACTTCTCGCCCGGGGCAGAGGTCAAGACCCTGCCGGTCGATGGCGGCTATGTCTATGCCGGCAACGCCGCCGCGCGCTTCACCGTCGCCGAGCCCTTCACCTTCATGGACGCCTCCGGCAGCGACTGAGCCGGTGCGCCGGGGCCGAGCGTGCCCCGGCGTGCGCCCTCAGTGGGTGAAGTTGGGCGCGGGCGGCGCCGGGTCGTGCGCGCGCACCCCCTCGAAGTGGGCGACGGCCTTGGCGAGATCGGCGAGCAGCTGTTCGGCGAGGTCGGTGCTGAAGCCCTCGCGTACCACCACGCGCAGCACCGCGACCGACTCGGCGTGCTCGGGCATGGTGTAGGCGGGTATCTGCCAGCCGCTCTCGCGCAGCTTGTGGGAGATGTCGAAGACGCTGTAGTCGGTGATCTCGTCGCGCAGCTTGAAGGCGAACACCGGGATGGTGCTGGCGTCGCTGACCAGTTCGAAGGGGCCGAGGTCGGCGACGCCGTGCGCCAGGGCCGTGGCCACCTCGCGCAGCGCCGTCATCACCTGGGTGTAGCCGGCGCGCCCCAGGCGCAGGAAGTTGTAGTACTGGCCCACCACCTGGTTGCCGGGGCGGGAGAAGTTGAGGGTGAAGGTCGGCATGTCGCCGCCGAGATAGTTGACCCGGAAGATCAGCGCCTCGGGTAGGTCCTCATGGCCGCGCCACACCACCCAACCGACGCCGGGGTAGACCAGGCCGTACTTGTGTCCGGAGACATTGATCGATTTGACCAGCGGCAGGCGGAAGTCCCACACCAGCTCGGGGTCGAGGAAAGGGGCGACGAAGCCGCCGCTGGCGGCGTCGACGTGCATCGGGATCTCCCAGCCGGTGGTGGCGTTCTGCGCCGCCAGCGCAGCATGGATGGCCTCGATCGGCTCGTACTCCCCGGTGAAGGTGGTGCCGAGGATGGCGACCACGCCGATGGTGCGGGCGTTGGTGCGAGCGATCACCTCCTCCGGGGTGATGACATAGCGCCCCTTCTCCATCGGGATGTAGTGTGGCTCGACGTCCCAGTAACGGCAGAACTTCTCCCACACCACCTGGACGTTGGCACCGAGGATCAGGTTGGGGCGATGGGTGTCCTCGCCGCGGGCGCGGCGTCGTGCCCGCCAGCGCCACTTCAGCGCCATCCCGGCGAGCATCACCGCCTCGCTCGAACCGATCGCCGAGGCGCCGACCCCTTGCTCGGGGGCGTGGAAGAGATCGGAGACGATGTTGACGCAACGCGCCTCGATCTCGGCGGTGCGCGGGTATTCGTCCTTGTCGATCAGGTTCTTGTCGAAGCACTCGGCCATCAGCCGGTCGGCCTGGGGCTCCATCCAGGTGGTGACGAAGGTGGCCAGATTGAGTCGGGCGTTGCCGTCGAGCATCAGCTCGTCGTGGATCAGGTCATGAGCCGTCTCGGGGGCCATCTCGTGCTCCGGCAGGCGGTATCGCGGCACCGCCTCCAGCATGCGTCGCCGCGCATAGGCCGGTGCGAGCAGTGCGTCGCGCTCCTCCGGGCTGATCGACTCGATCTTTCGCGTCACCATCGGCAATCCCTCCATCGCGACCGCCCCGGGGTTCGGGGCGCTAGGCCAAGCGTAGTCAATGGTGCGCGGGTCGACCGTCGGTGTGCGTCCGGATCGGGCAAAGGGGCCGCAGTCGACTGAATCCGTTGTGGAAAGTTTGCCTTCCGCCGCCGCCCCGGCCATACTGCCGCCGCCCCTGAGTTGCAGCGTGGCGTCAGCGACGCTCAGCGTTGCACGTCACCCTCTTCCAACCTCGAAACGAGTCCATCCGCCGTGCCCATCGAGCTATTCTGGCTGCTCCTGCCGTGGAGCCTCGCGTTCATCTTTCTCGGTCGGTTGCGCGCCTGCCCGCCGCTGACGCGCCCGGTCGGTGGGGTCAAGGTGTCGGTGATCATCCCGGCGCGCAACGAGCAGTCGCGGTTGCCGCCGCTGCTCGCCTCGCTGCGTGAACAGGACCACGACGACTACGAGGTCATCGTCGTCGACGACAACTCCACCGACGCGACCGCGGCGCTGGCACGTGCCGCCGGGGCGAGGACCTTGAGTCTCGGCGAGTTGCCGCACGGCTGGCTCGGCAAGCCGCATGCCTGCTGGGTCGGGGCGCAGGCGGCGAGCGGCGACCTGCTGGTCTTCCTTGACGCTGACACCGAACTCGAACCCGCCGGACTGCGGCGCATCGCCGCCACCCATGCCGCGCGTGGCGGGCTGGTCTCGGTGCAGCCCTATCACCGCATGGTCGCGGCCTACGAGCGGCTGTCGTCGATCTTCTTCGTCATCATGATGGCGAGCATCCGCTCCTTCACCCTGGCCGGCGACGCGCTGCGCGCCAACGGCAGCTTCGGCCCCTGCATGGTGTGCTCGCGCGCGGACTACTTCCGCACCGGCGGGCATCGTCTGGTGCGCGCCGAGATCGTCGACGACGTAGCGCTGGCGCGCGAGATGGCGCGACGCGGTGTGCCGACCTCGAACTTCATCGGCACCGGCACCATCGCCTTTCGCATGTACCCCGACGGGGTGCGCGATCTTGCTGACGGTTGGACCAAGAACCTCGCGCGCGGGGCGATGACCACCGGCCCGCTGATGCTGCTGATGACCACCTATTGGATCTATGGCGCGGTGGCCGCCGTCGACGCCTCGCTGGGCTGGGCGAGCCAGGGGCTGTCGGCCTGGGTGGTCGCGGGGCTGATCGCCTACGCCGCCTATGTCGCGCAGCTGTGGTGGCTGTTGCGCCGGCTCGGCAACTTCGGGCTGGCCACCGCGCTCACCTATCCGGTCTCACTGGCCTTCTTCGTCGCGGTCTTCTTCCGCTCGCTCTACCGCACCCTGGTGTGCAACAGCGTGCGCTGGAAGGGGCGCTCGATCGCGGTGCGCACGCCGGGCTAGGAGCGCGATCGCGCGCAGCAGCCGCGCGCGGTTGTAGCGTTGCACCAGGATGCAGGGGGCGTTGACCAGTGCGCCGTAGACCAGCATCACCACGCCGACCGGCCAGGGGGTCCAGGCGAAGAAGCTCAACGCCATCGCCCAGGTCAGCCAGTGCGAGACCTCGGCGCGCGTGGTCTCGCGCACGAAGCGGTGTAGATAGGCAAGATCCTGACCTCGCAGGTTGCGCTTGGAGAAGCCGCCGGCATAGAAGGCCCCGGCCTCGGGCAGATGATCCTTCCACGCCTGGATGCCGAGCCGCTGATAGAGCCGACCGTCCCGCTCCCAGCGATAGCTACGACCGAGCAGCGGCAGCCCGGCGAGCAGGCGCTCGGGCAGGCGGTGCGCCAGATAGCCCGCGGCGAAGTGGATCGACAGCCAGGTTAGGGCATAGAGCGCGACGGTCGTCAGCACGGCAGAGGAGTCTCGGAATGATGTGGAGGGGCGGCATCTTAGGGAGGCTGCGCCGTCGAGACCAGTCTTGAACAAAGGGGCTGTAGCCCCCACAACAGCGATCTGTTCTGGTTTCTTCCTGGTTCGGTGATGTCGGCCTCATCGTTCGCTTGACTCACCGATCCCTGTCTTTCATTCCATGAGGGGTCGAACATGAAGGGTCGCATCCTCTTCCTGACCATCATCGGCGGGCTGTGGGTATTGCCGGCCACCGCCGACTGGACCGATGCGCGCTGCGAGATCTACCCCAAGGGGGAGGATCATGCCGAGCAGACGCTCCCCTGCACCTTCAGCCAGCGCCAGGGCTATGTGACCATCACCCGCGAGGACGGCGTGGTGCACGAGCTGGCGCCGAGCGGTGAGGCGGTGGGCAACTTCCGCGATCAGGCGGGCCGCCCGGTCTATCGCCAGAGCGGGCTCGGCGATCAGGGGCTGATCTTCCGTTTCCCCGACGAGAGCCTGTATGTCTACTGGGATCGCGGCCCGACGGCGGCCGCCGCGGACAACCCGACCTGGCCCTTCTCCACCGCCGATTACGACGCCACCACGCTGCTGCGCTGTCGCGCCCTCACCGCCGAGGCGTTCGGCCAATGCCCGGCCGGCATCCTGCGTATGGACGACGGCCAGGCCTCGATCGTGGTGCAGAGTCCCGCCGGTGAGCAGTTCACCATCAACTTCATGACCGGCTACGTCAACGCCACCAACCGTAGCGCCGAGGCCTCGCGCGATGGCGATACCTGGACCGTCGTCATCGACGGCCAGGAGGTCTATGAGGTGCCACTCGCCGCGATCGAGGGAGGCTGAGGCGATGAGATATCCGACCATTCTGCTGATCGCGCTACTGTGCGGCGCCAGTCCCCTGGCGCTGGCCGAGTCCTCGCCCCTGGCGGGGACGACCTGGGCGCTGGTCGAGATCCAGTCGATGGACGATCAGGTCTATGTCCCCGAGGAGGGCGCTGAGTACAGTCTCGAGCTGCGCGATGACGGCATGGTGGCCATTCGCGCCGATTGCCAGCTCGGCACCGGCACCTGGGCGTCGGACGCGCCCGGTCAGCTGCGCTTCGGCGCCATCGCGACGACCCGGGCGCTGTGCCCGCCAGGCTCCCTGTCCGAGCGCTATCTGGCGCAGTTCCAATGGGTGCGGAGCTATGTCATCGAGGACGAACACCTCTTCCTCGCCACCATGGCCGACGGCTCCATTATCGAGCTGGCGCCGGTCGCGACCTCGGTGCCGGTCGCGACCCTCTTCGGCGAGGCGCTGCGCGACGTCGATGCCACGCAGCTCCAGGAGATCATCCTCGGGCGCCTGTTCGAGCACTATGCCGACGAGCAGGGCATCGTTGCCGAGCCCGACGAGATCGCCGCCCTGCTCGAACGGCTGCGCGCCGGTCGGGCGGCTGCGGGACTGGACGCCGAGACCGCGTTGAGTCCGGAGGAGCGTGAACAACTGGCGGTCATGCAGCGCGACATGGCCCGCGCCCTGATCCGTCACTGGAAGATCAACCGTGCACTCCACCAAGAGTACGGCGGGCGCATCATCTATCAACAGCTCGGCCCGGAACCGCTCGATGCCTATCGCGCCTTCCTCGACGCACAACAGGCCGCAGGCGCCTTCAGTATCCACGACCCCGCTCTGTCAGAGGCGTTCTGGCGCTACTTCACCGATGAGTCGATCCACGACTTCATGGCCCCGGGCAGCGACGACGAGACGCAGGCGTTCGCCGTCCCGCCCTGGGAGCGTTGATCCGGTGTGCGCTGATCGGTGAAGGCTCGGTAAGGTGTGACAGGGCGTCGTGATGTCCACCAGAACGGTGCCGAGCCCTTGTGCGGTCTCAGATACGCAGCACCTCGGGCGGGTGCTTGGCCGGCCTCAGGCCGCTAGCCCCCGCTCCGGCCCGAACAGCGCCCTGGCCCGCCCGACACCCCGCAGATAACGACACTCCCGCCGCGCGGCGAGCGCCGTCAGCCGCTCTGGCGCACCGATCGCGGCACCGAACCCCTTGAGCAGGAAACCCGCGTGCTCGACGAAGCGCTCGGGGGCGATGCCGAGTCGGGTGAGGATGTCGGGCAGCTCCGCCGGGATCGACCCGCGCTTGCGCGGATGCAGGGCGCGGCCGAGCGAGTCGACCAGGGTCAGATAGCCGTCGAAGGTGAAGGGGATCGACGCGGGGACTTCGGCGGGGTTGCCGAAGGGCAGTAGTGGGGCAGGGGGGAGGCGGTCGAGGACGGTCTCCCAGAGGTGAGTGCTGCGAGCGTCTGGTGAGCTGTCGGCGTGGTCGGTCTCGGGCGCTGCGGCGGTGCACGCCGTTGGCGGGCCCTCGACAACCTCAGGTGTCGATCGCTCTATGACAGCGAACGACCGTCCTGCCGTGTCACCTTCGTCCGCGCGCAAGTCGGCAATCCGCGCCGCAATCCCGGTATGCGCACTCTCCTCCGGCGTCTCCGCGATCCCCGCCCGAATCGGGTTGAGATCGACATAGGCCATCACCGCCAACAACGCCGTCTCATCGAGGATCGCCTGCGAACGGAACCGTCCCTCCCAGAACCGGCCGCGTACCCCGTCCTCCCGACCTTTCTTACCACGGCCGGTGGCGATCATGAACATGATCGCCACCGGCATGGACCTGTTGGTCTCCCTGTGAATAACACCTTTAACGTCTTATAAAAAGAACGATATAAATATTTAAAATCCTCTCAGAGAACGCTAGCATGGATATGGCAGAAATGAAAAACCGGTTTTCTAGCCACTGAAAACCATCCAGACACGCGCCTGAGGCTTCATCATGAAATCCATCCGTGTCGAGCGCGCCCTCAAAAAGCTGGGCGCCGACATCCGCGATGCACGACGGCGCCGGCGCATCAGCACCGAGCTGATGGCCGAGCGCATGGGCGTTTCGCGCGGAACACTCAACCGCCTCGAAGCTGGCAATCCAAACGTCGCAATCAGCGCCTGGGCCTCGGCCCTGATGATTCTCGGTAAGCTTGATGCGCTCGCGGAGCTGATCGACCGGACGAAAGACCCGCTCGGGCTGGATCTCCTCGAGGAGCAGTTGCCGCAGCGCATTCGCGGAGGCCGGGTGCGGTGAGCACGTCCCTGGTTGTCACTTTGGATTGGCTGGGTGAGCGTCGGACGGTCGGCCAGCTCGATGTCTTCACCAGCCAGCGGGGAACCGAGCGCTATCAGTTCACCTATGATCGAGACTGGTGCCGGACGGGCTTCGCCATCGATCCCGACTTGGATCTCTTGCCAGGGATGCCCTTTCAGGCGAGCAAGCTGTGGGGCGCCTTCCAGGACATCGCCCCCGATCGCTGGGGGCGACTCGTCCAGGATCGGGTTCTCGACCGCTACCTGAACGAAAGCGATTACCTCCTGGGGGTCTCCGATCACATGCGGATGGGTGCCTTGCGATTGAGTCTCGCGGAGACTCCTGGAGAATTTCTGGCCCTAACCACAGACGTTCCAAAGCTGGTCCATCTACGAGCCCTGGAAGCCGCGATCGAGCGCCTGGAGCAAGGCGTACAGACCGATACCGACCTCGCGCTCCTCGCCCAGCCGGGCTCATCCCTCGGCGGCGCCCATCCCAAGGCGGCGATCGAGGACAAGGGCAAGCTCTATATCGCCAAATTTCAATCCCGGCTCGATACCGAGCGGGTAGGGGCCTGGGAGGCGACTGTGCTGGATCTCGCGGGAGCAGCGGGCCTGCGCGTGGCGAAGCATCGATTGCTCAACGCGAACGGTGAGCGACCTGTGCTGTTGGTGGAACGGTTTGATCGACAACAAGGAGGAAGGGTTCCGTTCGCCTCGGCCATGACCCTGGCCGCGCGAGACGAGCAGAGTGCGGACGCGGCAAGCTATCTGGAGCTGGCTGATGTCATCAAGGCGACCTCGGCCCAACCCAAGCTCGATCAGGTTGAACTGTGGCGACGCATGACCTTCAACGCTCTGTGCGGCAACACCGACGATCATCTGCGTAATCACGGCTTCCTACGCGAGCCCCAAGGCTGGCGGCTCTCACCGGCTTATGACCTCAACCCCGACCGCCATGCCCTCGACCGGCGCCGCCATGCCCTATCCTTCGATGGCGAGCAACGGCGACCTTCCCTTCAGTTGTGCCTTGATCTGGCGGACTACTTCGGGGTGGACGAGACCATCCAAGCGCATGCCTTGGGTGCTCTGGGCAAGGCCCTAACGTCTTGGCAAGATCTGGCCAAACATAACGGGCTACGGGGAGAGGAGATCAAACGGATGAGCGGAGCCTTTGAGCATGCGGATACTGAGCGGCTCCAGGCACTGACGGTCGTGAGCCGCCAGAAGCGCTCACGCGGGTGCTAGTGAGGGGGTGTGGAAAGGTCCTGAGGTTCCCCTGTTTTTTCGCCCCTCAAGGGGTTGGTCTCATGCGACCGTCTGGTCGCGGCGCTGTTTTGCCTCCCACTGTTGCATGAACTCGACGGGTGAGCGATAGCCGAGCGTCGAGTGCAGTCGCTTGCGGTTGTAGAAGACCTCGATGTACTCGAAGGCCGTCGCGCGCATCGCCTCGCGGGTCGGGAAGCGCTCGCCGAAGACGCGCTCGTGCTTGAAGCTGTTGAACCAGCTCTCGGTCGGGGCGTTGTCCCAGCAGTTGCCGCGCCGGCTCATCGAGCAACGCATGGCGTAGCGACGCAGGCGTTGCTGGAAGGCGTGGCTGGCGTACTGGCTGCCTCGGTCGGAGTGGTGCAGCAGTCCCGGTGGCGGCCGGCGCCGTGCATAGGCCATGTCGAGGGCACTGATGACCAGCTCGGCATCCATGCGTGCGCGCATTGACCAGCCGACGACCTCGCACCCCATCCTCCCGGTTCGCCGCCCGCGCGATCAACTCGTTCAACACCCGCATGAACCATGAGAGATCCGCCAACCGCGCCCGATAGGTCGCAACCAACCCCGCGACCAGATCCAACTCCGCCGCCGTCATCCCCGCCCGCGTCGCAGGCAACAAGAACCGCTCCACCACCTCCGGTCCCCGAAACAGACACCGCCAGCGCCGCAACACCTCGGCATCCGACCACCCCGCTGCCCGATCCGCATCCACCCGCACCACCAGATGCACGTGATTGCTCATCACCGCATAGGCCGCGACATCGATCGCGAACACCCCCGCGAGCTGGCGCAACCGCAGCTCCACCCAGCCGCGCCGATGCTCGAAGCTCCGCCCCGTCAACCGATCGAAGCCGCACAGATACGCCCGCCGCACGCAACGCGTGACGACGTGATACCAGGGCGTATCGGACAAGGAGACGAGCGAGGCGCGGGGACGGGTCATGGGGCATCTCCGCTGGAGGTGTTGGGAGAAGCGTAGGAGAGGGCCTTGGGAGCGTCAACGGTAAGTGGGTGTCCCTTTCAACGGTAAGTGGGTGTCCCTTTAATCCTGTTCGTCTCCCAGATCGATCGTGCTCAACTCGGCGGCGGCCCAACTCATCTCACGTGTTCTGCTCTGCTGATGACGACAAGGCGCTCAGGATCGCTGGTGGCGGGAGATATGTGTAAGGATATGCCTTTAACGCGCCCGCCTAAGGAGATGGGCTATATGACTTGAACTAACTTGTCAACTATTGGTGTGAAATTTTCTATGGATTTTTTTGCTCTAGTGATGTGTTCGCCTGTTAATCCGTCTTTTGCCTTGCAGTCAAATACCGGCTTCCTGGCATTTAGAGAGTATGGTATTAAGCTGTGAAGGTTTGGTATTTTTCCAATATTCCAAAAGTCCGTACCCCAGTCATGTACTTGGCCAAGTGGTTGTAGTTTGTTTATTATGTTGTCTCTGACCGCTTTTTCGACCTGATCTCCAAATATAGACCATCCTTTAGTCATCCCTGATTCTGTTTTTCTTACATTATGCTGCTGCATGACATAACCTAAAAAAATCGGCTTTCCGTCAGGTAGTTTTATTGAATTTCCTGTGTAGGAATTCTTGCATTGTTCCCATTCTTTATTCCAAAGGACAAGTTTTGAACCTAAGTTTTGTGTGCCCCTAATTGAAAAAAGATCAGGAGACATTGGCACTATAAAGTAATTGCTTGCTGCAAGAGCTGAGCGGTTTAAAGCTCCTAGATTTGGGCCTAGGTCAAGCATTGCTATATCGGCCTTTACCTTTTCTGCTGCCCAAAGAACAAGTCTGTATATGGCCGACTGGACACGCAAATCTCCAGCGCTTCCACCTTTTGCGCTAGTCCATGAATTACCTAAGGTGTCTTCGAAGTTGCTAAGTAGAACATCCCCAGGAATTAGATAGAGGTTGGGGTAGTTGCTATTGATCAACGATGGCCGGCGTTTTTTTATGTCGCCGAGCCTTTCGTAAACCGGCTCAAGGGCATTCCATATACTGTTTCCGCGATCTTTCTTCCAGCTTTTCTCAAGGTCAGAGTCAAACATTGAATAAGCAGAGAGGTTGCACTGGCTGTCAAGGTCAACTAGGAGAACGGTTTTTTTTCTTCTCTCAAGTAAGTGGGCAATATGGTACATATAGGTGGTTTTTCCTACTCCACCCTTATTGTTAAATATAGAGACTATTTTCATTTTTCACCTTGATTTTGTGGTAGCGCTCTGACCGATAAGGATTTGATTGAGCTTTTACATATCCTCCGCGCGTCGCTCCATCCCCCCCAAATACCCCCCAACCGCCCGCTCAATCTCAAACCGCCCCGCCGCCTCCCGCAACACCGCCTTCGGCAACGGATCATCCAGCGTCGCCTTGATCGATTCGGCCAGTGCTGCATCGTCGCCGACCGGGACCAGGGGGCCGTAGCGGCCGTCCTGGAGGATCTCGCGCGGGCCGCTGGGGCAATCGGTGGAGACCACCGGGGTGCCGACGGCCAGCGCCTCGACGGGGACGAAGGGCAGGCCCTCCCAGCGCGAGGAGAAGGCGAGCAGGGCGGCGTGGGCCATGTAGGCGTAGGGCTCGGGGACGAAGCCGGGGAGGGCGAAGTCGGCGCCGACGCCGAGGTCGTCGGCGAGGCGCAGCAGGCGCTCGCGGGCGCTGCCGCGACCGAGGATCATCAGTCGGCAGGGGCGCTCGGCGCGCACCCGGGCGAAGGCGCGCAGCAGGGTGGCGAAGTCCTTGCGGCTGCACAGCTCGCCGACGCTGAGGATGAGCGGCGGGGCGTCGTCGGCGAACCAGGGGTGATCGGGACGTGGCTGTTGCTCGGTGAACAGCCGCGCCGGGACGATCGGCGAGTCGACCGGGTGGATGCGCTCACGCGGCAGGCCGGTGTAGCGGGCCATGTCGTCGGCGGCGCCGACGCTCGGCACCAGCACGCGATCGGCGAAGCGGTAGAGCCAGCCCATCGAGTGACGTTGCACCCAGCGGTCGAGCGGCCCGCGCGAGGCGAGATCGACCGAGATGGTGATCCCCGAGCGCAGCACCAATCGGGTCGGGGTGCGTGCCAGTGCGCGCGCGGCGAGTGCCAGACGGTTGACCTTGTCCTTGTCGGAGAGCAGCACGTCGGGACGCTCGCGGCGCAGATAGCGCACCAGCGCGGGCAGGGTGGCGAGGGTGTGGCGGGTGCCGAGGTCGATGATGCGCAGCCCCGGCGGCTGATCGGTGAGTTCGGGGCCGTGGCCGCGCACCTTGAGCAGGTCGACGCGGTGGCCGCGGCGGGCGATCGCCGGCAGCAGGTGACGGGCGAGCCGGTCGACGCCGCTGTGTCCCGAGGTGGAGAGGAAGCAGGCGATGTGTGCGGGCTCGGTCATGCGGCGCGGGTCTCGGTGGCCGGATGACGATCGGGCGCCATCCGTGGTGCTCGGGCGTCCGCCAGCGGCGCGCGGCGGACGCGGTCCTGTGGGGTCATTCTGCGCCAGCGCGCGCGGCTTGGCCAGCGGCGCGTGGCGCGGACTCAGTCGCTCGCGATCCAGTCGAGCGGGTCCTCGTGCGGGGCGGGCGTGAGCCCCGGCCGCTCGATGAACAGACGGTGCCAGATCGCGAACTGCAGCAGCCCGAACAGCTCGCGCCCGCCGCCGTGCCCGGCGCGGCGCGCGGCAACCAGCGCGGGCAGGGCCTCGGGGCGGAACCAGGTGCGGATGCCGTCGTTGCGCGCCAGCAGCTCGCCGACCCGGGCGGCGCGCTCGCCTCCGAGCCAGTCGCCGACCGGGACGTGGAAGCCGCGCTTGGGCGCGCTCAGGTGCCCCGGCGGCAGCAGCGGCTCGGCCCAGCGCTTGAGCAGCCACTTGCCGTTGCCGTCGCGGGTCTTGAGCGTGTCGGGTAGCGCCAGCCCGAACTCGACCAGACGGTGGTCGAGGAAGGGCACCCGGCCCTCGACGCCGAAGCCCATCAGCATGCGGTCGGTCTTCACCAGCAGGTTGTCGGGCAGCGCGGTCACCAGGTCGGTGTACTGACGTCGCTGCAGGTCGGACCAGTCGCCGGGGGTGGCCTGCCAGGCGGCGACGAAGGGGGCGCGATCGGGCGGCTCGACGGTCGCGAGCGCCGCACCGTACAGCGCCCGTTGCCAGCGTCCGGCCCACTGTCCCCGGGTGCGGAAGCCGCCGCTGCCGGGACGCAGCAGCCCCTTGCCCCAGCGCTCCAGCCGCGGCGGGCGGTAGCGGCCATAACCGCCGAACACCTCGTCGCCGCCCTCGCCGGAGAACACCACCTTGAGTTCGGCGCTGGCCTGCTCGGCGAGGATCGAGGTCGGCAGACAGGCATAGTCGCGCATCAGTTCGTCGGCGGCCCAGATGCTGTGGGGGATGCGACCGAAGACCTGATCCAGCTCCAGCTCCAGACGGTGATGCTCGAAGCCGAAGTGCGCCGCGACCCGCTCGGCGGCATCGAGTTCGTCGGCCATGCGGGTGCCGCGATAGCCGACCGAGAAGCTGTGGATGCGCCCGGCGCCGTGGCGGTGGAGCAGGGCGGCGAGCACCGCCGAGTCGACCCCGCCGGAGAGGAACAGGCCGAAGGGCACGTCGGCGCGCATGTGCTCGCGCATCGCCGCGTCGAGCCGCTCGCCGAGCTCGTAGCTGGCGTACTCGGGGCCGATGTCGCGCGGGGCGACGCGCCGCGCCGACCAGTAGCGGTGATGGGTGAGGTTGAGCTCGGGGTCGATCACCAGTGCCTCGCCCGGCGGGACGCGGCGCACGCCCTCGATCAGGGTGTCCTCGCCGGCGGCGAACTGGTGATGCAGGAACTGGCGCAGTGCCGGGGCCGAGACCCGCGGCGACTCGGGCAGCAGCGCGAGCAGCGCCTTGAGCTCGGAGGCGAACACCACCCGGTCGGGCAGCCGGGCGTAGAACAGCGGTTTGATGCCGAGCCGGTCGCGGGCGAGGATCAGCCGCTCGCGCCGACGGTCGTGTAGCGCGAAGGCGTACATGCCGCGCAGCCGTTCGAGCGCGTCGAGTCCGTGCACCGCGTAGGCGTGGAGGATGGTCTCGGAGTCCGAGCCGGTGCGCGCCACCCGCCCGGCGGCGCCGAGCGCGGCGTTGAGCTCGCGATAGTTGTAGACCTCGCCGTTGGCCACTAGCGCCAGCCCGTCGGCGGGCGCGAGCAGCGGCTGGTGCCCGGTCTCCAGCCCGATGATCGACAGCCGCGATTGCGCCAGCCCCACCGCGCCCTCGCGATAGAGCCCGCTGTCGTCCGGGCCGCGGTGTCCGAGCCGCTCGATCATGCGCTCGAGCGTGCCGGGCGCGGGCTCGATCCCGGCGCGCAGGATGAAACCGGCGATCCCGCACATCAGCGCGACCCCGTCTCGGTTGGATGCTGTCTGGCCATAGGTCCTCGCCCCCTCATGTCTCGACGCACCGCGCTGGTGCGACCGCTCCCCATGATACGAGGCGCCGGCCGGTTGTCGAGGGGTGAGGCGGGCGGTGGTCAGCCGCCAGAAGATGTGAACCGCAAAGTCGCGAAGGGCGCGAAGGGTTCGTGTGGTTGGCGTTCAGCCGTTTGATAAATGGGTGTCCCTTTTTAGAGTCATTATCGAGCGCGAGGGGCTGGGCCGCCGTAAAAATGTGCGGCTGTAGTACTAAGAAGCGGTAGGTTGGGCTGCTGCTGCGCGGCAACCCAACATCTTCGTCAAGGTCTCATGGCTGACGTCGATGCCCGCGAGAGGTCCACTACAGTGTTGGGTTGCCCACCGATCAAAGGCCACCGTGCGATTGCTGGGGCAGCGCATCGGTGGGCAGCCCAACCTACAGCGCTGGCGGTTTGAACCCGCCTCCCCGCTATCCGATCAGGCCGCAGTGGCGATGCGCGAGTGCATCAGGCTGTCGTGGTCGGGCTCGCCGGGCAGGCGGTTGCTGTCGCGCGCGTACTCGATGTGGTTAGCGAGTTGGTCGAAGACGCGCTCGAAGTGGCCGACCACCTCGGGGTCGAACTGGTCGCCGGCGTGGCGGACGATCTCCTCGGCGGCGAGGTCGGCAGGCATGCCACGACGATAGGGGCGCTCCGAGGTCATGGCGTCGAAGGCGTCGGCCACGGCGATGATGCGTGATTCGAGCGGGATCTGCTCACCGCGCAGCCGGTTGGGGTAGCCACGTCCATCGATGCGTTCGTGATGGTGGAGGACGATGCGCGCGACCTCGCGGAAGGTCGGCAGGCGCTGGAGGATGTCGAAGCCGATGCGCGGGTGGAGCTGAATCTGCAGCTTCTCGACCTCGGTGAGTCGACCGGGCTTGTTGAGGATGCCGTCGGGCACGCCGACCTTGCCGATGTCGTGCAGATGGGCGGCGATGTGCAGTCGCTGGTGGATGGTGACGGGTAGCGACATCTGCTCGGAGAGCAGTTCGGAGTAGAGCGCCACCCGGAAGGAATGCTCGGAGGTGTAGGGGTCACGGGCGTTGAGGGTGCTGATCACGACGTCGACGACGTCATGGATACGAACGAGTTCGGGGATCATCGGGGTCCTGGACGACGGTGGACGGCGGGGCGGTGGCCCCGCCGTAGGGCTTAGGCGGCAGGGCGCGCCGTGGCGGGTTGGACCTCGACGAGATCGGCGATGGCTCGGGCGAAGGCATCGACGCTGGAGCGTTCGAGCAGTACACAGGGCTTGGCCATGCGTTTGCAGAAGCGCTTGGTGCGCTGATAGGCGTCGTGGCTGCAGTTGTCGGCGGGACAGATGACCGCATCGGCCTTGGCCAGCAGGGATTCGAGGCGCTGACGATTGTCCTCCAGTCCGCCGTCGTGACGAATCAGCTCACCGTTGCAGCGTGTCACCAGCGTGCGATAGCGGCTGGCCATCGAGCTGAGGCCGCCGACACAGAGGATGCAGCGACCGTCGAGATCCGGGGCCGGGTCTCCCTCGGCGGCGCAATCACCACAGCCGTGTTGCCGTTCGAGGTGTGCGAGTCGTTGTTCGAGCTGGCGCACGCGGTGCTCGCGCTGGGTCAGCCGCTCGGCCAGGGCATCACGGTGTGCCCGCTCGCGTTCGAGCTGTGCCTCCAGGGTGGCGACCCGGGCGCTGGCCTGCTCGGCCCGGCGCCGCTCTTCGTCGAGGTTGGCAATCAGGTCCTGATCGCGCAATGCCGTGAGTTCGTCCTCGGCGCGTTCGAGGGCGCGCTCCAGCCCTTGGCGTTGTTCGAGGGTCTGTTCGAGGTGCTCGATACGGGTCTCGCGCTCGCCGAGGCTGCGGTTGAGCCGACGCTCGCGCTCGGCGGCGTCGCGCTGGGCGCGGTCGAGCTGGGCGCGGGCCTCGCGCAGCGCGCGCAGATCGGCGCCCAGTCCGGCACCGATCTGGTGCGAGAGCATGTGCACGTCCTCGTAGGCACGCACGCAGAGCATGGCGTCGGCATGGGGGTGGGTCATCAGTGCCCAGAAGGCCCCGGGGATCTCGCCCTCGGCGCGGGCCTGCTCCCAGAGCACGGCGACCTGTTCGCTGTCCTTGGCCCGGGCGAAGCGTTTGATCATCCGCGCGTGCTTGCGTTCGAGCGCCTTGTGGGTGGCCTGGGAGAGCGGTCCGCGCTGCTCGGCGGCGGCGACACAGCGCACATGGATGTCGAAGTCGCTGGCGTGTGCGTGCTGGCGCACCCCGCTCTTGCGCGCGATCTCGCGCAGCTCGTCGACGTGCAGGCAGGTGCCGATCACCGGACAGTGGAACTTGTGCGCAAGGTCCCACAGCTTACGTCGTCGGCTGGAGGCGCGTTGTCCTGACGCGGGGGGCACGATCGGTGTCGCGATGGTGGCGGAGGAGAGGGAGGGTCGAGGCTCGCACATGCCGGACTCCTTCGGCGTGAGGTGGTTCGAGATGGAGTCAATAATAATTCTCATTAACGAGAAAGCAAGGGGTTTCAGCTGACAGCGACCAGCCATCAGCCACCAGTTGCCAGCCATCAGATGCCGGAGAGGGTAAACCGCAAAGAACGCGAAAGGGGACATGCGAGCGGTTTCCAGGCGTCGTCTGGCGAGGGGGCGTCCTCCGCATTGTCCTCCCTTTCCTGGGAACGACAGGCAGCAGTAAAGCCTCTCGTGCCCTGCGCCAGTCGTTGAGGTCAACACTCACTGGTGGCTGGTCGCTGGTGACTGTCCCCTCCCATCGTTAACAGGCAGCCTCCAGTGTCGGTTTGCGGTCAACCTTGGCGATACGAGACGAGCCTGCTCCTCTCGCTGGCGGCTGACGGCAGAAAGCCTGTCTTCTCTTCGCGTTCTTCGCGGCTTTGCGGTTCACCCTCTCTGGCGACTGAAAGCTGACCGCTATCCCTGACCATTGATATCTCGCATTTGAGAATAGTTATCGTTAATTTACCTTGATCGGCCCCTTTCTAGCTAGATGCCCCGCCTAAAGGAGGCCCGATCATGTCCATCCCCAGTCCCCGGACGTTGGCGCTGTTGTGCGCGCTCGGCGTCGTCCCGGTCCAGGCACAGGAGCCGGCCCAGATGCTGGCAGACGACCACCACGCCACCATGCACGAGGTCGAACTGCTCTCGCTGCCCCACACGCAGCTGCCGGTCGCGATCCTGGAGCTGCCGCCGGCGCAGCGCGCCCGGGTCCAACAAGAGCTGTTGACGGTCTATCCGCCGCAGATCCTGCCGCGGGTCGAGCGTGCCCTGGTTCTCGAGCGGCAGTTGCGTGCGGCGGTGCTCGAAGATGGCGCGACGGTCGCGGAGCTTGCTTCTGAACTTGACGAGCTGGCGCGGCTCGAACGCGAGATCACCGAGCTGCGGATCGAGGCGCTGGTGCGATTGCGTGCACTCACCAACGCCGAGCAGTTCGCCCGCTTGGTGGGCGGCGAGGCGGCGGGGGATCGACGATGAGCCGAGTCCATGGTTCGTTGGCGCTGGGGATCTGTGGTGCCTTGGGGGCCGCCTCGGCGCTGGCCGAGCCGGTCGTCGAGCTGGGGCCGATCAGCGTCACCGCCACCCGCTCGCAGACCTCCCTCGAGCGGGTGCCGACGGCGGTGCAGGTGCTCGATCGCGACACCATCGAGCGTCACGACGCCAGTCGGCTCGGCGACGTGTTACCGCTGGCCCAGGGGGTCCATCTGCAGCGCAAGGGGACCCGCGAGACGGTCTCGATCCGCGGTTTCTCCAACGAGCAGACGCTGATCCTGATCGACGGTCGCCGGGTCGCCGCCGAGCCCTCGCAGAAACACGAACTCGATCGCATCCCCTTGGCCGATATCGAGCGCGTCGAGATCGTGCGCGGTCCGGGCAGTACCCTCTACGGCGCCGACGCGCTTGGCGGGGTGATCAACGTCATCACCCGCGACCCCACCGCGCCCCGGCTCGACTGGCGCGCCCGCTGTACCGGCTATGAACTCGACGACGGCTCGCGCTGTGAGGGTGATGTCTATGGGGTGATCACCCCGCTGCCCGGGCTAGGGGTGTCGCTCACGGGGACGACGATCGATCAGGGCGAGGTCGCCCTCGACGACGGCGAGACCCAGATCGAGCGTGAGCGCTTCAACCGCTTCGCCCTCGGTGTCGACTGGCGTCTCGCCCCGGACTGGCGGCTGGTGGCCGATCTCGCCTATCTGCAGAGCGACAGCGCCTACAGCACCCTGGCCGGCAAGGGCGGGCTGCAGCGCACCGATGAAGACGACACCCGCACCGATCTCGCGCTCGCGCTCGAGTACGACGACGGCGAGCGCGACGGGCGGCTGCGTGTCTATCGCTCCGAACTCGACAAGGATCGCGAGCTCAGTGATGAGTCCAGCGGCCGGCTGATCGACTTCGACGAGGTCGCGGTGGTGCGTACGGTGGTCGAGGGGCAGTTCGGCTGGCGTCCCTGGGACGACCACCATCTCACCCTCGGCGCCGAGTACCGCCAGGAGGCCTTCGAGGGCAACACCATCGACAGCGGCGAGGGGGTCTACGAGGTCGAGCGCGATGGCATCCTCACCCTCGGCTCGGAATCGACCATCGATGACTCGGCCTTCTATCTGCAGGACCAGTGGCAGGTCTCGTCGCGCCTGGAGCTGGTGCTCGGCGGCCGCTACGACGCCTCGGACCAGTTCGACGACCGCGCCACCGGCAGCCTCGGCGCCGTCTACAGGCTGTTCGACGGCGCTGAGCGCGGGCTGCGGCTGCGCGCCCAGCTCGGCCAGGGCTATCGGGTGCCGACGGTGCGCGATCTCTATGTCGATGTCGCCAAGCCGAGGTTCACCCGGCTCGGCAACCCCGACCTGGAGCCCGAGCAGTCGACCAGCCTGGATCTCGGGGTCGAGGGACACTGGGGCGCCTGGCAGGCGAGCCTGGGGGTCTTCCGCAACTGGGTCGACGACCTGATCGACGTGCACACCATCGCTCGTCGCGCCGACGGCAAGCCGATCTATCAGTACGCCAACATCGGTACGGCACGGCTGCAGGGCGTCGAGACCGCGCTCGACTGGCGCCCGAGCGCCGATCTCGGGGTCGGGTTGCAGTACAGCTATCTCGATGCCAACGACACCGAGGCCGATGCCCGCCTCCAGGACCGGCCGCGCCACCGTCTGGTCGCCACCCTCGACTACGACTATCGCCCCTGGGACCTGGGGGTGAGCCTGGTCGGCGACTACAGCCTCGGGGTGCTTGACTCGGTCTCCGGGCGCGAGAAGGGCACCGGGGTGTGGAACCTCGACCTGTCGCGTCCGCTGGTCGCCGGGCTCGACCTGCGCCTCGGCGTCGACAACCTGTTCGACGTGCGCGACGACGACCTGCTGCTGGTCGGACGTGCCGTCTATCTCGGGGTCGAGGGGCGGTTCTGAGCGCCGCGACTCACCGCTCGACGTGCTCGGGCTCCGGCCCGAGCAGTTCGAGCCGTCCACGTGGCGCGGCGCGCAGTCGGTAGCGGGCGCCACGATGGATGATCAGCAGCTCGCGATCGTGAGCGAGTAACTCCGCGCTGTAAACGCTCAGGGGTTGGCGCTGGCGACGCCGCTCGCCGACAGATGGTGGCTGCATGATAGGAGACTCCTGTTCTCGGGTATTGCAGTTGCTGGATTCTTGTACAATAATGATAACCGTTATCATTTAATTGTGAAGTCCGGCCATCCGCGCCCTCGCGTGTGCCCCGGGCCTCAGGAGGTCTCTGCATGCGTCTTCACCTCTCACTCCTGCCCCCGATCGCTGTCATCGCCGCCGTGCTTTGCCTGATGTTGTTACCCGAGCACGGCGCCACCGGCGCGCCGGCGGCTGGCGGCGAGGTCGTCGCCCAGGTGCAGTCATGAGCGCGTCAGCGCGCGCGACCGGGCCTGCGGCCGCCTCGCGTCAGCTTGCTAACCTGATCGGTGGCTGTTGGCGTATCCCCTGGTCGGGGGCGGCGTTCACCGTGGGGAGCGTGCGAGTGGCGCGTTCCTCGGGGTTGGACGTGACTGCGGCGATCGCCGCCGCCGGGGTCGCCGCCCCAGTCTGGGAGGAGCGCGGTCGCGGTGCCCGCGTGGCGCGGCTCGAGCGGGCCGGGGCGTTGATCGAGCAGCGGCGTTTCGAGCACGGGTTCGGTACATATCATTCGGGCGACGAGCCGCAGGCCACACTGTGGCGTGCGCCCCGTCGCCTGATCGATGCGGCCTGGCAACGGGTACAGCATGTCGATCAGCGCGCCGAATCGCGTGCTGGGGTCGCGGTCGATGCCCGGGGTGTGCGTTGGTTGGCGGTGCCGGTGAATGCCGAACCACTGCCTGAGCTGGCGCGCGCGCTGCACGTCCTGCGGCGCGGCGAGACCCTGGTGGTGGCGCTGCTGTTCGATGACCGTCATCCGCAAGGGGTCGCGGTCGCCGCGCTCTGGTGCGCGCTGGCGCGCTGTTTACCGCCCGGGGTGTTGAATGTGCTCTGTGGCCTGGGGTTGGAGCTGGGGGTGTCGCTGGTCGAGGCCAGTGGGCGGGTGGCGCGTGTGCGTCCCGCTCAGCGACCCGCGGCGCCGCTGCAGCCCTGGCCAGGGCGGTCGACTGGCCCCCTGGCCGTGGTGTCGTGATTCAGGGCGCGCGCAGCAGCCGTGAGGAGTTGGCGAGGATGCCGAGGGTGTGGGTGACGTGGATCAGCCCCCCCATCGCCGGGCTGAGGATGCCGGCGGCGCCGAGCGCGATGCCGGCGATGTCGGTGCCGACGGCGAGATAGTAGTTCTGGTCGGCGACACGCAGGGTCTGGCGACTGAGTGCGCGCAGCTCGGCGAGGTTGCCCATGGCGCTGTCGGCCAGGGCGATATCGGCGACCTCGATGGCTACCTCCGAGCCGCCGCTGCCCATGGCGATGCCGATGTCGGCCTCGGCCAGCGCCAGGGCGTCGTTGACCCCGTCGCCGACCATCACCACCGGGCCGTGCTCGGCGCGCAGCGCCCGCACCACCTCGGCCTTGTCCTCGGGCAGGCGTCCGCCATAGCAGCTGTCGAGCTCCAGTTCGTCGGCCAAGGCTGCGGCCACCTGAGGTTCGTCGCCGGAGATCAGCGCGATATGGCCGACGCCGTCGGCGCGCAGTCGCGCCAGGGTCTCGTGGACTTCGGGGCGGAGCTGATGGCGGATGCCGATCACCCCCAGCGCCTTACCGTCGAGGGCGACGTGCACGGCGGTCAGGCCGGACTCGATCAATCGCTGAGCCGCGTCCTTGTAGCGGCGTAGCGAGACCTTGCCGGTGGCCATCATCCGCGCGTTGCCGACCAACACGCGATGCTCGCCGATGTGCGCCTCCAGCCCGTGGCCGAGCAGGTGTTCGCTGATGCCGTGGGTCTCGGGTTCGATACCGAGGGTCTGGGCGTGGCGCACGATGGCATGGGCGAGTGCGTGCGGGTTGTGGTGCTCGGCCGAGGCCGCCCAATAGAGCAGGGTGTCCTCGTCCTCGCCGATCACGACGGCCACCTCCGGGGTCTCGGTGGTGAGGGTGCCGGTCTTGTCGAAGCAGACGCAGGGCGCGGTACCGACGCGTTCGAGATGGATCCCTCCCTTGATCAACATCTGTCGCCGGGTGGCGCTGTGCAGCGCCGCGCTCACCGCGGTGGCGGCGGCGAGCACGGTCGAACAGGGACAGGACATCACCAGCATCACGGTGAAGGCGCGCTCGACGCTACGGGTGAGCACCAGGGTGGCGAGGGTCGACAGGGTGCCGAGTCGCAACAGCCGCGCGGCCAGTTCGTCGGCGCGCTGTTGGACTGGTGCCTTCTGGTCGAGCGAGGCGTCGACCAGTGCGGCCATCCGGGCCAGATAGGTCGCCTCGCCGACGCGTTCGGCGCGGATGCGGATGGCGCCGCGTTCGACATAGCTGCCGGCGAAGACCTCGGCGCCGATCTGTCTGAACACCGGCTCCGAGCGGCCGCTGATGCTTGCCTCGTTGAGCTCGGCCTCGCCGTGCTCGATGACCCCGTCGATCGGGATCTTCTCGCCGGTGCGCACCACCACCCGGTCGCCCTCGCGCAGCTCGGCGACCGCGACCTGCAGCTCCTGACCCTCGACCCACACCCAGGCGTCCTTGACCGAGAGCGCGAGCATTCGGCGGATCGCGCGGCGCGATCGGTTGGCGACGAAACCCTCGAGCAGCTCGCCGCCGCGCAGCACCAGGATGATCTCGAAGGCGGTGAGTGCCTCGCCCATGAGGATGCCGAGCACCAACGAGAAGGCGAGGAACTGATGGAGGGTGAAGCGGCGCTCGACGAAGGTCTCGTGCCAGGCATCGCGCAGCAGCGGGATGGCCCCGGCCAGGGCGATCAGCCCGGTGGGGCTGAGCGGGTTCTGGGCGACCGGGCGCTTGAGCAGGTGCTCGCGGATCAGCACGTAGCCGAGATAGCCGGCGAGCAGCACCAGCGAGAGGATGCGTCCCAGCGTCGGCGTCTGGTCTTGCGCGCTGCGTTGACAGCTGCGACAGCGCCCGTCGGCAAGCTCACAGGTCAGACGGCTGGGGTCGATCGGGCGGGCGATGATCGCCTCGAGTTCGGCGCGGATCCCGGCCGCATCGAGTTGGGTGTGGCGATAGCACACCACCAGGGAGGCGCAGCCGGGGTTGCAGACAGCCTGCTCGATACCGTTGACCGCCCCGAGTTCATGCTCGATCCAGTCCGCGAGTGGACGGTTGCGGACCAGTGCGGGGACGCGTAGACGCAGGCGTCCCGGGATCTGGTGGCGGATCTGGATCATCGACAACGACTCCCGCACCGGCCTTGGTGCACTGCTGAGTAATGGCGTGAATGAGAATGGTTGCGCTTATCGATCAATGATGCATTGCGATCGCGCAAGCCATCCATTCGCGATTCTCAGACAGCGCCCAACGCGGGACGGATCTGCTCGATCCAGTGCGCCAGCCGGGCCTCGGTCAGTTCCGGCTGGTTGTCCTCGTCGAGGACCAGGCCGCAGAAGCGACCGTCGCCGAGATCGGCCTTGGACGCCTCGTAGTCGTAGCCGGTGGTCGGCCAGTAGCCGATCAGGCGCGCGCCGCGTGCCTGGAGTTCGGCATGAAACATCCCCAGGGCGTCGACGAAGACGTCCGGGTAACCCATCTGGTCGCCGAGGCCGAAGAGTGCCACTGGACGGTCGCCGAACTCGACTGCGTCGAGTTGGTCGAGGAAGCGCTCGAGCGCGTAGGGGGCATCACCGTAGCCGACCGTAGGGGTGCCGAAGATCAGGGCGTGGTGGGCATTGACCACGGTGGCGTCGGTCTCGTCGAGCGGGTGGAGTGCCAAGGTCTCGGGGGAGAAGTGATGGCGCTGGATGCGCTCGGCGATGATCTCGGTGGTGCCGGTGTCGGTGGCGAAGAAGAGTCCGATCTGCTGCATTGCAGGATCTCCGTACGAGGTGGGTGGGGTGCTCCCCGAGGCGGGTGCGGAGTGGGGACGGTCAGAGTCCCAGCACCCAGGTCACCAGGGTCTCGATGTCGGCATCACTGACGTGGGCGTTGGGTGGCATCGGCATGTCGCCCCAGACGCCCACGCCGCCCTGCTTGACCTTGGCGACGAGCTTGACCTTGGCATCGGGTTGGTCGCGGTACTTGGCGGCGACCTCGCGGTAGGCCGGGCCGATGATCTTGTTGTCGACCTGATGACAGACCATGCAACCGCTCTGTTGGGCCAGCTCCGGGCTGGCGTTGACGAGCGGGGTGATGAGGAGCAGGGCGAGCACGAGGCCGTGACGAAGTGATGGGGGCTGACTACTCATGGTGCGGTCCTTCGGGAGACGTCGATGGAGATGGACCCGGCAGGCCGTCCTGGCCGCGGAGGTCTCGGACAGGTCGGTGCCGGGCCCTGTTGCTCGATGACCGAGGATAGGCAGATCCGGTTATTTATGCAAATGCTAATCGATATCATTTGATGGTCTGCCGGGTCGGGCGAGCACGCCGTGGGTTCAGCGCAGCGCGAAGTCGATCGGGACCTGAACCTTGAGGCGATCGCGGGCGATCTCGGCAGGTGGACGAGGCATCGGACTGGCGCGCTTGAGCAGTGCGCTGACCTCGGCGTCGAGCAACGGATGTCCGGAGCTGGCGACGATGCGGTGCGAGATCAGCCGTCCTCCACGATCGATGGTGAAGGCGACCTCGACCCGACCCTGTTGGCGTAACCGGCGCGCCTGGCGTGGATAGCGCTTGTGACGGTCGAGCCAGTGGGCGAGCTTGCCGTAATAGTTGGCCTGCGCCGCGCCCGAGCCGCCACCACCACCGCCACCGCCGCCGCCCTTGCCACTGCCGCTGGCGCTGCCCTGACCGGAGCCGGTGCCGCCGGGGGCGCGATTGATCGCTTGGTCGTCGCGCACGGCCTCGGTGCGTGGCCGGGGCGGTGCGGTGTGGGGCTTGGGTTGTGGCTTGGGCTCGACCGGCTTGGGCTTGGGCTTGGGCTTGGGCTTGGGCTTCGGTTTGGGTTTGGGTTTGGGTGGCTCGAGTTCGCGCACCGGTACCAGCTCGGGCTGGGCGAGCGGAGTCAACGGGGGCGGTGCTGGTGCAGCGGCCAGCGGTGCGGCGGCGGCCGGTTCGCCGAGCGGGCCGGGGGCCGCGCCAAGGGCGATCGCGTAGGGGGTTGCGGTCACGGCAACGGGGGGACTCGGCCGGGTCAGCGCCATCAGCAAGGAGCCGTGCAGGAGTAGCGCTAGCGCCAGCGCGATCATCCAGTGTCGGGAGCGGATGTCCATCAGCGCGCCTGGGTCGCCAGTAAGGTGATGTGTTCGATGCCCAGCTCACGTAGCAGCGTCAGTGTCTCCTGGAGCTGTCCGGCGCTGAGCCGGGCGTCGGCCTTGATCCGTAGTGTTCCGGTGGGGACGGCCTCACGCCAGGCGGCGAGGCGCCGTTGCAACTGCGGCGGCGACAGTGCGTTGCCGTCGAGTGCGAGTCTGCCGTCGGTGGCGATCAACAGGGTGCGTTGCTCGGGCTGGGGGGGCTGTGCCTCGGGGGCCTCGCTGGAGCGTGGTGGCTCGATCTCGATCGGGTCGCTGGGGGCGATGTGGCCGGCGAGCATGAAGAAGATCAGCATCAGGAAGATGACGTTGATCAGCGGGATCAACTGGTCGTCACTGCTCGGGCGCGGCTGGGGGCGGGTGAATCTCATTGCAGTCGGACCTCCGGGGCGCCGGCGCTGACCAGGTGGTCGATGGTGGAGACGATGGTCTGCAGCTCGACCTCGGGGGCGGACTGGATCACCACTACCAGTTCGGGGTCGCGCTCGAGCGCGCGCTCGACGCGCTGTTCGAGCTGCGCCGGGGTGAGCGACTCCCCGCTGAGGTCGATCCGGGCATCGGCGTGCAGACGCAGCAACATCGCCGCACGGGCCTCGCCCGATACCGCCGCGCCGACCTTGGCGCCGCGCGCGTCGAGCGCGAGCGCGCGCCATTGATCGAAGTGCGAGGCGAGCATGAAGAACAGCAGCAGGATGAATACCACGTCGATCAGTGGGGTCAATGAGATCGGGTGGCGCCGGCCCCGGCGAGCGACATCAAGACGCATAGCCGACCTGGGCGGTGACCAGTGCCGGGGGCGCGCTAGGGGCCGCGGGCTCGTCGGGGGTGCGGGCCGTGGCCTGCTCGGGGATCACCGCCTCGTCTGCGGTGCCGGTGAGATCGCGGGTGAACACCCGGGTGACCGCGTCCTCCATGCGGTGGCCGCAGCGCTCGACGCGGCGTTCCAGCCAGCTGTGCGCGAGCACGACCGGGATCGCCAGGCTGAGACCGGCGGCGGTGGTCAACAACGCCTGCCAGATCCCACCGGAAAGGATCGCGGGATCGACCTGACTGCCGGCCTGCTCGAGCTGTCGGAAGGCCTCGATCATACCGAGTACGGTGCCGAGCAGACCGAGCAGCGGGCTGAGTGCGGCGATGATCTCGAGCGCGCGCAGATGGCTGCGCAGCTGTTCGAGCTGGAGGGTGGCGACACGGGCGATTTCCTCGCGCAGCAGCGCCAGGTCGAGATTGGGGTGGCGCAGCCCGACCAGCGCTAGGTGGACCACTCGCGAGACCGGTTGGGGACGCTCCTCGAGTCGGCGCAGCGCGCCATGGATGTCACGCTGGTGCCACAGCAGCAGTGCCTCGTCGATCGGGGCGTGGCCGTCGATGTGTAGTCGTGCGAACTGCCACAGCTTGACCAGCACGATGGCGGCGGCCACCACCGAGAGCAGGGCGAGGAGCGCGAGTACCGGGCCGCCGACATCGGTGAAGATGCTCAGCCGTTCCTGCAGTCCTCCGAGCAGGGTCTCCCAGGGGGTGGCGATGGTGGCCGTACTGGCGGCAGGGTCGGTTGCGAGCGTGGGGTCGAGCACGCCCGTGGGATCGGCCGCAGGTGTCGCCTCGAGCAGGGGGGCGGCGCTGCCCGCCGGCTCCAGCGGCGCCGCCGTGCCGGGTTCCAAGGGGATGGGCGTCCCTGTGGTGGGGGTCGGTTGCTCGGTGGCTGGGGTGGCGGGTGAGGTCATGGTATCCAGTTCCTGCGCGCGAGGCGCTCACTTGATCAGTTGCGTGGAGAGGCGCGAGCGGGGCGCGATGCGTTGCAGACAGTCGCTGCGCGCGCCGGTGTCGTCGGCGCAGACGGTGACGTCGTTGATGAGCAGGCGCCCGAGCTGATCGCAGCGGGTGTCGGCGACTTCGAACAGCTTGACGCTGGTCTTGCCGGCGGTGAGTGGCGCGGCCTCGAGGGCGAGGCGCTGTTGGATCAGGCCCTGATCGTCGAACAGCACCAACTCCAGCTGCAGGCTGGTGAAGTCGGTGGCGGTGCGGTTGCCGAAGACCAGGTAGGTCACGCAGGCGTCGGCGCGCTGTTCGAGCTTGTTGAGCTCAACCTCCAAGGCGCCCTCGGGTGGCGTGGTCGCCTGGGTCGGGGCGCAGAATAGGGTGGCAACGAGCGCGATCGCGCTCGGGATCCGGGGGCTCTGGGTCATGATATGGACTCGGGGGCTGGCATTCCTTGCGATCAAGATTCGTTCTCATTATCACTATAAACCAGGCCTCGGGCAGGGGCAACGCATCGTCAGGCGCCTGCCGGGTGCGCCAGGGGAGGGTGAGGTGGTGTGGATGCCGGGCGCGCCGATGGCGGGATGGCTGAGGAGGGGGGTGGGGCGTGGGGCCGCAGGTCCGGTCCTGTCGGAGCGGCGTCGGGCCCACGCCCCCGTCGTCCCGAGGCCGGCGGGTTGTGTGTTCAGCCTCGGGGTTGCGTGGTCGCGGTCTTGGGGGGCGGTGCTTGTCCGTCGTGCCTAGCGGTGACGGAGCGGGGTCAGCGGGCGGAGGTCCTTCGGCCCGTCCACCACCAGTAGAGTGCGGCGAGTAGGCCGATCCAGGCCGCCGCGAGCCAGCCGATGGTGCCGTCGTAGTGACCGGCGAGGAAGGCCAGGGGGGCGTTCGGGTCGCCATCGGTGAGCTGGCGGGTCACCTGGATCACGGGTACCCAGCCGGCGTGTAGACCGATGCACCAGCCGATGTGGCCGCTGCGCTCGCGCACCAGGGCGAGGAACACCCCAACCATGAACAGCGCGACCATGGAGTCGAGGTGCTGCCATTGGAAGAGGTCGATGAAGACATGGCTGAACATGTACCACAGCCCGGCGGCATCGAGCGCCATCCCTGGCGGCAGTTCGCCTGGCTTCATGAAGTGCAGCACCGCGTAGAGCCCGGCGCTCCACAGCACTGCCGACCGCACCCCGTTGTCGCGCCGGATGGCCGAGTAGAGTGCGCCGCGGAAGAAGGCCTCCTCCAGCAGCCCGATCAGCATCCCGCCGATCAGCGCCTGCAGTGCACGTGAGGCGAGCGCCGCCCAACCCGGCGGGGTGGGGTCGGGGACACGGATGCCGAGCGCGAGCAGCGTCAGTGCCAGCGCCAGCAGGATGGCGACGCCGATGACCCAGCCCTGCCAGACGGTACGGCGGAACTGCGTCGCCGGGTAGGCGAAGCCGAGCGCGGTGCGGGTATTCAGCCGCAACGCGAGTAGCAGCGGCCACAGTCCGAGCAGGATGAACACCTGCGCCAGTCGGCCCATCACCCGCTGTGCCTCGTAGTCGATCCAGCCGGTCTGCATCAGCGGGCCGGTGAGCAGCGCGGCGAGGGCGAGACAGATGAAGAGATAGAGGAAGAACAGCGAGGTGGCGCGCATGTTAGGCTTCGATGGCTGAGACGTCGGGCCATTGTCGGCAAAACCCGACGACTCCGCAAAGTCGTGCCGACCACCGAACGGATCCAACAGATGACCCCAGATCGACCCGCCTCCCCCGAACTCGTCTTGGTCGCTGCAGTGGCCGACAACGACGTGATCGGTCGCGACAACGCGCTGCCCTGGCACCTGCCCGCGGATCTTGCCCACTTCAAGGCGCTCACCCTCGACCGTCCCATCGTCATGGGACGGCGCACCTGGGAGTCACTGCCCGGGCTGTTGCCGCGCCGTCGTCATCTGGTACTCACACACGACCGGCACTATCGCGCCGAGGGCGCCGAGCTGGTGGATTCGCTCGATGCGGCGATCATTGCCGCCGGGGCGGTCGAGCAGCTGATGATCGTCGGCGGTGCCCGGGTCTATGCCGAAGCCTTGGCGCGCGCCGGTCGTATCCAGCTCACCCGGGTGCATGCCGAGGTCGCCGGCGATGCCCGTTTCCCGGCGCTCGATCCCGCGCAGTGGCGTGAGGTGGCGCGCCACGAGCACCCGGCCGATGCGCGCAACCGCTATGCGCTGAGCTTCATCGAACTCGAGCGGGTGTCCGGCTAGGCGTCCGTCCCCGGGCGCAGGTAGCCACGACAGTCGAGTTGGATCGGCGCTGAGGGGCCTGTTGCGTCAAGCCGCACTGCGGTCAGCGCGCCACCCCACAGACAGCCGCTGTCGAGTGCCCAGGTGTTGTCGCCGGCGCGATAGCCGAGCGTCGACCAGTGACCAAAGAGGATACGGCTGGCGGCGCTGCGCCGTCCCGGTACCTGGAACCAGGGCAACAGCCCCGGCGACTGGGCGCCGAGTGCGCCCTTTTCCTTGAGCGCCAGGGTGCCGTCGGTGCTGCAGTAGCGCAGCCGGGTGAAGGCGTTGGTGATGAAGCGCCAGCGCTCGACGCCGCGCAGCCCGGGCTGCCAGCGCGCCGGCTGGTTGCCGTACATGGCGTGGAGGAAGTCGCGGTATCCGGGGCCGCGTAGCACCGCTTCGAGTTCGGCGGCGTGGGTCGCCGCTTCGGTCAGGTCCCACTGTGGCGGCAACCCGGCATGGACCATGGCGTAGCCGAGCCCGGTGTCGTGATGGAGCAGCGGGCGGTGGCGCAGCCAGTCGAGCAGTTCGTCGCGATCCGGTGCGGCGAGCACTGCATCGAGCGTACTCTTGCCGGCGTGTTTGTGGTTGCCGGCAGCGAGCGCGAGCAGGTGCAGGTCGTGGTTGCCGAGCACGGTCACCGCGCTGGTGCCGAGCCCGCGCACGAAGCGCAGCACCGCCAGTGAGTCCGGGCCGCGGTTGACCAGGTCTCCGGCGAACCACAGGTGGTCGCGCGCCGGATCGAACGCCAGGCGCTCGAGCAGCGACATCAGCTCGGCGTGGCAGCCCTGGACGTCACCGATGGCGTAGGTCGGCATCGTCAGTGCAGGGTGGTGATCGAGGCCAGCGAGAAGGCCGGGATCGGCGCCTCGAAGCGGGTGCCGGCCGCGTCGATCATGCCGTAACTGCCGTGCATGCAACCGAGTGGGGTGGGGAGCACGGTGCCGCTGGTGTATTCATAGCGCTCGCCGGGTTCGAGCCGCGGTTGCTCACCGACCACGCCTTGGCCTCGGACCTCCTGGGCATTGCCGTCGGCATCGGTGATGACCCAGTGGCGGTCGAGCAGCTGCGCCGCCTCGTCGCCCTGGTTCTCGATCACGATGGTATAGGCGAACACATAGTGCCCCTCATCGGGCGACGAGCGCTCGGGTAGATAGCGGCTGTTGGCTGAAATTTTGATCGCGGGGTGGGGCACTGGGATCTCCCTAGCAGACAAGCCCGGGCCGAGTACGTGATAATACCGGTGCGGGCGCATGGAGCAATCCGGCTTGATTTGGGTTGCCGATTACCATTCCAATAATTTCATGATCTTCTAAACTTTTACTTACAGTTTACTGGAAATGATTCCCGGTATGTCCCTCAAACCCAAACGCCGCCGCCGGAAGCCCGATCTGTTCTCGATCCTCCTGGTCACCGTCACGGTCGGGATGTCCGTGACGCTCGCATACCAGGTCAACCTCTATCACGGTTCGGGTGAGCTGCCGCTCGCCAAGCAGACGCCGCCAGCCAATAGCGTCGGCGGCTGACCGGGGCCTCTCGAGGGACGCCCCGGTGAGCCGGCCATCCGACCCCTTCCAGCCAGGTCTCGTTCGATGTCCCCTTCCTCCCAGTCCGCAAAGCTTCGTGTCGCCGTCATCGGCGTCGGTTATCTGGGGCGCTTCCACGCCCTGATCTATTCCCGCCACCCCGATGTCGAGCTGGTTGGTGTGGTCGATACCGATCCGGCGCGCGCGCGCGCCATCGCCGAGGAGGCCGGCTGCGCCGTGTTCGCCGATGCCGCGGCGCTGATCGCCCACGGGGTCGACGCGGTCAGCGTGGTGGTGCCGACTACCGCCCACCTCGAGGCCGCCGCGCCCTTCCTCTCCCGCGGCATCCATGTGCTGTTGGAGAAACCGATTGCCACCACCGCCGAGCAGGGGCGCGAGCTGGTGCGCCTGGCCGACGACAACGGCGCGACCCTGCAGATCGGTCATGTCGAGCGCTTCAACGCCGGGGTGATGGCGCTCGCCCAGCGCATCGAGGCGCCGCGCTATATCGAGGCGCAGCGCATGGGCGGGTTCGTCGAGCGCGCCACCGATGTCGACGTGGTCTCCGACCTGATGATCCACGACATCGACATCATCCTCGCGCTGATCGGTGCCGAGATCAGTCACATCTCGGCGGTCGGTACCTCGGTGCTCACCGAGCACGTCGACATCGCCAACGCCCGTCTCGAGTTCACCAACGGCGCGGTGGCCAACGTCGTCGCCAGCCGCGTCTCGGAGCGCACCACGCGTCGCATCCGGGTGTTCCAGCCGCGCCGCTATCTCGCCCTCGACTTCATCGCCCAGACCATCGACATCGCCGCGCCGCACCAGGTCGAGGGCGAGCCGCGCCCGCGCATCGAGCGCGAACGGGTGCAGGTTGAGGCGGTCAAGCCGCTCGACTGCGAGATTGCCGCCTTCGTCGCGACCGTGCGTGGTGGCGCGGCACCGTTGGTCGACGGGCGCACCGGGCTCAAGGCGCTCGAGGTCGCACTCGAGGTGCGTGCCCACATCGGCGCCTGAGGCGCCTCTCCCGGCGCCTCGAATCAGCTGCCGCGTACCAACGCGCAGTCGCCAGCGGGGCGGCCGGGTTGCATGATCGGCGGTTGACGGGGGCGATCCCTTCACCGGCCCCGGTGATCTCGATCGCCGGGGGCTCCGGCCTGGTTGCGTGGGGCAGCTCAGTCGGGGTTGGCGTGTGCCTGTTCGGCCATGCGTTGGGCCAGCGCCAGTGCCTGTTCGAGGCTACCGAGGTCGGCGCGGTCGGTCCCGGCGAGTTCGAGCGCGGTGCCGTGGTCGACCGAGGTGCGGATGATCGGCAGCCCCAGGGTGACGTTGACCGCACGGCCGAAGCCCTGGTGCTTGAGCACCGGTAACCCCTGGTCGTGATACATCGCCAGCACCGCGTCGCTGGTGGCCAGTCGTCCGGGAACGAAGGCGGTGTCAGCCGGTAGCGGCCCGATCAACTCCATCCCCGAGTCGCGCAGGCGCGCCAACGCCGGCTCGATGACCTCGATCTCCTCGCGTCCCAGATAACCGCCCTCGCCGGCGTGCGGGTTGAGTCCGCACACCAGGATGCGCGGGCGGGTGATGCCGAAGCGCTCGCGTAGGTCGCGCCCGAGCAGCTCCAGGGTCAGCTCGACGCGCTCGCGGGTGATCGCCGCCGGGACCGCGGCGAGCGGCAGGTGGGTGGTGACCAGCGCGACGCGTAGCTCGTCGGTGGCGAGCATCATCACCGGGTGGGCACGGCAGCGCTCGGCGAGGAACTCGGTGTGTCCGGTGAAGGGGAGTCCGGCGTCGTTGATCACGCCCTTGTGCACCGGACCTGTGACCAGGGCGTCGAAACCGCCGTCGCGACAGCCGTCGCAGGCCCAGGCCAGGGTCTCGAGGACATAATCGGCGTTGGCCGGGTCGAGCTGGCCGGGGATGACCGGCGCGCGCAGCGTCACCGGCAGCACGCGGATGGTGCCGGGCTGGTTGGGGCTGGGTGGCTGGTCGGGGTCGAAGGGCAGGGTCTCGAGTTCGAGACCGAGGGCACGGGCGCGGGCGCGCAGCAGGTGGGGATCGGCGACCGCCACCAGCTCGGCGTGCTGCGGGGCCTGGGCGAGTCGGGCCACCAGGTCGGGGCCGATGCCTGCGGGTTCGCCGGGGGTGATCGCCAGTCGTCGCGGTGCTTGCATGCTGTCTTTGGGGCCTTTTCTTGCTGAGTGGGCCACCCGGGATGGCGGCTTTCTTCATGCAGTGTACCCCGATCCAGCGGCTATCGGGATGGGGGGTGGGCGCACCGCCTGAGGCGGTTGGGAGATGACGGCGAGATGACGGTTCAATCGCTTTTCAGGGCATTATCTGCTATAACCGGCGCGGTTTTACACCCCCCAACGACCGATGGACTGAGGAGTTCAGATGTCAGCTAATGCGTTGATTCCTTTATTGTTCGGGGCGGGTGGCCTATGGGTTGCCTACTCCATCTACAAGCTGGTCCTGCAGTACCCCGAGGGCGAAGACAAGATCAAGAAGATTGCCGATGAGATCCATCTCGGCGCCATGGTCTTCATGCGTCGCGAGCTGGTCATGCTCGCCGTCTTCTGTGCCGTGGTATTGGTGCTGCTCTATTTCTTCCTCGGCTGGAAGACCGCGCTGGCCTTCATGATCGGCGCCGGTGCCTCGGCTGCCGCTGGCTATCTGGGTATGTTCTCGGCCACCAAGTCGAATGTGCGTACCACTGCCGCGGCCCACAAGGATGGTGCAGCCTCTGCATTGACCGTGGCCTTCTTCGGTGGTTCCGTGATGGGACTGCTGGTCGCCTCGCTCGGTCTGCTCGGTCTGGGCCTTCTCTATCTGCTCTTCGGTGGTGATCCGGAGAGCTCGCACGCCATCCACGGCTTCGGTGTCGGTGCCTCCTCGGTGGCGCTCTTCTATCGTGTCGGTGGCGGCATCTTCACCAAGAGCGCCGACGTCGGCGCCGATCTGGTCGGCAAGGTCGAAGCCGGTATCCCCGAGGACGATCCCCGCAACCCCGGCGTGATTGCTGATAACGTCGGTGACAACGTCGGCGATGTGGCCGGCATGGGCTCGGACATCTTCGAGTCGTACTGCGGCGCGCAGATCGCCACCATCGCCATCGCCGCGACCCTGACCGCGGCTTCGCTCGACGCGCTGGGCAGCCAGTCCTCGCTGATGTTCCTGCCGCTGGCGTTGGCCTCGGTCGGTCTGCTGTGCTCGATCGCCGGTATCTTCCTGGTCAAGCAGGTCTCGGCGAAGCAGCCGGCCACCGCGCTGCGCATCGGCACCACCGCCTCGAGTCTGCTGTTCATGGCCGCCTCCTTCCTGTTGGTGATGATGATGGATGTCTCCAACGGCATCTGGTGGTCGGTACTCGCCGGCGCCGCCGGAGGCATGGTGATCGGTCTGGTTACCGAGTACTACACCTCGTCCAAGCCGGTGCGGCGTATCGCCGAGTCGGGTGAGACCGGTACCGCCACGGTGATGATCTCGGGTCTGGCCGTGGGTATGCAGTCGGTGGTCATCCCGGTGCTGACCATCGCGCTGATCATCTTCGTCTCCAGCCATCTCGCCGGTCTCTACGGCGTCGGTATCGCCGCCGTGGGCATGCTCGCCACCGTCGGTATCACCATGGCGATCGACGCCTATGGTCCGGTCGCCGACAACGCCGGTGGTATCGCCGAGATGGGTGGTCTGGGCGCCGAGACCCGGGGTATCACCGACTCGCTCGACGAGCTGGGCAACACCACCGCGGCCATCGGCAAGGGCTTCGCCATCGGTGCTGCGGCACTCGCGGCGCTGACCATCATCGCCGCCTACATCGCCACGCTGCACCACCACCTGCCCGACTTCGAGCTCAGCCTCGGTGATCCCACGGTGCTGATGGGCATGCTGATCGGCGGTGCAGTGCCCTTCCTGATCGCCTCGATCACCATGACCGCCGTGGGTGACGCGGCCTTCGAGATGATCAACGAGATCCGTCGCCAGTTCCGCGAGATCCCCGGCCTGCTCCAGGGCGAGGCCAAGCCCGATACCGCGCGCTGTGTCGACATCGCCACCACCGCGGCGCTGAAGAAGATGATCATCCCCGGGGTGATCGCCGTGGCCGCGCCGGCACTGGTCGGTTTCGGTATCGGTCCCGAGGCGCTCGGTGGCATGCTCGGCGGTGCCCTGCTCAGCGGCGTGCTGCTGGCGCTGACCATGGCCAACTCCGGTGGTGCCTGGGACAACGCCAAGAAGTACGTCGAGAAGGGCAACCTCGGCGGTAAGGGCTCGGCCGTGCACGCGGCCACCGTGGTCGGTGACACCGTCGGCGACCCCTTCAAGGACACCTCGGGTCCGTCGATGAACATCCTCATCAACGTGATGGCGATCGTCAGTCTGACCATCGCGCCGCTGCTCGGCTGAGGAGATAACCGCGGGGCCGCGTGCCCCGCCGGCGGCAGGGAGGCCGCATCGCATCGATCAACGCCCCGCGCTGCGGGGCGTTGGCGTTTCTGCGGGCGATCTGAATCATCGAATATTTTCTATGGGTTCCATAGTAATTATCACTTTGAATCAATAAGTATTGAGGTTTCTCATACCAGGGATGCAACCAGTTGGTATGAGGCATGCAAATACTCAACGAGATTCGTTTCGACAACCTGCGCGGTGATCTCTTCGGCGGGGTCACCGCCGCGATCATCGCCCTGCCGATGGCGCTCGCCTTCGGTGTCGCCACTGGTGCCGGCCCTGCCGCCGGGCTCTATGGCGCGGTGTTGGTCGGTCTGTTCGCGGCCCTGTTCGGCGCCACCCCCACCCTGATCTCCGAGCCCACCGGCCCGATGACGGTGGTGATGACCGCGGTCATCGCCAACCTGATCGCCCTCGATCCCGAGCAGGGCATGGCGATGGCCTTCACCGTGGTGATGCTTGCCGGGGTGTTCCAGATCCTCTTCGGCCTGCTGCGGTTGGGTAAGTACGTCACCCTGATGCCCTATACCGTGGTCTCCGGGTTCATGACCGGGATCGGCCTGATCCTGATCGTGCTGCAGATCGGGCCCTTTCTCGGTCAGGCGGCCCCGGGCGGTGGCGTGCTCGGTACCCTCGGCGAGCTGCCGGCGCTGATCGCCGGGATCGAGCCGGCCGAGACCCTGCTCGCGCTCGGTACCTTGGCGCTGATCCTGTTCTTCCCCAAGCGCTGGCGCCGGGTGCTGCCGCCGCAGTTGCTGGCCCTGGTGCTCGGCACCCTGGCCTCGCTGTGGTTGCTCGGTGACAGCGAGATCCGCCGCATCGGTGAGATCCCCAGCGGACTGCCGGAGCTGCAGTTGCCGGTGTTCAGTGCTGAGCAGTGGCAGCGGATGCTCACCGACGCCCTGGTACTCGCCGCGCTCGGCAGCATCGACGCCCTGCTCACCTCGGTGATCGCCGAGAGCATGACCCGCAAGCCGTGCAGCGCCGACAAGGAGCTGGTCGGGCAGGGGCTCGGCAACCTCGCCTCCGGGCTGTGCGGCGGTATCCCCGGTGCCGGCGCCACCATGGGCACCGTGGTCAACATCCAGACCGGGGCGCGCAGCGCGCTCTCGGGGATCGCCCGTGCGCTGATCTTGCTGGTGGTGGTGCTCTGGGCCGGTGGGCTGACCGCACAGATCCCGCTCGCGGTGCTTGCCGGGATCGCGATGAAGGTCGGGCTCGATATCGTCGACTGGTCCTTCCTCGGTCGCGCCCATCGGGTCTCGTTCAAGGCCGCCGCGATCATGTACGCGGTGATCGGACTGACGGTGTTCGTCGATCTGGTGACTGCGGTGGCGCTGGGGATGTTCGTTGCCAACCTGCTCACCATCGATCGGCTCAGTCGCTTGCAGAGCCGCGCGGTGCAGACGATCCAGCACCCCGATGATCCCGCTGGCACGATCCGTCTCAGCGACGACGAGCAAGCGCTGCTCGAGCGCGGCGGTGGACGGGTACTGTTGTTCACCCTCGGCGGCCCGCTGATCTTCGGTCTGGCCAAGGCGATCTCGCGCCAGCACGCGGTGCTTGAGGATCATGACGTGTTGATCCTCGATGTCGCCGAGGTGCCGTTGCTCGGGGTGTCCTCGTCGCTGGCGTTGGAGCGGTTGGTGCTCGAGGACCTCGAACAGGGGCGGGCGGTGATCCTCTCCGGGGCACGTGGCGAGGTGCGCGAGCGCTTCGATCAGCTCGGGGTGAGCCAGCGCCTGCCTGCTGCACACCTGGTGGCCGATCGTACCCAGGCGCTGGCGCTCGCCGAGCGTCTACTCGGCGCCGACGGCGCGGCATGAGACGGCAGGGGCATTGGCCATCGACAGCAATCGATGGTCGGTGCCCCTGATTCAAATTACCGAGTCTTTTGGTTGGGTACCATCTTGGGGGCAAGCGGCCCGTCCCGGACCGCGCCAAGCGAGGTCCTGCCATGTCGCTCCCATCCGCCGCCACACCCCCCGACCACCGCTCCGCCGAGATCCGCATGCTCGCGGGGCTCGGTGCCTGCCTGCACCCCGCCTGCGTGATCCGGATCGAGTACGCCAGCGCCCCCGATCCACGTCGTCCCTGCTGGTCGCCCTGGGGAGCGGCGCGCGTTCACGACGGTGACCTCGAGGCCCTGTTCGGGGCGATCGATGCCTGTCGCGCCCGCCATCCCGATCAGCAGATCCGACTCCGGGTCGACGACCTGCGCTGGCACAGCGCGCTCGCCCTGGTGGTCTATCGCCCGCGCCCCCGCATCCCCGCCTGACTCCACCGCGCCCGCCCGCTCCGGACCGCTCGTCGGTCCGTGCCCAACGGTCTTGCTGGGCGTTGGCTGAGGGCGCTGCCGCGCGCGCCTATCGGCGCTATTCAATGCCCGGTATCGTCGATGAATTCATCGACTTAGGTCTATCGATAGCATTCTGTATATCGATTGGTATTGGTTGCTCTATCTATCTATCGTGGCGCCCGAACGCGGCCGAATTCATTGAATGGAGTAAATCATGAGCACCAAGACCTACGACGCGGGCGTCAAGGATTACGCGCTCACCTATTGGACCCCGGACTATGTCCCGCTCGACTCCGATCTACTGGCCTGTTTCAAGGTGACGGCGCAGGCCAATGTCCCGCGCGAGGAGGCCGCTGCTGCGGTCGCCGCCGAGTCCTCGACTGGTACCTGGACGACGGTGTGGTCGGACCTGCTCACCGATCTCGACTATTACAAGGGCCGCGCCTATCGCATCGAGGACGTCCCTGGCGACAACGAGAGCTTCTACGCCTTCGTCGCCTACCCCATCGACCTGTTCGAGGAGGGCTCGATCGTCAACGTGCTCACCTCGCTGGTCGGCAACGTCTTCGGCTTCAAGGCGGTGCGCCATCTGCGTCTCGAGGACATCCGCTTCCCACTGCACTACGTCAAGACCTGTGGCGGTCCGCCCAACGGCATCCAGGTCGAGCGCGATCGCATGGACAAGTACGGTCGCCCCTTCCTCGGCGCTACCGTCAAGCCCAAGCTCGGACTCTCGGCGAAGAATTACGGCCGTGCCGTCTATGAGATGCTGCGCGGCGGGCTCGACTTCACCAAGGACGACGAGAACGTCAACTCCCAGCCCTTCATGCGCTGGCAGAATCGCTTCGAGTTCGTCATGGAGGCGGTGCGCAAGGCCCAGGAGGAGACCGGCGAGCGCAAGGGGCACTATCTCAATGTTACCGCGCCGACCTGCGAGGAGATGTTTAAGCGCGCCGAGTTCGCCAAGGAGCTGGGTGCACCGATCATCATGCACGACTTCCTCACCGGCGGTTTCACCGCCAACACCAGCCTCGCCAACTGGTGTCGCGACAACGGCATGCTGCTGCACATCCACCGCGCCATGCACGCGGTGATCGACCGTCATCCCAAGCACGGTATCCACTTCCGCGTGCTCGCCAAGTGCCTGCGTCTCTCCGGTGGCGACCACCTTCACACCGGCACCGTGGTCGGCAAGCTCGAGGGCGACCGGCGCTCGACGCTCGGCTTCGTCGATGCCATCCGCGAGTCCTTCGTCCCCGAGGATCGCTCGCGCGGGCTGTTCTTCGATCAGGACTGGGGCGGCATGCCTGGGCTGCTGGCGGTGGCTTCGGGCGGGATCCACGTCTGGCACATCCCGGCGTTGGTTGCGATCTTCGGTGACGACGCGGTGTTCCAGTTCGGTGGCGGTACCCAAGGCCATCCCTGGGGCAACGCCGCCGGTGCGGCGGCCAACCGGGTGGCCACCGAGGCCTGCATCAAGGCGCGCAACGAGGGCGTCGAGGTCGAGCAGCACGCCCGCGAGATCCTCACCGAGGCGGCCCGACACAGCCCCGAGCTGGCTGCGGCGATGGAGACCTGGAAGGAGATCAAGTTCGAGTTCGACACCGTCGACAAGCTCGACGCGGCCTGAACCCGCTAGCCCAACCGACAACGCGGAGTGCATCACACCATGAGCGACCATCTGATCATCGGCGATCACGCCACCGTCGGCCGTCACGAGACCTTCTCCTACCTGCCGCCGCTCAGCCGCGAGGAGATCGTCGAACAGATCCTCTTCATCCTCGACAACGGCTGGAACGCCTCGATCGAGCACGAGCACCCCAGCCGCGCCTTCGAGTACTACTGGCCGATGTGGAAGCTGCCCTTCTTCGGCGTCGACGACCCCGAGCTGCTGCTCACCGAGATCGAGGCCTGTCGGCGCAGCTATCCCGACCACCATGTCCGTCTGGTCGGCTACGACACCTTCGCCCAGACCAAGGGGCACGCCTTCCTGGTGCATCGCGCGTCCTGAACCGCGCCCGCCGCGATCGCGGCGAGGCGCCCATCCGCGAGCGAGGAGCGACATGGCAGAGCCAACACGCGAAAACAGCTTGAATGGGCGTGCCGCGGCGATCGCGCGTCGTCGCGCCCAGGCCAAGGGTGGCAAGCGCGCTACCCCTGAGGTGTCACCGGCCGCGCCAGCGGTCACGCCAGCGGCCGGTGCGCCACGCCCGCCCAAGGGCGAGCGTGGCGCGCTGCCCGTCGGGCGGCGCGAGGCGATGGCACGACGTCAGCGTATCGCCGAGTCGGGCGGTCGCGCGTTGCCGGCGCCGCGCGTGCGCACGGCGCCGGCCGAGACCCGTAGCGATGGCCGGATGCGGCGCCGCGCTCAGCATGTGACACCCGCATCCGGGGACGAGGCCTCGATGGGGGAGGAGCAGAACGCGCACGCCCCGTCCACGCCACCGCGCCGTGTCGCGCGTCCCACCCCGTCGCGGCGGGCGCGGGCGCGCGGCGCGAGCGTGACCAGGGAGGCGCGTCCGACCGGGCGCGTGCTGGCGATGGCCAGGCGCGCGGCGGTGGCCGGTCGCGGCAAGGCGGGGCTGGAGGCGATCGGCGGGCGCTCGCGCGACGCCGCCGCCACCACCCTGATGCGTCGTGCCGGGGCCAGCTCGCGCGAGATCGCCCGGCGGGTGCGTGAGCAGCGCTGCGAGCACGGCAAGGGCGGCGAGTCCTGTCCGCGCCCGAGCGGTCGCCTGCGGCGTCAGGGTGGGGCGCGGGCCAATGACGGGCCGCGTGGCGAGGTCAGCGAGACGGCACGTGGCCTGGCCGTCAGCGGTACCCGGCTCGGCCGTGCCCGGCACACCACGGGCGACGAGGCCGGGGCCTGTCGCACCGTCACCGGGACCGAGTACCTCGGCGCCGAGCTGTTCCAGGAGTTCTGCGGCCAGCGCTCCGAACCGCCAGCCCCCATGCCGGTCGCCAGCACCCCGGCGGGGCAGCGGGTCACCGGCGTCCGGGTGGGCCGGGGCGAGCGGGTCACCGGCGACGAGCGCGGCGCCGGGCGTAGTCTCACCGGCACCCCCTATACCGAACCCGGTGCCGAGGGTGCGCCGCCCAAGGTCGCGCATGACACCACGCTCGCCCAGCGTCCGATCACCGGGACCTTGCTGGGACGCGGCGCGCGCACCACGGGTGACGAGGCCGGTGCCTGCCGACGCATCACCGGCGACGAATATCTCGGCAGCGGACACTTCCGCCAGCACTGCGAGCAGGTGCCGGCGCCCGAGGGTGGCGCCAAGGTTGGCGTCACCCCGACCTGGCGCGGTCAGCGCCTCAGCGGCACCCAGGTCGGTAGCGCAGCGCGCGTCACCGGCGATGCCGCCGGGCGCTGTGAGACGGTCACCGGCAGCGACTATCTCGGTCCCCTGCACTATCAGCAGCACTGCGCGCCCGAGGCGCTGACGGCGCAGGCCGCGCGGCGTCCCGAATCGCGTCCCGGCGGCGCCGATCTCAGCGGCACCCAGCCCGGTATCGCCGGGCCGAGCACCGGCCAACGGCGTGGGCGCTGTCAGTCGATCACCGGGACCCCCTATGTCGGTGAATCGGCCCTGGCGGCGGTCTGTGATACGGCGGTGCGCGCGCCGACCGAGGACGATGCGCCGGTCGAGTTCGGCGACGACTTCCCGCAGCCGCTCGGCGGTGGTCACTGGCAGGGCATGGTGTTCTCGCGCCCCGAGGGCGCCGCGCGCGCCACGCCTCGGGTGACCGGTGCCAGCGGTGGCGGCTCGGCGCGGATCACCGGCCCTTTCGGTCTGAGCAGCGGGGTGGTGACCGGTACCGAGGAGTTCCGGGCGCGCCGCCCGAGCGGCGCCGAACAGCCGGCCCCGGGGCTGATCCCCGCTCCGGTGGCGACACCCGAGGCAGCGGTGCGCGCCCGTGTCACCGGTGAGGGGCGCGATGGCGGTGCCCGTATCACCGGCGACGACTGGGGGCGTGGCGAGCATGTCACCGGCACCGAGGGTAGCTCGGCGAGCGTGCGCAATCCGACCCGCCGCGGTGGGGTGATGGGGCCCTTCGCCGGTGCCCGGGCGCTGCGCGGTCAGCGCCAGTCTGAGCAGGCCCCGCCGCTGCAGGTCACCGGTGCCAGTGGTGGCAGTGAGCGCGGTGCCCTGGTGACCGTCTCCGGCGGGGCACGGGGCTGAGGTGGCGACCATGGTGGCGATCCGCACCACACCTCGGGGCCAGCGCGGCGCGCGGCGACGCACTCCGCTGTGGCGTGCCGCTCCGGTGCACCCGCCGCTGGCGGCAAGCGTGTCGTCGCCAGTCGTCACCGTCGCGGTGGACGGGCCGGCCCCGGTCATGGTCGGTGCGACGTCGTCACCGGACCAGGACAACCGCCGGTTGGGCGATTATGCGCGACGGGTGCAGCACGCGTTCGAGGCCATCGAGCCAACGCTGCGGCGAATCGCCGCGCTGTCCCAGGACGCCGACTTCGTGCGCCGTGCCCAGCACGAGGCGCACGCCCGGCTCGGCTTCGAGCTGCCGGTCTCGGTGCTCGAGCGCGCCTGGATCGGCGGGCTCGACATGCGCGCGCTCTTCGCCTACGCCAGCTTCGCCACGGTGCGTGCGCTCAGCGACGACTATTTCCTCAACGACCCCTTGGGCATGGGCGGGCGTGCCGCCGCCTTCGAGCGCTTTCTCCTCGAGTGCGGCTTCCATGCGATGAACCTGACCCCCTGTTCCGACGGTCGGCTGGCCCACGTCATCGGCTACGTGCTGCGCCTGCCGATGGGGGTGGTGCGGCGTAAGGCCCACGCCGGGGCGCTGTTCGACGTCGAGGAGGCGGTGCGTCGCTGGACCGAGACCGAGTTGCGTCGTCACCGCGAGGGCCTGCCCAACACCGCCGATGCGCCCACCCGCTATCTCAAGGTGGCCGTCTACCACCACAGCAGCCGTGATCCCGCGCACCAGGGCTGTGCCGCGCACGGTAGCGACGATGCGCGCGCCGCCGCCGCCGGGTTGGCACAGCTGCGTGCCTTCCGCGAGGCGATCGAGAACAGCTATTGCTGCGGCGCCTCGATCGACATCCTGCTGATCGGTGTCGACACTGACACCGACCGCATCCGCATCCATCTGCCCGATGCCGCCGGCGAGCCGGCACTCGAGCGTTACCTCGACAGCGGATCGCTCCACGCCGAGATCCGGGGGCTGGGGACGCAGGCCGTGCGCGATCACATCCGCGCGGCGGTGAGTGCCGCCGGCGGCGCCAATCCGCCGACGGCGGGCATGCAGCGTCTGGTCGCGCGGTTGATCGAGCACAACCTGGAGCAGCTCGACTACGTCCGCGCCGAGCACGGCGGCCAGTATCCCGACGCCGGGCACCAGGAGCGCTTCATCGGCGTCGGCGGCGACCTCGCCGAGGTACAGCTGCGCAATCTCACCTTCTTCGCCTTCATGCGCACCCTGGAGGAGGGCGCCGCCGACCTCGACATCGGCGTCGACATCTTCCGCCGGCTCAACCTCGCGCGCGGCTTGCCGATCCCGGTGGTGGTGCGCTTCGACTATCCGGGGCGGGTCCCCGGGGCGCGGGCGCGTGCGGTGGAGCGCTGCACGCGGGTGGCCGAGGCGATCGCGCGGCGTTATCCCGAGCTGGCCGCGCAGGGGCTGCTGCACACCTGGTCGACGGTGCGCGACAGCGATCACGGTGGCCGCATCGAGGGGGTCGGCGGTTCGTTGAGCGAGTGGGAGGGACTATGAAGATCTGCCAGGTCGAGCGCCCGCTGGTCGCCACCAACCGCATCCCCGGCCTCGAACACCGCCATCTCCAGGTGGTACGCGAGGGCAAGAGCCAGCTGGTGGCGGTCGATGCGGTCGGCTGTACCCCGGGCGACTGGGTGATCTGTGTCGGTAGCTCGGCGGCGCGTGAGGCGGCCGGCCACAAGGACTATCCGAGTGACCTGACCATCGTCGGCATCATCGACTACTGGGAGGAGGGCTGAGCATGGAGATCATGCAGGTGGAGCGTGCGCTGGTCTGCAGTCGGCGGATCCCCGGGTTGGAATCGGTGTCGCTGCGGGTGTTGCGCGGCGCGCGCGGCACCCGCGCGGTGGCCGTCGACACCCTGGGCGCGCGCCCAGGCAATTGGGTGTTCACCATCTCCGGCTCGGCGGCGCGCCACGCCGTGGGCAAGTCGATCCTCACCGATCTGAGCATCGGCGGGATCATCGATCACTGGGAGACGGACGCGGCGCGTCCCGATCCACGTTCGTAGCGTTCATGTTGAGACAGAGGAGTCAGAGACCATGGCCGACGAGTATTACGGGATCGCCCTGGGGATGATCGAGACGCGCGGGCTGGTGCCCGCGATCGAGGCGGCCGACGCCATGACCAAGGCCGCCGAGGTGCGGTTGATCGGTCGCGAGTTCGTCGGTGGCGGCTATGTCACGGTGCTGGTGCGCGGCGAGACCGGTGCGGTCAACGCCGCGGTGCGCGCCGGGGCCGACGCCTGCGAACGGGTCGGCGACGGGCTGGTGGCGGCGCACATTATCGCCCGCCCGCACCGCGAGGTCGAGCCGGTGCTGCCGACGGGCCGGCCCGAGGCGTAGTCGGTCGCCTGAGGCATTGAGTAACCAGCAAACGAGGAGTCGACAACCATGGCCAGTGAAACCTTCGGGATTGCCCTGGGGATGATCGAGACGCGCGGGCTGGTGCCCGCGATCGAGGCGGCCGACGCCATGACCAAGGCCGCCGAGGTGCGGTTGATCGGTCGCGAGTTCGTCGGTGGCGGCTATGTCACGGTACTGGTGCGCGGCGAGACCGGTGCGGTCAACGCTGCGGTGCGCGCCGGGGCCGACGCCTGCGAACGGGTCGGTGACGGACTGGTGGCGGCGCACATCATCGCCCGCCCGCACCGCGAGGTCGAGCCGGTGCTGCCGGAACGCCCCAGCGCCGGCGACCGCTGAGCACGGGCGGTCGCGCCCCGGCCGCCGTGGCGGCGGCGCGACCACCGGGAGGAGTGATGCGATGAGGCTGGACCCGCGTGTGCTCGGTTATCTCGGCCGGGCGTTGAGCCATGAGTACGGGGCGGTGCAGCAGTATCTCACCCATGCCGGGTTGGCCGCGGCCTGGGGGCTGGAGACTGGGGCGGCGCGGCTGCGTGAGGAGGCGCGCGAGGAGCTCGATCATGCCGAGCGGTTGACCGCGCGGCTGCTCGATCTCGGCGCCATGCCCGGGGCCTCGCGGCTGCGTCCGGTGCGGGCCGGGACATCGTTGCAGGCGCTGCTCGAGGCCGATCGTGTGCTCGAGGCCGAGGCGCTGGCGCTCTATCGCGAGGCCGCCGAACACAGCGCCCGTGTCGGCGATACCGTCAGCGCCGAGCTGTTCGCGGCGCTGTACGAGGAAGAGCGGGCGCACGCCCGTGTGCTTGCCGAGTGGATCGACGAACTGCGTGCCGCCCCGGCGGCTGGAGACATCGAGACATGAACCAGACCGATTGGCGTGAACGCAGCCGCCCGGCGCGGCTCGAACGGCGACTGAACTTCACCGACTACGACCATACCCGCGATTTCCTCGAGGACATGGCCGGGCTCAGCGAACGGCTCGGGTATTATCCCGACATCAGTTTTGGTCGGACCCATGTCAGCATCACCATCCGTGCCGAGGACGGTGCCGAGCAGATCGATGCGCGCCGCCGCGCGCTCGCCGGCGAGATCGATATGCTGTTCGCGCATGCAGAGGAGGGGCGTTGATGAGTACCGAGACACCCGTACCCGAGGGGAGTGCGCCGCCGGTCGATCCACCGGCCGCGAATCCGCCTCCCCACAAGCCTCGGCGCAAGCGCCCGCGTTCGCCCCGCACCGGGTCACCGGCGCCGGCGCCGCAGCTGCCGCGCCGACGGGTCTGGCCCGACTGAACCGGGGTGGCGCCGCGACGCGCGACCCGGCATCCATCCGTCAGCGCAGTCACCGGGGGCCCCATGTTCGATCCCATGCTCAACCTCGTCCGTCACGTCAGCCTGCGACAGTTGCAGGTGTTCGAGGCCATCGCCCGGCTCAAGAGCTTCACTAAGGCCGCCGACGAGCTCTATCTCACCCAGCCGACGGTCTCGACCCAGATCAAGCGATTGAGTGATGCCATCGGGTTGCCGCTGTTCGAGCAGATCGGGCGTCAGGTCCATCTCACCGAGGCCGGTCGCGAGTTGGAGATCGCGGTCAAGGAGATCTTCGGCACCCTCGACCGCTTCGAGATGAAGGCCGCCGACCTCAAGGGACTCAAGCGCGGCTATCTGCGTCTGTGTGTGATCACCACCGCCAAGTACTTCGCCCCCGAGGTGCTCGGGCGCTTCTGCCAGCAGCACGCCGGGGTCGATGTCTCGCTCAAGGTCACCAATCGCGATCGGGTGATCGAACGGCTGCTCGCCAACAAGGATGACCTCTACATCCTCGGTCAGCCGCCGGAGCGTGAGATCGACATGGTCTCCCGGGTGTTTGCGCCCAATCCGCTCTATCTCGTCGCCCATCGTGATCATCCGTTGGCGCATGCGCGCGCCATCCCGCTGGCGCGGGTTGCCGAGGAGCACCTGATCATGCGTGAGCCCGGGTCGGGGATCCGCGACGTGGTGCTGCAGACCTTCGAGTGTGCCGGGCTGCGGCCACACGTGCGCATGGAGCTGGGGAGCAACGAGGCGATCAAGCACGCCATCTACGGCAAGCTCGGGTTGTCGGTGTTGTCGCTGCATACCCTGACCCAAGAGAGCGCGCGCTCGCAGCTCGCGTTGCTCGATGTCGAGGGATTCCCGTTGCAGCGCCATTGGCACGTGGCCCATGCCAAGGGCAAGGAGTTGTCGGTGGTGGCTCGGGCCTTCCTCGACTTCCTCGACGCCGAGAGCGCGCAGCTCACCCGCCAGCTCGACAAGGCGCGGGTGCGCTTGACCCGCTGGGACGCTGCCGACCCGGCAGCCTAGTGTCCCCGCTCGTGGTGGTTTTCAGCGCGGCGGGGTGCTGAGCCGTTCGAGCAGCACGAAGTCGATCGCGCCGCGCGCGGGCTGTCCCTGGGCGCGTTCGAAGGCGCGGATCGCCGCGCGTGTGCGCGGCCCGATCAGCCCGTCGATCGGGCCCGGGTCGAACCCGTGTGCCACCAGCCAGCGTTGCACCCGTCGCACCAGCGCGTTGCTCAACTCGGGGGCGTCGAGGTCGGTGCCGTCGCTGCCACAACGGGGGAGTGCGAGCACGTCCTCGCCCGCCGGGGCGTCGGGTGCGGCGAGCAGGAAGGGCCGTGCCGGATCGCAGACGACGCGGGGCGTTGGTGTGACGCTCGGCGCGGGCCCGACCTCGGGTGTGGGTTCGACCTCGGGTGTGGGTTCGACCTCGGGTGCGGGTTCGACCTCGGGTGCGGGTTCGACCTCGGGTGCGGGTTCGACCTCGGGCGCGGGTTCGACCTCGGGTGCGGGCTCGACCTCGGGTGTGGGTTCGACCTTGGGCGCGGGCTCGACCTCGGGTGCGGGCTCGACCTCGGGTGTGGGTTCGACCTCGGGCGCGGGCCCGACCTCGGGTGCGGGCTCGACCTCGGGTGTGGGTTCGACCTTGGGCGCGGGCTCGACCTCGGGTGCGGGCTCGACCTCGGGTGTGGGTTCGACCTCGGGTGCGGGTTCGACCTCGGGTGCGGGTTCGACCTCGGGTGCGGGTTCGACCTCGGGTGCGGGTTCGACCTCGGGTGCGGGTTCGACCTCGGGTGCGGGTTCGACCAGGGGGGCGGACTCCTCTGTTGTTGCCATGGTCTCGGCCGGTGTGCGCCACAGTGTGCCGATCAACAGCAGCAGCAGGGTCAACCACAGCGCCCCGGCCACCGGCCAGCGGCGTAACCCGTGTTCGCCGTCGGCGACCGACGGTCCCAGGGTGAGCCGCTCGCCGAGGCGCGTGATGAGGGGGTGGATCATCCCGAGCCAGGTCGTTGCCAAGCGTTGCCAGGCGTTACTGGCGTGACGCCACAGGGGGGTCAACAGCGCCAGTAAGTCGCCGGGCGGGACGCGTCCGGCAAGCCTGCGCAGGGGGTCGGGCCAGCGCCATACGAGCGCTGCCACGACCACCCCGGCGCCGACCAGACCCGCGTCCTTGAGCTGGGGTGTGGCGGGCGCGAGCAGCGGGAATAGCACCACCAGCGCGACCAGCCCGCCCCAGCTCGCCAACGCCCCGCGTTGGGCCGGGTGGGGGTGGGGGGTGAGGCCGACGACCAGCCATAGCAATCGCGCCATCAGCAGGGTGGTCACCACCACCGAACTGCTGACCACGGTGAGGATCCACGGCCAGCGCGCGTGCTCGAGCAGCGGGGCCACGGCCGCCTTGGCCGCCGCCCCGCTGGTCAACGGCGCGCCGGCCATCGCCAGCGCCAGCACTGCTATGCCGGCGAGGACCAGTGGCTGTGCCGGGGCCCCTGCCTTGCGCAGCCCTACCCCGAGGAAGAGCCCCCCTTTGACCAGGGCATGATGGACGACATAGAGCGTCAGCGCGCCGACCCCGACCTCGGCCAGCGTCGGATCGGTGAGCATCAGCCCGAGCAGTACCGCCATCAGCCCCATCTTGGCGATGCTCGAATAGGCCAGTACCGTCTTCGCCTCGGTCTGCATCAGCCCGACCGGCAGGGCCAGCGCCAGGGTCAGCAGCCCGAGACCGGTCAGCAGTTCTCCCCAACCGGGCAGGGCGATCACGCCCACCGGCAGATAACGCAGCCAGCCGAGCAGCGCGACCTTGATCATGGTCGCGCTCAACACCGCGCTGGCCGCCGCCGGTGCCGCCGGATGGGCGAGCGGCAGCCACGGGTGTAGCGGCACCAGCCCGGCCTTGACCGCCAGCCCGGCGAGCAACAGCCCGATCGCCCAGGGGCCCAGCTCGACGAGTTCGGCCGGCCCCGGGGTGAGCGTGCCGCTGGTCGCGGCGATCAGCACCAGGGCCGCGAACAGGGTGACCTCGCCGATCAACGCCATCGTCAGATAGACGCGCCCGGCGCGACGGGCGCGTGCATCACCATCGTGGACCACCAACCCATAGGCGGCCAGCCCCATGATCGCAAAGCCGACATAAAAACTCGCCAGATCCTGACCGACGATCAGCCACAGGTTGCCGGCCATGGCCAGCAGAAAGAGTGCGCGGAAGCGCCCGGCTCGCGGACCGAGGCCGGCGCTGCCGGCATGGATCCCAGCGACCAGCCACAGTAGCGCGGTAAACAGTAGATAGGTGTGCCCGAGGCGATCGAGTCCGAGTTCGCTGCCGAGCAGCAGCCACGGCAGCTCGAGGCGGGTGCCGAGCGCGACTAGTAGCGTTGCCCCGAGCGCCGGCAGGGGGCCGAGCGCGACCAGCCAGCGTCCGTGACGCGTGCTGGAGGCGAGGGGGGCCAGTAGTAGCGGCCAGACCCAGGCGGCGAGCAGCAGCCAGGCGCTCATCGGTCATACTCCCGGCGGGCGATCAGCTCGGCCCACTCCAGTGGGCTGAAGGGGGCGGCGGCGAGCAGTCCGGCGAGCACACAGAGTGCTGCGGTCACCAAGGGTGGCCACAGCAGTGCGGCGCGGGTCTCGAGTCGGCGCCGCGAGATGTGTTCCTGAGGCCATTGCTCGGGCGGCGCTCGGAACCAGGCGCGATAGAGGATCGGCAGGAAGTAGGCGGCGTTCAGCAGACCACTGGCGGCGAGCACCACCAGCACCCAGCCGGCACCGCCGTCGATCGCGCCGAGTCCGAGATACCACTTGCTGACGAAGCCGGCCAGCGGCGGGATACCGATCATCCCCAGCGCCCCGGCGCTGAAGGCCAGCGTGGTCCAGGGCATGCGTCGTCCGACCCCGTCCATCTGACTGACGCGGTGGACGCCGAGGGTCTCGGCATAGTTGCCGGCGCAGAAGAACAGGGTGATCTTCATGATCCCTTGGTGGACCAGATGGACCAGCCCGCCAACGGTGGCGATCGGGCCGAAGATCGAGGTACCGAGGGCGATGTAGGAGACCTGGCTGACGGTGGAATAGGCCAGCCGGGCCTTGAGGCCGTCCTGGACCAGGGCGCGCAGCGAGCCGTAGACGATCGTGATCGAGGCCAGTAGCCCGAGCAGTCCGAGCAGCCCGAGTGAGGCGCTGAGGCCGACGCCATAGACGTCATAGACCACCCGGACGATGCCGAAGGCGCCGGCCTTGACCACGGCCACCGCGTGCAGCAGCGCGCTCACCGGTGCCGGGGCCACCATCGACTGCGGCAACCAGCCGTGCAGTGGTACCAGTGCGGCCTTGACCCCGAGCCCGGCGAGCAGCAGCACGAAGATTACCTGGAACTGGCCGTGCAGAGCCGTCGGCAGTGCGCCGAGGATCCCGCCCTGGACGAAGTCGAGCGGCCCGGCGAGGGTCTGTAGCCAGACTGCGCCGAGCAGCAACAGGGCGCCGCCGCTGAGGGTGTAGTAGAGATAGATGCGCGCGCCGCGGGTCGCCTCCGGGGTGCCGCGATGGGCGACCAGCGGATAGGTCGCGAGGGTGAGGATCTCGTAGCAGATCACGAAGGTGAGCAGGTTGCCCGCCAGGGCGATGCCGACGGTGGCCGAGACGCAGAGGCTGAAGAAGCCGAAGAAGCGGCTGCGGTTGGGGGTGCGTTCGAGATAGCCGATGGCATAGATGGTGGTCACCAACCACAGCACCGTGGAGAGGGTGACGAAGAGCACCGAGAGGGCGTCGGCGGCGAATACCAGGTCGAGGCCCGGGGCGAGGTTGATGCGGCTCTCGTAGTCGTGCTCGTGATAGACCCCCCAGATCATTACCCCGACCAGTACCAGCTTGGTGAGGGCGCCGGCCATGTTGAGCGTGGTGCGCAGCAGGTGGCTGTCCTCGCGCACCAGGAAGATCACCGCCCCGGGCACCAGCGAGGAGCACACGATCAGCATCGGCAGCAGGGTGTCGAGCGCGCTGCTCATCGCTCCACCTCCACCGCTTCGAGCAGCCCCCACAGACCACCGGCGGCCAGTCCCAGGCCGACCACGGCGATTACCGCCAGTACCAGCCCTGGTAGTTCGGCTCGACCCTGGTTGACGAAGCGTTGTGGGGTGGGCTCGAGGTTGAAGGCGCGCGCCAGCACCCGGAACACATAGGCGGCGGCGAGCAGGGTGCCGGCGAGCAGTGGCGCGATCCACCACCATTGGCCCTGGGCGATGGCCGCCTCGAGCAGTAGCCACTTGCCGATGAAGCTACCGCTCGGCGGCAACCCGATCAGCGCCACCCCGGCCAGCCCCAGGGTGAAGGTGGTTGCTGGTAGTCGTTGTGCGGTGCCGCCGAGATCACTGATACGGTCGTGCCCGGCATGCTGTTGCACCTGACCGGCGGCGAGGAAGAAGGCGGCCTTGGCGAAGCCGTGGGTGAGCGCCATCAGCAACAGGGCGCCGATCAGGGTGGTGCGCTCGGACCCCGGGGCGAGTCCCTGGAGCAGTGGCACGAAGATGAACAGATAGCCGATCTGGGCGACCGTGGAGTGGGCTGCGAGCAGTTTCAGTCGTTCGGCGCGCAACGCCCGCCACGACCCCCACACCACTCCGCAGGCGCCGAGTAGGCCGAGCAGGGTGGCGCCGGCCGGGGCGGTGACGGTGGCAAAGGGGCCGAGCCAGAGCAGCAGGATCAGCCAGGCGGCGACCTTGCCGACCAGGGCCGAGAGTGCAGCGCTGACGGGTGCCGGGGCGTTGGCATGGGTCGGCGGTAGCCAGAAGTGCAGCGGGAATAGCGCGGCCTTGAATGCCAGTCCCAGGGTCAACAGCGCCAGCGCGGTGGCCTCGGCCGCCCCGGCGGTGAGCTGTGTGGCGAGCAGCCCGAGGTCGAGCTGGCCATAGGCGGTATAGATCAGCGCCACCCCGAGCAGATAGGTCATCGAGCCGAGTAGGCCGACGAGCAGGTAGCGCAGGCTGGCCGAGAGCGCCGCACGTGAGCCGCCGAGCGCGGCGAGCGCGGCACCGGCGAGCCCGAGTAGTTCCAGCCCGACGTAGATATTGAACAGGTCGGCGGCGAGCAGCAGGGCGTTGAGCGCGGCCCACAGCAGTAGCCACAGTGGCCAGAAGTGCCCCAGCTGGATGCGATCGCGGAAATAATCACCGGCGTGCACACTGATGGCCAGCGCCACCAGCGCGGTCATCGCCAGCAGCAGGGTGTTCGCGCCGCCGGCCTCCAAGCCGATGCCGAGCGGCGCGGACCAACCACCGAGGTCCACGCGTAGCGCCCCCTGGGTCCAGACGGCGACGACCAGCCAGGCGACGACGGCGCTGCTCGCCAGCGCCGCGATGAGTCCGAGGGTGCGAGCGCGGCGCGGGGCGAGCGTCGTGGCCAGCGCGCCGAGCAGTGGCAGGCTGACGGCGAGTGGCAGGCTAGCACTCATCCTCGGGCGGCCCTCCTGCGTCCTCGAGACGACGGCTGAATACCAGTGCCAGGGCGGTGGCGCTCACCGCGACCACGATCCCGGTAAGTACCAGGGCGTGTGGGACCGGATCGGGTGGCTCGGTGCCGCGTTCGGCGATCGCGATCAACAGGTGGAAGACACCGCTGCCCATGATGTTGATCGCGATCAGCTTGCGCAGCAGTGGCGCATGGACCAGGAACGACCAGAGTCCCAGAACGAAGAGCACCACGCCGGCGCTGCCATAGAGTGCCTGCAGGGGGATCACCGTGTACCTCCGGGGGGACGGCCGCCGACATAGGCCGCGGCCAGGGTGGCGCCGATGGCGAGGGTGGCGGCGCTCTCGATGACGAGGATGAGCCACTTGGCCCATGCCGAGGGGTAGTCGAGGAAGTCGCGCCCGAGCCCGAGCAGGACCAGACCGACGATCACGAAGGCGCCGACGCCGAGGCTGGCCAGCAGCCGTTGCCAGGGTTCGGCGGGCAGACCGGCATGGGGATCGCCGCCGAGGCGCAGCACCACCCCGGCGGCACCGAGCAGGGCGCCGCCCTGGAAGGCACCGCCGGGGACCTGACCGCCGGCCCACAGCAGATAGCCGCCGGCGAGCACCAGCAGCGGGACCACCCAGGCGATCATCGCTCGCAACGCGGCGCCGGCGCGTTGATAGGCCGGGGTCGGCGGGCCGAGCGACCAGATTCCGAGCAGCGCGGCGAGCAGCACCGCCAGTTCGAGCAGGGTGTCATAGGCGCGGTAGTCGAGCAGTACCGCGGTGACCGGGTTGCCCACCCCGGTCAGTGGTCGTGCGGCGAGCGCCGCCTTGGCCAGTGCCGACTCAGGACGGGTGGCGAGTAGCGGCAGGAAGACCCACAACAGCGCGGCGCCGAGCACCGCCGCCAGCAGGGCGATGAGCAGCCGCAGCCTGCCGTTCACCGCTGCGCCTCGTCGTCTTCACGGCGGCGTGCCGCCCGCCGGGCGGCGGCGAGCATCAGCGCGCCGCCCAGACCGGCGCCGATGGCCGCCTCGGCGAGGGCTACGTCGGGCGCACGTAGCCGTGCCCAGATCAGTGCCAACCACAACCCGAAGGCGATGAACAGCATCACCGCCCGCCGCGGTTCGGCGCTGTTGAGGGCAGCGACGGCCAGGGTCAGCAAGGTGGCGATCAGTACCAGATCGAACAGCAGCAGGGTCATTTCAGGTCCTCCCCGTCACCACGCAGCGCGCGCTTGGCCACCAGGTGGGCGCCGGTGGCGCCGGCGAGCAGCACCAACAGCCAGATCAATACCAGCTTGAGTCCCTGCCAGGGCGAGTCGACCCAAGGCAGCAGCCCGATGATCACCAACCCGAGCCCGAGGTTGTCGGCCTTGGTCAGGGCGTGGAGCCGACTGAAGAGGTCGGGTAGACGCAGCAGCCCGATGCTGCCGGCGGCGAAGAAGCCGCAGCCGAGCAGGATGGTGAGCGTCGAGAAGGCCAGCGCGAGACTCATTACGGTGGCCCCTGCAGGCGGCGACGGGTGAGAGCGGCGGCGGCCACCGCCGCGAGCAGCGCAAAGATCAGCGCGACATCGAGCAGTGCCGGTAGCCCGAGCGCGATGGCGAGTAGCAACAGCACGCCGATGCCGTTGGTGCCGAGCAGCTGCACGCCCATCATCCGGTCGGCTGCACTGGGGCCGCGCAGCACCTGGATCAGCCCCAGCGACATGCTGGCCAGCAGGGCCAATGCAGCGATCAGGGCAAGTGTCTTCATGGGCTGGCCTCGTGTGCGAACAGCGCGGCGATGCGGCGCTCCAACTCGACGAGCTCGGGGCGGACATCACTGCTGATATCGAGGGCATGGACCCGTACCCACTGGCGACGGATATCGGCGCCCAGGGTGCCGGGTAGCAGGCTGATGGTGTCGAGGAACAGCACCCGCGCGGCCGGGTCGGTGAGCTGGGTGCGGTAGTCGACGAAGCCGGGGTCGATCCGCAACTGGGGGCTGAGGACCCGCAGGGCGACGTCGAGACCGCCCCGCAGCGACTGCCCGAGGAAGTAGGGCAGGAAGCGCAGCAGCGCCAGTAGCCGGGGGCGCCGGCGCGCGGGGGAGGAGAGGCTGAGACTGAGGTAGGTGGCCAAGAGCACGGTGGGGATGCCGATGACCCAGGATGCGGGATCGGTTCCAGCCAGGATCGACCAGAGCAGCACGAACAGTGCTCCACGGGCGATGATGGCTGTCGAACGACGATGCACGATCGGCGATATCCCTGTGCGTTGGCAGATGCGTCTGGCCGGCGTCCACGCCGGCAGTTTTTCTAGTGACCGGCGCGATGTCACCGAGTTCCCACTCGGTGACATCGCGCCTGGCGATCAGACCTTGAACCGGCCGACGCGCTCCTGCTGACCGGCGGCGAGTTCGGCCAGCTCACCAGAGGCGTGCTTGATCTGGGTGGCGCCTGCGCTCACCCCCTCGATCGCCTGGGTGGTGTTGATCAGGTTGCGATCGACCTCCTGGGAGACGGCGGCCTGCTCCTCGGCGGCGCTGGCGATCTGGCTGTTCATGTCCTTGATGGTGCTCACCGAGCGGGTGATCTGCTCGAGCGAGCTGCCGGCCTCGCCGGCCATGGCGACACTCTCCTGGGCCTGGGTGCGGCTCTCCTCCATCGCCGCTACCGCCTGGCTGGTGCCCGACTGCAGCCGCTCGATCATCTGCTGGATCTCGGTGGTCGAGGCCTGGGTGCGGCTGGCCAGGGTGCGCACCTCGTCGGCGACCACCGCGAAGCCGCGCCCCTGCTCGCCGGCGCGTGCTGCCTCGATCGCGGCGTTGAGTGCGAGCAGGTTGGTCTGGTCGGCGATGGCGCGGATCACGTCGAGCACCTTGCCGATCTCGGCCGAGTCCTCGGAGAGTCGGGCGATGACCTCGGTGGCGCCCTCGACGCGCTGCGAGAGCACCTCGATCGAGGCGATCGAGCTGGCCACCACCTGGCTGCCGGCGGCGGCCTCCTGGTCGGTCTGTTGGGTCGCCGCAGCCGCCTCGGTGGCGTTGCGGGCGACCTCGGCGACGGTGGCGGTCATCTCGTTCATCGCCGTGGCCACCTGCTCGAGTTCGGCCTGTTGCATGCGCACCTGGTCGTCGGTCTGCTGGCTGGTGGCCGAGAGCTGCTCGGCCGCGGCGGCCAGGCGCTCGCTGCCGCCGGCGATCTCGGCGATGAGGTCGCGCAGCTTGCCCTGGAACAGGTTGAAGGCGGCGGCCAGCTCGGCGAGTTCATCCTTGCCGTGGATCTCGATGGTACGGGTGAGGTCGCCCTCGCCCTCGGCGACGTCGCGCATCATCCCGGTGAGCCTTTGGATGCGGCGCACGATGGCTCGGGTGACCAGCAGCATCAGTACGATGCCGACGATGATACTCACCACCGAGACCAGGATCATCACCAATGCCGACTGACGCGCGGCGGCGGCGGCGTGGTCGGCGGCGGCGGTGATCGCCTCCAGCGGGACCGCCACACCGATGCCCCAGGGGCGATCATTGACGCCGAGCTGGATCGGGGTGAAGGCGAGCACCTCGGTGTCGTTCTCGATCAGTAGCGGCTCGCCACGCTGCAGGGTGGTGACGATGCGCGTGGCATCGTCGGTGAGATCGGCGAGCGGCTTGCCGACCATGTCGGGGCGGCGGCTCGAGCCGATGATGGTGCCGTCGTTGGCCACCAGCGCGACCTTGGCGCGTCCACCATAGAGCCCGGCGGCGGTCTCCTCGGCGAGTTGCTGGAAGTGGCTGAGTTCGATGTCGACGCCGACGATGCCGCGGAAGTCGTTGCCCTGCAGTACCGGGACCACCATCGAGGTGATCAGGCGCTCCTCGCCTTGTACGGGGTAGAGATAGGGGTCGATGACCTGCTCCTGGCGGGTGCGTCGGGGGATCAGGTAGAAGTCACCCTTGCCCTCGATCTCGTAGTCCACCTGGGCCTCGACCTTGGGGGTCCCGGCGGCATCGATGCTCCAGTAGGGGATGAAGCGACCGCTGGCGTCGTGGTTGGCAGTGTTGGCGTAACGTGCGTCGGCGCCGTCGAAGGCGTCGGGCTCCCAGGCGGTGTAGACGCCGAGGTAGTCGGGGTGCTCGAGGAGGACCGCGCGCAGCATCTGGTTGACGTCGTCGCGCGAGAAGAAGGCCATCTCGTCGAGCCACAGCGAGGAGACCACCACCCAGTCCCACTCCGGGATCTGGCGCGCGAAGGCGAGCTTGGTGCGGGGCGTGGACTCGCCCTCGGGGGTCCAGTCGTAATGGATGTGGCCGGCACCGTCCTCGGCGACCTGCTCGTCGATGGCGACGAACAGGTTCTTGCCGGCGTCCATCGCGGTGTTGTAGCTCGGGTCGTCGAGCACCCGCCCCTCGAGTTCACGCTCGACGGGGTCGAAGACCATGCGTGGATAGGGTTGGGTCCGGTCCTGGATCCACAGATAGCTGCTGTCCTCGGTGTGCATGCGCCGGATCGCGGCGATGGCCAACTGCTGGGCCTCGGCACGACCGAGTTCGCCGCGTTGCTCGGCGGCGACATAGTCGGCGACGCTCGCGCGCGCCATGGCGGTGATCGCCTCGAGTTCGCGGTAGCGCTCGCTCAAGCGTTTCCAGTCCGCCGTGGTCATGGCGTCGGCATCCTTGCGTGCCGCCACCCCGAGCGCCTGGGCGAGGGTGCGAGCGACGCTCAGTGGCTCCTCGGTGTCGGCCTCGATAGTGGCGGCCTGTTCCTTGGTGGCGTTGATGATCAGCTCACGTGCCGTTTCGAGTGCCGCGATGCGCTGCTCCTCGGCCATGGTGTTCATCTGTGACAGGGCATAGACGGTGATCCCGAATCCGAGCACCACCAATATCGAGCCTGACCATAGCGCGATCTTGAAACCGATCGAGTGCCTGTTTAACAACCTCATGCGTCTACCCCTGTGCTTGTCTGTACCGGATCGGCACGGGGGTGGTGTGTGCGAATGCCCGTGCCTCTGATTGTTGCGTGCTCAGACCGTCGTGCACATCGTGTGATCGGCGAGGTGAGGCTCCGTGCGGCTCGCCCCGGTAGGTCCCGGTGTAACGGCTTTTGCTGCACCGTTATTGGGGGTGATCGGTGGCAGATCCAATGGCGCGGCTGGGGTCGGGGATGGACGGAGACGTTTCTGCCGAGCCGGTCATGGTGTACCCCGACCGACGGTGCGTCGCGATGGGGCGCTGTCCAGCGGCTCATGACGGGGTTCGGGAGGTCTGTCCCGGCGTGGTGTCGAGGGGGCTCGATTGCCGGATCATCGATGATGCGCATGCTGCCGGCACCGGCGGCGTTGCTATGATTGAAGCGTCGCTGAGGGGCCGTTCATGCACGACCCGACGACGGGCGATGTCGCTGGCGCCGCAACGGATCGGCGCTGTTCGTGTCCGTCCGAGGCATGGTGCGGGTGAACGATGACCTGGCATGGGGCGAGGCCGGTGGTTGGTGCCGGTGCCGGTGCCGGTGGCGGCGGGATCTTCTCAACAGGCCGCGATGGCCATGTCTCTCATTCTCTGGTCCGATGGGATATCGTGGCGAGTCATCTCCCTGTCCCGGGCCCGTTAGCAGGAAGTTAGCCGATGAAACTGATCGATAATGCCAGGGTGAGCACCAAGCTCGCGATCCTGGCGCTGATCCCCATCCTCGCCATGGTGGTGTTGACCTGGAGCGCCACGACCCTGTTGCAGCGGGTCAATGCCGGTATTGACCGGATCTATCAGGATCGGGTCGTGCCGATGAAGGGGCTCAAACTCATCGCCGACGACTATGCCGTGTCCGTCATCGATGCGGTCAACAAGGCCAATGCCGGGCGTCTCACCGCGGAGCAGGCGCTTGCCAGCATCCGCGCCGCGCGTGCCGAGATCGAGACGAGTTGGACGCGTTATCTGCAGACCGATCTCAATGCCGAGGAGCAACGCCTAGTCGATGAGGCACGCGCGCTGTTCGCCAGCGCCGACCAGGCGCTTGGCGGGCTCGAGCGCGAGCTGGCCGGGTTGCGCGGCATGGTCGCCGGTCGGCTCGACGCCTTCGATGGCCCGCTCTACGAGCGCATCGATCCGATCAGCGCCAAGATCACCGAGCTGGTGGAGCTGCAGCTACAGGTCGCTGGCGCCGAGCGCGAGGCGGCCAACGCTCTCTATGAGCGGTCGCGGTTACTATTCATCGCCTTGGGGCTGTTGACCACCCTGGTGCTGGTAGCGCTCGGGTGGATCACCTATCGCTCGATCACCTCGCAGCTCGGCCGTCTACGCGACACCATGGTGCACATTGCCGAGCACGCCGATCTCTCGGTGGCCATCGATCTCGATACCGATAACGAGATCGGTCAGATCGCCCATGCCTTCGGGCGCATGCTCGCACGCTTCCGTGAGTTGGTCGAGCGTATCGGTGGCTCGGCGATCAGCCTGTCCTCGGCGGCTACGCAGATGTCGGGCAACCTGCTCGAGGCCCGCGAGGGCGCGACCCAGCAGAACGTCGAGTCCGAGCACGTCGCCACCGCGATGCAGGAGATGACCGCCTCGGCCGAGGAGGTCGCGCGCAACACCGCCAGCGCCGCCGACTCGGCCCAGGGGGCCAAGTCGCTCTCCGATCAGGGGCGCGCCCAGGCGCAGGAGACGGTGATGGCGATCACCGGCCTGGCCGAACGTATCGAGACCGCCGCCGGGGTGCTGCACTCGCTGGAGGTCGATGCCCAGGACATCGGCAAGGTGCTCGATGTCATCCAGAGCATCACCGAGCAGACCAACCTGCTCGCGCTCAACGCCGCCATCGAGGCGGCGCGTGCCGGCGAGGCCGGGCGCGGTTTCGCGGTGGTCGCCGGCGAGGTGCGCACCCTGGCCAGCCGAACCCAGTCCTCGGCGCGCGAGATCGAGGCGATGGTGGGGCGGTTGCAGCAGAGTTCGCGACAGGCCGCCCACGAGATGGGGCAGAGCCAGGAGGCGGCGACGCTGTCGGTCGACCGGGTGGAACGTGCCGGCGACGCCCTCGAGGCGATCACCGGTGCCGTCGACGGCATCTCGGAGATGATGAACCGCATTGCCACCGCCGCCGAGGAGCAGACCGCAGTGGCCAATGAGATCAACCAGGGGGTGGTGAAGATCAGCGACGCCAACCACCGCGCCAGCGAGAACATGAACGAGCTCGAGCACGCCGGCCAACAACTCGAGCGCCTTGCCGCCGAGCTGCAGGCGCAGGCGACCCAGTTCAGGACCTGAGCGAGGCTCGGCGGCGGGCAGGAGTCGGTCGATGGAGGTGTTCATCGGTAACCTGCCGGGGAGCGCGACCCTGGAGGCCTTGCGCGCCTGTATCGGCGGGGTCGGGTTACGCGCCGACTTGCACCGTTATGACGGCGAGGACCGCTGGCGACGCGGCTATCACTTCTTCGTCGCCCGCACCGCCTCGCGCGTCGAGGGCGAGGCGCTGATCGCGCGATTGCGTGGACTGCGTCTAGAGGGACAGGCCCTGGTGGTGCGTGAGTATCGGCCCCGCGCCACCACACCTGATGCGGCCTGGGGTGGCGCGGAGCGGCGCATCAACCCCTGGTGAGCCTCAGGTCAGGGCTCGTAACGCCGCCTGCAGTGGCGCGAGCAGGGCGTTGCGATCGAGTCCCGGGTTGCTGATCGCGCGTGAGGCCAGGCCGTCGAACAGCGCCATGATGATCTCGGTGGCGGCGGCCTCGTCGCCGCTGGGGGCGCCGCGGGCGCTCACCAGCAAGCGGCGTAGGCGCTCGCGCTTGGCAGCATCGGCCGTCTGTACGATCGCCGCCACCCGTGGGTTGCGCGCCGCCTCGGCGAGGATCTCGAGTTCCAGCGCGGCATAGTCGAGGTCGGTGCGCTCGTTGACGCCGATGTCGACACGCTCCTGCATCGCCTGGTGCACGTCGTCGGCGTGCTCGAACTGCTGCACCATGGTCAGCGACTGCTCGAGCTTGCGCTCGACCAGGGCGGCGATGATCGCCTCCTTGTTCTCGAAGAAGTGATAGATGTGCCCGGAGCTCATCTCCGCGGCCTTCGAGATCTTGGCGATGCTGGCGCCGTGGAAGCCCTCGCGGGCGAAGCAGGCGGCGGCGGCATCGAGGATCTGTCTGCGTCTGGCCTCGCAGCGCGGCTCCGGCGTCGCCGATGATTGCGACATCGTCCTCTCCTCCCCTCTGTGCATGTCTGGTGTCGGAAGCGCCCGGGCGCATTCTACGCTTGACGCCGCTCGGGGCGCTGATTAGATTGATCATTCATTCTAGAATGAACGTTCAATCCACTTCCCCCTGAGGTTGCCATGACACTCGACGGTCGCCGTTCGGTCCCGGCGCTGCTGTGCGCTTTCGCGCTCGTCCTCGCCCTGGCCGGGTGTGAATCCTCCGATACCCCCGGCACCGCCAGTGCCGCCGGTGCTCCCCCCGAGGTCGGGGTGGTGACGCTCGCCGCGCGGCCCACTACCTTGACCACCGAACTGCCGGGGCGTACCAGCCCTTATCGCATCGCCGAGGTCCGCCCCCAGGTCGGTGGCATCATCGAGGCCCGATTGTTCGAGGAAGGCGGCTATGTCAGTGCCGGTGAGGTGCTCTACCAGCTCGACGCCGAGCTGTATCAAGCCGCCTATGACAGCGCCGAGGCGGCGCTCGCCCGTTCGCGCGCCGCTCGTGAGCGCGCCCGGCTCAAGGCCACGCGTTATGCCGACCTGCTGACCGCCAACGCCGTCAGCCAGGAAGATCACGACGATGCCCAGGCCGCGCTCAAGGAGGCGGTCGCCACCGTGGCAGTCGACGAGGCGGCGCTCGCTACGGCTCGTATCAACCTCGCCTATACCCGGGTGACCTCGCCAATCGAGGGGCGGGTTGGACGATCGGTGGTGACCCAGGGGGCGCTGGTGACCGCCAACCAGTCGCTGGCGCTGGTCACGGTGCGCCAGCTCGATCCGATCTATGTCGACATCACCCAGTCCAGTGCCCAGCTGCTGGGGTTGCGCCAGGCGCTCGACGACGGCCGGCTGTCTCGTGCCGCCGACGCCCAGCCGCAGGTGCGGCTGATCCTCGAGGACGGCTCGACCTATCCGCTCGTCGGGCGGCTCGCCTTCTCCGAGGTGACGGTTGATCCGAGCACCGGCGCGGTGACCATGCGCGCGACCTTCCCCAACCCCGATCACCTGTTGCTGCCCGGGATGTTCGTGCGTGCCCTGGTCGAGGAGGGGGTGCGCGAGCAGGCGATCCTGGTGCCGCAGCAAGGGGTGCGTTACGACCGCCGCGGTCAACCCACGGCGCTGGTGGTCGATGGTGACGATCGTGTCGCCCAGCGCGAGCTGGTCATCGATCGTGCCATCGACGGGCAGTGGCTGGTCGATGCCGGGCTCGAGGACGGCGATCGGGTGATCGTCGAGGGCTCGCAGAAGGTCCGTCCGGGGGCGCAGGTGCGCACCGTCGAGGTCGATCCACTCGCCGCTACCAACGACTGAGCGGTTCGCCCGCCGCCGGTGGCGCCATGATGCGCCACCGCCCCGCGCTTGCGCGCATTCGTCCATCTCCGGAGCAGAGGTCCGCCTGTCATGGCTCGTTTCTTCATCGATCGCCCGGTGTTCGCCTGGGTCATCGCCATCGTCATCATGCTCGCCGGCGTGCTCTCGATCCTGGCACTGCCGGTGTCGCAGTATCCCAATATCGCACCGCCGGCGATCACCATCACCGCGACCTATCCGGGGGCCTCGGCGCGCACCCTGGAGGATTCGGTCACCCAGGTCATCGAGCAGCAGATGAACGGGCTCGACGGGTTGCGCTATATGTCGGCAACCAGTGAGTCGACCGGTGTCGCCTCGCTGACCCTGACCTTCGCCAATGGCACCGACCCCGACATCGCCCAGATGCAGGTGCAGAACAAGCTGCAGCTGGCGCTGCCGATGCTGCCGCAATCGGTGCAGCAGCAAGGCATCCGGGTGGCCAAGTCGGTGCGCAACTTCCTCATGGTGGTGGCCTTCGTCTCGCGCGATGGCCAGCTCGATCGCACCGATCTCGGCGACTACATCGCCAGTCGCGTCAAGGATCCGCTCAGCCGGGTCGAGGGGGTGGGCGAGGTCACCGCCTTCGGCTCGCAGTATGCGATGCGCATCTGGCTCGACCCCAATCGGCTCAATCAGTATGGGCTGAGTCCCGCCGACGTGGCGCGCGCGGTCCGCGCCGAGAACGCGCAGATCTCGGCCGGTGAGCTTGGCTCGGTGCCGGCGCTGCCGGGGCAGCGCATCAGCGCCACCATCAACGTCCAGGACCGCTTGAGCACCCCCGAGGCGTTCGGTGCCATCCGCCTGCGCACCACCAGCGACGGGGCCACCGTCTATCTGCGTGATGTCGCCCGTATCGAACTCGCCGGCGAGACCTACGGCAAGCTCGCCCACCACAATGGTCAGCCGGCCTCGGGCCTGGGTATCCGTCTGGCCACCGGGGCCAACGCGCTGGAGACGGCCGACGCGGTCAAGCGCAAGCTCGAGCAGCTCTCGGCCTTCTTCCCCGAGGGGATGGAGGCGGTCTTCCCTTACGACACCACGCCCTTCGTGAGCATCTCCATCCACGAGGTGGTCAAGACCCTGCTCGAGGCGGTGCTGTTGGTGTTCGTGGTGATGTATCTGTTCCTGCAGAACCTGCGCGCCACCCTGATCCCGGCGATCGCGGTGCCGGTGGTATTGCTCGGGACCTTCGGGGTGCTCGCTGCCTTCGGCTATTCGATCAACACCCTGACCCTGTTTGCCATGGTGCTGGCCATCGGCCTCCTGGTCGACGATGCCATCGTGGTGGTGGAGAACGTCGAGCGGGTGATGCGCGAGGAGGGGCTGGGGCCGCGCGAGGCCACCCGGCGCTCGATGGATCAGATCACCGGCGCGCTGATCGGTATCGCCCTGGTGCTCTCGGCGGTGTTCGTGCCGATGGCCTTCTTCGGTGGCTCGACCGGGGTGATCTACCGTCAGTTCTCGGTGACCATCGTCTCCTCGATGCTGCTCTCGGTGCTGGTGGCCCTGACCCTCAGCCCGGCGCTCACCGCAGCCCTGCTCAAACCGGTCGAGCATGCCCCGAATCGCGGCTTCTTCGGCTGGTTCAACCGCAACTTCGAGCGCAGTGTCGGCACCTATACCCGCAGCGTCGGTGGCATCGTGCGGCGGCGCTGGTTGTTCGTCGGCGTCTATCTGGCGCTGGTCGGTGTGCTCGCGATGTTGCATGCACGGATGCCCACCGCCTTCCTCCCCGACGAGGACCAGGGGATCCTCGCGGTGCAGGTGATGTTGCCGGCGGGGGCCAGTCAGGAGCGGACCCTGGAGGTGATCCGTGAGGTCGAGCAGTACTTCCTCGAGGACGAGCAGGAGACCGTCGAGCAGCTGATCACCATCGCCGGTTTCAGCTTCGCCGGGCAGGGCCAGAACATGGGCATCGGCTTCGTCCAGCTCAAGGACTGGGATCTGCGTACCGATCCGCAGCAGCACGTCAAGGCGGTGGCGGCACGGGCGATGCAGCGCTTCGCGCGGATCCGCGACGCGCGGGTCTTCGCCTTTGTGCCACCGCCGGTGGTGGAGCTGGGTAACGCCACCGGTTGGGATCTGCAGCTGCAGGACCAGGGCGAGCTTGGCCATGATGCGCTGATGGCCGCGCGTGGCCAGTTGTTGGCAATGGCCGCCGAGCACCCGGCATTGATGGCGGTACGCCCCAACGGGCGGATGGATGAGTCGCAATACCAGGTCGAGGTCGATCGCATCAAGGCCGGGGCGCTCGGGCTGTCGCTGGCCGACATCAACGACACCCTGTCGAGCGCCTGGGGCAGTGCTTATATCGACGATTTCGTCCACGCCGGGCGGGTGAAGAAGGTCTACATGCAGGCCGATGCCGAGTTCCGCATGCAGCCCGAGGACCTCGATGCCTGGTACGTGCGCAACGAGCATGGCGAGATGGTCCCCTTCTCGGCCTTTGCCTCGGGGCACTGGACCCATGGTTCACCGCGCCTGGAGCGCTACAACGGGCTGCCCTCGGCCGAGGTGCTCGGTCAGCCTGCGCCCGGGGTCAGCTCGGGCGAGGCGATGGCGGTGGTGGAATCGCTGGTCGATCGATTGCCGACCGGGATCGGCATGGAGTGGACCGGGATCTCCTTCGAGGAGCGGGCCGCCGGCGCTCAGGCCCCGATGCTCTATGCGCTCTCGGCGCTGGTGGTGTTCCTCGCCCTGGCCGCACTCTACGAGAGCTGGTCGGTGCCCTTCGCGGTGATGCTGGCGGTGCCGCTCGGGGTGCTCGGTGCGGTGATCGCCGCCAGCGGGCGCGGGCTACCGAGCGATATCTATTTCCAGGTCGGCCTGCTTGCCACCATCGGCCTGGCGGCGAAGAACGCCATCCTCATCGTCGAGTTTGCCCGTACCCTGCAGGAACAGGGCAAGAGCGCGATCGAGGCGGCGATCGAGGCGGCGCGCATGCGTATCCGCCCGATCGTGATGACCTCGCTGGCGTTCGGCTTCGGGGTGTTGCCGCTGGCGCTGAGCAGCGGCGCCGGTTCGGGCAGCCAGCACGCCATCGGTACCGGTGTGCTCGGTGGTGTGGTCGCCAGTACCCTGCTCGGGGTGCTGTTCGTGCCGCTGTTCTTCGTGCTGGTGCGGGGACGGATGAACGGGCGCGGGGGGGGGCGCGCCTGAGTGCCGGCCGGGGGGGTTAAACCCCAGCCCGGCCCCCCC
>NZ_JAAXKX010000058.1 GCF_012276755.1 Marichromatium bheemlicum | reverse complement strand
TACTCGCCCAGGCCGTCACCAGATGCAGCGGTGCCAAGCCCTTGCCCCGGTCGTAAGAATGGCGCAGCTGCTTGCCGTCGATGGCCACCACCTCGCCCGGGATGACCGTGCGGATCGACTCGACCCAGGCGCGGAAGCAGCGCTCGAAGCCCTCGGGATCCAGCAGCCCGAACACGCGCCCAAAGGTATCGTGCGAGGGGATGCCGTTGGGCAGCGCCAGGAACTGCTCCAGCCACTCCTGCTTGGCCTCTCCGAAG
>NZ_JAAXKX010000057.1 GCF_012276755.1 Marichromatium bheemlicum | reverse complement strand
CCAAGTGTTGCTTGCCGGGATTTCCGAGCCTGTCATCGTGATCGACTGGTCGGATTTGAAACGCGATCAGTCGCTACACCTGCTGCGTGCAGCGCTCCCCGTCGGTGGGCGTTCGTTGACGCTCTACGAGGAGGTACACCCACAGTCGCAGGTCAATACGCGCGCCGTGCAATCGCGCTTCCTACAACGCTTGGCCTCGCTACTACCGCCCGGGGTGGAGCCAATCATCGTTGCCGATGCAGGCTTTCGGGTCCCTTTCTACCGAGTCGTCAACGAACTCGGG
>NZ_JAAXKX010000056.1 GCF_012276755.1 Marichromatium bheemlicum | reverse complement strand
TCAGGTGTTGCTTGCCGGGATTTCCGAGCCTGTCATCGTGATCGACTGGTCGGATCTGAAGCGCGATCAGTCGCTACACCTGCTGCGTGCGGCGCTCCCCGTCGGTGGGCGTTCATTGACGCTCTACGAGGAGGTACACCCGCAGTCGAAGGTCAACACGCGCGTCGTGCAATCGCGCTTCCTGCAACGCTTGGCCTCGCTACTACCGCCCGGGGTGGAGCCGATCATCGTTGCCGATGCAGGCTTTCGGGTCCCTTTCTACCGAGTCGTCAACGAACTCGGT
>NZ_JAAXKX010000055.1 GCF_012276755.1 Marichromatium bheemlicum | reverse complement strand
CCCGCCGACGCTTTGCCGCGGCCTCGCGCAGCCGCCAGGATATTGAACCGCAATGGCGCGAAGGGCGCGAAGGGTTTGTGGTTGAGGTAGGGACGTGGTCGGCTGAGCAAGGCGTCTTACGCTGTCGCTGGTCGCTCAGCGAGCAGTTGCCAGCAGGCGCGCTGACCAGGCAGCGGAGTGGATCCGCGCCGGTTGGGACCTACGCCAACCTCACCCCTCGTTCACTTTGCGCGCTTTGCGCCATTGCGGTTCAAAAATCCCGGCCGCACAGCGGACCCGCCGACGCTTTGCCGCGGCCTCGCG
>NZ_JAAXKX010000054.1 GCF_012276755.1 Marichromatium bheemlicum | reverse complement strand
ATGCGTGAGCACGGCCTACGCGGCCGTCATCGGCGTCGCTATCGCGTCACGACCGACTCGAGCCACCGTCTTCCCGTCGCCGAGAACCTGCTCGCCCGGGACTTTCGGCCCAGTGCCCCGAACCAGGTGTGGAGCGCCGATATCACCTATCTCTGGACCGATGAGGGCTGGCTCTATCTGGCCGTCGTCCTCGACCTGTTCAACCGCGAGGTCGTCGGCTGGTCAATGCGCGCACGCATGGATGCCGAGCTGGTCATCAGTGCCCTCGACATGGCCTATGCCCGGCGCCGGCCGCCACCGGGACTGCTACACCACTCCGATCGG
>NZ_JAAXKX010000053.1 GCF_012276755.1 Marichromatium bheemlicum | reverse complement strand
CGCACTGCTGGAGTTGCTGCAGCTGGAAGGCTGCATCGTCACCATCGATGCGATGGGGTGCCAACACGCGATTGCCGAGCGGATCCAAGCGCAGGGAGCCGATTATGTGCTCGCGCTCAAGGGTAACCAGCCGCGCCTGGCCGAGGCGGTCGAGGAGGCCTTCATCGATGCCGATGCGCGTGACTATGCCGACACCGATTCGCAGCTGTTCGAGACTCGCGAACGCGGGCATGGGCGCAGCGAGACGCGCCGCTACCGTACCCTCACGGTGCCCGCAGACCTGCCCGGTGCTCAGGACTGGCCGGGGCTGCGCACTCTTGGGATGGTCGAGTCGGAGCGCACCGTCAATGACCAGGTCAGCCGTGAGATCCGCTTCTTCATCAGCAGCCTTGATGCCAACGCCGAGACCTTCGCCCGCGCCGTGCGCGATCACTGGGGCATCGAGAACACCCTA
>NZ_JAAXKX010000052.1 GCF_012276755.1 Marichromatium bheemlicum | reverse complement strand
CAGGGTGTTCTCGATGCCCCAGTGATCGCGCACGGCGCGGGCGAAGGTCTCGGCGTTGGCATCAAGGCTGCTGATGAAGAAGCGGATCTCGCGGCTGACCTGATCATTGACGGTGCGCTCGGACTCGACCATCCCAAGGGTGCGCAGCCCCGGCCAGTCCTGGGCACCAGGCAGGTCTGCGGGTACCGCGAGGGTACGGTAGCGGCGCGTCTCGCTGCGCCCATGCCCGCGTTCGCGAGTCTCGAACAGCTGCGAATCGGTGTCGGCATAGTCACATGCATCGGCATCGATGAAGGCCTCCTCGACCGCCTCAGCCAGGCGCGGCTGGTTGCCCTTGAGCGCGAGCACATAATCGGCCCCTTGCGCTTGGATCCGCTCGGCGATCGCGTGCTGGCACCCCATCGCATCGATGGTGACGATGCAGCCTTCCAGCTGCAGCAACTCCAGCAGTGCG
>NZ_JAAXKX010000051.1 GCF_012276755.1 Marichromatium bheemlicum | reverse complement strand
TTGCTGTTGACCACTAGCCGCGAACCCGGCACCCGCTCGAGGATCTCGGACCACACCCGGATGGTGCGATGGTTGACACGCACCCCACGGGTCAGCGTACCGAAGGTGATGTATCCCCGCTCCAGCGCCGGCAACACGTTCACCGCCCCCATCCCCTCGCTCGGGCGATACATGCCGGCGGGCGCGGCAATCCGCCAGGGCCGCTCGCTGAACAACCCCTCCGCGCCCTCCGGCACCAGGACCTCGTCACACAGGAAGTAGTCGATTGCGCTCAACCCCGAGGTGTAGCCATAACCGACCCAGAGACTCACCGATACCGGCGCCGGCTTGCGCGCGAACGCCCCCAGCCGATTGCCTGCCGTATGACCGGCTAGGTCGACCAGGATGTCAATGCCGTCGGTACGGATACGTTCGGCGAGTTGGGCATCGCTCAGACCACGGGTCGGCACCCAATGATCGACCAACCCCTGGTAGCGCGCCGTCTGCGCGTCCTGACGCGTCAACTCGGCATAGGCGTACAGCTCGAATTGCGCATGATCATGGCATTCGAGCAGTGGCTCGAGCATGTAGCGGATCGCGTGGGA
>NZ_JAAXKX010000050.1 GCF_012276755.1 Marichromatium bheemlicum | reverse complement strand
CTGAGGTATCCCCACGAATTATCCTCTGCAGCCTGAATCATCGAACAGCGCCATGTGTTCAGTGGCAACCCATTGATCGATACTGGTCATGGTGTCAAACACCGCGCCGAGGTGTTGGCGATAACCGTCGAGCGTGAGCAGCAGTCGAGCGAGGAAGAGGCGGGAGTAGGCGCGGCGCCGGCGTGCCCCCGGGCACAGAGTGCGATCGAGTTTGAGGTCGATTGCTGCGGTGCCGATCAGCCACAGCAGAAAGGCACTCAGCGAGGCGATCAGTACCAGCACGGTGAAGCGTCCGATACCCTGCGAGTGACAACGCTCCAATCCCTGGCCAAAGTGCAGGCTCTTCATGTCGCGGAAGCCTTCTTCGATCTGCATGCGCTGCCGATAGAGTCGGACGATCTGTTTTGCCCCGAGGGTTTCGAGTCGTGGCGAGGCCGCCAACAGCCACGGCTCTCTGGCGCTACGCGAGGCGTCGCAGTCGGCACGTTTGGCATTCTTCCTGCGCTTACGCCGGCGTCCACGCGGTGGCTGCTTGACCAGGACGAAGTGGGCCTCCAGGCGATTGGAACGTACCCATGCCCCAGTGCCCAGTGCGCGCGGGGTTTGCGTACCGCGCTTGAACCACGTCTTGCAACTCCCCCAGTGCGTTTTCGGGCAGACGCGGTCGCGACCGCGCACGCGCCCGACCCAGCGCCA
>NZ_JAAXKX010000005.1 GCF_012276755.1 Marichromatium bheemlicum | reverse complement strand
AAGGGGGGATTCATCAAAAACAAAGAAATTCACCCAAAAGAAAAAGCCCCACCTAAAAGGCATTCATTCTTCACCAAAGACGGCATTATCTCAGCCGATTGAATCACCCCCGCCCCTCCGAGCACCCCACATCAAAAAAACCGCCCCCGGTTCCCCGAGAGCGGTTCGTTTCAATCATCAAGCGCTGGCGCAATGTTGGGTTGCCGCTGGCAACCCAACCTACGGCGCTCACATCAAAAAAACCGCCCCGGTTCCCCGAGAGCGGTTCGTTTCAATCAGTGAGCGCTGGCGCGAGTGTTGGGTTGCCGTTGGCAACCCAACCTACGCTGCTCACATCAAAAAACCGCCCCCGGCTCCCCGAGGGCGGCTCGTTTCAATCATCAAGCGCTGGCGCAATGTTGGGTTGCCGTTGGCAACCCAACCTACGGCCGCTGCTGCTTACGCGACTGTCAAATCACCATTGTCGATTACAGCATCTCTCGTCACGACACCAACAAGAGAAAGCTCATCAGCCTGAACAACGTCGGCATTTGTATTGTTGTCCCACTGATACACGTAAGTGGATGTCGACCCCGATGCTGTGTAGTTGATCACATACACGCCAGTGTCACCATCAGTAGTAGAGCTAACGCCAGTGAATTTCTCAGCAAGGAATGCTGCTACATCCGTTAAGGTTGCTGCCGTAAAATCAGCCGCATCAAGTGTTGCAGTACCTGCAGTCGTGACAGATGCCGCACTACCATCAGTATTGATAACCTGGACGAAATCTTTTCGGTCAATCGCAGTATCTGCAGCACCTGCGGATGTTATCTCCGTAGCAGCCGAACCAGTACCAGCTGTCATAGCAACAACATTTAACTTGTCACTATCCACAACAAAATCGGAGATAGAATCTTTCCCGTTATTTCCTGATGTAGAAAAGGTAAAGATATCAGCTCCAGCACCACCAACCAAAGTGTCATCGCCTTTACCACCAGTAATGGTGTCAGCCCCAGACGTCCCCGTAATGGTATCCGCCAGAGCACCACCAGTCACAGTGGTTGTGCCACTAGTTCCGACATCCAACCCTGAAAGGTTGATCGTGACGCCAGTGGTCGTTTCAGCGCCCGCATCGACAATAACCGAGTTCGTACCCAGCCCCAGATCACCGGTCAGGGTGATGGTTGCGGTTTCGTTGGCATCGACAGAGGTGATCTTGAACTGATCATTGCCGAGCCCGCCGGTGAGGCTAGCCGTCAGTGAGGTCCCGGTCGGCGTAATGCTTTTACCAGAGAGGTCGTTCGCATTCAGCGAAGAGCCCTTGAAGGTCAAGGTGTCCGCGACCGAAATAGCACCACCGTAGGTCATGGATCCCAATGCCCCAGAGGCATCAACCGTCACGCTCTTGCCGGTGATGGCGCCCAGTGTCGCGTTACCCCCGGTTCCATTGAGATTGACGGTGACATCACCGGCCGTGGTCGCACCGTTGGCCGCGCTGATCGCACCGAGCGTCACTGCACCGACAACGCCACTGGCATCGACAGTGATGGCGTGACCCTTGGTGTTGATGGTGCCAGTCGTCAGCGACGTGCTACTCGCGGCCTTGTCACTCGACAGCCCCGAGGCCGTCACGGTCAGACCATAATCGAGTGTCGTCGAGCCGAGGTTGTTGAGGTCGGCCGAACCGGTACCGGAGAGGTTGACCGCGGCAACCTTAGCAAGGTTGACGGTACCGAATTCCAGGAGCCCATCGGTATTCGCCGTCAACGATTCGACGGCATCCAACGTCGATCCAGTCAGAGTAAGGGCTGCCGCTGCAGTGATATTGAGGTCTGTCGCCTTCGAGGTGGTGAGCTTCAGCTGCGAGGCGTTGGCGACGGCATCGATCACGACACTGGTCGCCTTGGTCGCCTTGATGTCGGCACCCGTCGAGGTCTCACCGTTGATCGACAACTCCACAGAGGTCGCCGTCGTCGCGGTCACGACCCCCTGGTAGTCCATCTTTTCGGCGACATCCATATTCACCGAAGAGCTGTTCACCGCCGTGACGTTGAGCTTGTTTACCGAGGGCGTTGTCGTCGTCGCGGTCGAGGCCGGCGTATCCACCATCAAGATGGTGGACCCGCTGTGGTCCAGGGAGAGCGTACTGGTATTGGCGTTCGCCCCCTGCAGCTGCACCGTCAAATCGCTACTGCCCAGACTGGCGAAGGTCGTGTTCTGGTTCAGACCATCCTTGGCCAGGATGGTCTCGAGCCCGCTGGCATTGGCCGCAGAGAAGGTCATCACGCCGCTCAGCGCATCGACCGCCACCGTCTCGATCGCACTCATGGCGTACTGCACGGTACCGCTGCCACTGAGGGTCAGGGTGTCGTCGCCGGAGCCGCCCTGGAGGGTGGCGTTTTTGACCGCCTTGGAGGCATCGACGGCGAGGTCGAGGTCGCCGGTGAGGGCGGCGGCGTCGAAGGTGGCGAGGCTGGCGACGGTGTCGTTGACCTTGAGGTTACCGGCGCCGGAGACGGTGTACTTGGTGGCGCTGAGACCGGAGAGGTCGACGACGTTAGCGGTGCCGTTGCTGGTGAGCACGGCCTCTTCGATGCCGGCGGCGGTGATGCTGACGGCCTTCTCGGCGACGCTGTCGGTCTTGACGGTGCCGACGTCGTGGAGGGTGAGGGCCAGGGTGTCGTCGGTACCCTTGGTGACGTCGGTAGCGTACTTGGCCGAGAAGCTGCCGCTGCTCTGCCCGTTGAGGGTGATGGCGCCAACGCTCCCGAGGTCGGTGAGGTTGACGGTGGCGTCCTTGGCGTTAACGACATAGTTGACGTCGCCCTCAACGCCGGTGGCGTCGAAGGTGCGGGTGATCGTCCCGCTGTTGGTCAGCTCGATGGTCTCGACGTTGGTGACGCCACCGGCGGTGGTGAAGCCGCTGAAGTTGCCTTGCATGTCGACCTTGAGCAGGTCGTTACCCTTGGCCCCGTCGATGCTGTCCTCGGGGTTGAGGGTACGGGCCGAGGACAGCGCCGAGGAGACGCCCTCGATCATGTCGTCGCGATCGGTGGTGCGCTTGACCTCTTCTTCGGTGACGCCCTCGGGCAGCTCGGCCCCAGGGGCGAGCAGGATGTCGGTCCCTGCGGTGAGGGTGAAGTCGCCACCGGGGTTGACGGGGGTGTCGGGATCGACCTGCTCATCTTCGGGGACCGGGGTCACGGGTACGCCTTCGTCCTCGCCGAAATCGACATAGTGACCCAGCGGGGTCATGCCGATCGACTCGAAGTAGGCCTTCAGCTCGTCGACGGTCTGGTAGTCGGTGTTGCCTTTGCCCTGCAGCTCAGCGAGCTTGCTAGCGTAGTAGGCGGAGTTGTCGAAGTCGTTGGAGGGGTTGATGTCCTCCGCAGCACCATATTGCAGGTAGTGGTCGTAGACGTTGCCGTTCCAGGCGTCGGTGAAGGCCTTGGCCGCCGCTGCGAGATCCGGGTAGGCACCGGGGTTGGCGGCCATCAGCTGCATGCCCTTGGCCAGCTCGTACTCACGCGGCACGAAGAAGGCGTTGGGGGCCAGGCCCTCGGTATAGCCATATGTGGTGTAGTGCTGCTCGGCGGTGAGGTTGGCGGCCTGGAAGGCGGCCTCGACGTCAGCGGTGGTCTTGTCTGCCCATTCGTCAGCGGTTGGCGGGTTGCTCTGCAGCTGGGCGAGCTTGACGCCGAGGTAGTAGGTCTGGTCAAAGCCTTGAAGTGCCATCGATCTACTCTCCGTTACATATGCATGGGTGAAAACGCCGAATGGCGTTTACGTCGTGGCCAGCACCTCGACCCTAATGATGATCCCTCGCCGAGGTGTCAGGGCAGGACAGGCAATCCATCAGCCAACATGATCCTTGACTACGGCTTGGACAATAGCGTCTGACACGCTGTCAGTTCAATACCGTTCGATCATCAAATCCTTCCGACAATCGGCTGAATTGCCGCCGTAAGCACATAACAATGCCTTTTACAGGTTTTCACAAGTCCTGCATTTTAGCCCATGACTTTGCTGATTTTTCGTGTCGACATGATGACGATCATGAGAGAAATTGGAACCCTGCGCCCCATTAATTTTTTTAGGTATGCATGATTTATTTTTATAGGCACGAATCGTCAGCACCGCCGCAATACTCGTCAATGCGTTCCAGACACTATTGATCAACGCATCGCGGGTTATGCCCGGAGCGACCCCGACCCGGTTGACGGCGCGGTGTCTTGGCGTGGCACGCCTGAGCGCCGAGCAACCCCGACTCAGCACGCCAGCCCCGTCATCGGTACGGCCCCGCCACCTCGCGCCCAGGCGAACGGCGACACGCGCAGATGCCGGACGAGGGAGGTCGGCGACGGACTCGGTGTGTGTCACGCGCACACCTCGAGCGCTGCCAGCGGCGTGTGCGGCGCGGGCAGCTGTAGCAAGAAAAGAACAGTCGAGACTCGTCCCTGAAGGTGGCGCCGACATTTCCGTGATCCGTTTATCAGCAGTCGGGATGACAGGGCTTGATCAGGGATAGGGTTTAGATCAAAGCGTGAAACAATTCAAGATTTTTGCGCGTAACGGTCGGGCGTTTTTCGTGTCAACGCCAAATGTAGCTAAAAAGACACAAATAAGGCCATCACCCGGTTTCGTCACGCCCGAGACTGGAGACTCGGGGGCGCAGCCGATACCATGTCGTCTCAGCGTCCCCGTGACCGTCGCTCGCCCCAGCCGATACGTCTACACGCTGTCCTGACTAATCCCCTGTATTCTTTAGGGCTTTCCAATTTCTTCCACATCCCCGATCATTGCACTATGGATCGATTTTCCTTACCCATTGCCCGTATCGGCATCGTCGGCGGTGGTCAGCTCGGCCGTATGATGGCCAAGGCCGCCAAGCGGATCGGCTGCACCTGCGTGGTGCTCGACCCGCAGCCGAACTCGCCGGCGGCGCAGATCGCCGGTCAGCAGATCGTCGGTCACTACCATGATCCGGCCAAGCTGCGCGAGCTGGCCGAGGCCAGCGACGTGCTCACCTTCGATATCGAGGACATCGGCACCGAGACGCTGATCGAACTCGAGCAAGAGGGTCATGCGATCTATCCGGCGCCGGGGGTACTGGCGCTGATCCAGGACAAGCTCACCCAGAAGCAGGCGCTGGAGGCGGCGGGGATTCCGACCGCGGCCTTCGAGCCGATGCCCGAACCCACCGCCGAGGCCTTCGCCGCATTCGGCTACCCGCTGGTGCAGAAGGCGCGGCGCGGTGGTTACGACGGGCGCGGGGTGTCGATCCTCAAGGGCCCGGAGGACTTCGAGCGTCATCTGCCGGTGCCCTCGCTGGTCGAGCGTTTCGTGCCAGCGAGCAAGGAGGTGGCGGTGCTGGTGGCGCGCGGGCGCGACGGCGAGTGCCGTTGTTATCCACCGGTGGAGATGTGTTTCCGCGCCGGCGAGAACGTGCTCGACCTGCTGTTGGCGCCGGCGGCGATCAGCGAGACCGAGGCCGAGGCGGCACGCGCCCTGGCGGTGCGCACGGTCGAGGCGCTCGGCGGCATCGGGGTGTTCGGCGTGGAGATGTTCCTCACCGAGGACGGCTCGCTGCTGGTCAACGAGGTGGCACCGCGCACCCATAACTCGGGCCACCACACCATCGAGGCCTGCGTGACCGACCAGTTCGAGCAACACCTGCGCGCGGTGGTGGGACTACCGCTGGGCACCACCGATCAACTGGTGCCGGCGGCGATGATCAACCTGCTCGGCGCCCCCGGCTATCGCGGTCGGCCGGTGATCTCCGGGATGGCTGAGGCCCTGGCCATTCCGGGGGTGTGCGTGCACCTCTACGGCAAGGCGCATACCTCGCCGTTTCGCAAGATGGGCCATGTCACCGTGCTCGATACCGACATCGAACAGGCGCGTGAGAAGGCGCTGCGGGTACGCGAGCTGATCGAGATCACCGGGGAGGAACAGGCATGAGCCAGGTTCAGGCGCGTGCGCGCGTACAGGTTGGCATCATCATGGGCAGCGACTCGGACCTGCCGGTGATGCAGGAGGCGGCCAACAGCCTGGCCAGCCTCGGGATTGGTTACGAGATGACCATCGTCTCGGCGCACCGCACCCCGCGCCGTCTCTACGACTACGCCGAGCAGGCCGCCGCGCGCGGGCTGCAGGTGATCATCGCCGGGGCCGGCGGGGCGGCACACCTGCCGGGCATGGCCGCCTCACTGACGCCGCTGCCGGTGATCGGGGTGCCGGTGAAGACCTCGACGCTCTCGGGCGAGGACTCGCTGCTGTCGATCGTGCAGATGCCCGCCGGGGTGCCGGTGGCGACGGTGGCGATCAACGGGGCGAAGAACGCGGGCATCCTCGCGGCACAGATCCTCGGTGCCTCCGACCCCGAGATCCGCGAGCGGGTGGCGCAGTACAAGCGCGACCTGGAACAGCTGGTGATGAACAAGGTGGCGCAGCTCGAGGGGCGACAGGCCTAGGGCGTCCTCACCATCATGGCAGCGCGTGTCGTGACGACGACTCGCGCTCGCTGACGCACACGGCGGCCTTTCGCGTACGCCGAAAAGACCCAGCAGACCCCGTGATGCAGTATCGCCCCGAGATCGATGGACTGAGAGCGGTAGCCGTTATCGCCGTGATGCTCTTCCATGCCGGTTTCCCCGGTTTCAGCGGTGGTTTCGTCGGCGTCGATGTGTTCTTCGTGATCAGCGGTTATCTGATCACCGGCATCATTCTCAACGATCTCGCCAACGAGCGGTTCAGCCTAGCGCGTTTTTACGAGCGCCGGGCACGACGCATCCTGCCAGCGCTATTCGTCGTGCTGACGGTGACGTTGGCTTATGCATGGTGGTGGTTGCCTCCTGACGCCCTGGCGGAACTGGGCCGTGGCCTGGTCTCGACCACGACCTTTTGGTCGAACGTGTTGTTCTGGCTCGACAGCGGCTATTTCGACACCGCCGCTGAACTCAAGCCATTGCTCCACACTTGGAGCCTGGCGGTCGAGGAGCAGTATTACCTGCTATTTCCACTGTTGATGCTGGTGGTGTATCGCGCCGGGACGAGGCTGTGGCTAGTACTCGGCGTGTTATTGGCGCTGAGTCTGGGGTGGGCACAGTGGGCGGCCTATCGGGCACCGGCGGCGGCCTTTTTTCTGTTGCCGTCACGGGTCTGGGAGCTGGCAATCGGGGCACTGACGGCGCTGCTCCTTCACCGCGTGCCGGATTGGCCTGGGCGCACTCGCCTAGCCCCCCTCGCCGGATTGCTCGGACTCGGCCTGATCGTGTTCGCCGTCCACGTCTATGACGCCACCACACCGTTCCCCTCGCTGTATGCACTGGCGCCAACCTTGGGCACGGCGCTGATCATCCTCGCCGGACGCGACAGCAGCCTCGCCTGCCGACTGTTGGCGAGTCGCCCGCTGGTGACGATAGGGCTGGTCAGTTACAGCACGTATCTGTGGCATCAGCCGATCTTCGCACTGTTTCGGCACACGGCCCCGACCCCACCATCCCTGCCGGTCATGGCCGGGCTCTGTGTCCTGGCGATAGCCTTGGGGGGGCTGAGCTGGCGCTATGTCGAGCAGCCGTTTCGTTCGGCGCGACACACCCCCGGCCGCCCCGCCCTACTGCTGGCAGTGGCGGTCGGCAGCACACTCCTCAGCACAGGCCTGGTGATCAACCATCTGCAAGGCGTTCCCGCACGACTGCAAGAGATTGCGTTCGATTACCGTCAGTACGACCCAAACAACGAAGCACTGCAGCTAGAGAGCTGGGAGGTGCTGCGCACGCTGAGCCAGGACCCGGACTACGACGTCGCTGATAACGCCTATGACCAACAACTGTGGTTCGACACAACCGATCCCCGGCGCAAGGTGCTGATCGTTGGCAACTCACACGCCAAAGACTTGTTCAATATTTTCCATTTCAGTAAACGTATTAGCGCCAATTATCAGCTTGCACGTTATGGCGCACAGTTACACATGCTCGCCGACACATCAGATCGATTTTACCATAGCGCAAATTATCAGGCGGCTGATATCGTGGTCCTGGCAACGCGTTATGATCAAGACGATGTCGACACCCTGCCGAAGGTTATCAATAACCTACAGCAAAACGGCAAACGCGTAGTGGTGGTGAAGAATATCTTCGAGTTTCGCTTGTTCGGAACTCGAACCTTGATCGACACCGAAATGCAGCGCATTGCACACGACATCAATCTACGCCTGCTTTCCCCTGAAAAGGTCACCACACACATCAACAAGCGGTATTATCAGGAATTCGTTGAACACCATATTGCACGCACCGAACTGCCATCACTAAATAAGCGCATCACCGCAATCGCCAATGCAACCGGCGCAATTTTACTCGACCGCATGGATTACATTTGCGAAAGAGATAAAAGTCTTTGCCATGCGATCGACAGTGATTATCGCAAGTTCTTCTATGATTATGGCCATCACACCCTAGCCGGTAGCGCCTTTTTTGCTCAGCGCGTTGACGCGATCGACTGGTTCAGAACACCCTGAAACAGACAGCAAACAGAATTGAAAATCACAAGACATCAAGACGCTGAGCACACCATGGCTCCACCTTGAGTCTGACAAACTGTTGCGCTAAAAACGGCTAGGCAGCAACGCTGGTGACATGAGCCGATGGAAAGCAGGCGCCACACCTCACCGTAGACTTTAATTCAGGGCACAGATGAACAGCTATCGATCAACCCAGAGCGCCAGTGACGGCAGCAGGGATCGCGCCGCAACAGAGACTCGCTGCCATTACCGCCGCAATGGCCTGTGCGCAGCAAACAAGACCCGTAGCACTATCAAGGTGGTGAACTGATGCGGCAATTCCCGACACGCGCCACTGAAATGGTGGCAACACTGTGGAGACATCGTGAGCTGGTCACTACCGCTACGAAGCGCGAAATACTTGGGCGCTATCGCGGCTCTATGCTGGGGCTACTGTGGTCGTTCTTCAACCCCCTGCTGATGCTCGGTGTCTATACTTTTGTATTTAGCGAGATATTCAAGGCGCGCTGGGGTAGCGGCACGGGCTCAAAAAGCGAGTTTGCGCTCATTCTTTTTGCCGGATTGATTATCTTCAATCTGTTTACTGAGTGCATCAACCGCGCACCGTCGTTGATCACAGCCAATGTCAACTACGTCAAGAAAGTTGTCTTTCCTCTAGAGATCCTCCCAGCCGTCACGCTGATCTCCGCGCTGTTCCATGGCACGATCAGCCTAGCTGTCTGGCTACTGGCCTATTGGGCGCTATTCGGGACCCCTCACCTCACTGCTCTTTACTTCCCGTTGATCCTGTTTCCGCTGATGATGCTGACCATGGGGCTGAGCTGGCTACTTGCTGCAACCGGTGTATTCCTGCGAGACATCACACATGTCGTGACGATCATCACCAGTGTACTGATGTTCCTCAGCCCTATCTTCTATCCCCTGACTGCACTACCCGAGGCCTATCGTCCGATTCTTTACGCCAACCCGCTGACCATTGTCATCGAGCAGACACGCGCCGTTCTTTTCTTCGGTGAGACACCGGACCCGCTCATCCTCTGCGGTTATTGGTTGATGAGCTTCTTCATTGCCTGGGCCGGCTTTGCCTGGTTCCAAAAGACACGAAAAGGATTCGCGGATGTCCTCTGACAGCACACCAACGGTGATCAGCGCGAGCAACCTCAGCAAGTGCTTTCATATCTACGATAAGCCCCGAGACCGTCTCAAGCAGATGCTAGCGCCCGGAATGGCTCGGCTAGCGAGACGGCAAGCCCCGCAGTACTTCCGGGAGTTCTGGGCATTACGCGATGTCGATTTCGAGATCAAACAGGGCGAGACCGTTGGCATCGTCGGCAGCAATGGCAGTGGCAAGTCGACCCTACTGCAGCTGATCTGCGGCACACTCAGTCCGACGACAGGAACCCTGCAGACGCAGGGGCGCATCGCGGCCCTACTGGAGCTTGGATCCGGCTTCAACCTCGACTTCACCGGGCGCGAGAATGTTTATATGAACGGCATCGTGCTGGGGATGAGCAAGGAGGAGATTGCCGCGCGCTTCGACGATATCGCCGCCTTCGCCGATATCGGCCCATTCATCGACCAGCCGGTCAAGAGTTATTCCAGCGGAATGCTGGTACGGCTGGCCTTCGCCGTCGCGATCAACGTTGATCCACAGATCCTGGTGATCGACGAGGCGCTGTCCGTTGGCGACGAGCTGTTTCAGCGTAAGTGTTTCTCGCGCATCGAGGCTATCCGTGACTCCGGCACCACGATCCTGTTCGTCTCGCACTCGGGACACACCGTGATCGAGTTGTGCGATCGAGCTATTCTGCTCGATGCCGGTGAACGGCTGGCAAGCGGCGAGCCCAAACACATCATCGGCTACTACCAGAAGTTACTCTATGCGCCAGCGGACAAACGCACCCAGATTCGCGCGGCTATCCTCGAACACGACACCAGCAAAAGCGGCCAGCGCGAAGTCACACAAGAAGATGCGCAAACGCAACTAAACGAGCCACCTCCCACCCAAGAAACGACGCTCGAGAGCTACGACCCTGGGATGAAGCCGGACAGTACGATCTCTTATGAATCGCACGGCGCCATCATCAGCGAGGCACGGATCACGACCCCCGCAGGTGAGCGTGTGAACAATTTATGTAGCGGCGGGGTCTACTGCTATCAGTATCGAGTTTATTTCGATCGTCCCATCACGCATGCACGCTTCAGCATGTTGATCAAAACCACCTCCGGAGTGAACGTCGGCGGGAGCATTTCTGCGGCCAATATGCGTGAGGGTATCGATCATATCGCCGCGAACATTTGGGTCGATGTCGAATTCCAATTCGATTGCATGCTCAACCCTGGCACCTATTTTCTCAATGCGGGGGTACTAGGAATCAGTGATGGCGAGGAGACCTTTCTGCACCGTCTAGTCGATGCCGAGATGTTTCGCGTACTCCCGGATACACGGCGTACTGCTACCGGCATCGTGGACTTTTCTTGTCGTCCACGCATCCTGATCAATCATCAATAAAATTTAATCAACAACAGCCATGTCAACCGATGAAGTCAAGAAAATCGTTGTTGTGCTCGGCATGCATCGCAGCGGCACCAGCGCAATTACACGTGGTCTCGAAACCATGCGTGTGGCTTTGGGCGACAATCTGCTGCCGACAGCCGCAGACAACAGCAAAGGATTTTGGGAAGACCTCGATATCATTCAACTGAATGACGAGATGCTGCAAGCCATCGGCCAAGAATGGCACAGTCTCAGGCCACTGCAGACGAGTGACCTCGAACGCTTGCGCGAGCAGGGGTTCGTGACACGCGCTCGCCAGTTACTAATTTCAAAAACAGAGGCTTGCCAATGCTTCGGCTTCAAGGACCCGAGGACGGCCAAGCTACTGCCGATCTGGAGCGAGGTACTGGATACGCCGGCGTTCGAGGCGCGATATATCGTCGCACTACGTAACCCCATCAGTGTGGTGGCCTCACTGGTGCGACGCGACGGTTTCGATGAGGAAAAGAGCTATCTGCTGTGGGTGGTGCATGTATTGACCATCCTCGGCCATGCCAACCGATACCCTGCAATTGCGGTCGACTACGACAGCTTGCTCCAGGAGCCGCGTCAGCAGCTCGCCAGGGTCGCCGACTGGCTCGGTGAACCGATCGACACGCTGGAGTTGGAGCTATATTGCCAAGAGTTCCTCGAGACCGGGCTACGCCACTACCACGTCGATCAGTTCACCCCGCTACCGGAGACCGCATTACCGCTCGCCCAGGAGGTCCATGCCCGACTCAACGCCGTCATCACGGGAGAAGACACCCTCGATGAACTGATGAACTCCGCGGCACTGATGCAGTGGCAGACCAATCTCGACAAGCTCGACGACACCTTGCGACTGCTCGATCGGCTCTATCAGCGCATCCAAGACCAGCACGATGCCTGGCAACAGGCGGAGGCCAGGGCACAACAATTCAGCAAGACCCTGAAGGAGATCACCGACAAGCCCTCGGAACCATGTCGAGTGATACTAAAACGCTGTCTGGTAAAACGAGGACCGCAGCTGGTCAGTCAAGCACTGCTCAGACTCCACCAACTCAGGGCCTGGTGGCAAACACAAAGGACACAGCCAGCGGATAGTCCCGAGTGCGAGGGACACGCACGGAGACAAGAGGCAACGGCCGATCAGCTCGAGATCAGCCCGCATCACATCCCGCCCCGACTCCAAACTCCAGTGCCGGCGGCACAGGCGGGACAGCGCATTGCTTTACATCTACGCCTGTTGCAGGGAACAGGGGGCGACACCTTCATCGATCATGCACGCAACCTATCGGTACCCTTCGATCTCTATGTCGCAGTGAGTCAGGGTTTCGATCAAGAAGCGCTCAGTGAGCAGCTACGCGCAGCATTGCCCCATGCCGATCAGATCATCATCGAGACGGTGCCCGAGCGTGGGCGCGACCTGGCACCACTGATCATTCAGTTCGGGCAGCGGCTTGCCGAATACGACGTCATCGGTCATTTCCACACCGCCGCACCGCAGAAGGCCCTGTCGTTACTGCTCGGCACGCCTGATGCCGGGGGCGATCAGGTCGCTTATCTGCTCGGACTCCTGCAGACAGAGGCCAAGATCCTCTATCCGCAAGACCACGAGGGCACCAACACCGCTGACGACCGCAGGGAAGAAAGCCAGGCGCTTGTCGCCGACCTGCTACAACGCCATACCACACGAGTCGCTGCAACTTTTCCGCGTCTAGAGCATCCACAAGCCGGTATCTTCTGGGCACGCACGGCCTGTCTGCGCGAATGGCTACAGCTACCGCTCAAGTTCACCGACTTTCCCCTAGAACCCTCCCGGAATGCAGACACACTGGACGATGCGCTGCGCCGCATCATCCTGGTGATGGCAAGCGGCCATACCGGCCGTTGTCTGCGGCTGGATTACGAATCAACCGGATAGATAACCGCAGGGCGGTACATGACCCCTGATCGATTGCGCATCACTCAACGCTAGCGGCGGATTGAGGCCCTACCCATGCAAATCTCGCATGGGCGGGCAGACGCGGACGCACACGGGCGCGCACCCGCTCAGGCGTGCTGGGCGGTTGCGGTCTTGGGAACCACGGCGGGGGCCGACCACAGCCGTTCGAGGCTGTAGAAGTCACGGACCTTGGGCAGCATGACGTGGAGCACGATGCCGTTGAGGTCGACCAGGGCCCATTCGCCCTCGGCCAGGCCCTCGGTGCCGAGCGGCGCCTCGCCGGCGTCCTTGGCGCGGAAGGCGACGGTCTCGGCGATGGCCTTGACGTGGCGATCGGAGGTGCCGGAGGCGATGACCATGAAGTCGGTGACGGCGGTCTTGCCACGCACGTCGATGACCTCGATGTCGTTGGCCTTCATGTCGTTCAGGGTCTCTAGGACCAGTTCCCGAAGTTGCTCGAGCTGCATGCGATCTCCTCTGCTTTGAGAATGTTTGGGGTGCCTGTGCACCGGTCACGACAGGTCGCGATCATCGCGACGCCTGCCTTCCTGGCCCTGGCCGGTCGACGACGTTGCAAGCGTGATCGCCGGCGCCGCGCCATCCCTGGCGCGGCTTTGTCGGACGGGGAACGCCCCATCCCGCGGAAAAAGACTGACTCAGGCGGGCAGCTCACCCATGCCGCAGCCCTCGTAGAGCCGGGTGCGCGCGATATAGGCGCGCACCGGCTCGGGCAGCAGGTAGCGCGGACTCTGCCCGGCGGCGAGCAACCGGCGAATGCGGGTCGCCGAGATATCGATCTGGGTGACCTCTTGAAAGAGGATGCGCCCACCCGGCGCGCGCGCCAGCTCCGCACGCGCCTCGCTACCGTGACGTGCGTACAGCGCCTGGAGTTCGGGATCGACCAGCGCCTGATGACCGGGGCGACGCATCACCACCAGGTGCGCCAGCTCCAGGATCTGCCGTGGCCGATGCCAGCGCAGGAATCCGGCGAAGGCATCGGCACCGACGAGCAGACACAGGGGCCGCTGCGCACCGAGTTCGGCGCGCAGCGAGGCCAGGGTGTCGTAGGAATAGGAGCGGCCGGGCCGTTCGAGTTCGCGCGCATCGGCCATGAAGCGCGGCTCTCCGGCGATCGCCGCCTCCAGCATCGCCAGCCGCGCGAGCGGCGAGGCACAGGGTTGAGGGCGATGCACGGGGACCTTGAGCGGGATGAAACGTACCTGCTCCAGATCCAGCCCCTGCAGGCACTCCAACGCGGGGCGCAGATGGCCGAAGTGGATTGGGTCGAAGGTGCCGCCGAAGACGCCGATCATCGCTCGAAACAGCCTACCGCACGGTACGCAGCCAGGTTCTGCAAACGGCTGAATCCTCGCGGCGTGGGCGCCAACAGCAACACATGACGGCGGGCAACGAAGCGGGGTTGTCGCAAGGTCTCCTGTCCAAATCGGTCAACGTTCGAGAGATGTCCGAACGCTAGCAGAAAGCACGCAACTTGTCCCGCAATTCACTCGAGGCAGGGGCTGCAGATTGCAAGTTACCGCCCGCCCCGATCATCATCGACGTCGTGTATGCCATCGATCCACCTTGAGATCGGTCGACAGCCTCGCAGCTTAGCGTTGAGCCAGTTCCTCGACCGAGGTGTTCGAGGGCGCGGTCAACAGCTCGATACGCGGCGGCCAGGCCAAACTGAAGTCATCGTGCCACAGCGTTAGGTTCGGACTGTAAGCCGGGTCGTTTTGAAGCGCCTCTCCCCAACGGGCATGCATGATATCCACCTCCTTTTTGAAGCGCGCCCGCTTCACCGGATTATCATCAAGACCGCGTGAGGCCGACTCATGATGGATCATGTCGGCATAAGGGGTCCACAGGTTACGGTAACCAGCGTCGCGGACACGCAAGCAGAAATCGACATCGTTGAACGCCACAGCCAGCTCCTCGTCAAGACCACCAACCTGCTCGAACACCTGACGCCGAACCACGAGACAGGCAGCGGTCACTGCACTGTAGCTCTGATGCAAGACGGCGCGGCTGAAGTATCCAGCATGCCCCTTGTAATACCCTTTATGGGAATGCGAGGCAACACCACCGATACCGAGTACGACCCCTGCATGCTGAATGGTGCCATCGGGATACCACAGCCTGTTACCAACGCATCCGATCTCCTGACGAGCAGCAAATGCGACCATCTCCTCAAGCCATCCGCCCTCAATCACTTCCATGTCATTGTTCATCAAGCAGATGATTTCACCACGTGCTTCGCGTACCCCCAGGTTGTTGAGCCGGGAAAAATTAAACGGAAGTTCGTCGCGCAGAATCTTGACCTGATCCTTCGGTAATCCTTTTAAAAAATCAATGGTTTCCGACTCAACGCTGCCATTGTCTATGATGATGATTTCGAAATGCGGATAAGTTGATTTCCCAAGTATTGAGTTGACACATTTTGCCAGCAAATCCACGCGATCACGGGTTGGGATGATAATACTGACGATAGGCAATGGATCAGGGAGTGCAAAACGCACGCGATTATGGGATAAAACCTCTGGCGCTGGCATCACCTCAGCCGTCACTCCCTTGCTCTTCAGATACGCAGAAACAGCCTTGCGCCCAGCAACAGAGGCATAGCTTTTCTCACTATTCGCTAGTGCTGTACTGCCAGATATGGCACGCCAATGATAAAGCACTCGAGGAATATGAACGATCTGCTCTGGAGCAACCTTAGAAATCACGCGTAACGCTAAATCGTAATCCTGGGAGCCATTGAATTCCGATCGAAACCCACCAATTTCTTCGATGAGATCACGACGATAAACCCCAAGATGAGAAATCATATTCTGAGCCAAAAATAGCTCAGGATTAAATTCACATTTAAAGTAAGGCTCATAACGCTTACCGGTTTCTGTGATTTTATCTTCATCTGAATAAATCAGCGCAACGTTTGGGTATTTTTGAATTTCTTCAGCAACCCAAAACAGTGCATGTTCGGAAAGCAGATCATCATGATCCAGCAGAGCAACGTACTCGCCTGTCGCCAGGGCCAACGCAGAATTCGACGACTCCGAGATATGGCCATTGACTCGTCGATATTCAACCTTTATACGCTCGTCTTGACTGGCATGCTTTTCTAACAACGCCTTAACTTGCGGGTTTTTCGAAGCATCATCAGCAATGCACAGCTCCCATTCTGGGTAGAGCTGATTACGTACCGACCAGATTGCCTCATCGAGAAGCTCAAGCGGCGGCTCGTAGACCGGCATGATTACGGATATCTTCGGGAGCCGGGCTAATCCTGCGATGCGCTCACGAATACACTCACGCACATCGTCATCAATAGTGTCGTACTGTAAAATCCATTTTTGATAGTCATTTCTAAAAAACCCAGAGGCGCCATCAGACCTCGTCAACGACATAAAGAATGAAAATCGACGCTTAACCCCTGATAACCCAGAAACCCGATAGACATTCCAGACTTTCATCACCACGGATCGCACACCGCCACCAGCCTTCAACGCAGCATTGACAGTGTAAAAAAAATGTTTCACATGTTTCATTATATTGAACGAGAAACCTATTTTTTCGGAATGGGAGCACAAGCCTACCGCAAGAAACACGGACAAGCTGCCGGCCCCGCACTCTCTTTTAAGGTTTTTGATACCGAGACCATCGCTTTTACGCATTGCGAATGCGGCGATGACCGAATCACCACAAGTCGATCAAAACGGATGTCAAGGCCCATGAAAACACAGCACCACAGACCTAAAAACCCGCAGCCTGCTGCCATACGTGACCGCAACAACATTCACCAATGCGAATTCGCCGCAAGCGACATGCAATAGAAAAAACGCTCCGTCCCAGAAGACCACGCAACAGCCAGTCAACCGAGAAAATACGATCGGCTACTTGGCTGAACGCAAACCGACCTTTGCCCGAAAGGGATGTCGCGTATCGCTGTGGAGGGAGGCATCTTTCAGACAATCCCGCAGGCTACGCCAAAAAACACCCATTCAGCCCCGCACCTGACCATCACCGAGCACCACGAACTTGAGCGAGGTCAGCCCCTCGAGGCCGACCGGGCCACGGGCGTGGAACTTGTCGGTACTGATGCCGATCTCGGCGCCGAGTCCGTACTCGAAGCCGTCGGCGAAGCGCGTCGAGGCGTTGACCATCACCGAGCTGGAGTCGACCTCGCGGAGGAAGCGCCGCGCCCGGGCGTAGTCCTCGGTGACGATCGACTCGGTGTGTGCCGAGCTGTGCCGAGCGATGTGATCCATCGCCGCATCGAGACCGTCGACCACCCGGATCGAGAGGATCGGTGCCAGGTACTCGGTATCCCAATCGGCCTCGGCGGCGGGCAGCGCCTCGGGCAGGTGCTCGCGGGTGCGGGCGCAACCGCGCAGCTCCACCCCGCACTCGGCGAAGGCCACCCCGAGGCGCGGCAGGATGTCGCCGGCCACCGCCACGTCGACGAGCAGGGTCTCCATGGTGTTGCAGGTGCCATAGCGCTGGGTCTTGGCGTTGAGCGCGATGGCGAAGGCCTTGTCGAGATCGGCATGGGCGTCGATGTAGACGTGGCAGATGCCGTCGAGGTGCTTGATCACCGGCACCCGGGCCTCGCGACTGATGCGCTCGATCAACCCCCGCCCGCCACGCGGGATGATGACGTCGATCGACTCGGGCATGGTGATCATGGCCCCGACCGCGGCACGGTCGGTGGTGGCGATCACCTGCACCGCCTCGGCCGGCAGCCCGGCCACCTCGAGCCCGGCGTGGATGCAGCTGGCGATCGCCTGGTTGGAGGCGAAGGCCTCGGAGCCGCCGCGCAGCACCGTGGCGTTGCCGGATTTGAGACAGAGCGCGGCGGCATCGGCGGTGACGTTGGGACGCGACTCGTAGATGATGCCGACGACCCCGAGCGGCACCCGCATGCGCCCGACCTGGATGCCGGAGGGACGGTAGTCGAGGTCGCTGATGGCGCCAACCGGATCGGGCAGCGTGGCGATCTGGCGCAGCCCCTCGATCATCGCGTCGATCCGCGAAGGGGTCAGCTCCAGGCGGTCGAGCAAGGCGGCATCGAGCCCCTTGGCCGCACCGGCCTCGAGATCGTGACGGTTGGCGGCGGCGAGCTGATCGCGCGCGGCATCGAGGCGCGCGGCGATGGCGAGCAGGGCACGATTCTTCTCGGCGGTGGTGGCCCGCGCCAGGGCGCGGGCGGCGGCGCGCGCGTGCCGGCCGAGGTCGGTCATGTAGGCGTCGATGTCGGTGATGCTGGATTCGCTCATGTCGATGACCTTCGATGGATTGATAAGGCGTTCAGTGCGCGCCGCCGCGGGCGAGGTCGTCGGCGATCGCAGCCAGCCGTTGCCAGGGATCGCCGGGGGCCAGCCCTTTGATCGCCAGATCGGCCTCGGCGCAGCGGCGCAACAGGCCGTTGAACCGTCGCGGCGGGCGTCCGCGCAAGGCGCGTTCGACCATTGCCACACGCGGTCGCGGCACCCGGTGGGCGGCCAGTACCGGTGCCGGGGAGCGTTGGCGGGCGATGGCCTCGGCGGCCTCGGCGAGCATCCGCAGCTCGCGTGCGAGCACCCACAACACCAGGCTCTCGGCGCTACCCTCGGCGCGCAGTACGGCGAGGATACGCTGCACCCGGGCGCGATCGCCGGCGAGCGCGGCATCGGTGAGGGCGAAGAGGTCGAAGCGGGCGCTATCGGCGAGGGTGCCGAGCAGGTCGTCGAGCCCGAGCGGACCGGGCTCGCCGAGCAGACGCAGCTTCTCGATCTCCTGGGAGGCGGCCAACAGGTTACCCTCGGCGCGCTCGGCCAGCAGTGCCGCGACCCCCGAGCCAGGGGCGAAGCCGGCTGCGCGCAGCCGCTGCTCGACCCACTGCTCCAGCTCACGCCCCTTCAACGGCCACACCTGCAGCACCGCGCCGCACGCCTCGACCGCGCCGACCCAACGTGCCTTGAGTTCCTTGCGTTCGAGTCCGGGGGCGAGGATCAGCAGCAGGTTGTCGGCACAGGGTCGGGCGCAGTACTCACGCACCGCCGCGCCGCCCTCCTTGCCGATACGGGCGCTGTTCAGACGCAGCTCGATGAGCTTGCGCGAGGAGAACAGCGACAGCGCATCAGCGGTGGCACCGAGGCGGTGCCAGTCGAAGCCGCTGTCCTGGTCGAGCACCTCGCGCTCGGCGAAGCCGGCCCGGCGGGCCGCGGCACGGATCAGCCGCGCCGCCTCGTCGAGCTGGAAGGGCTCATCGCCGCCGAGCAGATAGACCGGGGCGAGGCCGCGCTCGAGCTGGGCCTGGAGTTGGTTGAAGCGCAGACGCATGATGTCGCAGGATCCGGAAAGATGGCGGCGCACTCGTTCGAGGCGCCACAGGAAAGCGCGGGCGCGCCGCGCGTGCCAATGGTGACGACGAGCGGCACGACGCGCGTCACGCCACTCAGCGCAGCGCCACCCGCAACCGCGTGAGGATACGATCGGCGGCGTCGGTGGCGAAGTCCTCGTAGATCAGCGCCTCTTCGAGCCGCTTGCCGAGGACCTCGACATCGGGGTTGTCGAAGGTGCGCACCAGATCCAGGCTCTGTGGCGCGACCAACCGCGTACCGGCATCACCGAGGGCATCGAACCGCACCATGTAGTGCAGCTCGTAGGCCAGGGTCTTGCCGTTGATGTCGACGGCGGCGACGCGCGAGGTCCGGGCCTCGGCGAGGATACGCAACACCATCTGCGCCTCGGCGACGTTGTCGGTGACCTCGACGCCACTGCCGGAGAGCAGGTCGAGCAGGGCGCGGCGTACCGGCGAGCCGGCATCGGCCTGGAGATAGACCGGGTTGAGTTCGGCGGGGATCTCGACGCTGCCGCGCAGCTGGAAGCCACAGCCGGCGAGCGCCAACAGCGCTGCTGCCAACAGCGTCCCCCACAGCCCCCGGGACCGGGGCATCGATCGGCTCATGCGTTCCTCACTCCCTCTCGTGCACCGCACGCGACCGTGACGCGCTGCGTCACGGTCGTGACCACGGCTCAGGCGACGATGTTGACCAGTTTCTTCGGCACCACGATCACCTTGCGCACGGCCTTCTCGCCGATGAACTTGCGCGCGTGTTCGTCGGCCAGCGCCGCGGCCTCGATCGCCGCCTTGTCGGCATCGGCCGCGACCTTGATCTTGGCGCGGACCTTGCCGTTGACCTGCACCACGTACTCGATGCTGTCCTGCACCAGCGCCGACTCGTCGACCTCCGGCCAGGGCGCCGAGAGGATGTCCTCGCCCAGCTCCAGCTCACGCCACAGGTGGTGGGTGACGTGCGGCGCGATCGGACCGAGCAGTCGCAGCACGATGCTCACGCCTTCGCGCAGCACCTGCGCGCGCGCCGCCGACTCCAGCCGGTAGAGGGTGTTGACCATGCTCATGCAGCCCGACACCACGGTGTTGAACTGGTTGCGCTGGTAGTCGAACAGGGCCTTCTTGAGCGCGCCGTGGATCTCCAGGCGCGCGGCCTTGGCCGCCTCGTCGAGGTCGGCCGGGGCGGCACCGGCGCGGATCGCCTCGGCCTCAGCGGTGGCCAGCGCCCACAGCCGCTTGATGAAGCGGAAGGCGCCCTCGACGCCCTCGTCGTTCCACTCCAGCGACTGGTCCGGCGGCGAGGTGAACATGGTGTAGAGGCGCACGGTGTCGGCGCCGTAGCGCTCGGTGAGCGCCTGCGGGTCGACACCATTGTTCTTCGACTTCGACATCTTCTCGATGCCGCCATAGGTCACCGGCTCGCCGTCGGCCTTGAGCACCGCCGAGACCACCCGGCCCTTGTCGTCGCGCACCGGTTCGACCTCGGTCGGGTTGAACCACTGCTTGCGCCCGTCGGCGTCCTCGCGATACCAGGTCTCGGCCACCACCATGCCCTGGGTGAGCAGCTTGGTGAAGGGCTCGTCGCAGTCGACCAGGCCCTCGTCGCGCATCAGCTTGTGGAAGAAGCGGGCGTAGAGCAGGTGCAGCACCGCGTGCTCGATGCCGCCGATGTACTGATCGACCGGCAGCCAGTACTTGGCGCGCTCGTCGAGCATGGCGGTATCGCAGTCCGGCGAGCAGTAACGGGCGTAGTACCAGCTCGACTCGAAGAAGGTGTCGAAGGTGTCGGTCTCGCGGGTCTCGCCGTTGCCCAGCTCGGAGAACTCGGGCATGCGCTTGAGCGGGGAGCCGGAGCCGTCGACCACCACGTCCTCGGGCAGACGCACCGGCAGCTCGGTCTCGGCGCGCGCCTCGCCGTCGGCGGTATTGACCACCGGCAGCGGACAGCCCCAGTAGCGCTGGCGCGATACGCCCCAGTCGCGCAGGCGGAAGTTGACGGTGCGCTCGCCCTTGCCCTGCTCGCTGAGCCAGGTGGCGATGGCGTCGAAGGCCTGCTCGGAGGTCAGACCGTCGAACTCGCCGGAGTTGAACAGCACGCCCTTGTCGGTGAAGGCCGCGGCGCTGATGTCGCAGCCCTCGGCATCGGCCGGGCGGATCACCGCGCGCTTGGCGATGCCGTAGCGCTCGGCGAACTCCCAGTCGCGCTGGTCGTGCGCGGGGACGGCCATCACCGCGCCGGTGCCGTAGCCGATGAGCACGAAGTTGGCGGCATAGATCGGCACCGGCTCGCCGGTGATCGGATGGATGGCGTCGATGCCGAGCGGGTGACCCTTCTTCTCCATGGTCTCGATCTCGGCCTCGGAGATCCCGCCCTGGCGGCACTCCTCGATGAAGGCGGCGAGCGCCGGATCGGTCTCGGCAGCACGCCGCGCCAGCGGGTGCTCGGCGGCGACGGCGACATAGGTCACGCCCATCACGGTGTCGGGGCGGGTGGTGTAGATGCCCAGCGTCTCGTCGCTGTCGGCCACACCGAAGGTCATGTGCACGCCCTCGGAGCGGCCGATCCAGTTGCGCTGCATGGTGCGCACCCGCTCCGGCCAGCCGTCGAGCCCGTCGAGCGCGTCGAGCAGCTCCTGGGCATAGTCGGTGATGCGCACGCACCACTGGGTGATCTCGCGCTTCTCGATCGGCGCGCCGGAGCGCCAACCACGCCCGTCGATGACCTGTTCGTTGGCGAGCACGGTCTGGTCGATCGGGTCCCAGTTGACCATCGCCTTGGCGCGATAGGCCAGGCCCTTCTCCATCAGCCGGGTGAACAGCCACTGCTCCCAGCGGTAGTAGTCGGGGTCGCAGGTGGCCAGCTCACGGTCCCAGTCGTAGCCGAAACCGAGCTTCTTGAGCTGGTCCTTCATGTAGGCGATGTTCGAGCGCGTCCACTGCGACGGCGGGATGCCGTGGGTGATCGCGGCGTTCTCCGCCGGCAGGCCGAAGGCGTCCCAGCCCATCGGCTGGAGCACGTTCTTGCCAAGCATGCGCTGATAGCGCGCGATCACGTCGCCGATGGTGTAGTTGCGCACATGCCCCATGTGCAGCCGCCCCGAGGGATAGGGGAACATGGACAGGCAGTAGAACTTCTCGCGCGAGGTGTCCTCGACGGCCTTGAAGGACTGGTGCTCTTCCCAATAGCGTTGGGCCGCGGCCTCGACGGCGCACGGATCGTAATCGGTCTGCATGGGTCTTCGGTCTTGTGACAACTGGGGTTGGAATGATGACGAAAGCATAACCCAGCTCGACGATGCACGGCGACCGGGGGGGAGGCAGCCGTCGGTGGCCGGCGATCGAGAGATTGAACCGCAAAGACACCGGGGTCTTGAACCGCAAAGGCGCCAAGAGCGCGAAGATGAAGAAAGGCTTCCAGCTGCCAGCCTCCAGTGAGGGGGCTGGCTTGTCTCGTCGCGTCGCGGTTGACCGCACACCGATACTGAAGGCTGTTTGCAGAAGGCTGTCGCTCCCTTCGCGTCCTTTGGGTCTTTGCGGCTCCATCCTCATTGAACCTCACAAAGACACCAAGCACACGAAGGGGAAAAGCCTTCATCAGCCAGCAGCCACATCGTCCCCTTTGCCCAACGGAGATCATGCGGGCACGAACCACCGCGCAGGATGGCCGTATCGGCAACCGCCAGGCCACGCTTCGGCAGTGCGGCCTGGAAGACCCTAAACGCAGCGATTGCCTTCAAAATCCTTTGTATTCTTTGTGTCTTTGCGGTTCAAGACCCCGGTGTCTTGGCGGTTCAAGATCCCGCCCGCCGAGTCCCGCTAGCACCCTTTTGCTATGCTGGAGTCGACGCGATCCAACACCGGGTATCGGCCGATGCCCGCTGTCTTCGCCCCGGGCCGATGCCGGCCCAAGATGGTCCGATGGACCACTGGAGAGACAGATCATGAGCGATCAAGACAAGACCCCGAAGGACGACCGGCTGGTACGCGCCTACGAACGCATGCTCGAGGACGCGCACGAGGCGATCGAGCAGGCGCAGAACGAGACGGCGCCGAGATTGCGCGAGGTGCTCGACAAGACCCGCGACAATCTCGTCGAACTCGGTGAACTCAGCCGCGAGGAGGCACAGCGTGTCGCCGACTACATCCGGCGAGATCTCGAAGAGGCCGCCGGCTTCGTCGCCGAGACCGGCCAGGACATCCGTGACTGGTGGCGCTTCGACCTCGAATTGATGGAGCAGCGACTGTTCGAGGCCTTCACCCAGGTCGCCGACCAGACCCGGCTGCAGCTCGCCCAGATCGCCGAGACGGCACGACGGATGAGCCTCTATCAGGCCGGCGAGATCACCGGCCCCGGCACCCTGGTGTGCGACAAGTGCGGCGCCGAGACCCACTTCGTCAAGGCCGGGCGCATCCCGCCCTGCGCCGAGTGCGGCGCCACCGCCTTCCGGCGCAACCCCACCGGACGCGACAAGCAACGGGCTTGAGCCGTTCGACGCGCGCGAGCGCATGCCCGCGCGCGGGGGTGGAAATCGGCTGGGTACACGCTTATAGTGGCCGCTCGTGTCATGTCCCGCGGGAGAGACCGGCAGCTTCGCCGGCGCCGAAGGCGCAACATCGCCCGGAATCGCTCAGGCAAAAGGACTGCGGGAACGAGGACCGACTCTGGAGAGCGGCCGCCACCAGCGCGGCCCACCGACGGGGCAGCGGCGGCGCAACCACCCGGTTACCGTCAGCAAACTCTCAGGTCTGAGACAGAGGGGCGATGCCGCACGGTCGCAACGACCGGCGGCATCGTTTCGTGGTCGCCCATACGGCGGCCCAATCAGCCTAGCGGAGAGTCGGATGGGATCACGTACCCCCCTGTTTGCAGAGCACGTGCGTCTGGGCGCGCGTATCGTTCCCTTCGGCGGCTGGGACATGCCGCTGCACTATGGCTCGCAGCTCGAGGAGCACCATGTGGTGCGCCGCGCCGCGGGCATGTTCGACGTCTCCCACATGCGTCCGGTCGATGTCCAGGGCGCGCAGGCGAGCGATTTCCTCCGTCACCTGCTCGCCAACGACGTCGCCCGCCTTACCCAGCCCGGCAAGGCGCTCTATAGCTGCATGCTCAACCCCGAGGGCGGGGTGATCGACGACCTCATCGTCTATCTGCGCGGCCCCGAGCACTATCGCCTGGTGGTCAATGCCGCCACCGCCGCCAAGGACCTCGACTGGATGGCGCAGCAACGCGCCGGCTTCGCGGTCGACATCCAACCGCGCGAGGACCTGGCGATGATCGCCGTGCAGGGCCCCGAGGCCCGCGCCCAGACCCTCCCGCTGCTCGCCGCGCCGCTGGCCGAACGGGCTGGGGGGCTCGCCCCCTTCTTCGCCACCGAGCACGACGACTGGTTCGTCGGGCGCACCGGCTACACCGGCGAGGACGGCTTCGAGATCATGCTCCCGGCCGTCGAGGCCCCGACGCTGTGGCAGGCGCTGGAGCAGGCCGGGGTGCAACCCTGCGGCCTGGGCGCGCGCGACACCCTGCGCCTCGAGGCCGGGATGAACCTCTACGGCCAGGACATGGACGAGGAGACCGGCCCGCTCGAGGCCGGGCTCGGCTGGACCGTCGCCTGGGAACCGGCCGAGCGCGACTTCATCGGTCGCGCCGCACTCACGGCACAGCGTGAACGCGGCGGGCTGCGCCGCTTCGTCGGCCTGGTGCTGGAGGGACGCGGCGTGCTGCGCGGCCACCAGCCGGTATTGATCGACGGCGAGGTCGCCGGCGAGGTCACCTCCGGCGGCTTCGCCCCTACCCTCGGCGGCTCGATCGCGCTGGCCCGCGTCGCCCCGACGATCGGTGAACACTGCACGGTACTGATCCGCGACAAGGCCGTCCCCGCGCGGGTGGTCAAGCCCCCCTTCGCACGCCACGGCAAGGCGCTGATCGAACTCGCCTGAGCCCCCCGAATCGAACCCGAAACCGCCACGGATCACCGTGGCGGCCATGACATCGAGCGTCTGCGCGCAGACCGCAACGGAGAACCCCCAATGAGCGACATCCCCGCCGATCTGAAATACACCAAGAGCCACGAGTGGGTGCGCGACAACGGTGACGGCAGCGTCACCGTCGGCATCACCGACCACGCCCAGGAGGCGCTGGGCGACATCGTCTTCGTCGAGGCCCCCGAGGTCGGGCGCCAGGTTGCCGCCGCCGAGGCCTGCGCCGTGGTCGAGTCGGTCAAGGCCGCCTCCGACATCTACGCCCCGCTCGCCGGCGAGGTGCTCGAGGCCAACGCGGCGCTCGGCGACGCCCCCGAGCTGATCAACTCCAGCGCGCACGCCGAGGGTTGGATCTTCCGTCTCGCGCCGAGTGATGCCAGCGCACTCGACGCCCTGCTCGACGCCGCGGCCTACACCAAGGTGCTCGAGCAAGAGGACTGAGCCCAGCCGCCGGTCCCGCCCGGGACCGGCACCCTCCTCCGGCGCGCGGCGCGCGCTGGTCCCGTACAACGGCAGACGCGCCCGCGCCGCGGGCCCCGGAATCCTGATCATGCCCTTCATCCCCCACACCGACGACGACATCGCCGCGATGCTCCAGACCATCGGGGCACCCTCGATCGAGGCCCTGTTCGACGAGATCCCCGCCGCGCTGCGCAGCGGCGAGCGCGACGAGATCCCGCCCGCCCTCTCGGAGCAGGCCATCACCCGCCTGATGCGGCTGCGCGCGCAAGGCGACGAGCAACCGAGCTGCTTCATCGGTGCCGGCGCCTACGATCACTACATCCCGGCGGCGGTGTGGCAGATCGCCACCCGTGGCGAGTACTACAGCGCCTATACCCCCTACCAGGCCGAGGCCAGCCAGGGCACGCTGCAGGTGCTCTACGAGTTCCAGTCGATGATGACCGCGCTGACCGCACTGGATGCCTCCAACACCTCGCTCTACGACGGCGCCACGGCACTGGCCGAGGCGCTGCTGATGGCGGTACGCGCCAACCGCCGCTGCAAGTCCAAGCGCGTGCTGATACCGCGTGCGCTGCACCCGTTCTATCGCCGTACCGTACGCACCATCGTCGAGCCCCAGGGGTTGGAGCTGATCGAGGTCGACTTCGACGCCGCCAGCGGCCAGACCCCGGTGGAGCGCTGCGCCGCGCTCGCCGGCGACCAGGGCCTGGCGGCAGTGGTGATCAACCAACCCAACTTCTTCGGCGTGCTCGAGGCGGTCGACGCCCTCACCGACTGGGCCCACGAGCAGGGTGCGCTGGCCGTAGCGGTGGTCAACCCACTGGCGCTGGCACTGCTCACGCCCCCCGGCGAGTGGGGCGCGGCCGGCGCCGACATCGCCTGCGGCGAGGCCCAGCCGTTCGGCATGCCGCTGTCCTCGGGCGGGCCCTACGCCGGCTTCCTCTGCAGCAAGCAGGCGCTGGTGCGGCAGATGCCGGGGCGCATCGTCGGGCGCACCCTCGATGCCGACGGCAAGCCCGGCTTCACCCTCACCCTGCAGGCGCGCGAACAGCACATCCGCCGCAGCAAGGCGACCTCCAACATCTGCACCAACCAGGGACTGATGGTGACCGCCGCGACCATCCACCTGGCGCTGCTCGGGACCGAGGGACTGGAGCAGGTCGCGCGCACCTGTCACGCCAATACCGCACGGCTCTGCGACCAGCTCTGCGCCCTGCCCGGGGTCGAGCGCGCGTTCAGCGGCGCGGTGTTCCACGAACAGGCGTTGCGTCTCCCCCAAGCGCCGAACACGGTGCTCGAGCGGCTGGCCAGCGAGGCCGACCTGCTCGGCGGCTGCGCCCTCGGCGAGCACTATCCCGAACTCGATGACATGCTGCTGGTGTGCGCCACCGAGCAGCGCACCGAGGAGGAGATGCAGCGCTACGCCACCGCGCTCGCCACCATCCTCAACGCTGCCTGAGCAGGCACCACCCGGAGCACATGCGGCGTCCACCGAGCGGGCGACGCATGTCCACAGACACCGGCCCGGCCGCGCCGGGCGCATCACTCGACGGACCCTATCGCCATGCTGATCCACGACCAATCCCGCCCCGGACGCCGCGCCAGCGCCCTGGCCCCGAGCCAAGCCCCCGAGCCGACCGGCATCCCGGCGCAACTGCGCCGGCGCGAACGCCCACGGCTGCCCGAGGTCTCCGAGCTGCAGGTGGTGCGTCACTACACCCGACTGTCGCAGCAGAACTTCTCCATCGACACCCACTTCTACCCGCTCGGCTCCTGCACCATGAAGTACAACCCGCGGGTGTGTAACAGCCTGGCGGCACTGCCCGGCTTCGCCGAGCGCCACCCGCTGGCGCCGGTCGAATACGGCCAGGGGGTGATGGCCTGTCTCCACGACCTGCAGGAGATCCTCAAGGCGGTGACCGGGATGAGCGCGGTGTCGCTGGCGCCCGCTGCCGGCGCCCAGGGCGAGCTGACCGGGGTGGCAATGATCCGCGCCTATCACCTCGCGCGCGGCGACCACGCCCGCACCGAGATGCTGATCCCCGACGCCGCCCACGGCACCAACCCGGCCTCGGCGGTGATGTGCGGCTACCAGGCGCGCGAGATCCCCACCGGGCCCGACGGCGACGTCGACGTCGAGGCGCTGAGGGCGGCGGTGGGCCCGCAGACGGCGGGCATCATGCTCACCAACCCGAGCACCGTCGGGGTGTTCGACCGCAACATCGAGGAGATCGCCGGCATCGTCCACGACGCCGGCGGCCTGCTCTACTACGATGGCGCCAACCTCAACGCCATCCTCGGCAAGGTGCGTCCGGGCGACATGGGCTTCGATGTCATCCACATGAACCTGCACAAGACCTTCTCCACCCCGCACGGCGGCGGTGGTCCGGGTGCCGGTCCGGTGGGCGTCTCGGCGCGGGTCGCGCCCTATCTGCCGGTGCCCATGGTCGAGCGTGAGGGCGAGGGCTATCGCTGGCTGACCGAGGCCGATCGCCCCGAGACCATCGGTCGTATGACCACCTTCGGCGGCAACATGGGCATCCTGCTGCGCGCCTATGTCTATGCGCGGATGCTCGGGCGCGAGGGCATGGCGCGGGCGGCCGACTTCGCTACCCTCAACGCCAACTACCTGATGGCACGGTTGCAACAAGCCGGCTTCGAGCTGGCCTATCCGCAGCGGCGCGCCAGCCATGAGTTCATCATCACCCTCAAGCACGAGGCCAAGGAGTACGGCGTCACCGCCATGGACTTCGCCAAGCGGCTGCTCGACCACGGCTTCCACGCCCCGACCACCTACTTCCCGCTGCTGGTGCCCGAGTGCCTGCTGATCGAACCGACCGAGACCGAGACCAAGGAATCGCTCGACGGCTTCGTCGAGGCGATGATCGCGATCCGTCGCGAGGCCCAGGAGGACCCGCAGCGGGTCAAGGACGCGCCCCACACCATGCCACGGCGGCGTCTCGACGAGGTACGTGCGGCACGTCATCTCGATCTCGCCTGGACCCCGCAGCAGGCCGACGAGGACGGCGATGGCCAATAACGGCAACCAGGGCTGGCGCCGGGTGGTGCGCGCCTTCGGTTATTCGATGAAGGGCTTCAGGGCCTGCTTCGAGCTGGAGGAGGCGTTCCGCCAGGAGCTGCTGTTGCTGATCCCCTTGGTCCCGCTCGGGCTGTGGCTCGGCGAGACCCCGGTCGAGCGCGCGCTGCTCGTCGCCAGCCTGCTGGTGGTGCCGATCGTCGAGCTGCTCAACTCGGCGATCGAGGCCAACGTCGACCGTATCGGCACGGAACGCCACGAACTCTCGGGACGCGCCAAGGACATCGCCTCGGCGGCGGTGTTCTCCAGCATCGCCCTGTGCGTGGTGGTCTGGGCGTTGCTGCTGGTGCCCAAGCTCTTCTGATCTGAGCCAGTCTCGTCGGTTGGGTTAACCGTCCGCCCGCCATGCCATCGACGAAACTGCCACGTTCGGCGACGGTTAACTCCACATCGCGGCGCGGCCGCCAAGCGTCGAGGTCGGCGTTGGGTTGCCGTTGGCAACCCAACCTACAGTCTCGTAGGTTGGGTTAACCGTCCGCCCGCCATGCCATCGACGAAGCTGCGGCGTTCGGCGACGGTTAACCCAACATCGCGGCGCGGCTACCAAGCATCGAGGTCGGCGTTGGGTTGCCGTTGGCAACCCAACCTACAGTCTCGTAGGTTGGGTTAACCGTCCGCCCGCCATGCCATCGACGAAACTGCCACGTTCGGCGACGGTTAACCCAACATCGCGGCGCGGCCGCCAAGCGTCGAGGTCGGCGTTGGGTTGCCGCTGGCAACCCAACCTACAGACTGAGCCAGTCTCGTAGGTCGGGTTAACCGTCCGCCCGCCATGCCATCGACGAAGCTGCGGCATTCGGCGACGGTTAACCCCCGAACATCGTGGCGCGGCCGCCAAGCATCGAGGTCGGCGTTGGGTTGCCGTTGGCAACCCAACCTACAGACTTGCTTCGCGCGCTTGGCGTCTTTGCGGTTCGAATCAGCGTTCAGCAACCAGCAACCAGCGCCCAGCCATCAGCCCCGGCGACTGGCGGCTGGGAGCTGCCCCCTTGCCAGCCCCGCAGCGGGCGGCGATGATGACCAGAACGCACGGCGTGTACACGCCCGTCTCGGATCACGGAGCCAGCAGGGAGTCTTGCCGCATGTCCCAGACGACCGAATCCCCCGAGTTCCTACCACTGCGCATCGCGTTGATGACCGTCTCCGACAGTCGCGACCTCGCCAGCGACACCTCGGGGGCGCTGCTCGAGGAGGCCGCGCGCACGGCCGGGCACCAGGTGGTGACGCGCTGTGTCGTCGCCGACGACATCTACCGACTGCGCGCCCAGGTCTCGCAGTGGATCGCCGACCCCGCCGTCGATGTCGTGATCAGCACCGGCGGCACCGGGGTGACCGGCCGCGACAGCACCCCGGAGGCGCTGCGCCCGCTGCTCGACAAGGAGATCGAGGGCTTCGGCGAGCTGTTCCGTCACTACTCGCTCGCCGAGATCGGCCCCTCGACACTGCAGTCGCGCGCCTTCGCCGGGCTGGCCAACGCCACCTTTCTGTTCTGCCTGCCGGGTTCGACCGGGGCCTGTCGCACCGCCTGGGAGCGCATCCTCGCCCCCCAGCTCGACCGCCGCACCCGCCCCTGCAACTTCGCCCAGCTGCTGCCCCGTCTCCACGAACGTTGAGGTCCGCGATGTCCGCCAGTTGTCCCGCCTCTCCCCGCGCCCTGTCACTCGAGGCCGCGCTCGCGCGGCTGCTCGAACAGGCGCCGACACCCAGCACCAGCGAACCGGTGGCGCTCGCCGCCGCGCTCGGTCGGGTGCTCGCCGCACCGCTGCGCAGCCCGCTGGCGGTCCCGCACTGGGACCACAGCGCGATGGACGGCTATGCACTGCGCCATGCCGACCTCGCCGCCGCCGACGGCTGGCTGCCGATCGGCCAGCGCATCACCGCCGGCACGGTCGGCGCGCCGCTCGCGCCGGGCAGCGCCGCGCGGATCTTCACCGGCGCCCCGGTGCCCGAGGGCGCCGACACCGTGGTGATGCAGGAGCAGTGCGAGCGCGACGGCGAACGGGTGCGCATCCCGCCCGAGAGCAAGGCGGGTGGCAACATCCGCCGCGCCGGCGAGGACTTCACCGCCGGCACCGAGGTGATCGCCGCCGGCACCCGGCTCGGCCCCCAGCACCTCGGGCTCGCCGCCAGCCTGGGGTTGGCCGAACTCATGGTGCGGCCCCGGCTGCGGGTGGCGATCGGCGCCAGCGGCGACGAGCTGGTCGCGCCCGGCGCACCACTCGGCCCCGGCCAGATCTACGACTCCAATCGTCTCACCCTGGGGGCGATGCTCAGCGCGCTCGGCTGCGAGGTGATCGATCTCGGGCGCATCCCCGATGACCTGGAGGCGACCTGCGAGACGCTCGCCCGCGGCGCCGACGCGGCCGATCTGGTGATCGCCAGCGGCGGGGTCTCGGTCGGCGAGGAGGATCATGTACGCCCGGCCGTCGAGCGCATCGGCACGCTCGCGCTGCACCAGGTGGCGATCCGCCCGGGCAAGCCGGTGGCCTTCGGGCGGATCGGCAACACCCCGTTTTTCGGCAGCCCCGGCAACCCGGTCTCGCTGTTCGTCACCTGCGCGCTGCTGGTGCGCCCGCTAGTGCTGCGGATGCAGGGCGTCGGCGGCGACCTCACACCGCGTCGCCGGCGCCTGCCCGCCGCCTTCGCCTGGCCGCGCCCGGACAAGCGCCGCGAGTTCCACCGCGCCCGGCTGGTCGAGGACGACAGCGGACAGCCACGGGTCGAGGTCTTCGCCAGCCGCTCCTCGGCCTCGCTGCGCTCGCTGGTGTGGGCCGACGGGCTGGTCGACCTCGCCCCCGGGGTGGCGATCGCCCTGGGCGACCCGGTCGAGTTCATCCCCTTCACCGAGCTGCTGCACTGAGACCGCGATGATCCACGTCCGCTACTTCGCCAGCCTGCGCGAGCGCATCGGTCGCGACGAGGAGCGCATCGAACTCCCCGTCGGGGTCGACACCCTGGGCGCGCTGGTCGCGCACCTGAGCGCGCGCGGCAGCCCCTGGCGCGAGGCCCTCGAGGCCACCCCACGGCTGATGATGGCGCGCAACCACACCCTCGCCCGCGCCGAGACCGAGATCAGCGACGGCGACGAGATCGGGCTCTTCCCGCCGGTGACGGGGGGCTAGCGTCGGGGAGAAGAACCACAAAGAGGCGAAGAACGCCAAGCACGTAGGTTGGGTTGCCAGCGGCAACCCAACGCCGACCTCGACGCTTGGCGGCGCGCACCGATGTTGGGTTAACCGTCGACGAACGCCGCAGCTTCGTCGATGGCATGGCGGGCGGACGGTTAACCCAACCTACGAGACTGGGAGCTGACAACTCAGGTCCGGACGTAGGTTGGGTTGCCATCGGCAACCCAACACCGGACAGCGATAGAGCAATAGACGCACGGGCAACCCAACCGGCAAAAACTTTGCGCGCTTGGCGCCTTTGCGGTTCAGTCTTTAGCTGTTCGGTCTTCTGCGCCGACGAGGGTTGGGTTGCCGCCCTGGCAACCCAACCGACGTACCGGCGATTGGCGGGACGATCAGCCGGTGGCGCGGCGGATCCACTCGACGCGCTTGTGCATCACGCCGTAGTAGACCACCGGGATCACCACCAGGGTGAGGGCGGTGGAGACGAACAGGCCGAACAGCAGCGACACCCCAAGCCCGGAGAAGATCGGGTCGTCGAGGATGAAGGCCGCGCCAGCCATGGCGGCAACCGCAGTGAGCGCGATCGGTCGGGCGCGGACCACGGCCGCGTCGACCACCGCCGTGGCGAACACCTTGCCCTCGCGCACCTGCTGGTTGATGAAGTCGACCAGCAGGATGGAGTTGCGCACGATGATGCCGGCCAGGGCGATCATGCCGATCATCGAGGTAGCGGTGAACTGGGCGCCGAGCAGGGCGTGCCCGGGCATGATCCCGATGATGGTCAGCGGAATCGGCGCCATGATCACCAGCGGCACCAGGTAGCTGCGGAACTGCGCCACCACCAACAGATAGATCAGGATCAGCCCGACACCATAGGCCGCGCCCATGTCGCGGAAGGTCTCGTAGGTGATCTGCCACTCGCCGTCCCACTTGAGACTGTTCTCATAGGGATTGCCCGGCTGCTGCAGGAACCACTGTTCGAGCCCGATGGTCTCGGCAAGCCGCGCGGAGATCGCGAACATACCGTAGAGCGGGCTGTCGGTGGCACCGGCGACGTCCGAGGTGACATAGACCACGGGCAGCAGATCCTTGTGGTAGATGCTGTACTCGCGCTCGGTCTCGACCACCTCGACGATCTCCGAGAGCGGCACCAGCGCCCCACCCTCGGCACGCACCCGCAGCGCCAACACCTGCTCGACGTCGGCCTTGTCGGCCTCGCTGTACTCGACACGGATCGGCACCGCGTACTTGACCCCGGCGCCGTGCAGATAGCTCATGTCCTCGCCATCGAGCACGCTGGCCAAGGCCTGGGCGATGCTCGACTGCGCCACCCCAAGCCGCGCGGCCTTGGCGCGATCGACCACCACCACCAGCTTGGTGGCCGGGTACTCGACCGAGTCGTCGACGTCGACGATGCCCGGGGTCGACTCGAACAGGGCGCGCACCGCGCGCGCGGTCTCGATCTGACCGGCGTAGTCGATCCCATAGACCTCGGCGACCAGCGGCGAGAGCACCGGCGGACCGGGCGGGATCTCAACGATCTTGGCCACCCCGCCGTGACGCTCGGCGACCTCCTGCAAGGGCGCGCGCAGCGCCAGCGCGATCTCGTGGCTCTGGCGATCGCGGTGGTGCAGATCGACGAGATTGACCTGTAGATCACCGAGATGTGCGCCCTCACGCAGGTAGTACTGACGCACCAGACCATTGAAGTTGATCGGTGCGGCGGTGCCGGCATAGGCCTGGAAGTCGGTGACCTCCTCAACCCCGGCGAGATAGTCGCCCATCTCAGCGAGCACCTGTGCGGTGTGTTCGAGGCTGGTGCCCTCGGGCATGTCGAGCACCACCTGGAACTCGCTCTTGTTGTCGAAGGGCAGCATCTTGAGGATCACGGTGCGGTTGACCGCAAGGCTCACCGAGGCGGCGATCAGCGCGAAGATACCGAACAACAGGAACCAACGATTGCGCCAGCCGCGCCGCCCCTCGAGGAAGGGGGTCATGATCGAGGCGAAGAAGCGCGCCAGTCGGCCGCCGCTCGACCCTTCGCCGTCGTGACCGGCGCTGGCCTGGGGGGCGGCATCGTAATGACGCGCGAGCATGACGTTGGTCATCCACGGGGTGAAGACGAAGGCCACCACCAGCGAGATCAGCATACCCATCGAGGCGTTGATCGGGATCGGGCTCATGTAGGGCCCCATCAGCCCGGTGACGAAGGCCATCGGCAGCAGCGCCGCGATCACCGTGAAGGTGGCGAGGATGGTCGGCCCGCCGACCTCGTCGACCGCGCCCGGGATCAGCTCGAGCAGGCGCCGGCGCGCGCCGCTGGCGTGCAGCGCCATGTGACGATGGATGTTCTCGACCACCACGATGGCGTCGTCGACGAGGATGCCGATCGAGAAGATCAGCGCGAACAGCGACACCCGGTTGAGGGTGAAGCCCCAGGCCAGCGAGGCGAACAAGGTCAACGCCAGGGTGACGATGACCGCCGCGCCGACGATCACCGCCTCGCGCCAACCGATGGTCAGCCACACCAGCAGGATCACCGAGCTGGTGGCGAAGATGAGCTTGGTGATCAGCTTCTTGGCCTTGTAGTCGGCGGTCTGGCCGTAATCACGGGTGATGGTGAACTCGACCCCGTCGGGGATGAAGATGCCGCGCAGTTGTTCGAGCCGCTCGGTCACCCGCGCGGCGACGTCGACGGCGTTGGTGCCGGGGAGCTTGGCCACGGCGATGGTCACCGCCGGGACGGTGCCGGCCAACTCCAGCCCGGTATGGGCCGCGCCGGGACCGGCGCCCATGCGTACCGAGGTGGTCGGCTGCTGCGGCCCGAGTTCGACCCGGGCGACGTCGCGCAGATAGACCGGACGCCCGGCGTGCAGCCCGACCACCAGGTCGGCGATCTCCTGCGGGCTGGTGAGGAAGGTACCGGCCTGCACCAGCAGCTCGCGGTTGTCGGCGGTCAGGGTGAGGTTGTCCTTGGTGGTGTTGCCGGCCTGCAACGAGCGGCGCAGATCGTCGAGATCGATGTCGTAACCGGCCAGCGCCTGGGGGTCGAGCAGTACCCGCACCACCTGATCGGCGGCACCGACGGTGTAGACGTCACGGGTACCGGGGACGCGCTTGATCTCCTGTTCGAGCGCATGGGCGACCTGACCAAGCTCGAAGGCACCGACGGCGGGATCGTCCGACCACAGGGTCGCAGTAAGGATGGGGACGTCGTCGATGCCCTTGGGCTTGACGATGGGGGCGCCGACGCCGAGGTTGCGCGGCAACCAGTCCTGCTTCGACAGCACCTTGCTGAACAGCCGCACCACGGCGTCGGTATTGTCCTCGCCGACCTCGTACTGGACGGTGAGCACCGCCATGCCGGGGCGAGAGACCGAATAGATGTGCTCGATACCCTGGATCTCGGAGAGCACCTGCTCGGCCGGCCCCGAGACTAGGTGCTCGATCTCGCTGGCCGAGGCCCCGGGATAGGGGATGAAGACGTCGGCGAAGGTGACGTCGATTTGCGGCTCCTCCTCGCGCGGGGTGACCAGGACCGCGAACAGCCCCAGCAGCAGCCCGAGCAGCGCCAGCAGCGGGGTGATCTCGCTGTTCTGGAAACGCGCGGCGATGGCGCCGGCGAGTCCCTGTCGCACCGGCTCAGTCATGTTCGGCCTCCACGGCCGCACGCCGCGCCTCGGCCTGGGCCTTGAGTGCGACTCCGGCGGCGATCGGGTCGAGGGCGATGCGCTCGCCGGCACTCAACCCGGCGAGCACCACCACCACCTCGTCGAGTTCGCGACCGAGGCGGATCTGACGCAGGATCAGGTGACCATCGTCACCGACCACATAGACGCCGGTGACCTCGGAGCGATGCACCACCGCCGCGCGCGGCACCACCAACTCGTCCTTGACCCCGACCACGAAGCCGGTCTTGACGAACATACCGGGGAACAGCGACGGCGTGCCCTCGGGCAGCTCGACACGCACCTTGAAGGTGTTGGAGCCGAGGTCGGCGAAGGGGAAGACGGTGATGCGATCGGTCTCGACCACCTCGTCGTCGGGGAGATAAACCCGAACACGCGGCTCGTGGCGCACCGAGGCGATGGCGCTCTGCGGCACGTCGACGATCACCCGCAGCTGGTCGAGCGAGATGCCGGTCATCACCGGCTGTCCCGGCGACAGGGTCTCGCCGATCTCGACATGACGGTGGGTGACGATGCCCGAATAGGGGGCACGGATCTGGGTGTAGTCGAGCTGCTCCTGGGCCTGCTCGAGCCGCGCGGTGGCCGAGTCGAGTTCGGCCTGGGCGGCGGCGAGATCGGCGGTGGCCTTGTCCATGGCCGAATCGGAGACGTTCTTGCGCGCATAGAGTCCCTCGATGCGCTCGAACTCCTCGCGCGCCTGCAGCAGCCGCGCCGAGGCCGACTTGAGGTCGGCGGCGGCCTGGGCGACCCGGGCGCGATGCTCGGTGTCCTTGATGCGGGCGACCACGGCGTTCTGCTCGACGTAGTCATCGACATCGAAGGTGATGACCTCGACCCGTCCCTGGGTCTGGGCCGAGACCGTGGTGCGGTTGATCGCCTCGACGATGCCGTCGAGACGGTACTCGCGCGGCAGGGTGCGGTATTCGGCGACCGCGGTCTCGAGGATGGGGGGCTCGGCGGCCTGGAGCAGGCCTGGGGTGAGAGCGGCGAGCGCCGCAATCAGGGGGATGGTACGCATGGGACTCGGAACCGTCAAAATATTAGAATTTAATTATATTTGCGGCGCCTTTGGCGTTTCAACAACCACCCACACACCCGTACGCCGCATCACCCGCCCCAGTATGGCGCAAACAACCGCTGAGGCGAGCCGCGGAGATGACGCACAAAGATTGCAAATCGGTGACGGCCTTTATACCGTAGCCCGGCTTGAGTCGAGCAGATCCGCCCCAAGGGGCGGGAGATGCCGGCCGCTCGCGCGCACCGATCGGTCCCCGGGCTCGAGCGCACCCAGACGGATGGTCCGCGCCAGATCGTCCGATCCAGACAAGCAACACGGCGGAGAGGGCAGTTTCGTGAGCCGATGGTCCGAGGATTTGATCCCGATCGACCGAGCAAGAACCCTGGACGGGCTCTTCCTGCAACGGGTGGCGCGCTCGCCACAGCGCATCGCCTACACCCATTTCGAGCGCGGCAGCGGTTGGAGGGACCTGACCTGGGCCGAGATCGGTGAGGCGACGGCGCGCTGGCGCCAAGCGCTCGCCGGCGAGCAGCTGGAGCCCGGCGACCGCGTTGCGGTGCTGCTGCGCAACTGCCCCGAGTGGGTGATGTTCGACCAGGCCGCACTCGGGCTCGGGTTGGTGACGGTGCCGCTCTATACCGACGACCGTGCCGACAACGCCGCCTACATCCTCGACGATGCTGCGGTGAAGGTGTTGCTAGTGCAGGATCTCGGGCGCTGGCGCCGTCTGGCCGAGGCCATCGGCGACTCGCCCTGGCCGCTGCGGGTGGTGCTGTTGGAAGCGAGCGAGGCCTCGCGCGCCTGTGCCGCGGCCGACCCCCGCGTAGTGGTCGCCGAGGACTGGCTGCCGGCCACGGCGCCGGCACCGACCCCACGCGACGGCGACCCCGACGCGTTGGCGACCATCGTCTACACCTCGGGCACCACGGGCCGCCCCAAGGGGGTGATGCTCAGCCATCGCAATATCCTCAGCAACGCCCACGGCGCACTGACCCAGATCGACGTCTACGGCGAAGACGTCTTCCTCTCCTTCCTACCGCTCTCGCACATGCTCGAACGCACCGGCAGCTACTACCTGCCGATGATGGCCGGCTCGCGGGTGGCCTATGCACGCTCGATCGGGCAGCTCGCCGAGGACCTGCAACTCATCCGTCCGACGGCGATGATTGCCGTCCCGCGCGTGTTCGAGCGCGTTTATCAGCGTATCGTCGATCAGCTCGACAAGCGCCCCAAGCCAGTGCGCTGGCTGTTCCGAGCGGCAGTGGCCGCCGGTTGGCGAGCCTTCGAGTACGAGCAGGGGCGGGCCGGCTGGCACCCCTGGTTGCTCGCCTGGCCACTGCTGCGACGCAAGGTCGCCGAGCCCATCCAGCAGCGTCTCGGTGGACGGCTGCGCGCCACCGTCAGTGGCGGCGCACCGCTCTCCAGCGACGTCGCCCGCACCTTCATCGGGCTCGGCGTGCCGCTGTTGCAGGGTTATGGACTCACCGAGACCAGCCCGGTGATCAGCTTCAACACCCTGCAGTCGAACATCCCCACGAGCGTCGGCGTGCCCCTGCGCGGACTGCAGGTACGCATCGGTCCGGAGAACGAGCTGCTGGTGCGTGGCGACAACACCATGCTCGGCTACTGGAACAACCACGCCGCCACCGCCAAGATGCTCGCCCAGGACGGTTGGCTGCACACCGGCGACCAGGCACGCATCGAGGACAACCACATCTATATCACCGGGCGCATCAAGGACATCCTGGTGCTCTCCAACGGCGAGAAGGTCCCGCCGGGCGACATGGAGCTGGCCATCGCGCTCGACCCGCTGTTCGATCAGGTGGTGGTGCTCGGCGAGGGGCAGTCCTATCTCAGCGCGCTGCTGGTACTCAACCCCGACCTCTGGCCGGGGCTGGCGCTCGAACTCGGGCTCGATCCTGAGGACCCGGCAAGCCTCGCCAACGCCAAGCTGCACAAGGAGGCGATCAAACGCATCCGCACGGCGCTGCGCGACTTCCCGGGCTACGCCAAGATCCGACGCGTCACCCTCACCCTGGAGCCCTGGACCATCGAGAACGGGTTGCTCACCCCGACCCTCAAGGTCAAGCGCAACAAGGTGATCGAGCGCTACGGCGAGGCCATCGCGCACATGTACAAGGATTCGGAGCTTGCCTGAACTCGGCTGAGCGCATACAATCGGGACCGAATGCGGGTGTAGTTCAATGGTAGAACCTCAGCTTCCCAAGCTGATGACGTGGGTTCGATTCCCATCACCCGCTCCATTCCCCAGCCCCGTATGCGAGCACTCTACCAAGCAGCCGACCGCATCGAGGCACAGCTCCTCCACGATCTGCTCGATCGTCACCTGATCCGTACCGTTATCCTTGGCGACGCCCTCAGTGGTGCCGCAGGCGAGCTGCCGCTCGATCTCTATCCGACCCTCTGGCTCATCGACGACGACGATCGCGAACGCGCCGAGGCCGTGCTCGCGCGCTTTCTGCGCGAGGGACTCGGCGGCCACCCGACCCCGGCCTGGACCTGCCCGCGTTGTGGTGAGCGGGTCGAGGCCGGCTTCGCCCTGTGCTGGAACTGCGCAACCCCTTATCCCGAATGAGCACACCCGACCTCTTCGCCAACGAACCGCCCGCCCCCTGGCCACCCGCCGATTTCGCCACCGCCGTACTCGACTGGTTCGATCATCACGGGCGCAAGGACCTCCCCTGGCAGCACGAGCCCACCCGCTACCGGGTGTGGGTCTCGGAGATCATGCTGCAGCAGACCCAGGTGACGGTGGTGATCCCCTACTTCACGCGCTTCATGGCGCGCTTTCCGGATCTGGCGAGCCTGGCCGCAGCACCGCTCGACGAGGTGCTGTCGCTGTGGTCAGGACTCGGCTATTACGCCCGCGCGCGCAACCTGCACCGCGCCGCGCGCACCATCGTCGAGACCCACGGCGGGCGCTTTCCCGACACCCTGGCGGCGGTCGAGGCGCTCCCCGGCATCGGCCGTTCCACCGCCGGGGCCATCCTCTCGCTCGCCGACGGCCAGCCCCTGCCAATCCTCGACGGCAACGTCAAGCGGGTGCTGGCGCGCTGTTTCGCCGTCGACGGCTGGCCGGGACAGAGCGCAGTGCTCAAGCGGCTGTGGCAGCTCAGCGAACGCTGCACCCCGCACCAGCGCACCGGCGCCTACAACCAGGCGATGATGGATCTCGGCGCCACCCTCTGTACCCGCGCCACCCCGGACTGCGCGCACTGTCCGCTCGCCGCGCGCTGCCAGGCCCTGCACCAGGGACGCCAGCGCGAGCTACCGGCCCCGCGCCCGAGGCGCACCCTGCCTGAGCGGCGCACCCGGATGCTGGTGGTGCGCAACGCCGCAGGCGCCGTACTGCTCCGGCGCCGTCCGGCGAGCGGTATCTGGGGCGGGTTGTGGAGCCTGCCCGAGATCGCCCCCGACAACGACCCGGCCGGCTGGTGCCTGGACCGTTTCAACCGTGCTCCGGATACGGTTGAAACCCTGCCCGGACGCCGTCACACCTTTACCCACTTCGTACTGGAGATCGAGGTCGTAGCGCTCGGGCTGATCGCCCCTGAGACCGACGTGGGCGAGGACGGCTGGCGCTGGAGCCCGCCCGAGGAGCGCACCGCGATCGGCCTGCCGGCGCCGGTGGCAGATATCCTCCAACGGCTCTGACCCCTCGATCCCCGAGACCGCCAGTCCGTCCAACAGGAGTCGGAGCATGAGCCGTACCGTGCACTGCGTGAGACTCGGCCAGGAGGCCGAGGGACTCGATCGCCAACCCTACCCAGGCCCACTGGGCGCACGCATCTTCGAACAGGTCTCGAAACAGGCCTGGCAGGAGTGGCTGCGTCACCAGACCATGCTGATCAATGAGAACCGACTGAGCCCGATGGACCCCAAGGCCCGCCGCTTCCTCGAGACCCAGATGGAAGGTTTTTTCTTCGGCGAGGGCGCCGACCTGCCCGAGGGCTATGTGCCGCCAGGCAGTTGAGCGGCCAGCGGCCAGCGGCTGAGAGCTTGAAGAAAGACTTGACGGACCAAGATTCCATTGGTTTAATACTGCGCTCAAGCCAAGCAGTATGCTTGCACGCGAACTACCTGCCCAGGTAGCTCAGTTGGTAGAGCAGGGGATTGAAAATCCCCGTGTCGGCAGTTCGATTCTGTCCCTGGGCACCATCTTCGAAAGGCCCCGTCGATGTCCGTCGACGGGGCCTTTTTCGTTGTCCCCACCACGAAAAAGGCCCGCACTCGGCGGGCCTCGGTGGCGACGGCGCGCATTCGGCGCGCTGGCGCTCATCATGCGTCCAACTGCAGACGCAGTTTCTTCATCGCATTCTTCTCGATCTGACGGATGCGCTCGGCCGAGACCCCGAACTGCTGGGCGAGTTCGTGCAGGGTCTGCTTGCGCTCGGAGAGCCAACGCTCGCGCAGGATGGTCTTGCTGCGCTCATCGAGCCCCTGCAGCGCGGCATAGAGACGCTCGCGCTGGTTACGATCGGTGTCCTCACGCTCGAGCAGCCGCGCCGGTTCCATGCTGTTGTCGGGCAGGTAGGTCGAGGGTGCCGAGGGCGCGTCATCGTCATCGTCGTCGAGACCGTCGAACGACAGGTCCTGATTGGCCAGGCGCGACTCCATCTGCAACACCGTCTCCGGCTTGACGCCGAGATCGGCGGCAACATCCTCGACCTCCTGACGGGTGAACCAGCCGAGGCGCTTTTTCGAGCTGCGCAGGTTGAAGAACAGCTTGCGCTGGGCCTTGGTGGTCGCCACCTTGACGATGCGCCAGTTACGCAGGATGTACTCATGGATCTCGGCACGAATCCAGTGCACCGCGAAGGAGACCAGCCGCACCCCCATGTCGGGCTCGAAGCGACGCACCGCCTTCATCAGGCCGACGGTGCCTTCCTGAATCAGGTCAGGCAGCGGCAGACCGTAGCCGAGATAACCGCGAGCGATGCGGATCACGAAGCGCAGGTGCGAGGTTACCAATCGCTTGGCGGCATGGGCGTCGCCGTGGTCGCGCAGCTGTACCGCCAGTGAGCGCTCCTCGTCCGCGGTGAGAACTGGAATCTGGTAAGCGGCGCTGATGTAGGCGTCGATGGTACCTGTCGGCACCAGGGTGAGATCCTTGGCCATAAGTCCGATACCTGAGTTGTTAACTTGGGTAATTATCCTAGCACCGCACTAAGGCATATGCCAGCACTTTTGTCGCGGATTTTGAGGTTGAAGCGCGACAAAAGTTCGATAAAGACTCTAGGCAAGCATCGGCATAGGAACAAGATCTAAGCGGTTAATTGGGGATCGTATCTTTCGATAACAACCATAGGCAGCGCTGATGATCAACAAAAATCTTTACAAAACAACTAATTAAAAATCAACCACAAAAACAGTAAAACAATTTACTGGGGGGCGATCGGGTTTGGGGCGAGGAGCATGCGACCTGTTCAAAGCCTGGACAAGGCGGCCGGGATCGCAGAGAGTGAGAGGCCGCTCGGGCGCCTCTGGGCATTGCACAGCGGGGGGGGATGCTGGAAAGATAGTCAGCCATGTCGCAGACACAGGCAGGGCGCAGGAGCCGAACGCGGGTCGATCCGGACCGGGGGCACCTGCCAACTGACGGCCGTCGGACGCGCCGAGAACAGTGCCCGAGCTGGGGAGAGACGACCCGGGTCTCGAGGCGCCCGAGGTGGCGGTCGCCGGCACGACGGTGCGCGACCGATGGGGCAGGCAGACGATGCCCGAGGCCCATCGCATCGACATCCACCACATGCACAAGATCATCACCACAGCCGACACACTTCATCATCGAACCAACGAAGATGGATCCACGGCCCGGCGCCGACACCCGCCCGTCCCCGGGACCACGCCGGCACCACACGGGCTGCCCGGATCCCAACCCGCACGGTGACGGTCACGTCACCCAATGGAGACATGCGATGCAGACTCGACGACGATGGCTCATCGGTCTGATCCTCGCCACCGCACTCGGCTCGGGACAGAGCGCCACCCTCGATGAGGTCCGCGACCGTGGCGAGTTGCGCTGCGGCGTCAACGGCGAGGTCCCGGGGCTCTCCCATCGCACCGCCGACGGCCACTGGGAAGGGCTCGACGTCGATTTCTGTCGTGCGGTCAGCGCCGCCGTGCTCGGCACCGCCGAGCGGGTACGCTTCGTCACTACCACACCCAACGACCGCCTGGCGCGGCTGCGCGCCGGCGACTTCGATATCCTGGCTCGCAACACCAGCTGGACCCTGGCGCGCGACACCGAATCCGGCGTCGCCTTCGTCGGCGTCCTCTATCACGACGGCCAGGGATTCATGGTGCGACGAGACAGCCACATCCACAGCGCCCTCGAACTCGATGGCCGACGCGTCTGCGTGATCACCGGCACCACCGGGCCGCACAACGCCCGCGCCTATTCCACTCGCCACCGCATGCACCTGCGGCTGGTCCCCAGCGCCGACATCCACAGCGCCACCCGCGCCTATTTGCGCGGTGAGTGCGACGCCCTCAGCTCCGACCAGTCTCAGCTGTTCGCGGTCCGCTCGACGCTGCGACAAGGCAGCGCCGAACACCGCATCCTCACCGAGGTGATCTCCAAGGAGCCACTCTCACCGGCAGTGCGTGATGACGATCCGCGCTGGTTCGACATCGTGCGCTGGACCCTGTTCGTGCTGATCGATGCCGAAGAGCAGGGCATCGACTCCCAACACCCGTCGGTGCCATACAATGGCCCGGCCGTCACCCTGTTCGACGACGACGCCCAGATCGGCGCGCGACTCGGACTGAGCCCCGGCTGGAGCCGACGCATCATCTCCCAGGTCGGCAACTATGCCGAACTGTTCGAGCGCAATCTCGGCATCCACTCGCCACTCCAGATCAAACGCGGCCTCAATGCACTCTGGCGCGATGGCGGCATCCTCTATGCCCCACCGAGCCATTGAGAGACGATGTGTCCCCGCGACCATCATCGCCCAGGACCGCCCAACAGCGAGACCGAACCCATGCCCTTGATCAAGCCCTTTGCCGGCCTGCGCCCGGCACCTGGCCGTGCCGACGCGGTCATCGCCCCGCCCTACGACGTCATCGACACCCACGAGGCCCGCGCCCTGGTCCGCGGACGCCCCTGGAGCTTCCTGCACATCTCGCGCGCCGAGGTCGACCTGCCGGAGGGCACCGATCCCCACGACCCGAGCGTCTATGCCCAGGCCCGCGCCAACCTCGAGCGCATGCTCGAGGCCGGGGTGCTGGTACGCGACCCCACCCCCAGTTATTACGTCTACCGGTTGACCATGGACGGACACCGCCAGACCGGTCTGGTCGCCGCCGCCTCGGTGGCGGCCTATGACAGCGGTCGGATCAAGCGCCACGAGTACACCCGCCCGGCCAAGGAGGACGATCGGGTGCGCCAGATCGAAGCGCTCGACGCCCAGACCGGCCCGGTGTTCCTCGCCTACCGCGCCCAGGCCACAGTCGACGACCTGCTCGCCGCGACCACCGAGCAGCCACCCGAGGTCGACGTCACCGCCGCCGACGGCGTACGCCACGAGCTGTGGCGGATCGGCGAGCCGGCACGGATCGCCGCGATCGACGCTGCTTTCGCCGCGATCGACGCGCTCTATGTCGCCGACGGCCATCACCGCTCGGCGGCCGCCTCGCGGGTGGCCGCCGCCCGGCGCGAGACCGGCGCTGCGTCAGGGGGCGCACACGAGTCCTTCCTCGCGGTGATCTTCCCCCACGATCAGCTGCGCATCCTCGACTACAACCGGGTGGTGCGCGACCTCAACGGCCACACCCCGGAGACGCTGCTCGCGGCGATCGCCGAGCGCTTCGCCATCGAGCCGGCGGACAGCCCGGTCGCGCCCGCGCGCCCCGGCGAGTTCGGACTCTATCTCGCCGGGCACTGGTACCGGCTGGGGCTCGACCCCAGGCGGATCCCTGCCAACGACCCGGTCGCCAGCCTCGATGTCAGCCTGCTCCAGCAGCACCTGATCGAGCCACTGCTCGGCATCGACGACCCGCGCCGCGATCCGCGCATCGACTTCGTCGGCGGCATCCGCGGGCTCGACGGACTGCAGCAGCGCGTCGACAGCGGCGAGATGGCCCTCGCCCTCGCCCTCCACCCCACTCCGATGGCATCACTGCTCGACGTCGCCGATGCCGGCGCGGTGATGCCGCCCAAGTCCACCTGGTTCGAACCCAAACTCGCCGACGGACTGGTGAGCCACGTCCTGGACTGACACTGCAAGACGACGGAAGACGACAACCGAAGACGATGGTCAGACCCACCTACAATCTGCCCGCCGACCGCGGCGACGACGAACACGCGATCCGCCACTGGCTCGACAACCTCGAGGGGCGCTATCAACCCACCGGCCTCGAGGCCATCGCCGGCGCCTGCGCAATGCTCATCCGCATCCACGGCGACCAGCGCATCGAGACCGGCGAGACCCGGGTGCGTCACCTGCTCTCCACCGCCGACATCCTGGTCGGCCTGGAGATGGACGACGAGACCGTGGTGGCGGCCCTGCTCAACGGCAGCCTCGAGGCTGACACGACCAGCCTCGCCGACATCGAGCAGCGCTTCGGCGCCAATGTCGCCCGTATGGTCGACGACCTGTCACGGATCGGGCAGCTGGCCAATGTCGAGGCCATCATCGCCGCCAAGGACCAGCCCGAGCACGAGGAGAATCTGCGCCGGTTGCTGCTCGGCATCGCCGAGGACGTGCGCGTGGTGCTGGTGGTGCTCGCCGAACGCGTGCACCTGATGCGCGCGATCAAGGACCTCGAGGAGCGCCGCCGCACCCGCATCGCCCGCGACACCGAGCGCGTCTATGCGCCCTTGGCCAATCGCCTCGGGGTGTGGCAGCTCAAGTGGGAGCTCGAGGACCTCAGCCTGCGTTATCTCAAGCCCGAGGAGTACAAGCGCATCGCCCGGCTGCTGGCCGAGCGGCGCGAGGAGCGCGAGCACTACATCGCCTCGGTAATGGAGATCCTGCACGAGAAATTCGCCAGCAGCGGCATCAGCGCCGAGATCACTGGTCGACCCAAGCACATCTACAGCATCTGGAAGAAGATGCGCCGCAAGCGCGTCGACATCGAGGAGATCTTCGACCTGCGCGCGGTGCGCATCATGGTCGAGACCGTCGCCGACTGTTATGCCGCGCTCGGCATCGTCCACGGACTGTGGCGCCACATCCCCAAGGAGTTCGACGACTACATCGCCACCCCCAAGGGCAACATGTACCAGTCGCTGCACACTGCGGTGATCGGCCCCGGCGACAAGTCGCTGGAGGTGCAGATCCGCACCTACGAGATGCACCGCCACGCCGAGTTCGGCGTCGCCGCGCACTGGGCCTACAAGGAGGCCAAGGGTCACGACGCGGCCTTCCAGCGCCGTCTGGTGTGGATGCGCAACTGGCTCGAACTCAAGGGCGAGCTGGAGGACCCCGGCGAGGTGCTCGAGCGCTTCCGCCAAGAGTTCGAGCCGGTGCACATCTATGTGCTCACCCCGCACGCCAAGGTCATCGAGCTGCCCAAGGGGGCAACGCCGCTCGACTTCGCCTACGCCATCCACTCCGAGGTTGGCAACCGCTGCCGGGGCGCGCGCGTCAACGGCCGCATCGTGCCACTGCACCAGCGCCTCGAGAGCGGCGACACCGTCGAGATCCTCACCCAGAAGAACGCCACCCCCAGCCGCGACTGGCTGAGTCCGCACCACGGCTACTTGACCACGTCTCGTGCCCGCAACCGGGTCCGCCAGTGGTTCAAGCAGCAGGACCTGGAGCAACACGCCCACGACGGTCGGGCCCTGCTCGAGCGCGAGATCACCCGCCTCGGGATCGTCGAGAAGCCCCAGTTCGAGACCCTGGCCGGGCGTTTCAATTTCAAGCGCGGCGAGGACTTGTTGGCCGCCATCGGGCGCGGCGACGTACCGGTCGGTCAGGTCGCGCGCCAAGTCGGCGAGCCCCGCGCCGAGCACCCCAAGGAGCCCGAGCACCGCCACCGTCAGCACACCCAGCGTCAGCGCAACGAGCCGAGCAACGCGGTGGTGGTCGAGGGTGTCGACGACCTGATGACGCAGATGGCACAGTGCTGCAAGCCGGTCCCACACGACCCGATCATCGGTTTCGTCACCCGTGGACGCGGCGTCACCATCCACCGTCGCGATTGCAACAACGTCCGCCATCTGCCCCCGGAGGAGACCGAGCGACTGATCTCGGTGCGCTGGGCCGACGCCCCGGTCGAGGCCAGCTACCCGGTCGACCTGTTGGTGATCGCCGCCGACCGCAAGGGGCTGTTACGCGACGTCTCCTCGGTGTTCGTCGACGACGACCTCGACGTACTCGGCGTCGAGACCCACTCCGAGCGCACCACCGACACCGCCTCGATGCGTTTCACCATCGAGGTCCGCGACCAGGAGCAGCTCGGCCGGGTGCTGGTCAAGCTGCGCCAGCTCCCCGAGGTGCTCGAGGTCCGACGTGCCGATTGAGCCGGCACGGCTGCGCGCACTGCTCGCACGCTTCGCGCTCGCCGACGCCCCCGAGCGCGCCGGGATCACCCCGCTCGGCGGCGGCCTGATCAACGACACCTTCGCGATCGGGTGCGGCGAGCAGCGTTATGTACTGCAGCGGATCAACCCCCGGGTCTTCCCCGACCCGGCGCGGGTGATCGCCAATCAGGTTGCGCTCGCTGCGGTCTGGGACGTCCCCGGGCTCGACATCCCTACCCCACTGCCAACCCGTGACGGCGGCTTCGCGTACCACGACGACGACGGCGCCTATTGGCGCCTGACCCGCTTCATCGCCCCCAGTCGCGGGCTCGCCCGACTCGATCAGCCCGCCCAGGCCGAGGCCGTGGGCGAGGCGCTCGGGCGCTTCCATCACACCCTCGCCCGTCACGCACCGACACTACAGACCGCCCTGCCTGGCTTCCACGACACCCCGGCCTATCTCGACGGATTGCGACGACTCGACACCCCGACGGCGCGGCGTGATCCGAGCGTCGCCAGCTGTCTCGACTTCGTCGCCCGCCGCGCCATACTCGCCACGGCGCTCGCCAGCGCCCATGCCGAGGGGCGGATCGGCACGCGCATCGTCCACGGCGACCCCAAACTCGACAACCTGCTGTTCTCGACCGACGCGAGCCGTGTGGTGGCGCTGATCGACCTCGACACCGTCCAGCCCGGGCTGATCCACCACGACCTCGGCGACTGCCTGCGTTCGTGCTGCAACCGTGCTGGCGAGCACGGCGACGACGCCCGCTTCGACCTCGACCTCGGTGCGGCCATCCTCGCCGGTTATGCCGCCGCGACCGGCGATCTGCTCGATGCCGAGGAGCGATCGCTGATCCCGGAGGCGTTGCGGTTGATCCCGCTCGAACTGGGCATCCGCTTTCTCACCGATCACCTCCAAGGTGATCGCTACTTCCGTGTACGCCAGCGCGGCGACAACCTGCACAAGGCGCGACGCCAGTTCGCCCTGGTCACCGACATCGAGCGCCAGGCCAGAGAGATCACGGCTGTGGTGGCACGCAGCTTCGACGCCGGACCCCGTGCCGCTTGAATCGACTCCGTGATCGACTACCCTAATGAAACGTCACGCAACGTGTCGGATCACGCGCGGCGCACCGCGACCGACCACCAGACGCGGCAAACCGCCGGTGTGGATCCTTGGCCAGGGGGTCGTCATGCGTCGTCGCCCAGACCACAGCCCCGCCGCCCCGAAACACCAACCCGGGGCCGAGCGCACTGACGCCCCCACGCCGACCACCCCCTCTCGGCACCCGACCCGCGACTGGCTCAGACGACACGCCAACACCGATGGCCAATGGCTACTGCGCGGCCTCAAGCCTCCCGGTACGGCGGCGGCCACCACCGCCACGGTGGATTGGACCATGGCGATCCTGGCCGAGGACTGCGCCACGCTACAGCAGTGCATCAACGAGGCCGAACGCACGCACACCCCTTGGCAGCACGACTGTCGCATTCGCGACCAGGCCGGGGCACTACGCTGGATCCGTCTCCAGGCCCACCCCGACAACAGCACCAGCGGCTGGAGCCTGGCGCTTTGCGAGATCACCGACCTCAAGGCACGCGAACAGCGGCTGCGGCTGAGCGAGACCCGCTATCGCGCCATCGTCGGCCTGCAGAGCGATCTGGTCTGCCGCTTCCTCCCGGACAACACCATCACCTTCGTCAACGACGCCTACAGCAGCTTCTTCGGGCGCAACCGTGGTGAGCTGATCGGCACCGACTTCATGGACCTGATCCCGGAGAGCGAGCTCGAGACCGTCGACACGCTGCTGAGTCAATGCGATGCCGAACAGCCGATGGTGGTCAGTGAACACTGGGTGGTCCGCGCCGACGGCGAGCGGCGCTGGGTGCAATGGGTCGATCAGGCCATCCTCGACCCAGAGGGGCGACTGCTCGAGATCCAGTCGGTGGGGCGCGACACCACCGAGCAGCGCCGGCTCGAATTCCGCGAGCGACTACGCAACCAGGTCCTCGAACGCCTCGTCTCCGGGGCACCACTCGCCGAGGTGCTCGAGATCATCGCCACCGGCTTCGAGCAGGAAGGCAAGGCCCACTGCAGCATCCTGCTGCTCGATCGCGACGGCGAGCGTCTCTACACCGCCGCTGCCCCGAGCCTGCCGGAGGACTACAACCAGGCCATCGACGGGCTCGCGATCGGCGCCGAGGCCGGCGCCTGTGGCCGGGCCGCCACCACCGGACAGCGGGTGGTGGTCGAGGACATCGCCACCCATCCGCTGTGCCGGTCCCTGCGCGAACCAGCCTACCAGGCCGGGCTCGCGGCCTGCTGGTCGGAGCCGATCCGGGCCTCGGACGGGCGGGTGCTCGGCACCTTCGCGATCTATCACGACCAGCCACAGGGGCCGACCGCGGCTGATCTCGAGCGCATCGAACTGGTCATCAACCTCGCCAGTATCGCTATCGAGCGTACCCAGGCAAGCGAGGCGCTGCGCGCCAGCGAGGAGCGGCTCTCACTGGTGCTGCGCGGCACCGAGGACGGTTGGTGGGACTGGGACCTGACCAGCGACCGGGTGTTCTACTCGCTGCGCTGGTGGGAGATGCTCGGTTATGACGAAGGGGCGCTCGAGGCCGATCGCTATCTGTGGCGGCTGCTGATCCACCCCGAGGATCAGGCGCGCGTCCAAGAGGTCTTCGATCAGGCCCTCGCCAGTACCTCCAGCGCCTACTCGATCGAATTCCGCCTGCTGCACCGCAACGGCCACTATGTACCGGTACTCTCGCGCGGCTTCATCCAGCGCGATCCCAGCGGCCGCCCGCTGCGGGTGGCCGGCGCCAACACCGACCTGACCGAACGCAAGCGTCTCGAACAGCGCTTGCGCGAGCTGGCCAACACCGATGATCTCACCGGGCTGACCAATCGCCGTCACTTCTTCACCAAGCTGCAGCACGCGCTCGACCGCACCCGCCGCCACCACACCGCCACGGCGGTGCTGATGCTCGACCTCGACCACTTCAAGCAGATCAATGACAGCTACGGCCATGGTGGCGGCGATGCGGTACTGCGCGCCTTCGCCGCAGTACTGCGTGCCGAGCTGCGCAGCACCGACTGCGCCGGGCGACTCGGCGGCGAGGAGTTCGCGGTGCTGGTCCCCGACAGCGACCTCGACGCGGCCCACCAGTTCGCCGAGCGGCTCCGGGGCCATATCGCAGCACTTCGGGTAGAGCACAAGGAGACCGTCATCGAGGTCACCGTCAGTATCGGTTGCACCCAGGTCGAGGCCGACGACCGCGACCCCGACAGCATCCTCGCGCGCGCCGACGAGGCGCTCTATCGCGCCAAGCGCAACGGCCGCGACCGCGTCGAACGCGCCTGACTCAGAGCCGCCGATAGCCGGTGATATAGGGGTTCTCGCGCCCCTGGATACGCGCGATCCGACGCGAGCGCTCGCGTTCCCAGGCATCCGGCGGGTCGGCATTGTTCCAGGCGGCATAGAGCTGCTCGTCCTGACGGCTCAGCCGCAACCCGTAGGTATCGCGCATGTAGAACATGGTGCGCGCGATGTCGCCGCGCACCCGCGCCGGCGGCTCCACCCGGCGGTGTTCGGCGTCGATACGGATCTCGCAGGTGCCATAGCCCTCCCCACCGGCGACCATCCCCCAGTTGAAGTCCGAACGCTCGCCATTGATCTGGCCCACGGCGGGGTAGAGGTTGTAGAGGTCGTTGTGCGCGGCCTCGAACACCGGATCGACACGCTCGCAGCAGGCCCGCCCGGAGAGCTGACGACCACTGCTGGTACGACACTCGGCGAAGCGCTCGGGCTCACGCCAGCACTGGCGGAAGTTACCGAACTGCGCGGCCGGGAAGACGTGCTCGGCCTCGACCCGACGCGCCCGGCGACTGCCGGCCAGGGCATCGAGCCCGCAACTGCCTAGCTCGACCTGGGCCTCGGCGTCGTAGCGACAGCCGCAGTAGAAGGTCTCGCGGTGATCGGCATAGACCCGTTCGTAGAGCCAGCGCTTGGCGGTCGAGAAGCTGCCGGCGACCCGCGGCAGGCTGTCGAGCGCCGGCGGCTCCGGCACCGCTGCCGACTCCGGCCACCACGCCGGCGGTTGCACCGGCACCTGATCGATGAGACCGAGCAGCTGATCGGCGCTCGAGTCGGCGACCACCGCCACCAGCCCACCGGCCCAGCTGCCGGTATCGGCGACCAGATCGACGACCAACTCACGGATATCGACGGTGATCGCCACCGCCTTGCGGGCGTGCTCCGGCAGCGGCTCGACCCACGACTGCGGTAGCAGTGACACCACCAGCACCAGGCCGATACCGAGCAGCAGGGCACGCGCACGCGTGCTCAGTCGGTTCAGCCAGGAGACGAGACGGGACCAGGGAGTCGAGGATCGGGAACGGCGGGTACGGGACTTGGATGCGCGACGACGAGACATGGTACAGCACAGCAGAAATGGGAACGGAACTGTAACAGATTGCCGTTGCCAACAGACACATCCCCAGGTGCTTGGCATCGCTCGCCGCTGTCACCATCTGCAACCCACCGATTCCGATCTTGCCCCACCCACCAAACTCAGGAGACATCCGGATGGAAGGCAGCTCACTCGCCGCGCTCGAACTGGCGCTGTTCCTCGGACTGGTCGGTTGGCTGGTCTATACCCAATACCGCAGTCGCAATCGCGACGACCGCGACGACCGCAACGACGACCGCGAGGACTGAGGATCCGGCGACGCATCCACCATGGTGCACGGCCTGCGACTGAGCCTGATCAACCCCAACTCCCGCACATCGCGTTATCTTCTTGGGACTCGGATGCCAACCACGGACCGCGCGATGACCGCCTCCATCGGAAACCGCCATTTCGTGCTGCGCCGGCTGCACTCGCTGCTGGGGCTGCTCCCGGTGGGCGCCTTTCTGATCTTCCATCTGTGGGAGAACTCGCAGTCACGCTTCGGCGCAGAGCACTACAACCGCGAAGTGGTCGAGGCGCTCCAGGGCCTGAATTACCTAGTACCGATCGAGCTGTTGGTGATCGCCCTGCCCCTGATCCTGCACGCGGTGATCGGTCTGGCGATCCTGCGTGACCAGCGCCCCGAACCCCTGCGCTACCGCTATGCCCGTAACTGGGCCTACTGGTTGCAACGTCTCTCCGGGATCGCGATCCTCGCCTTCCTCGTCCTCCATGTCGGCATGACCCGCATCCAGGGGCTGTGGACGCCGGCGATCCGTACCGATCTCTACGGCCATATGCAGACCCTGCTCAGCGATCCCTGGATCTTCACGCTCTATCTCGCCGGGCTGATCGCCTCGGTGTTCCACCTCGCCAACGGTCTGGCGACCATGGCCATCGTCTGGGGAGTGACCACCTCGGCGGCGGCACAGCGGCGCTTCGCCTGGGCCTGCACCGGGTTCGGGGTAGTGCTCGCCGCACTCGGGGTGCACGGCATGCTGGGGTTCCTGTCATGAGTGCGCCGGGGGCGATCGTCGTCGGCGGCGGGCTCGGCGGGCTGTGGGCGACCCTGCGCCTGGCCGAGGCCGGGTTCCCGGTGCGGCTGTTCTCGCTGTTCGAGGTCAAGCGCAGCCACTCGGTGTGCGCCCAGGGCGGGATCAACGCAGTACTCGACACCAAGGGCGAGCGCGACTCGATCGATCAACACATCCTCGACACCATCAAGGGCGGCGAGTACCTCGCCAACCAGCCGCCGATCAAGAGCCTGTGCGAACAGGCCCCGGGACTGATCCGCACCTTCGCGCGCATGGGCGTGACCTTCTCGCGCACCCCCGAGGGCGGGCTCGATCTGCGCCTGTTCGGCGGCGTCAAGCACCGTCGCACCTGCTTCGCCGGCGCCAGTACCGGCCAGCAACTGCTCTACGGCGTCGATCAACAGGTGCGCCGGCTCGAGAGCCTGGGGCGGGTGGAGAAGTTCGAGTGGTGGGAGTTCCTGTCGCTGCTCATCGACGCCGACGGACGCTGTCGCGGCATCCTCGCGATGGACCTGCGCAGCCTCGAGGTACGCCCCTTCCTCGCCGACACCGTGGTGCTCGCCAGCGGCGGCTTCGGCCAGCTCTACGCGCCCAAGACCACCACCTCGACCAACTCCACCGGCGCCGCCGCCAGCCGCGTCTATCAGCAGGGTGCCTGGTTCGCCAACGGCGAGTTCTTCCAGTTCCACCCGACGGCGATGCTCGGGCGCGACAAGACCCGGCTGATGAGCGAGGCGGCCCGCGGCGAGGGCGGTCGGGTGTGGGTGCCGCGCACCCCGGGTGATCGCCGCGACCCGCGCCGGATCCCCGAGCGCGAGCGCTTCTACTTCCTCGAGGAGTTCTTCCCCGCCTACGGCAACACCGTGGCCCGCGACGAGGCCTCGCGCGCGATCTGGCGCGTCACCCGCGAACTCGGGCTGGGCATCGGCGGTGGCGACCGGGTCTATCTCGACCTCACCCATCTCGATCGGCGCTTCGTCGCCACCCGGCTCGGCGCCATCCTCGAGATCTATCGCAAGTTCGCCGGCAGCGACCCGCTCGACACCCCGATGGAGATCTTCCCCGCCGCCCACTACGGCATGGGCGGGCTGTGGGTCGACTTCGAGCGCGACACCGACGGTGGCATGCGCCCGGGCAGCGCGCGCAACCATGCCACCAACATCCCCGGGCTCTATGCCTGCGGCGAGTGCGACTACGCCTATCACGGCGCCAACCGGCTCGGCGCCAACTCACTGCTCTCGGCGAGCTTCTCCGGGCGGGTCGCGGGCGAGGCGGCGGCCAACTATCTGCGCGGGCTCGACCCGGCCCGCCCGGCCCTGCCCGAGACGTTAATCACCGCCGAGCGCCGACGCCAGGAGGCGATCAACCAGCGCCTGTTGGACGCCGACGGCGAGGAGAACCCCTACACCCTGCACCAGGCGCTGGGGGCGTTGATGACCGAGCGGGTCGGGGTGGTGCGCGACAACGCCGGGCTGGAGCAGGCACTCGCCGAACTCGACCGACTCGAGGCGCGACTGGCGCGGATCGGTCTCGGCGAGGCCAACCGCTGGGCCAACCAGACCCTGGTCTTCACCCGCCAGCTCGCCGACATGATCGTGCTCGCCAAGGCGGTGACGGCCAGCGCCCTGGCCCGCGACGAGTGTCGCGGCGCCCATCACAAACCCGACTTCGAACTCCCCATCCCCGAGGGCAAGTTCCCCGGCGATCCCGAGTTCGAGGACTATCGCGCCCGCTGGCGCGAGAACAACACGCGTTGGCTCAAGACGACCCTGGCCGAGTATGCCGCGCCGCGCCCGCGCATCCACTACCAGGCGGTCGACCTCAGCGTCTGCCCGCCGAGCGAGCCGCGCGACTATCGCTGAGAGCCCCGTCATGCGCGAAACACCCTCCACCATCGAGCTACGCATCCGCCGTCAGGATGGCCCCGACACGCCGCCCTACTGGGAGACCTTCGTGCTGCCCTATGCGCCCGACCACAACGTGGTCTCGGTGTTGATGGCACTACGCGAGCACCCGCTCACCCACGATGGGCGGCGGGTCGACCCGGTGTGCTGGGATCACAATTGCATGGAGGAGGTGTGCGGTTCCTGCGCGATGCTGATCAACGGGGTACCGCGCCCGGCCTGCTCGGCGCTGATCGACCAGCTCGAACAGCCGATCGTGCTCGAACCACTACCCAAGTTCCCGGTGGTACGCGACCTGCTCGTCGACCGCAGCGCCATCGACGCCGGGCTACGCAAGGTCCACGCCTGGATCGAGATCGACGGCGCCTGGGACACCCACGAACCGCCGCCGCGCATCGCCCCGCAACAATGGGCGACCGACTATCTCTACAGCCGCTGCATGAGCTGCGGCTGCTGCATGGCCGCCTGTCCGCAGTTCGGCGCCGGCTCGGAGTTCGTCGGCCCGGCACCGCTGGCGCAGGTGCGGCTGATGAACGCTCACCCCACCGGGCGTCACGACAAGACCGAGCGACTGCACGCGATCATGGCCGAGGGCGGGTTGAGCGACTGCGGCAACGCCCAGAACTGCGTACGGGTCTGCCCCAAGGCGATTCCGCTGACCACCGCGATCGGTGAACTCGGACGCCAGACCTCGATCCAGGCACTGAAGGACCTGTTCGGGCCGTCCTGACCCAGGTCCGGCATCCGCCCCTAGCACTTACCCCAGATGGAGATCCCGCGACGGCCTGGGGACGAGACGGTCGTCACCGCCGCAGAGTTGAAAATAGGCGCGGGCGAACTCGCGATCGGTACCGAGGATGTGTGCCAGCAACCACTCACGCACGGTCTCCTGGATCACGGGCGTCAACACAGTCACCCCCTCGGCGCGCCACTCGCGCAGCAGCGCGGTGTATTCGGCCATCATCAGGGCGTGTTCGCGCTGATGCTCGGGCAGCTCCTCGAAGCCGATCGCACGCATGAACCGCTCCTCGTGCTGGAAGTGGGTGCGTGCCAGCTCGCCGAGCTCGGCGAGCGCATCGATCAAGGCATTGGCCCCGCCGCTACGTGTCGGCGTGGCCTCGGGGCAGAACCTCAGGCATAGGTCGGCGAGGCGTTCGATCAGCGCACGATGTTCCTGATCGATGACGTCGATGTTCAACGACCACTCCTCTCGCCACCTGGGTAACTTGGACATAAGGGCCTCTCGTCATGATTGCGGGCGCATCGCCGGCACCCGAGCGGCACTGCGCGGTCAGCCCACAGCCGGCATCGCCCCGAGACACGGTCAACGGGCGAGGTGCTCACGAGAACGATAGGGCTGCTCGAACATGGTCCCTGCACGAGACTCTTGATTGACATGAGGTCGCAGACACGGCAGCGCCGTGCCAACCGGCGCAGCACGGATCGAGGGGTTGGACAGAGACGCCTGCAAAGACCCACGTCCCCCGACCGACACCATCCGGTGCTACACCATGTCGTTGCAATGATAGATAATTTCCCAACCAACGGGGCTGGCGACGGGGCGTCATCGCACCGGCCGCCCGCCCCGATACCCGCTCGACGAGGAGAGGCCGCCGGGATGATCGACGCGCTGCGCCGCTGGACGCGGTCCTGGGGCAGCGGCCCGATCAGTCCTCCTCGAGCTGGTCCGGGTCCCAACCGGACGCCCGCGCCCGCTCCACTGCGGCGTCGTAGATCCGGGCGTGACGCGCGCGCAGCTCCGCGGGCAGGTTGGAGACCAGATGCCCATAGGGCGCCCAGGCCGCGCTGACCTTGTCATAGAGGGCGTCGATCCCCTGCACCGTCCAACCCGCGCAGGTCTCCTCCTCGGGGATCAGACCGAATACCCAGGCGTCACGGATGATATTGGCCGTCGGTGTCATTCCGCCCTGAAGCTCGTTGTCGATACCGGCGTAGCGTTTGGCAGTCATGGCGTCATCCCTCAATGATTGAGAATCGGTGATCAGCGACGATTGAACCGCAAAGGGGCACCAGCCGCCAGCCGCCAGCCGCCAGCCGCCAGAAAATTGAACCGCCAAGATACCGCCTTGCCCGTCAATCGCCGATCATGCACGCCAGCCTCGCCGACTGGAGGCTGGAAGCTGATCGCTGGAAGCTGATTCGAACCGCCAAGACGCCAAGAGCGCGAAGATGAAGCAAGGCCGTCAGCCTCCAGTGATGGAGCTGGGTTGTCTCGTCGCGCTGCGGTTGCCCGCGCTCCGGCACTGGAGGCTGTTTGCTGAAGGCTGGTCGCTTTCTTCGCGCTCTTGGTGCCTTAGCGGTTCAATGAGGATGGAACCTCACCCTGATGCCATCGCCATGGAGTCGAGCTAGAATTAATGGCTTTTCCCGCGCGCCCGTTCACCAGCGGCGCGCCCGTCCGTTCCCGAGGAATCCCCAAGCGTGTCCGCAACCCTCATCGACCTGATCCGCCACGGCGAGCCCGTGGGCGGACGGCGCTACCGTGGCCGTGGCGTCGACGACCCCCTGTCCGAAACCGGCTGGCAGCAGATGCGCCAGGCCATCGGCGACGCCGCACCCTGGACGCGTATCCTGAGTTCGCCGCTGCAACGCTGTCAGGCCTTCGCCCGCGAACTCGCCGCGCACCACCAACTCCCACTCGAGATCGTCCCCGAGTTCGCCGAGGTCGGCATGGGCGAGTGGGAAGGCCGCGCCCATACCGAGATCGCCCTCAGCGAGCCCGAGCGTCATCGCGCCTACCGCCGTGATCCGGTCGGTTGTCGCCCTGCCGGCGCCGAACCCCTGGAGGCGTTCCTCGACCGTGTCAGCACGGCCTATCGCGCGCAGATCGAGCGCCACGCCGGAGAACACCTGCTGATCGTCTGCCACTCGGGGACCACCCGCGCCATCCTCGGCGAGATACTCGGGCTCGGTCCACACCACTGGTATCGCACCAAGACCGATTACGCCGGGATCACGCGTATCCGTCACGGCGCCAACGGCCCGGTACTCGAATGCATGAATCGCCCCACCCTGCCCTGAGCCGACACCCGCCGCCGCACGAGTACCTGGGCACAGGCGGTGCCCAGGTCGCGCACCTGGTGACCGCCCCATCGTCGACAACCGCGCACTGGCGTCCCGAGGCGGAGCGCAGCCATCACATCGGTCTATAATGGGTCGCTTCCATTGACCATCCTGCAACGCCCATGCCCATGTATCAGACCGACGACCTGCGCATCCGCGACATCAAAGAAGTCCGCTCACCGAAGGCGTTGCACGAGGAGTTTCCGCTCTCCGAGGCCGCTTCGGAAAACGTTCACGGCACCCGACAGGCGATCCAGCGCATCCTCCACGGCGAGGACGATCGACTGCTGGTGGTGATCGGCCCCTGTTCGGTGCACGATCCCGATGCCGCGCTCGAATACGCCCACAAGCTCAAGCCACTGCGCGAGCGCTTCGCCGACCAACTCCTGGTGGTGATGCGGGTCTACTTCGAGAAACCACGCACCACCGTTGGCTGGAAGGGGCTGATCAACGACCCCAACCTCGACGGCAGCTTCGCCATCAATCAGGGGCTGGGGGTCGCGCGCAAGCTGCTGCTCGATCTCAACGACATGGGGATCCCCGCCGGCACCGAGTTCCTCGACCTGATCAGCCCCCAATACATCACCGACCTGATCAGCTGGGGCGCGATCGGCGCGCGCACCACCGAGAGCCAGGGGCACCGCGAACTGACCTCCGGGCTGTCCTGTCCCATCGGCTTCAAGAACGCCACCAACGGTGACGTTAAGGTGGCGATCGACGCCATCCACGCCGCCGCCCGCCCGCACGTGTTCATGTCGGTGACCAAGGAGGGACGCTCGGCGATCTTCAACACCACCGGCAATGTCGACACCCACATCATCCTGCGCGGCGGCCAACGCCCGAACTACGACACCGAGAGCGTGCACATCGCCGCCGACCAGATCGTCGAGTCGGGACTGACGCCGAAGATCATGATCGACTGCAGTCACGCCAACAGCCGCAAAAAACCGGAGAAGCAGATCCGCGTCTGCCAGGACGTGGCCGGTCAGGTCGCGCGTGGCGAACAAAGCATCATCGGCGCGATGATCGAGGGCAACCTGGTCGCCGGGCGTCAGAACCTCGGAGACGGCAAGGGATTGGTCTACGGTCAGAGCATCACCGATGCCTGTGTCGGCTGGGATGACACCGAGCCCATGCTCCAGGAGCTGGCCGACGCGGTCGAGCAACGCCGCGCCGCGCGCGCCCGCGGGCGCGACTGAGGTCGCCCGAACCTTACGCCGGGCAGCGATCCCGACTAAGCTCGGACATGGCGGGGCCTTGCCCTGCCGTGTCCATCCAGCGGAGGGAGGATCGAGCATGAAAGGCGCCATCGCGCTACTCTGCGCGGTCGCGGCCCTCGACGCCCAGGCCGAGCTCTATCGTTGCGTCGACGCCGCCGGCCGGATCAGCTATCAGCAAACCCCCTGTGGCAGCGCGGCCTCGGGAGGCAGCATCGAACTCGACACCCGCAGCCCCGACGGCAGCGCCCGCGCCGCCAACGACCCGCAGATGTCGGTCGGCAACCAACTCCAACGGCTCGCCCCGACACCGGCCGCGCGCGCCACCACCGACACCGCCCCCAGGCGCCCCTCCGCGTCCCCCTCGGATCGCGCCAAATGCGCCCGCCACCGCGCCCAGGTCGCGCGCTGGGAGCAGGCCGCCCGAGCCACCTACCGCGACCGCAGCGAACAGCGCTACCGCGAGCAGATGCTCGAACACCACCGCGCCCAGGTCGAGCGTTATTGCGAACCCTGAGGATGGGCTTTCAGCGGCCAGCGGCCAGCGGCCAGCGGCCAGCGGCCAGCTGGCCAGGAGATTGAACCGCAAAGACCCAAAGGACGCGAAGAAAGCGACCAGCCTTCAGCAAACAGCCTCCGGTGCCGGGGGGCGGCCAACCGCGACGCGACGCGACGAGACAACCCGGCCCCTCACCGGAGACTGACCGCTGGAAGCCTTTCTTCATCTTCGCGCTCTTGGCGTCTTCGCGGTTCAACCCGCTGGCGGCCGCCTGGTGGCGATGTTGGGTTGCCCGTCCTGGAGTCCAAAGGATTCGTCGATCGGTGGTGTATGGGCAACCCAACCTACGGGCTGGAGGCTGGTCGCTGAAGGCTTTTCTCCCCTTTGCGCGCTTCGTGTCTTCGCGGTTCAAACCAGCTTCCAGCCTCCAGTCGGGGACTGGCTGGTGTGCATGATCGGCGATTGACCGGCAAGACGGTATCTTGGCGGTTCAATGAGGATGGAACCGCAAAGACCCAAAGGACGCGAAGAAAGCGACCAGCCTTCAGCAAACAGCCTCCGGTGCCGGGGGGCGGCCAACCGCGACGCGACGCGACGAGACAACCCGGCCCCTCACCGGAGACTGACCGCTGGAAGCCTTTCTTCATCTTCGCGCTCTTGGCGTCTTCGCGGTTCAACCCGCTGGCGGCCGCCTGGTGGCGATGTTGGGTTGCCCGTCCTGGAGTCCCAAGGATTCGTCGATCGGTGGTGTATGGGCAACCCAACCTAGGGGCTGGAGGCTGATCACTGAACCTCAGAGCCGCTGCAGATAACGCTCGCCGCCGAGGCGCGAGGACTGGTCGATGATCCAGTCGGCGCGGCGGCGCAGCCGCTCCGAGGGGCGGTCGAGACGGTAGTGACCGGGCGCCGGCAGCACGCCGATGAGCAGCGCCGACTCCTCCAGCGTCAGGGTGCGCGCCGGGTGGCCGAAGTAGCGCACGCTGGCCGCCCCGGCGCCATAGGTGCTGGGGCTGAACTGGATGATGTTGAGATAGACCTCGAGGATGCGCTCCTTCGACCACAGCACCTCGAGCAGCAGGGTGAACCAGGCCTCGATCGCCTTGCGCACCCAGCCCTGCCCCGGCCACAGGAAGAGGTTCTTGGCCGTCTGCTGGGTGATGGTGCTGGCGCCGCGCAACGCGCCGCCCCGGCGATGGGCGGCGAGGGCGTGACGGATCTCGATCAGATCGAAGCCGAGATGGCTCGGGAAGCGCTGATCCTCGCCGCTGATCGCCGCCAGTCGCAGCGGCGGCGGGAGTTCGCTCCAGGGCACCCAGCAGTGGTGGTAGTAGGGCGGCGACTGGTCGAGTCGCCACAGGTTGTAGGCGTGCTGGAGCATGAAGGCCGAGGCCGGCGGATCGACCCAGCGCAGCGCCGCGACGAGCAGCGCCGAGCCGAGCACGCCGGTGGCGACCAGCACCAGCAACCCGCGACCGCAGCGGCGCAGCCAGCAGCGCGCGCGCCCGGGCACGCCCCCGAGCCGTGACGGCCTCGACCCAGGCGCCTCATGCGTGGCGCCCGCCATGCCCGGCCCGGGGGTGTCGACCGCGCCGGCCTCCTGCCGCTCCTGCTCGCTCATCGTCGCGGTGTCGCACCCATGCGCGCGCTCAGCCGGCCAGCCCCCGGGTCTGCAGCGCGCGGATCTGGTCGCGCACCGCCGCCGCCTGCTCGAACTCCAGGTCCTTGGCGTGCTGGTACATGGTCTTCTCCAGCGCCTTGATCCGCTTGGCCAGCTGCTGTGGGGTGAGCGCGGCGTACTCGGCCACCTCGTCGGCCACCGCGGCATAGTCACGCGCCGGCAGCGGCGCGCCCGGGGTGGCCGCCTCCATGATGTCGGCCACCGCCTTGCGGATGGTCTGCGGGGTAATGCCGTTGGCGGCATTGGCGGCGAGCTGCTTGGCGCGGCGGCGCTCGGTCTCGTCGATCGCCCGGCGCATCGAGCCGGTGAGGCTGTCGGCGTAGAGGATGGCCTTGCCGTTGGCGTTGCGCGCGGCGCGCCCGATGGTCTGGATCAGCGAATCGGTCGAACGCAGAAAGCCCTCCTTGTCGGCGTCGAGGACGGCGACCAGCGAGACCTCGGGCATGTCCAGCCCCTCGCGCAGCAGGTTGATCCCGACCAGCACGTCGAAGGCGCCGAGCCGCAGATCGCGGATGATCTCGACGCGCTCGACGGTATCGATGTCGGAGTGCAGATAGCGCACCCGCACCTCGTGCTCGGTGAGGTAATCGGTGAGGTCCTCGGCCATGCGCTTGGTGAGGGTGGTCACCAAGACGCGCTCGTCGACCGCGACCCGGGCGTGGATCTCGGAGAGCAGGTCGTCGACCTGGGTCAGCGCCGGGCGCACCTCGAGTTCGGGGTCGACCAGCCCGGTGGGACGCACCACCTGCTCGACCACCACGCCCGAGTGTTCCAGCTCGAAGGCGCGCGGGGTGGCCGAGACATAGATGGTCTGCGGCTGGCGCTCGCGGAACTCCTCGAAGCGCAGCGGCCGGTTGTCGAGCGCCGAGGGCAGGCGGAAGCCATAGTCGACCAGGTTTTCCTTGCGCGAGCGGTCACCGCGGTACATGCCGCCGAGCTGGGGCACGGTGACATGGCTCTCGTCGATCACCACCAGGGCGTCGTGCGGCAGATAGTCGTAGAGGGTCGGCGGCGGCTCGCCGGGGGCACGCCCGGAGAGATAGCGACTGTAGTTCTCGATGCCCTGGCAGTAGCCGACCTCGACCATCATCTCCAGGTCGAACTGGGTGCGCTGTTCGAGCCGCTGCGCCTCGACCAGCTTGCCCTGCTCGCGCAGCACCGTGAGGCGCTCGCGCAGCTCCGGCTTGATCTGCTCGACGGCCTGGAGGATGGTCTCGCGCGGGGTGGCGTAGTGGGTCTTGGGGTAGACGGTGTAGCGCGCCACCTGCTGGCGCACCACGCCGGTGAGCGGATCGAACAGCGACAGCGACTCGATCTCGTCGTCGAACAGCTCCACCCGCACCGCCTCGTCGTCGGACTCGGCCGGATAGATGTCGATCACGTCGCCGCGCACCCGGTAGCAGCCGCGCTGCAGCTCGACCTCGTTGCGCTGGTACTGCAGGTCGGCGAGCCGGCGCAGGATGGCGCGCTGGTCGACCAGGTCGCCACGCTTGAGCAGCAGCACCATCTTCAGATAGGCGTCCGGGTCGCCGAGCCCGTAGATCGAGGAGACGGTGGCGACGATCACCACATCGCGCCGCTCCAGCAGCGCCTTGGTCGCCGACAACCGCATCTGCTCGACGTGCTCGTTGATCGCCGCGTCCTTCTCGATATAGGTATCCGTGGCCGGGACATAGGCCTCGGGCTGGTAGTAGTCGTAGTAGGAGACGAAGTACTCGACGGCGTTGTGCGGGAAGAACTCACGCATCTCGCCGTAGAGTTGGGCGGCGAGGGTCTTGTTCGGCGCCAGTACCAGGGTCGGGCGCTGCACCCGGTCGATGACGTTGGCGATGGTGAAGGTCTTGCCCGAACCGGTCACCCCGAGCAAGGTCAGCCCGGCCTCACCGTCCTCCAGGCCGGCGACCAGACGGTCGATGGCCTCGGGCTGATCGCCCGCAGGTGCGAACTGGGCTTCGAGCTGAAAGGGTCTGGGGGACATGCAAGGGGCCTCGTCTGCTGATGATCGCCGCGCCCCGCGCCGAGCGCCATCCGTGGCCATCGCGCAAGATGCCGGGCGTTCGGCGTTTCGCTATTATTGGCAGTTGCAACAATCAAATCCAGCCACCCCAGGACCCCAGAGATCATCGCTGATGAGCACCAAACTCGCCGCCCGCGTCCAGGCCGTCAAGCCGTCTGCCACACTCGCCATCACCGCCCGCGCCAATGCGCTGCGCGCCGAGGGCAAGGACGTGATCGGACTCGGTGCCGGTGAACCCGACTTCGACACCCCCGAGCACATCAAGGCCGCCGCCATCGCCGCGATCGAGAACGGCTTCACCAAGTACACCGCCGTCGACGGCACCGCCGGGCTCAAGCAGGCGATCATCGACAAATTCAAGCGCGACAACGGGTTCGACTTCACCGCCGAGCAGATCCTGGTCTCCTGTGGCGGTAAACAGAGCTTCTTCAACCTCGCCCAGGCGCTGCTCGATCCGGGCGACGAGGTGGTGATCCCCGCCCCCTACTGGGTCTCCTACCCCGACATGTCGCTGCTCGCCGGTGCCGCCCCGGTGTTCATCCACGCCGCCGCCGACCAGTCGTTCAAGATCACCCCGGCGCAGCTGCGCGCGGCGATGACCGAGCAGACCCGGCTGGTGGTCATCAACAGCCCCTCCAACCCCACCGGCATGGCCTACAGCCGAGACGAGCTCGAGGCCCTCGGCGAGGTGCTGCGTGACTTCCCGCGCGCGGTGATCGCCAGCGACGACATGTACGAGCACATCCGCTGGGACGATGCACCCTTCGTCAACATCCTCAATGCCTGCCCCGACCTCGCCCCGCGCACCCTGGTGCTCAACGGCGTCTCCAAGGCCTACTCGATGACCGGCTGGCGCATCGGTTACGCCGCCGGTCCCGCCGACATCATCAAGGCGATGAAGAAGGTACAGTCGCAGAGCACCTCCAACCCGGCCTCGATCTCGCAGGCCGCCGCCCAGGCCGCGCTCGAAGGCCCGCAGGCGTGCATCGGCGAGATGCTCACCGCCTTCAAGGCGCGTCACGACCTGGTCGTCGAGCGGCTCAACACCATCGACGGCATCGAGTGCCTGCCCACCGACGGCACCTTCTACGTCTTCCCCAAGGTCCAGGGGCTGATCGAGCGCATGCCCAACATCAGCACCGACGTCGAACTGGCCGAGTACCTGATCGAGGAGGCCGGTGTCGCCCTGGTGCCCGGCACTGCCTTCGGCCTGCCCGGCTACGTCCGGCTGTCGATCGCCACCAGTCGCGAGAACCTGGAGCAGGCGCTCGAGCGCATCGCCAACGCCTGCGCCGGCTGAGGCCCGGATCCGGCGACCATCTCGTCAGGGCGCCGGATCATCGACAACACAAGAACAAAAAACGTCGGCAATCGAACACAGCGATCGAATACATGCTTGACGCACTGGGTCATCGCTACTAACATTATCGGCTCAAGACATTCCCTGGTAGCTCAGTCGGTAGAGCGGGTGACTGTTAATCACTAGGTCGGCGGTTCGAGCCCGTCCCAGGGAGCCAAATACGAAAAAGGGCTGATCCTCACGGATCGGCCCTTTTTTTTGCTCGTCCGTCGCTCGCCCCGCTCAGAGTAGCAGCAGGGCCGTCGACATCCCCACCAGATAGGCCGGCCAGTAGCCGATGCGGGCGAGCCGATCGAGCCGCTCGGCCTCGCGCTCGCGCTGCTGGTGCTGCCAGATCCGCAACTGCACGTTGACCAGGATCACCGCTCCGGTGATGACGAAGGTGCCGGCGATGAAGGCATCGACTGCGGTGAGGTAACCCAGCCTCGGCAGGTCGTTGCCCAGGGTGAAGTTGAAGGCGATCAGCAGCAACAACACGGTGATGCCGATGTCGATGCGCTTCATGTAGTCCTTGAGCCGAAAGGTGCTCCAGGACACCACCAGGATGATCAGCATCGGCACGAAGATGCGCACCACGTAATAGAGCAGATGACGGTTGGCCTGGAAGCCGAGCGAGAAGCGCGAATAACCGAGCCCGTCGGCGCCGGTGACGGTGTCGACCACCGCCGTCGAGCTGAACACCACCCACTCCTCCTCGCCGAGCTGGTCACCGATCCCGATGTACTCGGGCAGTGCTTCGAAGACGAACAGCGACTCGGGCAGCAGCGACTCCACCCGGATGTAGAACGACTGGGTGTCGAAGGGGAAGTCACGGAAATCGAAGTCCGGCGCCTGGAACACCGCCGTCGCGCGCTCGATGTAGTGCACCTCGCCGTCGGGGTAGAGGCGTATCCCCTGGCGGCTCAGATCATGTCGTCCCTGCTGATTGGCCGGGAACATCCCCGGCCACACTACCCCCTGCGCCTGTAACCTCTCCATCGCCTTGGCAAAGGTCAGCATGCGAAACGGCGGCGCCCCGGGCGTCGGCTCATAGGCCAGCGCCGGCTCGCGATACCGTACCCGCAGGGTGTAGACGGCGGAGAAGTTCTCGGCCTTCTGGTCGATCCCGACGATCTGGTCCAGCGTCACCCCGATGCGCACCACGGTCGGCCCGCCGGCCCCCTCCCCGGCCATGGCCCACCCCGACAGCGACAGCAGACACAGCAGCAGCAACAGGCGATGCATCGGCACGACCTCGGGCGGCGGGAGTCAACCTGGAGGATAGCGACTCGCCAGGAGCGTACACAAGAAGAACCACCAAGGTGGTTGGACCGCAAAGACGCGAAGAACGCCAAGCAAACACAGTTGATAGGGTTGCAGCGACCAGTACGGCCGAATGCAATGCCCACTGGAGGCCGGCTATTGGAAGCCGATCGTCTTCTTTGCGCGCTTCGCGTCTTTGCGGTTCAATCCGGCTGGCCGCTAACGGCCGACGCCTGGGATCAGTCCCCGAGGTCGCCCCACAGCCCCTGGATCAGCGCGATGGCGGCCAGGGGGGCTGTCTCGGTGCGGAGGATGCGGGGGCCGAGACGCACGCCGCTGAAGCCCTGGGCGCGGGCCTGGGCGATCTCGCGCTCGCTCAGACCGCCCTCGGGGCCGATCAGCAGGGTGACGCCAGTCTCGGGTGGGGCGAGCGCGGTGAGCGCGCGCTCGGCGCGAGGATCAAGGATGAGACCGCCGGGCCAGCCGGCAGCGAGCCAGTCGGGCAGCGCCTGCAGGTCGTCGAGCCGGGGCAGACGGCGGCGCCCGCTCTGCTCGCAGGCGCTGACGACCACCCCGCGCCAGTGATCGAGACGACGCGCCAGCCGCGCCCCGTCGAGACGTACCACGCTGCGCTCGGTGCACAGCGGGGTGATGCGGGTGACGCCCAACTCCACGGCCTTCTGCAGGGCGAAGTCCATGCGTTCGCCCTTGGAGACGCCGAGCGCGAGATGGATCTCGAGCCGGGGCGCGGGCTCGACAGGGCCGGGCGCGCCGAGACGCACCTCCACGCCGTCGCGCCCGCTGTGAGTGATGGTGGCGGGGAAGTCGTGACCGCTGCCGTCGAAGAGCACCACCTCGGCCCCGGGGCCGAGACGCAGCACCTGCGCCAGATGACGCGCGGGACCGCTGGGCAGGGTGCAATCGGCGCCGGCGGACAGTGGCTGGTCGGCATGGACGCGGGGGATGCGCACGGTTCAGCCCCCGTGATCACGCCCACCGGCCAGACGCCAGCCGGCGAAGGCCAGGGCCAACCAGCCGCCGAGCAGTAGCATGCCGCCGATCGGGGTGACCATGCCCAGCGCCCGCACCCCACTGAGCACCAGCGCGAACAGACTGCCGCTGAACAGGGCGATACCGGCGAGGAACAGCCAGGCGGCGAGAGCGATGCCAGCGGCGCGCGGGCGTGCCACCAGCAGTGCGCCACAGACCAGGATCGCCAGCGCATGGGTGGCGAGATAGTCGGCAGCGGTGTGCCAATTGGCCAGCATGGGCGGCTCGACTCGACCGTCGAGTCCGTGCGCGCCGAAGGCGCCGAGCGCCACGCTCGCCAGCCCGCAGAGCGCGCCGACGACCAGCCAGGGTCGTGCCGGATGCATCATCGATCCCCCTCGTTATCCACCGACCTCAATCGCGCGGCTTACGCCCCGAGCGCGGCCGCCACTCCTTCTCACCAGGCGCACCACGACGCACCCGCGGGCGATCGCTGCGCTGGCGCCCGGGCACGAACTTACCGGGACGCGGCTTACCCGGACGCCCCTCGCGCACCGGTGCAGCGCCACCGCGACGCGGGTCGCCATCGCCCTGATCGAGCGCCGAGATGCGCAGCGCCTGACCACGCACATAGACGCGCTTGAGGTGCTGGAAGACCTCACGCGGCATGCCCTTGGGCAGATCGACCACGGAGTGATCGTCCTGGATGTCGATGCGACCGATGAAACGCCCCTCCAGCCCGGCCTCGTTGGCGATGGCGCCGACGATCTCGCGCGGGGTGGCACCGTGCTGGTGACCGACCTCGATGCGATAGTGCTCGAGATCGCCCTGGGCCGGACGCCCACCGTCGTGGTCGCGCTCGCGCCGTGGGCGGCGCTCGGCACGGTCACCGCGCTCGTGACGGGCTCCTCGCTCGTGGCGCTCACGCTGCGGTCGCGGCCGCGGCAGCTCCTCTTGGATCTCCAGCGGACGCTCGCGCTGATTGAGATAGGCCAGCGCCGCGGCGAGGTCGTGCATCTCGACCTCCAGCTCGGTGTTGAGCCGCGACAGCAGGCGGTAGAAGAAATCGAGGTCCTGACCGAGCGCTTCCTTGATCTCGGCGGTGAAGCGGTCGATCCGCGACTCGCTGAGATCGGCCGCCGAGGGCGGCTCCATCGCCGGCACGCTGCGGCGGATGGTGCGCTCGATGGCGCGCAGCAGCCCGCGTTCACGCGGTTCGACCAGCAGCAGCGCGCGGCCGGTCCGCCCGGCGCGACCGGTCCGACCGATGCGGTGGACATAGGCCGAGGGGTCGGTGGGGATATCGAAGTTGATGACGTGGCTGATGCGCTCGACGTCGAGCCCGCGCGCGGCCACGTCGGTGGCGACCAGGATATCGAGCTGGCCCTGCTTGAGCCGGTCGATGGTGCGCTCGCGCATCTCCTGGTTCATGTCACCGTTGAGTGCCTCGGCGGCGAACCCATGGGCCTTGAGCTTGTCTGCCAGTTCGGTGGTGCCGTGCTTGGTACGCACGAAGATCACCATGCCATCGAACTCCTCGATCTCGAGGATACGGGTGAGCACGTCGAGCTTGTGGAAGCGGGTGACCACACAGTGGTGCTGATCGATGGTGTCGACCGTCTCGGAGTCGGCCGCCACCTGCACCAGCACCGGGTCTCGCAAGCGCTTCTCGGCGACATGCCGGATGGCACGCGGCATGGTCGCCGAGAACAGTGCCACCTGACGCTCGGCGGGCGCCTGGTCGAAGATCCAGTCGATGTCCTCGGCGAAGCCCATATTGAGCATCTCGTCGGCCTCGTCGAGCACCAGGGCGCGGATCCCGTCGAGCGACAGGGTGCCGCGGCGGATGTGATCCATCACCCGCCCTGGGGTACCGACGATCACCTGCGGCCGACGCTTGAGCTGGCTGATCTGCAGCCCGTAGCTCTGGCCACCATAGATCGGCAGCATCAGGAAGCCGGGCAGGTGTGCAGCGTATTCCTGAAAGGCCTCGGCGACCTGCAGCGCCAGCTCGCGGGTCGGTGCCAGCACCAGGATCTGCGGCCCCCCGGCCTCGAGATCGAGGCGGCTCAACAGCGGCAGGGCGAAGGCCGCGGTCTTGCCGGTACCGGTCTGGGCCTGGCCGAGCAGGTCGCGACCCTCGATCAGGTGAGGAATGCACTGGGTCTGGACCGGGGTGGGAGTCTCGTAGCCGAGATCGGCGACGGCCTGGGCGACGGCGGGGGCGAGACCGAGATCGGCGAAACCGGTGCTCGTGTCAGGGGTATCCATGGTGGGGCCTCGAAGGGGAGAGAGAAGGCGCGCTTGCAAAGAAGGCCGGGATGGCCTGCCGGAGATCGCGAGGAAACTGTTTATTATTGAACGATGTGTGCGCCACTGCAAGCAATTTTCCCCTTGTCAGACGACGCAACCCCTGTCACAGGGGTTGCGATTTTGCCTTGTCGCCACCCCTGACCATGCCTACATTGGGTTAAACCTTAATATTTCGATAAGGAATTCACCATGACTCGATCCACCAAGTCGCCGGGGACCGCCGTCCCCAGCCGCCGTCTCAGTCGTCTCTGGCACCTCGGGCGCGCCACCACCGATCTGGCCGCCGGTGTCGGCGTCAAGGGGATGTACGAGCTGGCGCGCAGCCGCAGCAGCGGCGAGCCGGCGCGCATCCAGCTCTCACCCGAGCACACCCGCCGCTTCACCGAACGGCTGGCGCGGATGCGCGGCGCGGTGATGAAGATGGGTCAGCTGATGTCGATGGAGGGCTCGGACATCTTCACCCCCGAGGCCGCCGAGATCATGAGCACGCTGCGCGAGCGCGCCGAACCGATGCCGATGAGCCAGCTCAGCCAGGTACTCGAACGCGAATACGGGGCGGACTGGGACAAGCGCTTTCGCCGCTTCGAGTTCAAGCCCATCGCCGCCGCCTCGATCGGTCAGGTGCACCGTGCCGAGACCCGCGACGGCCGCCGCCTGGCGCTGAAGATCCAGTTCCCTGGGGTGCGCGACAGCATCGACAGCGACATCGACAACCTCGCCCTGCTCGGCCAGACCTTCGGCATGGCCCCCAAGGGCATCGACATCAAGCCCTTCCTCGAGGAGGCCCGACGCCAGCTCCACCGCGAGGCCGACTACGACGCCGAGGCCGAGGCCCTGGAGCGCTACCGCGCGCGCATCGGCGACGACCCCGACTTCTTGGTCCCGGCGGTACATCGCGACCTCACCACCCGCAACGTGCTGGCGATGGACTTCGTCGACGGCGTCCCCGTCGACCGCCTCGCCGGCGCCGACCATCGTCGTGCCGCGCGTGACCGCGCCGCCACCGCGCTGATGCGCCTGACCCTGCGCGAGCTGTTCGAGTTCGGCCTGGTCCAGACCGACCCCAACTTCGGCAACTATCTCTACGACGCCGACAGTGGTCGCATCGCCCTGCTCGACTTCGGTGCCACCCACGGCGTCGCCCCCGAGCACGTCGCCGCCTTCCGGCAGCTGGCCCTGGCCACCGTCGACGGCGATCGCGACGGCATGCGCGAGGCCTCGATCGCGCTCGGCTACATGGGTGCCGACGACCCGATCGAGCACATCGACACCATGCTCGACCTGCTCCAACTCGCCGCCGAACCGCTGCGCACCGACGCACACTACGACTTCGGCACCTCCGACCTGTTCGAACGGGTCTACCGCCAGGGACGCGAGCTGTTCCACTCCGGCGCCTTCAGCACCGCACCAGCGCCGGAGACGATGTTCCTGCACCGCAAGTTCATGGGCTCGTTCATGCTCTCGCGCCGACTGCGCGCGCGGGTCGACCTCACCGCCATGGTCGAGGACGTGGTCCGACCGCCGGCACCTGCGGCCGCCGCAGCCTGAGCGCGACGGATTCAGTCGTCCGCGCCCGGCCAGCGGGCGTGGCGCAGCACCGCCGCCACCAGCGCATCGATGTCCGGCGGCTTCTCCAACAGCTCGACCATGCCGACCTCGTCGGCCTGAGCGCAGGTCTCGGGCAGACGCGCGACCGTCAGCCCCACCACCGGGATCCCGGGCAGACGATCGCGACAACAACGCGCCAACCCCAGACCATCGAGCACCGGCATCCGCAGATCGGTGAGTACCAGCTGATAGTCGCCGTCGGAGGTCAGCGCGAAGAGCGCCTGCTCGCCGTCGCCCACCCCGGTCACCAGCGCCCCCTCGCCCTCGAGGATCTCCTGGAGCACGCACAACGTGATCACATTGTCCTCGGCGACCAGCACGCGTAGGCCCTGTAGTGGAGGAAAGGATTGTGGCCCCATGATGCTGCACTCCTTGCACGGTCATCGTCGATTCAACGCGCCAGCCGCGCCAAGCGGCCCTGGTAGCGACGCATCACCCCCAGGTGGATCACCGCCTGGGTCCAGAGATAGAGGTACCAGGGCAACGCCGGGGCGTAATCGTGGATCGCGGCCATGGTGTAACGCCCCTCGAGCAGGGTATGGAACTCGAACCGCCCCCCCCCTTCGCGGCGAGCCAGCAGCCCGCCGACGATGTGATAGACCCGCCGCTGTGCCGTACTCGCCGCCCCCAGGCGCAACCGCAACAGCACCACCCGCGGCAGCCGCAACCCCACCTCCCAGCCACCATCGTCACAGGCGCGACTACTCACCAGCGGCCAGCAGCAGCGTCCCAGCCACGAGAAATAATTACCCGCCACCCAGGCCGCATCCTGCCCCGGCGGCAGGATGATGCGCTGGATCGAGCGCACCCGGCTGGCCTCGCGTAGCTGCGCCCGGTCCTCGCCCTGGATCGGCTGGCGTGGACTCGGCAACAGGTGTCGACCATCGGCGGTGAGCGACTGCACCAACGCCCGTCGGAACGCCAGGGCCTCGGGGGCGATCGCGCGCTGCAGCGGATTGTCACGCAGCCTGATCCGTTGCGGCAGGCTCTCGACCACCGGCCCGACCAGCGCCGCGCCGGCCCCGGAGACGCGCCGCGCCACCCAGGACACCAACCCCAGGGGCAGCCACGGCAGGGTCAACACCCAACGGCGCACCCCCATCACCTCGGCGCACTGGCTCACCATCTCGGTATAGCTCAACCACTCGGGACCGCCGAGATCGAATACCCCGCGATAGTCGGTAGGGCGCTCCAGACACAGCAGGATGGCGCGGACCAGGTCGTCGAGGGCGATCGGTCGGGTCGGCGCGCGCGCCTCCGGCGGCAGCGCCAGCAGCGGCAGGCGTCGCACCAGGTCGACCAGCAGCCCGAGCCCGGAGCCGCCCGGCCCCACCACCAGCCCGGCGCGCAGCGCGCTCACCGGGGTGCCGTGGGCGGCGAGCGTCAGCTCCACCTCGCGCCGGTTCCACAACAGGGGGGCGATCTCGAAGCCCTCCGGGATCAGCGCACTGACGAAGACGATCTGACGCACCCCGCAGGCGGCTGCGGCGCGGGCGAAGTTATCGGCAAGGATCAGATCCATGTCGCGCGCCGCGGCCTGGGTCAGCCGCGACGAGGGCGCGTTGGAGTGCACCAGATAGACGGCGTAGTCACAGCCCCGCAGCCCAGCGCTCACCGCATCGACATCGAACAGATCGCAACGCCGCCAGTGGAGGTGTGGCGCGGACGCGGCGAGCCGCGCCCGCGCCGGCGAGCGGGTCAGTGCGACCACCTCGTAGCGCGCGACCAGCGCGCGACACACCGCGGTACCGATGAAGCCGCTCGCACCGGCGACCGCCACCCGTCCTCGTCCCTGTTCACTCATCCAACCCCCTCGATCCCATCGATCCCGTACCCAACCCCAGCCCACCGCACCGCATTCAGTCTCGGTTCAGCAACCTCGTTTACACTCCTGCGGCATCGAACGGCACGAACCAAGCCCGCGCCGGGAGCCGCAACGGAATCCTTGCATGAAGATCACAGCCCCCCTGCTCGCGTTCGGCCTGCTGATGCTGGCCCTCAGCGCGCCAGCAGACGACGACCTCGATCACGACGAGGTACGGCGACTGCGCGAGCACGGCCAGATCCTGCCGATGGAGCAGTTGCTCGAGCACGCCACCCGACTGCGCCCCGGGCAGTTGATCGAGGCCGAACTCGAACATCGACATGGTGGATATCGCTACGAGATCAAGATCCTCGATGCCACTGGCCGGATCCACGAACTCGAACTCGATGCCACCACCGCCCACCCGCTGCACCACGAGGTCGAGCCATGAGACTGTTATTGGTGGAGGATGACCTGGCCCAGGTCGCGGCGCTGCTACCGGCGCTCAAGGCTGCCGGGTTCGCCGTCGATCACGCCGCCGACGGCATCGGCGGCGAGCAGCTCGGCGACACCGAACCCTATGACGTCGTCGTCCTCGATCTCGGGCTGCCACGCCGCCCCGGGCTCGAGGTGTTGCGTCACTGGCGCGCGCAGGGGCGCGACCTGCCGGTGCTGGTACTGACCGCGCGCGACGCCTGGCACGAGCGTGTCGACGGGCTCAAGGCCGGCGCCGACGACTATCTCGGCAAGCCCTTTCACGTTGAGGAACTGCTCGCCCGGCTCAACGCCCTGACCCGGCGCGCCGCCCCGGCTGCCGGACGCACCCTCGCCGTCGACGGACTCAGTCTCGACGAGGATGGTCAGCAGGTGGTACTCGAGGACGGTCGGGCACACCCGCTCACCGGCACCGAATTCCGGCTGCTGCGCTATCTGCTGCGCAACCCCGAACGCATCCTCTCCAAGACCCAGCTGATGGAGCACGTCTACGACCTCGACGCCGAACCCAGCAGCAACCTCATCGAGGTCTACATCCGCCGGCTGCGCGAGAAGATCGGTCGCGATCGCATCGAGACCCTGCGTGGCCAGGGCTACCGCCTCAAGCGCCGATGATCTCGCTCGAGACCCGACTGCACCTGGGGCTGGCACTGGCACTGACGGTGGTGATCGGCAGCGCCTGGTGGATCGGCCATCTCGCCCTCCACCACAGCTCCGAGACCTTCATTTACTCGCGTCTGGAGCACGATGCCGAGGGCCTGCTCGGTTCGCTGCGCAGCGGTCACGGCCACCTGCACGTCGCCGCGCGCCATCTCACCCCGGTCTACAACCAGCCGCTCTCGGGCCACTACTTTGTCGTCGAGGACGACCAGGGCAACCGACTGCGCTCACGCTCGCTGTGGGACGAGGACCTGGAGACGGTCGCGCTGCTCGCTGGCGAGTCCCGCGCCTGGCGCACCACCGGTCCCGATCAACAACCGCTGCTGGTCTGGGCCGGCGGCTACCAGCTCGGCGAGCGCCTGCTCACCCTCACCATCGCCGAGGACGTCAGCGACTTCGACACCGAACTCGATTTCTTCGAGCGCCTGTTCGCGTTGCTCGCGGTGTGCGGGTTGGCGCTGAGCCTGATCCTGCAGCGATTGATCGTACAGCGCGCCTTCACCAGCCTGCGCCCGCTCTATCGCGACATCGAACGACTCGGACAGGGCCGCACCGGCACCCTCACCGAACAGGTCCCACCCGAGATCCTGCCGCTGGTGCGCAAATTCAACCGGCTGCTCGAGCGCTTCGGCCAGCGTCTCGAACGCTCGCGCACCGCCGCCGGCAACCTCGCCCACGCCCTCAAGGGACCGCTGACCCTGCTGCGCCAACAACTCGCCGACGCGACCCTGGCGCTCGACGACGAGCAGCGCCAGGGGCTGCTCGATCAGGTCGAACGACTGCATCAGATCGCCGAGCGCCAGCTCAAGCGGGCCCGGCTCGCCGGTGCCGGCGGCGCGGCGCTGTACTTCGAACCCGAGGAGGAACTGCCGGTGCTGGCGCGGCTGCTCGAACGCATGCACGCCCCCAAGCAGCTCCACATCGCGTTCGACAGCACGGTCCGAGGACCGCTCGCGGTCGATCGCGAGGACATGCTCGAACTCCTCGGCAACCTCCTCGACAACGCCTGCAAGTGGGCCGAGGGCGAGGTTCGGGCGACGCTCTCGGTCGGCGACGGGGAGCTGCTGATCCGCGTCGACGACGACGGCCCCGGTTGCGCCGAACCAGCGCTGGCCACACTCACCGAGCGCGGGTTGCGGCTCGACGAGCAGGTCAGCGGTCACGGCCTGGGGCTAGCGATCGTGCGCGAGATCGTCGAGGGCTACGGTGGCCAACTGACACTCGCGCATGCCCCGCTCGGCGGCCTGCGCGCCGAGGCCCGACTCGCGCTCGAACACGCCACCAGCGATCGCGCCATGCGTTCAGCTTGATTTCAGCTCCGGGGTTCAAGATGGCCTCATGGACAAAAGACACCCCATCCCCACCACCCTCGGCGCGCTGCCGCTGGCGCTGCTGCTCGCCCTCACCGCCGCCCCGGCCGCCGCCGGGACCCTCGGTGAGGCAGTCGGCGCGGCGCTCGAACGCAGCGGCGAGCTGGCCCGGCCCCAGGCCATCGCTGGCGAGCGCGACGCCCTCGCCCGTCAGGCCGCCAGCCCCTTCGCCGCCGATCCCGCGCTGCGCCTGAGCTATCTCAGCGATCGCGCCACCGAGGACGCCGGCGCCTACGAGGTCGAGACCATGGTCGACATGCCGCTGTGGCTACCCGGCCAGCGCGACGCACGACGCCAGGTCGCCGCCGCCGTCGGCGGTCAGGCCGGCAGCCTCGATCGGCGGCTGCGCTGGGAGATCGCCGGCGAGGTACGCGAGAAGAGCTGGGCGGCGGCGATCGCCGCCGGGCGACTGCGTCAGACCGAGCAGGCGCTGAGCGACGCCCGCGCCCTGGAAGCGGCGATCGACAAGCGGGTTCGCGCCGGCGAGCTGGCGCGCGTCGATCTGCTGGTCGCCCGCCAGCAGACGCTCGAGCGCGAGGCCGAGCGGCGCGACGCGCAGCTCGAACACGATCGCGCACTCGCCGACTATCGCCAACTCACCGGCCTGCAGACGCTGCCCGAACCGCTGCGCGAGACACCCGCCAGCACCGACGCACTGCCCACCGACCACCCGCTGCTCGAGGACGCCGACAGCGCCCTGGCACTGGCCCGCGCCGAGCGCGAACAGGCCCAGCGCGAGCGACGCGGCAACCCGGTGCTCAGCGTCGGCGGCAAGCGCGCCCGCGAGGTCCGCGGCGCCGACACCGCCGACTCATTGCAGCTGGAGATCAGTCTGCCCTTCGGGCTCGCCAGCCAGTCGGCCCCGGCCCTGGCCCGCGCCGAGCGCGGTTATACCGAACGCGCCACCGACCTGCAGCGTGCCCGACTCGCCGCCGAGCGCACCCTGATCGCCGCCCAGCTCGCCCGCGAGGGCGCGGCCACCGCGCTCACCGTCGCCGAACGGCGCCACGCCCTCGCCCAGCAGGCGCTGCAGCTGGGACGACGCGCCTTCGACCTCGGCGAGCGCGACCTCACCGATCTGCTGCGCACCCAGGCCAGCGCCCGCGTCGCCAGCCTCGACCTGGCACTGCGCCGACTGGAGCTGGGGCGCGCCCAGGCCCGACTCAATCAGGCACTCGGAGTCATCCCCCAATGAATCGCTTCTTCCGCCATGTCCTGGCACCCCTGTTGCTGCTCCCGGTGCTGGTCCAGGCCGCCGCGCCGATCGCCCTCGACGCGGCGGCGCAGGCCGCCTTCGGGATCGAGCTGGTCGCCCCCGAGGCGGTCGAGCACAGCCTCGGGCGCCGCTATCCGGCCGAGGTCATCGTTCCCAACCCGCAACTGCGGGTGGTCGCCGCGCGCCAGGGCGGCGTGCTCGAGCGCCTGGCCGTGGCCGAGGGCGATCGAGTCGCCGCCGGCGACCTGCTCGCCGAGCTGCGCAGCCCCGCGCTGGTCGACATCCAACGTCAGTATCTCGAGGCGCTGATCCGTCTGGAGCTGGCCGAGGGCGAACTCGCCCGCGACCGCCAGCTCCATCGCGAGGGGGTGATCGCCGAGCGGCGGCTGCGCGAGCGCGAGGCCACCCAGCGCGAACTCGCCACCCAGGTCGAGCAGCAGCGCCAGTTGCTGCGGCTCGCCGGCTTTGCCGAGAGCGAACTCGCCGAACTCGACCGCGACCACACCCTCACCAGCACCCTCAGCGTGCGCGCCCCGATCGACGGGGTGGTGCTCGAACAGCTGGTCGAGACCGGTGAGTCGGTGGCCCAGGCCACCCCGCTCTATCGCATCGGCCAACTCGACCCCTTGTGGTTGGAGATCCACGTGCCGCTCGACGAACTCGACGGCATCGCTGCCGGCAGCCGCGTGCACCTACCGGCACTGGCGCGCGAGGCGGTGGTCACCACCGTCGGCCGCCAGGTCCACGAACTCGACCAGGGTGTGCTGATCCGCGCCGCGATCAGCGACCCCGGCACCGAGCTGCGCCCGGGACAGTTCATCGAGGTCCAGCTCTCCCGCGCCACCGGCGCCGGCTGGCGACTGCCGGCCACGGCGCTAGTGCGTGACGGTGACTCCACGCTGGTGTTCGTCGCCCGCGACGGCGGCTTCGCCCCGCTACCGGTGAGGCTGCTCGGGGCCACCGACGACCAGGTGGTTGTCGGCGGCGCGCTCGCCGCCGACGACCGCGTCGCCACGACCGGTGTGATCGCGATCAAGGCCGCCTGGCAGGGAGGCGAGTGATGCTCGCGCGCCTGATCCAGTTCGCGCTCACCCAGCGACTGCTGATGCTGCTGGCGATGCTGGCGTTGATCGGCGGCGGCTGGCAGGCCTTCCAGCAGACCCCGATCGACGCCTTCCCCGACGTCTCGACCACCCAGGTCAAGATCATCGTCAAGGCCCCGGGGATGACCCCCGAGGAGGTCGCCGAGCGCATCACCAGCCGTATCGAGGTGGAACTGCTCGGCATCCCCGACCAGACCATGCTGCGCTCGGTGGCCAAGTACGGGCTCACCGACATCACCATCGACTTCGCCGAGGGCACCGATATCTACTGGGCGCGCCAGCAGGTCGCCGAACGCCTCAACGGCGTCTGGGACGACCTCCCCGACGGGCTCTCCGGCGGCATCGCGCCGATGACCACGCCGCTGGGCGAGATGTTCATGTTCAGCATCGAGGGCGGCGACCTGTCGCTCGCCGAGCGGCGCGACCTGCTCGACTGGACCATCCGCCCGGCGCTGCGCTCGGTGCCCGGGGTGGCCGAGGTCAACGCCCTCGGCGGCTATGTCACCACCTTCGAGGTGGTCCCCGACAACGCCCGCATGGCCGCTCGTGGCATCCAGCTCGCCGACCTGCGCGCGGCGCTCGAACGCAACAACCGTAACGACGGCGCCGGACGGCTCGACGAGGGCGAGGAGACCCTGCTGGTACGCAGCGAGGGCGCGATCCAGACCCTCGCCGACCTCGCCGCCGTGGTGGTGGTCGCCGACGCCCGCGAGCCGGTGCGGATGGCCGATGTCGCCGAGGTCCGCCGTTCGGCGCTCACCCGCTATGGCGCGGTCACGCGCAACGGCGCCGGCGAGACCGTCGAGGGACTGGTGCTGGGGCTGCGCGGGGCCAACGCGCGCACCCTGATCGAGGGCGTCCAGGCCAAGCTCGATGCCCTTGCCCCGGGGTTGCCCGAGGGGGTGCGGATCGAGGTCTTCTACGATCGCGGCAAGCTCGTCGGGCGCGCGGTGCACACCGTCTCCAAGGCGCTGATCGAGGCCACGATACTGGTGGTGGTGCTGCTGGTGCTGTTCCTCGGCGACCTGCGCGCGGCGCTCACCGTCGCCCTGGTGCTGCCGCTGGCCGCGCTCGGCACCTTCATCCTGATGCGTCAGTTCGGGCTCTCGGCCAACCTGATGTCGCTCGGCGGCCTGGCGATCGCCATCGGCATGCTGGTCGACGCCGCGGTGGTGGTGGTCGAGAACGTGGTCACCCAGCTCGCTCGTGGCGGCGGCGGTGGCCGACTGCCGCGACTGCACCTGATCTATCGCGCGGTGCGCGAGGTCTCGGTGCCGGTCGCCTCGGGCATCCTCATCATCATCATCGTGTTCCTGCCGCTGCTCACCCTGCAGGGGCTCGAGGGCAAGCTGTTCGTGCCGGTGGCACTGACCATCGTCTTCGCGCTCGCCAGCTCGCTGCTGCTGGCGCTGACCGTCATCCCGGTGCTCTCCTCCTACCTGCTCGGCGCCGGTGCCCATCGCGACCCCTGGCTGCCGCGCCAGCTCGCCCGACTCTATGGCCCGCTGCTCGACTGGGCGTTGGGTCACGCCCGGGTGGTGGTGGGCGCGGCGCTGGCGCTGCTGCTCGCCGCCGGGGCGGTCTACACCCAGGTCGGCAAGTCGTTCATGCCGACGCTCGACGAGGGCGACCTGATCGTGCAGCTCGAGAAGCTGCCCTCGATCACCCTCGACGAGTCGATCGCCATCGACCAGCGGGTACAGCGTGCCATCCTCGACCAGGTCCCCGAGGTGCGGGCGATCGTCGCCCGCACCGGTTCCGACGAACTCGGGCTCGACCCCATGGGACTCAACCAGACCGACAGCTTCCTGGTGCTGGCGCCACGCGAGACGTGGCGCTTCGCCACCAAGGAGGCCCTGGTCGATGCCATCCGCGCGGTGCTCGACGGCTTCCCCGGCCTCAGCTACGCCTTCACCCAGCCGATCGAGATGCGTGTCTCGGAGATGCTCACCGGCGTGCGCGGCGACCTCGCGGTGAAGATCTTCGGCACCGATCAGGACGGGCTCAATGCCACCGCCGAGGCCGTGGTCGGCGTACTCGAATCGCTGCCCGGTGCCGAGGACGTCTACACCCCGCGCAACGAGGGCGCGCAATACCTCAACCTGGAGATCGATCGGCTCGAGGCCGGGCGACTCGGCATCGACGCCGACACCCTGGCGACCCTGCTGCGCGCCCAGATCGAGGGGCTGCGCGTCGGCACCATCTACCGCGACGCCAGGCGGTTGCCGTTGATGATCCGCGGCCCGGAGAGTGCGCGCACCGCGCCGACCCGACTGGCCGCACTACAGGTCAGCCTACCCGACGGACGGGCCGTGCCGCTGACCAACCTGGTGCACCTGGAACGCGTCGAGGGACCGGTGGCGATCTCGCGCGAACGCGGCAACCAGCTCGCGGTGGCCATCGCCAACGTCAGCGGGCGCGACCTGGTCGGCTTCGTCGAGGAGGCCAGGGCCGCGGTCGCCGAGCGCGTCGACCTGCCCGATGGCTACTGGCTGGAGTGGGGCGGCGAGTTCGAGAACCAGCAACGCGCCGCCGCGCGCCTGGCGCTGGTGGTGCCGGTGGCGCTGGGGCTGATCTTCCTGGTGCTGTTCTCCACCTTCGGTTCGGTGCGACAGGCGCTACTGGTGCTCTCCAACGTGCCCTTCGCGCTGATCGGCGGGGTGTTCGCACTGGCGCTCACCGGTGAGTACCTGTCGGTGCCGGCCTCGGTCGGTTTCATCGCCCTGCTCGGCATCGCGGTGCTCAACGGCGTGGTGATGGTCACCTACTTCAACCAGCTGCGTCACCTCGGCCACCCGCTCGAACAGGTGGTGGTGGAAGGCGCCCAACGCCGGCTGCGACCGGTGTTGATGACCGCCAGCATCGCCGCCTTCGGGCTGGTGCCACTGCTGTTCGCCACCGGACCCGGCTCCGAGATCCAGCGCCCGCTGGCGATCGTGGTGGTCGGCGGCCTGGTCTCGGCCACCGCGCTGACGTTGATCCTGCTGCCGATCCTCTATCGCCGCTTCGGCGCACCGGCGGCACCAAACAGCGCCATCGAGAAGAGGTCCAACCCATGAGAGACCACACCTTGCTCTATCTGATCGTCCCCCCGGCGGCGGCCGAGGCCCTCGCCGAGTGGCTGCTCGAACGCCCCGAGGTGCCGGGCTTCACCAGCGTGCCGGCGGCCGGGCACGGCGCCTCCGAGCACTCGCTCTCGCTCGCCGAACAGGTCGCCGGGCGTAGCAAGCGGGTGATGTACCTCATTCATCTCCCCCCCGAGGCCGCGCGTGAGCTGCTGGTGGCGCTACACGCCGACTTCGGCGGCAGCGGCATCCACCATTGGCTGGTGCCGGTGCTCGAGTACGGGCGTCTGTAGACCATCAACCGGGTCGTCACGGCCCATACCCGACGGTCGTCGACCGTCATCACAAGCCACACCAGGAGGTCAAGCCACATGCAACATCCACATCATCATCTCGCCCGACTGCTCGGCATCGCCCTGCTCGCCAGCTCCACCCTGGCACTGGCCGTCGAGCACCCGCAGGTCGACACCGTCGACTCGACACGGGTCGCCTTCGGCCTGGTCCAGGCCGAGACCGAGGCCAGCGGCATCCGTGTCCATGGCTCCGTCGCCCAGCGCATCCCGCACCGCGGCGCCATCCCCGGCGAGGTCCGCGTCCAGGTGCTCGACGCCGCCGGGCAGGTGCTGGCCGAGCGTGACGTCTCGCCGATGCGACGCAACCGCCAGGCGCTCTCGGCGCACTTCAACACCCACCTCGACGTGGTTCCCCCACGCGGCGGCAGCGTGCGGGTGATCCACCTGCCCGTCACCGCGCCGCTGGGCTGATCGTGCCCCGACCCCGCCGGCGCCCTGACCGGGGGTGGACGCCGGCGGCGCTGCGACACGCACGCAGCGTTAACCCTGGCGCGGCGGATCTTGATAAAGTTCTGCCATGGAACTCAACAGCTTCGTCATCTCCGCGATCGTGCTGCTCAGCGTGGCGGCAATCACCGTCACCCTGTTCAAGCACCTGGGACTGGGCTCGATCCTCGGCCTGCTGGTAGCCGGGATCGTGGTCGGACCGCACTCGCCCGGCCCCTATGTCACCAACCATGTCGAGGACGTGCGTCACTTCACCGAACTCGGCGTGGTACTGCTGTTGTTCCTGATCGGTCTGGAGATGAAGCCCAAGCGGTTGTGGTCACTGCGGCGCGAGGTCTTCGGGCTGGGCACCGCCCAGATCATCGTCAGCGGCCTGGTGATCGCCGTCTATACCGCCTTCTACATCCCATCCTGGCAGGCCAGCCTGCTGATCGGCCTGACCCTCGCGCTCTCCTCCACCGCACTGGTGATGCAACTGCTGCACGAACGCGGCGACATCGCCACCCGTCACGGCACCACCGCCTTCGCGGTGCTGCTGATGCAGGACCTGGCGGTGGTACCGCTGCTGGCGATCGTGCCGCTGCTCTCCGATCGCGGCACCCTGTCCTCCTCGGTACCCTTCGGCGAACAGCTGTTGATCATCCTCGGCATGGTCGGGCTGATCGTCGTCTTCGGTCGCTACGTGGTGCCCTTCGCGCTGGCGCGCCTGCTGCGCCAGGGCAACCGCGAGGCCTTCGCCCTGGTGGTGATGCTCGCCGTCTTCCTCGCCGCCGGGGCGATGCACGAGGCCGGGCTGTCGATGGCCCTCGGCGCCTTTCTGATGGGAATGCTGCTATCGACCTCGCGCTTCAGCTTCCAGATCCAGGCCCACATCGAGCCCTTCAAGGGGCTGCTGATGAGCCTGTTCTTCGTCGCCGTGGGGATGTCGATCGACCTACCAACGATCGCCGCCCAGCCCTTGCTGCTCGCCCAACACGTGGTGGTGATCGTCGTCATCAAGCTGCTGGTGCTGTTCCTGATCGCACTGGCCTTCGGGCTACCGCGCGGCGTGGCCACCCGGGTGGCCTTCATGTTGGCGCAGAGCGGCGAGTTCGGTTTCGTGCTCTTCGGCGCGGCCAAGGCGCTAGGGGTGATCGACGACACCACCTTCGCCGTCGCCGTCAGCGTGATCTCGGTGGGGATGCTGATCACCCCGCTGCTGGTGCGCCTCGGCGATGTACTGGCGCGCCGCGCCGAGCGGCGCGCGCCGGGTCAGGCGAGCTTCGACTATGCCGCCACCGGGGTCGCCCCCCAGGGACGGGTGGTGATTGCGGGCTACGGCCGGGTCGGTCACACCATCGCCACCATGCTCGAGGCCAACCAGATCCCCTTCATCTGCTTCGACACCAACCCCGTGCACGTCGAGCGCGGCGAGCGCGACCAGCGCCCGGTGTTCTATGGCGACATCGGCAACATCGAGCTGCTCACCGCCGCCCAGGTCGACCGGGCCGCGCTGGTGATCCTCACCATCGACCACGGTCCCTCGGCGCTGCGCGCCGTCTCGCACATCCGCACTGCCCATCCGCACGTCCCGGTGATCGCCCGTGCCCGTGACCTCGAGGCCTGCGGCAACCTGATCCGCGCCGGCGCCACCCACGCCTATCCCGAGGCCATCGAGAGCAGCCTGCGCCTCGGCGCCGAGGCGCTACAGATGCTCGGCATCCCCACCGACGACGTCGACGAGCTACTCCAGGGCGTGCGCAGCCAGGGCTATGCACCGATGGCCGAATGAGACGTACACGGCGCTCATTTGCCCTCGTCCGGGCCAGACGTTAATTTGTAGGGTCTAGCCAATCATTCATTCAGCGAGGTCCTCGTGCCGTGGAGAGCCCTAACGCGCTTGCGCGCTTCAACATGATCCAGCAACAGATCCGCCCCTGGAGTGTCCTGGACGAGCGGGTGCTGGGAGTGATGGCCGAGATCCAGCGCGAGCGCTTCGTGCCGGACGGCTACCAGGGGCTGGCCTACGCCGATATCGAGGTGCCGCTGGCCAGCGGTGGCCGCATGCTGCCGCCTCGGGTGACCGGGCGCATGCTCCAGGCGCTGGCGATCCAACCCGACGAGCGCGTACTCGAGATCGGCACCGGCAGTGGCTACGCCACCGCCTGCCTGGCCGCGCTCGGCGCCCAGGTGATCAGCCTGGAGATCGACCCCGATCAGGCCGAGAGCGCCCGCGCGCGCCTCGCCGAACTCGGCACCGAACGCGTCGAGATCCGTACCGCCGATGGACTCGCCGGCACCATCGCCGGCGGCCCCTTCGACGCCATCCTGCTCAACGGCTCCCTGCCGAGCGACGAGGCACTGGCCCCCCTGCAAACACAGCTCGCGCTCGGTGGCCGACTGTGCGCCATCCTCGGCGAGGCGCCGGTGATGGAAGCGGTGCTGATCACCCGCAACGGTGGCCAGGACTACCAGCACGAGGCACTGTTCGAGACCATCGCCGGGGCCCTGCGTAACGCCCCGAAACGCCCGCGCTTCGTCTTCTGACCCCACGGCGGACGCCCCACGGGCGTCCGCCGTGCCGCCTCCCCGCCGTAAAACCTTGGACAGCGCACGGCCATAGAGTGCACACTTCGTGATCGCCGTCCATGCAGACGGCCCTCGATCAGCATTCCACCAAGCGGTACGGAGGACGGACGAGATGAGCATCCATCGGGCGCAGATGCCACTGTGTCAGCGTGACCTCTCCCAGCTCCTGATCATCGACGCCCAGGAGCGGCTTGCCGCGGCGATGCCGGGCGACGAACTCGAGGGCGTCACCACCAATATCCAGCGGCTGATCAGCGCCGCCAAGACGCTCGACATCCCGGTGATCGCCACCCAGCACAACTCGCGCGGACTCGGGCCGATCATCGCACCGATCCGCGAGGCGCTGCCCGAGGCGGCCGAACCGACCGAGAAGACCGCCTTCTCCTGCTGCACCGCCCCCGGCTTCGAGCGCAACATCTCCGCCTCGCCGGAGCGGCGCCAACTGGTGGTGGTGGGCATGGAGGCGCACATCTGTATCGTGCAGACCGTCTCCGGGCTGCAGCGCTGGGGCTATCAGGTGTTCGTGCCCGCCGACGGCATCATCTCGCGCCACCCCGCCTACAAGCAGAACGTGCTCGAACGCATGCGCCACTGCGGCATCCAGGTGGTGTGCACCGAATCGGTCGGCTTCGAATGGCTAGGCGACTCGTCCGACGAACAATTCCGTGCCGTCTGGTCGTTGTTCAAGGAGTAGGGCGGGGGATAGGAACAGACGCAAGCCATCAACCATCGGTGGCTTGCGTCCGGACTCTGCCCTGGACTGTCGCAGCGCAACAGATACCGACGATCAATCGGACAGCCTCAAGGGTCGAGGATAGTGAGATGCCGGACCAGGGTGAGGCGTGTCGGACTTGGGCGACGCCCCCCGGCCGCAGACATCAGGGTGCCTGAGTGTCGCTGACCGATGAGGACGTTATCCAACAGGGTTTACTGATGCCTTGATGCGATAACCCTGCCGCTACCGGTACACCTTGCGACGGTGGCCAATTCGCACGACAAGAATAAGGATCTCATCATCCTCGATGCTGGCGATGAGGCGGTAGTCACCGACCCGGTATCGCCACAGCTCGCCAAGCTGCCCGGTCAGTGATTTGCCGAGCTGACGCGGATCTTCGAGGGGCTGGAGACGGCTACGCAGGTCGTCGCGGATGCGCTTGGCATCCGCATGACCGATCTTCTTGAGCTGCTTGGCCGCTTCATCCGTGAGTTCAATCCGCCAGGCCAAGGTCGCGCTCCACGTCGTCCAGGCCGTGGGTCACCATCTCACCCCTTCGGCAAATACCCCTCGACCAACCCGATCAACCGCGCCAGCGCGCCGCGATTGGCCTCGACGAAGGCGCGGCCGTTGGCGCCGACCGCGGCGCGGTGCTCAGGGGCGGCGAGCCAGTCGGTGAGGCGCGCGGCCAGGGCCTCGCTGTCGGCGACCCGGGCGCAGCCGTCGAGGCCGATCAGGCGGTTGGTGATCTCGGCGAAGTTGAAGGTGTGCGGACCGACCAGCGCCGGCACCCCGGCGACGGCGGCCTCGAGCAGGTTGTGACCGCCGACCGGCACCAGCGAGCCGCCGATGAAGGCGACGTCGACGGCGGCGATCAGCCCCGCCAGCTCGCCCATGGTGTCGCCGAGCAGGACCTGGGCCTCGCTCACTACGGCGTCGGGATCGGTGCGACGCGCCAGGCGGAAGCCGTGGGTCTCGACCAGCGCGGCGACCTGATCGAAGCGCTCGGGGTGGCGCGGCACCAGCACCAGCAGCGCCTCGGGCTGGTGTTCGAGGACGCGGCGGTGGGCGGCGAGCACCCGCGCCTCCTCGCCCTCGTGGGTACTGGCGGCGATCCACAGCGGACGGCCCTCGCCCCAGTGCGCGCGCAGCTCGGCGCTGCGGGTCTCGCGCTCGGGGTCGTCGGCGACGTCGAACTTGACCGAGCCGGTCACCCGCACTCGCTCGGGCTCGGCGCCGAGGGCACGGAAGCGCCGCGCGTCACCACGCCCCTGAGCGGCGATCAGCGCAAAGTGGCGCAGCGTCGGTGCGGCGAGCCGGCCGAGCCGGGCATAGCCACGCGCCGAGCGCGCCGAGAGCCGAGCGTTGACCAGCAAGGTGGGAATGCCGCGCTCGGCGCAGGCCTCGAGCATATTCGGCCAGATCTCGGTCTCGATGACGATCAGCAGTCGGGGGCGCGCCTGATCGAGAAAGCGCGCCTGCACCTCCGGCAAATCGTAGGGGGTGTAGCGGTGCGCCACCCGCTCGCCGAACAGCGCGCGCACCCGCTCGGCTCCGGTCGGAGTGGTGGTGGTGACCAGCACCCGACAAGTCGGGGTGCGCGCGAGCAGGTGGTTGATGAGCCCGCGCGCGGCCAGCACCTCGCCGACCGAGACGGCGTGCACCCAGACCTCGACCGGCGGCGCCGGCACGCCGCGCGCCAGCCGCTCGCCGATACCGAGTTCACGGGCCGGGCGCGACAACCCGCGCAGCACCAAGCGCAGCAGCACCAGCGGCAGGGTCAGGCGCAGTACCAGGGTGTAGAGCAGTTGCAACAATGTCCCCCCGAACGAGGGTTGGTCCTCGATCACCGACTCAGACATCGCGGATCGCCCCGATGATCCGACTGGTCGAGCGCCCGGGCAGGAAGTCGAGCACCCGCACCTCGCCGCCGCGCGCGTGCACACAATCGGCCCCGGCGATCTCCTCGACGCGGTAGTCCCCGCCCTTGACCAGCACATCCGGGCCGACGGCGCAAATCAGCGCCTCCGGGGTGTCCTCGGAGAAGGGACAGACCCAGTCGACCGAGGCCAGCCCGGCGAGCACCGCCATGCGCTGCTCGACACCGTTGATCGGTCGCCCCTCGCCCTTGAGCCGGCGCACCGAGTCGTCGTCGTTGACCGCCACCACCAGCCGATCGCCGAGCGCGCGGGCCTGCTGCAGATAGGCGACATGGCCCTCGTGGAGGATGTCGAAGCAGCCGTTGGTCATCACCACCCGCTCGCCACGCGCGCGCGCCTCGGCCACGGTGTGCACCAGGGTGTCGCGATCGAGCAGGGTGCGCCACTCGCCGCCGCGATAGGCGCGCGCCAGCTCGTGCACGCCGACGCTGGCGGTGCCGAGCTTGGCCACCGCCAGTCCGGCGGCGCAGTTGGCCAGGGCGCAGGCGGCGGGCAGCGGCATGCCGGCGGCGAGCGCGGCGGCGAGCGCGGCGATCACGGTATCGCCCGCGCCGGTGACGTCGAACACCTCGCGTGCCTGGGTCGGCAGGTGCAGCGCCGGGACGCCGGCCTCGAGCAGCAGCATGCCGCGCTCGCCCAGGGTCACCAGCAGCGCCTCCAGCGCCAGCTCGTCGCGCAGCCGCTCGGCGCGCGCGATCAGGGTGGCGTCGTCGGCGCAGGGGCCGACCACCGCCTCCAGCTCGCCGCGATTGGGGGTGAGCAGGGTGGCGCCGCGATAGCGCGCGAAGTCCGTCCCCTTGGGGTCGACCAGCACCGGCAGACCACGGGCGCGGGCGCACTCGATCAGCCGCTGCGGATCGGCCAGGGTGCCCTTACCGTAGTCCGAGAGCAGCAACAGCTGATGGCCCGGCAGCGCGGCCTCGACCAGCGCCGGCAGCGGATCCTCGGCCGGCGGCGCGAGCGGCTCCTCGAAGTCGAGACGGATGAGCTGCTGGTGATGGCTGAGCACCCGCAGCTTGGTGATGGTCGGCACGTCATCGCGGTGCTGCAGGTGCAGCCCGATCCCAGCGGTACGCAGCGGCGCGATCAGGCACTCGGCGGCCTCGTCGCGACCGGTGACCCCGGCCAGCGCGGTGTGCACGCCGAGTGCGGCGAGGTTGAGCGCGACGTTGGCTGCACCACCGGGACGGTCCTCGCGTCCATCGATGCGCACCACCGGCACCGGGGCCTCGGGCGAGATGCGGCGAGTGCTGCCGCTCCAGTAGCGGTCGAGCATCAGGTCGCCGGCCACGAGGATGCTGGCACGGCTGAAATCGGGCAGGTCGGGAAGGGGGATCGGGCTCAAGCTGGACTCCGCAATCGCACGGGACAGATCGCTAATATGATCGCACGAGTTCCGCGATCGGGCGCGGTCGGCCGATGCCGTACCCCTGGGCGTAGTCGACGCCGAGATCGCGCAGCACCGCCAGGGTCTCGTCGCCCTCGACGAACTCGGCGACGGTGCGCATCCCCATCGCCTGACCGACCTCGTTGATCGAGCGCACCATGGTGCGGGTGATGGGGTTGACGGCGATATCCTTGATGAACATGCCGTCGATCTTGAGGAAGTCGACCGGCAGGTTCTTGAGATAGGCGAAGGAGGACAGCCCGCTGCCGAAGTCGTCGAGGGCGAAGCGGCAGCCGAGCGTACGCAGCGAGGCGATGAACTCCACGGCATTGGTCATGTTGGAGATGGCCGCCGTCTCGGTGATCTCGAAACAGAGCTTGGCGGCGATGCCCTGATGACCCCGCAGCCGCGCACCGAGGCGCTCGAGCAACGGTGTATCGCCGAGCGAGTGCCCCGAGAGATTGATCGAGCACAGCTCGAGCCCCTCGACATGGCCGGGGTGTTCGGTCAACCAGGCCAGTGCCGTCTCCACCACCCATTCGTCGAGTCGACCGATCAGGTGATAGCGCTCGGCGGCGGGCAGGAAGGCACCGGGCATCACCGTCGCACCCTCGGCATCGTACATCCGCAACAGCAGCTCATAGTGCGCGCCGGCGCCGCCACCGTTGACCGGCACGATCGGCTGGAAGGCGAGCCCGAAGCGCGCCTGCTCGAACGCCAGGTTGATCTGTGACACCCACTGCATCTCGCCGTGGCGCCTCGCCAACTCGGTATCATCGGCGGTATAGAGATGGATGCGATTGCGCCCGGCGTCCTTGGCCGCGTAGCAGGCGCTGTCGGCGGCGCTGAGCAGGGCATCGAGACCGGCGTTGTCGGCATCGATACCCACCAGCCCGATACTCACCCCGAGCCGAAAACGCTTGTCGTCCCAGATAAAGTGAAAGTCGCCCACGGCCTTGCACAGCGCCTCGGCGACACGGATCGCACCAGCGCGATCGCAGCGCTCCATCAACACCCCGAACTCGTCGCCACCGAGCCGCGCCAGGGTGTCCTGCTTGCGGATACAGGCACTGAGCACGTGCACCAACTGGCGCAGTACCGCATCGCCGGCGACATGCCCACAGGTATCGTTGATCAGCTTGAACTGATCGAGATCGAGATAGCAGAGCGCGTGCTCATGGCCCTCGCTGCACGCCTCCTCGATCGCCCGCTGCAGCCGTCGCTCGAAGGCGTGACGGTTGGGCAGTCCGGTCAGTGCGTCGCGGCTGGCCTGGCGACGCAGCTCCTCGGCCAGACGGTGGGCCTCGGTATTGTCGAGCCAGGAGCCGACCAGCTCCACAGCCCGGCCGCTACCGTCGCACAACAACCGCACGCTGTCGCGGATCCAGCGCCAGTCACCGTCACGGTGGCGCATCCGGTATTCGCTGTTGGCCGCCCGTTGCGGACCGTCACAGGCCAGGTCGTCGTCACCGACGTGATCGTCAGGGTGTACCAACCCCTCCCAGGAGATCGACCCGCTCAACAGCTGTTCGGGCTCATGACCGAGGAGCTGACGCAGATTGTCGCTGATGAAGCTGAACCGCACCGGGCGTCCGGGCGAGCGGGCATAGACCACCGCCGGGCTGGCGGCGATGACATGGTGGAGCAGGTCAAAGGAGCGGCGCATCGCCTCCTCGGCACGGCGATGCGCGGTGAGATCGCGCGCGACCGCGAACACCTCACCACCGGCCAGGGGCTCGGCGCCGGCACCGAGCGCCAGCAGCTTGATCTCCACCGGCAGCAACGTTGCCACCCCGACCAACTCCAGCTCGATGACCCGTACCTGCCCCGCGACATCGCCGCCCAGCGTCTCGAGCAGCGTACAGGCCCGCCCTTGGTGGTCGGCGGCGATCAGCTCCAGCAACGGGCGTTCGAGCACCTCCTCGGGGCGGCGCTGCAACAGCTCGATGATGCGTTGGTTGACGAAGCGCACCCGCCCCGCCCCGTCGAGCAGGAAGATCAGATCCGGCGAGGACTGCACCAAGAAGCGATAGAGCCGTTCGGAGTCGCGCAGCCGTGCCTGCATGGTCGCCTGGGCGCGCCGCAGCGCGCTGCGCTCGCAGGCGCCGGTGATGGCCTTCAGCAGGGTCTCGAGCCGATAGGGCTTGGCAACGAAGTCACAGGCGCCGTGCCGCAACGCCCGGGTCGCCTCGACCACCGAGCGGGTGGCCGAGACCACCACCACCGCGGTCTTGGCGTCGCGGGCCACCAACCGATCAAGGATCTGCACCCCATCACCGACCGGCAGGATCAGGTCGAGCAGCACCAGATCGAAGTGTTGGCGCTCGAGCAGCGCCAGCGCCTCCTCGACCCCGGCGGCACTGTGCACGCAGAAACCACGCGCCCCGAGCAGGCGTTCGAGGCTGGCGCGACTGCGCGGCTCGTCATCGACCACCAACAGCTGACGAGCGTTGCCGCCGGGCGAGAGACGGGGGACGGGGACTGCGGGCATGGCCACCTGGCCGACGGCTCAGCGCCGCGCCAACGGCAGCAGGAGCTGGAAACGGCAGCCGGCATTCACCCGGCTACGACAGCTCACCACGCCCCCGGCCGTCTCGACCAGGTTGCGCACCACGCTCAACCCCACCCCGGCATGCCCGGGCTTGGTGCTCTGTTGCGACTCGAACAGCGATGCCAGGCGTGCGGCCGGGATGCCGGGGCCATCGTCCTCGACCCGCAGCTCGACATGGGGTCGACCCCGCGCCTGCACCCCGTCCTCGAGCACCACCGTGATCCGCCCACCTTCGTCCAGCGACTCGGCGGCATTACGCACCAGATTGACCAGTACCTGACGCAAGGCATCCCCCTCCAGGGTCAGTGGCGGCAGGCTCTGTGGCCCGGTGTAGCTGAAGTCGATGCCACGCGGCCGACACAGCGCATGATCGAGCACCCCGGCGAGCCGTCGCAGCGTCATCGCCACATCGCTCTCGGTCTCGGTCTCGGCCGCCTCGGCGTCGACCAGCCGTACCAGGATGGCACCGACCCGATCGAGTTCCTCGCGCAGCACGACCAGATCGGCATTGGCCTCGGTGTCGTCGACAAGGCGCTCGGCGAGCAGTTCGAGGTAGTTCTGGGCGATGCTCAGCGGGTTGCCCGCCTCGTGCACCAGCTGGCGCAGCCGCGCCTGTTCGAGCTGCGCGCGCTGCCGCTCGGCGTGATGAGCGCGGTCGAGCCGCGCGCGCAAACGCGCTAACGCCCAACCGCAGACCTCACCGAAACCCCGCAGCACGCCCTCGCGTGCGCGTAACCGCCCCAGCTGTGGCGCACTCACCGCCAGCACCAGCACCGCCATGCACGCGCCGGCGGCGCGCAACGGCAGGCAGTAAAGGGCCTCGGCATCGGCGGCGAGCTGATGCTCGAGCACGCCGAGGGCCTCATCGGACAACAGCCCGGAGCAGGGCTCACCGGCGGCGGCTCGCCCGGGCAGGTGCAGGCCCGCGGCGGCGCAGTCGATGGCGGCGCACGCGGGGTCGTCGCCACAAGGCGCGTGGCCACGCAGCCGCCCTGCCCCCGTGGGCAACAGGAAACGGACGCGATCGACCCCGAACAAGAGGGTCACGCACTCGGCAATGGTCGCGAGCAGGACCTGCTCGTCCTCGGCGCGGGCGAGCTGACCGTCGAGTCGATCGACCAACACCCGGTCTCGCAATACCCCCGCCAAGGGCGTCGCTGGCGCCAACGCGGCATCGAACCCCAGCGCCGCGCACAGCGGTTCGACCCGCTGTTGGGTCTCGCGGTGCAACCGTCGCACGACCCCCGGGGTCAGGCCGAACAGCGCATCGGCCAGCATATCGGTCTCGGCCGGGCTCCAGTACGGGCTGTCGAGGGCGTTGGCCAGGTGCACCAGGCGTAGCGCCAGTGGCGCATCCTCGAGTGCAGCGAGCCCGGCATGATGATGGCGCGCCACCATGGCCAGCGGTTCCGGCAGCCGCCAGGCACGCAACAGTGCCGCGCCCACGGTGCAATGATCGACGCCGATGCGGTCGTGTTCGAATGCCGGTAGCCGCGTGGCCTCGGTCGTACCGGGGACGCCCTCGGGCGGCCACTCGCCGAGCTGACTAGCAATCACCAAACGACCGATGTCGTGCAGCAGCCCAGCGAGATAGAGCTGCTCGGCCTCGGCCACGGAGAGGGTGCGGGCCAGGGCACGGGCAAGCTCGGCGGTCACCAGGGCGTGTCGCCAGAAGGCGGCGAACGGCGCTGCCGGCAGCGACTGCTTCGGGGTCAGGGTCTGCAGCAACGCGGAGGTCAGGGCCAGGGTCTTGACCGTGTCCAGACCGAGGCTGACCAGCACGCGTTCGAGCGAGGTGCAGGCGGCCACGCGACGGCGGAAGGCGGCGGAGTTGGCGAGCGCCAGGATGCGCGCGGTCAGCGCCGCGTCGCGCGCGCAGATCCGCGCCAGGGTGGCGAACTCGACATCGTCGTCGACACAGGCCTCGAGCAGCTCGAGGAGCACACTCGGTGGCGAGGGTAAGGCCTCGAGCGCGGTCGGATCGATGGCGTAAGAGGCTGAACTCATGGGCACGGCACCGCAGATCGATCGTCTAGGACTCGCTCCAGGTCGGCGATCCATGCGGTGCCCGTCGCGCAGTATTCCGCGCAAAGTGTAATGAATTTCCTCGCCTCATTCATCCGCCAATCGGCGTCTCCACGCCTCCAGGGCGGGTTTGGGGGCATGCTTGAGCGCGACCTTCCACCAGAAACCGAGCAGGTCGTCACCGAAGGAGATGGCCTTGCGCGGCAGCGCCAGCGGGTGATCGGCACGGGTCACGGCACCGCGCAGGCAGGTCGTCGCCGAGCGATAACCGGCGGCGGCGGCGAGCCCCGGGGTGTGGTGGTCGAAGCTGCCGAAGGGATAGCAGAGATGGTGCACCGAGGCGCCGAGCAGGTCCTCGAGCCGTGCACGACTGGCGCCTAGCTCCTCGGCCTGACGCGCAGGTGAGCACTCGCCGAGCTTGACGTGATTGGCGGTATGCGAGCCGATGGTGATGCCAGCGGCGTGGATCTCGCGCAGCGCGGCGGCGTCCATCAACTCGGGGACCGGGCGACCGGGATCCTTGGCGAACCACTCGGCGCGACGCCCGACCCAGTCACTGATGACATAGACGGTGGCCGGGAAGCCGTGACGCGCGAGCACCGGCAGGGCGTGGTCGACGAAGTTGCGATAACCGTCGTCGAAGGTCAGCACCACCGAGCGCGGCGCCAGCGCGCGCTCGCCACGCAGCCCGGCGAGCGCCTCGTCGAGCCCGATCACCCGATAGCCGAGCCGCGCGAGCAACGCCATCTGCGCGGCGAAGCGACGACGATCGCAGTAATTGGCGCGATGCTCGCGCATCGGCGCGAAATCACCGACCTGGTGATACATCAGGATCGAGAGACGGGGCTCGGTCATGGCGACACTCGTGACGGGACAAAGGCCCCAAGCATACCGCCCCGGGCGCGCGGGATCAGTCGGCCGCGCGCGCCAGCGCCGCCAGCAGGCCCTCGATCAGACAGAGCGGGGTGGGCGGACAACCAGGGATGCGGACGTCGACCGGGATCACCCGATCGACGGCGCCACAGCAGGCATAACTCTCACCGAACTCACCGCCGTCACAGGCGCAGTCGCCGGCGGCGATGACGAACTTGGGTGCAGGCATGGCGCGCCAGGTGCGACGCAACGCCTGCTCCATGTGGCGCGATACCGGGCCGGTGACCAACAGCGCGTCGGCATGACGCGGCGAGGCGCAGAAGCGGATACCGAAGCGCTCGAGGTCGTAGTAGGCGTTGGCGAGGGCGTGGATCTCGATCTCGCAGCCACCGCAGGAGCCGGCATCGACCTCGCGGATCATCAGGCTGTGACCGAAGCGGGCATCGACCTGACGGCGCAGCTCGATGCCGAGCCGTTCGAGCCGGGCGTCGTCGGGGCGCTCCACCGACTCGGTGAGCATACCGGTACGGGCGACCTGGTTGAGGATGCGGAACATGGTGTCAGTGCCTGTCGATGAGGTGGCGTGGGACGAGGGTCACAGGTCCACCCCGGAGTAGGACCCGTTGACCGACTTGTTGCACACCGGGAAGTCAGGAACGATGTTGCCGAGAATCAGGTGTTCGAGCGCCGGCCAGTTGAACCAGCTCGGATCGCGCGGGAAGTAACGCGCCACCCGAGCCTCGGCGTCGAGCCGCACCAGCGCCACCAGCTCGCCGCGCCAGCCCTCGACCAGGCCCAGCCCACAACCCTCGGGGCGCGGCATCAAGGACGTGGCGATCGCGCCCTCGGGGAGGGTGGCGAGGAGCTGATCGAGCAGCTCCAGGCTGGCATGGACCTCACGCATCCGCACCCGCATCCGCGCCGCGACGTCGCCCTCCTGCTCGACCACGGGCGCGGCCAGCTGGAGTCGGTCGTAGGGCGCATAAGGGGCATGATGGCGCAGGTCGTGGGCCAGCCCGCTGCCCTTACCGACATAGCCGGTGCAGCCGAGCAGGCGCGCGGTGTCGTGCTTGAGGATGCCGGTGGTGAGCAGACGATCGTTGAGCGGCGGGTGGTCGTCGAGGATGTCGAACAGCCCGCGCAGCACCCGTCTGAGTTCGGCATGGGCGTGGATCAGCCGCTCCGGCGCAGTGGCCGCGAGATCCTGCGCCACGCCCCCCGGGACCAGGGTGTCCATCAACAGTCGATGCCCGAAATAGGTGGCGTTGTCGCGTTGCCAGCGCTCGCGCAGCAAGGTGCACTGACTCTGCCCGAAGCTGAAGCCGACATCGTTACAGATCCCGCCGATGTCGCCGAGATGGTTGGCCACCCGCTCGCGCTCGGCGAGCAGTGCGCGCAGGTGCAGTGCGCGGGCCGGCACCTCGGTGCCACAGGCACGTTCGAGTGCCTGGGCGGCCGCCCAGGCGTGGGCCACGCTGCTGTCGGCGGCGACCCGCGCGGCGAGCCGCACCAGCCCCGCCGCATCACGGCCGACGGCGTGCTTCTCGATCCCCTTGTGGACATAGCCGAGGCGCTCCTCGAGCCGCAGCACGTCCTCGCCCATCACCTGGAAGCGAAAATGGCCCGGGGCGATCACCCCGGCGTGCACCGGACCGACCGGGACCTCAAAGACCCCATTGCCCTGCAGCCGCACGATCGGGTAGTCCGCATCGGCCGGGGTGCGGCCAGGGGCCTTGCCGGCGAGCGGGAACCCCGGACGCAGCGGATGGACCGTCTCCGGCCAGGCCTGGTGGCGGGTCCAGCGCACCGTACCACGCGGATGACCAACGAAGCGCACCCCGAGGAGGTCCTGGGCATGGCGCTCGAGACGATCGACACCGGGGAAGCAAGGGGTGTGCGAGGCCAGCTCCGGGTGGGCGCTGGTCACCTCGGTCTGCGCCAGCAGGTAGCCGTCGGGGGCGGCGAACAGCGCCTGCACGCGAAGACGATCGGCATCGAGCGCATCGGCCCAGACCCCGGCGTGACGCAGCCCGGCATCGGCGGCGAGTTCGGCGAGCAGGCCCCAGTGCGCCGCCGGCAGCGCCAGACAGGGCTCAACCCCGGCGACGCCGGCGCATGCAGTGGCGCCGATACCCGGGGCGGTGAGCAGCCCCTGCAGGTCGGCGAGCGAATCGGTGACGTTCATAACAGATGACTCCCCGCGATCAGTCCGGTTGCCCGGTCGAGCCAGCCGGCGAGCAGCGCCGGGATCGCCAGCCCCAGCCACAGCACCAGCCCGAGATGGACCATCACCGGCAGCATATTGGCCTCCACCGGCTGCTGACCCTCGGGCGGTGTGCCGTAGACCATCGGCTGGACATGCCGGAACAGCCCGGCACAGGCCACCGCCAACCCGCCGAGCAGCGCCGCGCTCAGCCACGGCTGGGTCTGGATGGTGGCGGTGAGTAGCAGGAACTCACTGGCGAAGACCCCGAACGGCGGGAAACCGGCGATCGCCACCACCCCCAGCAACAACGACCAACCGACCGCCGGCTGGGTGCGAATCAGGCCGCGGATGCGATCGATCGACTGGGTGCCGGCGATGTGCGCGGCGTGCCCCACGGTGACGAAGATCGCCGACTTGGTCAGCGAGTGCACCAGCATGTGCAACAATGCGCCGAAGGTGGCCAGCGGCCCACCGAGCCCGAAGGCGAAGGTCATCAGCCCCATGTGCTCGATCGAGGAGTAGCTGAACATCCGCTTGATATCGCGCTGGCGATGCAGGAACAGCCCGGCGACGAGGAAGGAGATCAACCCGAAGCCCATCAGCAGCGCACCGGCCAAGTGCGGGGTGTCGGTCGCCGCCAGCGAACCGTCGACCAGCATCTTCAGCCGTACCACGGCATAGAGGGCGACGTTGAGCAGCAGCCCGGAGAGCACCGCCGACATCGGCGTCGGCCCCTCGGAGTGGGCATCGGGCAGCCACTGGTGCATCGGCACCAGTCCGACCTTGGTGCCATAACCGACCAGCAGGAAGACGAAGGCGATACGCATCACCGTGGGGTCGAGCGCCGCGGCATGGGCGTGGAGCACGCTCCAGGTCAGTCCCTCGGTGGGATCGGCGAGCACCTGCTGGGCGGCGAAGTAGGTCAACACGGTGCCGAACAGCGCCAGGGCGATACCGACGCCGCAGAGGATGAAGTACTTCCATGCCGCCTCGACCGCCTCCGGGGTGCGGTAGAGCGAGACCAGCAGCACCGTGGCCAGGGTCGCACCCTCGACCGCCACCCACAGCACGCCGAGGTTGTCGGTGGTGAGCGCCACCAGCATGGTCAGCATGAAGGTCTGGTACATGCTGTGATAGATGCGCATACCCGCCGGGGTCACCCGGGCATTGGCACAGACATGACGCATGTAGGGACGCGAGAAGATCGCCGTGGTCAGACCGACGAAGGCGGTGAGCACCACCAGATAGACGTTGAAGGCATCGACACGGAAATGCAGCCCGGCGATCACCTCGTGCTCGGCGACCTCCCAGCCCAGCCACAGCGCAGTGGTTAGGGTCAGGACCGCGATACCGAGATTGAGCCAACCGGCCCAGCGCACCGAGGTGACAAAGGCCAGCAGCAGGGCGCCGACGAGCGGTAGCAGCAGGGTCAGGATCAGCGCGCTCATGCCGTCTCCTCCTCGGTCTCGGTGAGTCGGTTGAGCCGGTCGACATCGAGCGAGTCGATGCTGTCACGGATCTGGAAGAAGAACACCCCAAACAGCACCATCGCCACCAGCACATCGAAGGCCACGCCCAGCTCGACCACCAGCGGCATGCCGGCGGTGGCGGAGACCGCAGCCAAGAACAGCCCGTTCTCCATCGACATGAAGCCGAGCACCTGGGCCACCGCCTGCTGGCGCGCCACCAGCATCAGCAGCCCGATCAGCACCACCGCCAGGCTCACCGCGACGATGTTGCGGGTGAAGGTCAGCTCCTCGGCGACGATCGGCACCACCACCCAATAGCTGAAGATCACCAGCGCCACCGCCACCATGCTCACCAGCGCCGGGTGGCTGAGGGTCTCGGTGTGGCGCTCCAGCGCGAGCCGGCGCACCAGCCGGTGCAGCATCCAGGGGATCAACATCGCCTTCAGCACCAGGGTCAGCAGTGCTGAGAAATAGAGATGGTGCGAGTGACCGGCGATGGCCACGGTGAGGGTCACCGCCGCGATCAGCGCCCCCTGCCAGGCGAAGGCATGGATCGCCGCCAGCAGTCGGGTCTGCGACAGCAGGCCGAAGGACAGGAACAGCACCAGCGCCGCCTGTAGCAGCAGGAACTGCTCGAGCAGTGGCAGTTGGGCAAGGCTCATGCACCCACCTCCAGGATCACGTGACTGAGCAACCCAAGCAGGGCCAGCAGCAGCGCCAGGTTGAGGAAGGCCGGGGCGCGGAACAGCCGCATCTTGGCCACCACCGTCTCACCGACGGCGAGCGCCGCGCCAAGCACCGCGAGCTTGAGCAGGATCGCCCCCAGGCCCAGCGCCAGCGCTGCCGGCGCGAACGCCTGGCCGATCCCCCAGGGCACGAAGACGTTGGCGATCAACACCCCGTAGAGCAACAGCTTGAGGTGTGCGGCCAACTCCATCAGCGCCAGGTGGCGACCGGTGTATTCGAGCAACATGCCCTCGTGGATCATCGTCAGTTCGAGGTGGGTGCTGGGGTTGTCGACCGGGATGCGCCCGCTCTCGGCGAGCGCCACCAGCACCAGGGCACCGAAGGCGAAGAGATAGGAGGGACGGAGCACGAAGCCCTCGGCCAGGTGATAACCGATCACGCTCGACAGACTGGTGCTGTGCGCGCTCATCGCCAGGGTGAAGACCGCGACCAACATCGCCGGTTCGGCAAGGCTGGAGATCATCATCTCGCGTGAAGAGCCCATGCCACCAAAGGCGGTGCCGACGTCCATCCCCGCCAGGGCGAGGAAGAATCGCGCCAGGCCGAGCATGCCGACCAACACGATGATGTCGGCGATCTGCGCCGTCGGCAGATCACGCGCCACCAGCGGCACCGTGGCCGCGGCCAGCCAGGTGGCGACGAACACCACGTAGGGCGCCAGACGAAACAACGGCGAGGCGGTGTGCGCCACCCGCGTCTCCTTGGCCAAGAGCTTGCGCAGATCGCGATAGGGCTGGAACACCGAGGCGCCGCGGCGGTTGTGCAGCCGCGCCTTGACCTTGCGCACCCAGCCGATCAGCAGGGGGGCCAGGGCGGGATAGAGCAACGCTTGTAACAGCGCCATCCCCCAGGCCGAGAGCATCACTGGTTCATCCATCGGGCATGGTTCCGGACAGCAGAGGGTGCGCCGCGACTGGGCGCGACGGCACCGGGTTCAGCAGGGACGCGCGCCACCATGATCAGGAGATGATCCACAGTAGCACCAGCAATGTCGCCAGGGTCCAGCCCAGATAGACCCGTACGTTTCCGGACTGCAGCAGCACCACCCGGCGCGCAGCCGACTCCACCGCCTGTGCCAGCGGCATATAGAGCAGCGACCAGGCACGGTCGGCAATGCGCAGCCGATAGCGTGGCCGGGTGTCGGTGGCCGTCGGCTTGCGCTCATCGAGCACGAAGGCGAGCGCGAACACGCGGCGGATCGGCTGGGCGAAGGACGCGGCGCTGTACTGCATCCGCGGCGTCGGCGGGGTCAGGCCACAGTCCCAGGGGTCGCAGCGGCGCACCCGCCGTACCCGACCACGCCGCGCCCACAGGATCGCCACCCCGGCGATCAGCGCCAGCAGCAGGATCGACAGCGGCGCGCTGTAGCTGGCGGTCTCGGCCGAGACCGGGGTCAGCCACAACCAACCGCCGGCGGCGGCCTGCGGCAATCCGGTGCCGAAGACGGCCTCGGCGACCGGGTCGAGCAGCGCGATCACCTGCGTCGGCAGTACCCCGAGCAGCACGCAGAAGACGGCCAGCAAGCCCTGGCCCAAACGCATCCCCATCGGCACCACCCGCGCCCGGCGGACATGACGCGAGCGCGCCTGACCGAGGAAAGCGACGCCATAGACCTTGACGAAGGTGGCCGCCACCAGCGCGCCAGTGAGTGCGAGCACCGCCGAGACGATCGGGATCAGACTACGCAGCACACCGCTGTCGAGCTGCCAGGCCTGGAGCGCGGCTTGGAAGGTCAGCCACTCGGAGACGAAGCCGTTGAGCGGCGGCAGCGCCGAGATCGCGACACAGCCGACGAGGAAGAACAGCCCGGTCCAGGGCATGCGCCGCAGCAACCCGCCCATCTGCTCGAGATCGCGCTCGTGGGTGCTGTGCAGCACCGCACCGGCGCCGAGAAACAGCAGCCCCTTGAACAGCGCGTGGTTGATGGCGTGATAGAGCGCGGCGACGAAGGCCAGCGCGGCCAGCGTCGGATGCCCGGTGCTCATGAACAACAGCGCCAGACCGAGGGCGATGAAGATGATGCCGAGGTTCTCCACCGAGGAGTAGGCGAGCAGGCGCTTGAGGTCGCTCTGCATCATCGCGAACAACACCCCGGTGAGCGCCGAGAGGCTACCGGCCACCAGCACCACCACGCCCCACTGCCAGTGGAACTGGCCGATGAGGTCGAAGACCACGCGCACGAAGCCGTAGACGGCGACCTTGAGCATCGCCCCGGACATCAGCGCCGAGATGTGCGAAGGCGCCACCGGGTGCGCCTCGGGCAACCAGGCGTGCAGCGGCACCAGCCCCGCCTTCATGCCGAAGCCGAGCAGCACCAGGGCGAAGCACAGACTCGCCCACAGCGTCGACAGCTCCGCGCCACGCAGCAGCTCGAACTCGAAGCCGCCGGCGAAGGCGGCGAGCACGCCGAAGCCGAGCAGGATCGCCAGCCCGCCGACATGGGCCATTAACAGATAGAGGAAGGCGGCGCGACGATTGGCCGGGTTGTCGTGGTGGAAGGCGACGAGGAAGTAGGAGGCCAGCGACATCAGCTCCCAGGCCACCATGAACAGGAAGGCGTCGGCGGCGAGCACCACCAGCAGCATGCCGGTGACGAACAGCCCGCTGAAGCCGCCGAGCGCGGCCAGTGATTCGCGCCCGTTCTCCAGCCCGCGCACATAGGCCGGGCCATAGATACCGGCGGCGGTGACGAGGATACCGATCAGCGCGAGAAAGAAGCCGGCCAGGGCGTCGAGCTGGAGGTGCCAGGGCAACCAGGGCAGGCCCAGGGGCAAGGTGAGACCGAGGTCGAGCCCCTCGATCAGGGCCCAGAGCCCGGCGCCGCTCGCCGCCACCCCGGAGAGGGCGAGCAGCGGCAGTGACGCCCAACGCAGCGCCCGCGGCCAGCGTGCGGCTGGCAACGCGACCAGCGAGGAGGCCAGCGCCAGGGTCAGCGCCAGCAGGGCCAGGAGAAAGGCTGGATGTATGTTCATGGACGATCGTCGTCGGGTGGCATGATCTTGAGACGGACCCCGCGCCCGCCGCCGGCACTGACCGCGCCCTCGCCGATCAGCTCGATACCGGCGCGGTCGAGCGCCTCGACTACCTTGACCAGGGATTCGACATTGCCACGCACCTGGCCGTCGCTGGCCTCCATGCGCTGGATGGTCGGCAGCGACAGACCCGCGGCCTCGGCCAGGCGGCGTTGATCGAGGCCCAGCAGGGCGCGGGCGGCACGAAGTTGCGCGGCTGTAATCATGTTTTAAACATCACTAATAACAGTCTATGCATTAGCTTAGTAGTACCAACTAGCTTTATGCAAGGCTTTGACTTTAAAAATCATGATCCATCCTTCACTTTGGCGAGATGGATCGGTTCGGGTCACAGAGGCACGCGGGCACGCCCGAACTGCGGGCTGCAGGCCGGGGGTACCAATGCGTGCGAGGAGAAGATGATAGCCCGCCACGGCGCGCGCGGCGGCGCCGATCAGCGCATCAGATAGCGATCGGCGGGACGGTCCTGGAGGAAGGCGGCGGTGAAGCCCTCGTCGGGCGCCTGCTCGAACCAGCGCAGCGCGGTGCGGCGGCAGTCATCGCAGGCATAGAGCGGGACGTGCACGGCGAGCGTCTGCGGACCGTCGCCGATGCGGGTGGCGATGCGCAGCGCACCACCACAATGCCGGCACAGCCGCACCGCCTCGTGCTGCTGTTCGAACACATCGATGGTGTCGTAGTAGATCTCACGGGTGCGGTGGGCGCACTCGTCGCTGACCGCGTGGAGCTGCGCCTGGCGTTGGGCGCGCTTGGCCCAGGCGGCGCGGGTCCGGGCACCGATACGCCGCACCGTCTCGGTGATCTCCTCGGGTTGCACCCCCCCCGAGGGCCGGCGATAGGGCTCGACGACGTGGTCGCTCTCCAACCCGGTCATCGCCAGCAAGATGCCCATGTTGATGTAGGGCAGCGCGCTCTCGATCGAGTACCCCCCCTCGAGCACCGCTAGGTCCGGGGCGAGCAGCCGGGTCAGCTCGGCATAGCCACGGGCGCTGAAATCCATGTCGGTGAGCGGATCGGCGAAGTGGTTGTCCTGACCAGCGGAGTTGATCACCAGCTCGGGCTCGAAGTCCTCGAGGATCGGCAACACGGTGTCGCGCGCGATCTCCAGATAACCGGCGTCCGAGGTACGCGGCGGCAGTGGGATGTTGACCGTGGCGCCGACCGCGTTGGGACCGCCCTGCTCGTCCATGAAGCCGGTGCCGGGGTAGAGGGTGCGCCCGTCCTGGTGAATGGAGATGAAGAGCACGTCGGGGTCGTGCCAGTAGATGTCCTGGGTGCCGTCGCCGTGATGGCAGTCGGTATCGATGATGGCGACGCGGCGGATGCCGTGACGCTGACGCAGCGCCTCGATCATGATCGCCTCGTTGTTGATCGCGCAGAAACCGCGCCCACCGTGCATCACCCGCTGGGCGTGATGACCCGGCGGGCGCACCAAGGCGAAGCCGCGCTCGATCTCACCGGCATGCCAGGCACTCGCCAGGGTCAGGGCACCGCCGGCGGCGATGCGATGCGACTCACCGGCAACCGCATCGACCCCCGGCAAACAGAAGTGCACCCGCTGCACGTCGGCCTCGGAGACCGGCTCGGGGCGATATTCGCGCACACCCTCGAGGTCGAGCAGCCCCTCCTCGCAGATCTGATCGCGGGTGTAGAGCAGGCGCTCCTCACGCTCGGGATGGGTGGCCTCGATCGCCCAGTCGAAGGCCGGGAAGAGGACCAGCCCGGTCTGGTGTCTGGCACTCAACATGCCATGCTCCTGATATGTTGCGGGGTGAAGGGCTCGAGCAGTCCGGGCTTGACCTGCAGGGTCAGACGGATGTTGCGCCCGACGGTGGAGAAGCCCCGGACGATGTTGAACTCGAGGTCCTCGACCACCTCCAGCTCGGGGGTACCGGCCTCGGGACCAAGACGCTCGAAGAGCAATGCCCGGGCCTGTTCCAGCGCCTGCTCGCGCCGATAGCCGCGATCGCAGCGCCACTGCCGGTCGCTCCCGGAGCAGCTCACCCAGCCCTGTTCAGTGTCGGCGATCAGGCTCAGGGCATCGGTCGGGCGCGCCATCGCCGCGCCGATGGCGTTGGCCACCCCCGAATCGGGCACCAGATCGACCGGCAGTTGACTGCGCCGCGCCAGGTGCGGGGCCAGCGACTCGGCCGGGCCGCCGAGCACCAGGATCCGCGCCGGGCGGATACGGTGCCCGTCGAGCAGCTCGTGAATGGTGTCGACATGCGCGCCGTTGACCTTGTCGACCAGGGCGTCGATGGCGGCCATGATCCGCCGACAGGCATGATCGATCACCGCACGCGCGGCCATCTCCGGCTCACAGCCGAGCGCGGCGGCGAGTTCGGCCACCCCGGCGGCGGCCACCGCCGGGTCACCGCGTTCGCTCTCACCGAGGGCGATCAGCGCGTCGGTCGGGGTGAGCGCCGGACCGCCGCGCGCCAGCGGCGCGCCGAGCCGACGCGGCCCGATGCTGATCTTGCCCTCGACACCGCGCACCTCGCTGTCGCCACCGACCCCGATCGAACGACTGAGCAGGGCACGAATCAGGGTCCGGGTGTTGCCGATGGTGATGCCGAGCGGCTCGAGCAACGGCGAACCTCCACTGAGCAGGGCGATCTCGGTGGTGGTACCGCCGATGTCGAGCACCACCACGTCCTCGTCGGCAGGCGCCACCGGGATGGCCCCCATCACGCTCGCCGCCGGCCCCGAGAGCACGGTCTCGGCCGGGGTGTCGAGCGAGGCGGCCAACGACAGGGTGCCGCCATCGGCCTTGAGCAGGTGCACCGGGGCGCTCACCCCACGGGTGCGCAGCGCCTCGGCGATGGCCTCGTAGAAGTTGCGGTGCAGCGGATAGACCGAGGCGGCGAGATGGGTGGTGGCGATGCGCCGCGGAAAGTTGAGCTGCCCGGAGACCCGGTGCCCGGTGAACACCCGCTCGAAACGCTCGGCAATACACTCGGCGATACCGAGTTCGTGACTCGGGTTACGGGTGGAGAACTTGCCCACCACGCCGACATAGCGGATCCCGGCGGCGGCGAAACGCTCGGCGCAGGCATCGATCTGCGCGGGATCGAGCGGCGTGATCTCACGGCCACGGTGATCGATCGCACCCTGGACCACGGCATAGTGCTCACCGGTGCGATAGAGCTCGGGATCGACCCCGGGACCGGCGCACACCAGCATGCCCACCGGGGCAAGACCGGCACCGACGACCGCGTTGGTGGTCAGGGTGGTGCTGAGCACCACCCGACGCACCGCGCTCGGCTCGGTGGCGTGCAGCACCCGATCGAGGGCCTCGAGCAGGGTCACGCCCAGGTCGTCGGGATCGGTATCGACCTTGGCGCGCGCGCGCACCCCGTCGGGACCGAGCAAGACGATGTCGGCGTGGGTGCCGCCGACGTCCAGTCCGATGATCATCCATTCCTCCGCGAGAGAGCCCGGTCTGTGTCCCCAGGGCTGGATAGCGGGCGACGCCAGCGCCGCCAGTTGATCGTTGAGGTGCGGGATGGGCCCGTCACCGCTGTGGTCGCCCCGAGTCCATCCGGGTCAGCCGAAGTGGATCCTCGCCTCCAGGTTGGCGGCGGAATCGGCGTTGTCGAGTGCTTCCTGCAGCGAGATGGTGCCGTCGCGATAGAGCGTGAGCAGCGCATCATCGAAGGTGCGGATGCCCTCCTCGTTGCTCTGCTGCATCGCCTGTCCAAGGGCGTCGACCTGCCCGTCGCGGATCAGGTCGGCGATGTGCGGGGTATTGACCATGACCTCGATCGCGGCACAGCGCGACCCGGCCTGGGTCCGCACCAGACGCTGCGAGATGATCGCGCGCAGATAGACCGAGAGGTCCATCTGCAGCGTCTTGTGTTGTGCCTGGGGGAACAGGTTGACGACCCGTTCCATCGCCTGATAGGCGTTGTTGGCGTGCAGCGTGGCGACGGCCAGGTGGCCGGTGCCGGCCAGCTCGAGTGCCGCCTCCATGGTCTCGCGGGTACGGATCTCGCCGATCAGCACCACGTCCGGGGCCTCGCGCAGCGCACTCTTGAGCGCCTTAGCGTAGCTCTTGGTATCGAGCCCTAGCTCACGCTGGCTGACGATGCACTGCTTGTGCGGGTGGACGAACTCGATCGGGTCCTCGATGGTGATGATGTGGCCCGGGGCGCTGGCGTTGCGGTGATCGAGCATCGCAGCGAGGGTGGTCGACTTACCCGAGCCGGTGGCACCGACCATGAGGATGATGCCGCGTCGATGCATGATCAGCTTCGGCAGCACCGGCGGCAGGCCGAGTTCGTCGCAGGTGGGGATGGCGGTACGGATGTAGCGCAGCACCATCGAGGGATAGCCGCGCTGGTGATAGGCGTTGACGCGGAAGCGGGCACGATTGTCGAGTGCGACGGCAAAATCGACCTCCAGCTCCTCCTCGAACTCGCGTGCCTTGGCCGGATCGAGCAGCGAGGCCAGCGCCTCGCGACACACCGTCGGGGTGAGTGGGGTCTCACCGATCGAGCGGATGACGCCCTCGATCTTGATCTTCACAGGCATGCCCGGGGTGAAGAAGAGATCGGAGGCGTTGTGCCGGATCATCATCTCGAGGTAGGGGGTGATATCCATCGCCATGTCGGGCTCCGGGTCTCAGCGCGGGCGCGCCGTAAAGACAGAATAATTGCAGGGTTAACTTATAAAGGAATTCTTATATCCTTATGCATTTATCTTCGTTCCGCGTCAATGGGTTTTGCCCGACGGCGCCGACGCACACGCCGCGCGAACCGCGGCCCACTCCCAAAAACCGCCCCTCGATCAACCCCCTAGCGGCCACGCCCACGCCCCCAGCCAGACACCAGGGATGAGGCATGCCCGCACCTATCGAAACGGAGGCTCGTCGCCCTCGTCGAGGATCGACAGCCGATCGACCGGCTCAAAGTGGTCCTTGCTACGTGCCTCCTGCCCCTGGAGCTTAATCATCAGCCGCAGCTCGTTCATCGAGTCGGCGTTGCGCAGCGCGTCCTCGTAGCTGATCTTGCGCGCCTCGTAGAGATCGAACAGCGACATGTCGAAGGTCTGCATGCCCTGCTCGCGCGAGCGCTTCATCACCTCCTTGATGCCGCTGACGTCGCCCTTGAAGATCAGGTCCTGGATTAACGGCGAGTTGATCAGCACCTCGACGGCGGGGATGCGTCCGCCATCGGTGCAGGGCAGCAACCGTTGCGAGATCACCGCCTTGAGGTTGAGCGAGAGATCCATCAACAGCTGCGCGCGCCGCTCCTCGGGGAACAGGTTGATGATGCGATCGAGCGCCTGGTTGGCGCTGTTGGCGTGCAACGTCGAGAGGCAGAGATGGCCGGTCTCGGCGAAGTTGATCGCGTGCTCCATGGTCTCGCGATTGCGGATCTCGCCGATGAGGATGACGTCCGGGGCCTGGCGCAGGGTGTTGACCAGCGCCGCCTCCCAGCTCTCGGTGTCGACCCCGACCTCGCGTTGGGTGATCAGACAGTTGCCGTGGGGATGGACGTACTCGACCGGATCCTCGATGGTGACGATATGACCATAGGTCTCCTGGTTGCGGTGTCCGACCATCGCCGCTAGCGAGGTCGACTTACCCGAGCCGGTGCCGCCGACGAGCAACACCATGCCGCGCTTGGCCATGACGATGTCGAGCAGCACCGGTGGTAGCTTGAGTTCGTCGACCGAGGGGATGCGCGCGTTGATGGTCCGCAGCACCGCCCCACCCTTGCCCTGCTGGACGAAGGCGTTGACGCGAAAACGACCGATGTCCTGGGGGTGGATCGCGAAGTTGCACTCCTTGTGGGTGTCGTAGTCGCGGATCTGTCGATCGTTCATGATCGAGCGCACGAGGATGTTGGTCTGGGCGGCAGTCAGCGGTTGATCACCGATCGGGGTGAGACGACCGTCGATCTTGCAGGCGGGGGGGAAACCGGCGGTGATGAAGAGGTCCGAGCCTTTCTTGGCGACCATCTTGCGTAGACAGTCGAGCATGAAACGCGCGGCCTGTTGGCGATCCATGGCGATACCTCGTTGGTACGGAGGCATCGAGTTTATCACCTCGGCGGTGCGGACAAGACCCTGCCCGTGACCGGGATGTGGACAACGAAAAAGCGGCCCTCACGGGCCGCTTCTCCTGGGGGAGCGATCCGCCTCGCCCCGGACACACCGGGAGAGGCGGCGACACTCAGCGCGGCAGGTCCGAGCAGCCCATCAGCCACTCGTCGACGGCGCGGGCGCACTGTCGACCCTCGCGGATCGCCCACACCACCAGCGACTGGCCGCGACGCATGTCGCCGGCGGCGAACACACCGTCGACACTGGTGCGGTAAGCCTCGGGCCCCTCGGTGGTGCCCTTGACGTTACCGCGGGCATCGAGTTCGAGCCCGGCCGCGTCGCGCAGCTCGGCGAGCATGCCCTCGTGCACCGGGTGGACGAAGCCCATCGCCAGCAGCACCAGGTCGGCCTTGAGTTCGCCCTCGGTGCCGGGCACGTCGTGCATCTGCCAGCGACCGTCGGCATCACGCTCCCAGCGCACCAGGTTGTAGCGCACCCCGGTCACCTGACCGTTGGCGTCGCCGACGAAGCCCTTGGTGGCGACGTTCCACATCCGCTCGCAACCCTCTTCCTGGGAGGAGGAGGTGCGCATGCGGTTGGGCCAGTTGGGCCAGGTCAGGGACTTGTCCTCGCACTCCGGCGGACGATCGAGGATCTCGACCTGGGTGACCGACTTGGCGCCGTGACGGTTGGAGGTGCCGATACAGTCAGAACCGGTGTCACCACCACCGATCACCACCACGTGCTTGCCCTCGGCGCTGATGAAGTCGTCGTCGGGGACGTGGGAGCCCTGCACCCGCTTGCTGTTGCGGGCGAGGAAGTCCATGGCGAAGTGGATACCGGCGAAGCTGCGCCCGGGGACGTCGAGGTCGCGCGGCTTCTCCGAGCCGCCGGCCAGCACCACCGCGTCGTATTGCTCGCGCAACTCGGCCACCGAGATGTCGACACCGATGTGGGCGTTGGTGTGGAACTCCACGCCCTCGGTACGCATCTGCGCCATGCGCCGGTCGATCAGGCGCTTGTCGAGCTTGAAGTCGGGGATACCGTAGCGCAGCAGGCCGCCGATGCGGTCCTGCTTCTCGTAGAGCGAGACCTTGTGACCGGCACGGGCGAGCTGCTGCGCGGCGGCCAGACCGGCCGGTCCGGAGCCGACCACGGCGACCCGCTTGCCGGTGCGCCGCTCGGGCACCTGGGGCTTGATCCACCCCTCCTCCCAGGCCTTGTCGACGATCGCACACTCGATGGTCTTGATCGCCACCGGGGTGTCCTGGAGGTTGAGCGTGCACGCGGCCTCGCAGGGTGCGGGACAGATCCGACCGGTGAACTCGGGGAAGTTGTTGGTCGAGTGCAGCACCTCGATCGCCGCCTGCCAGTCACCCCGGTACACCAGATCGTTCCAGTCCGGGATGATGTTGTTGACCGGGCACCCTTGGTGACAGAAGGGGATACCACAGTCCATGCAGCGCGCACCCTGCTCGCGGACCTCGGTCTCGGTCAGCGGGATGACGAACTCGTTGTAGTGGACGACACGATCGCCGGCCGGCTCGTAGCGCCGGTCGCGACGGTCGAATTCCATGAAACCGGTCGGCTTACCCATGGTCGACGATCCCCTTGAGCTGCTTGTTCGACTGCGGCGGACGGCTCTGGCTAGCGCGCATGCGCTCCAGTGCCTGACGGTAGTCCACCGGCATCACCTTGACGAACTTCGGCAGCCAGACCGCCCAGTCGTCGAGGATGCGCTGTGCCACCGCAGAGTTGGTGTAGTGCAGGTGTTTCTCGATCAGCTGCTTGAGACGTAACGCGTCGTGACACGTCATGTCGCGGCTGAGGTCCACCCGTCCATGGGTCTCGAGGTCGCCACCCTGGTGGTCGCGAGCCTCGAGTGCGTCGTCCTCGGCGGTGATCGGCTCGAGTTCGACCATCGCCAGGTTGCAACGATCGGCGAAGCTGCCGTCCTCATCGAGCACGTAGGCGACACCGCCGGACATGCCCGCGGCGAAGTTGCGCCCGGTCGGACCGAGCACCACGGTGACACCACCGGTCATGTACTCGCAGCCGTGATCGCCCACGCCCTCGACCACCGCCACGGCGCCGGAGTTGCGCACGCAGAAGCGCTCGCCGGCGACACCGCGGAAGAAGCACTCGCCGTTGATCGCACCGTAGAGCACGGTGTTGCCGACGATGATGTTCTCCTCGGCCTTGCCGATGGCCGACTCGGCCGGCGGGTAGATGACGATGCGTCCACCCGAGAGCCCCTTGCCGACGTAGTCGTTGCCCTCCCCCTCGAGTTCCACGGTGATGCCGTGGGCGACCCAGGCGCCGAAGGACTGGCCAGCGGTTCCCTTGGCCTTGATGTGGATGGTGCCGTCGGGCAACCCGGCGTGACCATAGCGCTCGGCGACGCGGCCTGAGAGCATGGCGCCGAAGGAACGGTTGAAGTTCTTCACCGGGGTCTCGATGCGCACCGGCTCGCCGCGCTCGAGCGCGGGTGCGGCCTGGGCGATCAAGGTGTTGTCGAGCGCCTGGTCGAGCCCGTGGTCCTGGCGCTCGGTGTTGTAGATCGCGACCTCCGGACCGACCTCGGGCTTGGCCAGCAGGCGCGAGAAGTCGAGCCCCTGTGCCTTCCAGTGATCGATGGCGCGACGCATCTCGAGACGATCGGAGCGACCGATCATCTCGTCGATGGTGCGGAAGCCGAGCTGGGCCATCAGCTGACGCACTTCCTCGGCGACGAAGAAGAAGTAGCGGATGACGTGCTCGGGCTTGCCGGTGAAGCGCTTGCGCAGCTCCGGATCCTGGGTGGCGACACCGACCGGGCAGGTGTTGAGGTGACACTTGCGCATCATCAGACAGCCCTCGACGATCAGCGGCGCGGTGGCAAAGCCGAACTCGTCGGCACCGAGCAACGCGCCGACGACCACGTCGCGACCGGTGCGCATGCCGCCGTCGACCTGCACCGAGATACGCCCGCGCAGGCGGTTGAGGACCAGCGTCTGGTGGGTCTCGGCGAGGCCGATCTCCCAGGGCGAGCCGGCGTGCTTGATCGAGGTCAGCGGGCTGGCGCCGGTACCGCCGTCATAGCCGGAGACGGTGACATGATCGGCATGGGCCTTGGACACGCCCGCGGCCACGGTACCGACACCGACCTCGGAGACCAGCTTGACCGAGATGCGCGCCTTGGGGTTGACGTTCTTCAGGTCGTGGATCAGCTGGGCGAGATCCTCGATCGAGTAGATGTCGTGGTGCGGCGGCGGCGAGATCAGGCCGACACCCGGGGTCGAGTGGCGCACCCGCGCGATCTGCGCGTTGACCTTGTGACCGGGCAGCTGACCACCCTCGCCGGGCTTGGCGCCCTGGGCGATCTTGATCTGGATGTCGTCGGCGTTGACCAGGTACTCGGTGGTGACACCGAAACGCCCCGAGGCGACCTGCTTGATCGCCGAGCGCTCGGGGTTGGTCGAGCCATCGGGCAGCGGGTTGAAGCGCTCGGGTTCCTCGCCACCCTCACCGGTATTCGACTTGCCGCCGATGGCATTCATCGCCTTGGCCAGGGTCGAGTGCGCCTCATAGCTGATCGAGCCGAAGGACATGGCGCCGGTGACGAAGCGCTTGACGATCTCCTTGGCCGGCTCGACCTCGTCGAGCGGCACCGGGGTCTCGGCGAACTTGAAGTCCATCAACCCACGGAAGGTGAGCAACCGCTCGCTCTGCTCGTCGATCAGGCGCGAGAACTCGGCGAAGGTGTTGGCATCATTGGCGCGGGTGGCGTGCTGCAGCTTGGCGATGCTGTCCGGGGTCCAGATGTGCTCCTCGCCACGCAGCCGGAAGGCGTAGTCGCCGCCAACATCGAGGTGCTTGCGATAGATCTGCTCGTCGCCGAAGGCCTGGGCGTGCCAGCGCACCGCCTCCTCGGCGACTTCGGCCAGCCCCACGCCCTCGACCGTGGTCGGGGTGCCGGTGAAGTAGGCCTCGACGAAACCGCTGTTGAGCCCGACGGCATCGAAGATCTGTGCACCGCAATAGGACTGGAAGGTGGAGATGCCCATCTTCGACATCACCTTCTTCAGCCCCTTGCCGACGGCCTTGATGTAGCGCGACTGCGCCTCCTCGAAGCTCGGCGCGTCAGTCTGCCCGGCGAGCATCGACTCGATGGTGTCGAAGGCCAGATAGGGGTTGATCGCCTCGGCGCCGTAACCGGCGAGGGTGGCGAAGTGGTGCACCTCGAGCGCCGCTCCGGTCTCGACCACCAGACCGGAGCTGGTGCGCAGCCCGCGACGGATCAGGTGGTGATGCACCGCCGAGGTCGCCAACAACGCCGGGATGGCGATGTAGTCACGATTGATGTTGCGGTCGGAGAGGATAAGGATGTTGTAGCCGGCGAGCACCGCATCCTCGGCCTCCTTGCACAACCGCTCGAGCGCGCTGTCCATACCCGCAGCGCCCTCGCCCGAGGCATAGACCATGTGCAGGGTGGTGGTGCGGAAGGCGCCGCCGCAGTTATCCTCAATGTGACGCACCCGCTCCAGGTCCTGGTTGGTCAGCACCGGTTGGTTGACCTCCAGGCGCCAGTGCTTGCCCATCTCGGTGAGACCGAGCAGGTTGGGGCGCGGACCGATCAGCGACACCAGCGACATCACCAGCTCCTCGCGGATCGGGTCGATCGGCGGGTTGGTGACCTGGGCAAAGTTCTGCTTGAAGTAGGTCGAGAGGTGCTTGGGACGGCTCGACAGCACCGAGGGCGGGTTGTCCGCGCCCATCGAGCCGATCGCCTCCTGACCACTGGTGACCATCGGCGCAAGCAGGAACTTGAGGTCCTCCTGGGTGTAGCCGAAGGCCTGTTGGGCGTCGAGCAGGGTGGCCGCGTCGGGGGCCATCGGGGCGACGTCGGTGGGCAGCTCGTCGAGGTGGATCTGGGTCTTACCCAGCCACTCGCCGTAGGGCTGCGCGCCGGCCAGCTCGGCCTTGATCTCGGCATCGTCGATGATGCGCCCCTGCTCGAGATCGATCAGGAACATCTTGCCCGGCTGCAACCGCCATTTCTTGACGATGCGCTCCTCGGCGATGTCGAGCACGCCCATCTCCGAGCCCATGATCACCATGTCGTCGTTGGTGACCAGGTAGCGCGCCGGACGCAGGCCGTTGCGGTCGAGGGTAGCGCCGATCTGGCGACCGTCGGTGAAGGCCACCGCCGCCGGACCGTCCCAGGGCTCCATCAGCGCCGCGTGGTACTCGTAGAAGGCGCGCCGCTCGGCGTCCATCTGCTTGTTACCCGACCACGCCTCGGGGATCAGGATCATCATCGCGTGGGCCAGCGAGTAGCCGCCCATCACCAGTAGCTCGAGAGCGTTGTCGAAGCAGGCCGAGTCGGACTGTCCCTCGGGGATCAGCGGCCAGATGCTGTCGAGGTCGTCGCCGAGGATCTCCGAGCGCATGGTGTGACGACGCGCGGCCATCCAGTTGACGTTGCCGCGCACGGTGTTGATCTCGCCGTTGTGGCAGATCATGCGGAACGGCTGCGCCAGGTCCCAGGTCGGGAAGGTATTGGTCGAGAAGCGCTGATGCACCAGGGCCAGGGCCGAGGCGAAACGCTCGTCGCCGAGATCGAGGTAGTACTTGCCGACCTGGTCGGCGAGCAACATGCCCTTGTAGTTGATGGTGCGCGAGGACAGCGAGACCACGTAGTAGGCGGTCTTGTCGAAGCCGGCGCTGCGGATCTCGTTGTCCATCCGCTTGCGGATGACGAACAACCGACGCTCGAAGGCATCCTGGTCGGGACAGTTGTCACCGCAGCCGACGAACACCTGACGGACCACCGGCTCGCTCGGTAGCACACTCTCACCGAGCGAGCTGTTGTCGACCGGGACATCACGCCAACCGAGCACGTGCTGACCACCCTCACGGAGATGACGGGTGACGGTCTCCTCCATGCGCGCGCGTGCAGCAGCGTCCTGGGGCAGGAACACCATACCGACACCATAGGCACCGACCGGCGGCAGCTCGAAATCGACCACGGCGCGGAAGAAGTCGTCGGGGATCTGCACCAGGATACCGGCACCGTCGCCGGCCTTGGGATCAGCGCCGACGGCACCACGATGAGTCAGTCGCTCGAGGATCTCGAGTCCCTGTTGAACGATCGCGTGACGCTTCTCGTTCTTGATGTTGCAGACGAAGCCGACGCCGCAGGCGTCGTGCTCATTGGCTGGGTCATAGAGACCCTGTGCAGGAGGCAAGGCACGAAGGCTCATCGCTGACCTCGTTGATACCTGGGGTAAATGATTCCGACTGTCGACGCGACCGCGGACGGGAAGGCCCTGGCATCGAGCACCAGGGCGCGTACCAACCGCTGTACGGGTGGCGCCACAATCCTGTGTCCTGGATCCAGAGAGCAGGTCCGCTCGTTAACGAGTACGCTCGGCGCGCGATCTCCAGGGTGTCCGGAGCGCGTCGACACGGGCCGCCGGTGCCAGTGTTCGGCGAGCGGGGTTCGAGGCATGCGAACCCCAGCGACCAGGCCGGGTTGAAATCGCGAACCCCTAATAATAACCGCGAACCCCGCTACACGCTACTGTTGATCCCACCCCGGGGATCACGCCACGTGGGCGATGGGCGTGTCAGGGGCGTCGCGCCGAGAGGGTGGCCAGCAGCGGTTCGTCATCGATCGTATCGCTGATCACCGCCTCGCCAAGCGCGGTCAGCAACACCAAGCGTAGCCGCCCGTCGAGCACCTTCTTGTCGACGGCCATCAGTGCGCGGAAGCGCTCGGCATCGAGTTCGGCAGGCGGCTCGGTCGGCAGCCCGGCACAGACCACCAGCCGGCGCACCCGCTCGACATCGGCCTCGGCCAACCAGCCGAGGCGTGCCGAGAGGTCGGCGGCCATGCACATGCCGGCACCGACGGCCTCGCCATGGAGCCAGTTGCCATAGCCTGCGGCCGTCTCGATCGCGTGTCCGAAGGTATGGCCGAGATTGAGCAGGGCACGCTGCCCCGACTCGAGTTCGTCCTCGGCAACGAGCTGTGCCTTGATCTCGCAGGAGCGACGAATGGCGTGGGCGAGCGCTTCGCGATCACGCGAGAGCAGCTCGGCCATGTGCGACTCCAGCCAGTCGAGGAAGGCGCAATCGCGGATCAGGCCGTATTTGAGCACCTCGGCCAGACCGGCCGAGAGCTCGCGTTGGGGCAGGGTGTCGAGGGTCTCGGTGTCGGCGATCACCGCCAGCGGCTGATGGAAGGCGCCGATCATATTCTTGCCGGCGGGGTGGTTGATCCCGGTCTTGCCGCCGACCGAGGAGTCGACCTGGGAGAGCAGCGTGGTGGGCACCTGGATAAAGGCGACGCCGCGCTGGTAGCAGGCGGCGGCGAAACCGGCCATGTCACCGACCACCCCGCCACCGAGCGCCACCAGGGTGCAGTCGCGGGCGAAGCGGGCATCGAGCAGGGCATCGAAGATGCGGTTCCACACCTCCAGGGTCTTGTACTGCTCACCATCGGGCAGCACCACCTCGCGCACATCGAGGCCAGCGAGTGCCTCGTGCAGCGGGGCCAGATAGAGCGGAGCCACCGTCTCATTGGTGACGATCATCACCTGCCGGCCACGGATGTGGGGGCGGTAGAGCACGGGGTCATTGAGCAGTCCGGGACCGATGTGGATCGGGTAGCTTCTGTCCCCAAGATCGACTTCGAGGGTTCTGGTCATAAGGCAGCTCTCGGCGGGTTGGCTCACACCCCGGCGCCGGCTCGTCGTCCCCGCCACCGCAGGCGCCGGCGCGAGACACAGCGGGGCGGTGACGGGATGGCGTGAGGCGTCAGCGACCGGGGCCTCCCCGGTCCTGGGAACGGCTGGCGCGAGAGATGCGCGCGCACGGGTTGATGATCGGTCTCATTGGCATCTTAGCGGTCTGGCGCCGACTTGCAATCGTCTGCGCCTACCCTCCACCGCGGCAGCGGCTGTCACGACGGACATCCGAGACCGACGATTCGATAGGGTTCGACCCCAAGTATGGAGGAATCAGAGGACGCCGGTCGCACCCTCCTCGAGCCGCCGCACGATCTCCTTGACCACCGAGCCGGTGCCGCGCTTCTCGGTGGTCACCACCATGTCGGCGACCTGGCGGTAGAGCGGCTCACGCTCCTCCATCAGCTCGCGCAGCCGCTGCAGCGGCTCCTCGGTATCGAGCAGCGGGCGATTGCGGTCGCGAGCAGTCCGCGCGTGCTGCTGCTCGGCGCTGCAGTGGAGATAGATGACCACACCACGGGCGGCCAGGTCCTGACGGTTCTCGGGGTCGAGGACCACTCCCCCGCCAGTGGCCAGTACCATCCGCTCACCGGCGATCAGGTCGATGATGACCTGACGCTCGCGGGCACGGAAGCCCGACTCGCCCTCGAACTCGAAGATGGTGGGGATATCGACCCCGGTACGGCGCTGGATCTCCTGATCACTGTCCTTGAAGGTATAGGAGAGTGCCTCGGCGAGCTGCCGTCCGACGGTACTTTTTCCGGCCCCCATCGGGCCGACGATGAAGATGTTCTGTGCACGGATCATAACGAAAGATATGCCAGGTTGTCTGTACGACGCGGGCGGGTTCGCGTCCCCCTCTCGCATCGATTGGATGAGCGCGCAGCGCGAACCGACGGCGGACGACGGTGGATCACATGGCGAACCGGACGCACCAGCGGACAGCGCGCCAGCGCCTGCTCGAGCTGCAGAAACATAGGAACGAGGACCGCGGCGACAGCTCGGTGCGGGCGGTGACGACGACGGCTCGCCGTGCCCCGTCCCTGGCACGAGACCGGCACCCCGGGCAGACCTCGGATGACATGGAGGACCAACCAGCCGCCCTGGCGCGCACGCGCTCCCGGGCACGGCAGGACGGGCCGAGCGCCTCCATCAGCGGGGCGGGACAACGCCCAGCTCGCGCGACATTCTAGCCCCATGGGATAAGTTGCGTCCCGGATGCGCGAAAAAAACGCCCGCGCCCCCGGGAAAGATGGGGGATGTAGCGACCCCGGCAGAGGCGCCGTCAACGCCGCGCGAGATCGCCACGCAGGATCTTGGGGGTCACAAAGATCAGCAGCTCGTTGTTCTTGTCCTCGCGCAACTCCTGCTTGAACAGTCGCCCCACCACCGGGATGTCACCGAACCAAGGCACCTGCTCCTTGCTGAAGCCGCGGGTGCGCTCGTAGACACCACCGAGCACCACGGTCTCGCCGTTGTCGACCAGCACCGAGGTCTCCACCGAGCGGGTGTCGATGGCGATACCATCCGGGGTCTCGTTGGTGTAGTTGGGTGCGTCCTTGTTGACCATCAGGTCCATGATCACCCGATCGTCCGGGGTGATGTGCGGGGTGACGTCGAGTTGCAGCACCGCGTCCTTGAACTCGGTCTGGGTACCGTTCTGCGACACCGTCTGATAGGGGATCTGCTGACCGACCTTGATCGTCGCCTGGTGCTGATCGGAGGTGATCACCCGCGGGCTGGAGATGATCTCGCCACGCCCCTCCTGCTGCATCGCCGAGAGCTCGAGCTGGAGCAGATAGGAGCCGACCTTGCCGATCAGGAAGTTGACCGCGCCCGAGGGGTTGGGGGCGGCGAGGTCGACCATCAGGGTCTGGTGGTCGTCCTCGTCGATGATGCCCGAGTTGTAGGGCTGACCGGTCTCGACGTTGAGCCCGAATGGCCCCTTGTCGAAACCGCCGATCTCCAAGGTACCGGGCCGGTTGCCCGCAATCATCAGCTCATGATTGCCCGAGGCGCCCATCGAGGTCGACAGCCCAAAGCGCACGCCGAGGTCGCGGGCGAAGTTGCTCTCGGCGATCACCACCCGCGACTCGATCATCACCTGGCGCACCGGTACATCGAGCCGGGTGACGATGCTGCGGATGTCCTCGAGCCGCGCGGCGGTGTCCTGCACCAGCAGGGTGTTGGTGCGCTCGTCGACGGTGACGTTGCCGCGATCCTTGGTCAGCAGCTGGTTCTCCTCGCTCTTGAGCAAGCGCGCGAGATCAGCGGCCTTGGCGTAGTTGACCTGGATGAACTCCGAGCGCAGCGGTGCCAACTCCTCGATCTTCTGCATCGAGCGCATCTCCAGCTCTTCCTGGCTGGCCAGCTCCTCGGTCGGCGCAACCATGATGACGTTGCCGGTGCGACGCATCGACAGCCCCTTGGTCTTGAGGATGATGTCGAGCGCCTGATCCCAGGGCACATTCTTCAGGCGCAGGGTGATGTTGCCGGCGACGGTATCGCTGGCCACCAGGTTGAGGTCGGTGAAGTCGGCCAGCACCTGCAGCACCGCGCGCACCTCGATGTCCTGGAAATTCAGCGACAACCGCTCGCCCTCGTAGACGACCTTGCTGCGCAGCTGCTGCTCCTTCTCCGCCGGGGTCAACGGGCGGAAATCGAGGGTGAAGAGGTCGTCGGTCTGATAGGCCATGTAGTCGTAGTCGCTGCCGGTCTCCACCGCGACCTCGACATTGCGCCCGCGCGGGCGTGACTCGACGGCCACCACCGGGGTGGCGAAATCGACCACATCGAGCCGTCGGAACAAACGCCGCGGCAATGAGCTGTCGTGCAGCTCGACCAGCACCCGCTGCCCCTGCTCGCGCACCGTCACTCGGGTCGCAGCACTGGGCAGGCGGATCATCACCCGCCCCTCACCGTCGCCACCACGCCTGAAGTCGATGTCACGCACCGCCCCGCCACTGGCCACCATCGGGCGTGGCGCCGGGCGTGAAACGGTCTGCGGGGCAGCCGGTGGCGGCGTCCGGGTCGTGGCGCTGAGCGGTTGTGGATCGACGGCTCCGGACTGGGTCTCGATGGTGATCCGCACCCGGTTGCCCTCGCTACTGACCTGATAGGGCACCGGATCGCTGAGATTGACCACCACCCGGGTGCGATTGCTCGCCTCCACCGCCACCAGGCTGTGCACGGCGCCGACACCGATCGGCAGCGAGCGCTCGCTGAGTTCGTTGGTCACCCCGGGGAAATCGAGCGCGATACGCGCCGGGGCATCGGTGGCGAAGGCCTCCGGCGGGTTCACCGGCGCCGAGAGTTCGAGCTGGATCTCGACCCGGTTGCCGGGCTGGGCAGCGAACTGTACGTCGCGCAGCGCCGCCCCCAGCGCCGAGCCAGTCCACCCGACCAGCAGCAAGACGAGAAGACACAGCGCCACGACCGGCCGGCACACGCCAAGCGCCAGCGGCCACCCGGGGCGTGTGTCGGATTGAGTTGGTGCGTTCATGCCGGCTCCCCTCCAAGGATCATTCGGAAAGCTCCAGGGCCGCGCTGCGTTCGCGCCACTGTCCCGGGGCGTCGGAGACGACCTCGATGAGTTCGATCGCGTCGTCGCCGATACTGACGATCTGTCCGTTGTTCAGTCCCATATAGTTACCCACCCGGACCCGGTGCAGGATGCCATCCTGACTCCGCACCAGCCCCCAGCGGGCCGCATCCTGCTCCAGCGTACCGACCATACGCAGGGCGTCGAGGGCATAGCTCTCGAGCACCTCCTTGCGACGATTGGGGTCGGGCGCCAGCTGATTGTCCATCTCGTCGCTGGTCAGCGGATCGAGCCCGGCGTCGGGCACGAAGGGGTCACGCCGCTCAGCAGGCTCGAACACGAAGCTGTCGATCGGCTGGATCTCGGGCAACGGCTCGACCGGACGGGGTGGACGCGACTTGACCTCACCGACATAACGTTCGAGATCGGACATCCCACCACCACAGCCACCCAGCAACAGCAGCATGGCACCAGGGAGCGCAATACGCCTCCAGCTCATTGCACGGCCCCCTCGTCGAGATAGCGATAGGTCTTGACGGTGGCGTCGAGCGAGAGCTTCTGGCGCGGTTCGCCGCGCCGACGCTCGACGCCGCCGGGCTGCTCGATCTCGATGTCATGGATGGTGACGATCCGCGGCAACGCCGCCAACCCACTGATGAAACGCCCGAAATCATGATAGCTGCCGTTGACGCGGATACGGATCGGCAACTCGGCATAGAAGTCGCGTTTGTTCTCGGCCTCGGGCTCGAAACGCTCGAACTCCAGCCCATTGGCCAGCCCGGTCTGGGAGACGTCGATCAGCAACGAGGCGACCTCGGTCTTGTTCGGCAATTGGCGCAACATGGCCCCGAACGACTCCTCCATCTCGGCGAGCTGCTGACGATAACCGGCGAGATTGGCGGCCTTGCGCTGCTTGGCCTCGAAGTCGGAACGCAGCTGCTGCTCCTGGCGCTCGGCGGTCTCGAGCAGCAGCCGCTGGTTCTTGATATCGAAGTAATAGGCCGCGGCGCCGACCAGCAGACAACCAAGGGCGATCACCACCGCCTTGGCCGGCAGCGGCCAGTCACCGATGGTACTGAGGTCGAGTTCGTTGAGTTGATTCAGATCCATGGCGATCTCCGCCGTTGGCCGACGGGCACTTGGCCCCGAGGGGTCGGCTGGAGACTCATGCCGGCTGCTCCTCGTCGTCCGCCGCCGGGCGGACCTGATCGAAGGAGAGTCGGAAGTGGCTCAATCCAGTGCCGGTCTTGTCCTTGTTCTCGATCAGCATCAGCCGCGGATTCCCGATCCAGGCCGATGCCTCGATATTGCGCATGAAGGCCGAGACCCGGGCATTGGACTGGGCCCGCCCCTCGACCACCACCGCGCGCCCCTTCTGCTCGAGCCGATTGAGATAGACCCCCTCGGGGATGGTCGCCACCAACTCCTCGAACAGGTGCACGATCTCGGGCCGACTCTGCTGCAGGTTCTGGATGACCTCCATGCGCGCGAGCAGATCGGCCTTGGTCTCCTCGAGCGCATCGATCTCACGGATCTTGCGCCTGAGCTGAGCGATCTCCTGCTGCAACAGCTGGTTGCGACTCTCCTGGTGGGCGATACGCGCGTCGTAGTGCAGATGCACCAGTACCGCCAGTACCAGGGTCGCACCGAGCGCCGCGCCGGCGGCGATCGCCAATTCCTTCTTACGTCGCTGCCGCGCCTCCTCGCGCCAGGGCAGCAGGTTGATCCGTGGCATCTTAGTCCACTCCCCGTAGGGCCAGACCGAGCGCGAGCATCATCCCCGGGGCCTCGCGCATCAACGCCTGGGCGTCGAGCGTCGGCGCCAGGACCATGCGCGCGAAGGGGTTGGCTATGGTGGTCGGGATGCGCAGGCGCTCGCCGACGAGCTGATCGAGCCGTGGCAACGAGGCCGCGCCACCGGAGATCACCAGCCGATCGACCTTGCTGTAGCTGGTCCCCGAATAGAAGAACTGCAGCGCCCGGCCGATCTGCTGTGCCAACGCCTCCTTGAAGGGGGCGAGCACGTCCATGTCGTAGCCCTCGGCGACGTCGCCGTCGAGGATCTTCTGCGCCGCCTGTTCACGCGAGAAGCCGTAGCGTCGTTGCACCTCGTCGCGCAGCTGCTGCCCCCCGAAATTCTGCTCGCGGGTGTAGACGATACGCCCCTCGTGGAGCACGTGCAGGGTGGTGGTGGCGCTGCCGACATCGGCCAGGGCGACGGTCGCCCCCCCGCCCTCGTCAAGCAACAGGGCGCAGGCGTTCTCCATGGCATAGGCCTCGACATCGACGATCGCCGGCACCAGCCCGGCGGTCTCGAGGGCATTGACCCGGTCATCGACGTTCTCCGTGCGCGAGGCGGCGAGCAGCACCTCGACCATCCCCGGATCGCTCTGCGCGGGGCCGATGACCTCGAAGTCGAGATTGACCTCCTCGAGCGGATAGGGAATGTACTGGTCGGCCTCGAGTGCGATCTGGCTCTCCAGCTCGGCGTCATCGAGCCCCGCCGGCATCATGATCGTCTTGGTGATCACCGCCGAGCCGGCCACCGCCACCGCCGCATGCTTGGTGTTGGTACCCGAGCGGCGTACCGCGCGGGCAATGGCCTCGCCCACCGCCTCGGATTCGACGATCTTCTTCTCGGCAACGGCATTAGCCGGCAACGGCTCGAGCGCACAGTGCTCGACCCGCAGGCCACTCGGCGCGTCGGCGTGACCGTGCGAGAGCTCGATGAGCTTCACCGAGGTTGAGCCGATATCGATACCGATCAGTGTACGGTTCTTGCGAATAAGGCCGAACATTCAGGGATCTCGTCAACGCCATCGGCCCCGATATGGGTAAACCGATTTCTACGATAATGGCCTTAAAGATATCAAAATTTTGCCCTTTCGGGAGCAATCATCCGCCCAGCAGCGATTGTGGCCGATCAATTAGGGGCTTAGCGCCGCCGCAACCGGAGCGGCGTCACGAATGGTGCCCTCGGCGCAACACTTCCGCCACCGGCAGCGGCCATGCTAGGGTCGACGCAGCCCGGGGCGGGATGCCCCGCTCCCGGTGATCGTCCACAACCCCGCCACCACGGGATCGGCGAACGAGCCAGAGAGGTTGAGCGATGACCGCACGAGCGCGTAGCGACGCCCTGCGCGCGCGGATGGCCTACGAGACCGCGCGCATCATGATCGAGCAGGGAGGATCCGACTTCGACCGGGCCAGACGCAAGGCCGCCACCCGCACCGGCATCCACAACCGTCGCCACTGGCCGGACAACGAGACCGTGCAGGCAGCGCTGCTGACCCAGCGCCGGCTGTTCCTGGGCGAGGCCGACGCCCAGCGACTGCAGCGGATGCGCGAGGCCGCCGCCGGGGCGATGCGCAACCTCGCCGACTTCTCACCACGGCTGGTCGGCGCGGCGCTGCAGGGCGTCGGCGATCCCAACCTCGGCATCGAGCTGCTGCTCTATGCCGAGCGCCCCGAGGACGTGCTCTTCCGTCTCCACGATCAGGGCATCCCCTGGGACGAGGGCGAACGCACCCTGCGCTACCCCGGCGGCACCCGCACCGCGCACCCCGCCTTCCGCTTCGTCGCCGGCGACCAACCCTTCGAGCTGATCGTGCTACCACCACAGGCGCGGCGCCAGCCGCCGCTCGACCCGGTCGACGAGCGCCCGCTGCGCGGTGCCGACCTCCCGGCCCTGGAGCAACTGCTCACCGCCCCCTGCACCTGAGGCGCCCGGCATCAGTGGCCGGGATAGGCATAGCGTCGCCAACGCACGCGGTAAGGACGTGACGGATCGACCCCGAGTTCGAGCAGCGCCCGCAATCGCCAACCGCCATCGCGCGCCCGCACCTCGACGCGGTAGCTCGGCCCACCGCGCAGCCTGGGATCGATCTCGCGCGCCGCTCGCAGTGCTTGCGCCTGCTCCAGCCCGATACCGTCAAGCGCGGCGAGCACCGCCGCCGGGGCGAAGGCGCGCGTAATCCCGCCAGCGTCACCCGTCACCCGCGTCAGCGGCGCCAGCGCCGCGACCAGCTCGGGCGTCATCCCCGGCAGCAGCGCCAGCTCGTCGACCAGCAGCAGGTCGCCATCACGGGCCCCGAAGGCGCGACCCAGGGCGCGGTAATCGACGTCCTCGGCGCCCCCCGCGCGGGTCAGGGCATCGCCATCGCGCCAGTCGACGATCACCGCCGCCAGCCGTCCGGCCCGCCCCGGCTCGACCCCGAGCACCCGCAACAGGTCGGTGAGCCGCGCCGGGTCGGCGCGGTTGAGATCGATCAGCCCGCCGAGATCCTGGATGCAGACCTCCAGCCGCTCGCTGCCGAAGGTCCAGGGATGGGGCGTGGCGTCGACCCGCCACAGCGGCCCGTCGAGCCGTCCCGGCGGCAGCGTCAGGCGCAGCGCCACCTCGGCGAGCGCGGCATCGGCGGCGGCGCGGAAGCGCGCGGCGGCGAGCGCGTTGTCGACCAGCGCCAGCTCGCTGCGCCCGGTAGCGGTCAACCCGGCGGCCATCACCGTCAGCAGCGCCAGCACCCAGAGCACCAACAGCAGCGCCACCCCGCGCTGACGCGGCGCGCTCATCGTGCCCCCTCATCGGCGAGCGCCACCACCAGCTCGGGCCAGTCGAGCGCCGGGGTGCGCAGCCGCATCCGCACCAATCGCGGCGGGCGCGGCTGCGCCAGCCAGTCGCGATGCCAGGCCGGACCCGACTCGCCCTCGCGGGTGCCGTAATAGGCCAGCTCGAAGCGCATCGGCCCCTCCAGCAGCAGGGTCCGGCCGAAGGCGCCCTCACCCAGGTCCAGCGCCTCGCCCGGCGCGCCGGGTGCGGGCGGTCCATCGGCCAACGCCACCCAGGGCAGCGTGCCGGACGCGCCGGCGAGCACCTCGGGGTGGAACAGCCAGTGGGTGAGCATCAGCGCCTCGCCGCGCGGACCCCGCTCGCGGGTCAGACGCAGCAGATGCAGACCGGGCAGGCCGACATGGGTCGACAAGGGCGCGACCCACTCCAGACGCTCGGCGTCGCCAGCGAACACCGGGTGCACGCCGTCCTCGGAAGTCAACGACAACGCCCGCCCCTGGCGCAGCGCGCGACCGACGAAGCCGTGCACCGCGCGCAGCTCAGCGAGCGCCTCGACACGCGCGTCAACCGTCTCCCAGGTGCGCGCGCCGAGGCGCAGCCCGGCGAACACCAGGGTCGCGATCAGCCCGAGCAGCGCCAGCGCCACCAACAGTTCGAGCAGGGTGAAGCCGCGCACGCGGCGGCGCGAGACCAGGCTCATGGCCGCGGCGCACCGAGACGCTGAGTGGGCAGTACCAGCCGACGCTCGCGCCCGGCCTCGTCCCAGCGCACCCGCGCCTCGACCCGGTAGGGCTGGGGATCGCCGGCGGCGAGCCCGGCGCGCGCCAGCGGGATCACCGCCAGGCTCCAGCGCATCCCCCCCGCCTCGCCGCCCTCGATCTCCCCGGGGACGAGGTCGACGGCGCCGCCGTCGACCAGCGCCAGGCGCGACTCGGCGAGGGCCGAGGCGCGTGCCAACATGGCCGCGCGCTGACTGGCGAGCGAGGCACGCGAGAAGATCTCCAACAGCACCCCGAGGGCAAGGGCGAGGATAGCGAAGGCGACCACCGCCTCGAGCAGCGAGAAACCGCGCTCGCGCGCCCGGCTCACGGCGCGCTCCAGGGGGCCATGCGCACCTGCCCGGTGAGCCAGTGCACCCCCACCTGATAACCACGCCCCTCGGCGCTCAGCACGATGCGCCCGCCGCTCGAACTACCGTCAGGGAAGAAGCGGATGGCACCGGCACGCGCACCGACCAGCTCGCCGCGGGCCGTCTCCAGACGCAGCGCCAGACGCCGCGGCAACTGCACCGGCGCCGCACCCGGCGGCTCCAGCCGGTGCGCGGCGGGGCGCACCAGCAGCGCCTCGGCGCGGGCCTCGCGGATCGCCCGCTCGCGGGTCAGGCGCAACGCCGCCACCGTGCGCCGCGCCGCGGCCTTGGCCTCGACCCCGGGCAGCGCGGCGGTGAAGGCGCCGGGGAGCGCGGCAAGCACCAGCCCGAGGATCGCCAGCACCACCAGGAGTTCGACCAGGGTGAAGCCGGGCGCGCGAGCGGCGCGCACGCGCTCAGTCCCAGCTGTGGAGGTCGGCGCCCTCGCCCTCGCCGCCCTCGCGGTTGTCGGCGCCGAAGGTCCACAGGTCGAAACCGCCGTGCTCGCCGGGGAAACGGTAGTGATAGGGGTTGCCCCAGGGGTCGGTGGGCACTCCCCCCTGGGTGAGGTAGGGGCCGTTCCAGCTGTCGAGACCGGCGGTGTTGCGCACCAGCGCCTCGAGCCCCTCACTGGTGCTCGGATAGCGCCCGACCTCGAGCCGATAGAGATCAAGGGTGGCGGCAAGGTTGTCGATCTGCAGCTTGGCGGTCTTGCTCTTGGAGCTGTCGAGGAACTTCATCACCTGAGGGCCGACCACGCCAGCGAGCAGCCCGAGGATGGCGAGCACCACCAGCAGTTCGATCAGGGTGAAGCCGTCAGTGTGCGAACGCTGAGAATCCATGGCAATGCCGATACGCGAATGAAGGGGAGGCCATTCTAGAGGGGCGGGGAAAGCACGGGCAAACGCCCGCGTCGACCTCACGCCACCAGGGCGTTGGCGCCGAGGATGGCACCGAGGATCGAGAGGATGATCCCGGCGACCACTACCCCGAGCCCAAGGATCAGCGCCGGTTCGAGCAACGCGAGCAGACGCTGCACCGCGGCGCGGGCCTCGCGATCGTAGATCGCCGCGACCTTCGCCAGCACCGACTCCAGCCCGCCCGACTCCTCGCCGACCCGGACCATCTGCAGCGCCAGCGGCGGCAGCGCCCGGTGGCGTGCCAACGGACCGGCCAGACCACGCCCGCGACGCAGCTCGTCGCCGGCGGCCTCGAGCCGTTCGGCGAGCGCGCGGTTGGTCACCACCTCGCGGGCCAAGTCGAGCGCGCCGGCCAGCGGCAGGCCATTGCCGAGCAGGGTGGCGAGGGTGTGACAGAGCCGCGCCGTCTCCAGCCGCCACAGCAGCGTACCGGCCAGCGGCAGTCCGAGCAGGCGACGGTCGAACCGCACCCGCCGCGCCGGATCCTCCAGCCAGCGTTCGAGCACCAGGGCGATCGGCGCGGGCAGACAGAGCAGCACCCACCAGTGGTCGCGCAGCAGCTCGCCGAGGCCGATGAGGATGCGGGTCGAGCGCGGCAGGGTTGCCCCCATGTCGGCGAACAGCCCGGCGAACTGCGGGACAACGAAGATCAGCAGCAGGGCCACCGTCAGGAGCGCCACCGCAACCAGGATCGCCGGGTAGACCAGCGCCGAGATCACCGCCTGGCGCAGCTCGGCGACGCGTTCGAGATAGTCGGCCAGGCTCCCCAGCACGCGATCGAGTGCACCGCCGGCCTCGCCGGCGCGCACCATGCTGACATAGAGCCTGGAGAACTGACCGTCCTGCTCGGCGAGCGCTGCCGAGAAGCTCGCGCCACCGCGCACCCGTTGTTGCAGGTCGCCGAGCACCCGGGTGGTCGGCCCCTCGGCGGCCAGTTCGATGAGGACCTGCAGCGCGCGGTCGAGGGCCATGCCCGACTCCAGCAGGGTGGCGAGCTGACGGGTCAGCGCGGTGACCTCGGCGCGCCCGAGCCGACGGCGGCGACGCGCGCGCAACCGCGCCCGCAGCCCGCCGGCCGGGCGCAGCTCCAGCACCAGCAGACCCTCGCGCTGCAGCTGCGCGCGCAGCGCCGCCAGGTCAGGTGCCTCGCGCTCGCCGTCGAGCGTCTCGCCGTCGATCCTGACCGCGCGGAACTGGAAGCGCGCCATCGCGCTCAGTCCTCGGCCACCCGCAGCACCTCCTCGATGCTGGTCAGCCCGGCGCGCGCCTTCGCCACCCCGTCCTCGAACAAGGTAGTCATGCCCTCGGCGCGGGCGATGCGACGGATCTCGGTGGCCCCGGCGTGATCGAGCACGGCGGCACGGATCGTCTCGGAGAGGCACAGCAGCTCACCGATCACCAGCCGGCCGTGATAGCCGGTGCCGCGACAGGCGTCGCAGCCGACGGCGCGATGGAGGTCGAGCGCGTCCGGCGCGAGGCCGAGCCGCGCGGCCAGCTCGGTGTCGGCGCGATAGCGCGCGCGACAGTGGGGACAGAGCCGGCGCACCAGCCGCTGGGCGAGGATGCCGTTGACGGTGGAGGTCAGCAGATAGTCCTCGATCCCCATCTCCAGCAGCCGGGTGGCGCCGCTGGCGGCATCGTTGGTGTGCAGGGTGGAGAGCACCAGATGGCCGGTCAACGCCGACTGCACCGCGATGCGCGCCGTCTCCAGGTCGCGCATCTCACCGACCATGATCACATCCGGGTCCTGACGCACGATCGCCCGCAGTGCACTGGCGAAGGTCATGCCGATGGCCGGGCGCACCGGGATCTGGTTGATCCCGGCGAGCTGGTACTCGACCGGGTCCTCGACGGTGATGATCTTGCGCGACTCGGTGTTGAGCCGCGCGAGCAGGGTGTAGAGGGTGGTGCTCTTGCCCGAGCCGGTCGGCCCGGTGACCAGGAGGATGCCGTAGGGGCGCTCGAGCACCCGATCGAGCCGCGCGCGCAGCGCACCGTCAAAGCCGAGGGCATCGAGGTCGAAGCGCACCCGCTCCTTGTCGAGCAGCCGGATCACCAGGCTCTCGCCGAACAGGGTCGGCACCGTGGAGACGCGCAGGTCGAGTTCACGCCCCTGCACCCGCAGCGGGATGCGACCGTCCTGCGGCAGACGGCGCTCGGCGATGTTGAGGCGCGCCATGATCTTGACCCGCGAGATCACCGCCGCGCTCGAACGTAGCGGTGGCGCCTCGACCGCCTGCAGCACGCCGTCGACGCGAAAGCGCACCCGCAGGTGGTCGGCGAAGGGCTCAAGATGGATGTCCGAAGCGCGCGCCTCGACGGCGCGCTGCAGCAGCAGGTTGACCATGCGGATCACCGGGGCCTCGCTGGCCAGATCCTTGAGCTGCTCGACGTCGGTGGCATCAATCTCGCCGCTCGCTTCCAGTGCCGAGGCTGGCTCCGAGGGGGCCTCGTAGAGCCGCTCGAAGGCCTGTTCGAGCACGCTCGCCCGCGCCACGGCCAGACGCACCGGGCCGGCGGCGGCGAGACGCACCGCCTGGACGACGAAGGGGTCGGCGGGGTTGGCGAGGGCGACCTCCAGCACGCCATCGCGCTCGGCCAGCGGTAGCACCCGGGCATCCTTGAGAAAGCGCGGGGTGAAGCGCTCCTCGGCCACCGGCGCCACCGGCAGGCGCTCGGGCTCGACCAGCTCGAGCCCGAGCTCGGCGGCCAGCGCCTCGGCGAGCGCGCGCTCGGCCACCAGCCCGAGACGCAACAGCATTGGCAGCAGCGCCTCGCCACCCTCCTCGGCCAGGCGCCTGGCGCGCGCCAGATCGGGCTCGGTGAGCCGGCCGGCGCGCGCCAGGCGCGTCAGCACCGCGGACTCGGCCGCGCTCAGCTCGGCGGCGGCGGACATGCGCGGGCGTCCTCCGGCGCGATCACCGGGCTCTGCCACTCCGGCAACAGCCCCTGCAGCAGCGCGCGGGCGGCGCGCTCGTCGCCCGCGGCGGCGCTGCGACACAGCGCGTCGAGGCGCCGCGGGTCGAGCGCGACCTCGGCGCCGCGCGCGGCGCGGATCTTCGGGTGCGCGGTCTCGACCAGGTCCTCGCCGTCGTAGAACAGCTCCTCGTAGAGCTTCTCGCCGGGGCGCAGGCCGACGTACTCGATGGCCACGTCGACCCCGGGTTCGCGCCCGGCGAGCCGGATCATCTGTTCGGCGAGATAGGCGATGCGGATCGGCTCGCCCATGTCGAGGACGAAGATCTCGCCGCCGGCGCCGATCGTCGCCGCCTGCATGATCAACTGGCAGGCCTCGGGGATGGTCATGAAGAAGCGTTCGATCTCGGGGTGGGTGACGGTGAGCGGACCACCCCGCTCGAGCTGGCGACGGAACAGCGGCACCACGCTGCCGGCCGAGCCGAGCACGTTGCCGAAGCGCACGGTGATGAAGCGACACCCCTCGACGCGGTCGAGGCGCTGGCACAGCCCCTCGGCCAGGCGCTTGGTCGCCCCCATCACGTTGGCCGGGTGCACCGCCTTGTCGGTGGAGATCAGCACGAAGCGCTCGCAGGCATGGGCGACGGCCGCCTCGGCCACCACCCGGGTGCCGCCGACGTTATTGCGCACCGCCACCCCGACCTGGTCCTCGAGCATCGGCACGTGCTTGTAGGCGGCGGCGTGGAAGACGATCGCCGGGCGCTCGACGGCGAACAGGGCATCGATCGCGGTGGCGTCGGTGACGTCGAGCAGGTGACGCGAGAAGGCGAGCCCGGGGTGGCGCTCACGCAACTCCAGCTCGATGCGGTAGAGGTTGTACTCACAGTTGTCGACCAGGATCAGCCGCTCGGGGACAGCGCCGGCGAGCTGGCGCACCAGCTCCGAGCCGATCGAACCGCCGGCACCGGTGATCAGGATCGCCCGCCCCGAGAGCCCGGCGCAGATCCCGTCCCAATCGAGCCGCACCGGGTCGCGACCGAGCAGATCCTCGATCGACACCGGGCGCAGCTGACCGATGCTGACCTCGCCACGCATCAGACTGGCCAGCTCGGGGACGGTGCGGAAGGCCACCCCGGCGCGCTCGCACAGCGCCACCAGCCGGCGCATCTGCCGCGCCCCGGCGCTCGGCACCGCCAGCAGCACCAGGGCGATGTCATGGTGCGCGGCCAACGCCGGCAACGCCGAGGTCGCCCCCAGTACCGGCACACCGTGGACCTCGCTGCCCTGGCGGCGCAGCTTGTCGTCGAGGAAGCCGATCGGGACATAGGCGCGGCGCGGGTCGCGCAGCATGTCGCGCACCAGCATCTCGCCGGCGCGCCCGGCACCGACGATCAGCACCCGCTGACCACCGGAGAGGTCGAGCTTGCGATCCTTGAGCCAGCGATAGAGCAACCGCGGCCCGGCCAGCAGCGCCAGCTGCAGGCCGAGATAGATCACTGGCACCGAGCGCGGCAGCGCCAGCGAGCGGTTGACGATGAAGAGCACCGCGATCACCAGCAACGAGCCGACCACCACCGCCTTGAGGATACGGATCAGGTCCGGCAGCGAGGCGAAGCGCCACACCCCGCGATAGAGCCCGAAGGCCCAATAGACGCTGCCCTGCACCAGCATCACCCAGGGCAGCGCCTGCAGCGCCCCGGCGAGGAACTCGGGGGGGATCTCGCCGAGGTTGAAGCGCAGCCAGTAGGCCAGCAGCCAGGCCGCGGGGATGGTGACGAGATCGTGGGCGAAGGCGGCGGTGCGCGAGCGCAGCCGGTCGAGCACCGGGTTCATGCGCGCGCCCCCGCAGCGGCGCGCTCGACCAGCCCGACCTTGAGGTGCACCAGCAGATAGATCGCGCACCAGGCACCGATCACCAGCCACTGATCGCGCGCCACCAGCCCCGGCGCGGCGACCGCGCAGGCGCTGGCGGCGGCCATCAGCAGCTGGGCGCGCAGCAGGGTGCGGCGGTGCGACCAGCCGGCGAGCACCAGGCGCTGGTAGTGGTGCGAGCGATGCGCCTGCCACACCCGCTCGCCGCGCGCGAGCCGTGCGAGCAGGGTCCAGGTGGCATCGACCACGAAGGGCGAGAAGGCGAGCAGCGCCACCCACAGCGGGAACAGCCCGAGCTGTGCCCCCCACAGCGCCAGGGCCGCCGCCAGCAGCCCCAGCGAGGCCGAGCCGACGTCACCGAGGAAGATCCGCGCCGGCGGGAAGTTGCCGCTGAGGAAACCGGCGCCGGCGCCGGCCACGCAACCGGCGACGGCGGCATAGCCCGGCTCGCCGCCGTTCCAGCCGAGCAGCGCCAGGGCGCCGAAGCCGAACAGGGTCATGCTCGCCGCCAGCCCGTCCATGCCGTCCATGAAGTTGTAGAGATTGGTCATCCACACCACCGCCAGCAGGGTCAGCGGCAGGCTCGCGACCAGCGGCAGCGCCCACGCCACCCCGGGCAGCTCGACCACGCCCCAGCGCAGCCCGGCGGCGATCAGCACCAGCGCGCCGAGCACCTGGGCGAGCAGCCGCCAGCGCGGCGCGACCTCGCCGAGGTCGTCGACGAAGGCGACCACCGCCACCGGCACCAGCGCCAGCGCGATCCAGCCGAGCGTGCCCGGCACCTGCCCCAGCACGGCGAGCGCGAGCAGCGGCAACGCCAGCCCCAGCAGCACCGCCAGGCCGCCGGTACGGGGCACCGGCGCGCTGTGCAGCGAGCGGGCGTTGGGGACGTCGAGCGCGCCGAACCGGGTACCGGCGCGCGCAGACAGCCAGCGCGTGGCGAGCGCGCTGAGGAGCGGGGCGACGAGCACCGCCGCGGCGAGGATCGAGGTCTGTGGGATCATCACGGGGTCGTTCGGGATCGGCGCCCGGCGCGCCGGGCGCGGTTAGGGTCGGGGGTTTAGCCGGCGCGCGCCAGCCCGGTCTCGACCTGGGTGCGCCGCTCGCTGCCCTGCAGCAGCTCGAGCAGTTCCAGGGCGAAGTCCATCGCGGTTCCGGGGCCACGGCCGGTGACCACGGTGCCGTCGATCACCACCGGGGCGTCGACCAGCTCGGCACGGGGGAAGTCGGCGGCATTGAGCGCGCCCGGATAGTGGGTGGCACGCCGCTCGTCGAGCAACCCGAGGCTGGCCAGCGCCTTGGGCGCGGCGCAGATCGCGGCGGTATAGGCGCCGGCGGCGTGGTGACGCTCGAGCAGGGCGCGTACCCGTGGGTCCTGGTCGAGATGATCGGCGCCGGGCAGGCCACCGGGCAGCACCACCATGTCGAACGACTCATCGGCAACCGCATCGAGGGTGGTGTCGGCCACCAGCACGGTACCGTGGCTGGCGGTGACCTCGCGGGCGCCGAGTGCGGCCGTCACCACCTCGACCTCACCGCGGCGCAGCAGATCGATGATGGTCACCGCCTCGAGCTCCTCGAGGCCTTCGGCGAGCGGGACGAGTACCCTGGGCATGGCTTGACTCCTGTGGGCTGTAGTGGGTGGAACGATAGGGACGTAAACACACTCAGTCGGGGTGTGTCCGTCGGAGGATGTTGACCCCCTTGAGCACGTTGAGCGCCTCGAGCAGCTGGTAGTCGTCGCGGGCGCGCAGCGGCACGACCTGCTCCTCGAGCGCCTCGCCCTCGACGTCGGCCTCCTCCTCGACGGGCACCGCGTCACCGTCCCCCTGGTCATCGAGGTGGCGCACCAGGTCGGCCTCCTTGAGCGGCGCCACCGAGGCACCGGCGAGGGGGCGGAACTCGCCGCGTTCGAGCAGGATGTCGGGGCTGATCCCCTGGGCCTGGATCGAGCGCCCCGAGGGGGTGTAGTAGCGTGCCGTGGTGAGCTTGAGCGCGGTCTCGTCGTCGACCGGGACGATGGTCTGCACCGAGCCCTTGCCGAAGGTCTGGGCACCCATGACGATGGCACGGCGCTGATCCTGCAGCGCCCCGGCGACGATCTCCGAGGCCGAGGCACTGCCCCCGTTGACCAGCACCACCAGGGGCGCGCCCTCGAGGACGTCGTCGGGACCGGCGTTGAAGTCGAGCCGGCTGCTCGGGTCGCGCCCCTGGGTATAGACGATCAGCCCACCGGTGAGAAAGGCGTCGCTCACCCCGACAGCGCTGTTGAGCACCCCGCCGGGGTTGTTGCGCAGGTCGAGCACCAGCCCCGCGAGCGGGGTCTCGGCCGCCTTCAGTGTCTCGATCGCCGCGATCATGTCCTCGGCGGTGCGCGACTGGAAGTGAGCGATACGGACATAGCCGTAACCAGGCTCGAGCACCCGGCTCCTGACGCTCTCGACCTGGATGATGGCGCGCTCCAGGGTCAGCTCCAGCGGCGCCTCCTCACCCTCGCGCATCAGCGTCAGCTCGATCTCGGTGCCGGGCTCACCGCGCATCAGCTCGACGGCATCGTTGAGGGTCATCCCCTTCACCGGCTTGTGATCGATGCGCACGATCAGGTCGCCGGCACGCAACCCGGCGCGCTGTGCCGGGGTGTCGTCGATCGGCGCGATCACCTTGACGAAGCCGTCCTCCATACCGACCTCGATGCCGAGGCCGCCGAACTCACCGCTGGTGCCGACCCGCAGGTCGCGATACTCCTCGGCATCGAGATAGGCCGAGTGCGGATCGAGCCCGGCGAGCATGCCGCGGATGGCGCTCTCGAGCAGCTCGCCATCGGCGACCGATTCGACATAGTCGCTCTTGATGCGACCGAAGACCTCGGCGAAGGTGCGCAGCTCGTCAAGCGGTAGCGCCTCGCCCTCCTCGGCCCCGGCAACATCGGTGACGGCAGCGGGCGGCACGGCGACGGACGGGCTGGAAACGGCGACGAGCAACAGCCCCAGGGTCAGGGCGAGCGGGCGAGACATGATCATCATGAGGTGGGAATCTCTCGAGCGATGGATTCGGCGACGCGGCGGCCGACCGGCGCACCGCGGACATCCCTGATGGCGTAAGGATCGCATGTTTCCGCACCCATCAACAGCGGCTCGCGACAGCCGCGCGCCGGGCACGACGCCATCGCCCGCTTGGACGACACCGACACGGCCATGTTCCCGGCCAGCGGCGCAGACGGAGTGGCCAGATGCGCGCCGCTGCGCCCTGCCGGTCGCCGACACCATTGCAGCGGGTCCTGCGGCTTGCCGTCATGCCGGATGGCGAAGTAGAGCGCCGGACGGGCGCGACCACCGCTGGTGCCGCTGAGCGCGACCACCTCGCCGGCCCCCACCCACTCGCCGACCTCCTTGGTCAGGGCCTGGTTGTGGCCATAGAGGCTCATGAAGCCATCACCGTGCTCGATCACCAGCAGCAGCCCGAAGCCTCGCAGCCAGTCGGCATAGACCACCCGCCCATCGTAGACCACGCGCACCTCCTCGCCGGCCTCGGCGGCGAGCAGCACGCCGTCCCAGCGCAGTTCGGAGTCGGCCTTGCGACTGCCGAAGCGCGCCAGCACCCGTCCCTCGAGCAGCGGCCAGATCAGCCGGCCCTTGCGCGCGGCAAAGGGGTCGCGACGGATCTCAAGCTCGGCCTGGATGGCAGCGCGTTGGCGCAGGTGCTCGATGAGCCGGCGCAGCGCCTCGGCATCGGCGCGACGCGCGGCGATATCGTCACGCCGCGCGGCGATCGCCGTCTCCAGCGCGCCGAGGACGGCCTCGCGCTCGGTCTGAACGGTCTCGAGTTGGGCACGGGTCTCGCGCTGCGCGGCGACGAGTTCGGCCAGGCGCGCGGCCTGCTCAGCGGCGGCGGTGGCGAGGGCGGCAAGGCGCGCGATCTCGCCGCGAACCGCCTCGATACGTCGCACCCGATCACGATTGAGATAGGCGAAGTAGGACAGCACCCGCCCGGCGCGCACCGGGTCCTCCTGATTGAGCAGCAGTCGCAACCGATCGGCACGCCCGACGACGTGGGCGGTACGCACCAGCTCGGCGAGATCGCCGAGTTCGGCATCGAGCCCGGCGCGGGCCTGGGCACGGCGCTCGGCCAGCGCCGCCGCACGTTCACGCTGCAGCGCCAGCTGGCGCGCGAGTTCACGCTCGGCAAGGACGAGCTCGGCGATCTCGCGCTCGTGACGCTCGAGGGCGGTGATCAGCTCGCGGCGATCGCGCTGCTGGTCGGCCAACGCCTCACCAAGGCGCTCGACCTCGCGCTCGATCTCGACCAGATCACGCTGACGGGCATCGAGCACGGGGTCGGGGTCGGCCATGGCCGCGGGCGCGAACAGCAGCACCGAGCACAGACCCAGCCACGACAGGCACGAATGGCGCACGCAGGACACGGCATTCAACACTCGATCAGACCCCTTGGTGCCGACATCAGCGGTGGCACCGCCACCCCACGCCCATCGTCCATCAGCGGCGGCGGGCACGCGAGCCTACCGCGTCGCGCTTGGCCGGCAAAGCGTTTATCATCTTATGGTGAAACATTGATTAGACACGATCACGATGGTGAGCAAGCTGAGCCAGTCTCCTTCCCCGATCCTCAACGCCGCCGGCTCCGAGCCACTCGACCTGTTCGCCGACGATGCGGATATCGAACGCGCTTCGCGTTCACTCAAGGCGATGTCGCACCCGCTGCGGCTGAAGATCCTGTGCACACTCGGCGAGCAGGAGGTGAGCGTGCAGGAGATCGTCGATCAGGTCGGCACCTCGCAGAGCAACATCTCCCAGCACCTGGCGATCCTGCGCGACAAGGGTATCCTGGCCTCGCGCAAGGATGCCAACCGTGTCTACTATCGTGTCAGCGACGGCCGCACCCTGCAGCTGATCGGGATGATGCGCGAGGTCTTCTGCCAGCACGTGCGCTGACCCCCATGGGGTGACGCCCGCCGCCACGGCTCCTTATACTCGGGGCCCCTTTGCACCAGCGCCTGTTCGCGCGACCTCGCCGCCGCACCCCGACCAGGTCGGCGCGGCGGACAGCACGCGAGCGGCGCGCCAACATTCATGTGAGACTGCATCGCGATGTCGCTAGACCAGCTCGTCCAGTTCGTGGGCAACCATTGGCTCCTGTTCCTGGCGCTCGTCGTCATCCTCGGGTTGCTCATCCACAACCTGATCGTCGGCAGCAAGGGCAGCGTCGAGCCGCTCGCCGCCACCGAGATGATCAACCGCCGAGACGCGGTGGTGATCGACGTGCGTCCCGCGGCCGATTTCGCCAAGGGCCACATCCTCAACGCCATCAATATCCCCATGAACGGCTTCAAGAATCAGCTCGCCAGCATTGCCAAGCACAAGGGCAAGCCGATCATCGTCAACTGCCGCTCCGGCTCGCAATCGCTGATGGCCTGCACCCAGCTGCGCAAGGACGGCTTCGAGGAGGTCTACAACCTCCGCGGCGGCATCATGGCCTGGGAGGCGGCGAGCCTGCCGCTGGCCCGCGGCAACAAGAAGAAGCGCTGAGCCCCGCCGCGCGGCGGGCCCGGTCGGCCCGCACCCGCGCGGGCGCCGTCACCCGAGTCCAGTGCAGCCGCGCTGGCCCCGATCCGCTCCCGTTGCCCGCTGCCGACAGCGGCGCCGGGCACACCACCAGACACAGGAAACGCGGCATGGCCGACAATCAACAGCAGCCCCCCGAGCGTCACTTCTCCGTCCAGCGCGTCTATGTCAAGGACGTCTCCTTCGAGTCCCCCAACGCCCCCGAAATCTTCCGCAACCAGGGCACCCCGAAGCACCAGCTCAACCTCAACACCAAGATCAACGACCTCGGTGAACACTTCTACGAGGTCGTGCTCGAGGTCACGGTCACCGTCAAGATCGAGGACAAGACCGTCTTCATCGTCGAGGTGCAGCAGGCCGGTATCTTCAACATCGCCGGCTTCCCCGAGCAGGAGCTCGGTCCGATGCTCGGCGCCTACTGCCCCAGCCTGCTCTTCCCCTACGCTCGTGAGGTGGTCTCCGACCTGGTGGTCAAGGGCAGCTTCCCGCAGCTGGTGCTGCAGCACGTCAACTTCGACATGCTCTTCGCCCAGCACCAGCAGCGCGCCCAACAGGAGGCCCAGCAGGACGGCACCGAGCCGGCCGAGGCGGTCCAGCATTGAACGCCCCTGCCAGCGCCCGGATTGCGGTCATCGGCGCCGGCTCCTGGGGCACGGCGCTGGCGCTGCAGCTGGTGGCCAATGGTCACCAGGTGCGGCTCTGGAGCCATGAGCCGGAACAGATCGCGGCCCTGGAACGCGACCGCGAGAACCGTCAGTTCCTCCCCGGCGTAGCACTGCCTACGGGACTGATCCCCACCGCCTCACTCACCGACGCCCTGGCCGATGCCAGCGACTGCCTGGTGGTGGTACCGAGCCACGCCTTCCGCACCGTCGCCGGTCAGCTCGCCGCCCACCTGCCCACCGGTTTCGGTGTCGCCTGGGCGACCAAGGGGCTGGACCCAGGTAGCAACCTGTTGCTCCATCAGGTCGCGCAGGAGCTGCTCGGCGAGCGTCCCCTGGCGGTGGTCTCGGGACCGAGCTTCGCACGAGAGGTCGGCGACGGCCTGCCGACGGCGGTCACCGTCGCCGCCGAGCGCGAGCCCTTCGCCCAGCACGTCGCCGGTCTGCTCCACGGCGGGCGCTTTCGCGCCTATACCAGCAGCGACATGGTCGGGGTCGAGATCTGCGGCGCGGCGAAGAACGTGCTGGCGATCGCCACCGGCATCGCCGACGGACTCGGCTTCGGCGCCAACACCCGCGCGGCGCTGATCACCCGCGGACTGGCCGAGTTGATCCGGCTCGGCCAGGCGCTCGGCGGGCGCCCCGAGACCTTCATGGGGCTGGCGGGGATGGGCGATCTGGTGCTCACCTGCACCGACGACCAATCACGCAACCGGCGCATGGGACTGGCGCTAGCCGCAGGCGAGAGCATCGAGGCGGCGCGGACGCGCATCGGCCAGGAGGTCGAGGGCGTGCTCACCGCCAAGGCGATCCACGGCCTGGCCCAGCGCCTCGGCATCGACATGCCGATCAGCGAACAGGTCTATCTGGTACTCCACGCCGGGGTCTCGCCGGCACAGGCGACCCAGGCCTTGCTCGAGCGCGAGCCCAAGCCCGAGTTCCACTGACCCTCTCCCCCCGGACCGCATGCGCGCTCCGGGGGCCTGCCTCAGCGTGGTGCGGCGCCGGCGAACCCCTGCTGGCGCCAGGCCTCGAACACCACCACCGCAACCGCGTTGGAGAGATTGAGACTGCGATTGCCCGGTCGCATCGGGATGTAGAGCCGCTGCGACTCGGGCAGCGCCTCGATGCGCGCGCGCGGTAGCCCCCGGGTCTCCGGGCCGAAGAGCAGCGCGTCGCCCGGCTGGTAGTCGGGCTCGGTATAGGGCACCTGACCATGACTGGTGAGGGCGAACAGCCGGCGCGGGGCGAGCTGTTCGAGACAGGCCTCCAGCGTCGCGTGTACGCGCACCTCGGCCCACTCGTGATAATCGAGCCCGGCGCGGCGCAGCTTGCTGTCCTCCAGGGTGAAGCCCAGCGGTTCGATCAGGTGCAGCCGGGCGCCGGCATTGGCACTCAGTCGAATCGCATTACCGGTGTTGGGCGGGATCTCGGGCTCATAGAGGATGATATCGAACATTGCGGGCGGGACTCGTTGCAGGAGGGGGTGGAGCGACGCGGAAAACCCTTCATGGACGGGCGCATATCCACGCGACATCGCGGGGTTTCGTGCCACGTCCAAGGGCGCGGGGCATGATATATTAAGATTTCGGCATTTGCTAAATTCGCCGTCGGAGACGGCTCACGCCATAGTGGGGGACAGGTCCATGAGTGACATCGCCGCGCTGAAAGCAGAGAAGCAAGCGCTGATCGAGAAGATGGCAGAGATGCAGCAGCAGTTCATCGACTACGAACACGAACACGGTGTCTCAGGCAAGGACTACTGGGGTGCCAAGGAAGGACTGCTAGCCAATTATCGCGACGCCTACATGACGATGGCCAACCGCGTCGTCGACCTCGCCCACGAGATCGTCGGCTCCTCCCGACTCTGACCCGAACGGCCCCGGCATCGACCGGGGCCATCGCCCCGGCGCGATCGCGCTCAGCCCGTCTCCGGGCGCAGGTGCTCGATGTAGCGCGCAACCCCCTCGAGTTCAAGCTGCACCGCCTCGCCCCGGACCACCAGCGGCGTATCCAGCCCCTCGAACTCCAGACGGCACCCCACCCGCCCGCGGCTCTCGAAGGGCACCGGGATCATGTCGCGATAGACATAGAGATTGTCCTCCAGCTCGCCACCACAGCAGCACAGCTCCCCCCGGGGCGGTACTACGACCTCGGAGCCCACCCCTGAGAACACCAGGGCGCCGGCCTGCCACCAGCGCGTCCGCTCGCGCGAACCGGTCATGGTCTTGAGCTGATAGGTGCGCGAGAAATGAATCCGCAGTTGCCCCCCGCGCTGCTCGACGGCATCGACCGTCGTACCCTTGAGATCGATACTGATACTGTCCACCCGACGCCCTCCATCGTCATGCCCGGTCGATGAGCCCAGGTCTCCTCGACCAGAGTGTCGCGACACCCGCCACGCAAGCCAAACCCGGGGCTCAGTCCAGCCCGCTCCCGGACTCGCTCTCGAGCCCGAGTTCCTTGATCTTGCGGGTCAGGGTGTTACGCCCCCACCCGAGCAGCCGAGCCGCCTCCTGGCGGCGGCCCCCGGTGTGTTCGAGGGCGCACTGGATGAGGACCTGCTCGAAGGCCGGCAGCGCCTCGTCGAGCAGCCCGTGCTCACCCTGCTGTAACCGTTGCCGGGCCCAGCGGCAGAGTACCGCCTCCCAGGAACGTTCACGCGGTTCCTGGGCCAGTGAGGCGCTGAGTTCTGCGGGCAGGTCCTCGGCATGGATGTGCTTGCCCGAGGCCATCACCGTGAGCCAGCGCGCGGTGTTCTCGAGCTGGCGCACGTTGCCCGGCCAGTCGAGCTGCTCGAGCCGATCGATCGCCCCCTGCATCAGCACCTTGGGTTCGCAGCTCAGCTCACGCGCCGCCTGCGCGAGGAAGTGGCGCATCAGCAGGCCGATGTCCTCGCGTCGATCGCGCAACGCCGGCAGGTGGATACGGATGACGTTGAGCCGATGGAACAGATCCTCACGAAAGCGGCCTTCGCGCACCAGCGACTCGAGGTCCTGGTGGGTGGCGGCGATGATGCGCACGTCGACCTTGATCGGCGCCACCCCGCCAACGCGATAGAACTCGCCATCGGCGAGCACCCGCAGCAGCCGGGTCTGCAGCTCGGCGGGCATGTCGCCGATCTCGTCGAGGAACAGGGTACCGCCGTCGGCCTGCTCGAAGCGCCCCTCGCGCCGCGCCTGGGCACCGGTGAAGGCACCGCGCTCGTGACCGAAGAGCTCGGATTCGAGCAGATCACGAGGGATCGCGGCCATGTTGAGGGCGATGAACGGACGCTCGCTACGCGGGCTGTGGCGGTGCAGGGCGTGGGCCACTAGCTCCTTGCCGGTCCCCGATTCGCCATTGATCAACACCGTGATGTTGGAGCGCGCCAACCGACCGATGGCACGAAAGACCTCCTGCATCGCCGGTGCCTCGCCGATGATGTCGGGTCCCTCCGGACGCGGGACCTCTTCCTGGCGCTCCTCGCGGCCGCGCCGACAGGCACGGCTGACCTGCGCCACCGCCTCGTCGAGATCGAAGGGCTTGGGCAGGTACTCGAAGGCACCACCATGGAAGGCGGAAACGGCGCTGTCGAGATCCGAGTGCGCGGTCATGATGATCACCGGCAACCCGGGATAACGTCCCGAGACCTGCTCGAGCAGATCGAGCCCGTCGATCCCCGGCATGCGGATGTCGGAGAGGATGACATCGGGCTGATCGCGCGCCAGCGCCTCCATCACCCCAACCCCGTTGGAGAAGCAGGTGACGTGCATCTGCGCCTTGCGGAGCGCCCGTTCGAGTACCCAGCGAATCGAGCGATCGTCGTCGATCACCCAGACCCGGGGCTCGCGCTTGCCGCGCTCGAGGCCGTTCACCATCACCGCTCCCCCCGCATGCCGACGGCATGCCACGGGCAGTACCGGCGTCTACCGGCAGCGGTGGGTGACGGGGGGGATGACTGCAGGTTCCTATGCATGCTCCGACTCCAGCGGCAGATAGACGAAGAACACCGTCTCGCCCGGCCGGCTCTCGCACTCGATGAGTCCGCCGTGCTGGTTGATGAGTTCCTGTGCGATGGGTAGCCCCAGCCCGGTCCCACCCTGCTTGCCCGAGACCATGGGGAAGAAGATCTTGTCGCGGATGTCCTCGGCGATACCGGGGCCATCGTCGCGCACCTGGGCCTGCAGCACCAAGCGATAGCGGCGATTGCCGATGGTGAACTGGCGCAGCACCCGGGTACGCAGCTCGACCCGGCCCTCACCACCGGTGGCGGTGGCGGCATTGCGCGCGAGGTTGAGGAAGGCCTGGATCAGGCGATCGCCGTCGGCCATCAGGTCGGGGATGCTGGGGTCGTAGTCGCGCACCACCTCGGGACCACGCGGGAACTCGGCGAGGATCAGCCCGCGCACGTGCTCGAGCACGTCGTGGATGTTGAGCGCCTCACGCTGGGGCAGGCGATTGGGACCGAGCATGCGATCGACCAGTGACTGCAGCCGGTCGGCCTCATCGATGATGATGCGGGTGTATTCGCACAACGCCGGGTCGGGCAGCTCCTGCTCGAGTAGCTGGGCCGCGCCGCGCAGCCCGCCGAGCGGGTTCTTGATCTCGTGAGCGAGGCCGCGGATCAGCGCCTGGGTGGCACGATGCTGGGTGAGCAGGTGCTCCTCGCGAGTGATGCGCAACTGACGATCGACCTGATAAAGCTCGACCAGCACCCCCTCGTCCGCACCACAATGATGCATCGGTTGGACGGTGCAGTTCACCGTTTTGGTGCGTCCGTCGGCCACGGTGACGTTGATCTCACGCTCGGTGAAGGGGTGGCGTGAGCACAGCGCCGCCACCAGCCGGGCCTCGACTCGGCCTTCCGGGCAGGGCAGCAGGTCGGCGGCGGTCTGGCCGAGCAGGTGTCGGGCACTGGCCTCGAAGAGGATCTCGGCGGCGGGATTGAGGTACTCGAGCCGCAGGTCCTGATCGAACAGCAGCACCGCCATGTTGACGTGATCGAGGATCGTCCGCTCCAGCGAGCGCGTGTCGATGGTTTGAGCTGTCATGTGGATCCATCTGCCGACTGAGTGAGGTCATCCGCGACCATGGGCGGGAGCGGGTCCCGAGAGCCGACGATAGATTAGCAAAAGCCAGGCCAGAGCAGTGGCAGGAGCAGGGACGAGGTCAGAGTTCGCCAGGCGGGACCTGGCGCTGCAACATGAAGGCGTGTGTCGGGGTGCGTGCCACCAGGGCGCCCTCGGCATCACGGATCAACACCTCCAAGCGGTGCGCGCCGAAGGACACGCCCTCGAGGGCGAAGCGCGTGGCCCCGGCCTCGATCACCGTCTCCAGACCATCGAGCACCATCACCAACCGGTGACCGGGCGCCAATCCGGGCTCGAGTTCGAGCACCACGGCGAGACCGGCACGGGCACGTTCCAGGCGTGCATCGGCGGCGGGCGAACGGATCTCGAAACGTGAGTAGGGACCAGTGAAGGGGAACGCTGGCGCGGCAGGTGCGGGGGCATTATCAGCAGGATCCGTGGCGACCGAGCGCGCCACACCGAGATCGAGCGCCTGGACATCGGCGCCCGGGCGATCGGAGAAGTGTACCCGACCCTCGGCATCGACCCAGCGGTAGACACCGGCCTGGGCGAGCAGGCAGGGCGACAGCGCAAGCAGGAGCAACAGTGTCGACCGGATCATGGCCGAAGCATAATCCAGCGTCGGGGGGCGCTCAAGCGAGGCGCGACGACGCCGGTGGACGCATCCCTGCGCCACGTGCGATCGCGCGGGCCCCGCGCGATCGCGACAGCCGATCAGAGGCTGTAGTACATGTCGAACTCGACCGGGTGGGTGGTCATGCGCAGACGCGTGACCTCATCCATCTTGAGGTTGATGTAGCTGTCGATGAGGTCATCGGTGAACACGCCGCCAACGGTGAGGAACTCACGGTCACGGTCGAGGTTCTCGAGCGCCATCGCCAGCGAGGAGCTGACGGTCGGGATCGACTTGGCCTCTTCACGCGGCAGGTCGTAGAGATCCTTGTCCATGGCATCGCCGGGGTGGATCTTGTTCATGATGCCGTCGAGGCCGGCGAGCATCATTGCCGAGAACGACAGATAGGGGTTGCCGGTGGCGTCGGGGAAGCGCACCTCGACACGACGGCCCTTGGGGCTGGGGCAATGCGGGATGCGAATCGAGGCCGAGCGGTTGCGCGCCGAGTAGGCAAGCATCACCGGCGCCTCGAAACCCGGGACCAGGCGCTTGTAGGAATTGGTCGAGGCGTTGGTCAGGGCGTTGAGCGCACGCGCGTGCTTGATGATGCCGCCGATGTAGTAGAGGGCCATGTCGGACAGGCCGCCGTACTTGTCGCCGGCGAACAGGTTCTGCCCGTCCTTGGCCAGCGACTGGTGGACATGCATGCCACTGCCGTTGTCACCAACCAGCGGCTTGGGCATGAAGGTCGCGGTCTTGCCGTAGGCATGGGCGACATTCTGCACCACGTACTTGAGGATCTGGTTGGCGTCGGCACGCTTGACCAGGGTGTCGAACTTGGTGCCGATCTCGCACTGGCCGGCGGTGGCGACCTCGTGGTGGTGAACCTCGACGCCGACGCCCATCTCCTCGAGGGTCAGACACATGGCCACGCGCAGGTCGTTGAGCGCATCGACCGGGGGCACCGGGAAGTAACCGCCCTTGACCTTGGGACGATGGCCCATGTTGCCGTCGCTGAACACCCGCTCGGAGTTCCAGCCGGCCTCCTCGGAGTCGATCTTGTAGAAGGCGCCGCTCATGTCCGAGCCCCAACGCACGTCGTCGAGCACGAAGAACTCGGGCTCGGGACCGAAGAAGGCGGTGTCGGCGATGCCGGTGGACTTCAGATAGGCCTCGGCACGCTTGGCCACCGAACGCGGATCACGCTCGTAGCCGATCATGGTATCGGGCTCGAGGATGTCACAGCGGATGATGAGGGTGCTCTCCTCGGTGAAGGGGTCCATCACCGCGGTCGTGGGATCGGGCATCAGCACCATGTCCGAGGCCTCGATGCCCTTCCAGCCGGCGATCGAGGAACCGTCGAACATCTTGCCTTCCTTGAAGGCGTCCTCGTCGATCATATTCGCCGGCATGGAGACGTGCTGCTCCTTGCCGCGGGTATCGGTAAAGCGCAGATCGACGAAGGTGACTTCGTTCTCTTTCATCATCTTCATGACATCGGTTGTCATTCGAACGTCTCCAGTGCTGAGTGCTGTGATCTAGATACGGATAAGGCGTGGTCGGCCGAGCGATGCACGGGCTTGCGCTGGCGAGGGTCAGCGCGCGCCATCCGGCGCTGCAGCCTAACAGGTCACCGCTCGCGCCGCACGGCTTGGCGGCAGCGCCACCAAGCTGTGCAGAATTCTGAGCGACCCGGTTCACGCGCCCTCTCTCGAGGTACGCAGCGGGTCGTCACCGCGACCGTTCCGACAGGCGACGGGCCGTACCACGCCGCCCGATATGACAAAGCATGCAATGAGCAAGCCAGGATTCAGGGCAGTCGCCATGGACCACCCTGCGACACCCCCGAACGAGGCGCGAACAGATCATGGTGCGTTACCACAAGCACTTGGCCGGACGGGGATTGCAAGGCGACAGGCGCACGGTGCGATGCCCCAACCGCCAACACCCGCGCCACCCACACATCCTCGGCCGGCACATCACCACCGAGAAGGGAACGCACCAAAAAGAAACAAGCCGATCATAAATTGCACCAAAAAAGCGCAGATCAGTCACCAAAGAAGATCCGCACCCGCCGAAACAACGGGTCATCGGCCAGCGCCTCGGTCAAGCGCCTCCGCAACCGTTCGGGATCGGCCCCCTGGCGCAGACCGGCAACGAGCGGGAAGTACACCTCCACCTCGATCGCCCCATCGAGGTAGTGCAGCAGTACGCGCTGACGAGCGGTGGCCTCGGGGATCGCCGACCAGGCCGAGGCCAGGCGCGCCAGCGCCTCGGCACGCAGCGGCAACAGATAGCAGGCGGAGACGTGCTCGTCGTCCTCGGGGTCGATGTGCACGGTGACATCGGCGACCTCGTCGATCTCGCGCTTGAGGCGCCGCTCGACCAGGACACTGATCATGTGGCCCTCGGAGACACTGACGTAGGGGTCGACCAGGACATGTACATCGACCGAGGCCTGGCCACCGGAGCGACGGGTGCGCAGCATGTGGATGTCTCGCACCCCGCCGACCGAGCGGATGGTCTGCTTGACCGCCGTGAGCTGTTCCCCCTGCAAACCGGTATCGACCAGCTCGCTGACCGCCTCCCAACCAAGCTCCCACGCGATCTTGGCGATCATCAACGCCACCACCACCGCGGCAATGGCATCGAGATAGGGTAACCCGGCCATGGTGCCGGCGATCCCCACCAGCACCACCACCGAGGAGACCGAGTCCGAGCGATGGTGCCAGGCGTTGGCACGCAACAGGTCGGAGCGCACCCGCTTGGCATGGGCCAGGGTCCACCAGTAGAGCCACTCCTTGACCAGGATCGAGACCAGGGTGGCACCGAGCGCGAGCAGATCGGGACGCAGCAGCTCCTCGGGGCTGAACAGCCGCTCGACCGCGTCCCAGCCGATGCCGATGGCCACCGCCAGCAACAGAAAGCCGAGCACGAGGGTGGCGACCGTCTCGTAGCGCGCATGGCCGTAAGGGTGCTCCTGGTCCGGCCCCTGATGGGCCTGACGCCCGGCGACCAGCACCAGGGCATCGGAGAGCAGATCGGAGAGCGAGTGCAGACCGTCGGCGACCAGCGCCTGCGAGTGCCCGAACCAACCGGCGGCGATCTTCACCGCTGCCAGCACCAGATTGAGCACGGCCCCGACTACGGCGGTCCGGGTCACGGCCTCGCGACGGGCATCGGCACTGTGTTGATCAAGGGTCACGACTAGGGGCTTCCGCAGATTGCGCCGACCGGGTCCAGGCCGACGGCGCCCCAGTATAAGCGACAGCGGCGGGTCGCATCAGCCGCCAGAAGGTTGAACCGCCAAGATACCGTCTTGCCCGTCAATCGCCGATCATGCACACCAGCCTCGCCGACTGGAGGCTGGAAGCTGATCGCTGGAAGCTAATTCGAACCGCCAAGACGCCAAGGACACAAAGCGGGAAAGCGCTTACAGCGATTGCTCTCCAGCCGCCCGTGGCAGCATGTCTGCGGCAGCTGGAGGCTGACGGCTGGCGACTCACACATCTTTGCGTCCTTGGCGTCTTGGCGGTTCAGTCTCCTAAACCGGCGGCTGGCCGATCAACCCCATTGGCGCGCCAGCGACCCGAGCCGATATAATTCCGCGTTTACGTCAACCGCCCCGATCCCAAGGAGCCCGCCTTGTCACTCCAATCCGAGGACCTCTCGACCTTCCAGGGCCTGATCTTCGCGCTCGAACGCTACTGGGCCGATCTCGGGTGCGTCGTCGTCCAACCCTATGACATGGAAGTGGGCGCGGGGACCTTCCACCCCGCCACCTTCCTGCGCTCGATCGGCCCCGAGCCGTGGCGCAGCGCCTATGTCCAGCCCTCGCGCCGTCCCACCGATGGGCGCTACGGCGAGAACCCCAACCGGCTGCAGCACTACTACCAGTTTCAGGTCGCGCTCAAGCCCTCGCCGGAGAACATCCAGGAACTCTATCTCGACTCGCTGCGCCGGCTCGGCATCGACCCGCTGGAGCACGACATCCGCTTCGTCGAGGACAACTGGGAGTCGCCCACGCTCGGCGCCTGGGGGCTCGGCTGGGAGGTCTGGCTCAACGGCATGGAGGTGACCCAGTTCACCTACTTCCAGCAGGTCGGCGGCATCGACTGTCGCCCGGTCACCGGCGAGATCACCTACGGGCTCGAGCGCATCGCCATGTACCTGCAGGGCGTCGAGAGCGTCTACGACCTGGTGTGGAGTCGCACCCCGGCGGGCATCGTCACCTATGGCGACGTCTTCCACCAGAACGAGGTCGAGCAGTCGACCTACAACTTCGAGATCGCCGACACCGACGCGCTGTTCGCCCAGTTCGACACCTGCGAACGGGTCAGCAACCAGCTCATCGAGCGCGGCCTGCCGTTGCCGGCCTACGAGCAAATGCTCAAGGCCTCGCACACCTTCAACCTGCTCGACGCCCGCGGGGCGATCTCGGTGACCGAGCGCCAGCGCTTCATCCTGCGAGTACGGGCGCTGTCGCGCGCGGTCGCCAAGACCTATTACGAGAGCCGGGAGGCGCTTGGCTTCCCGATGCTGGCACAGTGAGGGAGAGAACATTGGACGCATCCACTGATCTGCTGATCGAGATCGGCACCGAGGAACTCCCCCCGCTGGCGCTACCACGTCTGTCACAGGCCTTCGTCGAGGGTGTGGTGCGCGAGTTGCGCGAGCGCGGCATCGACTTCGCCACCATCGAGCCCTTCGCCGCACCGCGCCGTCTGGCGATGCTGGTGCGCGGCATCGCCACCCGCCAGCCCGACCAGCAGCAGGTGCGCCGCGGCCCGGCGCTCCGGGCCGCCTTCGACGACGCCGGCGCGCCGACCAAGGCCGCGCAGGGCTTCGCCCGCTCTTGTGGCGTCGAAGTCGAGGCGCTCGAGCGCGAGGAGACGCCCAAGGGCACCTGGCTGATCCATCGCTCGACCCTCGTCGGCCAGGCCACCGCCGAGCTGGTCCCCGAGATCGTCGAGGCCGCGCTCGCCACCCTGCCGATCCCGCGACGGATGCGTTGGGGCGCGGGCGAGGCCGAGTTCGTGCGCCCGGTGCACTGGGTCTGCCTGCTGCTCGGTGAGCAGCCGGTCGCCGGCCGGGTGCTCGGCATCGAGGCCGGCACCAGCACCCGCGGCCACCGCTTCCACCACCCCGAGCCGATCGCCCTCGCACGCGCCGACGATTACGCCGAGCAGCTGCGCACCACCGGCCGGGTCGAGCCCGACTTCGCCCGGCGCCGCGAACAGGTACGCGCCGGCGTCACCGCCCTGGCCGAGGCCGAGGGGCTGCGCGCGCGCATCGACCCCGAGTTGCTCGACGAGGTCTGCGCCCTGGTCGAGTGGCCGCAGCCGGTGCTCGGTCGTTTCGAGGAACGCTTCCTGGAGATCCCCCCGGAGGTGCTGATCGAGACCATGCAGAGCAACCAGAAGTACTTCCCGGTGGAGGACGCCGAGGGCCGGTTGCAGGCCTGCTTCATCACCGTCGCCAACATCGTCAGCCGCACCCCCGAGAAGGTACGTGCCGGTAACGAGCGGGTGATCCGCCCGCGCTTCGCCGACGCCGCCTTCTTCTGGGAGCAGGACCTCAAGCAGCCGCTCGAGGCCTTTGCCGGCAAGCTCGAACGGGTGGTGTTCCAGGACAAGCTCGGCACCCTGGCCGAGAAGAGCGCGCGCGTGGCGCGGCTCGGGCGCACCCTGGCCGCACCGCTCGGCGGCGACCCGGCACTGATCGAGCGCGCCGCGCGGTTGGCCAAGTGCGACCTGGTCACCAGCATGGTCTACGAGTTCACCAGCCTGCAGGGCACGATGGGCCGTTACTATGCCGAGCGCGCCGGCGAGGACGCCTGCGTCAGCGCCGCCATCGAGCAGCAGTACCTGCCGCGCTTTGCCGGCGACGCCCTGCCCGAGGGGCTGTGCGGCCGCGCCCTGGCGCTCGCCGACCGCCTCGATACCCTGGTCGGCATCTTCGGCATCGGACTGCGCCCGACCGGCACCAAGGACCCCTACGCGCTGCGCCGGGCCTCGATCGCGGTGCTGCGCATCCTCATCGAGACCCCGCTCGATCTCGACCTGGAGGCACTGCTCGAACAGGCCGCCGCAGGCTATCCCGAGGGGTTGCTCGGCGCCGAGGTGGTCGGCGAGGTGCGCGACTACATGCTCGAGCGGCTGCGTGGCTACTACGAGGAGCAGGGCGTCGGCGCCGACGTCGTCGAGGCGGTGCTCGGTGCCGGTGGCGCCAACCCCTGGGAACTCGACCGCCGCATCGCCGCGGTCGCGGCCTTCCGCGAACTGCCCCAGGCCGCCTCGCTGGCCGCGGCCAACAAACGCATCCACAACATCCTGGCCAAGAACGCCGAGGTCGTCGGTGAGGCCGGCGCGGTCGACTCCGCCTTGCTCAAGGACCCCGCCGAGCAACGTCTCGCCGAACGCGTCGTCGCACTCGGCGAGACGGTCGCGCCACTGGTCGCCAGCCGCGACTATGGTCGCGTGCTCGCCACCCTGGCCGAACTCGGCGGCGACGTCGATGCCTTCTTCGATCAGGTGATGGTAATGGCCGAGGACCCGGCGGTACGGACCAACCGCGTCCGTCTGCTGCAGTCGCTCGGCGCACTGTTCATGCAGGTCGCCGATATCTCGCGGCTACAGCACTGAGCATTGCCACCATGACCGAGCGGCTGGTCATCCTCGACCGCGACGGGGTCATCAACCATGACTCCGACGCCTACATCAAGTCGGTCGAGGAGTGGCGGCCGATCCCCGGCAGTCTCGAGGCGATGGCCCGGCTCCACCACGCCGGCTGGCGGCTGGCCATCGCCACCAACCAGTCCGGCATCGCCCGGGGACTGTTCGACCCGAGCACCCTCGACGCCATCCACCAGCGCCTGCGCGAACAACTCGCCGACCATGGCGCACGGGTCGAGATGATCGCCTTCTGTCCCCATGGCCCGGACGCCGGCTGTCGCTGCCGCAAGCCGCTGCCCGGTCTGCTCGAGCAGATCGCCCGACGACTCGGTGCCGATCTCCGCGGGGTGCCGGTGATCGGCGACTCGCTGCGCGATCTGGAAGCCGCGCGTAGCGCCGGCGCCGCGCCCTGGCTGGTGCGCACCGGAAAGGGCGAGCGCACCCTAGCGGCCTGTGCCGACCATCCGGGCCCCGACCCTCTGGCCGACGTCCCGATCTTCCCCGACCTCAGCGCGGCGGCCGACGCCCTACTCGCATCCGACACACGCCCATGATCCTGATCCGCTCGTTCTGCTATCAAGCCTTCATGTACATCACCATCGTGCTGTACGCCTCGCTGATCCTCGTCACCCCCAAACGGGTCGGCCCCTGGATGGCGCGCGCCTGGGCGCGGCTCAACCTCCGCGCGCTCGGTTGGATCTGCGGACTGCGCTATCGCATCCAGGGCCTCGAACACCTGCCCGAGGGGGCGGCGATCGTGCTCGCCAAGCACCAGTCCACCTGGGAGACGATCGCGCTGCGCGCCATCCTGCCGCTGGAGCAGACCTGGGTGCTCAAGCGCGAGCTAATGCGCATTCCCTTCTTCGGCTGGGCGCTCAAGCGCTTCCAGCCGATCGCCATCGATCGCTCGGCCGGACGCCGCGCAGTCGCGCAGCTATTGCGCGAGGGGTTGGCGCTACTCAAGGCCGGACGTTGGGTGGTGGTGTTCCCGGAGGGGACCCGGGTAGCGGCGGGGACACGCCAACCCTACGCCATCGGCGGGGCACTGCTGGCCGAACGCAGTGGCCGACCGGTGGTCCCAGTGGCACACAACGCCGGCGAGTTCTGGGGGCGGCGCAGCCTGCGCAAGCGCCCCGGCACCATCGATCTGGTGATCGGGCCACTGATGGAGACCCAGGGCCGCAAGGCCGCCGAGATCAATACTGCGGTCGAGCAGTGGATCGAGGACACGGTGGCAGCACTACCGCGACCAGGCTCGGGCCAGCTCGGCCTCGGCGTCCGGCAAGGGTAGACGCCCGCCACCGATGCAGTGACGGGCATCCGCGTCAGCCCCCCATTCCGGGGGGCGACGCGATCACTCGAAGCCGGCGGGCGCGGCCTGGTGCCAGTGGGTGAGGTGCTGGTAGCGGTGCGCGATATTGAGCAACCGCGCCTCATCGAAGTAGTTACCGATGAGCTGCAGCCCGACCGGCATGCCCTCGACCGGCTCGACCGGAATCGACATCCCCGGCAGCCCGGCGAGGTTGGTGGCGATGGTGTAGATGTCGTTGAGATACATCGCCACCGGATCGTCCATCTTGTCGCCGAGGGCGAAGGCGGTGCTCGGGGTGGTCGGCCCCATGATCACATCGACCTCCTCGAAGGCACGCTTGAAGTCATCAGCGATGAGCTGACGGATCTTCTGCGCCTTGAGGTAGTAGGCGTCGTAGTAGCCGGCCGAGAGCACATAGGTCCCGATCATCACCCGGCGCTGCACCTCGGCGCCGAAGCCCTCGGCACGGCTGCGGGTGTAGAGGTCCTCGAGGTCGGCGGGATCGGCACAGCGGTGGCCATAACGCACCCCGTCGAAACGGGCGAGGTTCGACGAGCACTCCGCCGGCGCCACCACGTAGTAGACCGGCACCGAGAGCGGGCTGTTGGGCAGGCTGATCTCGCGGATCTCGGCGCCGAGCTTCTCGTACTCGCGGATCGCCGCCTCGATCGCGGCGCCGACACGCGGGTCGAGTCCTTCACCGAAGAACTCCTTGGGCAGGCCGATACGCAGACCGCTGATGTCGTTGTCGAGGGCGTCGACATAGTCCGGCACCGGCACCTCGGCGCTGGTCGAGTCGCGCTCGTCGAAGCCGGCCATCTCGTCGAGCAGGAAGGCGGCATCGGCGGCCGAACGGGCCATCACCCCGGCCTGGTCAAGCGAGGAGGCGAAGGCGATCATCCCCCAGCGCGAGCAGCGCCCATAGGTCGGCTTGATGCCGGTGATGCCGCACAGCGCCGCCGGCTGACGGATCGAGCCACCGGTGTCGGTACCGGTGGCCGCCGCGCACAACCGCGCGGCCACCGCCGCGGCCGAGCCGCCGGAGGAGCCGCCCGGCACCCGCGAGGTGTCCCAAGGGTTGGCGACGGGGCCGTAGTAGCTGGTCTCGTTGCTCGAGCCCATGGCGAACTCGTCCATGTTGGTCTTGCCGAGCATCACTGCGCCGGCGGCGGCCAGGCGCTCGACCACGGTCGCGTCATAGGGGGCGACGAAGTCGTCGAGCATGCGCGAGGCGCAGCTGGTACGAACCCCCTTGGTGCAGAAGATGTCCTTGTGCGCGATGGGGATGCCGGTGAGAGGACGGCCCTCGTCTCGCGCCAGCGCCTCGTCGGCGCGCGCGGCGGCGGCGAGCGCGGCCTCGGCATCGACGGTGATGAAACTGTTGAGCCGTGGGTCGAGTCGCGCGATGCGATCGAGATAGTGGCGGGTCAGCTCGGTGCTGGAATACTTGCGCAGCCGCAGATCGGCGGCCAATTCTGCGATCGACTTGTTCTGCATTATTCGATGACCTTCGGAACCAGATAGAGGCCGCCTTCGGTCAATGGCGCGCCGGCCTGGTACTCGGCACGACGATCCGGCTCGGTGGCCTGATCGGGCCGCAGCCGTTGGACCATGTGCAGCGGGTGTGCCATGGGCTCGACGTCGTCGGTATTCACCGAGTCCATCTGCGCCACGAGATCGAGGATATTGGAGAGTTCAGCGGCATAGCGCTCGGTCTGATCCGGGCTGATCGCCAGGCGCGCGAGATGCGCGATCTTTTCGACGTCGGAACGATCCAGTGACATGTCCGTCCTGCTGGGCCTACAAAAATGAAGGCTCAAAATAGCATAGCGGCCATGGACGGTGGAACCAGCCACCAGCCACCAGCCACCAGCCACCAGCCACCAGCCACCAGCCACCAGCCACCAGCCACCAGCCACCAGCCACCAGGATTGAACCGCAAAGCCGCGAAGCACGCAAAGTGAATGGAGGGTGATGTTGGCGTGAGGCCACAGGCGGCGCAAGCCGCACCCACTGGCGGCTGATCGCAGGCGGCTGGCGGCTTATTCCCCTTCGCGCCTTCGCGGCTCAATCCCCTGGTCGCTGGCCCGCTGCCTTGCCCATCCCTGATTGCATTGCTAGATTAGCCGTCCTGTTTCTCAAGGATTCCCTCAGCGGACATCGATACCGGACGCCTGCGGGACCCGGCGCTCCTCTATTCCTCCAAGGTAAGTATCTGATGGTATTCAGACGCATTCGCGGGATGTTCTCCAACGATCTGTCGATCGATCTGGGAACCGCCAACACCCTCATCTATGCCCGCGGACGTGGCATCGTGCTCGACGAACCCTCGGTGGTTGCGATCCGTCACGACCGCGCGACCGGCGGTAAATCAGTCGCCGCCGTGGGTGAGGAGGCGAAGCTGATGCTCGGACGGACCCCACAAAGCATCACCGCGGTGCGACCGATGAAGGACGGTGTCATCGCCGACTTCACCGTCACCGAGAAGATGCTGCAGTACTTCATCCACAAGGTGCACGAGTCGCGCTTGATCAGCCCCAGCCCCCGGGTACTGATCTGCGTGCCCTGCGGTTCGACCCAGGTGGAGCGACGCGCGATCCGCGAGTCGGCCGCCGGCGCCGGCGCGCGTGAGGTCTATCTGATCGAAGAGCCGATGTCGGCGGCGATCGGCGCCGGACTGCCGGTGCACGAACCTCACGGCTGCATGGTCATCGACATCGGTGGCGGCACCTCCGAGGTGGCGGTGATCTCGCTCAACGGCATCGTCTACTCGGCCTCGGTGCGCATCGGTGGCGACACCTTCGACGACGCCATCGTCAACTACGTCCGTCGCAACTACGGCACCCTGATCGGCGAGACCACCGCCGAGCGCATCAAGCACACCATCGGCTCGGCCTATCCGGGCAGCGAGATGTTGGAGATGGAGGTCAAGGGCCGCAACCTCGCCGAGGGCGTGCCGCGCAGCTTCACCCTCAACAGCAACGAGATCCTCGAGGCGCTCCAAGAGCCGATCTCGGGCATCGTCGGCGCCGTCAAGATGGCCCTGGAGCAGACCCCGCCGGAACTCGGCGCCGATGTCGCCGAGCGCGGTATCGTGCTGACCGGCGGGGGCTCGATGCTGCGCGGCTTCGATCGTCTGATCGAGGACGAGACCGGACTGCCGGTGGTGATGGCCGACGACCCCCTGACCTGCGTGGCGCGCGGCGGTGGCAAGGCGCTGGAGCTGATCGACGAGCGCGCCACCGGACTGTTCTCGGTCGAGTGATCCGGCGCCACTACGGCACAACCCCAGTACGCTTGGACTAGTCGCGCTCGGCGCAATATCGGAAAATGCCCCGGGCGCGGCACCCGATCCCAGGAAGGGAGGGACGTCGGCTTGTCCCAGGGGCCGGAGGCGGCCTCATGGCGCGCGGCGGATACGGCCCGCCCCAATCCAGTCATTGCCGAGGAGCCGACCATCAAACCCCTGTTCGTCCGCGGCCCATCCCCACTGCTCAGGATGATCGTGGCGGTGATCCTGTCCCTGGGGCTGATCATCGCCGACCACCACTACGATCATCTCGGCGCGGTGCGCTCGACGCTCACCCTGGCCGCCTACCCGCTGCACTATGTCGTCGACCTGCCGGCGCACATGGTCCGCGATACCCAGGGACGCCTCACCAGCGCCGCCGAGCTGCGCGCGCGCAACGCCGCACTGCACCGCGAGAACCTGACCCTCAAGGCCAGGTTGCAGCAGTTCGAGGCACTGGAGGCAGAGAACATGCGGCTGCGCGACCTCCTCGGCTCCTCGTTCAACGTCGGCGAGCGGGTGCTGATCGCCGAGATCATGTCGCTCGAGATCGCCCCCTATCGTCAACAGGTGATGATCAACAAGGGCTCGCGCTCGGGGCTGTTCGTCGGGCAACCGGTGCTCGACGCCAACGCGGTGATGGGACAGGTGATCCAGACCAATGCCTTCACCTCCACCGTGCTGCTGATCACCGATGCCGAACACACCCTGCCGGTGGAGATCAACCGCAACGGCCTGCGCTCGGTGGCCGCCGGCACCGGCCTGAGCCAGCAACTGCAGCTGTTGCACATCCCCAAGAACGCCGATGTCCGCGTCGGCGATCTGTTGGTGACCTCAGGGATGGGCGAACGCTTCCCCCCCGGCTACCCGGTGGCCCGCATCAAGACCGTGCGCCACGACCCCGACAACCCCTTCACCACCGTGATCGCCGAGCCCACTGCAGCGCTCGACCGCAGCCGTGAGGTGCTCCTGGTCTGGACCATGGATCCAGCGTTGCAGCAACGGGCCATCACCGAGACCCAGCCCGAGGAGACCGCGCCCCGACCATGAGCGAGAGCCGCCCGCGCGGCAGCTGGCTGATCGGCCTGAGCCTGCTGACCGCCTTCTGTCTGACCATCCTACCAATGCCCGTCGAATTCGAGGCGCTGCGCCCGCAGTGGGTCGCGCTGGTGGTGGTGTTCTGGTCACTGCACACCCCGGAGCGGGCCGGCGTCTTCTCCGCCTTCGGGGCCGGCCTGGCACTCGACGTGGTCTCGGGCACATTGCTCGGCCAACACGCCCTCACCTTGTCATTACTCGCCTATCTGGTCGTCGAGCTACACCAGCGCATCCGCATCTTCCCGATGTGGCAACAGACCCTGTTCGTCTGGGTGCTGTTGCTCGCCGAGCGACTACTCACCCTGTGGGTGCTGGGCGCCACCGGGCAGCCGATGCCGGGGCTGAGCTACTGGCTCCCGACCTTCCTCGGGCTGATTCTCTGGCCTTGGCTGAGTGCACTACTCGGCGACCTCGGTCGACGCGCCGGGACGCTCTGAGACGATGCTCGAATCGGGATTCCAGGACCGCAAGCGCGAACAGCGGATGATCGCCACCCGCGCGACCATCGCCGCGCTGCTGGTGATACTGGCGCTCGGGGTTCTGGTGGCGCGGCTGCTGCACCTGCAGGTCGAGCGTCACGAGCACTTCTCGGTGCTGTCACAGGACAACCGGGTCAAGATCCAACCGATCCCACCCACCCGCGGCCTGATCTACGACGCCAACGGCGTGCTGCTGGCCGAGAACCATCCCTCGTTCTCGCTCGAGATCACCATTGAGAAGGTCCCCGATCTCGACGCCACCATCGCGGCGCTCTCCCACATCATCCCGATCGACGCCAAGGATCGCGCCCGCTTCACTCGACTCAAACGCCAGCGGATGCGCTTCCAGGGGGTGCCGATCCGGCTCAACCTGACCCCGGCGGAGGTCGCGCGCTTCTCGGTCAACGGCCACCGCTTCCCCGGGGTCGACGTGCGCGCCGAGCTGGTGCGTGCCTATCCGCTCGGCCCCTATACCGCGCACGTACTCGGCTATGTCGGGCGCATCAACGAGCGCGAACTCAAGCGCATCGACGCACGCAACTATGCCGGCACCCACTTCATCGGCAAGGGCGGGATCGAGAAGGCCCACGAGGACCTGCTCCACGGTCAGGTCGGTCACCAGCAGGTCGAGGTCAACGCCCGCGGCCGGGTGCTGCGCACCCTCGAGAGCCAGCCGCCGGTGCCAGGACGCGACCTCAGTCTCTATCTCGACATCAACCTGCAGCGTGCCACCACCGACATCCTCGGCGAGCGCCGCGGGGCCATCGTCGCCATCGACCCACGCAACGGCGGGGTACTGGCGTTGGTCAGCCAGCCGAGCTTCGACCCCAACCTGTTCGTCGAGGGCATCAGCCAGAAGGATTATCACGCACTGCTCTACTCGCCCGACAAGCCGCTGTTCAACCGCGCCATCCGTGGCCAGTACCCGCCGGGGTCGACGGTCAAACCATTCGTCGGTCTCGCCGGCCTGCTCGAGGGCACGGTGAACGCGCAGAGCAAGAGCTACTGTCCTGGCTACTTCACCCTCCCCGGCCACTCGCATCGCTTCCGCTGCTGGCGCCGCGGCGGCCACGGTCAGGTCGACCTGCATGCGGCGATGGCCGAGTCCTGCGACGTCTATTTCTACGATCTCGCCCACAAGCTCGGTATCGACCGACTGCACGCGCGCCTCGCCGAGTTCGGCTTCGGTACCCCCACCGGGGTCGACCTCGCCGGCGAACTCGGTGGGCTGCTGCCCTCGCGCGAGTGGAAGCAGCGGGTCCGTAACCAGCCTTGGTTCCCGGGTGAGACGCTGATCATCGGTATCGGCCAGGGCGCCTATCTCGCCACCCCACTGCAGCTGGCGGCGGCCACCGCCACCCTGGCCAACCACGGCCACTTCATCGCCCCCCGGGTGGTGCGTGCCAGCCGTGCCTCGGAGACCCCACAGCGCACCCCGGAAGAGCCACTGCCGCTCGTCGACCACCAGATCCAGGTCGAGGACCAGGCGCACTGGGACACGGTGATCGACTCCATGGTGGCGGTGATCGAGGACCGCCGCGGCACCGCGCGCAAGATCCGCTCGCCCGACTACCGCATCGCCGGCAAGACCGGCACCGCACAGGTCTTCAGCATCGGTCAGGGCGAGCGCTACGACGCCGACACCGTCCCCGAGCGACTCAAGGACCACGCCCTGTTCGTCGCCTTCGCGCCGGTCGAGGATCCGCGCATCGCCGTCGCCGTGGTGATCGAGAACGGCGGCAGTGGCAGCGCCACCGCCGCCCCCATCGCTCGGCGGGTGATCGACGCCTATCTCGGCGGTGAACCACTGCCACCGGAGGAGGAAGAGCGTCGCGATGGCAACTAACGCCCGTTCCGCGCAACTCGATCGCGGGGTCGACGAACCCTTGCCCGGACCGCTGCGCCGGCTGCACATCGACGCGCCCCTGCTGGTCGCGCTGCTCGGGCTGTGCGGCTTCGGACTGATGGTGCTCTACAGCGCCAGCGATCAGAGCCCGGCGGCGGTCGAACGCCAGCTGCTGCGACTCGGCATCGCCTTCGGGCTGATGCTGGCGATAGCGCAGATCACACCGAACCGGCTGCGCCACTGGTCCCCGGCGCTGTTCGTGGCCGGCTGCATCATGCTGATCGCGGTGCTGGTGGTCGGCGAGGTCGGCAAGGGTGCGCAACGCTGGCTCGACCTCGGCTTCATCCGCTTCCAGCCCTCGGAACTACTCAAGCTCGCGGTGCCCATGGCGGTCGCCTGGATCCTCGCCGCGCGACCGCTGCCGCCCTCACACGGCCGTATCCTGATGGCCGCGATCATCACCATGATCCCGGTGGTACTGATCGCCAAGCAACCCGATCTCGGCACCTCGCTGCTGGTGGCCAGCGCCGGGGTGATGGTGCTGTTCATCGCCGGGCTGAGCTGGCGGATGATCGGCGCCCTGGTGATCGTCGCCGCCGCCGCCGCACCCCTGCTGTGGTTCGGCATGCACGACTACCAGCGCGAACGCGTGCTGACCTTCCTCAATCCACAGTCCGACCCGCTCGGCTCGGGCTATCACATCATCCAGTCACAGATCGCCATCGGCTCCGGTGGCATCTCCGGCAAGGGCTGGCTCAACGGCACCCAATCACACCTGGAGTTCCTGCCCGAGCGCAACACCGACTTCATCTTCGCGGTAATCGGCGAGGAGTTCGGCTTTGCCGGTATCCTCGCCCTGCTCGCCATCTACCTGTTCATCATCCTGCGCGGCCTGGTGATCGCCAGCCGCGCCCAGGACAACTACGGTCGACTGCTCGCCGGCGGGCTGACCATGGTGTTCTTCGTCTATGTCTTCGTGAACACAGGGATGGTCACCGGGCTACTACCGGTGGTCGGGGTGCCGCTGCCACTGATCAGCTACGGGGGCACCTCGATGGTCACGCTGATGATCGGTTTCGGGATGATCATGAGTATCGAGACACATCGAAAAAGGGTTCGGATTTAAGCGCTTTGCGCATATACTGGAGGTCGAGTATCAAGGAATGCCCGAGCCGTCGCGGGCGATGCCACCGTCGTGCCCGGCCCCTCCCCGGCCGGCGCCGAGACCAGGACCGACCGATCGAGCGCCGATGCGAACCCTGTTCCTCCTGCTGAGCACGCTGCTGCTGATCGCCACCGCCGAGGCCGCGCCCAGTAGTTATCGAAACGCCGCCGTCGCCTTCGTCACCGAGACGGCCACACGCCATGGCCTCGATGCCGAGGCGCTCGCGACCCTGATCGCCGCTGCCGAGTACCGCCAGGAGATCATCGACGCCATGGAGCAGCCCTACGAGGGCAAGCCCTGGCATCGCTATCGCGCGCTCTTTCTCACCTCCGAGCGCATCACCGGCGGACGCGCCTTCCACGCCGCCCATGCCGAACAGCTCACGCGGGCCCAGGCGCGCTACGGCGTGCCCGCGCCAGTGATCGTCGCCATCATCGGCATCGAGACGCGCTACGGCGAGGTACTGGGGCGTCATCGCGCACTCGACGCGCTGACCACGCTCGGCTTCTCCTATCCCAGACGCGCCGCCTTCTTCCGCCGTGAACTCGAGCAGTTGATCCTGCTCGGCGCCGAGGAGGAGATCGATCTGCGCGCCGTGCGCGGCTCCTATGCCGGCGCGCTCGGCATGCCCCAGTTCATCCCCTCGAGCTACCGCGCCTATGCCGTCGACTTCGACGGCGACGGCCGGCGCGACCTGTGGCACAGCAGCGCCGATGTCATCGGCAGCGTCGCCAACTACCTCGCGCGTCACGGCTGGCGTGCAGGCAGCCCGGTGGCGATCCCCTTGGAGCGACCGCCAACGACCATACCGGCAGTGGTACGCAAGGCACCGCGCGCGCCCGCAACCACCCTCGGCGCGCTACGCGCCGCCGGCATCGACCCGGCTGCCGCGACCGGGTTCGCACCCGAGACGCCGGCCAACCTGATGTGTCTAGATGGCGGCGCAGTGGGCGAGCGCTGCTGGATCACCTTCGCCAACTTCTATGCCATCACCCGCTACAACCACAGCAACCTCTACGCCATGGCCGTGCACCAGTTGAGCGAGGCGATCGGGGAGCCGCCGCCATGAGCGCGCCCCGCATCGCGGTCGATCAACAGGCGCGGTTGCAGGGGAGGACCCGCATGTCCATACCGTCCGCTCGTCCATCGCCGCTGCCGCTGCTGACCGCACTGGCAATCGGTGCGGCCACACTCGGCGGCTGCGCCAGCCAGCCAGGCCAGCACCAGCTCGACGCCTTCGACGACGTCCCGCCGGAGATCGCCAGCATCCCCGACGCCGTCCCCAAGGTCGAGCCCAGATCCAGATACGGCAACCCCAAGTCCTACGAGGTCTTCGGCAAACGCTACTACACCAAGGCGAGCAGCCGCGGACACGTCGAGCGGGGCCTGGCCTCCTGGTACGGCAAGGACTTCCACGGTCGCCGCACCAGCTCGGGCGAGCCCTATGACATGCACGCCATGACAGCAGCCCATAAGACCCTGCCGCTGCCGACCTATGCCCGGGTGACCAATCTCGAGAACGGCCGCAGCGTGGTGGTGCGGATCAACGATCGCGGCCCCTTCCACGGCTCACGTGTCATCGACCTGTCCTACACCGCAGCGGCCAAGCTCGGCATGGTGCGCAAGGGCACCGCCATGGTCGAAGTCCGTGCCATCGATCCGCGACGTCCCGATACCGCCCCCGGTACCATGATGGCGCGCAATGAGCCGGCGCCACGACCACCGACGACCACGCCGCGCACGACCGCGCCGGCCGCCTCGCCTCCCACCAGCACCGCCGCGGGCAGGCTCTACGTCCAGGTCGGCGCCTTCGGCGATCCGCGCAACGCCGAGCGCCTGCGCTCTCGGCTGACCCCGGAACTCGGCGACCCGATCCTGGTCGAGAACACCCGCAGCGCCGGCAGCGCGCTCTATCGGGTGCGCATCGGCCCACTGGCCTCGCACACCGAGGCCAGCGCCCTGACCGAGCGCCTGGCCAACCTCGGCATCGGCGAGACCCGCCTGATCCAGAACTGATGGCCCCTCTCCTCCCCCGGGCGACGCCCACCGGCACGCCCGGGGCGCCCCCGATCAACGCCGGGACGATCCCCAAGACACCGCCAGGAAGGTTAGAATAGCCTGTGATGACACGCCCCCACGCCGAACCCGGACAACCCATGAAGTCACTCCTCCAGCCCCTCGTCCTGATCGCCCTGCTGTCGCTGCAGCCCCTCCTGGCACTCGCCGCCCCACAGATCCCGGCACCGCCGCAACTCGACGCCAAGGGCTATCTGCTGATCGACTTCAACACCGGCATGGCACTCGCCGACGTCAACGCCGACGAGCGTCTGGAACCGGCGAGTCTGACCAAGATCATGACCGGCTACGTGGTCTTTCGTGAGCTCGCCGAGGGCAACATCCGTCTCGACGACCAGGTGCTGGTCAGCGAGAAGGCATGGCGCACCGGCGGGTCACGGATGTTCATCGAGGTCGGCACCCAGGTCAGTGTCGAGGAACTGCTCAAGGGCATGATCATCCAGTCGGGCAACGACGCCAGCGTCGCCCTCGCCGAACACGTCGCCGGCAGTGTCGAGGCCTTCGCCAACCTGATGAACGCCCACGCGCGGCGGCTGGGGATGACCAACAGCCACTTCACCAACCCCAACGGTCTGCCCGACCCCGATCTCTACACCACCGCCCGCGACATCGCTCGTGTCACCATGGCGATCATCCGCGAGTTCCCGCAGTACTACGCCTGGTACAGCAGCCGCGACTTCACCTACAACGACATCACCCAGCCCAACCGCAACCCGCTGCTACGCCGCGACCCCTCGGCCGACGGCGTCAAGACCGGCTACACCCGTGCCGCCGGCTATTGTCTGGTCGGCTCGGCCAAGCGCGGCGACCAGCGGCTGGTCTCGGTGCTGATGGGCGCGCCCAGCCCCAATGCCCGCGCCACCTCCAGCCTGGCGCTGCTCAACTACGGCTTCCGCTTCTACGAGAGCCACCACCTCTACCCGGCCGGTCAGCCGGTCGAACACCTGCGGGTGTGGTACGGCGAGCAGGAGGTGTTGTCGGTGGGACCGGCGACGGATGTGTTTGCGACCATCCCTCGCGGTGACTATGGTCAACTCAGCGCCCGTATCGAGCGTACCGCCGAGCTCACCGCCCCGATCAGCGCCGGCGCACGCATCGGTGACCTGGTGGTCGACAACGCCGGCCACGAGCTAACCCGGGTGCCGCTGGTCGCGCTCGAGGCCGTCCCCGAGGGCGGCCTGGTCCGCAAGGCCAAGGATCATCTACTGCGCATGTTCTGATGCCGGCCCGAGCCGGCGGGTCGAGCGCTTGAAAGAGATCTATCTCAACGGTCGTTTCCTACCGCCCGAGGCGGCGCAGGTCTCCGTGCTCGATCGCGGATTCCTGTTCGGCGATGGCGTCTACGAGGTCGTGCCCAGCTACGGCGGCCATTTCCTGGGTCTCGATCGACACCTGTCCAGGCTCGAACACAGCCTCGCCGCCATCGGCCTCGGCGATCCGCTCGGGCGCGAGGGCTGGCAACGGGTGGCTCGCCGGCTGGCTGGCGAACCGCCGGCACCGGACCAGAGTCTCTATCTGCAGATCACCCGTGGGGTGGCGCCGACCCGCGATCATCGCTGTCCGGCCGTGCCCTCCCCGACGGTGCTGGCGATGAGCACACCGCTCGCGCCGCGTGACCCGGCGATCGCCCGCGATGGCATCCGCTGCATCACCCGGCCCGACATCCGCTGGCAGCGCTGCGACATCAAGTCGACCTCGCTGCTCGGGGCGGTACTGATGCGTCAGGCGGCCGCCGATGCCGGTGCCGACGAGACCATCATGGTACGCGACGGGCGGGTCACCGAGGCGGCCGCGGCCAACGTCTTCGTGGTCCAGGGCCAGCGACTGCTGACCCCGCCCTGCGACCACCACCTGCTCGCCGGCATCACCCGCGAGCTGGTGCTGCAACTCGCCGCGCACGGCGCGATCGCCTACTCCGAACAACCGATCGAGGACACCCAGCTGCGCACGGCCGACGAGATCTGGCTCGGCAGCTCCACCCGTGAACTGCTGCCGGTCACCCGGCTCGACGGCCTGCCGGTCGGCAGCGGCCGCCCAGGGCCACTCTGGCAACGTATGGACGCCCTCTATCAAGACTACAAGTCACAGGTACGCAACGGTCATGTCCAATTCTGAAGAAACCCTGCTCGAATTCCCCTGCCGTTTCCCGGTCAAGGCGATGGGACGCGCCAGCGACGACTTTCAGACCCTGGTCGTCGACATCGTCGAACGCCATGCCCCCGGCGTCGACGCCGCCGCGATCTCCGTGCGCCCGAGCAATGGCGGCAAGTGGCTGGCGGTGACGGTCACCATCGAAGCACACAGCAAGGCACAGCTCGATGCCATCTATGCCGAATTGACGGCCCATGAGCGCGTGGTCTGGGCATTGTGAGCGAGACCACGGAGACGACACCCCCACAGCAGCTACTGATCCGGCGCCTGCCGGGACTGCAGGACTATGCCGAGACCCTGACGGCGATGCGCCGCTTCACCGACGCCCGCGACCCGCACTCACTCGACGAGCTGTGGCTGCTCGAACACCCGCCGGTGTTCACCCTCGGCCAGGCCGGGCGCCACGAACACCTGCTCGCCACCGGCGACATCCCGGTGGTACAGGTCGACCGCGGCGGTCAGGTCACCTATCACGGTCCCGGTCAGCTGGTCGCCTATCTACTGTTCGATCTGAGACGCGCCGGGATCGGCGTCAAACGGCTGGTCAACATGCTCGAACAGACGGTGATCGAGTTGCTGAACGACTACGGGGTGGATGCCGAGCGCCGTGACAACGCCCCCGGCGTCTATGTCGATGGGGCCAAGATCGCCTCGCTCGGACTACGGGTGCGCAACGCCCGCAGCTATCACGGACTGGCGCTCAATGTCGCCATGGAGCTCGAGCCCTTCACCCGGATCAACCCCTGCGGCTATGCCGGGCTGGCGATGACCCAGCTCTCCGAGTACGTCGCCGGGATCGGGGTCAATGACGTCGCCAATCGGCTGGTCGACACCCTCGCTCGGGTGTTCGAGCTGGAGCCGCGCTGGGCGCGTTGAGCGCCAGCGGGCGATGTCGTCGGGCCCCCGGCCCCAGCTGCATCGAGACGGGCCCCATCGGCCCCTCTCGTCTTCTCAACGCACGCCACTGACCGGGTGCATCTCACGATCGCAGACACCGCCGACCCGGGCGGTGACACTGCGTCCGCGCCGCTCGCAGTCGCTCCCCGAGTCGATCACCCGGCAGCGAATCTCCAGCGACTCGCCGGCATCGACCCAGTGCGGGATCTTGCGATAGCGCCCGATCTCGTCATCGAACCGACAACCGGCCGGAAGTCCATAAGGACGGCAATCACTCGGGCGCCGCAGACTGACCTTGCGCCCGTCGACGACGAAACCGGGATAGCTGTCCTCGACCCAGGTGCGATCGCGTGTCTCCAGCTCGTCGAAGCGAAACTGTTTGAAGCGATAACCGTCGCCGACCGTCTCACCGACCTCGATACGAGTGTTGGCGATCAGCGCGAAGTCGTCGCCATGGCGGGCAATCGCCCCCGACATGTACTCGACACGGGGATGCTCGGGGAAGCACTTGCCCATCGCCGGGGCGTGATAGTAGTGACGCACCTGCTTGAGCTTGGCCAGATCGGTATCGGGGAAGACCGCGCGCAGATCATCGTCGTCGCCATAGAGGATGCGTTCGATGTCCCCCACGCTCTGCGCGTACATCGCCTGCAGCTTGGCGAAGCGCGGCTCGTCGGCCAGGTCCGGGCGCAGATAGCAGGCGGTCAGGCCGGAGATCTGGGTGAGGAACTCGTCCCAGATGTTGTACTGCGAGACCTTGGACGAGACCCCCTGGAAGTCGCCGGGGAAGGTACAACCGATGTGTCGCGGACACTGGCCGACGGCGCGGTTACGGATGGTCAGCGCGACGATGTTGCGCTCGCAGGCGCCATAGGCGTTGCAGCCGCGCGCATGATGGCCCTCGAACAGCGCGGTGCGCAGGGTGTAGTCGAGGTGCTTGGCGCGCGCCAGGGTGGTCAGCGGCAGCTCGCCGCGGCGGCGGGCCAGATAATCCTCCCAGGCCCGCTCCAACGCGCCACGCCGCCCATTCAAGCGCGCGTTGGCGCGGGCACACTCGGAGGAGGCATGGAAGTCACGGATGATGCGGTCGAGCTGGCTCGCACCGGCCGGGACCGCGGCATCCGCTCGACCTGCCGACGGCGGGGTGAAGAAGGGCGCCTTTTCCATGGCATAGAGCTGACGGACATCGATCACCCCGCGCACCCCAGCCTCACAGTGATGGTTCTCCACCTCCAGCCCCTTGCGTCGCTCGATCGCGGCGAGGAAGCGCGCACGCGCCTCGGGACCGGCGCGACGCGGGTCGACCACCACCTCGAAGCCGACATAGGGCGTGCCCGAGGCGTCGGTGAGCGGTGCCCCGTCACGGACCACCAGGCAGGGGATCAGCGAGGTGCCCTGGGCGAGGGTGCCGATCGGCGCCCCGGGGTCACCGGGGCGGAAGCGCTCGGCGCTGTAATAGGGCACCTCGACAGGGCCATTGAAGGCATAGAGGGTCATCACCGGGGTGGCGGGGATCCCGGCCCGCACCTGGACCGAGACGACGAGCAACGCGAGCGCGCCGAGCAGTGTACGCATGGGGTCGATTCCTGACAGAGGGTTCACCGGCCAAGCCTCACGGCCGATCGGGAATTACAGCATACCGGCCCGCTTGATGGCCAAGTAGCGATCGGAGAGCGCCACCGGCAACTGCTCCGGGAGCAGGTCGAGCACCTGGACCCCGCGTCGACGCAGCCGCGCGCAGCGCACCCGCCGCCGCTCGCGCCAATCGCGCAGGGCATGGAAGCGCAGTGCATCCGACAGATCACGCACCGGCTGGTTCAGCGCCCCCTCCAGCGAGCGCTCGCGCAGGTCGGCGAGCAACAGCAGATGATCGCGACCGAGCAGTCGCGCCGCCTGCTCCAGTCCCTCCTGGTCCTCGTCGCGCCCGCAGGTAATCAGCACCACCAGGGCACGGCGCCGCAGCCGCTGCTGCAGCGTGGCGGCGGCGACCAAGGGATCGGCCGCCTCCAGCGTCGGCTGCAGGTCGTAGCAGTCATCGAGCAAGCGGCGCAACGCCGGCTGCCCCTGGCGCGGCGGACACCAGCGACTCGTCCCGCCATAGCTCATCAGCCCCACCGCATCGCCCTGGCGCACCGCCAGAGCGGCTACCAACAGCAAGGCGGCGAGCGCCGCATCAAGGTGGCCGACACCATCACCGAGATGGCGCATCTGCCGACCGCAGTCGAGCAGGAACACCAACTGCTGATCGCGCGCCTCGCGATACTCGCGCGAGATCGGACGACGCGCCCGCGCACTCGCCTTCCAGTCGATCTGGCGCAACAGGTCGCCGGCGCGGTAGTCGCGCAACTGATGGAAATCGCCGTCGCTGCCACGCCGTTGGTGCGGGTGCACCCCGGCGCCGAGTCGCGCATCCTGCGCCGCCAGCGCGACCCCGCGACGCAGCGCCGCGAGCGGCGGCACCACCCGCACCCGCCCTGGCACCAGCAACCGCCGCCGACACCACCACAGACCAAAGGGCGAGGAGAGCGCCAGATCAAGGCCAGCGAAGGTGAAGTCACCGCGTGTCGCCGACCGTAGTCGATAGTCGACTCGCGCCTCGCCCCGCGGGGACAGGACCAGGGCGGCGGGCAGACCCGCAACTGCGAACTCACCCGGGTGCAGATCATGCACCAGCAGTCGCAATCGCCGCTGGGCCGCCGAGCGCAACACCAAGCCGACCGTGCACCACTGACCCTGAGACAGGGTCTGCGGCAGGGCCCGCTCACCCCGCGGCGACGGCGTTCGCCACAGCGCCAGCGCATCGCCCAGTGCGACCCCCGCGAGCAGCCCGCCGTACCAACGCCACCCGTACCCAGCCGCCGACACCCAGACGGCCACCAACCCGATCAGCGTCCAACCGACGAGCAACCAGCACAGCACAAGGGTCGGACGCATCCGTGACTCCAATAGGCCCCGAACAGGGCAGTGGACCAGGGGTTGAGGAGACGGTGAGCAGCGGCGATCGAACCGCCAAGAGACCAAGCCCGCAAAAGGGAAAGAAGTGACCAGCCGCCAGTGGGAAGCAGCGCCGCCACTCGGGCCCTGAACCGCGAATCACCTCGCGAGCTTCGTGTCCTCGCGGTTCAACCTCTCCAACTGGAGGCCGGTGGCTGGTGGCTATGGCTGGCGGCTGATCGCTGGCAGCCGCCAAGCCGCCTCATGTCTCCAGCCAGAAGGTCACCGGGCCATCGTTGACCAACTCGACCTGCATATCGGCGCCGAAGCGCCCGCTCTGCACGGCGGCGCACTCGGCGCGGGCGCGTTCGAGCAGCAGCTCGAACAACCGGCGACCCTCGTCGGGCGGTGCGGCACTGCTGAAGCCGGGACGGGTGCCCTTGCGGGTGTCTGCGGCGAGGGTGAACTGGGGCACCAGCAGCAGACCGCCATCGATGTCGCGCAGGCTGAGGTTCATCCGCTCAGAGGCATCGGGGAAGACACGATAGCCGAGCAGACGCTCAAGCAAGCGCTCGGCGCGCGCCTCGGTATCGCCACGCTGCACCCCCACCAACACCAACAACCCGCGATCGATGGCGCCAATCGTCTCGCCCGCGACCGCCACCCGGGCTCGGCTCACCCGTTGCAACAGCCCGATCATGCCGCCCCCCCGAGCTCACTGGCGAAGCGGTCGGTAGCGGTCACCAGGGCGTGCTGGATACCCGGCTCGAAGGCCGAGTGGCCAGCGTCGGGGATGACCTCGAAGCGGGCCTCGGGCCAGGCCTGATGCAGCTCCCAGGCCGAGCGCATCGGACAGATCAGATCATAGCGCCCCTGCACGATCACCCCAGGGATCCCGGCCAGTCGGCCGGCGTCACGCAACAGTTGCTCGGGGGCGAGGAAGGCGTGGTTGACGAAGTAGTGGCACTCGATCCGCGCCAGGCTCAGCGCCAGGTGGGGATCGGCGAAGTGATCGCTGACCACGTCATTGGGGCGCAGGGTCGAGCAGCGGCCCTCCCAGATCGACCAGGCCTTGGCCGCGGCCATGCGCGCGACCTCGTCGTCGCCGGTGAGACGACGATGATAGGCGTGCAGCAGATCATCGCGTTCGGCCTCGGGGATGGGGGCGATGAAGTCGGCCCAGTGATCCGGAAAGATCCAGCTCGCGCCCTGTTGGTAGAACCACTGGATCTCGGCATCACGACAGAGAAAGATGCCTCGTACCACCAAGGCCGAGACCCGCTCGGGGTGGGTCTCGGCATAGGCCAGCGCCAGGGTCGATCCCCAAGAGCCACCGAACACCAACCAGCGCTCGATGCCGAGGTGCTCGCGGATGCGCTCGATGTCCTCGACCAGATCCCAGGTGGTGTTAGCGCCGAGCGCCGCGTGCGGCCGCGAACGCCCGCAACCGCGCTGATCGAACAGCACCAGGTGATAACGTTCGGGATCGAAGAAACCGCGATGCGCCGGCTCGCAACCGGCACCGGGACCGCCGTGGAGGAAGAGCGCGGGCACGCCGTCGCGCCGCCCGCACTCCTCGACATAGAGCTGATGCCCGTCACCCACGTCCAACCGGTGGACGGCGAAGGGGTCGGTGATGGGGTGGAGGATTGGATCTGTGCGCTGCATGAATTGCTCAGGATTGCCATGGACACGGCCTGCGGCCCGAATGATTCGATGGTACGCAACCCTGAACGATCACGCACCCGCCGCCCCGACCGGCGCCCATGCTAGCCTTGAGCGCACGGCAGACCGCCGCGAACAGTGGATGTCAGGACGTTAGCCATGAAGATCCTCCCCCTGCTACTCGCCGTTGCCCTGTTGCTCGGGCTCGGTTATGTCGCCGCAGGTCCCTATCTGACCGTGGTTCAGATCCGTACCGGGATCATCGAGCGAGACTCGGTCATGCTCGAGCGCCACATCGACTTTCCACGCCTGCGCGAAGGTCTCAAGGCTCAGCTCAATGCCAAGGCACTCGAACAGAGCGGCGCGACCGACGCGGCCAACCCACTGACCCTGGCGCTGGCGGGGTTGGCCTCGCAGATCGTCGACGGCATGGTCGATGCTTTCGTCACCCCGGCGGGACTGGCCCAGATAATGGCCGGCGAGACCCCGGAACCACATCCGGAGACCACCCCGCCCTCACCGCCCGCGACCACCTCGCCCTCACGCGACGAGCAGCCGCGCCACGAGCCGCTACCCTTCGCCGACGCCCGGTACGTCTACGACGATCTCGCCACCTTCTCGGTGTGGGTACCGGACGAGGATGGGCGCGAGACCCGCTTCGTGCTCGAACGCGACGGACTGCGCTGGCGGCTGGTCAACATCGTGCTGCCAACGGACTGAGCCCGCGCCGCGCGGCGCGTACCTAGTCCGCCGGATCAAGCGCCGCGATTGGCGCGCTTGCGCTCCTGCTCGGTGAGATGACGCTTGCGCACGCGGATGGCGGCGGGGGTGATCTCGACCAGCTCGTCGTCCTCGATGAACTCCAGCGCCTGCTCCAGGGTGAAGCGCACCGGCGGAGTCAGCAGGATGTTCTCGTCCGAGCCGGCGGCGCGGATGTTGGTCAACTGCTTGGCCTTGAGCGGGTTGACGGTGAGGTCGTTGTCGCGCGAGTGGATACCGACCACCTGGCCTTCGTAGACCTCGTCGCCCGGCGAGACCAGCATCCGCCCCCGCTCCTGGAGATTGAACAGGGCGTAGCCGAGCGCCTTACCGGTGGCGTTGGCGATCATCGCGCCATTGCGCCGCTCGGCGATACCACCGGTGGCAGCCGGACGGTAGCGCTCGAAGACGTGATACTTGAGCCCGGTGCCCGAGGTCAGCGACATGAACTCGGTCTGGAAGCCGATCAGCCCGCGCGAGGGGATCTCGTAGTCGAGTCGCACCCGACCCTTGCCGTCGGGGACCATGTCCTTGAGCTCGGCGCGACGCTCGCCGAGCGCCTGCATGATCGCGCCCTGGCACTCCTCGTCGACGTCGACGGTGAGCTGCTCGTAGGGCTCGCAGATCTGGCCGTCGACCTCGCGGAAGATGACCTCCGGACGCGAGACGGCCAGCTCGTAGCCCTCGCGGCGCATGTTCTCGAGCAGGATCGAGAGGTGCAGTTCGCCACGCCCGGAGACGCGGAACTTCTCCGGGTCGTTGCCCTCCTCGACGCGCAGCGCGACGTTGTGGATCAGCTCGCGCTGGAGCCGGTCCTTGAGCTGACGCGAGGTCAGGTACTTGCCCTCGCGCCCGGCGAAGGGCGAGGTATTGACCTGGAAGGTCATGGTCACGGTCGGCTCGTCGACGGTCAGCGGCGTCATCGGCACGACATGATCGGGATCACAGAGGGTGTCGGAGACGTTCGGCGCCTCGATCCCGGTGAGCGCGACGATGTCACCGGCGCTGGCCGACTCGACCTCGTGACGGTCGAGCCCAAGATAACCGTAGACCAGGCCGATCTTGACGCGCTGGCGGGTGCCGTCGCGCTTGACCACAGTCACCTGCTGGTTGGGGCGCACGCTGCCCTGACGGATACGCCCGACCGCGATGGCGCCGACAAAGGCGTTGTAGTCGAGGGTCGAGACCTGCATCTGGAAGGGCGCCTCGGGATCGACCTCGGGGGCCGGACAGTGCTCGACGATGGCCTGGAACAGCGGACTCATGTCGCCCTCGCGCACATCGTCCTCGAGCCCGGCATAACCGTTGAGTGCCGAGGCGTAGACGATGGGGAAGTCGAGCTGTTCATCGGTGGCGCCGAGACGATCGAAGAGATCGAAGACCTGGTCGATGACCCAGTCGGGGCGGGCGCCCTGCCGATCGATCTTGTTGACCACCACGATCGGGCGCAGGCCATGGGCGAAGGCCTTGCTGGTGACGAAGCGGGTCTGCGGCATCGGCCCCTCGCGGGCATCGACGAGCAGCAGCACCGAGTCGACCATCGACAGCACACGTTCGACCTCACCGCCGAAATCGGCGTGCCCGGGGGTGTCGACGATGTTGATGCGATAGTCGTTCCAACGAATCGCGGTGTTCTTGGAGAGGATGGTGATGCCCCGCTCCTTCTCCAGCGCGTTGGAATCCATCACCCGCTCCACCGGCCCGAAACGCTCGCCGAGCGTACCCGACTGCTGCAACAGCTGGTCGACCAGGGTGGTCTTACCGTGGTCGACGTGGGCGATGATGGCGATATTGCGGAGTTTCTCGATTTGCTTGCTTGACAATGCCTTATCACTCGTTGGCGAGGCGCGACGCGCCTCTGGGTGTTCGCTGGGCCCGGAGATATGGGGCGGTTTCCGCACGATCCGGGACGGGCGCATCACCGCCAGGGATGCGTCCGGACAGGTCCGATCTCGTCGCATGTGGACGCGCAGGGTGGTCTCTTCACAGACGCGTGATCACGACCAAAGGGGTAATCGACGGGCACCCGGACGCGCGCGGCCGGCGGGGCGTCGGTTCGCGGCTCGACGATGGAACGGGTGATCACCAGGCGTGCCAGGATTGGGAGCAGGTAATTATACACCGAGCGAGAGTCCAGCTAGGGCGATCGGCGAAAAAAAACCTGTTCAACGCGCTCATGCCAGTGATTCGGCGGCCTTCCTCCAGGTCACACCCGAGGCCAAACCACCTCGCGAATGGCCTGGCGAAGACCGCTGCACCAGCAATCGAGGGCACCGAGCGCGTCTCGTCGAGTGGGCGATAGAGATCCTGCTCGGCTCATCACACCGATGACTCGCGAGCCCCGCGAGGGGGACAGCGAGCGTCGTCTTCACTGTCCCGATTCCCACAAAGCACCCCGACGCGGGCTGTTGCGATCCCCACAAAACCACGCCACCCCTTCCATTACAAACAGACAAAACAATCACTTAAGCCATCGTTCATCACTAGGCACGGGGTTTGCTGAGACCACCACGGCACACTTACAAACCCGCGGGGTCGACGCCCCGTCAGTCGTGGAGGCCAGACGATGGAGTCAAAGCAAGCAGGGCCGGAGCGGATATCCCCCTCGAACTGCGCCGGGCGGGGGTGCGGCGGTGGCGACACGCTCGACCGGCTCCCTGCCGCGATCCGCGAGCGGGTGCACAACCACCCCTGCTTCTCCGCCGACGCCCATCACCACTATGCCCGCATGCACGTGGCCGTAGCACCGGCCTGCAACATCCAGTGCCACTACTGCAACCGCAAGTACGACTGCGCCAACGAGTCACGTCCCGGCGTGGTCTCCGAGCTGCTCGAACCACAGCAGGCGGCGGCCAAGGTGGCAGCGGTGGCCGCCCACATCCCCCAGCTCGCGGTGGTCGGCATCGCCGGACCGGGCGATCCACTGGCCAACCCCGAGCGCACCTTTGCGACCTTCCGACTGATCGCCGAGCGCACCCCGGACCTCAGGCTGTGCGTCTCGACCAACGGCCTGGCGTTGCCCGAGACGGTCGACACCCTGTGTCGCTACAACATCGAGCACGTCACCGTCACCATCAACTGTCTCGACCCCGACATCGGCGCCGAGATCTATCCCTGGGTGTTCTGGAACAACCGCCGCGTGCGCGGTCGCAAGGGCGCCGAGATCCTCATCGAGCAGCAGCAGCTCGGGCTCGAGCGGCTGGTCGAGCGCGGCATGCTGGTCAAGGTCAACTCGGTACTGATCCCTGGGGTCAACGATCAACACCTCACCGAGGTCAGCCGCGCGGTCAAGGCCAAGGGGGCCTTCCTCCACAACCTGATGCCGCTGATCGCCGCGCCCGAGCACGGCACCTTCTACGGCCTGATGGGCCAGCGCGCGCCACGCGCCAGCGAGCTACGCGCGCTGCAGACCGCGTGCGCCGGTGAGATGGCGATCATGCGTCACTGCAAGCAGTGTCGCGCCGACGCCGTCGGCATGCTCGGCGACGACCGCAGCGCCGAGTTCACGCGCGAGCGCATCGCCACCCTGGAGATCGACGATGACGCCGCGCTGGCGCGCCGCGCCGCCACGCGCGAGGCGATCGAGCGACGCCGTCAGGCAGCCACCCCGGCCCTGGTTCCCGTAGCCACGCTGAGTCCCCCTCGCCCCACCACCCGCGCGGCACGCATCGCGGTGGCCAGCAGCGACGGTCGGCGGGTCGACCAACACTTCGGTCAGGCCGAGCGCTTCCTCGTCTACGAGGTCGACGAGCAGGGCGAACGGCTGCTCGACGACCGCCCACTCGCGCGCTACTGCAACGGCGCCGAGCACTGCGACGAGGACGACGACGCCCTGGCCCCGGCACTGGCCGCGCTCGCCGACTGCGCCATGGTGCTGTGCGCGCGCATCGGGCTCACCCCCTGGGAGGGACTCGAGGCGGCGGGCATTCGCCCCAACGGCGAACTGGCGATGTCACCGATCGAGCAGGCGCTGCACGCGGCCCATCGCGAACTCGCCGACCTGGGCGCCCTGAGCGTCGACGAACCCCAGTGCGCCACCCTGAGCGCCTAAGCCACGGAGGTCCCCGAGATGGCCCTGAAGATCACCGCCGGATGTGTCAACTGCTGGGCCTGCGAGCCACTCTGCCCGAGCGCGGCGATCGAGCCGGCCAGTCCGCACTTCTACATCGACCCGGTCGCCTGCTGCGAGTGCGCGGGCACCTATGCCGAGCCGCAGTGCGCAAGCATCTGCCCGATCGAGGGCGCGATCGTCGACGCCTGCGGCGGCGCGCTCAACCCACCCGGCTCGCTCACCGGCATCCCACCGGACCTGCTCGAGCAGGCCCGCGCGCGCATTCGGGCCCGCTGACCCCGACCCCCGGGTCCGGCACCAGGGATGCCCGCGGGCCCGGCACCATCACCAGGAGACGATGGAGGCGAGACCATGGCCACGCCCTGCCCCGAACGCACCCGCGAGATCCAGCGGATCTTCGTCCGGTTGATGACCCGGGCGGTCGGCGCAGGCAACGACCATGCCTTCGCCTGTATGATCGCCAGCCGTGCCTGTGGACTCGGTGCCCTGCCACCCTGGCTCGGGCTCGCCCCCGAGGCATTCACCGCGCTGATGGGCTATCACTTCCCCGGGGTCTCACCGGAGGTGCTCTCCAGCCTCGACGGGGTGGCGTCCAACCCCGCGCGCGAGGACGAACGCGCCGAGTTGGTGATACTGCTCGGTGCCCAGCGAGCCGGGCACACGCACTCGGAGCTGTGGATGGCCGAGGTCGTCGCCGCCGGCTGCATGGCCGCTGATCACCTGTGGCAGGACCTCGGACTGTGGAACCGCCGCGCGCTGACCGCGCTGATGCGACGCAACTTCCCGCGCCTGGCCATGGCCAATCGCGGGGACATGAAGTGGAAGCGCTTTCTCTACAAACAGTTGTGTGAGCGCGAGGGCGTCTATCTGTGCCGGGCACCATCATGCGAGGAGTGTGCCGACTACCATGTTTGTTTTGGACCTGAGGAATGACCTCGCCACCGGCGAGACCACCGCCAACGCCATCCAAACCCGTGCCCAGGGGGCCTATCTGGGGCTGGCCATCGGGGATGCCCTCGGCGCCACCGTGGAGTTCATGACCCCGGCCGAGATCCGCGCCCGCCACGGCATCCACCGCGATCTGATCGGCGGTGGCTGGCTCAGACTGCGCCGCGGTCAGGTTACCGACGACACCGGGATGTCGCTGGCACTCGGGCGCGCCCTGCTCGCCCGGGGCCGGGTCGAGGCCGGCGCCATCGCCGAGGCCTTCAGCGGCTGGATGCGCACCAAACCGGTCGATATCGGTCACACCGTGCGTCGGGGCATCGCCCGCTACCGTCGCACCGGCGCCACCGAGGTCCCGGAGAACACCTATGACGCCGGCAACGGCGCCTGCATGCGTACCCTGCCGGTCGCGCTCTTCACCCTCGGCGCGGAGACCGAGGACGTCGCTGCAGCCTGCCGCACCCAGGCCCACGTCACCCATCACAACCCGCTCTCGGACGCCGCCACCCTGACCGTGGTACGCATGGTACAGAGCGCCATCCTCGGCGCCACCCGCGAGCACCTGCGCGAACTGGCCGACGCCCTGGTGGCCGAGGATGCCCGCTTCGCCTTCGACCGTGGCCGCGCCGAGAACCCGGGCGGCTATATCGTCGAGACGATGCGCGCGGTGCTGCAGGCGCTGTTCGCCACCGACGGTCTCGAGACGGCGCTGATCGACGTGGTCAACCGTGGTGGTGACGCCGACACCACCGGCGCCATCCTCGGCATGATCGTCGGCGCGCTGCACGGCCCCGAGGCCATCCCGCGGCGCTGGTTCGACGGACTCGAACGCACCAGCGCACGCGCCTGCCTGGTGCAGGCGCAGGCGCTGGTGAACGCCTCGACGCTGTGTCGCGGGCGCGCTCAGCCGCGATAGAAGTCGAACAGCAGTACGAACACCGCGCTCGCCACGGTGAGCCCGACGAGCATCACCGGGATGCCGACGCGCAACCAGCCGAGCGGGGTGATGCGGGCCTCGGGGATGCCGCTGCGCTCGGACTCGGCCACGCAGATGACGTTGGCGGTGGCGCCGATGTGCGAGCCGTTGCCGCCGAGCCCGACGCCGATCGCCAGCGCCCACCACAGCGGGGTGATGTTCACCCCCTGCTGTTCGAGTCCGAGCACGATCGGGATCATGGTGACGGTGAAGGGGATGTTGTCGACCACCGCGCTGAGCAGCGCCGCCACCCACATCAGCGCCAGACAGGTGAGCAGCAGCGTCTGCGGATCCTGCGCCAGGCGTGCCAGCCGGAACCCGACCCAATCGAGCAGCCCCGAGGCCTCGACCCCGCCGACGATCACGAACAACCCGGCGAAGAACACCAGCACCGACCACTCGAGCTTGCCGAACAACGCCTCCGGGTCGGGACGCAGCAGCACCAGTGCCAGCGCCACCGCGATGAAGGCGACATAGGCCGGGAACAGATGCAGGCGGTGATGGACGAAGAACAGCACGATCGCCAGACCAAGCGCGATCAGCCCGCGCCGCAGCCGGATCGGGTGCTTGATCGCACGGCGCTCGTCGAGGTCGATCACCGAGCCCTCACCGTGCGGCGTCAATTCGCGTCGGAACAGCAGCAGGATCAGCACCACCGTGACCGCCCAGGAGACGACGACCAGCGGCCCCATGTGCACCAGGAAGCGGGTGAACTCGATCCCACCGGCGCTACCGATCATGATGTTGGGCGGGTCACCGACCAGGGTCGCCGCCCCACCGATGTTCGAGAGCATCGCCTCGGCCATCAGGAAGGGCAGCGGATTGAGCGAGAGGATGCGGGTAATCAGCACCGTCAGCGGCGCAAAGATCAGCACCGTGGTGACATTGTCGAGGAACATGCTGATCAGGCTCACCGCCAACGCCAGATAGACCAGCAGCAGCCGCGGGTTGCCGCGCGACCACTTGGCAATACGGATAGCCAGGTAGTCGAAACCGCCAGTGGGCCGCAGCAGCACCACCAGCATCATCATCCCGGCGAGCAGGAACAGGGTATTGGCGTCGATCGCCATCACCGCCTCGGCCTGGTCGTAGAAACCACCGAGCATCCCCACCCCGATCATCGCAACCGCGCCGATGATCGCCGCACTGGTGCGGTGGATCACCTCGCCGAAGATCAGCACATAGGCGGCAATCATGGTCAGCCCCGCGGCCACCATCTGGCCGTTGAAATGGGGTACCGTCGCAAGCTCGTTCACACGCCCTCCTCGTCTCTGGCCAGCATGCAACCGACGATCGCCATCCGCGTCACCACGCCGCGGTACTCACCACCGTCGACCAGGAACAGATAGGAACTGTTGTAACGCTCCATGATCGCCAGCCCCTTGATCAGCGGCGACTCGGCACTGATCGTGGCGCGGGTCTCGAGCACGTAGGCGCTCGCGTCCTCGGCGAGGATGGCACCGCGTCTCGCCTCGGGCAGATCGACATTGTCGATGTGGTCGCCCAGATAGTCGGCCGCACCGACCAGGAAGTCGGGGATGCAGGTGTGCTTGACGATGTGACGCAGCGACACCCGGCCGCAGACCCGCCCCTCGGCATCGGCATAGGGCAGCCCGCCGACGTTGCAACGCACGCACTCGCGAAACACCTCGCGCAGGGTCATGCCAGGCCTGACCACCAGGGTCGGGACGGCAAGTTCGATCAGCTTCATGGAGATAGCCTTCCGCTCTAGGACGACCGCAGATCGCGCGCCGATCTCGGTCTGGACGCGCCCCGCAGGCCCTTGATCGGGATCCGTGTCGCGGGGCGCCGCAGCACGAACCGCGCGGCGGAGGCAGGGACGGAACTGGGCTCACGCCCGTGTCAGCGCCGTGACAACATCGCCCGTCGCCGCAGGTCATGACCGAACCTGCCCGTCACGCGGCGCGTTCGGGCCGGGACAGGGGGGTAGCGGGTTCGGATCGGATCGCGCGATCGCGCATGCGGGTCGAGATGTTGCGCGATCAGTCTAGCATCCGAGTGCACCACCCGTCGCACACGCCTCGTGACCCAGGTAGGCGAGCCCAGCGCGCAACTCCTCCACCCCGGCCTCGACGATGGCGAGCCCCTGGCGCGCGCAGAAGCGACGCGCCTTGGGGCTGGGCTCGGGGATCAGTGCCCAGCCCGCGGGCGAGGCGGCGCCATGGATCAGCTCGGTGACCAGCATCCGCTCGGTGTCACGGTCGAGGTTGAGCCCCAGCAGTAGATAGCGCAGCCCGCGACGACGGGCCTTGACGAACGCGGGGATCGCGAAACCGCCCATCAGCTCGGTGAGATAGTCGACGAAGTCGGCGTCCGAGGCGATATAGGTCGCCCCCGGCTCGGGGCTGCCGAGCGGCTTGAACAGCACTGGCAACGCCGGATCGACCGCCGCCTGCTCGACCTCACGATACCCCGAACCGTCGTGGACATGGATGCGGAAGCGGTAGTCCGTCCCCCCCACCCGGGCGATGCCGCGCACCAGCACGTGCGGGCGCTCGGCATAGAGGTGCTGGAGCTGGAGGTCGCGATTGAGGTCGATGACATAACCTGGTGAGGTGCCGGCCAGCCAGGCGTGTAACGGTGCCTGCGTCCACGCCTGTCCCGCGTAGGTGGCATCGAGGAAGCGCTGCACCGCCCCGCGCCCACGCTTGAGTTCGACGCTCATCGCCGCGCGCGAGAACTCCCACATCAGCCGCCGCGACATCGGCCGCCCGCCGTTGAGCGCGAGGATCAGCGAATCGCTGTCGGCCGGGATCGGCTCGCCACGTTCGCGATCGACCACCCCGGCGAGCGCGCCGGGCCCCAGACAGGGCACCAGCTCGCCCCGCGCAAGGGCATCAACGAGAGATTCCAACAGGCTCGACATCCGGACCTCCGTGGCTGCGACGCTGTATTCAGGTGCAAACCACCGCAAACTCCGGACCATGGCAGGCCAGACACCCGCGATCGGCGCCAGAGCGCGGGCGGCGGGCGTGATCGCCATCCCACCATGCCCACCCGGCGACGTCCGTGATCCGACGAACCCCGACACAGCGTCGCAAACCCCACAGCCGTCGCTGGCTGGTGTGCGCCGGTTTCGGCTAGCATGCCGCCATCGCCCGACAGCCCTGGACAGCCCGACCGATGACGCCCTCCCCATCCGACCTCGCCGACCTGCTCGCCGAGCGTCTCACCGCCACCGCCGACCTGCTCGAGCGCACCCGTGCCGATCGCGCACTGCTCGAGGGCTGCGTGCGCGCGGCGACGCGCACCGCCGCGGCGATCGCCGCCGGCGGCACCCTGTTCATCTGCGGCAACGGCGGCAGCGCCGGCGAGGCCACCCATCTCAGCGGCGAGCTGATCGGCCCCTTCGCCGACAAGACCCGCCCGGCGCTGCCGGCGATCGCGCTCGGCTTCGATCCCAGCGCCGCCACCGCGGTGGCCAACGACTTCTCCTTCAACGAGGTCTTCGCCCGCCAGCTCGCCGGACTCGCCCGACCCGGCGACGTGCTCTGGGCGCTGACCACCAGCGGGCGCTCACCCAATGTGCTGCGCGCCCTCGAGGTCGCCGCCGAGCGCGGGCTCTACGGGGTGCTGCTCACCGGCGCGCTACCCGCCGAGGCCACCCCGCGCGGCGCCGACCAGGTGCTCGCGGTGCCCTCGACCGAGACCCCACGGGTGCAGGAGCTGCACCTGATGCTCGGTCACTTCCTCTGCGAGGCGGTCGAGGCGCTCGCCGCAACCAGCTCTAGGGCATAGAGCCAGGGCCAGCGCTTGCCGGTGACATAGAGCAGGTCCTGCTCGGGGGCGTAGGCGATGCCGTTGAGCACGTCGGCCTCGGGGGGACGTTGCGCGCGCGGCCACAGCGCGCTCAGGTCCAGGGTCGCGGTCACCGCCCCGCTGGCCGGGTCGATGCGCACCAACCGGTCGCTGCGCCAGACATTGGCCCAGATCCCCGTCGGGGTGTACTCCAGCTCGTTGAGCCAGCGCAGCGGACGGCCCCGCTCGCGCACCAACACACGGCGCCGGATCACGCGCCGCTCGGGATCCATGACGCTCAGATAGGCGCTGCCGTCGCTGATGATCCAGTCGCGCCCGTCATGGGTGATACCCCAGCCCTCGCCGGGGAGGGTGAAGCGATCGACCGGGGTGAGGGTCGCGCGGTCGTAGATCAGCCCGACCCGGGCACGCCAGGTGAGCTGTACGATCCGATCCCCCCAGGGGGTGATGCCCTCGCCGAAGAGGCGCTCGGGCAGGTCGTGACGCTGCAGCACCCGGCCAGTGGCAAGCGCGACCCGGCGCAGCGACGAGCCGCCATACTCGCCGGTGCCCTCGAACAGCGCGCCGTCGGCGAAGGCCAGTCCCTGGGTGAAGGCCCCGGGGTCGTGAGCAAAGCGCGCCACCACCCGATAGTCGAACGCGACCACCGGCGGCGCGTCACCGCGCCCCGCCTCGCAGCCACCCACGACCAACGCCAACACCAACCACCAGCCCCGAGTCATCACGCCCCCCGTCGTCACCGCGCCTCGGGCGCACTCACCCGCCCTTGCCGTCATCGCCGCGCTGGTAGTCGCTGCGCGAGCCGGTCAAATCCCAGGCGAAGGTACAGTCGAGATGCGAGAGTACCGCGATCAAGCCGGGCTCGCCGTCCTCGAGCATCACCTGCAGCGGCGAGCGCAGGGCGAACTGGCGGCAGGCGCGACGCACCCACTGCCGGCGCATCTCCGGGCTGCGTGGAAAGCTGGTGCGCAGCGCCGCCTCGATGCGCAGTAGGTAGTCGACGCGACGGGAGGTCTCGGGGTGATCGGGTAGCGGCACATGACCGAGCTGGCGGGGCCGTATCCCGACCGGTAGCTGCAGCAGGGCACGGACCTCGTCGGCACCTAGTTGCCAGGAACCGAGCAGGGCGACGAGCGCGTGAGAGTGATCGAGGCGGGGATCGGACATCGGCGTCTCCAGTGAGGCCCGAACACGGCGGGCCGCATTTGACGGAACGTGTACTGAGGCCATCAGGCTATCCGGCAAAGGCTACGGACGTGGAGATGGCGGTCGCAGCCGATCAGGGCAAGGTGAGTCAATCACCGTGACCAATCGATGCTCAGTTAGCCGTCACTCTTCGGACGTCTTCTCGTCACTCGCGCGCAACCTCTCGTCCACACTGAGCATTTCCACATCCGTCGGACTTGTGGATAACTTTGTGCACAAAACTGAGGCAGACGTCGCGGGAAAGGCCGACAGGGATCGTCTCGGCCCCTTTCAATGCGCCTGGAGCAGAAAAAATAAACCAATAAAAACAAAGCGATAAAAACTACCCGCAGGCATCAACGCGTCTGCATAAAGGCCCTTCGAAACAGCCGTGAATAGGGCTTGACAGATGTGAACAACCCAGCAAAGTCGGTCTGAACTGGGCCACCAACGCCCCCATCCGAGACCCCACCGACGCTCCCCGCGAATGTCGCGACGCCAGCGGCCCGCCCCCGTCGACAAGAACGCCACCAGGCGCCGTCACCACCGCCCAGCCCTCGGACTTGGAACGACAGGTCACGATCCGTATATCCTTTGCACCACCAGCATGCCCGCGCCCGCAGTCCGCCCGCCGATGTCCCAGACACCGCCCGGCGATCCATCCACGCCACCGGACAGGACGTAGACCAGCATGACAGCCAACGACCTCGCCCCCCTGCGCACCCATATCAGCGCCCGCATCGTCGGTCAGCACGCCTTCGTCGACAGCATGTTGGTGTGCCTGCTCAGCGACGGGCACCTGCTGGTCGAGGGCATGCCAGGGTTGGCCAAGACCACCGCGGTCAAGGCACTCGCCGAGGGGCTCGAGGGCGACTTCCACCGCATCCAGTTCACCCCCGACCTGCTGCCCTCGGACCTGATCGGCACCGACATCTACCGTCACGAGCGCGGCGAGTTCGAGTTCCGACAGGGACCGCTGTTCCACAACGTGCTGCTCGCCGACGAGATCAACCGCGCCCCGGCCAAGGTGCAGTCGGCGCTGCTCGAGGCGATGGCCGAGCGCCAGATCACCGTCGGCCAGCGCACCTATCCGCTGCCCGGGCTGTTCATGGTGCTGGCGACCCAGAACCCGGTCGAGCAGGAGGGCACCTATCACCTCCCCGAGGCCCAGCTCGACCGCTTCCTGATGCAGGCGGTGGTCGACTACCCCAGCCGCGACGAGGAGCTGGCCATCCTCGCCCTCGACCAGCGCCGCCACACCGAACCCAGCCCACCACCGCAGCACCGGCTCAGCCAGGCCGAGCTACAGCGCGCCCGCGCCGAGGTCGCCGCACTGCACCTCGACCCCCGCCTCGAGGGCTATGTCGTCGACCTGGTGCAGGCCACCCGCGACCCCGGTCGCTATCACCCCGAACTGGCGCGCTGGTGCCGCTTCGGCGCCTCGCCGCGGGCGAGCATCGCCCTGGCCCGCTGCGCCCGCGCCCGTGCCTGGCTCGACGGCGAACGCTTCGTCGCCCCGCACCACATCCAGGCGGTGGCCCCGGAGATCCTCCGCCACCGTATCCTGCTCAGCTTCGAGGCCGAGGCCGAGGGCGTCACCACCGACACCTTGGTCGAACGCCTGCTGGCCCTGGTCGCCATCCCCTGAGCGCCGCCATGCAGCAGCCCGGCGTCCGCCTCGACGACCTGCTCGAACTGCGTCACCAGGCCCGCGCCCTGGGTCTGCCCGCGCACCACCTGGTCAACTCGCCCTTTGCCGGGCTCTACGCCTCGGTATTCCGGGGCGCCGGCATCCACTTCGAGGAGGTGCGCGAGTACCGCGCCGGTGACGATATCCGCTACATGGACTGGAAGGTCACCGCGCGCACCGACGCCCCACACCTCAAGCTGTTCCGCGAGGAGCGCGAGCGCGCGGTGCTGCTCTGCGTCGAGCGTGGCGCGCACCTCGAGTTCGGTACCCGCAACACCTTCAAATCGGTACAGGCGGCGCGCGCCGCGGCACTGATCGGCTGGGCCGCGAGCCGACTCCACGATCGCGTCGGCGGATTGGTGTTCGGCCCCCGGCACGCCCGGATGATCCGCCCGGCGCGGGGGCGACGTGCGCTCTGGCAGCTGCTGCGCGCGCTCGCCGAGCCACTCGACGAGGTCGCCATCACCCCGCTAGCCGTGCCGCTGCGCCGTGCCGCCGCCGGGTTGCCACCGGGTTCGCTGCTGTTCCTGATCGCCGATCTCGACCAGGACCAGCCCGGGCTCGAGACCCTGCTCGGTGAGCTACGCCAGCGCCACACCCTGGTGCTGCTCGCGCTCGACGACCCGGCCGATCGCGAGATCCCGGCGATGGGCCGGGTCGACTTCGTCGGGCCCGACGCTCGCCGCTACCAGCTCGACACCGACGACCCCGCCGCCCGCAATGCCTATCGCACGGCCTGGGAGGCACGCCGCGCGCGACTGCGTGCCAGCGCCCACCGTCTCGGGGTGATGCTGATCCCGATCGCCACCGACACCGAGATCCATCTGGCGCTGGTCCACGGGCTGGCTCGTCACGCCCGAGCGAGGGCACGCCGATGATCGATCACGGCGGGCTGCGCGACATCCACGACATCGGCGCCGTCCCCTGGTGGCCGCCGGCCCCCGGTTGGTGGCTGCTCGCGTTCGCCCTCGGGCTCGGCGGCTGGCTGCTGTGGCGCAGCCGTACCGTGCTCGGGCACGGCCTGCTACGACTGATACGCGCCCGCAGCGGCTGGCGCACCGACGCCCGCAGACAATTGCATGCACTAGCGCACCGTGAACGCACCGGCGAGGACCCCGCCCGGTTGCTCGCCGAGTTCTCCGAGCTGCTACGCCGCATCGCCATCGCCCGCTGCGGACGAGATGGCGTCGCCGGACGCTGCGGCGAGTCCTGGCTGGCCTGGCTCGAACGCGCCGACCCGACGGGCTTCCCCTGGCGTGCACACGGCCAGGCGCTGATCGGCGCGCGCTATGCGCCCCCGGCGGAGGTCACCGAGACCGCGCTCGCACCACTGATCATGGCGACCCTCGCCTGGACCCGGGCCGCGCCCTACCGGGAGGGCGGCGATGCTTGAACTCCACTGGCCCTGGGCCGCGCTCGCCCTTCCCCTACCCTGGTTGCTGACACTGCGACGCCGTCGCGCCGGATCACGCCCGACGGCATCGCCATCGACCACCCCGGGGCTGCGCCACCCCCACCCCGAGCGGCTAAGCGCGGTCTTTGCCACCGGCGCCGGCGCGACCGGCGATGCGCGCCTCACCCGCCTGCTGTGGCTGCTGCTGTGGCTGGCGCTGGTCGCCGCGCTCACCCGGCCACAGTGGCTCACCCCGCACACCGAGATCAGCACCCCGGGCTACGACCTGATGCTCGCCGTCGACGCCTCGCACTCGATGGCCGCGCTCGACCTCGGCGACGGACGCCAGCTCGATCGCATGCAGGTGGTGCGCACGGTGATGGACCGCTTCGTCGCCGGGCGCCGCGGCGACCGCGTGGGGTTGATCCTGTTCGGCGCCCAGGCCTTCGTGCTCACGCCGCTGACCCTCGATCGCGCCGCAGTACGCCAACAGCTCGCCGACCTGGTCCCCGGGGTCGCGGGCGCGGCCACCGCGCTGGGCGACGCCATCGCCCTCGGCACGCTCAAGCTGCGCGAGCGTCCCGCCGGCTCACGGGTGCTGCTGCTGATCGCCGACGGCGACAACAACGCTGGCAGCTTCGACCCGCGCGAGGCGGCACGACTGGCCGCGCAGTACGGCATCCGCATCCATGTCATCGGCGTCGGCAGCCAACAGCAGCGCATCCCGATCCGCGAGGAGGGACGCATCCGCTATCGCGACGATCTCACCATGGACGAGGAGACGCTGCGCGCGATCGCCGCCCTCACCGGCGGCGACTACTTCCGTGCCACCGACGGCGACGCCCTGGCGCGCATCTCGGCGCAGATCGACGGGCTCGAGAAGACCGCGAGCGAGGCGCGCACCCTCTACCTGCCCCAGCCGCTCTACCGCTGGCCGCTGCTGCTCGCGCTGGCGGCGTTGCTCGCGCTGGGGATCCGGGATCGCGGGGTGGCGTCATGAGCGCCGGCGGACCGCACCTGGCCGAACCGCTGTGGCTGCTCGGGCTGCTGGCGATCCCGGCGCTGTGGTGGTGGCGGCGACGCCGCGCGCCGTTGGCACGTGCGCCGAAGGCGTTGCGCGCCTACGCCGATGCCCACCTGCTGCCGCACCTACTGGTCGCGCCACCGACGCCGGGGCGGCGGGGTCATCCACTGCGCCGCTGGGCGCTGCTCTGGACCCTACTGGTGCTCACCCTCGCCGGGCCGCGCTGGGGTTATCAGGAGGTGCGGCTGTTGCAGCCCGGCAATCATCTGCTGGTGCTGCTCGACGTGTCGCGCTCGATGCGTTGCACCGACCTCGCCCCCGACCGGCTCGGGCGCGCCCGTCAGGAACTCGAGGACCTGATCCGTGCCAATCGCCATCACCGTCTCGGGCTGATCGCCTTCGCCTCGGTCCCGCACGTGCTCGCCCCGATCACCGAGGACAACGACACCCTGCTCTCGCGCCTGCCCGTGCTCGCCACCGACCTGGCCAGTCCGCAGCTCCAAGGCAGCAACCTCGAGGCCGCGCTCGAGCGCGCAGCGACGCTGCTCGACCCGCGATCGACCGACACCGGGCGCGCCATCCTGTTGATCTCCGACGGCGACTTCACCACCCCGCTGCCACTCGAACAGGTACGCACGCTCGCCGCACGCGGCATCCGTCTGCACGTCCTCGGCATCGGCATCGAGCAAGGCACCTTGGTGCCCGCGCCCCAGGGCGGCTGGATACATGACCCCATGGACCCGACCCGCCAACCAGTGCGCTCGGCACTCGAACCCGAGCGGCTCGAGGCGCTCGCCGAGGCCGGTGACGGGCGCTATCGCGTGGCCACCCAAGACCAGTCCGACACCCGCGCACTGCTCGCCGCCAGTGCCGAGCAGGCGCGATCGGCCGAGGTCGGCGAGGAACGGGCGCGGATCTGGAACGAGCGCTTCTGGATCCCCTTGATCGTCCTCGCATTACTGGTCCTGTCCGAGTTCCGCCATCCCTGGCGGCGCCCCTGGGGGGGATCATGAGCGCGCGCCTGACACTCGCGCTGCTGCTCTGTCTCGGCACTGCGCCAGCCACCGCCGATTGGTTCAAGAACCGCGCCCAGCGCGCCTATGGTGACTATCTCGCCGGCGATTACGCCGCCGCCGCCGAGGGCTTCAGCAACCCCTACCGACGCGGTGTCGCACTCTATCGCGCCGAGCGCTACCAGGAGGCCGAACGCGCCTTCGCCGAGGCCGCCGAGACCGGCGAACACGGCGGCGCGGCGCACTACAACCAGGGCAACGCCCGCTTCCAGCTCGGCGACTACGCCGGTGCCGTCACCGCCTATGGCGAGGCCCTGCGGCGCGACCCCGAGGACGCCGACGCCGCGCACAACCTCGCCCTCACCCGCGCCCTGCTCGCCCGGCTCGAACCCGAGCAGGAGGACGAGGACGAAGAGGAGAATCAGGAACAGCAGGAACAGCAGGAACAGCAGGAACAGCAGGAACAGCAGGAACAGCAGGAACAGCAGGAACAGCAACAGGAGTCTGAACCATCGGAGCAGTCGGAGCAGTCGGAGCAGTCGGAGCAGTCGGAGCAGT
>NZ_JAAXKX010000049.1 GCF_012276755.1 Marichromatium bheemlicum | reverse complement strand
AGGTGAAGGTGAGCGTCGTCTGATCGACCCCCACCTGATCGTTGGTGGTGTCGAGGGTGACGGTGACGTCGGCGCCGGGCTGGGTGTCGAGGACCAGGGTATAGGTGGCGGTGGCGCCGCCCTCGGTGACCTCGACCGAGGATTGGCTCAGGGTCACCCCGGGCGGGGTGCCGTTGAGGAACAGCAGCAGGTTGCCGTCGTAGTTGCCGACCAGGGCGTCGAGATCGCCGTCGGCGTCGAGGTCGGCGAAGACAGGTGAGTTCAAATAGCCGACGTCGGTCAACCCGTATGGGTTGGTGACTGCGCTGGTGAATGCCGGTTCGGTCGTGCTGCCGGTGTTCTCGAACAGCCAGATGTCGCCGCTGAAGCCGCCGACGAGCAGGTCGAGTCGGCCATCACCGTTGATGTCGGCCAGGGTTGGCTTGACGGCCCGCTCGACCTCGGTCAGGCCGAACGGTGAAGTCACGGCGTCGGCGAAGTCCGGCTGGGTGGCGCTGCCGGTGTTGCGGAAATAGATGAGATAACCAGCGCCGATGCCGACGAAGGCGTCGAGGCGCCCGTCGCTGTCGATGTCGGCGAAGGTGGGCGCGGCACCATACCCGGTGTTCGTCAACTCGAATGGGTTGGTGGAGGGTGAGGAGAAGGCGGCCTCGGATGCCGTGCCGGTATTCTCGAAGAACAGGAGGTCGCCGTCCCAGTTTCCGACGACGAGATCGAGGTCACCATCGCCGTCGAGGTCGACCAGGCTCGGGGTTGCATTGTCGCCGACATCACTCAGACCGAAGGGATTGGTGATCGCTGAACT
>NZ_JAAXKX010000048.1 GCF_012276755.1 Marichromatium bheemlicum | reverse complement strand
TCCCAAAGCCCTGTCCCAACACCCCCTGCGGAGATGCCCCATGACTCGTCCCCGCGCCGCGCTCGTCTCCTTGTCCGATACGCCCTGGTATCACGTCGTCACGCGGTGCGTGCGCCGGGCGTATCTCTGCGGCTTCGATCGGTTGACCGGGCGAAGTTTCGAGCATCGGCGCGGCTGGGTGGAACTGCGGTTGCGTCAGCTCGCGGGGGTGTTCGCGATCGATGTCGCGGCCTATGCGGTGATGAGCAATCACGTGCATCTGGTGGTGCGGGTCGATGCCGATCGCGCGGCGGGGTGGTCGGATGACGAGGTGTTGCGGCGCTGACGGTGTCTGTTCCGGGGGCCGGTGGTGGTGGAGCGGTTTCTGTCGCCTGCGACGCGGACGGAGATGACTGAGGCGGAGCTGGATCTGGTCGCGGACTTGGTCGCAACCTACCGGGCGCGGCTGGCGGATCTCTCGTGGTTCATGCGGGTGTTGAACGAGTCGATCGCGCGGGCGGCGAATCGGGAGGACGGGGTCCGCGGGCGGTTCTGGGAGGGGCGTTTTCGCTCGCAGGCGATCCTCGATGAGACGGCGTTGTTGGCGGTGATGGCCTATGTCGATCTCAACCCGATTCGGGCGGGGATCGCGGAGACGCCGGAGGAGAGCGCGCATACCGGGATCGCGGCGCGGATCGCCGCCTTGCGCGCGGACGAAGGTGACACGGCAGGACGGTCGTTCGCTGTCATAGAGCGATCGACACCTGAGGTTGTCGAGGGCCCGCCAACGGCGTGCACCGCCGCAGCGCCCGAGACCGACCACGCCGACAGCTCACCAGACGCTCGC
>NZ_JAAXKX010000047.1 GCF_012276755.1 Marichromatium bheemlicum | reverse complement strand
CGTTTTGTACGAAAACCCTGCTTGTTACACTGACCTCGTTCTTGCAGGAGAAGAGGCCAGATGTCGAGACGTTACGAACTCCCTGAAGAGGCCTGGGAGCTGATCGCCGATCTGTTTTCCCGTCCGCAGCGTACCGGTCGCCCACGCCGGGATGACCGCCTGATGCTCAACGGCATCTTCTGGGTGCTGTGCTCGGGTGCGGCGTGGCGCGACCTGCCTGAGCGCTTCGGTCCTTGGTCGACGGTCTACCAGCGGTTTCGCGACTGGCGTGACGATGGCACCTTCACCAAGGTCCTGGAGCGGTTGCACATCCGGCTACGCGAGGATGGGTTGATCGATCTGGAGACCTGGATGATCGACTCGACCTCGATCCGTGCCACGCGCGCCGCCGCTGGCGGCGGAAAAAAAGGGGGCCGCAGGAGCCGCTGAGCCATGCGCTCGGGCGCAGTCGCGGCGGCCTGACGACCAAGATCCACCTGCTCTGCGATGCCAAAGGCGTTCCCTTGAGCTTTCTGCTCTCCCCAGGCCAGCACAGCGACATTCGCCATGCCCAACCGCTGCTCGATCAGGTCCGCTTGCCCAGCGCCCATCGAGGTCGTCCGCGCACCCGTTGCCGCCAACTGCTCGCCGACAAGGGCTACGATGCCGACGACTTACGCCGCTATTGCGATCGGCGCGGCATCCGTCCGGTGATTCCTCAGCGCAAGGGCGTGCGCAAACCCAAGCCTGGCCGCCCTCGGACACTCAACAAGCCCAGCTATCGCAAGCGCAACGTCATCGAGCGGCTGTTCGGCTGGCTCAAGTCCTGTCGACGCATCGCCACCCGTTACGACAAGTTGGCGACCAGCTTCTCGGCAATGTTCACGCTTGCTTGTATCCGTAGATGCCTCAGGCATTACTTTTCGTACAAAACGTA
>NZ_JAAXKX010000046.1 GCF_012276755.1 Marichromatium bheemlicum | reverse complement strand
CGGGTTGGTCTGTGGGGGCTGGAAGGTCGGCGTTTCGCTCGGCAGGTCGTCGTCGGTGACGGCGACCTGGACGTTGTCGATCGCCGCCCCGTCGTAGCCGGTGTCGGTGCTGGTGACGGTGTGGCTGATGACGCCCCGGTGCGGACCCTCGCCGAGGCTGTCGTCGACGGCGGTGACGGTGACCTGTTGCGGGGTGTCCCAGTTCTCCGGGGTAAAGGTGAGGGTCGCCTGATCGACCATGACCTGATCGTTGGTGGTGTCGAGGGTGACGGTGACGTCGGCGCTGGGCTGGGTGTCGAGGACCAGGGTATAGGTGGCGGTGGCACCGCCCTCGGTGACCTCGACCGAGGATTGGCTCAGGGTCACCCCGGGCGGGGTGCCGTTGAGGAACAGCAGCAGGTTGCCGTTGGAGTTACCGACCAGGGCGTCGAGATCGCCGTCGGCGTCGAGATCGGCGAGGGCCGGTGAGCTATAGGCGCCGACGTCGGTCAACCCGTATGGGTTGCTGACTGCGCTGGCGAATGCCGGTTCGCTCGTGCTGCCGGTGTTCTCGAACAGCCAGATGTCGCCGCTGTAGCCGCCGACGAGCAAGTCGAGCCGACCATCATCGTCGATGTCGGCCAGGGTTGGCTTAACGTTGCCGTCGACCTGGTTCAGGCCGAACGGTGAAGCAGAGGGGGCGGCGAAGTCCGGCTGGGTGGCGCTGCCGGTGTTGCGGAAATAAAAGAGTCCACCCGTGTAGCTGCCGACGAAGGCGTCGAGGCGCCCGTCGTCGTCGATGTCGGCGAAGGTGGGCGCCGCAGCATTCCAGATGCTCGTCAACTCGAATGGGTTGGTGGAGGGTGAGGCGAAGGCGGCCTCGGATGCCGTGCCGGTGTTCTCGAAGAACACGAGGTCGCCTGCGTCGTTCCCGACGACGAGATCGAGGTCACCATCGCCGTCGAGGTCGACCAGGCTCGGGGCAGTACGATTGCCGACATCACTCAGACCGAAGGGATTGATGATTGCTGAACTGAAGGCCGGATTGCTGGCGTCGCCGGTGTTCTTGAAGAACCGGAGATCGCCGTCGCCACTGCCGACGAAGACGTCGAGGTCGCCGTCGGCATCGATGTCGGCGAAGGTCGGTGTGGCATGGATGCCGTCGTTGTCCAGTCCCAGCGGGTTGGTCTCTGGGGCGAGGAAGGTCGGCGCTTCGCTCGGCAGGTCGTCGTCGT
>NZ_JAAXKX010000045.1 GCF_012276755.1 Marichromatium bheemlicum | reverse complement strand
GAATCCAAGGGGATTAAGACCCCGCGTCGCCTCCTCAGCCAGGGTTGTCTGATTGAGATCGAATCAGAGACCCGAATCCAAGGGGATTAAGACCTGGAAGCACTGCGAGCCATTGCCCGTACTCGGCGATCGAATCAGAGACCCGAATCCAAGGGGATTAAGACCTCCTTAGCAGGATTGCGTGATATAGCGGCCATGATCGAATCAGAGACCCGAATCCAAGGGGATTAAGACATCGCGGCTTCCGGGGTCTCGCCTTCGCCGAAGATGATCGAATCAGAGACCCGAATCCAAGGGGATTAAGACCCGCCGAAGATCAGCACGCCACCCGCGACCACAATGGATCGAATCAGAGACCCGAATCCAAGGGGATTAAGACGCGGCGGCCTTGGTGTGGTGCAGGGTCTTGCCGACGATCGAATCAGAGACCCGAATCCAAGGGGATTAAGACGTGTCGCCCCGTTGGTGGCCTCGTTTCCTCAACCGATCGAATCAGAGACCCGAATCCAAGGGGATTAAGACCCGTCTTTGGTGAAGACGGCGCCCACCTGCCGGCGATCGAATCAGAGACCCGAATCCAAGGGGATTAAGACTCCCGGTCGAGTTCGCTGCGAGTTGCCATGTCTCTGATCGAATCAGAGACCCGAATCCAAGGGGATTAAGACCGAAACCTGTTGGGCTACCCATCAGAGCACCTCCGATCGAATCAGAGACCCGAATCCAAGGGGATTAAGACGGCCAGCTCGCACCGCAGCGGGTTGACGTCTCGGTGATCGAATCAGAGACCCGAATCCAAGGGGATTAAGACGATCAACTCGACCGTTGGTGCGCCGGGTTTGATAGATCGAATCAGAGACCCGAATCCAAGGGGATTAAGACTTTCGTTGCTGTTCTCGTCGCGCCGGATGAAGGCGATCGAATCAGAGACCCGAATCCAAGGGGATTAAGACGATGCCGCTGGACACATACTGTTCAAGGGTGAAAGATCGAATCAGAGACCCGAATCCAAGGGGATTAAGACCGAGTACAAGTTCGGCGGCGTTGCCTTCCGGTATCGATCGAATCAGAGACCCGAACTCAAGGGGATTAAGACGCTCAGGTCAGCCCCGCCCAGGTCGGCCCCGCGTAGATCGAATCAGAGACCCGAACTCAAGGGGATTAAGACGCCAGCTTGCCGTCGAAAGCGAACAGGTAGTGGCGATCGAATCAGAGACCCGAACTCAAGGGGATTAAGACCCGGATCGCGCCCGGCGGTGGGTGGCCCCGCCGGTGATCGAATCAGAGACCCGAACTCAAGGGGATTAAGACCCTGCGAGGGGGAGAGCTCCAGGGTCTCGTTCTTGGGATCGAATCAGAGACCCGAACCC
>NZ_JAAXKX010000044.1 GCF_012276755.1 Marichromatium bheemlicum | reverse complement strand
GCGGATCGCGAGGCGCTGGCGACAATCCGCGCCGGGTTGCGCGCACAGATGGAGGCCAGCCCCTGGCGTGATGAGCAGGGGCGGGTAGCGCGGATCGAAGACGCCTACCGGGCGATGTGGCGACGTTGGTGCTCTTTTGTGTCTTTTTCAGGAAAGACAGTTGAATGAAAAAGTCATGACGTTGTTTTTAAAAGATTGATTTTCTGTTTAATGTTTTGAGGGGGCGATTTTGAAAAATGCCAGAATACTTTATGAGGCGGCCTTAGGTCACTATCGAAAAGGCCGTGTCGATGTTGCTGAGCCTCTTTATCGCGCAGTGCTTGCAGTTGACCCTGGTCATGTCGAAGCTCTTTGCGGTCTTGCTGTAATTTTAAAAGAAAAAGATTGTGTCGATGAAGCGATAACTTTGGTTGAGTTGGCGCTGAAGAAGGATTTCAGTAATAAAGACTGCTTTGTTGTTTTGGCGTTTTTTTTGTTGACTGTGGCGCGTCGCCAGGAAGCGCGTTCCGCGTTGAAAAAGTTTCAGCGTTATGGTGGGTGCAAAAGTGATCTGAAAGATGTTTTTGAGCGCTTTGGTTTTTTTTCTTCGAGTGTTCTGGAAGTCTGGGGTGAAATTGATTTTGATGGCGATCAAGAAAATAAAGAATTGATTGAGCTGCATTCTAAAGAAATAAAAGAATTGGTGGATGAGGGGGATTTGGCTAAGGCTTTTGATAAAGCAAAGGCTCTTTCAAAAAAGTACCCTGATGTTTCATATTTCTGGAAAGTGGCTGGCACGGTTGTTTACAGGATGGGAGACCTTGCTGGTGCTTTGCCTATGATGCAGAAAGCGCTTGCGATTAATTCTAAAGATCCCGAGTTGCTTAATACTTTGGGGAATATCCTATTGGATATAGGCTCTGTCGAACAGTCTAGGAGCTGTCTGGTTAAGGCGATAGAAATATCACCTGATTATGCGGCGGCTTATAACAGTTTGGGTGTTTTGCAGAGGACTGTGGGTAATTTTGATGAAGCGATAGCTAGTTATCGTAAAGCAATTGCTTTAAGAAAAAATTTCTCAGAGGCTTATTCAAATATAGGGGTTGTTTTTAAAGAAAAAAGATATCTCAAGATTGCGCTGCGCTACTACAAAATTGCAGTTGAAAAAGATGCTAATAACGTAAATGCCATAAACAATATGGCGGCAGTGCTTCAGGACCTTGGGCTTCACGATGAAGCGCTGGGCTGCTATGATCTTGCGTTTAAAGTTAGGTCGCACTTCCCTGTTGCTGCTTCGAATTATTTATTTGTCTTAAATTACCATCCTGATTTTTCAGCAAAAAAAATCTTTAATTTTTACAAAGGTTATGACATTCGTTATGGTGGGGTAGGACGTGCATTCGGCAATTTTCATAATAATGATCGTAATCCGGGACGTCGATTGCGTTTGGGGTATGTTTCTCCAGATTTTCGC
>NZ_JAAXKX010000043.1 GCF_012276755.1 Marichromatium bheemlicum | reverse complement strand
ACGGAAGTCTGGTGAGATGTAGCCGAGGCGCAAGCGGCGGTTCAGATCGCAATCGTTGTCGTGGGCGCGCCAATGCGCCCGTACTGGATCACCATGACGGCGATCATAGTCACGATAGGCCATAAAAACCGACTTCGCCGAGAGGTCAGGATGATAGTTGAAGGTAAAAAGCAGGTTGGATGCCGCTTGCACGAGAGCCGGATCAAACTCAGCAGCACGCTCAAAACCAGCATGCGCTTCATCCAGCCGCCCCAAGCCCATGAATACATTCGCGCGATTATTGTGTGCGTTCGCATCCTGTTCGTCGATTGCTAGAGCCTGCTCCAGACAACACAACGCTTCATTTAACCGCCCTGTCTCATGAAGCAAAATCCCTAAATTATTTAGCACTTTAGTGTTTTTTTTATCGTACATCAGAGCGCAACGATAACTGCGTTCTGCCTCCTCGAGTCTCCCCAACCCTTTCAGCACCAAGCCACGATTTCCGTGGGCATCTACCATTAAAGGAGCCAACTCTACGAGTTGATCGAAACACCCGAGAGCCTCTCGATAGAGGCCTAACTCGTTTAGCACGAGACCAAGGTTCAACAACAAATCTGCATCATCGGGCCGCAGCCGCACCGCCTCGCGCTGGCTCACCAACGCCGCATCGACCCGCCCCAGCGCCTTGAGCGCCAGCCCCTGATTGCTCAACGCCTCGACGAACCCTGGTTGGAGTTCGAGGGCGCGCTCATGGGCGCGCAAGGCCGCCTCGGGACGTCCAAGTTCACGCAGCAGCAGGCCGCGGTTATCGTGAGCCCGGGCATAGTCCGGGGTGAGCGCGACTGCCCGGTCACAGCACTCCAGGGCCGCATCCAAGGCCCCTTGCTCACGTAGGCTCATCGCCAGATTGTTCCAGACCTCGGCACGATCCGGGGCGATCCCGAGGGCCTGTCGGTAGTGCGCGACGGCGTCCTCGATCAATCCGAGCCGCTGACAGACATGTCCCAGATTATTCAGTAGCTCCGGATCATCTGGCGTGAGTCGCCGTGCGCGCTCGAGTACCGTGCGCGCCTCGTGCACCTCACCGCGGCGGGCCAACAAGGCGCCCAACACCTTCAACCCGAAGGCATCGTCACCGCTCAGCGCGCGCGCGTACCGCTCGGCCTCCTCCAAGCGCCCGGCGTGCAATGCAGCCAGCACAGGGGCATGCCCGACGGTCGTGGCGGCAGGCGCCGCCGCACGACAGGTCTCGGCCTGTCCCGAAGACCGCTGCCGCCCCTCTCTCCCCCGTGCTTCATGCAAGCGACCGAGCGCCTCCTGCGCCTCGGCGGCGGCGGGATCGAGCGCAAGCACGGCGCGATAGACGGACTCGGCCACGTCCAGACGGCCGGCACGGTGATGTGCTGCGGCCGCTTGGAGCAGCAACCGCTTATCCTCGTTCTGGCTCACACCAATGCTCCCACATCGCCCGGTAGGCGGCCTCGATCCGTGCCACCTGCCCCTGCTCGTCACGCCAGGGGCTGGCCTCCATCTGTGCGCGCAACCCGGCGCGGATCGTCGCCAGCGCCCCGGGGTCCGAGGCCAGCGCGACCACGCGCTCGACGTAGTCGGCCTCGTCCGTGGCGATCCACTCCTCCCGACCCAGCCCCGAGAGGATCATCGCCCCGATCCG
>NZ_JAAXKX010000042.1 GCF_012276755.1 Marichromatium bheemlicum | reverse complement strand
CTGCTGTTGACCACCAGCCGCGCGCCCGGCACCCGCTCGAGGATCTCGGACCACACCCGGATGGTGCGATGGTTGACCCGCACCCCACGGGTCAGCGTACCGAAGGTGATGTATCCCCGCTCCAGCGCCGGCAACACGTTCACCGCCCCCATCCCCTCGCTCGGGCGATACATGCCGGCGGGCGCGGCAATCCGCCAGGGTCGCTCGCTGAACAACCCCTCCGCACCCTCGGGCACCAGTGCCTCGTCACACAGGAAGTAGTCGATCGCGCTCAACCCCGAGGTGTAGCCATAACCGACCCAGAGACTCACCGACACCGGCGCCGGCTTGCGCGCGAACCCCCCCAGCCGATTGCCTGCCGTATGTCCGGCCAGGTCGACCAGGATGTCGATGCCGTCGGCACGGATACGCTCGGCGAGTTGGGCGTCGCTCAGCCCACAGGTCGGCACCCAATGATCGATCAATCCCTGGTAGCGCGCCGTCTGGGCGTCCTCGCACGTCAGCTCGGCATAGGCGAAAAGCTCGAAGTCGAGCCGATTGCGATGCATCAGCAAGGGTTCGAGCATATGGCGGGTCGAGTGGTGGCGAAAATCCGGCGAGACATACCCGAGGCGCAAGCGACGCCCGGGGTCGCGATCATTGTCGTGCGCAGACCAGTGCGCACGCGCGGGTTCGCCGTGACGGCGATCGAACTCACGATAATCGGTGAAGATGGCCTTGGCCGAAAGGCCTGGATGATAATTGAGCGTGAACAAGAGCTTGCTGTGAATCGCGGCATCCGTCGGGTGCTTCGACAGTGCCTGGCGATAGGTCGTGGCTGCCTCGTCAACCCGCCCCATCAGCTGCAGGATATTGCCCAGGTTGGAGAGCATTGCCGCCTGCCCCGGCCGGAGTCGGACCGCATGCTGCTGCAGCGCCAGTGCCTCGTCGAAACGCCCTTGCTCGGCCAGCGCATTGCCAAGATTGGTCAGGGTCTCGGGGTGATCGGGGTCGACATCCAGGGCCTGCTGATAGTCGGCCAGCGCCTCATCCGTACGCCCGAGCCGGCGCAGCGCGGAGCCACGGTTGTTATAGCTCTTCAGGTGCCGGGGATCGATCGCCAGCACCGCATCGAAGTAGCCGATGGCCTCCTCGGCCCGTCCGATCGTCAGCAACAGACTGGCAAGATTGTAGAGCGCGGCGACGAAATCAGGCGAGCGCTTGGCCGCCTGGGCATAGGCGAGCCCAGCCTCTTCGAGCCTCCCGACCTGTTCGAGCGCAACCCCAAGGGTATTGAGGACCTGGGGATCCTGGTCATCACGCCGCAGCGCCTCTTCGAGCACGGGTACGGCGGCCTCTCCACGTGAGCACTGTGCCAGCACCGCCCCCAACATCTTCCAGCCGAAGGCGTCCCAGGGCCTGCGTTCGGTCCAGTCACGGGCGAGCTGCTCGACCTCGTCGAACTGATGACGCTCGAACAGCGTGATCAGTGCATCCTCGTCGCTCGGGGTCGGGGTCGCGAGCATGCGCTGGAGCATTTCTCTGAGGGCATGTGCCTCGGCGCTATCGAGGCCGCAGTCGATCGCCCGCTCGATCACCGCCAACCCCTCCTGCGGGCGATAGGCCAGCATCAGCCCCTGCGCGTAGGATTCCCAGTGATGACCGTTCTCGGGATCGAGCTCCAGCGCTCGCAGTAACAAGCCGAGGCCGGAATCGAGATGTCCACGCTCGACCTCCAGTACCCCGAGACCATGATGGGCTGCGGCCTCGTCTGGTTCGGCCGTGAGGCGGGCACGATACAGTGACTCCGCCTCGTCCAGCCTGCCCGCAGCATGATGGGCGCGAGCCAGTTCAAGCGATTCATCGTTGGAGACCATGAATAGTCGACCCCTTTGTCCTGATCATTGCGATTAGTCGAGGAACGGCCGCCAGCGCTCAACATTCATCCATCCGACACACAAGTCGCCAATAAATTGACGCGCCCTTCAGCATGCCCTTAACGCGCGTGGCTACAACGATGTAGTGTGGTCATCGGTCGCGAGTCCAGTAACGCGTTCCCCTACCGATTGGGGTTGGAAGCAAATAGTAAGCCAGCGTTTGCGAAGCAGGCTGAGTAGGATCTGCGTGGACGCCACTCCGAGCTCTCTCCCTGATGAAAACAGCTCGAGGCTGCTGCAC
>NZ_JAAXKX010000041.1 GCF_012276755.1 Marichromatium bheemlicum | reverse complement strand
GGGGGTTGCACCACGCGCCGCGCGGTCGCCTCCCCAGAGCGGCGCGGGCGCGGCGCATGCGTATACGGGCCTCCATGCACGGGAGCGAACGACACCCGGAGACGACGGAGCGTCCCCGGGGTCGGTGTCAGACGATCTCGCGGATCGCCGCGACCACCTGCCCCGCGTCGGGGATGTAGAACTGCTCCAGCGGCGGGCTGGCCGGGACCGGGATGTCCGGGCCGGTGACCCGGCGCAGCGGGGCCTTGAGGTCGGTGAAGGCCTGCTCCATGACCACGGCGGCGACCTCGCCGGCGAAGCCACCGGTGCGGGTCGCTTCGTGCAGCACCACCAGACGTCCGGTCTTGCGCACCGAGGCGAGGATGGTCTCGCTGTCCAATGGGGTTAGGGTACGCAGGTCGACGACCTCGACATCGACGCCCTCGCCGGCCAGCTGTTCGGCCGCCTGCATGGCGACACCGAGCATCTTCGACCAGGTGACGACGGTGACATCGGTGCCGGCGCGCTTGATGTCGGCCTTGCCGATGGGGATGGTGTAATCGTCCTCCGGTACCGCGTCCGGGGCGAAGTAGAGCCCCATGTCCTCAATGAAGATGACCGGGTTGTCATCGCGGATGGCGGACTTCAGCAGCCCCTTGGCGTCGGCCGGGGTGGCCGGCATCACCACCTTCAGCCCCGGACAGTGTGCGACCCAGGCCTCGAGGTTGTGCGAGTGCTGGCAGCCGGCGCCGAAACCGGCCCCGCTCTTGATCCGCACCACCAGCGGGAAGCGGGTCTTGCCGCCGGAGAGATAGCGCAGCTTGGCGGCGTGGTTGATGATCATGTCCGAGGCCAGGGTGAAGAAGGGGTTGAACATCACCTCCACCACCGGGCGCAGCCCACCGGCGGCGGCACCGACCGCGAGCCCGGCGATCGCCGCCTCCGACACCGGGGTGTCCTTCACCCGCCCGGGACCGAAGGCCTCGAGCAGCCCCGCGGTCGGCATCATCGGGCTGTCGTGGATACCGACCCCGATGCCCTCGCCGGCGAGGAAGATCCGTGAATCGCGCGCCATCTCCTCGCGCAGCGCCTGATTGACCGCCTGGCCCATTCCGAGTGTTTGCATCGTCATCTCCCCCTCACGCGACCCAGACATCGTCGAGCGCCTCGCGCGGCTCGGGCCACGGGCTCTCCTCGGCAAAACGCACCGCCTCGGCGACGACGGCGGCGGTGCTCGCGCGCAGGTCATCGAGCTCGGCATCGGACAGCTCGCCGCGGGCGCGCAGCGTCTCGCTCAACCGCTCGATGGGACAGCGCGCCTTCCAGGCGGCGATCTCCTCGGCAGGCTGGTAGCGCTGTGGATCACCCTCGCCGTGACCGCGCCAGCGGTAGGTCATGCACTCGATCAGCGTCGGTCCCTCGCCGGCCAGGGCGCGCTCGCGGGCGCGCCGGGTGACCTCGAACACCGCCGGCGCATCGTTGCCGTCGACCTGCTCGCCCGGCATGCCGTAGGCATCGGCGCGGGTCGCCAGTGACTCGATCGGGGTGTGTTCGTCATAGCCCTGCGCGGCGGCATAGCGGTTGTTCTCGCACACGAAGACCACCGGCAGGCGCCAGAGCCCGGCGAGGTTGAGCGCCTCGTGGAAGGAGCCCTCGCTGGTCGCCCCATCGCCGAAGAAACAGGCCGTCACCGCCGTCTCGCCACGATACTGCTGCGCGAAGCCCAGCCCGGTGGCGATGGGGAAGCCGCCGCCGACCACCGTGGTGGTGCAGAGCGCGTTGACCTCGGGCACCGCCAAGTGCAGCGTGCCGCTCTTACCCTTGTTGCAACCGGTGCGCCGACCGAAGATCTCGGCCATCAGCGCCTTCGGGTCCGCCCCGCGAGCGAGCAGGTGGTGATGACTACGATGATTGGTGACGATGACGTCCGCCGGCGACAGCGCGGCGCAGGCCCCCGAGCCGACCGCCTCCTGGCCGGTGGCTAGGATCATCATGCCGTGGATCTTGTCGGGCTGCTGGCACAGCTCGGTCAGGGTTTCCTCGAAGCGCCGCGCCAGGAGCATGGTGCGCAGCATCTCGAGCCTCTGCTGGGTGGAAACGGTCATGTGGAACACTCTCTACAGACATATTGCCGCCGCCCCGAAGGTCATCGGTGGATGTACCGACCCTCCGGAGCTGTGGCGAGGTAGAAGCCCTAGCGCCCTCGGCGACAACCGTCTGCCAAGGGTTGGCCGTGCGACCTCGAACCCGAACCAGACTATCCTGACACCCGTGCGTTGATAAGTCGGCAGAATCGCCAAGGACTGTTGCGCAGGAGCACCAGTCATCACCCCGCCTTTAGACCCGCCCGACCCCAGGGCTGCGACCTTGGAGGGCTGTCGCACGGCAAGCCTGGGGCGATGTCGACGAACGATAGGGCGATGTCTGGATCGCGGCCCGAGCGCTCAGCGACCGGGCGGGTGGCGGGCGCGATTCAAACGCGACAGAGACCAGTCACCGGATCGCAGTCGGCGCCTCCACAGCTGCGTTCCCACAGACAGCCGTTGCCAGCGCTCACGCGCACGATCGCCCCGGAACGCTCGAGGTCGAGTAGCTGGCGATCCAGATCGGCCGGCGTCAGGTCGAGGATCGTGGCCAACTCGATCGGCGCCGCCCGCCCGAAGCGATCGAGGCAATCGAGCACCCCCTCGGCCCCACCCTGCGGGGCGTGCCAGCGCAGCGCCCCCGCGCTCAGGCTCTCGATCACCGCGCGCATGCCTTGCAGGGGTTGGTAACCACGCAGCGACAGCGCGCGCTCGCCGACGCTGAGGTAAAAGCTCGGGAACCCGTGCACCCTGAATCGGCGGGTCATCGCCAGGTCCGCACGGAAGGCGTGTTCGGCCGAGCCATCGTCGAGATGGCCGATCAAGGCAGCAAGATCGAGCCCGACCTCGGCGGCCAATTCGATCAGCACCTCGCGCCGCCCGGTCTCGCGGGCCTCGGTGGCCGAGGCCTCACGGAGACGGCGCAGATAGCGCGGAGCCAAGACCGGATCGGTCAACTCGGCGGCCTTGTAGGCGATGTTCTGCGGATAGGTCGAGACCGTCTCGGTCGTGAACAGCCGAAACCCCTCGGCCCGTACCGGCATGCCGTGATGCGCCGAGGCCTCGAGCCAGTGCGCGATGATCGCCGCATTGGCCCCCTCTGGATCACCACCGATGGCGTTGGCGCGATCGTAGAAGGTACGGATGTCCTCGACCAACCCGCCCATCACCGGCCGAATGCGGAGCTGCTCGCCGTACCCGACCTGCAGCGCACGTAGCACCGGCTCGCTCCCCCAGCACCAGGTGCACACCGGATCGGTAAAGGCGAGGAGTTCGAGGGTCGGTTGATCTGTCATCGGGGGGCCTCAAGTGTCGGTCAGTTGGATCGCCGCGCTCGAGCAGGCGAGCAGGCGAGCAGGGACACCCCAAGGTACTGCTGGCACCCCCCGATGATAAGATGGCCGATCGCCAAAGACTGTTGCGTCAGAGCACCAATCACCCGTGGACGACTTCAACGACCTGGTCTATTTCGCCGCCGTGGTCGAGCACCACGGCTTCTCCGCCGCCGCTCGCGCCATCGGGGTCGACAAGACCCGCTTGAGCCGACGGGTCGCGGCTCTCGAAGTGCGTCTCGGGGTGAAACTACTGCATCGATCGACCCGCCGTATCGCCCTGACCGAGGCCGGAGAACGATTCCACGCCCACTGTCGGGCGGCGGTGGACGGCGCCCGCACCGCCTACGAGAGTGTCGCCGATCTGCAGCGCGAACCCGCCGGCACCGTGCGCCTGACCTGTCCCCAGGTGATGGCGGAGAGCTATCTGGCCCCTATCCTCGCGAGCTATCTGACCGAGCACCCCAAGGTCGACCTGATCGTAGAGGCCACCGATCGTGTGGTGGATCTGTTCGACGGGCGCTTCGACCTGGCGCTGCGCCCGAGCGCCCATATCGACAAGGCACTCGACCTGGTCGCCCGACCGCTGGCCGACGCGCGTCGCATCCTGGTCGCCGGACCCGCCTATCTCGAGCGGCGGGGGCACCCCACGGGGCCAGAGACACTCTCGACCCACGATGTCATCTGCCGCTCGGAGGAATCGACCGACGGCCAGACGCGCTGGCAACTCACCGGCCCGAAGGGACAGCGCGTAACGCTCCAGCTCACACCACGCGTCGAGACCAACGACATGCGACTGTTGCAGGAAGTCGTCTGCCGCGGACTTGGGGTCGCGCTGTTGCCCGAACCCGTCGTCGCCACAGCAATCCGTGCCGGCACGCTGACGCAGATCCTGCCGCAGTGGAGCGGCGCCACGCACCATATCTACCTGCTCTATCACAGCCCGCGCGGCATGCTGCCCTCGGTCCGCAGCCTGATCGACTACTTGATCGAACACCTACCGGCAAGCCTCCGGAGCGTTGCTAATACCGGCCGAACTTCGTAGGTTGGGCTGCCCACCGATCCGGTGGTCCAGCATGGGGCGATGCCGCATGACGGGTGGGCAACCCAACATCGGCGCGGGTCTCGAGCAGCGCAGCACCTGTCTTCTGACCTGACGCAGCCCTGTAGGTTGGGTTGCCGATGGCAACCCAACACCGACGCCGTTGCCCGATGATGGCGTGCCGATGCTGGGTGAACCGTCCACGGACGTTCCCGGCTCGTCGATGCGGCGGCTGACGGGTCATTGAGCCCGGGTTGATCGCAATCT
>NZ_JAAXKX010000040.1:2500-5280 GCF_012276755.1 Marichromatium bheemlicum | reverse complement strand
AGCACAGGGTGCTCGGGGGTTTTGGGATAAGGTCCTGGCAGTGACCTACTTTCACATGGGGAGGCCCCACACTATCATCGGCGAGGTCCTGTTTCACTTCTGAGTTCGGGATGGGATCAGGTGGTTCCAGGACTCTATGGCCGCCAGGAAAACTGTGTTGTCTTGCCCGATATCTCGGACAGGACCAATTCGGTGTTGATCGTTGTTGGCAGTTGCGTGAGCCGATGCCCGTGCAACGCACTTGGGTGTTATATGGTCAAGCCGCACGGTCAATTAGTACAGGTTAGCTTCACACGTTACCGCGCTTCCACATCCTGCCTATCAACGTCGTGGTCTTCGACGGACCTTCAGGGGCATCGAGTGCCCAGGGAGACCTCATCTTGGGAGGGGCTTCCCGCTTAGATGCTTTCAGCGGTTATCCCGTCCGTACATAGCTACCCGGCAATGCCACTGGCGTGACAACCGGAACACCAGGGGTACGTCCACTCCGGTCCTCTCGTACTAGGAGCAGCTTCCCTCAAGTCTCCAACGCCCACGGCAGATAGGGACCGAACTGTCTCACGACGTTCTAAACCCAGCTCGCGTACCACTTTAAATGGCGAACAGCCATACCCTTGGGACCGACTTCAGCCCCAGGATGTGATGAGCCGACATCGAGGTGCCAAACACCGCCGTCGATATGAACTCTTGGGCGGTATCAGCCTGTTATCCCCGGAGTACCTTTTATCCGTTGAGCGATGGCCCTTCCATACAGAACCACCGGATCACTAAGACCTACTTTCGTACCTGCTCGACGTGTCAGTCTCGCAGTCAAGCACCCTTATGCCTTTGCACTCATTGCGCGATTTCCGACCGCGCTGAGGGTACCTTCGTGCTCCTCCGTTACGCTTTGGGAGGAGACCGCCCCAGTCAAACTACCCACCATGCACTGTCCCTGATCCGGATCACGGACCGAGGTTAGAACTCCGAACATACCAGGGTGGTATTTCAAGGTTGGCTCCACAGCAGCTGGCGCCACTGTTTCAAAGCCTCCCACCTATCCTACACAAGTAGGTTCAAAGTCCAGTGCAAAGCTATAGTAAAGGTTCACGGGGTCTTTCCGTCTAGCCGCGGGTACTCGGCATCTTGACCGAGATTTCAATTTCACTGAGTCCCTGGTGGAGACAGTGCCGCCATCGTTACGCCATTCGTGCAGGTCGGAACTTACCCGACAAGGAATTTCGCTACCTTAGGACCGTTATAGTTACGGCCGCCGTTTACCGGGGCTTCGATCAAGAGCTTCTCCGAAGATAACCCCATCACTTAACCTTCCGGCACCGGGCAGGCGTCACACCCTATACGTCCTCTTACGAGTTTGCAGAGTGCTGTGTTTTTAATAAACAGTCGCAGCGGCCTGGTCACTGCAACCCTCTTCGGCTCCACGAGCAAGTCGCTTCACCTACCAAGGGCGTACCTTCTCCCGAAGTTACGGTACCATTTTGCCTAGTTCCTTCACCAGGGTTCTCTCAAGCGCCTTGGGATTCTCACCCTGCCCACCTGTGTCGGTTTGGGGTACGGTCATCTGTAACCTGAAGCTTAGAGACTTTTCCTGGAAGCTTGGCATCAATCACTTCGTTCCCGTAGGAACTCGTCATCACGTCTCAGGATTGTGTCCCCGGATTTGCCTAAGGACACTCCCTACACGCTTGGACCGGCACAACCATCGGCCGGCTGACCTAGCCTTCTCCGTCATCCCATCGCAGTTACAGTTGGTGCAGGAATATTAACCTGCTTCCCATCGACTACGCCTTTCGGCCTCGCCTTAGGGGCCGACTCACCCTGCGCCGATGAACGTTGCGCAGGAAACCTTGGGCTTTCGGCGAGGGGGACTCTCACCCCCTTTGTCGTTACTCATGTCAGCATTCGCACTTCTGATATCTCCAGCATGCCTGACAGCACACCTTCGCAGACTTACAGAACGCTCCCCTACCATGCGTTTACACGCATCCGCAGCTTCGGTACATGGCTTGAGCCCCGTTACATCTTCCGCGCAGGCCGACTCGACCAGTGAGCTATTACGCTTTCTTTAAAGGATGGCTGCTTCTAAGCCAACCTCCTGGCTGTCTGGGCCTTCCCACATCGTTTCCCACTGAGCCATGATTTAGGGACCTTAGCTGGCGGTCTGGGTTGTTTCCCTCTCGACGACGGACGTTAGCACCCGCCGTCTGTCTCCCGTGGTCAAACTTACTGGTATTCGGAGTTTGCATCGGTTTGGTAAGCCGGGATGGCCCCCTAGCCGAAACAGTGCTCTACCCCCAGCAGTTATCCACGAGGCGCTACCTAAATAGCTTTCGGGGAGAACCAGCTATCTCCGAGCTTGATTAGCCTTTCACTCCGACCCACAGCTCATCCGAATCTTTTTCAACAGATCCCGGTTCGGGCCTCCAGCGCGTGTTACCGCGCCTTCACCCTGGCCATGGGTAGATCGCCCGGTTTCGGGTCTACTCCCAGCGACTGATCGCCCATTTAAGACTCGCTTTCGCTACGCCTCCCCTATTCGGTTAAGCTTGCCACTGAGAAGTAAGTCGCTGACCCATTATACAAAAGGTACGCAGTCACTCCCGAAGGAGCTCCCACTGCTTGTACGCAGACGGTTTCAGGTTCTATTTCACTCCCCTCAACGGGGTTCTTTTCGCCTTTCCCTCACGGTACTGGTTCACTATCGGTCGGTAGGGAGTATTTAGCCTTGGAGGATGGTCCCCCCATCTTCAGACAGGATGTCACGTGTCCCGCCTTACTCG
>NZ_JAAXKX010000004.1 GCF_012276755.1 Marichromatium bheemlicum | reverse complement strand
ACCCGAACCCAAGGGGATTAAGACCCAGCCACGCCGCCGAAGCGGCTTGCATGAAGTTAGATCGAATCAGAGACCCGAACCCAAGGGGATTAAGACGGCCCGTCTGGCCGCATCCATGCCTTTTCGGCGAGGATCGAATCAGAGACCCGAACCCAAGGGGATTAAGACACGACCGGGGCCGCGCTTCTCGGTCATTCGACCACGATCGAATCAGAGACCCGAAGTCAGAGTAAGATCCTGGCTTCCAAGTTGGCCACGACCGCGGACATTCGCGGACATTGGTCGAATCGATACGTAGTGATGGTTGTCGGGGCGAGCGTCGCAGGCGATGTACGGCGCTTGAACGGCACCGGACGGTGCAATCAACCCTCGCCGTTGGCTGAGCGGTGTGGCGAGGCAGGGGGCGGGGTGGTGTCGACGTGGGGGATGGGGTCGTCGCGGCGCAGCGCGCGGGTGGCGGGGAAGTGGCAGGCGAAGGTGGTGCCCTGGCCGAGTTCGCTGGAGATGTTGAGGCTGGCGTCGTGGCGGTTGAGCACGTGTTTGACGATCGCCAGCCCCAGTCCGGTGCCGCCGGATTGGCGCGAGCGTGCGGCGTCGATGCGGTAGAAGCGCTCGGTGAGCCGGGGCAGATGCTCGGGGGCGATGCCGGGGCCGTCGTCCTCGACCACGAAGGCTGCGCCGTCCTTGTCCTGATACCAATGGATACGGATGCGGGTTCCGGCCGGGGTGTGTTTGATGGCGTTGAAGACGAGGTTGGAGAAGGCGCTACAGAGTTCCGGTTGGCTACCGAGCAGCAGGAGCCCGGTGTCGATCAGTGGATCGAGGCGGTGGTTGTCGTCGCCGATGGCCTGGGCCTCCTGGAGGATGAGCCGTAGTTCCTCGGGGACATCGATGCTGTGTTGGTCGGCGGGGCTGTCGTGCATCTCCAGGCGCGAGAGGGTGAGCAGGTCCTCGATGATCGAGCGCATCCGCTCGGCCTGGTTGTGCATCAGTGTCAGCGGGCGGCGGTGGGCCTCGGGGGTGTTGGGGGCATCGAGCAGGTTCTCGACGAAGCCGCCGATCACCGTCAGCGGGGTGCGCAGCTCGTGTGAGGCGTTGGCGACGAAGTCGCGCCGGATCATGTTGAGGTGGTAGACCTTGGTGATGTCGCGCCCCACCACCAGACGCTGGCGCCTACGCTCGCCGAAGGGGGCGATGCGCAGCGAGACCATCAAGGCGCGGTTGTGCACGGGGGCGATATCGAGCGGTCGCAGGTATTCACCGTCCTGGAGGAAGTCGCCGAGATCGGGGTGGGAGAAGACGTCGAGGAAGTGTTGCCCGTCCTGGTCGGGCCAGTGGACGTCGAGCAGCTGCGCGGCGGCGGGGTTGGCCCAGTCGATACGGTGGTGCTTGTCGAGGATCACCAGGGCGTCGGGGACGGCGTTGGCCGCCTCGCGGAAGCGACGGGTGAAACGGATCTGGCGCTTGCGCCCCTTGCGCCCGCGCTGCTGATAGCGGGCGATGTTGCGATAGACCTCGCCCCAGAGCCCGTGCGGGAAGGGCGGCGCGAGGCGATGCTGGCGGCGGATCAGGCCGCTGAGGTCGACCAAGCGGAAGATGTGGCGCCCGAGCGCGGGAACACTCGCCAGCGGGATGCTCCAGGCCGGCGCCAGACCACCGAGCCACAGCAACAGGGCGCCGCCGGAGGGGAGGGCGAAGAGCGCAAGCTCGAAGGCCAGGGCGCGGCGCATCGCTTCGGGGGCGGCGCCCGGGTCAGGCCTTGTCCGAGAAGCGGTAGCCGACGCCGCGCACGGTCTGCAGCAGGCGGTCGTGGCTGGTCGGCTCGAGCGCCTTGCGCAGCCGTCGTACATGGACGTCGACGGTGCGCTCCTCGACATAGACCTGGTCGCCCCACACCTGGTCGAGCAGCTGTGAGCGGCTGAAGGCGCGGTCGGCGTGGGTCATGAAGAAATGCAGCAGGCGGTATTCGGTGGGGGCGACCTCCACCGGACGGCCATCGGCGCTGACGCGGTGGCTGACGTTATCGATGCGCAACCCATTGATCTCGATCTCGTCGCTCGGCTCGGTGTTGGGCTTGGCGCGGCGCAGCACGGCCTTGGTGCGGGCGATCATCTCGCGTGGCGAGAAGGGCTTGGCGATGTAGTCGTCAGCGCCGGTATCGAGTCCCTTGACGCGATCCTCTTCCTCGCCGCGGGCGCTGATCATGATGATCGGCAGGGCTCGGGTGCGGGGGTTTTGCTTGAGCTGCTGGGCCAGTTCCAGACCGGAGCGCCCGGGCAACATCCAGTCGAGCAGGATGAGGTCGGGTTCGTCGCTGGCGAGCAGCTTGCGGGCCTCGTCGGCATGACCGGCCTCGAGCACGCGAAACTCGGCACTCTCGAGCGCGAAGCGCATCACTTCGCGGATATCCGGTTCGTCGTCGATGACAAGAATGGTGGGCATCTTCAGAGGTCCTGGGTGCAGTGGACGCCGCTGGGGCGGTGTCGCGAAACAACGCGGATCGGTGTCCTGGCCGGAAGCGAGCGCGGTGCGGGCGCAGAGCCAGGGTTCGAGGTCTCGGTCCGGGATTCATTCTATGTACGATCGGTTACGGGTAGATGAACATCCCGAGCGGCGATTCCAAGGGGGTGGAGTCGCAGCGATCGTGCGGGTAGGCCGCCGCGCCGGTGGCCCGGCGCGGCGGTAACGCGGCGCGGGCGCGCCGTGTCGGGGCGATCAGCCACGCATCTCGACACGCAGTTGTTCGCGCACCTCGTCGAAGCGCTCGCCGAGGCGTGCCTGACCCTGACGGTCGAGCAGGCTGACGACCACGATCGCGAGGGCCGAGAACAACATCCCGGGGACGATCTCGTAGAGCGCGAACAGGCCGCCGTCGAGCTGCTTCCACACCACCACGGTGAGACCACCGACGACGATGCCGGCGAGGGCGCCGTGACGGGTCATCCGCCGCCAATAGAGTGAGAACACCAGCGGCGCGCCGAAGGCGGCACCGAAACCGGCCCAGGCATAGGCGACCAGGTCGAGCACCATGGCGTCGGGATCGGTCGCCAGGGCGAAGGCGAACAGCGCGATACTGACCACCGCCGCACGCCCGATCATCACCAGTTCACGCTCACTGGCCTCGCGGCGCATCAGCGTGCGGTAGACGTCCTCGGTGAAGGCCGAGGAGCTGACCAGCAGCTGCGAGTCGGCGGTGCTCATGATCGCGGCGAGGATGGCCGCGAGCAGGATGCCGGCGATTACCGGGTGGAACAGGGTGTTGACCATGACGATGAACACGGTCTCGCGGGCGTCGTCGAGCAGCGGGGCGTCGAGCGCGATGATCCCGGTCAGTCCGGTGAGGGTGGCGCCGATCAGGGTGAGCGCGACCCAGGTGACGGCGATGCGCCGCGCGGTGGGGACCATGCGCGGTGAGGCGATCGCCTGGAAGCGGGCGAGTACGTGCGGCTGGCCGAAGTAGCCGAGGCCCCAGGCGGCCAGCGAGACGATGCCGATCCAACCGATGGCGGTGCCGTCGATCTTGGTCATGGGATCGAGTAGCTCGGGGTTGAGCGCATTGAGCTGATCGATGGCGCTGTTGCCGCCGCCGGCCAGGGAGATGGCGAGCAGGGGGACTGCGATCAGTGCCGCGGCCATCAGCAGGCCCTGCATGACGTCGGTCCAGGAGACGGCGAGGAAGCCGCCGATGGCGGTGTAGACGATGATCGAGAGCACCGCGATGGCAACCGCCCAGATGTAGGGCAGGCCGAAGACCGACTCGAACAGTTTGCCGCCGGCGACCAGGCCGGAGGCGGTGTAGATCAGGAAGAACAGCAGGATGAAGACCGCTGCGATGCCGCGCAGCAGACCGCTGGTGTCGGCGAAGCGGTTGGAGAAGTACTCGGGCAGCGTCAGCGCATTGCCGTAGGCGTAGCTGAACACGCGCAGTCGTGCCGCGACCACCATCCAGTTGAGCCAGGTGCCGAACAGCAGACCGCCGGCGAGCCAGATCGATTCGAGTCCGGCGGCATAGGCAAAGCCGGGCAGGCCGAGCAGCAACCAGCCGCTCATGTCCGAGGCGCTGGCGCTGAGCGCTGCGACCCCGCTGCCGAGGCGTCGGCCGCCGAGGATGAAGTCGGAGAGATCGCGGGTGCGCTGATAGGCGTACCAGCCGATCAGCAGCACGATGATGAAATAGATACTGAAGGTGATGGAGATGATGATTGGGTCGTGGGTCAAGCCGTCGCTCCTCGATGGGTTTACACCGATCCGGCTTGTCGAATCGGGTGAATAGGGGGCGGTAGTTTAGAACCTGGCGCGAGTCGCCACCAAATCAGGGCTACGGGGCGACAGTGTGCAGGCATTGCGGTTATGCTCCGTCGGTCAGCAGGGGGCGACCTGGATCGGGGGAGGCCGAGCGCGCTGCCGGACCTTGCCCGCGACGCCCCGCAACGCCCTGTAGCGAGACGAGGTAGCCATGTCCGAAGCCCGAATCCTCAACTGCGAGACCCTGTACGCCGGCAAGGTGATCGACGTGAACCGCGAGCAGGTAGAGCTGCCGGATGGTGCCGAGGTCGCGCTCGAGATCGTTCGTCATCCCGGCGGCGCGGCCACGGTCGCGCTCGATGATCAGGACCGCGTCTGTCTGCTGCGTCAGTTCCGGCATGCCGCCGGTGGTTGGCTGTGGGAGCTACCGGCCGGCCGCATCGATCCCGACGAGACGCCGCAGCGCACCGCCGCTCGCGAGCTGGCCGAGGAGGCCGGGCTGGTGGCCGAGGACTGGACCGATCTCGGGCCGATGCACGCCACCCCGGGGGTGTTCACCGAGGTCATCCATCTGTGGCTGGCGCGTGGGCTCTCCACCCAGCCGGTGGCGCACGAACCCGGCGAGTTGATCGAGGTCCACTGGCTTCCTTTCAGCCAGGCGCTCGACTGGTGTCACGACGCCACCATCACCGATGCCAAGACACTGATCGGGATCTATCGTGCCAAGGCGATGATCCAGAATGATCTTGATCTGCTCTCCGAAGGGGCCGGTTGTTGAGGATGAGGTGATGGATCCGATGCGCGTCTGTGTCCTGCAACATGTCCCTTTCGAGGGGCCGGCGGTTATCGGCGAGTGGGTGCGCTCACGTGGCCATGTGCTCGAGCTGGTTCGGCTCGATCTCGGTGAGCCGCTGCCGGCGCTCGCCGAGATCGACTGGCTGGTGGTGCTGGGTGGCCCGATGGGGGTCGACCAGGAGCAGTGCCATCCCTGGCTCGCCACCGAGCGCGCCTTCATCTCGCGCGCCATCGGTGCCGGTAAGACCCTGGTCGGGGTCTGTCTCGGTGCCCAGCAGATCGCCGCCGCGCTGGGGGCGCGGGTGAGCCGCAACCCCGAGCGCGAGATCGGTTGGTTCCCGCTCGAACTCACCTCCGAGGGTCGCGCCTCGGGGTTGTTTGCGGGCCTGCCCGAGGGGGGCGAGGTCTTCCACTGGCACGGTGACACCTTCGCCCTGCCCGAGGGCGCGCAGCCGCTCGCCGCGAGCGCCGCCTGCGCCAACCAGGGTTTCCTCTTCGAGGATCGGGTGCTGGGTCTGCAATGCCACCTGGAGGCCACCGCCGAGGGCGTCGAGCAGCTGCTCGTCCACTGCGCCGACGAGCTGACCGATCCCGGTCCCTTCGTGCAGGCGCCCGAGTTGATCCGCGCCCGCTCCGTCGAACACTATGCGCGGCTCCACCGGGCCTTGTTCGTACTGCTCGACCGGATGGTGGTGCTCGGCCAGGATCTTTGAGTCGCCAAAGCCCGTAGGTTGGGTTGCCATCGGCACCCCAACGCCGGTGCAGCACGTAAGTTGGGTTGCCGAAGGCACCCCAACACCGCTGCATCATGCTTTCAATACCTCGCAGCTCGCATCCGCGTAGAGGCCGGACGAGACACCGCGCACCCCCGGCCGATTTGACGCGAGGTGGTGGGGTGCGCGCCCGGTCGCGGTCTGCGCCGACCCTCGACGTGCTCGCGCGGTCACGCATCCCACCCTACGGGCTGGCGCTCATGCATCCCACCCTTCGGGGTGGCGGCTTAACGCCCTGCATCTTCGCGCCCTGCGGGTCTTTGCGGTTCAACTCTCCCAACCGCTGGCCGCTACGTCTGTCTCTCGCGCAGCCGCCCGTAGGTTGGGTTGCCGAAGGCACCCCAACACCGCCGCATCGTGTCCTCAAGACCTCGCCACTCGCATCCGCGTAGAGCCCGGACGAGACACCGCGCCCCCGGTCGGTTCGGCGCGAGGTGGTGGGGTGCGTGACCGGAAGCAGTCCGCGCGGTCTCTCGACGTGCTCGCGCGGTCACGCATCCCACCCTACGGGCTGGCGCTCATGCATCCCACCCTACGGGGTGGCGGCCTAACGCCCTGCATCTTCGCGCCCTGCGGGTCCTTGCGGTTCAGCTCTCCCGGCCGCTGGCCGCTACGTCTGTCTCTCGCGCAGCAGCTTCACCTGGAACAGGGCGTTGCGCTCTTCCTCTTCGAGTGCCGAGCGGATGAAGCGGATGGTGCGCTGGTAGCGGGGGATGATGTTGTACTTGAGCGCGTTGACGCGTTTCTGCGCCTTGCGCTGCTCCTCCATCAGTCGGTGCAGCGCGGTCTCGACCTCGGCGAGCCGGGCAAGCAACACCGCGGCCTCGGCGAGGTTGGCGCGGGTGGCGTCGAAGCTCGCGTCGGTGCCGAGCAGACCGACGGGCTTGAGCGGCAGGCGCTCGCTGGCCACCGCCGGGTACTCGACGCCGAGCGCGCGGTGTGGCAGGACATTGACGCGCAGCGCCGGCTCGGCGCCGAGCGCGGCCTGACGAATGCCGCGACTGCCCATGCGCAGGTGGGTGAGGCTGAGGCAGTGATAGGCCGCGCCGAGCGCGGTCTCGGCCTCGCGCCGCAGTGCGCGGTACTCGTCGATGCGCTCGTAGACCAGCCGGGTGAGCAGTTCGCGCTTGCGTTCGAGCAGATCGTGCCCGGCGATCAGAAACTGTGCCTGCTGCTGTAGCCGCAGCAGGCTGCTCTTGGTCGGTGGTGCCTTGATCAGGGGGGGGGCCATGGGGGTTCTGGGGTCAGCGAGACAAGGGCTCGTCAATGGTCGCCCGCGCGTCGATGCAGTCGGGCCCACCCATCTCGAGCATCCGACAGACCAGCGGGCGCTGGGCGTAGATGCGACAGCGTAGGGTGTCGCGGTCGAGCGCGGCGCACCAGCCGTCGTCGAGCCGGAGCATGCAGGTCCGCCCCCAGGCGTCCTCGGTGAGGAAGCGTGGCGGCACCCCGGTGTCGGTCAGGCATACCGCCTCGAGTCGGCAGCAGCAGGCGCGGCACTCGGCGCAGTCGATGTCATGGTCGATCGTCATGGGGGAGGTGGCGTGCAAAGTCGGTCTCCTGTAGGCGGGTGAGCTGGTCGCGTGGGAAGTGCGCCATCAGCGCCCAGGCTAGCTCCAGGGTCTCGATGACCGAGCGCTCTTCGTCCTCGCCCTGGGTGACGAAGCGCGAGTCGAAGGCGTCGGCGAATTCGAGAAAGCGCCGATCGCGCTCGGACAGCTCGTCGGCGCCGATGATCGAGGCGAGGTTGCGGGTCTCCTGGGCGCGGGCGTAGAGGCTGTAGAGCTGGGCCGCGACCCGGGGGTGGTCCTCGCGGGTGTCGTCCTTGCCGATGCCGTCCTTCATCAGCCGCGACAGGCTCGGCGAGATGTGCACCGGGGGGTAGATGCCGCGATTGTGCAGCTCGCGCGAGAGCACGATCTGCCCCTCGGTGATATAGCCGGTGAGGTCGGGGATGGGGTGGGTGATGTCGTCCGAGGGCATGGAGACGACCGGCATCATGGTGATCGACCCGCGTCGGTCGTGGATACGCCCGCAGCGCTCGTAGAGTTCGGCCAGATCGGAGTAGAGATAGCCCGGATAGCCCTTGCGCGCGGGCACGTCGCCCTTGGCGGTGGCGACCTCGCGCAGCGCCTCGGCGTAGTTGGTCATGTCGGTGAGCACCACCAGCACGTGGCGGTCGAGATCATAGGCCAGATACTCGGCGGCGGTGAGCGCGGCGCGGGGCAGGGTGAGCCGCTCCACCGGCGGGTCGTCGGCGAGATTGACGAACATCACCACGTTGCGCAGCACGCCCGAGTTTGCGAACTCGTCGCGGAAGAACTTGGCGTCGGCGTAGGAGACGCCCATGGCCGCGAACACGATCGAGAAGCTGGAGTTCTCGTCGACCAGCCTGGCCTGACGCACAATCTGGGCCGCGAGCCGGTTGTGCGGCAGGCCCGAGCCCGAGAAGATCGGCAGCTTCTGCCCCCGCACCAGACTGTTGAGCCCGTCGATGGTCGAGACGCCGGTCTGGATGAACTCGCGCGGATAGGTGCGGGCGGCCGGATTGATGGCCGAGCCGCCCACCGGCCGCCGCAGCCCCGAGAGTACCGGCGGGCGCCCGTCGCGCGGCTCGCCGAGGCCGTTGAGTTCGCGCCCCAGGATCTCGGGCGAGAGCGCGATCTCCACCGGCTCGTCGAGGAAGCGGACCCAGGTGTTCTCCAGGTCCAGATCATCCGTGCCCTCGAAGACCAGAATCAGCACCTCCTCGTCCGCCGCACGGATGACCTGACCGTTGCGGATCTGGCCCGCATGGTTCTCGATCCGCACCCGGTCGCCGAAGGCCACGCCCGGCGTGTCCCTGACCACCAGGAGGCCGCCCCTGGCTTCGATGGCGGTGCGGTATTCCTTGATGCTCATGATGCAATGATCCTCGTTCGGCTCGATCGAGCCGTACATGCTTGGGGCCTTGGCCCGTCTAGGAATTCAACTCTGGTTGTTGGATTAGAGGTTTGGGCTATAGATAAGTAAGTTGGTAGTGCCCTGACCGATCGTTTAAGAACGGCAAACCTATTCCACGCCGGCTCCTCTATCCAGCTTCGAATATTCAATTCGAACCCCCTCCATCGCCTCCTCCACCTCATCCCGAAACCCCTGTATCCGATCCAGTTCCTCACTCGAATACAGTGACTTGATCCGGCGCATCTTGGCCAATAGCGGTAGGTTCTGCAGTTCCGAGACCGGCACGCCGAGTCGAATCAGCGATTCGCCGCTGCGGTAGATCTCGATGGCCAGATCCAGCAGGGCGAATTGCTTGGCCGGGGAGCAGAAGGTGTCGATGTCGTCGAGCGCGCTCTGCTGCAGCACGCCTTCCTTGATGAGCGCGGCGCCTTCCAGCTCCCAGCGCTGGGGGTCGGAGAGGGCCTCGGGGCCGACCAGGTTGACGATGCGCGAGAGTTCGGCGTCGCGGGCGAGGAGGGCGAGGGCGGCGGTGCGGCGTTGCTCCCAGTTCGGGTCGATCTCCTGGTGCCACCACTCGGCGGCGGTGTGGACATGCCCGGAGAAGCTGCCGACCCAGTCGATCGAGGGGTAGTGACGGGCGTCGGCCAGCTCCTTGGAGAGCGCCCAGAAGGTCTCGACGATGTCCTTGGTGTGGCTGGTGACGGGCTCGGAGAAGTCGCCGCCCGGCGGCGAGACCGCGCCGATCAGGGTGACCGAGCCGGAGGCCCCGGCGAAGGTCTCGACCCGTCCGGCGCGCTCGTAGAGCGCGGCCAGACGCGAGGCGAGATAGGCGGGGTAGCCTTCCTCGACCGGCATCTGTCCGAGCCGCCCGGAGACCTCGCGCAACGCCTCGGCCCAGCGGCTGGTGGAGTCGGCCAGCATCACCACGTCGTAGCCCATGTCGCGGTAGTACTCGGCCATGGTCAGGCCGACATAGACCGATGCCTCGCGCGCCACCACCGGCATGTTGGAGGTGTTGGCCACCAGCAGGGTGCGCTCCATCAGCTTGCGCCCGGTGTAGGGGTCGTCGAGCTGGGGGAAGGTCTCGAGCACGTCGACCAGCTCGTTGCCGCGCTCGCCGCAGCCGACATAGATGACGATGTCGGCGTTCGACCAGCGCGCGATCTGCTGCTGCACCACGGTCTTGCCCGCGCCGAAGGGGCCGGGGACTGCGCCCTTGCTGCCCTTGAGCTGGGGGAAGAAGGTGTCGATCACCCGCTGTCCGGTGATCAGCGGCGCGACGCCGTCGTCGCGGCGCCGGTAGGGGCGCGGCTGGCGCACCGGCCAGCGGTGATAGAGCCCGAGCCTGCGGCTGGCGCCGTGGGCGTCGCGCACCCGGGCAATGGTCGCCTCGAGGTCGTAGTCGCCGGCCGGGGCGATCTCCTCCAGCTCGCCCTCGATACCGGGCGGTACCAGCACGCGGTGCTCGATGGTGGCCGTCTCCGGGACGGTGCCGAGCAGGGTGCCGCCGCCGATCCGGGCGCCGGGTTCGAGCGCCGGGTTGGGGGTGAAGCGCCACTCGCGGGCGCGGTCGAGGGCATTGAGGTCGATGCCGCGGCGGATGTGATCGCCCGAGGCCAGGGCGATCGCCTCGAGCGGTCGTTGCACGCCGTCGAAGATGCCGCCGAGCAGCCCGGGGCCGAGTTCGACCGAGAGCGGTCGGCCGAGTCCGCGCACCGGCTCGCCGGGACGCAGCCCGTCGGTCGATTCGTAGGTCTGGACGATAGCATCGCCGCCACGCAGCGAGATCACCTCGCCGAGCAGCCCGAGTTCGCCGAGCTTGACCTGCTCGCCGCTGCGCGCGCCGGGCAGTTCGATGGTGACGATGGGGCCGTTGATGTCACGCACCCGGCCGGTTCTGTTGGCGTCTTTCACGGCATCATCCATTGAACAGGTTGGCGGTATCGAGCCCGTTGGGGAGCAGGCGTTCGAGGATCACGCGCTGGATCTTGGGGCGCAGCCGTTCGAGCCGACCGGCATGGGTGTCGTCGATGCGCACCCGCCCCTCGGCGTCGCTGACCCGCACCCCGCCGAGGGCGGTGATCGGCTCCTCGACCAGCTCGGCCTCGCGCCCCTCGGGTAGCGCCGCGAGGATCGCCGCCCAGCGCTCGCGCAGCAGCACCAGGTCGTGGGCGTTGGCCTCGACCCGCAGCCGCGGCTGCTCGATCAGCCCGGCATCGCGCACGATCAGCGTCGCGAGCCAGTCGCCATAGGTGTCGCGTTCGGCGACGAAGGCGCGCATCCGCTCTTCGAGTCCGCGCTCGACGGCCTGCATCAGGTTCCAGCGCACCCGGTCGAGATGGGTCTGGAGCTTCAGTTCGCTGGCCTGGACCTGCTGGCGGAAGCTGCGTTCGGCCAGGGCGCGGGCGACCTGCTCCTCGTGTTGCTCGCGCGCGCGCAGCCGCTCGGCGGCCTCGCGCAGGATGGTGTCGCGACGGCTGGCGACGCGCGCCCGGTACTCGGCGGCGAGGCGCTCGGCGCGCGCGAGGATCGCCTGTTCGAGTTCATCGACCTGGGTCATGTCGTTGCTCCGTCTCGTCGTCCGGCGCGGCACCGAACAGCGCATCGAGCCGATCGGCCACCGCGCTGGACAGGCGCGGGGCCTCGGCGCCGAGCGCGGGCACCGCGATCACCACGATGCGTCCGCCCTCGCGGCGGATGCGCTGCAGGCTGGGGATGTCTGCGGCCATCAGCGCGTCGTCGACCACTACCAGCGCCTTGGCCCGCGCGCGCAACAGTCCGCGCAGCAGGCGCTCGACGGTCTCCGGGGCAGGGTTCTCGTGGGCCTCGAAGCCGATCAACCGGAAGCCATCGGCGAGCCGCTCGTCACCGATGAACACGAGCCGCGCCGGGGTGGCGGTCTCGGTGCTGGGAGTGTCCACCATGCCCGCTCAGATCTTGTTGATGAGCAGGATCGAGACCACCAGCCCGTAGATGGCGATGCCCTCGGCCAGACCGAGATAGATCAGGGTGCGCCCGAGGTTCTCCGGCTTCTCGGTGATCGCCGCCAGCGAGGCCGCGCCGATCGGGCCGACGGCGATGCCGGCGCCGATGGTCGAGATCGCGGTGGGGATACCGGCACCGATGATCGCCAGCCCCATGCCGAGGCTGATCTCGGGGGTGGCGGTGTCGGCGAGGGGCTCGGTGGCGGCCAGGGCGTCGTTGAGTCCGAGCACGAGCAGCCCGAGCTGGGCGCCGACGAAGACCACCAGCTGGGTGCCGAGCGCCGGGCGGAACCAGTCACGGAGCCGGGCGCTGGCGCGGGGGCGCAACTCCAGCACCAGTCCGGTGAGGATCAGGCCGAGGATGGCCAGGGTCATGAGGGCGACGAGCCAATACATGTGACGCTCCTGATGTGGTGGATGGTGCCGGGGTCAGTCACGCGGCAGGCGTAGTGGCGCGAAGGCGTGTCCGTCCCCGGAGAAATAACGCGAGAACCCCTCGTAGTACTGCAGTCGCATCACCTGGATCATCACGATCCCGCCCTCGAGCACGATGATAAAGAGGTTGCCGAGGACCAGGGTGATGAGGTGACCGACCTCGCCGAGCATCCCGGCGAGGGTGTAGACGGCGATGGCGAGCGCGACATGGTTGAGCCCGAAGGCGGCGACGCGGAGGAAGGAGAGGGTGTTGGAGACATAGCCGATCACCGTCTCCAGGGTGGCGATGAAGACCACCAGCGCGCGCTCGATCACCGGGCCTTGCTGCTCGCGCCAGCTCGCCCAGGCCAGGGTGGCGAGGGCGAGCCCGGCGATGGTCGCCGGCCAGGGGGCGAGGGCGCCGTTCTCGGCGAGCCCGACCCCGGCGCCGACCAGCGCGAGGTAGAACACCAGATTGACCGCACCGTGATGCCCGAGCACGGCGTCGCGCCAGCGCCCGACGGCCACCCGGTTGTAGATCGCCAGCGTACAGGCGAGGGTGATGAACCCCACCCCCCAGAGGAGTGCCAGGGTGAGCATCCGCAGCGGATCGGTGAGCGGGCTCATCCACAGCGCCGGGATCAGGTGCTCGTTGCCGAACACGCTGCCGAAGACCACCCCGAAGGCCATCGACGACAACCCGGCGAGCAATCCGAAGGGCCAGAAGCGCCCGAGCCGTCGACGCAGCAGCCAGGCGGCGAGCGCGATCACCGCGCCCTGACCGAGGTCGCCGAACATGCTGCCGAACATCAGCAGGAAGGTGACGGCGAACAGCGGCGTGGGGTCGACCTCGCCGTACTCGGGGATGCCGTACTGCCCGACCAGGGTGGCGAAGGGCGCGAGCAGGCGATTGCGGGTGAGCACCGTCGGCACCAGTCGGCGTTCGTCCGGGCGCGGGTCGCGCACGCTCAGGTCGAAGGGGTGCGAGAGTGTTTGACGAAGCTGATCGGCGAGGTCGTCGACGCCACCGGCCGGCACCCAGCCGGCGAGATGGGCGAGCGGTCCGCTGGCGCGCAGCGCCGGGTCGAGCGCGACCAGCGGGGCGGCGAGCAGCAGGGTCTGCTGCGCGGCGAGCAGCTGTGCGCGATGGTCGGCACCCCAGTCGGCGAGTTCGCGTTCGAGCGCGGCGCGGCGGTGGGCGATGTCGGCGCTACGCGTCTCGAGCTGCTGGCGTACCCGCGCCGGTTCGCGGTCGAGTTCGATCGGGATCGGCAGCGCCTGGAATCCGGCGGCGGCGAGCACCTGGGGCAGTGACTCGGGGGCGGCGTCGCTGGGGCCGACGATCACCACATGGGTCTGGTCGCCACGCTGCATGTAGACATGGACCAGATAGTGGGCGAGCCCGAGCGCGCCGCCGAGCCGGGCGAGGTTCTCGCGCGGCACCATGCCGACATGGATGTCGAGGAAGCGGGTGTTGTTGCGCAGCACCGCCAGATCGATGTCGAGCGCGGCGAAGTTGGCGAGCGCGGCCTGGTGCTCGGCGACCAGTCGCGCCTCGTCGTCGAGCAGGCGCAGGCCCTCGGCGTGGGTCGAGGCGGTTTGCCACAGCTCGCCGAGCCAGTGGTCGAGCGCGGCGAGTGACTCGGGCTCGATCACCCGAGGCCGGTCGACGTGCTGCGCCAGCGCGAGGTCGAGCAGCTCGGCGAGCTTGTCGAGCCGCTGGCGGGCGCGATCGTGGTGGTGGCGATAGTGGTGTGCCGGGGCGGTGCCGAGCCGGGCCTCGGCAGGGGCGCGCGGGTCGGGGTGGAAGTGGCCGGTGGCGGCGAGGGCGAGCGAGGTGGCGGGTAGGTCCTCGGTGAGGACCAGCAGGCGGACGTGCTTCATCGCCGTGGGCGCGAGCATCAGTCCGTCTCCGACCGGTCGACAACCGCGGCCCGCCAGGTACAGCCCGAAGGGACGTGTTCGAGTGCGGCGTCGATGGTGTGTTGCGCTAGTCCCAGCAAGCGTCCCTGGACGATCGCGAAGAGTCCCAGCAGCTCGGTCTCGCGCAACATCAGATAGGCCAGCGCACGGGCTGGCGCCGAGTCGGCGTACGCGAGCGAGGCACGCGCGGTCGCCGCGCTGTGGGCGTTGACGCGGCGCTGTACCTCGGCGATGTCGTCGCTGCCGGCGAGGCGCCCGGCCAGTGGCTCGGGGAGGGTGCCGAGCACCGCCTCGAGGCCCTCGAGTGCCACCAGGTGCAACAGTCGCTCCCGCCCGAGGAGTCCGGTCGAGGGCACCAGCCAGTAGAAGGTCGCCGAGGGCGAGAGCCCGTAGCAGAGTCGAAAGCGCAACAGCCACAGCAGGTCGACACGATCGAGCATGGCCCCGATCAGGCGTCTGAGCGCGTTGCCGTGCGGGGCGCCGAAGGCGCGGGCGTGATGGGCGAGATCGAGATAGTAGTGTTGATCGATGGCCGCCTCGAGGGCGAAGGGTTCGCGTTGACGGGCATAGACCTCGCGTGCCTGGCGCGCGATCTGGCGGTAGGGGCCGGTCTCGAGCTGGCGCAGGAGTTCATCGACCCCCTCGGCGCGGAACAGGGTGCGGATCGGTAGCCGGATCGGGGCCGGTAGCTCGAACAATTGCGCGGCGATGGTCTCGGCCTCGAATGCATGGAGCTTGCCGCGCAGCAGGGTCTTGAGGTTGTAGAGGGCGTACTTGCGCCCCCAGGCGAGGATCAGTTCACGCTCGGCGCCGTGCAGTGGTCGGATCAGCACCTGCAGCTCGGCGAGCAGCTGGTGGACCAGCGCCTGCTCGATCGCGCGGCTGCGGCTGCGCAACGACTGGCTGGGGTCGAGCAGGGTATCGAGGCCGAGGCGCTGGGCCAGGTCCGGCAGTGTCAGCTCGGCGAGCTGGGCCAGACCGTGACGGTCGTGCAGCTGGCGGGTCATCATCGAGACCCGGGCGTCGAGATAGGCGTGGGCGGCGTCGACCATGACGCGGCACTCAGCGACGGAGATCGATGAGGACCTGGAAGGCGGCCTCGAGCGCCTCGTGCTCTCGCTCTTCGGCCTGGTTGCGCAGGGCGATATGGCGCTCGTCGTAGCGGCGGCGCAGTTCGGCGATGCTCTGTTCGGCGCGCGCACCGGCCTTGGCGATGAAGCCCTGGCGCAGTTCCGGGATCCTAGCGGTGAAGCGTGCCTGCTCGGCGCGGGCCTCGGCCATCGCCTGATCGACGATCCGGCCCTGTTCGGTCTCGGCCTGTTGGGCGAGACGCTCGGCGTGCATCTCGACATCGAGCAGTCGCTTGAGGGTGTCATCCATGGGGGTGCTCTTCGCGGCTCCGGGCGTTGGGCCCGACTAGCTTACGCCAAAGGCGCCGGCGACGCGCGTCACCGGCGCCGGACGGGTCAGTGTCGTGAGGGTGGCGTGGTGCCATCGAGGCGGACATGGTCGCTCATGCAGATCCGGTGGCGCCAGAACTGCTCAGAGAGTACCCGCATCTCCTCGGCGAGGGTGGCCAAGGCCTCGGCGGTGTGCTCGATCTCGCCGGTGGTCGCGGCGTTGCCGTCGGCCGCCTGACGGATGTTGGTGATACTGCGGTTGACCTCTTCGCTGACCGCGCTCTGCTCCTCGACGGCGGTGGCGATCTGGGTGGTCATGTCCGAGATCTGCTGCACGCTGGCGGCGATCGCCGCCAGTGCCTCACCGGCCTCCCCGGCCTGAGCGACGCTCTCCTCGGCCTGGGCTCGGCTGCCGTGCATCACCTCGACCGAGGCGCGCGCACCGGCCTGCAGCTTCTCGATCATGGTCTGGATCTCGGTGGTCGATTGCTGGGTGCGGTTGGCGAGGTTGCGCACCTCGTCGGCGACCACCGCGAAGCCGCGTCCGGCCTCGCCGGCGCGGGCGGCCTCGATGGCGGCGTTGAGGGCGAGCAGGTTGGTCTGCTCGGCGATCTCACGGATCACCTCGAGCACGGCACTGATCTCGTCGCTGTGCTGCTCGAGGGTCTGGATCACGCTGGCGGCGTTCTCGACCTCACCAGAGAGCCGGTCGATGGCCGAGCCGGTGTCGATGGTGATGCGGTGACCATCGCGCGCGGCCTCGTCGGCGCCGCTGGCGGTGTCGGCGGTGTGCTGGGCGTTGCGAGCGACCTCGCGCACGCTGGCGGCCATCTCCTCGATGGCGGTGGCCACCAGGTCGGTCTGGGACTGTTGTTCGAGGATTGCACCGCGCAGCTGCGAGACGGTATCGACCGTGGTCTCGGCCTGGCGCGAGAGTTTGGCTGCGGTATCGGAGATCCGCACCGCCGCCGAGCGGCTCTCGGTGCGCAGCATCCGCATCGCCAAGGTGATGCCGCCGTACTCGCGACTGGTGCCGGTGTAGAGATACTGTGCGGTGGGATCGTCGATCACCTGGTGCGCGCGCGCGCTCAAGCGCGCCAGCGGTCGGGTCTGGAGCCAGACGATGAGGATCGCAACGGCGAGCATCAGCCCGATCAGGGCGGCGCCCGGGGCCAGGGGTTGGGCCGTCGGCACTAGTGCGGCGAGGGCGATGAGTGCCGCGCTCACCAGCCCGGCGGTGAGTCGCCAGAACGCCGAGAGGCGCGGCAGGCGCAGCGCCAGGGGCAGGCGGCCGGCGCGGATGGCGGCATAGAGCCGCTCGGCCTTATCGATCAGATCGCGCGCCGGGCGGGTGCGCACCGATTGGTATTCGACCACCTTGCCGTTGCGCATGATCGGGTTGACGAAGGCGTCGACCCAGTAGTGATCGCCGTTCTTGCAGCGGTTCTTGACCAGGCCCATCCAGGGGCGCCCGGACTTGACCGTCTGCCACAGCTCGGCGAAGGCTGCCGGCGGCATGTCGGGGTGGCGCACCACGTTGTGGTTGACACCCACCAGTTCGTCACGGGTGAAGCCGCTGATGTCGACGAAGGTGTCGTTGACGTCGGTGATGATGCCCTTGAGGTCGGTGGTCGACATGATGTTGTCGGTCTCGGCGAAGGTCTGTTCCTTGCCGGTGACGGGGAGATTGGTCTTCATCTGTTGCGGCCCTCAGCGCCGATGTTCCCAGAATTGCCGTGCCAGGGTGCGCAGCTCGGCCGAGAGTTCCACCACCCGGGCGGCGGCCGTCTCGATGGCATGGCTGCTCGCGGCGGTCTGGTCGGCGCCGTGACGGATGTCGGTGATGCTGCGGCTGATCTCCTCGCTGACCGCGCTCTGCTCCTCGACGGCGGTGGCGATCTGGGTGCTCATGTCGGTGATCGATTGGATGCCGGCGGCAATCCGTGCGAGCGCGCTACCGGCCTCGGCGGCGCGCGAGACGCTGTGCTCGGCCTGGGTGCGGCTGTTGCCCATGACCTCGACCGAGGCGCGTGCCCCGCCCTGCAGCTTCTCGATCATGCTCTTGATCTCGGTGGTCGACTGCTGGGTGCGGTTGGCGAGATTGCGCACCTCGTCGGCGACCACCGAGAAGCCGCGCCCGGCGTCGCCGGCGCGGGCGGCCTCGATGGCGGCGTTGAGGGCGAGCAGGTTGGTCTGCTCGGCAATGCCCCGGATCACCTCGAGCACGGCGTTGATCTCGTCGCTGTGCTGCTCGAGGGTGTGGATCACCGCAGCGGCTTGTTCGATCTCGTCGGCGAGGGTGCCGATCGAGCCGCCGGTGGCGCTCACCACATCGGCGCCACCGGTGGCATTGGTATCGGCCTCATGGGCGGTGTCGGCGGTGCGCTGGGCGTTCTGCGCGACCTCGCGCACGCTGGCGGCCATCTCCTCGATGGCGGTGGCGACTTGGTCGGTCTCGGATTGTTGGGCGAGGATCGCGCTCCGTGCCGAGTCGACTGCGGCGGCCATGTGCTCGGCCTGGCGCAGCAACCGGGCTGCCGAGTCGTCGACCCGGCCGACGGCGGCGCCGGTCTCGGCCTCGAGCATGTGCATGGCGAACTCGACCGCGCCGTATTCGTCGCGCCGGTTGGTGTAGATGTACTGGCTAGTCGGGTTGTCGGCGACGAGCCGGGCCTGGGTGGCGATGGTGGTCAGGGCGCGGGTCTCGAGCCAGGCCACGGTCATCGCCACCAGGGTAAAGAGCAAGACCGGGAGGGCGCTCTGCGACACCGCCAGCCCGAGCAGGGGGCTGGCGGCGATGGCGCCGGCGCCGAGCAGGGCGATGCTGCCGAGCAGTCGCCAGCGGGCGCTGGGGAGCGCTAGGCGCCAGTGCCAGGGGCGACGATTGCGCATCAGTTCGGCATAGAGGCGCTCGGCGCGCTCGACCATGACGCGCGCCGGCTTGGTGCGTACCGACTGGTATTCGGTGACGGTGTCGCCGTCGTGGGTGATCGGGGTGACATAGGCGCTCACCCAGTAGTGATCGCCGTTCTTGCAGCGGTTCTTGATCAGGCCCATCCAGGGGCGTGCGGCCTTCAGTGTCGTCCACAGCTCGGCGAAGGCCACCGGCGGCATGTCGGGGTGACGCACCACGTTGTGATTGCGTCCGATCAGTTCGTTCTCGGTAAAGCCCGAGATCTCGATGAAGTGATCGTTGACGTAGGTGATGGCGCCCTTGAGGTCGGTGGTCGACAGGATGTTGGTGTCATCCGCGAAGGAGACCTCCTGCTGCGTCACTGGATAGTTCTTTTTCATGCGGGGAACATCCCTTGGGGTAAACCCTTGGTTTGCGGGAGGTGGCAAGGTTCACACCCCCGCAGTCGCGGTGTCGGGGTCGACCGACAGTAGATGGTGCGGTACTGCGTGTGATCTCAACCTCGCTCAGATCAATGGGCCGCAGGATACGGCCCTTGCGGCCGCGCTGTTATCGCCCCGTGCGACGGCGCCGTCCTGGCCCTCGTGGCGAGGGGATGAGTGCGCGGTTCAATGATGGCACGACTCACGGGAGGATGCGCGCCGGTCGCCGAGGGATGCACGATGAGTGGATCAGTGCAGCGCGATCACGGGCTCGGCGCGCAGCAGGATGATCGCGACCAAGGCGCTGAGCAGCAGCGCCCAGAGGGCGAGATGAAGGCGTATCGATTGGCGGGCGCGATTGCGTTCGGTCCAGGTGCGTGGCCGCACCCCTTTGAACAAGAACACCAGCTTGGCGGCCAGCAAAACACAGACGATGTTGACGGCCAGCAACAGCAGTGCGCCGAGCGCCGCATCCCAGCGGGTGCTGCCGAGCGCCAGGCCGATGGTCGCCGTCGGTGGTAGCAGGGCGACGGCGACCATCACCCCGACCAGGGTCGAGGACAGCCCAGAGGTCAACGACAGCACCGCGGCCGCGCCCGAGGCGAGCGCCAGCACGACACCGGCCAGGCCGACATCGGTCCGCGTGGCCAGCTCGGCGAGGCCGAAGTCGACCTCCCAGATCAACCCGATGACGACGGCCAGCAGCAGCGATAGCGCCAATCCGGCGGCGTTGGTGCGCAGCGCCTGCCACACCAGGGCGCGATCACCGAGCGCGGTGGCGAAGGCCAGTGCGATATTGGGGCCGAGCAGGGGGGCGATGACCATCGCGCCGATCAAGACCGCGACATTGTCCTCGAGCAGCCCGATCGCCGCGACCAAGGTCGAGAGCACGGTCAGGATCAGGTGGTTGCTGTCGAGTCGCGCCCCTTTGACGATCTCGCTGTAGAGTTCCTCGCGGGTCGCGGCGATCGCCTGCGCGCGGCGTAGTGCCTCGTCCTGCTGGCGCGGGGTGTCGCGAGTGAGGGTGGTGTCGACGGGTTGGATGACGATGCGGGCATCGGGATCGGTCCTGAACAGGTCCTGCAGCGAGTCGATCAGCGCCTGACGATGGGCGTCGTCGACGAGCATCCGTATCGCGCGCCGTCCGTCCTCGCCGCGATCGCCGCACCAAGCATCGGTGGCGCCATAGAAGCGGGCCATGCCGAGTAGGGTCTTGGTGTGTCTGGCCGCGGCGATGACCTCGACGATGCGCATGACGGCGACCTCAGGGGGTGACCGGGAGGGCGAGGATCAACAGGAGCAACAGGGCGAGGAGGCCGACGGCGTTGAACAGTCGGTCGATGCGACGGTTGCGAATGCGGGTTCGGTCGATGAGGCGGGTGTACCTGGGGTCGGCGGCCAGCTCGGGATCCAGGGCGATGTGCCGTTGCGGCAGGGCGATGGCCGCGATTGCGGCGCAGGCGGTGAGCGGGTCGGTGCGGTAGAGACCGGAGTCGATGTCGACCAGGTGGCGGCGCAGGTGTTGGTGAGCGTGCATGCGCGCGGTGGTGACGTCTTCGAAGCGCACGACGCAGTGTAGTCGAGGTGTCGGTGTCGGCGGTTGCGCCGCGACCCGGAGACGGACCAACCCGGGGTGGTCGGGGTGGGTCTCGACGCTCAGGTGTCCTGGGGTCATCGTCCGGTCTCGATCGGGGCGGGCTCAGGGATAGGCCGCTGCCATCCGGTCGATCTCCCAATTGCACTGCTCGATCAAGGTCTCGAGCGAGCGCGGGATCGGGAGGGTGTCCTCGGGGTCATAGCGTTGACCGGCCTGCCAGTGGCGTGCGGCCGTTTCTGCGATCTCTGGGAGGCCGTGACGCTGTAACTCCCATAGGGCCTGTGTCTGCTTGGTCTGCATGGGCACCCCCTGCTGCTTCCCTAGTTCCATGATCGAATGTGGTGTCTCGGCGACGTTGCGTTCCGCCATCGCCAGGATTGGTTGTCGGGCCAAGTCTAACGAAAGATTATGAACAGATCCGCAATTTCTGACCCTTACATCGAGAAGTTATGGTGCTTCCCGAAGAGGTCAAGTGGCGTCAGCAGCACCGCGGCCGGTGCTGCTGGAGATGGGGTGTGTCTTTCAGGGGACGGTCGACGAGGGCTCAGTCGGGGGTCCCGAGCTGGTGGACGCTGGCGGGGAGCTGAGCGCGGACCACTGCGGCGAAGGTCTCGAGGACCTGGCGCCGCGGGAAGCTGCGGCGATAGACCAGGGAGATGCGGCGATAGGCGTTGGGCAGGTGGAGCCGGCGCGCGACGATGCCATGATCATGCATCCAGGCCTCGCGCACCGCCAGTGCCGGGACCAGGGTGCAGCCGAAGCCGGCGCTGACCAGCTGCAACAGGGTCTCGAGGCTGGAGGCGCGCAGATCGGCCATCTCGCCCTGGGTCGGGCGCTGCGAGAGTCGACAGACTTCCATCACCTGATGGGCCAGGCAGTGACCGTCGGCGAGCAGCAGCAGCTCGCACGACTCCAGGTCGTCGGCGCTGATCTCGGGGTGTTGCTGCAGCGGATGGCCCTCGGGATGGGCGAGCCAGAAGGGCTCGTCGAACAGCTCGATGGCGGCGAGGTCGGAGTCCTCGACCGGGGTAGCGAGCAGCGCGGCATCGATCTCGTGGTGGTTGAGGCGCTCGAGCAGGGTGTCGGTGATCTCCTCGGAGAGCACCAGCTGCAGTTTGGGGCAGCGTGCGCGTAGCGGCCGCAGCAACAACGGGATCAGATAGGGGCTGATGGTGGGGATGGCGCCGATGCGCAGCGAGCCGGCCAAGGGGTCCTGGTGGGCGCGCGCGACCTGCTCGATGGCGTTGGTCTGCTCCAGCACCAGTCGGGCGTGGTGGAGGATCGCCTCGCCGACGGGGGTGATCTCGACCGAGCGGTTGGTGCGCTCGAAGATCACCACGTCGAGTTCGTCCTCGAGCTTCTTGATCTGGCCACTGAGCGTCGGTTGACTGACGAAGCAACGCTCGGCGGCGCGCCCGAAGTGACGCGTCTCGGCGACGGCGAGGATATATTTCAGGTCACGTAGGTTCACGCGCTCATGATACCGGAAATCAGGTCGCAGTCGGAGTCGTGATTTTCCCCCCCTGGGCGGGTCTGGGGGGACAGTGTGGATTGCTTGATTCGGTCTCGCGCTCCCCCAATCTTCGTTAATAACCTACAAAAAACCGGAGAATTCACCGTGAGAATGGATAAGTTGACGTCAAAGTTCCAACTCGCGCTGGCCGATGCCCAGAGCCTGGCGATCGGGCGCGATCATCAGTTCATCGAGCCGGTCCACCTGCTGATCGCGCTGCTCGATCAGGAAGGGGGCTCGGTGCGCCATCTGCTCACCCGCGCCGATGTCAATGTCAATCAGTTGCGCTCGGCCCTTGGCGAGTTGCTCGATCGGCTGCCGGTGGTCGAAGGCACCGGCGGTGAGGTACACGTCGGCAACGATCTGGGGCGCCTGCTCAACCAGACCGATAAGCTCGCCCAGCAGCGCCAGGACCAGTACGTCTCCTCCGAGCTGTTCGTGCTCGCCGCGCTCGACGACCGCGGCGAGCTGGGTCGGGTGTTGCGCGAGGCCGGTGCCTCGAAGGGGGCGCTGGAGCGTGCGATCGAGTCGGTTCGAGGGGGCCAGAAGGTCGATGACCCCAATGCCGAGGAGCAGCGTCAGGCACTTGAGAAGTACACCATCGATCTGACCGAGCGCGCCGAACAGGGCAAGCTCGACCCGGTGATCGGGCGCGACGACGAGATCCGCCGCACCGTGCAGGTGTTGCAGCGGCGCACCAAGAACAACCCGGTGCTGATCGGCGAGCCCGGCGTCGGCAAGACCGCCATCGTCGAGGGGCTGGCGCAGCGCATCGTCAACGGTGAGGTGCCAGAGGGGCTGAAGTCGAAGCGGCTGCTCTCACTCGACATGGCCGCGCTGATCGCCGGGGCCAAGTTCCGCGGCGAGTTCGAGGAGCGGCTCAAGGCGGTGCTCAACGACATCGCCCGTCAGGAGGGCAATGTCATCCTCTTCATCGACGAGCTGCACACCATGGTCGGCGCGGGCAAGGCCGAGGGCTCGATGGACGCGGGCAACATGCTCAAGCCGGCGCTGGCGCGCGGTGAGCTGCACTGCGTCGGCGCCACCACCCTCGACGAGTACCGCAAGTACGTCGAGAAGGACGCGGCGCTCGAACGGCGCTTCCAGAAGGTGCTGGTCGACGAGCCCAATGTCGAGGACACCATCGCCATCCTGCGCGGGCTCAAGGAACGCTACGAGGTCCATCACGCCGTCGAGATCACCGACCCGGCGATCGTCGCCGCGGCGACCCTGTCGCACCGCTACATCTCTGATCGCCAGCTCCCCGACAAGGCGATCGACCTGGTCGACGAGGCCGCCTCGCACATCCGCATGGAGATCGACTCCATGCCCGAGGAGATGGACCGCCTCGATCGTCGGCTGATCCAGCTCAAGATCGAGCGCGAGGCGCTGAAGAAGGAATCCGACGAGGCCTCGCGCAAGCGCCTCGCCGATCTTGAGGACGAGGTCGGTCGGCTCGAGCGCGAGTTCGCCGATCTCGACGAGATCTGGAAGTCGGAGAAGGCGGCGGTTGCCGGTACCGCGCACGTCAAGGAGGCGCTCGATCGCGCCCGGGTGGAGATGGAGACGGCGCGCCGTGCCGGCGACCTGACGCGGATGTCGGAGCTGCAGTACGGGCGCATCCCCGAACTCGAGAAGCAACTGGCCTCGGCCGCCGCCGGGGCCGAGCAGGGCGAGAACCGACTGCTGCGCAACAAGGTCAGCGACGAGGAGATCGCCGAGATCGTCTCGCGCTGGACCGGTATCCCGGTGTCGCGGATGCTCGAGGGCGAGCGCGACAAGCTGCTGCGTATGGAGCAGGAGATCGGCCGGCGGGTGGTCGGTCAGGACGAGGCGGTGGGCGCGGTCAGCGACGCCATCCGCCGTTCGCGCGCCGGGCTCTCCGACCCGGCCCGCCCGATCGGCTCCTTCCTCTTCCTCGGTCCCACCGGCGTCGGCAAGACCGAGCTGTGCAAGACGCTGGCGAGCTTCCTCTTCGATACCGAGGAGGCGATGGTGCGCATCGACATGTCCGAGTTCATGGAGAAGCACTCGGTGGCGCGGTTGATCGGGGCACCGCCCGGCTATGTCGGCTATGACGAGGGCGGCTATCTTACCGAGGCGGTGCGCCGTCGCCCCTACAGCCTGATCCTGCTCGACGAGGTGGAGAAGGCCCACCCCGACGTCTTCAACGTGCTGTTGCAGGTGCTCGACGACGGTCGGCTCACCGATGGTCAGGGGCGCACCGTGGACTTTCGCAACACGGTGATCGTGATGACCTCCAACCTCGGCTCTGAGGTCATCCAGCAGCACGCCGGCGAGGCGGCCTATGCCGAGATGAAGTCGGCGGTGATGGCGGTGGTGCGTCAGGCCTTCCGTCCCGAGTTCATCAACCGGCTCGACGAGATCGTTGTCTTCCACCCGCTGCAGCAGGCGCAGATCCGCGCCATCGCGCGCATCCAGCTCGACTATCTGCAGCGGCGCCTGGCCGAGCGCGAGATGCGCCTCGAGATCAGCGACGCGGCGCTCGATCACCTCGGCGAGGCCGGCTTCGATCCGGTCTACGGCGCCCGTCCGCTCAAGCGCGCGATCCGCGCCCAGCTCGAGAACCCGCTGGCGCAGGAGATCCTCGCCGGCAAGTTCGCCCCGGGGGATCTGATCGAGGTCGGGGTGGCCGACGGCGGCCTGCGTTTCGAACGCGTCCTCGCCGGCGAGTTGGTCGACTGAGTCGCTCCCCCGCGGGCTTTACCGCTGTCGTAGCGGTGGCTTCGGGGACGTTGGCCGATCCTGATAAGACGCCGCCCGCTCGCCTCTCGGGGCGAGCGGGCGGCGTCGTTTGGGGAGAGAGGGGACGGTGCCTGCCGGGGCTGGAGGTCCGGGCCTCGGCTCAGCGGGGTCGGGGCCGTGCCGGTCGCGCCGTGCCTCCTGGGGCTGGAAAACGGCGGTGGATCGCTGGCGCCGTCGAGTCCTTAGCGTCTGTCGTACCCAAAGGACTCGATCTGGCCGTCGACGGTTGGTGCCGCCCGACTCATTGGTGTTGCGATGGCGGGGTGTGATGGCTGTCCTCGGCGAGGAGCTGGCGCGCATCGACGGGGTCGAAGTGGTAGGTGCGATTACAGAACTCGCAGTTCACTTCGAGCGCCCCGCGCTCGGCGAGCAGGGCCTCGATCTCGTCGGCGCCGAGTAGCTTGACGGTCTGCTCGATGCGCGCCCGCGAGCAGCCACAGCGAAAGGCGATCGGCTCGGGCTCGAAGAGTCGTACCGGCTCCTCGTTGAAGAGCCGGTAGAGCAGTTGCTCGGCGGGGAGTTCGAGGAGCTCCTCGCGGCTCAGGGTGGCGGCGAGCATGCCGACCCGCGACCAGTCGTCGGCCTCGCGCGCCGCGCTCGGCAGGCGCTGCAGCAACAGTCCGGCGGCGCGCTCGGCGTCGGCCGCGAGCCAGAGCCGGGTCGGTAACTGCTCGGAGCCGCTGAAGAAGTGCTCCAGGGCCTCGCTCAGGCGCTCGCCCTGGAGTGCGACGATCCCCTGATAGGGTTCGCCGACGCGTGGTTCGACGGTGAGCACCAGCCGCCCCTGACCGAACAGCTCGGTGAGCGTGGCGTCGGGGTCGAGGGTGGCGTCCCAGCGCGCCAGGCCGCGGACCTTGTGGGTGTTGGTGGCCTGGGCGACCAGGGTGCGCAGCGGGCCGTCGCCTTGGGCCTGGAGGATCAGCGAACCGTCGAACTTGATGGTGGCGGCGAGCAGCGAGACCGCAGCCAGGGCCTCGCCGAGCAGGCCGCGTACCGGTTCGGGGTAGTCGTGGGCGTCGAGTACCGCGCGCCAGCTGGCGTCGAGGTGGACCAGGTTGCCGCGGACATCGGTCCGCTCGAAGAGAAAACGCAAGAGGGTGTCGGTATCGCTCATCTGGTGGGTCCTGATCGTCGGGCCCGCGGGCCCGGCGCTGGTCAATAGGGTGGGCCCGCGTGGTGTCTGGGCCCGGGGTCAATCCGGTGCCGACCCGAGGTCGGCGAGAAAGTACTCGACAGCCTGCTCGAGCGTGAGTTCACCGTCGAGCACTGGGGTCTCGAAGCGCGCGCGCCACTGTGGCATCAGCAAGCGGGCGCGGGACCACTCCTCGTAGAGGATACGAGCCAGCGGGCCGCCCTGCTCGATGAAGCCGGAGTCGAGGAAGTCGCGCCGAGCGCGCGCGCGATCGTAGTCGAAGCGCACGATCCGCCACTGCCAGCGTCCGCGCAGGAACTCGAGCAGGGCATAGCTGCCGCGCGGGTCACCGTCGAAGGGTGAGCCGGCCGAGCCGACGTTGAGGATCGGCAGTCCGTCGAGTCGCCGTGTCAGTGGGCGGTGGGTGTGCGCGGTGACGAACAGCGCCACGTCTGCGGGCAGGGCGCCGTCACGCAGTGCCTCGTCGGGGAGACCGGCGGTGACGCCGTGGCGGTTGCTGATCATGGTGCCATGGGTGACATGTACCCAGCTCGATTCGGTGCCGGCATGGAAACACAGGTGGTCGGGCCAGTGGCGCAGTGTCTCCACTGCCGGGCCGATCTGGTGCAGTGTCCAGTCAGCGAACTGTCGCATCCGGGCATCGAGCGTATCGCGCGGTGTCTCGCGCGCGCAGCGCAGCATCCAGGTCTCGTGGTTGCCGCGCACCGCCAGCCAGCCATGGTCGCGATGCAGCTGCTCGAACAGCTGCAGACAGGTGAGGCTGTTGGGGCCGCGGTTGACCAGGTCGCCGTCCATGATCACCAGGTCCGGCGACCAGTCGAGGATCTGGGCGACGGCGACCTCCATGGCCGGCAGGTTGGCCTGGACGTCGGAAAAGATCGCGACCTTCATCGGGCTGTCGAGTCCGGCTGTCGTGCGGTGGGCCAACCATACCGGGAAGTGAGGCGCGCGACCAGTGGTGCGCGCGCGTGCGAGGCGCCGCTCACTCGGGGGCGCCGAGACGATGCTCGACCGAGGCGATCTTGCCCTCGAGTCGCCCCTGGGCGCGCTTGCGTATGTCGAACTTGGCCACTGCATAGACACGCTCGCAGCCCATCTCGTCGAGGATCGCCTGCGCGCGCTCGATCAGTGCCAGCGCCTCGGGCAGGGTCGCGGTCTCGACCACGGTGCCCATGGGACCGAGCTGGTGCGGGTAGCCGCTGTCGCGGACCATTGCCACCACCGGGGCGACGAAGCGGCTGACCCCGCTGCCCCCCTGGTCGAGCGGGAAGATGGTCAGTTCGAGAAGGACGGACATGGTGCTCTCCATATGATGCAGTCACGGTGATGGGGCGTGCCAGGGGCGGGATTTGCCGCTCGCGCGCGCGCCGCCTTAGACTAGTGACATCAGCCATCGCTCCGGCCGGGACGCCCGGGCGGTGGCACGGCGGTGCGTGTGTCGTGGTCGAGGTGACCGCCGCCGCGCAACGCTCGTTGACCCTGGCTCCAAGACCTGCCGGCGCACGTCGTCGTGATGTCGGGTCCGCGCCAGCGGCGCGCCCCACGGTGCGCTTCCACCCTAGATCGGGTCGCCGGCGATGGCATGGCGGCTCGTTACCCTGAGAAACGCATGTCATTAGAAGATACCGCCGGGGATCCGGATCTGGATACCCCCTTGTCGCTCACTCTGTCGCCCGCCATGCTCTTTCATGCCCTGATGGGATCGGCCAGCGCGGTTCATACCGGTTGGCAGAGCTGTATCGACACCGCCCTGGTGCTCTCCGAGTCGATCGCCACCGACGACCGGGTCGGCAACTACTGCCGCTTGGTCGAGCAGGAGTTCGTCGAGGATGCGCAGCCCGATACCATCTGGCGTGACTGGACGCTCGAGATCCGTATCGACCCAGTGCTGGTCACTGGTCACTGGCAGTTCCCGGTCAGCGCCCATCCCTCGGAGTGGGAGTGGAACGCGCGCGAGGCACGTCGGGCCTTCGAGCAGGCCTGCGTGCTGGTGGGGCGACGGACCCGGCCGGGGGTGGTCGTCGAGGAACCGGCGCCGACGGCGCCGCCTGCGCCCAGTGTCCGTCGTCACTGATCACCCTGGACGTGGTGCGGTGCGCCGCGTCCTCCATGCCAAGGTCGCCAGGAGATGCGAGATGAAGATCCAGGTCGATGTCGAGATCACCCCGGAGGAGATGCGTAAGCTGTTCGGGCTGCCCGATGTGGAGGCCTTTCAGCGCCAGTTGCTCGACGAGATCCGGGCGCGGATCAGCGAGGGCGCCGAGGGCTATGATCCGCTCAAGCTCTTCCAACCCTATATGAACACGACCCTGGCCTCCTGGGACATGTTCCAGCGGATGCTGAGCGGGGTGGGGGGAAGTGGTGCTGGCGCCGAGCGACGCGGCGCCGATGATGCTGACTAGTCCGGGTGGCCGGGTCGGCTACCGACCCCGGCCGCATCGCCGATCCGATGAGGTCGTCTTAGACGCATGAATCAACGTTCTCGCCCCCCTGATTCGGCACCATCGCTCGATCAGGGGTTCGCCATCGAGTTGATCGCTCAGTGGGTGGAGCCCGCCTTCGTGCTCGATGCCTCGGGCCAGGTAGTGGTCTGGAATGTCGCCTGCGAGCGACTCACCGGGGTGGCGGCCACGGCGGTGGTCGGGACCCGGGAGCACTGGCGCGCCTTCTTCGACAGTCCCCAACCCTGTCCGGCCGATTTCCTAGTACAGGGGCGGCGCGAGGAGCTGGGGGATCACTATACCCCGAGTGCCACGACCGGGGTCGATATCGCCGCCGAGGCAGTGCGGGTCGAGGGGTGGTGCGAGATGCCCCAGCGCGCCGACGCATGCTATCTCGGACGCACCGTTGGGCCGATTCGCGACGCCGAAGGCCAGTTGGTTGCGGTGGTCGAGACCTTGCGCGATCTCAGCGAGCAGCAGCGGGCGCTGCAGGCGCTGCAGCGTAGCGCCAGTGTCTTCCATCACGCCCAGGAGGGGATCGTCATCACCGACGCTGGCGCCCGCATCCTCGACGTCAATGCCGCCTTCACCCGGGTCACCGGCTATCCCCGCGAGGAGGCGCTCGGCCACACCCCGGCGCTGCTCAAATCCGGTCTGCAGGACGATTCCTACTATCAGGAGATGTGGTACCGGCTGCGTGAGTTCGGCCAGTGGAGCGGTGAGATCTGGAATCGGCGCAAGTCCGGCGAGGTCTACCCTGAGATGTTACGGATCAATGCGGTGAAGGATGCCGATGGGGTGCTGACCCACTACGTCGGGATGTTCTCCGATATCACCGACCTCAAGGAGGCACAGCGTCGGCTCGAGAGCCTGGCCAACTACGACGCCCTCACCAGTCTGCCCAACCGGGTGTTGCTCAGCGATCGCCTGCACCAGGCGCTGGCCAATGCCAAGCGTCGCGACCGCTTGGTGGCCATCTGCTTTCTCGATCTCGACGACTTCAAGCTGGTCAACGATCGCCATGGTCATGACGCCGGCGACCGTTTCCTCATCGAGATCGCCAAGCGCTTGGTGCGCACCGTGCGTGGGGGCGATACCGTCGCCCGGCTCGGGGGGGACGAGTTCGTGCTGCTGATCACCGAGCTGCGCACCACCGAGGAACTCGACCGGGTGCTGGAGCGCGCGCTGCAGGCCATCGACGTCCCCTTCGAGGTCGACGATGCCGTGCTCGATGTCTCGGCCAGTGTCGGTGTCACCCTCTACCCACTCGACGACGTCGACCCCGATACCCTGTTGCGCCATGCCGATCAGGCCATGTATCAGGCCAAGCAGCTCGGACGCAATCGCTATCAGCTCTTCGACCTGGAGGCGGCGGCCAAGATCGAGCACCACCATCAGGAACTCGAACGGATGCGGTGCGCCCTGCAGCATGGCGAGCTGCGGTTGTTCTACCAACCCAAGGTCAACATGCGCACCGGCGAGGTGATCGGGGTCGAGGCGTTGATCCGCTGGCAGCATCCGGAGCGCGGGATCCTGGCCCCGGACGAATTCCTGCCACTGCTCGAGCGCAGCCCGCTGATCATCGATATCGGCGAGTGGGTGCTCCACGAGGCGCTGGCGCAACTCGTCGCTTGGAGCCAGCAGGGGCACCCGCTCAGTGTCAGTGTCAACATCGCCACCCGGCATTTCCAGCACATCGATTTCGTGGCGCGGTTGCAAGCGATCCTTGCGGAGTATCCCGGGGTGGCGCCGGAGCGTCTCGAGATCGAGATTCTCGAGAGCGTCGCACTCGGGGACGTCGAGGCGATGCGCGCGGTGATCACTGCCTGTCAGGCGCTGGGGGTACGCTTCGCGCTCGATGACTTCGGCACCGGTTACTCATCGCTCAACTACCTCAAGCAGCTCCCGGCCGAGACCCTCAAGATCGATCGCTCCTTCGTCCGTGACATGCTCGAGGACCAGGAGGACCTGGCGATCATCGAGGGGGTGATCGGGTTGGCGACCGTGTTCGGCAAGGAGGTCATCGCCGAGGGGGTGGAGACCCCGGAGCACGGGGTGATGCTGATGCGTATCGGCTGTGACTACGCCCAGGGTTATGCCATCGCCCGGCCGATGCCGGCCGAAGCGGTACATGACTGGCTCGAGGGCTTCGAGCCCGATCCACGCTGGTTGCTGGGGCGCCGAGAGCAGGATGAGCGCTTCGATCTGCCGTTGCTGCTGGCGCAGTACGATCATGTCAAGTGGGTACGCCAGGTGATCGGAGCGCTTGATGCCGGGGAGGGTGCTGCCGCGGTGCTCGACGACCAGACCGAGCAGTGTCGGCGGCGCTTCGCCACCTGGCTCGCCGGCGCCGGGCGCAAGCGTTATGGCGCGCTCGCGGAGTACGCCGAGATCGAGCGCCTCCAGGCGCGAATGTACGAGATCTCGGCCGAGATCGTACGGTTGCGTGCCAATGGTCAGTGGGAGGCGGCGCGGTTGCAGTGCATGGAGCTGATCGGGATGAAGCGCCAGGTCCTGGCCAAGCTCGATGGTTTCCAGCGCACGCCGGTCAAGGGTGAGCAGGGCGAGCAGGGTTAGCGTTCACGGTGCCCCCGACGGGGCGTCGGGGGCAGCCACGAGTGGCGGTCTCAGCCCTCGGCCTCGAGGATGCGTGGACCGCTCAGGGGTTCATCGTCGAGCCAGGCGCGATCCTCGTCATCGAGCCTGAGTCGGCGCTGCGCGAACCAACGCACCACCGTCGGGTAGATGATGTGCTCCTGGGTCAGCACCCGTGCCGCCAGGCGCTCGGCGTCGTCGTCGGGATGGATCGGGACGCGCGCCTGCAGTACCACCGGACCGCCGTCGAGTTCGGCGGTGACGAAGTGCACGCTGGCGCCGTGCTCACGATCACCGGCGTCGAGCGCGCGCTGGTGGGTGTTCAGTCCCCGGTACTTCGGTAGCAGCGAGGGGTGGATGTTGAGCAGCCGCCCGCGGTGTGCGGCGACGAACGCCGGGGTGAGGATGCGCATGAAGCCGGCGAGCACCACCAGTCCGGGGTCGTAGTCCGCGATCAATCCGGTGAGCGCCGCATCGTAGTCGGCTCGCTCGGCATAGTCGCGATGATCGAGCACCGCGGTGGCGATGCCGTGACGCCGAGCGCGTTCGAGCCCGCCGGCCTCGGCGCGGTTGCTGATCACCGCGACGATACGGATCGGCAGCTCACCGCGCCCCTGGCCGTCGATCAGCGCCTGCAGATTACTGCCGCCGCCTGAGATCAGCACCACCACCGGGAGTGCTTGCTGCGCCTCACCCATCGGTCCGCGTGCCCTCGTAGTGCACCTCGGGCGCGCCCTCGGCCTGCTCGATGCGACCGATGGTCCAAGCCTGTTCGCCGGCGTTGGCGAGCAGCGCCATGGCCTCGTCGTGGTCCTCGGCGGCGACGCAGACGATCATGCCGATGCCGCAGTTGAAGGTGCGCAGCATCTCCTGCTCGCTGATCCCGCCGGCCTGCTGCAGCCAGTCGAACACCGCCGGACGCTGCCAGGCGTCGAGGTCGATCACCGCGCGGGTGTCCTCGGGCAGGACCCGTGGCAGGTTCTCGGTGAGACCGCCGCCGGTGATGTGCGAGAGCGCGTGCACCCGTAGGGTGCGGATCAGCGGCAGGATCGCGGGGACATAGATCCGTGTCGGAGCCATCAGGCGCTCGGCAAGCGAGGCCTGGTCGAACGGTGCCTGGAGATCGACGCCGCTGACCTCGATGACCTTGCGGATCAGCGAGTAGCCGTTGGAGTGCGGGCCGGAGGAGGCGAGGCCGATGAGCACGTCGCCGGGGCGCACCCGCTCGGGCAGGATCAACTCGGACTTCTCGGCGATGCCGACACAGAAACCGGCGAGGTCGTAGTCACCGGCGCCGTACATGCCGGGCATCTCCGCCGTCTCGCCGCCGGTGAGGGCGCAACCGGCCAGCTCGCAGCCGCGGGCGATGCCGCCGACCACGGTGCTGGCAACCTCGACGTCGAGCTTGGCGGTGGCGTAGTAGTCGAGGAAGAACAGCGGCTCGGCGCCGCTGACCAGGATGTCGTTGGCGCACATCGCCACCAGGTCGATACCGATGCCGTCGTGACGATCGAGTTCGATGGCCAGGCGCAGCTTGGTGCCGACACCATCGGTGCCGGAGACTAGGACCGGCGCGCGGTACTGGTCGAGCGGCAGTTCGAAGAGTGCACCGAAGCCGCCGAGCCCGGTGACCACGCCAGGGCGACTGGTGCGTGCGGCGAGCGGCTTGATGCGCTCGACGAGTTCGGCGCCGGCGTCGATGTCGACACCCGCGTCGCGATAGTTGAGCGAGGGGGAGGGGGTTTGAGTGGAATCCTGCGTCACGCTTGGGCTCCGTTGAGTGTGCCAGGGCGCGATTGTATACCGTCAGCGCCCGTTATAACTTGGAGAGTGCTCGGGGCTCGGGTAGGATGCAGCGCGCCTGGATGGGGGAATGGTCCCAGGTTCGGGCATGGCTCGGCATCGACGATGTTGGCGATGGTCGAGAAAGTTTCTGTTTTTCAGGTGTCTAGCGCAAGATTGACGTGCTTTGAAGCAGGGCGCCCAGGGTCAGGATAGACAGGTGAGGCTCAGAGATCTTCCCAATATCATCAGTGTGATACGGCTGGTGGCGGTTGCCCCGGTCGTCTATCTGTTGCTCGTCGGCGAGTTCGGTTGGGCATTGGTCCTGTTTGCCTTCGCCGGCGTCTCCGACGGGCTCGATGGCTTTCTGGCCAAACATTATGGCTGGCAGACCCGGCTCGGCGGTATCCTCGACCCGCTTGCCGACAAGGCGCTGTTGGTGTGCAGTTTCCTGGTGCTTGGTTCGCTCGGCATCATCCCGGTGTGGTTGGTGGTAGCCGTGGTGTCTCGCGATCTGGTGATCGTGGTCGGCGCGGTGCTCTACAACTACCGCATCGAGGCGTTGGAGGCCGCGCCACTGCCAGCGAGTAAGCTCAACACCCTGCTGCAGATCTTGCTGGTGGTGGCGGTGATCATGGATGCCGGCCCCTATCCGCTCCCCGAGGTGGTGATTCTGTCGTTGGTCTGGGGCTGTTTGGCCACGGTGGTGGTCAGTGGTACCCAGTACGTCTGGGTCTGGGGGCGCAAGGCGGCCCTGCGTGGTGGTGCCGGACGTGGTTGAGCACGTCTCAGGCGTGCTCGCGCAGCAGTCGGCGTAGCATCGGGATGGTCGGTTGGCGCTGCTCGCGCAGGCTCGCCGCGTCGATGCGTCCGATCAGCTCTAGCAGTGAGCCCGGGTCGCGGGCGTGGTAGTGCATGATGTAGCGCACCAGTGCCGGGCCGAGCACCAGCCCACGATGTGTCGCCGAGGTGGCGAGCAGTCGCTCGCAGTCACGATCGCTCAACCCCAGCAGGCGATAGCAAGGTCCCCATTGCAATCGTGAGCGCAGGTCGGCCAGCCCCAGCGCCAGCCGTTCGGGTGGCTGGCGCGCGGCGGCAAGCAGCCGTCGACCACGCTCGCGCAGCCGGTTGAAAAGCCCGAACAGGGCGCTCTCCCAGTCGCGGTCGGCAGCGACTGCGTCGATGTCATCGATCGCGATCAGGTCGAGCCGCTCGAGGTCATCCAGTAACGATGGTGCCAGCCCCGGTGTGCTGAGCGGTAGGTAGTGTGCCAGGGCTCGGCGCGCGTTGGCCTCGAGGCAGGCCGCCTGGAGCAGGTGGGTCTTGCCGGTGCCGGGGGCGCCACAGAGGAACACGAAGGGCTCGCCATCACCGCGTGCCAGTCTGGTGATGGCGGCCACCGCCTCGGCGTTGGGGCCGGGGAGGTATTCGGCCAGCGTCGGCTCGCGCTCGAGTTCGATGGCCAGGTGCAGCTGAGGGGTTGGTCGGGTCAAGGCAACGAGGGTTGGGGCGGGTGCGTCGAGTCGAGCGCGCGGGCGGTCGTGGCCAGGCGTTGACCGAGTACCTGGCACAGCCGTTGTTCCTCCTCGGTCACCGCCAGGTTGCTGTCCGGTCCGGCCAGGTGCGAGGGGCCGTAGGGGGTACCGCCGCTGCGGGTGTGGATCAGATCGGTGGCGCTGTAGGGCAGCCCGAGCACGAGCATGCCGTGATGTAACAGCGGCAGCATCATGCTCAGTAGGGTGCTCTCCTGACCGCCGTGCAGGCTGGAGGTGGAGGTGAAGACCCCGGCCGGCTTGCCGGCCAGTGCTCCCGACAGCCACAGCCCACTGGTGCCGTCGAGGAAGTACTTGAGCGCCGCGGCCATGTTACCGAAGCGGGTCGGAGAGCCAAGCGCGAGCCCGGCGCAGTCGCGCAGGTCGTCGTCGGTGACATAGGGGGGGCCGGCCTCGGGGATCGGGGGGGCGCTGGTCTCGCAGACGGTCGAGACCCCGGGCACGGTCCGTAACCGTGCCTCCAACCCCGCCTGTTCGACACCGCGCGCCACCTGTCTCGCCATCTCTGCGGTGGCGCCGTGACGGCTGTAGTACAACACCAGGATAAAGGACATCTGTTCGCGCTCCGTGTCGTGGTCCGGCCGGTATCGGTCAGTGCCAGTGCCAGCACGCTGGCCGCACCAGCCCGAGCATGGCGCCGTGTGCGGGTAATCGCAAGCTGCGGCGGACGGATCGCGCCGTCGGGCCCACCACCATGACGATGTTGCCGAAGCGGGAGGCATGAATGACCCATGACGATGATCGAGTGTGCTGGCGCTGTCTGGTCGCCGGGCGGGTTCAAGGGGTGTGGTTTCGTGGTGCGACCCGCCAACAGGCGCAGCGCCTGGGGGTGAGCGGTCATGCCCGCAATCTCGCCGATGGCCGGGTCGAGGTGGTGCTCTGCGGGACCGAGGCGGCGGTGACCGAACTGCACGTCTGGTTGCATCAGGGGCCGCCGGCGGCGCAGGTCGTCGAGGTGATGTGTACGCCCTTTGCTGGGCCTCGCCCGGTCGGGTTCGTGACCGGTTGACTCAGTACCCGTTGGCGTCGGGATCGGGGCCTTCGGGGTAATCACCGAGCCGCACCACCTGGGTGGCGATTCGTCCGTCGGGGTAGAGCCGCAGTTCACGATAGCCGGGCGGTAGGGTGTCGACCGCGAACCCCGGACTCTGGGGCAGGAACTGCACGCTGGTGGCCGGTGCGGCGAGCAGTTCGAGCGTGCCGAGACGCTGGTCGATGGCCTGGTGGACATGGCCGAAGAGGATTCCTCGGACCTGGGGGTAGGTGACGCAGAGCTCGACGAGTGCGTCGCCGTTGTCGGCACCGAGGGCGTCGATCCAGGCGCTGCCGACGGCAATCGGGTGATGGTGCAGACAGATCAGGGTCGGTGCGCGCGCCGTCTCCAGCCAGTGCGCCAGTGAGTCGAGTTGTGCGGCGCTGATCCGTCCCCGGACCTCTCCGGGGAGGCTGGAGTCGAGCAGGACTAGCCGCCATGGGCCGAGTGCCGCGATGCTGCCAGAGGGGGGGGCGAAGTGGCCGAGGATGGTGCGCGCCAGTGGCCAATGGTCATGATTGCCGGCGATACAGTAGCAGGGTAACTGGATACGCTCGAGATAGGTGCGTAACAGGCGGTAGCCGCCGGCGGTCTCGTCGTGGGTCAGGTCGCCGGTGATCAGCAGGGCGTGGGCTGGTGCCGCTGCGAGTGCGTGCTCGAGGACGGCCGCGAAGCTCGCCTGGGTGTGCATGCCGAGCAGTCTGCCGTCGGCCGCGGCATAGAGGTGTGGGTCGGAGAGGTGCAGGAGCCGAAGTGGTTGCCCTGGGACCTGACTGGATGGGTGCATGAGATGGTGTCCGGTGCGGGGCACGTCGCCAGCCCCTCGGTTGCGGGCGTTGGCGGTGGTGCGGGGGCTCTGTCGCCCGGGAGGGGGCAGGCAATGCGCGGATTCCCGGCGGCGTGCATGGGGACGTGCCCATGTGGTTCGGTTTGGGGCGTCCCCCTGTGTTCAGTCTTAGCAGCGTCCTCGGTGGCTCGCAAGCATGGTGATGAGGGGCTGTGAGGCGGCGCCCAGGGCGGGTCGTCGATCGTCTGCAGACGATCGACGTCATTGGAACCAGCGATTTTTTCGCCTCCCCGTGCGCCCCCATGCTTGGCTCAATGACGCAGCACAGGGCTTTGCCGCCGGAGGCGAGATGCGACTCAAGGGTAGCCAGACCGAACAGAGCCTGATCCGGGCCTTCATCGCCGAGTCCCAGGCCAATCGTCGGTATCTGTACTTCGCCGCCAAGGCCGACGTCGAGGGCTATGGCGAGATCGCCATGCTGTTTCGTTCCGCCGCCGAGGGTGAGACCGGACACGCCCTCGGTCACCTCGAGTATCTCGAAGAGGTCGGCGATCCGGTCAGCGGGCTACCGATCGGGACGAGTGCCGATAACCTGCGCGCGGCCATTGCCAGTGAGCTGGTCGAGTCGGTGGAGATGTATCCACGCATGGCGCATCAGGCCCGCGCCGAGGGCTTCGAGGAGATCGCCGATTGGTTCGAGGCCCTGGCCCGTGCCGAGCAGAGCCACATCAACCGTTTCCGCGCGGCGCTCGCTCATCTCGACCCCTGAGTGACGGCGGCCGGTCGGCAGTCGCCGGTGTCTGTGGTTACAATCCCTTCGGCATCGCTGGCGATCGAGCGATGCATGAAGGAGTCTCAATCATGCACCCAAATCCTCTCCCCGGGCGTGCTGGGGTCTTGCCGACCTTGCTGCTGGCATCCGTCTGCATGGCCGGTTGCGCCGCCCAGCCGCGTATCGATACCAGCAAGGAGCTGCCCGTCGGTTGTCTTGCAAAGCCCGATCCCGGTCCCTGTCGCGCGGCCCAGACGCGCTTCTTCTACGACTATCGTGACAATCGCTGCAAGCCCTTCCGCTATGGCGGTTGCAAGGGGCGGGTCCCGTTCGAGACCCTGGCCGAGTGTCGCTCCTTCTGCGAGCCCGAGCGCTGAGCCGGGCATGCACGGTGTCTCCAGGGACGCCGTGGTGATACCGCGCTAGATCCCACCGATACGCAACCGCTGCCCCGGGTGGATGGCGTTGTCGCCAGGGGTGAGCTGGTTGAGCGCGCGCAGCTGGGGCACGGTCAGGCCGTTCTCGAGTGCAACCCGATACAGGGTCTCGTTGGGTTGGACGATGTGATAGCGACTCGCCGCGGCCTGGCCCCGCCTCGGTGTGCTGGCGATCTGGGGGCGCGGCGCGGGTTTGCGCTCGACCACCACCGGGACCGCCGGTGGGTGGCTGGCGATACGCTGCAGACTGCCCTCGGGGAGCCAGACCGTGGTGCCGGCCGGTATCGGTCGGCGGCCCTCGGAGAGGTGGGTGCGCCAGTGCAGGTTGAGCGCGCTGAGCTGATGGGGGGAGAGCGCGTAGTGGCTGGCCAAACGATGTACCGGCAGGCTGTGGCGCAGCACCAGACGATCGTGGCGCCAGGGGCGTTCATAGGTCAGCCCCTCGGGGAAGTAGCGTCGAGCATGGGCGGCGACCTCGCGGGCGGCGACGAACTCGGCGTAGAAGTTGCGCGAGGCGAAGCCGAAGTAACGTCCGTCGTAGTCCTCGACGATACGACCGATGTCGTCGCCGTATTGTGCCTTGGCGCGTGCCATACCGCCCTGGCCATGGTTGTAGGAGGTGATCGCCAGCGGCCAACTGCCGAGTTTGCGATGGGCCTGGGCGAGATAGCGGGCGGCACCGTCGGCGGCAAGGATGGGGTCGAAGCGTTCGTCGACGTCGCCATCGACGGTCATGAACAGTCGTCCGGTCGCGGGCATGAACTGCCACACCCCGCCGGCACCAACACTTGAACGGGCGTGGGTCTGGAAGGAGGACTCGACGTGTGGCAGATAGGCCAGGTCCTCGGGTACGCCGTGGGCGCGCATGATCTCGCGGAAGATGCCGTCGTAGCGACCGCTGATCTCGACCCCGCGCTTGAAGCGCTCGCGCAGTCCGCGTTGGGAACGGACCCGGTCATCGGCGCCGAACACCGCCTCGCGACCACCGGCCTGCTCGAACCGGGCCAGCAATTGGCGATCGGCGCGCTCGAGGGGGCGCTGTTCACGCAAGGCGGTCTCGAGCGCGCGCACGCGCTTGGCGTGGTGGCGCTTGCGCGCGGCGATCCAGGCGCGTTGCTCAGGGGTATAGGACTCTTGGCTGGCGCCGGGGAGGGTGGCGACCTCGTAGATCACCCCGAGATGGCGATCGTCGTGGAAGGCGATCTGGTCACGGCGCCAGACGCCGTAGACGTGGCGCCAGAAATCGACGTTATCGGCGATCTCGTCGGGTACCGGGAAGCGCTCCGAGCCATAGTGGCCGTGCATGCCGGTGCTGGCACAGCCCGAGAGTACGAGCAGCATGAGAGACAGCGCGCCCAGCATCCAGCGTGGGCGGCAGCGGCAAACGGGGTCAGGTCGCATGGTCGGCGGCTCCTGTGGTCTTCGGGTTCCTGCGAACGGGTCCGTCGTCGGTAGGATCGGGTCGCGCCCGGTCGTCTGATCCGCGCACCCTGCCCGATCAAGTCTCGCCCGTGAGCGCGGCGCCACGCAATCGGCAAAACCCCTTAATTTCGAAGGTGTCGGATGTGCAGCTGGTCTCGGGGCGGGCGTCGGTCAGGCCGATGAGCCCTGGGTCAGCGGGTCGATGCCGTGGCTCCGCAGCAGGGTCACTAGTCGGATCAGCGGCAGCCCGATCAGCGCGTTGGGGTCCTCGCCCTCGAGTCGCTCGAACAGGGCGATGCCGAGCCCCTCCGACTTGAAGCTGCCGGCACTGAAGAAGGGGCGCTCACGGGCGACATAGCCGGCGATCTGCGCGTGGCTGAGTGCGCGCATCTGGACCCGGAAGGGTTCGACCAGGGTCTGGGCGCGCCCGCTGGCGGCATCGAGCAGGCAGAGCCCGGTCTGGAAGGTGACGGTGCGTCCGGCACAGAGACTGAGCTGCGCGACCGCGGCCTCGTGTCCGCCGGGTTTGCCGAGGATCTGGCCGTCGATGCTCGCGACCTGGTCGGAGCCGATGATCAGGGCCTCAGGTTGGTGCTGGGCGACGGCGCGGGCCTTGGCCTCGGCCAGGCGTAATACCAGGGCTTGTGCCGGTTCGTCGGGGCGTGGGGTCTCGTCGATCGCGGGGTCGGCGGTGGTAAATGCCAGCCCCAGGCGTTCGAGCAGGGCGCGCCGAAACGGTGAGGTGGAGGCGAGGACCAGTTTGGTTGGGGACATCGGGGCTCCTGCAGGAGAGGGTTGCGGGAGCGCGATGCTATCACCAGGACGCGGGCACCGCGATGGGGCGCGCTGCCCGCTCGAGCAGCGGCGGCGAGCGCCGCCGCTGTGACGGTCGGGTGCGGTCGCTCAGACCTCGCCGACCGGGCCGCCGACGATCGGTGGGCGGGGGCTGCCCTGGCCTGAGGGGGCCGGGGTCGGGCCGTCACCCTGCGAGGTCGGGGTGTTGCCGGTGTCGTCATCGGGTTCGCGCATGGTGCGACCCGACATGATGTCGTCGATCTGCGCCTTGTCGATGGTCTCGAACTTCAGCAGTGCTTCGGCCATGGCGTGGAGCTTGTCGAGGTTGTCCTCGAGGAGCTGGCGCGAGCGCTGGTAGTTGCGATCGATGATCTGACGTACCGACTGGTCGATCGCCTGGGCCGTCTCCGGGGAGACGTGGCGTTGCTGGGTGACCGAGCGCCCCAGGAAGACCTCGCTCTCGTCCTCGGCGTAGGCCAGGGGGCCCATGACATCGGAGAGGCCGAAGCGGGTGACCATGTTGCGGGCGATGTCGGTGGCGCGCTCGATGTCGTTGGAGGCGCCGGTGGTGACATGCTCGGGTCCGAAGATCATCTCCTCGGCGATGCGCCCGCCGAACAGGCTCGAGATCTGGCTCTCGAGCTGGCGCTTGCTCATGCTGTAGCGGTCGCGCTCGGGGAGGAACAGGGTGACACCGAGGGCGCGTCCGCGCGGGATGATGCTGACCTTATGGACGGGGTCGTGCTCGGGCACCAGCCGCCCGACGATGGCGTGTCCGGCCTCGTGGTAGGCGGTGAGCTTCTTCTCCGACTCGGACATCACCATCGAGCGGCGCTCGGCGCCCATCATGATCTTGTCCTTGGCCTGTTCCATGTCCTCCATGTCGACACGCGCCTTGTTGCGGCGCGCGGCGAACAGTGCCGCCTCGTTGACCAGGTTGGCGAGATCGGCACCGGAGAAACCGGGCGTGCCGCGGGCGATGGTGCGCGCGTCGATGTCGTCGGCCACCGGGACCTTGCGCAGGTGGACCTCGAGAATGGCGGCACGCCCGGAGAGATCGGGCAGACCGACCACCACCTGGCGGTCGAAGCGCCCCGGGCGCAACAGCGCTGGATCGAGGACGTCGGCGCGGTTGGTTGCGGCGATGACGATGATGCCCTCGGTGCCGGCGAAACCGTCCATCTCGACGAGCAGCTGGTTGAGGGTCTGCTCACGCTCGTCGTGGCCACCGCCGAGCCCGGCGCCGCGCTTACGTCCGACGGCATCGATCTCGTCGATGAAGATGATGCAGGGCGCACTCTTCTTGGCTTGCTCGAAGAGGTCACGTACCCGCGAGGCGCCGACACCGACGAACATCTCGACGAAGTCCGAGCCGGAGATGCTGAAGAAGGGTACCCGCGCCTCGCCGGCGATGGCGCGTGCGAGCAGCGTCTTGCCGGTGCCGGGGGGGCCGACCATGAGCACGCCGCGGGGGATGCGGCCGCCGAGGTTGGAGAATTTCTGCGGGCTCTTGAGGAAATCGACCAGCTCGCCGACCTCTTCCTTGGCCTCCTCGACCCCGGCGACGTCACGCAGCGTCACCTTGACCTCACCCTCGGCGTGCTGGCGCGCGCGGCTCTTGCCGAAATTGAAGATGCCACCGCCGGCGCCACCGCCGCTGTTGCGACGCATGAACCAGAACCAGATGCCGATCAGCAGGATGAAGGGCAGCCAGCCGATGATCACCTGCATCAATACGCTCGGCTCCTCGGGCGGCTCGGCACGAATCGCCACGCCCTGATTGAGCAGATCGCCGATCAGGCCGGGGTCGTTGGGGTCATAGGTCTCGAAGCGCGAGCCATCGGTCCGCGTACCCTGGATGGTCTGGTCCTGGATGGTGACCTCGCGCACCGCGCCCTCGTGCAGTTCGCTCAGGAACTCGCTGTAGCTCAGGTTGCGGGTCTCGATACCCTCTGGCGAGGTCATGCCGTTGAGCATCATCACCAGCCACAGGGTGACCGCGATCCAGAGCAGGATGTGGAAGTTTCTTGGATTCATGCGAGCCTTCGTCCTCGTTGACCAAATACAGCGTGCGCGGTGCCCAACACCGGCGGTTGTCCGGTTAGATCGGGGCATGGAGCGGAAATCCAAACGCGACCCGGGCGCTCGGCCCGTACCGTGCTGAGAGCCTACCATAGGCGCTCAGGTTCCCGGGTGGGGATGATGGATCAGGCAGGAGGGCGGTGGGGTGCGACTGGCGGTCGTGGTGTTGCTGATCTGGATCGGCGCGGCGCTGTGCGCGCCCTGGTTGGTCGAGGCGCCGAACCGGGTTGAGCTCAAGACGCTGCTCGCCGGACCGATGCCGGGTGCGCCGCTCGGCACCGATGCACTGGGTCGCCCGGTCCATGAGCGGTTATTGATCGGCGCCCGGGTCTCGCTGCTGGTCGGGTTTGGGGTGGTGGCCTTCGCCGCCGCTCTGGGGACCCTGCTCGGCCTTGCCGCCGGGCTGCTCGGCGGCTGGGTGGACCGGCTGGTGGTCAGGATGATCGACCTGTTCCTCGCCTTTCCGGGGATCCTACTGGCGATCGCCCTGGCCGGGCTGCTCGGTCCCGGGGTCGACAACTTGGTGATCGCGCTAGGCATGGTCGGTTGGGTCGGCTATGCGCGGCTGGCGCGCGCCCAGGCGCTGACCCTGGCCGAGCGCGAGCACGTCCTCGCCGCGCGCGCCCTGGGCTGCGGCACCTGGCGCATCCTCTGGCGTCATCTGCTACCGTTGGCGCTCGCGCCGCTGCTGGTCGAGGCCACCTTCGGCATCGCTGCGGCGATCGTCGCCGAGGCCGGGCTCTCCTTCCTCGGGCTCGGCATCCAACCGCCCGATGCCTCCTGGGGCAGCATGCTGCGCGATGGCGTGTCCTATCTACTGGTCGCTCCGCACCTGGTGATCGCCCCCGGCGTGGCGCTGTTCGCCGTGACCCTCGCCGTCAACCTACTTGGTGACTGGCTGCGCGATCGGCTCGATGTGCGGGCGCGCAGTCAGGGCGTCATGTAACGATTGAACCGCTTGAACCGCAAAGCTGCGAAGAGCGCGAAGGAAGAAGTAGACTTGGCCTCCAGTGGCCAGCGATCAGCCTCCAGTGAGGTGCCGTATCGGCGCTGGAGCCTTCATATTCACCCCCCTTTGCGCGCTTTGTGTCTTTGCGGTTCAAAATCTGCTGGTGGCTGGTGGCTGGTGGCTGGTGGCTGGTGGCTGGTGGCTGGTGGCTGGTGGCTGGTGGCCCCCCCACCGGCGCTGTGTTAAAAAGACGGCCATTCAGAGCGGTCCGGTCAGCGCCGGACCCCGACCGCAGCCGCAGCAGGATGACCGCCCCATGTCGCTAGGCCCGATCATGCTCGACATCGCGGGCATCACACTCACCGCCGAGGACCGCGAGCTGCTGCGTCACCCGGCCGTCGGTGGGGTGATCTTGTTTGCCCGCAACTACGCCGACCCCGCGCAGCTTGCCGCGCTCACCGCCGAGATCCACGCCCTGCGCACGCCGCCGCTCCTGATCGGTGTCGATCAGGAAGGGGGGCGCGTGCAGCGCTTTCGCGAGGGCTTCACCCGGTTGCCGGCGATGGGGCGGTTTGCCGCGCTCTATGGCCGCGATCCCGCTCGTGCCCGTGAACTCTGCGACCGGCTCGGCTGGCTGATGGCCGCCGAGTTGCGTGCCGTCGGCGTCGATTTCAGCTTTGCCCCGGTGCTCGACCTCGACCGGGGGCTCTGCGCGGTGGTGGGGGATCGCGCCTTCGGTGCCGCGCCCGAGCAGGTCGCCGAGCTGGCGCTGGCCTGGGCCGAGGGGATGCGCCGCGCGGGCATGGCCGCCGTGGGCAAGCACTTCCCCGGTCATGGCGGGGTGGCGGTGGATTCGCATCAGGCCCTGCCGTGTGATCCACGCCGTTACGGTGAGCTGGCGATGGAGGACCTGGTGCCCTTCGAGCGGCTGATTGCACGCGGTCTCGAGGGGCTGATGCCCGCGCACGTCGTCTATCCGCAGGTGGCGCCAGAGCCGGCCGGATTCTCGTCGCGTTGGCTCGGTGAGATCCTGCGTCAACGGCTCGGCTTCCAAGGGGTGATCTTCAGCGATGACCTCAACATGGGGGCGGCTGCGGTTGGGGGCGATCACCTTCAACGCGCCCGTGCCGCCCACCGGGCGGGTTGCGACGTGCTGCTGATCTGCAACAATCGTCCCGCCGCGCTCGCCCTCGTCGAGGGCTTTGCCGATGCCACCGATCCCGCCGCGGCGCTGCGTCTGTTGCGGATGCACGGTCGTGGTGGGCGAGACCGATTACACCTGCGCGAGTGCCCCGAGTGGCAGCGCGCGGTCGACCACGCCGCCCGGCTCGAGACCCACGACAGTCTCGAACTCGGGCTCGATGACCCCACAGATTCGGAGACCAATGTAGGATGAAGCTCGATCGTAGTCAGTATGAGGGTGTCGCCGCGCGCGCCGAGTGCCTGGTGTCGCACGAGGACATGGAGGCGGCGCTCGATCGCATGGCGGCGACCATCACCGAGCGTCTCGGCGACAAGGACCCGTTGATCCTCTGTGTGATGACCGGCGCGGTGATCACCGCCGGGTTGTTGCTGCCCCGGCTCGACTTCCCGCTGCGGGTCAACTACATCCACGCCAGTCGCTACCAAGGTGCGACCAGCGGCGGTGAGCTGGCGTGGCGGCATCGCCCGTCGGACGCGATCCGTGGCGAACACGTGTTGGTGGTCGATGACATCCTCGACGAGGGCATCACCCTCGATCAGGTGCAGCGCGCCTGTCACGAGGATGGTGCGGCAAGCGTGCAGAGCGCGGTGTTGGTTGCCAAGCAGCGCCCGCACCAGTGCGAGGCCGACATCATCGGTGTCGAGGTGGCTGATCGCTATCTCTATGGTTACGGGCTCGACTACAAGAACTATTTCCGCAACGCCCGCGGCATCTACGCAGTCGCCGACGAGGATGTCTGAGGGGGCGTGCCCGGTCAGTAGGGGTGGTCGAAAAACACAATATAATTAAGCGCTTTTTGACTATTCCCGCCATCCTGGTATACATCCTCGCGGGGCGCGACGATACTGCTTGATGGGTCGCGTCCCATCGATCGCTCAACCCCGAGGATGACATGCACACGCTCGACACCTACCGCGACTCACACGCGGAACTGCGCCAGATGATCGATGACCTGCGCGCGCTGCTCGCCCCCGACCTACTGCGGATTCGCCCCAATGCCAGAACAGCTCACCAGCTGTTGTGCGACTTCGGGCGGCGGGTTCGCGAACACCTCGCCCAGGAGGACCGCAGTCTCTATCCCGGGCTGTTGATCCACGAGGATCCCCGTGCCAAGTCGATCGCCTGGGGCTTCATTAGCGGTGAGCGGCCGTTGCGACAGACCTTCCGCGCCTATCACAAGCGCTGGCTGAAGGACTGTGATTTCGATTTCTGCGAGACTTTTCTCGCGCAATCCCATGAAATCCTTGACATGGTCGAATCCAGGATCGATCGAGAAGAGCAGGTGTTGCTGCCCAAGCTGATCGAGGCGGGGATCCTCCGCGAGACCTCGATCGTCCCCTGAGCGCGCGATCAGGGGCGTTTCGGCCCCGCGGCGGGAGGCTCGACCCCGATCTTTGGATTCCTGTGGCCTCTCCGGTAAACTGCCGCCATTTTGACAAGTGGCGGTGGCTGCATGACTGTTCTGGCTATCATTGGCGGTTCCGGGTTCTCGGACCTGCCGGCGCTGCAGGCGCGTGAGGCGCGGTGTATCGAAACCCCCTATGGTGAGACCTCGGCCCCGGTCACCCGGGGGCGGCTCGGTGAGACCGAGGTGTTGTTCCTGCCGCGTCATGGTGCCGGGCACCGACTGCCGCCGCATCGGGTCAACTATCGCGCCAATATCTGGGCGCTGCGTGAGTGCGGCGCCGAGCAGGTGGTCGCCCTGGCCGCCGTCGGGGGGATCACCGAGCGTTATGGCCCGGCGGTGCTGGGGGTGCCGGATCAGATCATCGACTACACCCATGGTCGCGAGCACACCTTCTTCACCGGTGATGCGCACGGCGTCGAGCATGTCGACATGACCGAGCCCTATTGTCAGTCGCTGCGTGGTGAGCTGCTCGGCGCCTGTGCCCGACTCGGTCACGCGGTGGTCGACGGTGGCACCTATGCCGCTACCCAGGGACCGCGGCTTGAGACCACCGCCGAGGTGGCGCGGCTCGAGCGTGACGGTTGCGATCTGGTCGGTATGACCGGCATGCCTGAGGCGGCGCTCGCGCGTGAACTCGGGTTGTGCTACGCCACCCTCGCCTTCGTGGTCAACTGGGCCGCGGGCAAGGGGGAGGGCGAGATCACCATGGCCGAGATCGAGCGCAACCTCGAGGTCTGTTCGGGGCGCATTGTCGAGATCCTCACCGCGCTGGCCGGCCACGGCTGATTCGGTTCCCGGGCCAGGTCGTCGTTTCGGCGCTCGCGGCACGGTGATGTGTGTTTGTCGGACCCCTCCCGGCGTCGTTGCACGCCGAGGCGGTGGCGCATGTCGCGCCCCGGGGCGTCCCCCGGGGTCGCCCCGACCATCTCACCATGGAGTACTCGGATGGCCGCTGCAGAAACCCCCAAGACCCGTTCCGTGATCAGTTGGTTGCCGAAGTTCCTGTTATGGGGCGGCGTGTTCGTCTTCGCCTATCTCTATTGGGATTCGCTGGAGCGGGAGGGGCGCGAACTCGTCAGTGCCGAGGAGGCGTCGGTGTCGGCGATGTCGCAGGCCGAGTCGACGACGCTCGGATCGGTCGCCGCGCCGAGCCCGGCGCCTGCCGAAGTCGCTGTCGTCGATGTCGAGGTGATCGCCCTGCCGGCGCTTGTTGCCGAGCCGGACGCGCCAGAGACGGTGTCTCCGCCCACGGCGGCAGGGTCGGGCGCGGTGGGGTCGCTGCGTGACGAGGCGGGTGGGGTGCTGGCGCCAGCCGCGCCGGTCGCACCCGCGCCTCAGGTGGTCACTGCACCAGGCGACCCGCAGGTGGCCTACCAGGCGCGCCTGGCGGCACACCATGCCGCTCTGCGTCGTCTGGCCAGGGAGCGGATGGAGCAGCGCTGGGCGCCGTATCCGGTGGTCTGGCCGTATCCGCCGTTGCTCCATGCCCCGCCGCCACCGCCGCCCTTCGTCGATGGGCCGCCGGCTTTTCTGGGTCCGGGTCGCTAGCTCTCGATGAGGCGCCTTCCAGGATGCCGTATAGTCGGCCGGATGGCGCCTCGTCGCGGCAGGGCTCGGGCGCGTTCACGCGGGATGCGCACCTTGCTTAACTCAATAAGTTACTATAGACTTTCAGCGCTTAAGGAAGTGGCGGATCTGGTAACCATTGCACTGGCCACCCATCGAACCCCGTCTCGGGGTTTTTTTATCGCTCGCGAATTGGTGACAAGCCCGTGCGAGGGGTGCTTGGGTCACCGCAAGAGGTTGGGCCGCTGGCCCAATTTTTGTTTCTGAAGGGCGGATTATGCAGCCGGCAGACAGCACATTGACGCGTTTGGCGCGTCGCGTCGTCGAACCCATGGGCTACGAGCTCGTCGGGGTCGAGTTCTTCCAGCACGGAACGAACGCGACCCTGCGGGTCTATATCGATCATCCCGATGGGATCACCCTCGATGACTGCACCAGCGTGAGCCATCAGCTCAGCGGTGTGCTGGATGTCGAGGATCCCTTGCCCGGTCAGTACGACCTCGAGATCTCCTCACCCGGCGTCGAACGGCCGTTGGTGTTCCCCGAACATTACGCGCGTTTCGTCGGTGAGCGGGTGAAGATACGCCTGGCTGAGAAGCTCCGGGGACGGCGCCGGCTTCAGGGTCTGCTCGTCGGTTGTGACGACGAACAGGTCTCGATCGAGGTCGAGGGCGAGGTCTGGCAGGTCCCCTTTGGTGTGATCGAATCATCGCGCCTGGTGGTCGATTGGTGAGCATGGCGCCGTCGTGGCCGCCGAGCGTACTCTCAACGCGCCGCGGCCCGACGGGTATGGGGTGCAAGTTCTGAGTTCGGATAGGTTGAATGAGCAAAGAGATCCTACTGGTCGTTGAGGCCGTTTCCAACGAAAAGGACGTCCCCGCAGGTGTCATCTTCGAGGCCATCGAGGCTGCGTTGGCGTCTGCGACGCGCAAGAAGCACGGCGGCGAGATCGATGTGCGTGTCACCATCGATCGCAAGACCGGCGACTATCGCACCTTCCGCCGCTGGGAGATCGTCCCCGATCCGGAAGAAGGCGTGCTGGAGGCCCCGGCACGCCAGATCACCGCGTCTGCCGCGGCCGTGCTCGAGCCCGAACTCGAGATCGGTGATTTCATCGAGGAGGAGATCGAGTCCGAGCTGTTCGGGCGGATCGCCGCTCAGACCGCCAAGCAGGTCATCGTGCAGAAGGTGCGCGAGGCCGAGCGGGCCAAGGTCGTCGACGCCTTCATCGATCGCAAGGGCCAGTTGGTCACCGGTATCGTCAAGAAGGCCGACCGTGGCACCATCCTGCTCGATCTCGGCAACAACGCCGAGGCGCTGGTGCCGCGCGACCAGGTCATCCCGCGTGAGTCGGTGCGCCCTGGCGACCGGCTGCGCGGCTATCTCTACGACGTACGCTCCGAGCCCAAGGGCCCGCAGCTGTTCGTCAGTCGTACCGCGCCCGAGCTACTGATCGAGCTGTTCAAGCTCGAGGTCCCCGAGGTCGGCGAGGGCCTGATCCAGATCATGGGGGCGGCGCGTGATCCCGGCTCGCGCGCCAAGATCGCCGTGCGCACCGCCGATCCACGGATCGATCCGGTGGGTGCCTGCGTCGGGATGCGTGGTTCACGTGTCCAGGCGGTTTCCGATGAACTCAACGGGGAGCGCGTCGATATCATCCTCTGGGACGAGAACCCCGCGCAGTTCGTCATCAATGCCATGTCTCCGGCCGATGTCGTCTCGATCGTCATCGACGAGGACGCACGCAGCATGGATGTCGCGGTCAAGGAAGAGAACCTGGCCCAGGCGATCGGTCGGTTCGGACAGAACGTCCGACTGGCCACGCAGCTCAGTGGTTGGGAACTCAACGTCATGAACGAAGCGGATGCCGCAGCCAAGAGCGAGCAGGAAGCCAACCGCTCGGTGCAGTCCTTCATGGACCAGCTGCGCATCGACGAGCAGTTGGCCGCGGTGCTGGTGGAGGAAGGTTTCTCCAGCGTCGAAGAGGTCGCTTATGTGCCGCTTGCCGAGATGCAGGCCATCGAGGATTTCGACGAGGCAACGATCGAATTGCTGCGCGAGCGCGCCAACGACCTGTTGCTGACACGCGCCATCGCCTCCGAAGAAGAAGGGGCCCCGGCGGACGATCTGCTCGAGATGGAGGGTGTGGACGAGGCGCTTGCCGACGCACTCGCCGAGCGTGGGGTGACCTCACGCGAGGATCTCGCCGAGCAGTCGATCGACGAACTCATGGAAATCGAGGGCATGGACGAAGAGCGGGCTGCGCGCTTGATCATGAAGGCACGCGAACCCTGGTTTGTGCAAGCCGCAGAGGAATAGAGGTTTATAGGTCAGTCCATGAGTGAAGTTACCGTCAAACAACTCGCCTCCACGGTCGGAATCCCGGTCGAGCGTCTTCTCACCCAGCTGAACGAGGCGGGGATCAGTGCCAATGGTGCCGATTCCACCCTGACCGAGCAGGAAAAGAAGCAGCTGCTCGGCTATCTGCGGCGCAGCCACGGCAAGGAGGAGGGCGACGAGGCCGCCGACTCCAGCAGCGCGGTCTCGGTCAAGCGCAAGTCGGTCAGCGAGCTGCGTCAGCCCGCCGCCGCAGGCGCCCGTGCCGGTGCCGGTGCCCGTCCGGCACCGACGGTGCGCGGCAAGACCGTCAATGTCGAGGTGCGACGCAAGCGCACCTACAAGCGCACCGAGCCCGGTGCCGCCGGTGCCGGTCGACGCTCCGGTCCGGACCGTCGTGGCCGTGGTCCGGAGCGCAAGTCGACGACCGCGCTCCTCGACGAGAACCGGCGTCGCGCTGAGCTCGAGGCGATGCGCGCCGAGCAGGAGGCGCGTCGCCTCGCCGAGCAGGAAGAGCGTGAGCGCCGTCAGCGCGAGGAAGATGCCAAGCGTCGCGAGGAAGAGGCCAAGCGTCGAGCCGAGGCCGAGGCCGAGGAAGCGCGGCGCCAGGCCGAGGAGGCCAAGCGCGCCGCCGAGGCGCCGCCCGCACCTGTGGTCGAGAAGCCTGTCGAGGCCGCGCCTGTCGCCGAGAAGAAGGCGGCCCCTGCTGGTCGTCGCGCCGAACCCGTCAAGGGCAAGAAGATCGTGAAGAAGGGCGCCGACAGTCGTGACGATCGCGACGATCGGCCCGCTAAGAAGGGCGTGCGTAAGGAGGCCACTCGGGGGCGTCGCGGGGTCGATGACGACCGTAGCGGTCGGTTGCGTCGCGGCGGTAAACGTCGTGGCAAGATCCAGTCGTCCGACACCCATGCCTTCCAGAAGCCGACCGCGCCGGTGGTGCGTGAGGTCGAGATCCCCGAGAGCATCCCTGTCGGTGAGCTGGCCAACCGCATGTCGGTGAAGTCCTCGCAGGTGATCAAGGAACTGTTCAAGCAGGGCATGATGGTCACCATCAACCAGAGCCTCGATCGCGATACCGCCGCGATCCTGGTCGAGGAGATGGGCCATAAACCGGTCTTCGCCGATGATCGCGATGCCGAGGACGTGCTGCTCGAGGAGTTCGAGGAGCAGGCCGAGCAGGCCGAGCAGGTCACCCGTCCGCCGGTGGTGACCATCATGGGCCATGTCGACCACGGTAAGACCTCGTTGCTCGACTACATCCGTCGTACCCGGGTCGCCTCCGGTGAGGCCGGTGGCATCACCCAGCACATCGGTGCCTATCACGTCGACACCCCGAAGGGCACGATCTCCTTCCTCGACACCCCCGGGCACGCCGCCTTCTCGGCGATGCGTGCCCGTGGCGCCCAGGTCACCGACATCGTCATCCTGGTGGTCGCGGCCGATGACGGGGTGATGCCGCAGACGATCGAGGCGATCCAGCACGCCCGTGCCGCCGAGGTCCCGGTGATCGTCGCCGTCAACAAGATCGACAAGCCCGAGGCCAATCCCGATCGGGTGATGCAGGAACTCACCCAGCACGAGGTGGTGCCCGAGGAGTGGGGCGGCGACACCATGGTGGTGCGCGTCTCGGCCAAGGCCGGTGACGGCATCGACGAGTTGCTCGACGCCATCTTGCTGCAGTCCGAGGTCCTCGAGCTCAAGGCCCCGGTCGAGGGCCCGGCGCGCGGCGCCATCGTCGAGTCGAGCCTCGACAAGGGGCGCGGTCCGGTGGCCACGGTGCTGGTCCAGGCCGGTACCCTGCATCGCGGCGACATCATCGTCAGTGGTGGTGAGCACGGTCGAGTGCGAGCGATGTTCGACGAGACCGGCAAGGCGGTCGAGTCCGCGGGGCCGTCGATCCCGGTGCAGGTGCTCGGTCTCTCCGGCACCCCCAACGCCGGTGACGACGTGATCACCGTCAGCGACGAGCGGCGTGCCCGCGAGGTCGCCGAGTTCCGTGCCGAGCGGCAGCGTCAGCACCGCTTCGAGGAGCAGCGCGGCGCGAGCCTCGATCAGCTGTTCAGCCAGCTCAAGGACGGCGAGCAGAAGAGTGTCAACCTCATCGTCAAGGCCGACGTGCAGGGCAGCCTCGAGGCGCTCAAGGAGAGCCTGGTCAAGCTCACCAACGATGAGGTCAAGGTGGCGGTGGTCGCCTCCGGTGTCGGTGGTATCACCGAGTCCGATGCCAACCTCGCCTTCACCTCCAACGCCATTCTGCTCGGTTTCAACGTTCGTGCCGATGCCGCAGCGCGGCGCGTGGTAGAGGACAAGGGTCTCGACCTGCGCTACTACAGCATCATCTACGAGCTGATCGACGACGTGAAACAGGCCATCTCCGGTCTGCTCAGCCCGATCGTCACCGAGGAGATCATCGGTCTGGCCGAGGTTCGCGACGTCTTCCGCTCCTCCAAGTTCGGTGCGGTCGCCGGCTGCATGGTCACCGAGGGGACGATCAAGCGCAACAACCCGATCCGTGTGCTGCGCGACAACGTCGTGGTCTACGAGGGTGCGCTCGAATCGCTGCGTCGCTTCAAGGACGACGTTCCCGAGGTCAAGGCCGGCACCGAGTGTGGTATCGGCGTGAAGAACTACAACGACGTCCAGGAAGGTGACCAGATCGAGGTGTTCGAGCGCACCGAGCGGGCGCGTCAACTTTGATCAGTCACGGTTATAGACCAGCATGAAGGAATTCGACCGCACCGAGCGGGTCGGTGCCGAGCTGCAGCGTATGCTCTCGGTCCTGCTCCGCGACGAGGTGAAGGATCCGCGGCTGACCAGCATCACCATCCAGGAGGTGCGGGTCACCCGTGACCTGGCGCATGCCAAGGTCTACTTCACCTGTTTCCCGGACGACGCCGATCACGCCGTCCAGGAGCGGCTGCTCAACGGTCGGCTTGCCGGATACCTGCGCCATGCCTTGGCGCAGCGTGTCCGTCTGCGGACCATCCCTCAACTGCATTTTGTGTTCGATGCATCGATCGAGCGCGGGGCCCGACTCTCCGCGTTGATCGATCAGGCCGTCGCTGAGACGGACCGGGACGATTCACAAGGCGCCGACGTGGAGTGTGATTAACGATGGCCGCGCGCCGTAGACGACCGGGACGTAACATCACCGGCATCCTGCTGCTCGACAAGCCCTGCGGGCTGAGCTCGAACGACGCGCTGCAGCGCGTCAAGCGTTTCTACCAGGCCAAGAAGGCCGGCCACACCGGCAGCCTGGATCCGCTGGCCACCGGCCTGCTGCCATGCTGTCTGGGGGACTCGACCAAGTTCTCCACCTATCTGCTCGATGCCGATAAGCGCTATCGGGTGCGGGTGCGCTTGGGGGTGACCACCACCACGGCGGATGCCGAGGGCGAGGTGCTCGAGACCCGTGCGGTCGAGGGTATCGACGAGGCTCGGGTGCGCGAGGTCATCGCCGGTTTCATCGGCACCATCTCGCAGCTGCCGCCGATGTACTCGGCGGTCAAGCATCAGGGGCAGCGTCTCTACAAGCTCGCCCGTCAGGGGGTCGAGGTCGAGCGCACCCCGCGCGAGATCGAGATCTTCGCGCTCGACCTGATCAATTGCGAGCTGCCCGAGATCGAACTCGACGTGCACTGCTCGAAGGGGACCTATGTCCGCACCCTGGCCGAGGACATCGGTCATGAACTCGGCTGTGGTGCCCACGTCAGCGCGCTGCGTCGTACCGGTGTCGGCCCCTATCGCGAGGGCGAGACCGCCTTCGTCACCCTCGATCAGGTCGAGGCGATGGCCGCGGCCGAGGAGGGCGCGTTGGCGCAGCTCGACGCACAACTACTGGCCCTCGACAGCGCTCTCGGGCACTGGCCGGCGGTGCGTCTGTCGGCCGATGCGGCCTTCTATCTGCGCCAGGGACAGGCGGTGTTGGTGCCGCAGGCGCCGACCGAGGGTCTGGTGCGTCTCTATGACCCGTCTGAGCAGTTCCTCGGTGTCGGCTGTATCCTCGACGATGGCAAGGTCCAGCCGAAGCGATTGATCTGAACGTTTTTCGCCCCCGCCCCGGTTGCTGCCGGGGTGGGGGCGTTGTCGCGGGGGAACCCCGCATATGCCACACAGGCCGGATTCCCTGAGGTCATTGTCGGAGGATCCATCCGCGTTGCCGGGTCTGCGCCTGTTTATCGTCACCCCTATCCAGGAGACACCCAATGACCATGACCGCAGAAGACAAGAAGAAGATCGTCGAAGAATACCGTCGTGGCGAGAGCGACACCGGTTCCCCCGAGGTGCAGGTCGCGCTGCTCACCGCGCGCATCCAGCAGCTCACCGATCACTTCAAGGAGCACAAACACGACCATCACTCGCGCCGGGGCCTGGTGCGCATGGTCAACTCCCGGCGTAAACTGCTTGACTATCTCAAGCGCAAGGATCTCGATCGCTATCGCGAGCTGATCGCGCGCCTGGGGCTGCGTCGCTGACGCGTACTCGAAGGCTCGAGGACCGGACCGCGAGCGCGGTCCTGGTCTGGCCGTCGCCGGTGCGCCTGGTGTCCCGGGCGCAACCGCCGACACACCACCCTGTCAGCCCGGCGAGCATCGGCGCCACGCGGTTGCAGGGGTCCACGGCCCGAAGCTTCGACGGACCATATACCCCGAGGATTTACTTGTGATTCCCACCCCTATCGTTAAACAGTTCCAATTCGGAAATCAGACCGTCAGGCTCGAGACCGGCGAGATCGCGCGTCAGGCCGATGGCGCCGTCCTGGTGAACATGGAAGACACCGTGGTCCTGGTGACCGTGGTCGTGGACAAGCGCCCCGGTGTCGAGCGTGATTTCTTCCCGCTCACCGTCGACTACCAGGAGAAGAGCTACGCCGCCGGCCGTATCCCCGGCGGTTTCTTCCGTCGCGAGGGGCGTCCGAGCGAGGCCGAGATCCTCACCGCCCGTCTGATCGACCGCCCGCTGCGGCCGCTGTTTGCCGATGGCTTCAAGCGCGAGGTGCAGATCATCGCGACGGTCAAGTCGCTCAACCCCGCGGTCAACCCTGAGGTGCCGGCGCTGATCGGTGCCTCTGCGGCGGTGGCCCTGGCCGGTCTGCCCTTCAACGGCCCGATCGGTGCCGCCCGGGTCGGCTATAAGGACGGTGAGTACATCCTCAACCCGCCGGTGGTCGGTCTGGGACCGGACTCCGATCTCGACCTGGTCGTCGCCGGTACCGAGCAGGCGGTGCTGATGGTCGAGTCCGAGGCCCGTGGGCTCTCCGAGGAGACCATGCTCGGCGCCGTGCTGTTCGGCCACGAACAGATGCAGGTGGTCATCCAAGCCATCCGTGAGCTGGCCGCCGAGGCCGGTAAGCCGCCCTTCGACTGGAGCGCCCCGGAGCGCGACACCGCGCTCGCCGAGGCCGTCGCCGAGGCCTGTGGCGCACGCGTCGCCGAGGCCTATCGCATCCACGACAAGAAGGCGCGCTATGCCGCGCTCGACACCATCCGCGCCGAGACCCTGGCCGCGCTGTGCGAGGGCGAGGAGGCGGCCTGGACCGAGGCGCAGGTGATGGCCGAGATCGAGGGGCTGGAGAAGCGCACCGTACGCTCGGCTGTGCTCGCCGGCGAGCCGCGCATCGACGGTCGCGACAGCGCCACCGTGCGTCCGATCACCATCCGCACCGGTGTGCTGCCGCGCACCCACGGCTCGGCGCTGTTCACCCGTGGCGAGACCCAGGCGATGGTGGTCACCACCCTGGGCACCGAGCGTGACTCGCAGATCATCGATGCACTCGATGGCGAGCGCCGTGAGCACTTCATGCTCCACTACAACTTCCCGCCCTTCTGCGTCGGTGAGTCCGGTCGTGTCGGCAGCCCCAAGCGCCGCGAGATCGGTCACGGCCGCCTGGCCAAGCGTGGCGTGCTGGCGGTGATGCCGAACCTTGAGGAGTTCCCCTATTCGGTGCGTGTGGTCTCCGAGATCACCGAGTCGAACGGTTCGAGCTCGATGGCCAGCGTCTGCGGTACCAGCCTCGCGCTGATGGATGCCGGCGTGCCGATCAAGTCCCCGGTGGCCGGGGTCGCCATGGGGCTGATCAAGGAAGGCGATCGGTTCGCCGTGCTCACCGACATCATGGGCGACGAGGACCACCTCGGCGACATGGACTTCAAGGTGGCCGGTACTGCCGAGGGCGTCAACGCCTTGCAGATGGACATCAAGATCGAGGGCATCACCAAGGAGATCATGGAGATCGCCCTGGAGCAGGCCAAGGCCGGGCGTCTGCACATCCTCGAGGAGATGAACAAGGTGTTGTCGTCGCCGCGCGAGGAGATGTCCGAGCACGCGCCGCGCATCATCGAGTTCAAGATCCACCCCGAGAAGATCCGCGACGTCATCGGCAAGGGCGGTTCGGTGATCCGTGCGATCACCGAGGAGACCGGCGCCACCATCGACATCAACGACGACGGTGTGGTCAAGATCTTCTCGGTGGCCAAGTCCGCCGGTGAGGAGGCGAAGAAGCGCATTCGCCTGATCACCGCCGATGTCGAGGTCGGCAAGGTCTACGAGGGCAAGGTCGCGCGGCTGATGGACTTCGGTGCCTTCGTCACCATCCTCCCCGGTCGCGACGGCCTGGTGCACATCTCGCAGATCTGCGAGGAGCGGGTGCAGAGCGTCAGCGACAAGCTCTCCGAGGGAGACGTGGTGCGCGTCAAGGTCCTCGAGGTCGACAAGCAGGGCCGTATCCGTCTGAGCATGAAGGCGGTCGAGCCCGGCGAGTGATCCGTGGCCGTAAGGCCCTGATCGACTGACCGCGAAAGGGGGCCGCAAGGCCCCCTTTTTCGTTGTAATCCCGTGTTTCTGGAGCGATTGAAAAGATGGCAACCGAGACCCCGCAACGCTTCGGGTTGATCGTGATCGGCGACGAGGTGCTCAACGGCACGCGACGCGACCAGCACCTGGAACGGTTCAAGGAGATGATCGGCAGCCGAGGCCACGAGTTGGCCTGGCAGTGGATGCTACCCGATGATCCCGAGGTGATCACCGCACACCTGCGTTTCTCGATGGCGCGCGCCGAGCCGGTTTTCGTCTGTGGCGGCATCGGTGCCACCCCGGACGACCATACCCGCGGTTGTGCCGCCGCCGCCGCCGGAGTGGCATTGACCCGCCACCCCGAGGCGGTAGCGCTGCTCGAGGAGAAGTTCGGCGAGACGGCCTATCCACACCGCATCCTCATGGCCGAGCTGCCCGAAGGCAGTGCCTTGATCGCCAACCCGGTCAACCGCATCCCTGGTTTCAGGGTGGCTGATCACTGGTTCCTGCCGGGGTTTCCGAAGATGGCCTGGCCGATGGCCGCACAGGTGCTCGAGACCCACTATGGCACGGGCTCGCCTCAGCGCGAGGTCGCGCTCAAGGTGTGTGGTATCCCCGAGAGCCAATTGATCCCGGTGATGGAGTCCTTCGGCGCGCGCTTCCCGGCGCTGAAGATGTTCAGCCTGCCGCACATGGGCGAGGACCCGCACATCCTGCTCGGTTTTCGCGGGCGAGCGGGGCTCGACGAGGCGCTTGCGGCGCTGCGTGAGGCGTTGGGGGAGGCCGCCGTCGAAGAGGTTGCGCCCCGCTGAGTGGCGATCGCCTTTGCCAAGTGCTCGGCATTGCACTAAGATCCGCGCGGTCTTTTCGTGTGCGAGCGGTTGCGCGGGGACGGACGATCGGGCCGGTTCGGTACCGGTTGTCGCGTTGCCCGCGACACTATGGAGCGAGGTGTGTGCATGGGCGTGCGAGCATGGAGGGCGGCGACCGTCGTTCTGGGGTTGATCGGTGGGCCGTCGGCGTTCGCCTATGACCTGCCGGCGGTCAATCTCGGTTTCACCAGCTTTCTCGATGGCGGTCCGCCCTCAGGGCCGGGTTGGTATGCCAGTCAATACCTGCAGCTCTATCGCAACGGTGCGCTCAAGGATGCCGCGGGTGATGACCTGCGGGTTCCGACCCCGCGCGGGCCGGAACGCGCCGAACTCGATCTCAACCTCAGCCTCACCCAGCTCGTCTATCAGTCGGATCAGGCGCTGCTGTTCGGTGGCAAGTGGGGGCTGGACCTGATCCTGCCCGTCGTCGGATTCGATCTCGATCCCGGCGACAATCTCGCGCTCTCGACCAACGGGGGGAATCTCGGTGACGTGCTGGTCGGTCCCTTCCTGCAGTGGGACCCGATCATGGGACCGAACGGGCCGCGTTTCATGCACCGTATCGAACTGCAGATGCTGCTCCCCACCGGTAGCTACGACGCCGACGCCCCGATCAACGCCGGCAGCAACGTCTTCTCCTTCAACCCCTATTGGGCTGCGACCCTGTTCGTCCGTCCGCGCTGGACGGTCTCCTGGCGTCTGCACTATCTGTGGAACGCCGAGAACAACGACCCCTTCAAGGGGCTCGGTGCCGAGGACGCCCAGGCCGGGCAGGCGATCCACCTTAATTTCTCCACCGCCTACGAGGTGCTGCCCAACCGGCTGCGTCTGGGCATCAACGGTTACTATCTCGAGCAGATCACCCGCTCTAAGATCGACGGCGAGTCGGTCGCCGACAGCGAGGAGCGGGTGTTCGCCATCGGCCCCGGGGCGCTCTATCACCTCAGCCCCCACGATCATCTGTTCTTCAACGCCTTCTGGGAGACCGGCGCCGAGAACCGCCCCGAGGGCGCGCGCATGAACCTGCGCTACGTCCACCATTTCCACTGACCCCCCGAGGCCCGCGCTCCTGGCGGGGTGTGCTGCTCAGCCTGGGAAGTCGGCCGCATAGCGCTGGATCCACTCCGACGCGGCCTGTTCGCTGCTGAGTGCTCGTCCCTGGGTGGCGAGTACCCGCCGGCGGTAGTGCTCGATCCGGCAGACCTGTTCGACCATCCTGATCTGGTAATCGGCCTCGCCGTTGGCGAAGTGGACGCCGACCTCGAACAAGCCTCGACGGGGGCGGCACCAGGCCACGAACCCCTCGGCCCGGTAGGCCGGTTCGGCGACCGGGATCTCGATCTCGATGGTCGCGCCCACCGCTACCGGCGTGCAGGAGAGAAAGCAGAGCCCACCCTTGCCGATATTGCGCAGGCGGTTGCGTCGCCGGTGGGGGCGGTTGGCAAGTCGGTAGTGGATCGGGATGTCCGAGGGGTGGCGCAGAAAGCGACGCATCTTGATGACGGTGCGGGTGCGAGGCTGATGTCTTCCGGCAAGGATTGGGGCGGGGGGCGGTCCGACTCAAGGGCGCGCTAGCGCGGCTCAGAGTGCGCGATGGCGTGTGCGCTGTTGCAGCCGGGTGGCGAGGATGTCGATGAGCAGAGGGTGGGTGCCGACCAGGTCGGTGGTGTGGATCCGTAGACCGGGGTGGGCCTGTTCGGCGCGTGCGCAGATGGTGGCGATATCGCCCCCGGGGCCGGCGTGACGACCCGGTGCGAGGAACAGCATCACCAGGAAGATCGGGGTATCGCGTCCGGTGGCGGCGAGCTGCTCGAGCTGTGTCTCCAGCAGCGCTCCATTGAAATCGTAGCTGGCCTCCGGGCGGCGCTCCATCACTGCCTGTTCGAGCTGCACCGTGGCGCCGAGGCGTTCGTTCAGGCGCGTGGCCAGCCAGGCCCGTACCGCGCTGACTTGAGGGCGCGGCGAGCCGTGATCGACGAGGATGACGCGTCGTGGTGTGCGACCGGCCGTCGTGGCGCAGTGCTCGAGCTGCTCGGCGAGGAGTTCGACCAGCCGTGGTTCGCCCTCGGGAAGGGGGCAGAGTTCAGGGGCGAGTCGCAGCGTGAAGGGGCCGTGGCGCACCCGCAGTCGCGCAGTGAGTGCGGGCAGGGTGTTGGTGAGCGCGGCGTTGCGACCGAACAACAACGGTAGGATCAGGAACTCGCGCAGACCGGCGGCGAGCCGGGCCTCGAGCAGCGGTTCGAGCAACACCGCTGCCTGTCCGTCGAGCTCGGCGGCGGGGATGTGGTCGACATGGCCGAGCGAGACCGGCGTCACCGTTTGGTGGCAGCGCGCCCCGAGGGTGGCGGCCAGACCTCTCAAGGCGTGAACTGCCGCGGCCCGGCGTGAACCATTGTCGAGCAGTAGGATCGACCCCATGGCAGTCAATGGCCGCCGGCGGGATCAGCGCGAGAGGCCGCGTGTCTCGGTGGCCGGTTCGGCGGCGACGAGCCCTTCGAGATCGAGTTCCACCCGGACCTCGCCCTGTGCCTGACGGCGACGATGGCGGTTGTCGGGGCGGGTGGCGATCCAGGTGGAGACCAGGGCGAGGATCGCGGCCACGGTCAGTGCCGGCCACAACCCCGGCCCGATCAGCGAGAACCAGATCAGGTAGCTGCCGGCCATACTGAGGATGGCCGCCTTCTTGCCCGTGGGGCAGACCTCGCCGTGTTCGAGGAAGTCGCGGATCGAGGCACCGAAGCGCGGGTGCTCGACCAGGAAGCGGACTCGCTCCGGGCGGCTGCGCAGCCACAGCCAGGCGGCGCAGATCCAGAACACGGTGGTCGGCATCAGCGGCACCAGCATGCCGACGAAACCGAGGCCGAAACAGCACCAGGCGAGGAGGTTGAAGAGCTGACGGCGATGGGCGCCGAGAAACCGCTTCAGCTTGTCGGGGACGCGAGCACTGACCTGCATGGAGGAACCCTTCTACGAACGAGCGATGGCTGGGGGTCGCGCGGGGTGGTGGATCCGGCGCGACTCGAGAGGAGTAACTATAGCCGTTCACCACGCCCCTGTCCCGGGGCTGGGTGGTTGCCGTCAGCGGTGTGTGGCGGGCGTGGGGCGGTGTCGCCGGGTCGGCGTCGGTCTCAGTGGGAGGCCGGGCCGACCCGGTGCACGGTCGATCAGCGGCCGCCGATCTGGACCCCATGATCGGCGAGCCACTGGGTGTCGAGCTGCCAGTCGACGCGCTCGACCTGAGGCTGGGCCAGGATCAGGCCCTGGGCGCGCTTCTGATGGTTGATCAATTCCTGCTGGGCGGCAATCATCTTGGGATCATCCTGCGCCCTGTTGGCGAGGTTGGGGTGGATGATCTCCAGGAAGCGGATCGCCGGGATGTCGAACGAGCGCGGGGTGGAGATGGTCGCGACACCGTCTTCGAAGGCCCGAACCCTGAACTGGTAGGGGTAGGATGAGAGCATCGAATCCTCGACCAGGATCTCGTCGAGTTGCCACACCTCGGGCTGCCAGGCCGACTTGAGCCACAGCCCCATCAAGCCGATGGCGATGAGGCCGAGCACGATGCTGTAGATCCGTGTAAAACGATCCATGAATGCTTGTCTCCGGTTCGGAAGGGGGAGGCGATGCCGCGATTGTCTCGTTGAGGACAAGGATCAGCTTCGCCGATCGAGGGATCAAACCCCATGAAGATTGTCAATTTATGACGCGCTGGAGTTCGTCCGGTTCCATGCAACACCAAGATAAACAACTCTTGTTCGCGCGGATCCTCGCCGCGATCGAAGGGGGCGAAGAGGCCGCTTCGGCACCCATCGACGGCGAGATGCTACGCGAGCGCTTGAGCGCCCAGCTCGACGATTTCCTGCTCGAGTCGCAGCCGATCATCGCCACCGAGGCGACCGTGGTGATCGCCGATATCCGCGGCTTCACCGCCCTGGTCGAGTCGCAGCCGGTCGAGGTGATGGTGCGCCTGCTCAACCGCTTCTTCACCCGGATGGTCGAGCTGGTCACCCGCTACGGCGGGGTGGTGGACAAGTTCATGGGAGATTCGGTGATGGCCGTCTTCGGTGTGCCCGAGCGCCGTGACGACGATCTGCTGCGCGCGCTCGCCTGTGCCGTCGAGATCCAGCGCGCGATGGTCGTGCTCAACCGCGATCAGCGCGCCTGGAACGAGCCGAGCCTCTATGCCGGGGTCGCCGTGAGCAGTGGTCGGCTGATGGCCGGGAGCTTCGGCTCGCCACTCTACAACGAATACACCGTCATCGGTGATCCGGTGAACCTGGCCGCGCGCATCGAGAACTACAGCCTGCGTGGCCAGGTGTTGCTCAGCGAATCGGCCCAGGCCGGTGCCCGCGAGCACATCGAGATCGGCGCGATCAACCAGGTCACCGTCAAGGGCAAGGCCGAGCCGGTCACCCTCTACGAACTCAAGGCGGTCGACTGGCCGCAGCGTCTTGAGGTGCCCGAGGTCGAGCCGCGCAAGGCGCCGCGGATCGCCGTCGATTTCGCCGTCGAGTTCCGTCAGGTGGTCTCCAAGCGCATCCTCTCCGAGTCCTTCGTCGGCAAGGTGCACGATCTCAGCTACTACGGGATGAGTGCCGATCTGCCGGTGGTGTTACCGCCCTACACCGAGATCCTGCTCTCGCTCGCCCCCGAGATCGGCTCCGGCAAGGCGATGGAGGTCTATGCGCGGGTGTTGCGCTCACAACGCGACAAGGGCAGTTATCGCACCAGTCTCGAGTTCACCACCATCGACACCCCCAGCCACCGTCGGGTCAAGCGCTACGTCGACCACATGCTCTGGGGGCATTGAGTGCGCTGTCGCGCCAAGGCGTTGACTACTACTACAGCCGCATATTTTTACGGCGGCCCAGCCCCACGCGCTCGATAATGACAGACCCTGGCCCGCGCTTGGTGCCGTCGTCGCCAATCCGACCAGGCGATGGCGGCATCCGGCGGGGCGCGTTCGCGCCACAACAGCGCCTCGAGCAGGCGCCGGATCTCAGGGGCGGTCAGTGCGATCCGCCCGGCGACAGCGCCCCCTTTTTCGCCCGCCGTTGCAGCACGACGAGGCAGGCATGGGCCAGCAGCGCAAGGGTGATATGGCGATGCCAGGCCGGCCAGCGGCGCACCTCATACTCATCGAGCCCGCACTGCTGCTTGGCCAGCTCGAAGCCGACCTCGATCGCCCAGCGCTGCCCGGCGACCTTGGCCAGGCGCTCGAGCGTGGCCTCGGCGCGGGGCGCGAAGGCGATGTAGTAGGCCCGCTCCTCGGGGCGGTTGCAGTTGCGCCGCACCACCAGCCAATGCCCCCAGGCGCGCTCCGCGGCGCTGAGCTGCAGGCGCCACAGCGGCACCCAGGCCCACTCGAAGGTGCGCGCGCCCTTGCTGCCGGCGCCGACGGCGTGGCGTTGCCAGGCCGTCTCTGGCAGCGTCTTGGCCAGTGCCGCGACGCGATGGGTCTGCGGGCCATCGAACCACACCGGTTCATTGCCCGCCACGGCGAGCACGAAGGGCTGTTGGCGCGCCTCGAGCCACAGGCGCAGCTTGCGATCCTTGCCGTAGACGGCATCGCCCGTCACCCACCCACAAGGCACCCCCGCATCGAGCGCGCGCTCGAGCATCGTACGCGCCAGGGCTGGTTTGGTCTGGAACCGGCGTGCCTGCTCCGGGACACCGGCCTCGGCGCAGCGTGCGGGGTCATTCGCCCAACATTTAGGCAGGTACAGCGCCCGATCGATGAAGGCCGCACCGTGCCGGCTGGCGTAACACAGAAACACCCCGATCTGACTGTTCTCGACCCGGCCCGCCGTGCCACTGTACTGGCGCTGCACCCCCACCGAGTGCGTGCCCTTCTTCAAGAAACCGGTCTCGTCGACGATCAGCACCGCCTCGGCGTCGCCCAGCGCCTCGACGACGTAGGCGCGCAGCACTTCGCGCGCCGCCTCGGCGTCCCAGCGCGCCGTGTTGAGCAACCGCTGCACCCCGTCCGGGCGCCGTTCGCCCAAGGTTTCGGCCAGCTGCCAACCGTTCTTGCGTGGCACTGTCGTCAGCAGCCCTTGCAGATAACCCCGCGCTCGGGCGCGCGGCTCAGGGCGACGAAAACACGCCGCTAGGCGCTGATGGATCCTGTCCAGTTCCGTCTCCCAGCCAGAGACCTCGCTGTACTTCATGTTGTTTGAAAACCAAACCGTTGAGTCCACATATCACAACACAAAAAAATATGCGGCTGTAGTAGTAGGGCGTTGATTTTCACGATGGATCGTCAATAATGCACCACAGTGCCCGCTCGCGGCGGGCGCGGGATGCGGCATCGGGATGCGCCTGCTCCCTGACCCCCTCAGCGCGGATGCCGGACCCATGCAAATCTCCAACGCCACGCTGCATCCACTCTATCCGCTGCCTCTCGAGCAACCGCAGCGTGAGCGCGACCCCCAAGCCACGCCCGAACAGCTACAACCGCGCGCCGATCAGGCCGAGCGGATCCCACGTCCAGTGGCCGAGGTCGAGCGTGCCGAGCGCCTCCAGGCGCGCAAGGAGTCCCGCGAACTACTTGCGGCCAACGCCAATATCGACCCGCGTGCCCGCCGGGCCCTTGATGAGTACCAGGCCGTCCAGCAGCACCAGGAGCGCGTCTACGTCCAGCAGGTATTGGGGGTGGACGTCTACGCCTGAACCACCCTGGCGGTTTTACCGTCCGACCGGCGTTGGTGCACACTGTCCTGACCACGATCGCCAATACCGGGGAAGGAGATGGCAGGGGGAGAGACGAAGACGGGCACCGCGTCCGAGTGCTCGAGCGCCGACCGCGAGTCGTGTCGTGATCGGCTCTGGCCCGGGAGTGTCTATCACCAGCAGCTCGAACGGTTGCGCGCGGCCGTCGGGGAGCGCGTCTATCTCGTCGAGCTGGTCGAGAGTCGTACCCAGCTTGGTGTACACCTGAGCGACACCCCGCACGAATTGCTCGCGGTGCTCGATTTCCCGCGCCCGGACCCGGCGCGTGGGCTGGCGCCGCACCTGATCCTGCTCGATGACGGTCGTGGACTCAACCTGGGACGGGTGGCGCGGATCAGTCGCCGCCCCTTCGCCCCCGCGCCGACCGATCTGCTCTACCTCGACCGGAGCGCCGCGCAGCGGCTGTTGTTCGCCGAGCGGCGGCTCTCACCGGCGTTCCTCGCCGCGCGGACCCGACAGGTGCTCGGCCAGACCCTGGGGGGAGCGGGGGCGGCATCATGGCCGCCCGGGGGCGAGGTCGACGACGACGGCGAGCCCTCCTCCTCGGGCTGAGACCTCATCGGCCGACGAGCCGGGGTTTAAAGACCGCGAGGCGCGCAGACTATCCGGGGCATCGACACGGCCCCATGGAGGCTCCGGAGGATGAGCGGCAAGGGACTTCGGGTCTCGCAACTGACCGGGTTGGTGGCCGCGGGCCTGGCCGCGCTGATCGGTGTCGGCTTTGCCGCCTGGGCGACCGGTCAACAGGTCTTGGGGCGGTATCTGGTCGAGAGTCGTCAGGCGACCGCGCTCAGCAGTGCGCTGTTGAGCCGGATGCTCGACGAGGTCGATCGCGATCTCCATTATCTGGCCCGGGGGCACGGCTTGTCCGGCTGCGCTACGGACCCGGAGACCACCGCGACTGCGCTGTTGCGCGACTGGCCGGCCTTCATGGCGGCCAAACCCCAGTACGACCAGCTGCGTTGGATCGATGTCCGTGGTCGCGAACGGGTGCGCCTCGAGCAGTCCACACCGGGTCCCTCGATGACGCCGCCGGCGGCGCTCCAGGACAAGTCCGGGCGCCCTTACTTCACCGAGACCATGGCGCTGGCGCCGGGCGAGACCTATGTCTCGGCGCTCGATCTCAATGTCGAACATGGCGGGGTCGAACACCCCTACAAACCGGTGCTGCGGCTGGCCACCCCGGTCGTCGATGATGCGGGTCGTGGCTGCGGGATCCTCATCGTCAACTATCTGGCGACGAACCTGGTCGACTCGCTCGCCGGGTTGCGCGAGTCGAAGACCTGGCTGCTCAATCGCGATGGTTACTGGCTGGTCGGGGCGCGCGCCGAGGATGCCTGGGGGTTCATGCGGGGGCGCCCCGACCTCACCCTGGCGCGGCGCCACCCCGCGGCCTGGGCGCGCATCGCCAGTGCCCCACGTGGTCAGTTCGAGGACGAGGCCGGACTGTGGAGCTTCGAGACCCTGGAGCCGATGCGGGTCCTGGCGGCGCCGAACCAGGTCGACGGTGTCTCGCCCGGGCTGTGGAAGCTGGTCGATCATGTGCCGCGCGCGCGCTATCGCGCCGAACTCGTCGAGGTGGGCGCGCGTTATCTGGTGATCCTCGCCGGGCTGGGCGGCGTCATCCTCGTCGCCGGTTGGGCGTTACGGCGCAGCCAGCGCCGTGCCGACGCGCTGCGCGAGGCGGCGCTGCGCTTCGAGGCGCAGCGCACCCTGCTCAGCTTCATCGATCAGGGGCTGGCGGGGATGATGGTGATGGATCCCGGGGGACGGCTGGTGCAGGTCAACACCCGGCTCTGCGAGATCCTCGGGCGCGATGCCGAGGACCTGACCGGTCGGCACTGGTCGACGCTCGCCGCCTCCGAGGACCCGGTGGCCGATGGTCGGATGTTCGAGGCGATCTTCCAGCAGGGGCGCCCCTGCATGATGGAGAAACGCTGTCGGCGTCGAGACGGCGGCATCCTGTGGGTGAACGTGGCCGCTGCGCCGGTGCGCGATGTCGCCGGAGCGGTGACCAATGTCGTCGCCCTGGTGCTCGATATCAGCGAGCAGAAGGAGGTCAAGGAGCGCTTGCGCCTGGCCGTCGATGCCGCCGAGGCCGGGGTCTGGACCTGGGACGTGACCAGTGGCGCGTTGTTCTTCAGTGATCGCTGCAAGGCGCAATTCGGTCTGTCGGCCGATGTCGAGATGCGTTACCAGCACTTCCTCGATGCCGTCCATCCTGCCGATCGGGAGCGGGTCGATGCCCTGGTGCAGCGCGCGGTGCGCACCGGTGAGGACTATGTCACCGAGTATCGCGTGCTGTGGCCGGATGGCTCCGAGCACTGGATCAATGCCCGTGGACGGCTCGATGCCGCAGGCCAAGGCCAACTCAGTGGCATCACCCTGGATGTCACCCGGCGCAAGCGTATCGAGGCGCGGTTACGGGCCCTGACGACCCGGCTCGAGGGCCTGCTCGAGGCGCTACCCGTCGGGGTTGGTTTCACCCATCGCCGTGATTGCCAGCACATCAGTAGCAATGCCGCACTGCGGCGCCTGTTCGGGCTCGGTGCCGATGACAACCTCTCGGCCTCAGCCGAGGCCCCCGATACCTTCGGGGCCCGCATCGAGTATCGCCGCGCGGGCCAACTGCTGGCGCCCGAGGCGTTACCCCTGCAGCGCGCGTTGCGTGAGGAGCGGGCGATCCCTGCCGAGGAGCTGGAGATCACGCTCCCGGATGCTCGGCAGTGGGTCGCCGAGGTCACCGCGGTACCGCTGTTCGACGAGGCGCAGCAGCTGATCGGCGGCCTGGTCGTGGTCAGTGACATCAGTGCGCGCAAGCAAGCCGAGGTGGCCCTGCAGGCGCTCAACCTCGATCTGGAGCAGCGGGTGGAGGCGCGGACCGCCGAGGCGCGCGCGGCCAGCGCGGCCAAGAGCGCCTTCGTGGCCAACATGAGCCATGAGGTGCGTACCCCGATGAACGCCGTGCTCGGCTTTCTCGAGATCCTGCTCGACACCGAGCTGGCGCCGGACCAGCGCGATCTGGTGACCAAGATCCAGCGCTCGGCCCAGTCGCTGCTGGGGCTGCTCAACGACATCCTCGACTTCTCCAAGCTCGATGCCGACAAGATCGAGCTGGAGTCGTCTCCCTTCGTCCTCGATCAGCTGTTGCGCGAGCGCGCCGAGCTGTTCGCCATCGCCGCGGCCGAGAAGGGGGTGGAACTGCTCATCGATGCCCCCCGGGCATTGACTGGGGGCTATCGTGGTGATGCGTTGCGGCTGGGCCAGATCCTCAACAATCTGCTCGGCAACGCGATCAAGTTCACCGCCCAAGGTTGCGTCATCCTCGCCGTGCAGGGTGGGCCGGTGCATGCCGGGCGGCGGTCACTGCGCATCGAGGTGCGCGATACCGGGATCGGTATCAGCGCCGAGCAGGTCTCGCGCCTGTTCCAACCCTTCAGTCAGGCCGATGTCTCGACTACACGTCGTTTCGGTGGTACCGGGCTGGGGCTGACCATCAGTGAGCGCCTGGTGGCGCTGATGGGCGGGAAGCTCGGCGTCGAGAGCCGCGAGGGCGAGGGCAGCACCTTCTGGTTCACGCTCGCGTTGGAGGTCGATGCCGATGTCGCCGAGGCACCACCCGCACCGCCCAAACCCGAACGGGTGTTGGTGGTCGATGTGCACGACGAGGCACAGGCGATCCTCGGGCGTTATCTCGGTGACTGGGGGTTTGCCGTCGAGTGTGTCACCGATGCCGCCAGCGCCTTGCAGGCGATCCTCCAGGCCGAGCTGGGCCGTGAGTCGTTCTCGCTGTTGTTGGCCGACTGGCGCATGCTGCGCGATGACGGACTGCGGTTGCTCACCCACCTCGACGAGGTCGCCGGTCGTGAGACGCGCCCGGCGACCGTGGTGATGGTCTCGGCCTACGAGCACCAGGCGTTGCTGCGGGCGCTGGCAACCGCTGCGGTGCAGCCCGATCAGGTGTTGAAAAAGCCGCTGACCCAATCGTCATTGTTCGATGCGGTCGTCGATCTGCAGCAGCACGGTCGGGTGCACCTGCCCCAGGCCGAGGAGGCCAACGAGGCGGGGCCGTATGCCGGCGCCGAGGCGATTCGGGGGGCCGAGGTGCTGTTGGTGGAGGACAACCACACCAACCAAGAGGTCGCGCTGGCGATGCTCGGCAAGATGGGGCTGCGGGTGAGCGTGGCCGATAATGGCCACGAGGCGCTGGTGCGGTTTGCCGAGCACCCCTTCGAGCTGGTGCTGATGGACCTGCAGATGCCGGGGATGGACGGTTTCGAGGCCACCGCTGCGCTGCGCGAGACCGCGCGTGGGCGCGATGTGCCGATCATCGCGATGACGGCTGCGGCCTTTGCCAGCGATCGTGACCGGGTGAGGGAGGCGGGGATGAATGATCATATCGCCAAGCCGGTCGACCCGCGTGAACTCGTCTCGGTGTTGCGGCGCTGGCTGCCGGCGCGCAGCGTGTTGGGTGAGGAGGTCGTGGTGGCGTCTCGGCGTCGTCAAGCAGACCTCGCGGCCGAGGGGGACGAACTCGACCTGGCCGCGGCTCTCGAACGGCTCGACGGCGATGAAGCGTTGTTGCGGGGCGTCCTCGAGGGCTTCATGCGCGATATCGCCGACTGGCCGTCTGAGCTGGCCGCGGCCCGGGCTGCGGGTGATATGTCGAGCGCGCAGCGGCTGGCGCATACCCTCAAGGGTGCGGCCGGTAGTGTCGGCGCGGTGCGGGTGCAGCAGGCCGCCTTGGCGCTGGAGCAAGCCCTGGCCGAGGCGGCCGACAGCGCCACCCTCGACGCGTTACAGGGGCGCTGTCTGGCCGCGCTCGAATCGGGGGTGGATGCCTTGCGCACCTCCGTGCTGATGCAGACGGCGGCAACCGACCCGGATGCCCAGGCCGCTGCTGGTGCGTTCGATCTGGCGGGCGCGCAGGCGGCGCTGGCCGAACTGGAAGGAATGCTGCAGGGGCATCGGTTGGTCCCGGCCGAGCAGCTGCACCGTCTGCGTTCGTTGCTGGCCGGGCACCCTGCGGCCGCGGCCCTCGACCCCTTGGTGGCACAGCTCGACGATTTCGCCTTTGCCCAGGCGCTGGCAACGCTACAGAGGATACGAGAGGGACTGACCCGATGAATACTGACGGCCTATCGAATCATGGCCCCTATGCCTATCTCGAGGGGCCAGAGCGCCCGCACCTGCTGGTGGTCGAGGACGATCCCACCAGCCTGCGCCTGATCGCCAGGATCCTCGAGCACACCTATACCCTGACTATTGCCACCAATGGTGAGGATGCGCTGCGTCTTGCCGCTGAGCGCCCCGAGCTGATCCTGCTCGATTATCACCTGCCCGATCTCGATGGTCTGGAGGTGTGCAGACAATTGCAGGCCGAGCCGGACACCGCCGCCATCCCGGTGATCTATGTCACCGCCAATCAGGATACCCGGCTCGAGGCCGAGGCGCTCTCGGCCGGGGCAGTGGATTTTGTCGTCAAACCCTATTCGGCGGCGGTATTGCGGGCGCGGATCAACACCCATGTGCTGCTCAGGCGCAAGACTGCACTGTTGATGCAGTTTGCTGAGCGCGACGGGCTCACCGGCGTGGTCAATCGGCGGGTCTTCGACCGCCAGCTCGACCACGAGTGGCGGCGGGCACGGCGCCAACAGCTACCGCTGTCGGTGGTGATGATCGATGCCGATCACTTCAAGTCCGTCAATGATACCTGGGGGCATCTGGTCGGGGATGAGTGTCTGCGTGGTATCGCCCGTTGCGCCACCATGCACCTGCGCCGCCCAGCCGACCTGCTGGCGCGTTACGGTGGCGAGGAGTTCGCCTTGCTGCTGCCGGAGACCGATATCGCTGGCGCCTTACAGCTCGCCGAGGCGGTGCGCGACGCGATCCAGGATCACTTCGCCCGTCTCGTGGCCGAGCGGGGCGAGGGCCCGGGGTTGACCGTGAGCCTCGGCTGCGCTGCGCTCATCCCGCAGCGACAGGAGGAGGACGGTCCCGAGCGCTTGTTGCGCATCGCCGACCGCCAGCTCTATCTGGCCAAGGCCCGGGGGCGTAACCGTGTCGAACCCGTGTCCGGGGATTGAGCGCGATCGGCTGCAGGATGTTGCGGCGCGCGGCGCGCCCGTCCCTCTGGCGATCTTGGATGACGGGTAAGCAGTGACGGAGGTGGGAGTGTGGAAGACACAAAAAAAGCCGGCTGTTGCCGGCTTTTTTGTCTGCGGATATGGTGGGCGCAGGTGGGATCGAACCACCGACCCCTGCCGTGTGAAGGCAGTGCTCTCCCGCTGAGCTATGCGCCCCGAAGAGGCTGCAAATATTAATGTCCCCCTCGGCGCCCGTCAACCCCCGATGACGATTTTTTTCGCAATGGTCTGGCCCCCGTGCTCCGGCGTGCGCTTGGCCTCGGGCGCTACGAGGGACGAGGGGGCGGCTCAATCGTGCTCGGCCAGGGCCTGGAGGAGGGTCAGCGCGTGGCGGACCGGTAACGAGTAGTGGCCCTCGCCGCGGAGGATCCGGGCGCGACAGGCGGGCAGATGATGCGCATACCAATGGGCGTGGGCGAGTGGGACGGTGTTGTCGGTATCGCCGTGCCAGAGGGTGATGGTGCGGTCGATCCCGGTCGGGTCGAATCCCCAGGGCCGGGGGTAGAGATGCAGATCGCGGCGCGCCCCCGGGGCGCCGTTGCACATTGCATCGACGATCGTGCGATCGAGTGCGGCGGTAACCTCGGGGCGATCGAGCACCGCGCGATCGGGTGCGGCAGCGTTGCGATAGCGTAGCCGCGCGACCAGCTCGGGACGTGCGGCAAGCAGTGCCGGTACCGGGCCGGTGTAGATGCGTTCGGTGAGCCATGGGATGCGCCGTGCCAACGATAGGCTGAGACGCACCCCGGGGGCCATGGCACGGCGTACCGGATCGAGGTAGATGGGGCCGAGCGGACAGACCAGCAGACAGTGTCCGACCCGGGTCGGCAGGGCCTCGACACAGGCCAGGGCATAGGGACCGCCACCGGAGACCCCGATGAGGTCGAAGCGATCGAGTGCGAGCCGATCGGCGAGGGCGGCGAGGTCGGCCGGCCAGTCACGGATCTCGCGTCCTGGCTGGTCGCTGGAGAGGCCGTAACCGGGGCGGTCAGGGGCGATCAGACGAATGCCCTGGCGTCGCGCCGCCTGGTGCAGCAGCCCCGCCTCGCGGCGCGAACTGGGAAAGCCGTGACAGTAACAGACCGGGCGGCCGTGTGCGGTGCCGTACTCGGTATAGCCGAGCTGACGTCCGTCGCTCAGGGTGAGCTGCCGATCGCGTGGGGTGGGGGTGTTCATCGCATTCCGGGGTGTCTGCTGTGGGGTTGACGGGGCGTTGGGTGGCGATCGCAGCGTGATCGCTGGCGCCGTCGGCGACATGACCGCGCTCGACGAATGGTGTCTGGCCCGGGACGAAGGCGGTCAGTCGTGTGGCGCCGGGTCGATGTCCTGATAGGCCTCGGGGCGAAAGCGTGGGGTGCAGATGGCGAGGAACACCAGATCGGTCTCGCCGCTGTTGGTGATGCGCTGGGGGGCGGCGGCGGGGATGTGTACCAGATCGCCGGGGCCGACGTACCGATCGGTGCCGTCGTCGAGGGCGATATGGCCACTCCCTTGTAGGATCAAGTAGCGTTCGGTGGTTGCAACCAGGCGATGTAATCGGGTGGTGGTCCCTGGGGTGAGACGGGCGCGGGCGATCGAGACCTCAGGGTCGTCGTGCCGGTTCCAGGTCTCGAGGATGAAACAGCCCTCGGCGAAGAAATATTCCGCCCCGGGATCGGGGCGGTGGATCTCGATTGCTGCGCTCATCGCATCGATGCCGCTTGGGCGCGTCGACGATAGGCCGCCGAGCGGCGGTCACCGCCACGCGGTCGCGGTTGAGGGCGCCGGTTGAGGGCGCCGGCGATACGGGTACAGAAGGCGTCGTCACCGAGCACCCAGGCCTTGTTGGTGGCGTCCCGGATCTGTCCGAGCAGTGGCTCGGTGACCGGGGTCTCGGCGCATCGGGCATAGTGCTCGCGTCGGGCCTTCATGCTGCGTCCGAGCCGGTTGTACTCGGCATGCGGGCTAGTCAGCGGGTCGTCCTCGCCGAGCGCATTGGCCCCATAGCTCGACCAACCGTATGCGGCTGGATGCTCGACCAGGGCGGCGCGTACCGCGTTCGCCTCGATATAGTGGGAGACCGGCAACAGGTATTCCTTGGGGTCGAGCAGGGTGGCGCGGTAGCGTCCCTCCCAGAGGGTGCCGGTACGCTCGTAGCGGGCATTGAAGTACTGGACGTAGTAGCGCCCGACGTACTGCATGAGCTTGCCGATGCCATTGTCCTGATGCGGGGTCAGCAACAAATGAAAATGGTTTGGCATCAAGACATAGGCGTGGATCGAGCACTGGAACTTCTCGGTCGCAGCCTTGAGCTTCTCCCAGATGAACCAATAGTCATCCTCTTCGAAGAGGATGCGTTGACGGTTGTTCCCACGCTGGATGACATGCTGCGGGTAACCGGGCAGGACGAATCGAGGAAGACGTGCCATGGCTAGGGTCGGATCCGGTTGATTGCCTTACCTTGAAGTATAGTCAGCTGGCGCTGGATTGCAGGCCGACGACAGGACCCGATCTCGGGGTCTGAGTGGCGCGAAGTCTGCATGTTGCTGAATAGACTGAGTGACCCTTGAGGTCTGTGCGGCAGGGCCGGATCGATCGGGTCGGCCTGTTATGGTCTCGGCGCCTCGGTCGGTGCCCTGTGGTGTACTGCTGCACGAGCGCCGCGGTAGGCTGCAAGGCGTCCCCTAGGCTCTGCCGGGGTGGCGCCGCGCTGGCCTGACGAATTATCATGACGGGTTTTACCCGACGGAGCCTTGCATGCTCGATATCAATCCGATCGCCTCGCAGATCAATGACCTGAAGGGACGCCTGCAGTCCCTTAGGGGGTATCTTTGACTACGACAACCGTCAAGAACGCCTGACCGAGGTCCTACGCGAACTCGAGGACCCGGATGTCTGGAGCCAGCCCGAGCGCGCCCAAGCGCTCGGACGCGAGCGCGCCACCCTGGAGGCGGTGGTGATCACCATCGACGAGCTGACCTCGGGACTGGCTGATGCCGATGACCTGTTGGAGATGGCCGTCGAGGAAGAGGATGCCGATACCGTTGCCGCGCTCGAGTCCGATCTCGCCGGCTACGAGGCCCGCGTTGCCGACCTCGAATTCCGGCGCATGTTCTCCGGCGAGATGGATGCCAACAATGCCTTCGTCGATATCCAGGCCGGATCCGGCGGCACCGAGGCCCAGGACTGGGCCGAGATGCTGTTGCGGATGTATCTGCGCTGGGGCGAGCATCGCGGTTTCAAGACCGAGCTGATGGAGGCCTCGGCCGGTGAGGTGGCGGGTATCAAATCGGCCACCATCAAGTTCGAGGGCGAGTACGCCTTCGGCTGGTTGCGTACCGAGACCGGGGTCCACCGACTGGTGCGCAAGTCGCCGTTCGACTCGGGTAACCGCCGTCACACCTCGTTCGCCTCGGTGTTCGTCTCCCCCGAGATCGACGACACCGTCGATATCGAGATCAACCCCGCCGACCTGCGCATCGATGTCTATCGTGCCAGTGGTGCCGGCGGTCAGCACGTCAACCGGACCGAGTCGGCGGTGCGTATCACCCATAACCCGACCGGTCTCGTCACCCAGTGCCAGAACGATCGCTCGCAGCACAAGAACAAGGATCAGGCGATGAAGCAGCTGCGCGCCAAGCTCTATGAGCTGGAGATGCAGAAGCGCCAGGCCAGTCAGCAGGCGTTGGAGGAGACCAAGTCCGACATCGGCTGGGGCAGCCAGATCCGTTCCTATGTGCTCGATCAGTCGCGGATCAAGGATCTGCGCACCGGCGTCGAGATCGGCAACACCCAGTCGGTGCTCGACGGTAACCTCGACCCCTTCATCGAGGCCAGCCTCAAGAGCGGCCTGTGACGAACCCGGAGACCCAGATGACCGAACAGGCACAACAGCCCGTTGCCGAAGCCGACGACAACAAGCTGATCGCGCAGCGGCGCGAGAAGCTCGCCGAGCTGCGCAAGACGGGGGTGGCCTTCCCCAACGATTTCCGTCGTGATGCCCTGGCCGGCGAGCTGCTCGAGCGCTATGCCGAGGTCGACGGCGAGGGCCTCGAGGCGCAGCCGGTGCGCGTGCGTCTCGGTGGCCGGCTGATGAGTCGTCGGGTGATGGGCAAGGCGAGCTTCGCCCACATCCAGGACATGAGCGGTCGCATCCAGCTGTTCGTGCAGCGCGACCAGCTCGGCACCGAGGCCTACCAAGCCTTCAAGCGCGACCTCGATCTCGGCGACATCCTCGGTGTCGAGGGCGTGCTGTTTCGCACCCGCACCGGGGAGCTGTCGGTCAAGTGCGAGAGCCTGCGGCTGCTGACCAAGTCGCTGCGCCCGCTGCCGGAGAAGTTCCACGGTCTCACCGACATGGAGAGCCGCTACCGTCAGCGCTATCTCGACCTGATCATGAATCCCACCACCCGTGAGACCTTCCGGGTGCGCACCGCGATCGTGCAGTTCATCCGCAACTATCTCAACGCCAGCGGCTATCTCGAGGTCGAGACCCCGATGATGCAGGTGATCCCGGGCGGCGCCGTGGCGCGTCCCTTCATCACCCATCACAACGCGCTCGACATGGATCTGTTCCTGCGCATCGCCCCCGAGCTGTTCCTCAAGCGGCTGGTGGTCGGCGGTTTCGAGAAGGTCTACGAGATCAACCGCAACTTCCGCAACGAGGGGCTGTCGACCCGACACAACCCCGAGTTCACCATGCTCGAGTTCTATCAGGCCTATGCCGATTACCATGACCTGATGGATCTCACCGAGGCGATGCTGCGGGCGATGGCCGAGCAGGTGCTGGGGCGCACGACCATCGACTACCAGGGCGCGACCTACGACTTCGGCAAGCCGTTTGCGCGGATGACGGTGCGCGAGGCCATCCTCCACTTCAACCCCGCGCTTACCGCCGCCGACATCGACGACCTCGATGCTGCACGGCGTGTCGCCGAGGGCCTGGGCATCGCGCTCAAGCCGACCTGGGGCCTGGGTAAGGTGCAGATCGAGCTGTTCGAACACACCGCCGAGCATCGTTTGATGGACCCGACCTTCATCACTGAGTACCCGACCGAGGTCTCGCCGCTGGCGCGGCGCAACGACGCCAACCCCTTCGTCACCGATCGCTTCGAGTTCTTCGTCGGCGGGCGCGAGCTGGCCAACGGTTTCTCCGAGCTCAACGACGCCGAGGACCAGGCCGAGCGCTTCCGCAAGCAGGTCGCCGAGAAGGAGGCCGGGGATCTGGAGGCGATGTACTACGACGCTGACTATGTGCGCGCGCTCGAGCACGGCATGCCGCCGACCGCGGGCGAGGGTATCGGCATCGATCGGCTGGTGATGTTGTTCACCGACGCCCCCTCGATCCGCGACGTGCTGCTGTTCCCGCACATGCGCCCCGAGGGACGGGGCCCGGCGGCCTGAGCCGTCGTCGTCGACCGTGCCTCAGGCCCCCGGCTCGAGGGCGTAGGGCAGGGAGTGGAGTTCCAGCACTGGCCCGTGCTCGCCGAGTCGCGCCTCGCCGTGCTCGGCGATCGCAGTCTCCAGCACGACCAGCAGCTCGTAGCGTCCGGTGCCATGTGGTGCGGCATCGACCACCCGGCCGCTGGCCTGGTTGGAGCGACTGGCCGCAGCGAACAGGACGTCACCCGGGCTCGGTGGCGGTGTCATCTCCGCGGCGAGTTCGACCGTGGCGCGGTACATGCGGCGCTTGAGCGTACCGAGGTGCTGCATTCGGGCCACGACCTCCTGTCCGGTATAACAGCCCTTGTGGAAACTCACCCCGTCGAGCAGTTGCAGATTGAGCATCTGTGGGATGAAGGCCTCGGCGGTCGCGGCGTAGACGCTGGGCAGCCCGGCGCGGATGTCGAGCCGTCGCCAGATCGCGCCGTCGCTTGGCGTGGCGTGCGCGGCCAGGGCGTCCCACAGGCCACGGACGCGCTCGCCGGCGGCGAGCAGCAGATAACGTGGCGTGGCGTCGGGCAGGGTGATGACGCTCACCCCGTCGTGGGTGCGCTGGGCGTTGGCCTGTGCCGGGGCACTCAGGTCGAGTTGTTCGAGCAGCGTGGGCGCCTCGGTGCCGCCCAGCCCGAGCGCGAGCAGCTGCTCACCTGCACGTTCGAGTCGTACGCGGCTACGCAACACGTAGCGTTGCAGTTGCGCGCGCGCGGCCTCGACCCGTTCGCTCGGCAGCAACAGTGCGCGCGTGGCATCGAGCGCGAGCAGCCGACCACAGGCGAGCACCCGTCCCTTTTGGGTGCAGAGTGCGGTGAGCTGGCTGTGTTCGGCGGAGAGTTCACGCACATCATTGGTGAGCTGCCCCTGCAGGAAGTCGGCGGCATCCTCACCGCTGACGAGCAGGGTGTCGAGCTGGGTGAGCGCGAACAGCCGGCAACCGGGGGTGTGGTTGTGCTCGGGGAAGTGGGCCTGGCCGTGTTCGTCGAACCGGGCGCCGCGGGTGTCGAGAAACTCTCGCCATTGCGTCATCGTCAATACCTACCTTGGAACCTTTGGTCTCTACGCGGGAACTTGCTAATCCTTATGCGACCGAAGCCACCTCGGGACAACCCCGATGGCGCTGTGCCTGTCGGGGGGCGCCCCGGGTACACGGTCATCCCCATCGCCACGACCCATCAACCCGAAGGGGGGGTGACGCCGGCGTGCGTCGCCGCCCTGTCCATATGGAGAGAACAGCGCCTTGTCGAGATATCAAGCGACCCCGCCCGTAGACAGTCTGGTGCTCTACAAGACCCATCCGGCCCGCGTCCTCGGCGTCGGCGACAAGATCGAGATCCAGCTCGACGGCGGCAGCACCAAACGCGTGCGTCCCAAAGACATCGTGTTGCTGCACCCGGGGCCGTTGCGCTCGCTCGGGGAGCTGACGGTCGCCCCTGAGGGTGCAGTCGACGAGGCCTGGGAACTGCTCGAGGGAGAGGTGACCACGCTCGCCGACCTTGCCGAGTTGGCCTTTGCCGAGTTCACCCCGGCGAGCGCCTGGGCGAGCTGGCTGCTGGTGGCCGAAGGGCTGCGTTTTCGCGGTACCCCGGAGCGCATCGAGGTGCAGGCGCGTGCCGAGGTCGAGCGCGAGCGCGCCGAGCGCGAGGCCAAGGCCGCCGCCGAGCGTGACTGGAAGGCCTTCCTCGAACGCATGCGCGCGGCGGCCCCCGCCCCGGAGGATCGTCCGCGCCTCGCCGAGGTCGAGCGTCTGGCGCTGGCGCAGACCGAGCGCAGCCGTATCCTCGAGGCGCTCGGTTATCCGCAGACCCCGGAACACGCCCATCGTGCCCTGGTCGAGGTCGCCTACTGGCCGCCCAACCACAACCCCCACCCAGCGCGGCGCGGGGTCTCGACCAAGGATGCCGCGCTCGCGGTCCCGGCGCTCGACGAGGACGAGCCGCGTCTCGACCTGACCCATCTCGAGGCCTTCGCCATCGATGACGAGGGCAACGAGGATCCGGATGATGCGCTCAGTCTCGAGGGTGATCGCATCTGGGTGCACATCGCCGATGTCGCCGCCCTGGTCGGCCCCGACAGCCCGCTCGATCTCGAGGCGCGGACCCGTGGTGCCAACCTCTATCTGCCCGAGCGGATGGTGAAGATGCTTCCGGGCGAGACCACCACGCGGCTCGGGCTGGGACTGCAGCCGGTCTCGCCGGCGCTCTCCTTCGGCTTTCGCTGCGATGCGCAGGGCGAGCTGTACGACATCGAGGTAGCGCGCAGCTGGGTGCGGGTGCAGCGACTGACCTATGGCGAGGTGGAAGGTCGTCTCGACCAGCCCCCCTTTGACGCGTTGCGGGCCGCGATCGGGCGTTTCCATGCCCGCCGCCAGGCCAACGGTGCAACGCGGCTGGCGCTGCCGGAGGTCAACGTGCGGGTCGAGGAGGGTCGGGTGGTGATCCGTCCGCTGCCCCGACTCGAGAGCCGTGAGCTGGTCACCGATGCGATGCTGATGGCCGGTGAGGCCGCCGCACGGGTCTGTCTCGAGCAGAACCTGGCGATCCCCTTCGCCACCCAGGTGCCGCCGGACCCGGCCGAAGAGGCCACCGACCTGGCCAGCATGTACGCGCGGCGGCGTTGCTTCAAACCGACCCGGCTGCTGTGCGAGCCCGACCTCCATGCCGGGCTGGGGCTGGCGCTCTACACCCGCGCCACCAGCCCGCTGCGTCGTTACTCCGATCTGCTGGTCCATCAACAGCTACGGGCCTGGCTCACCGGGGCGCGACCGCTCGATCGCGAGCAGGTGACCGAGCGTACCGCGCAGGCGGAGCTGGGCGCGGTCGCGGCCCGGCGCGGCGAGCGGCTCTCCAATCAGCACTGGAAGCTGGTCTATCTGCGTGACAACCCCGGTTGGCGGGGCGAGGGCGTGGTGGTGGCCGTCGAGGAGCGCAAGGTGGTGGTGCTGGTGCCCGAGCTGGCGCTGGAGGCGCGGGTGCGCACCCGTGAACGCCCGGCGCTCAACGACACCTTGCGCCTGGCCGTCGCCAACATCGACCTGCCCGAACTCAGCGCGAGCTTCCGCGTCCTCGGTTGAGCGCCCGGGGATTCGGGTATACCCTTGCGAACGTTATGGCTTCGTGCCGATGAGGCGCGGGGGCATCGAGTGGTCGGCCGGTGCATGCCGGCCGACGTGCAGCACCGGGCTCAGGCGCCCCAGCGCCGTACCGTTCCGGTGTCGAGGTGGACGAAGTTCGAGCGCGGATAGTAGCCGACGCCGCCGCGTCCGAGTGCCACGGCGGTATCGCGTAGATGACGGATCGAGAGATCGGGGAAGCGTACGTCGACGGCCTGTCCGGTCATGTGCAGGCTCTTCTTGGCCACGCCGCTCGAGGTCCGTCGCAGCATGGCGTTGGTGCGTGGCGAGCGATAGGCGCTGAGGATCTGGTAGGTGGCATCGGGGTCGCCGAGGCGCAGCTTGACGTCGTAGAGGATGTCGAAGAGTTGCGGGTCGATGGCGACGACGTCGTTGGTGCGGAAGTCGCGGAAGAAGTGATTGAGCTTGTTCAGCCCCTCGCGCTGGTAGCGGTCGCCAATGCGGTAGGTGACTGCAATCTTCTCATTGGTATGCAGATGGTGCAGGGACAGCACCCGTGGTCGTTCGGCCGGCGTCCTGGCGAATACGGGCGCTGCAGCGGTCGACAGGGCGAGCCCCAGGAAATGGCGTCTGTTCATGTTCCCCCCCGGTACATGACGTTGAACGGATGACGTGGCGAATATGCTTCGCCCGGGGCGTCCGGGTGCGCGCTGCGTGTAATGGCAGGGTGGCGCTTGACGCTCGAGCGATATGGAATGGTGAGTCTGCTCAAAGGCGGCGTTGACAGCCTGTGCATGACCCCGATCCATGGGTTGGTCATTATATCCTTTGGCGTGATTGAGTCAAATGCTATTTGCCTAATAGTGATTATTGTAAAACTTGACAACTAGCTTTAAGTGTTTTTTGCAACGTGTTGTTATTAATTGTTTTGTTAATGTGTTTTTAATAGATTAAGTGATTTGTCAAAAGCACGTCGCCGTCGTTCTTGAAGTCTTTTATGAAAACTGTTCAGGGGCGTTTTTTGGTGTCTCGGTTTTTTCTTTAACGCGCTGTTTTTGTTTGTTTTTGTTGATGTTTTGGTGGGCGTGCTAGACGGTTTTTCAGGAGCTTGAAGGCGTCTTTTGGAATAATTTTTAGAATGCCTGTGTATGATAAAAAGCAGCGCTGTTGAATGCGCTTTAACACTTGTTTTAAAAAGATATTGTGGTGGCTGGAAAAGGCGCTGTAACGGTCGTGGTTGAATGGCCGGCGAGAATGTCGTTTCATGCCTGGTGATGAGTGCCACGATATCGTGCTGATTAGTGGCCAATTGCAGACGCCGACGGGGTGCGGTAATGACCGCAGAATCCACTTCGAGGGGACGCATGATGCCGACGCAACACGCTGATAAATCAAGCGGTGTGGTCTTTCGACGTGGGGTGGAACGCACCCTGGCCTTAGCCTTCTGGGTGGTGTCGTGGGGGAGCTGCGGTGTCGGCGTGGCCGATGTCTACAAGTACGCCGATGCCCACGGCAACATCTATTTCACCGATGTCGAACTCGAAGGGGGGCAGTATCGGTTGCTGTGGCATCGGCACTCGCGCCAGCTTGCCGCCGAGAATCGTTCCTCGAGTGCCGCACGTCTGCGGATCGAACGCGCCGCGCCGCTGCCTGGGGTCTTGCGTGAGCGGCGGGCCGTCTATGCCGCGCTGATCTCGGCCAATGCCCGTCGCTACGGGCTCTCGCCGGCGTTGCTGCATGCGGTGATCCGTGCCGAGTCGGCCTATGATCCCCGCGCCGTCTCGCCGGTCGGCGCCCAGGGCCTGATGCAACTGATGCCGGCGACAGCGGCCCGTTACGGGGTTGCCGACAGCTTCGATCCCGCTGACAACATTCGCGGCGGCGCGGCCTATCTGCGCGATCTGCTCGATCTCTTCGATAACGACCTACGCCTCGCCCTGGCCGGCTACAACGCCGGTGAGGGCGCGGTGCTCAAGCACGGGCGCGACATCCCCCCCTATGCCGAGACCCAGGCCTATGTGCGCAAGGTGCTGCGGTATCTGGGTGCCGAGCGCCCGGTGCACGTGACCATCTCCAGCGTGCCCGGGGAGGGTGGTTGAGCGCGCGGCGGTTCAGTCCTCGCCGATGACCCGCTCATCGCGCGGGGTCGAGAGCAGGCGCTCGGCCTCGGCCTGCTGGGCGGCGAAGATCAACCGATAGTCGCTCCCGGGTGGGGCGTCGGTGGCTTGGCGCCGAGCACGGACCAGGGCGCGGGCGTCCTGATAGCGGGTGAAGGTGTCGAGGTGTTCGAGCCTGAGTGGCTGCGTGGTGATGCGATAGACGAAGTACGGCATACGGATCCTCCTGGTGGCGCGCGTGTGACGCGCCCCACGCCCGTCCGGGCGCGGGGCGAGGTTAGCGAAGATTCTTCTTGTAGGAGGGGACCTGGGCATTGCGCGCCTTGGAGACGTTGGCGAACTCCAGGGTCACGCTGGCCAGTTCCACCCCGGTGAAATCGGTGTTGGTGAGGTCGGCGCGATGGAGGATGGCGCCACCGAGCACCGCGTCGCTGAGGTCGGCGTCGCTGAGATCGGCATAGCGGAAGTTGGCGTCCTGCGCCGAGGCGTGGGAGAGCCTGGCGCCGTGTAGGTTCGCCTCCTCGAGGTTGGCGAGATTGAGCACGGTGAAGCCGTCATCGAAGGCGCTGCCGAGGTCGGCCGCGCACAGTCGGGCGCGTACCAAGTTGGCGTCGTTGAGGTGGCTGTCGCGTAGGTCGGCGCCGCTGAGATCGGCCTCGGTGAGATTGGCCTTGATCAACAGCGCGCGATGGGCGTGCACCCGAACCAGGTTGGCGCCCTGGAAGTCGGCGCCGCGCAGATCGGCGTGGGCGAGGGTGGCGCCGGCGAGATCGGCCTGGCGTAGCTCGACGTTGCGCAGATCGGCGCTGGTGAGGTCGGCTCCGGCCAGTCGTGCGGCGTTGAGCATCGCCGCCCGCGATGGCCGATCGGCGCCGAGCCGGGCTCGCACCAGATTGGCCTCGGCGAGATCGGCCGCGCGCAGCTGGGCGCCGACCAGGATCGCCTCGCGCAGACAGCTGCCGTGCAGTCGAGCGCCGACCAGGTCGCTGGCGCTGAGGTCGGCGCCGCTGAGGTCGAGCCCCGAGAGGTCGGCGCCGTCGAGGCGCATGTCGCGCAGATCGGCGCCGGCGAGGCTGTCACGGTCGATTTCTGCCAGTACGTCGCCACTGTCGCGGTGTCTGATTTCGATCATGCCGGGATCTCCTCCTGATCCGTGTCGTTGATGGTTGGGTCTGGGCCTGTCGGCGCCTCCCGCGCCGCACCGGGCCGATCGACAGGCCGTCGATCGCGCGGATAAGATTCTTGGTTCGGCGACCGATGGCGGCCGTCGCTCGTGGTCGATTCACGAGACCATCCAACAGGAAGCGCCATGAAACTCGAAACTCTTGCCATTCATGCCGGGTTCGAACCCGATCCCACCACCAAGTCGGTGGTGACCCCGATCTACCAGACCACCAGCTACGCCTTCGACGACACCCAGCACGGCGCCGATCTGTTCGACCTCAAGGTCCCGGGAAACATCTATACCCGGATCATGAACCCCACCAATGACGTACTCGAGCGCCGGGTCGCGGCGATGGAGGGCGGGATCGGTGCGCTGGCCTTCGCCTCCGGTATGTCGGCGGTGACCAACGCCATCTTCACCCTGGCCCAGGCCGGTGACAACATCATCGCCGTGTCGCGACTCTACGGTGGCAGCTACAACCTGTTCGCCCACACCCTGCCGCGTCTCGGCATCGAGGTGCGTTTCGCCGCCCCCAACGATATTGCCGCCATGGACGCGTTGGTCGATGCCAAGACCAAGGCGGTGTTCTGTGAGTCGATCGGCAACCCCGCCGGCAACGTCGCCGACGTCCAGGCGATGGCCGACATGGCCCATGCCCACGGCGTGCCGCTGATCGTCGACAACACCGTGCCCTCGCCCTATCTGCACCGTCCCTTCGAGCACGGCGCCGATATCGTGGTGCACGCCCTGACCAAGTACATGGCCGGTCACGGTACCACCATCGCCGGGATGATCGTCGACTCGGGTAAGTTCCCCTGGGCCGAGCACGCTGAGCGCTTCCCGATGCTCAACGAGCCCGATCCGTCCTATCACGGCGTGGTCTACACCCAGGACATGGGTGAGGCGGCCTTCATCACCCGTGCCCGGGTGGTCCCGTTGCGCAACATGGGCGCGGCGCTCGCGCCCTTTAACAGCTTCCTGGTGCTGCAGGGTATCGAGACCCTGGCGGTGCGCATGGACCGTCACTGCGACAACGCCCTGGCCGTCGCCCAGTATCTCCAGGACCACCCGCGTGTGGCCTGGGTGCGCTATGCGGGGCTGCCCGACAACCCCGACTACCCGCTCATCCAGCGTTACATGGACGGCGGTAAGGCCAGCGCCATCCTCTCGTTCGGCATCAAGGGCGGTCGTGAGGCCGGGGCGCGCTTCATCGACGCGCTCAAGCTCACCGTGCGGCTGGTCAACATCGGCGACTCCAAGACGCTCGCCTGCCACCCGGCGACGACGACCCACCGTCAACTCTCGCCCGAGGAGATGGCGCGCGCTGGGGTCAGCGAGGACCTGATCCGACTCTCGATCGGCATCGAACACATCGACGACATCATCGCCGATCTCGACCAGGCCCTGGCCGCCTCGGCGGGTTGATCCGTTCGCCCCGCGTTTGTCGCGGGGCGTCCCTGTCATGGCACGGATCACCTCACTGTTTCCGCTCTGGGCGCTGGCTGCGAGCCTGCTTGCGCTCACCTTTCCAGATCCCCTGGCCGCGCTCAAGCCCGGCATCGTGCCGCTGCTCGGGGTGGTGATGTTCGGCATGGGTGCGACCCTGAGCCCGGGGCAGTTCACCGCGGTGCTGCGTCGTCCCGGGGTTATCGGTCTGGGCGTGGCATTACAATACCTGCTGATGCCCTTCGCCGCCTGGGGGATCGGACTCGCCCTCGGCCTGCCGCCGCAACTGCTCGCTGGGCTGGTGCTGGTCGGCGCCGCCCCCGGTGGCACCGCCTCCAACGTCATCTGTTATCTGGCGCGCGGTGATCTCGCGCTCTCGATCACCCTGACCACGGTCTCGACCCTGCTGGCGGTGGTGCTCACGCCCGTGCTCACCCTGCTCTACGTCGGCGAGCGGGTCGCGGTCCCCGCCCTCGACATGTTCTGGTCGATCCTGCGCATCGTGCTGGTGCCGGTCGCCCTCGGGGTGCTGGTCAACCGGCTGTTGGGGGCGCGGGTGGCGATGCTCGAACGGGTCTTCCCGCTGATCTCGGTGGCGGCCATCGTGTTCATCATCGCGGTGATCGTGGCGCTCAATCACGACCAGCTCCTCACCCTGGGGCCACTGGTCGCGCTCGCCGTGGTGCTGCACAACCTCACCGGATTGAGCCTGGGCTATACGCTGGCGCGCCTGCTGGGGCAGGGCGAGGCACGGGCCCGGACCCTGGCGATCGAGGTCGGGATGCAGAACTCAGGGCTCGCCGTGGCACTTGCGATCAAGTCCTTCTCCACCGCCGCGGCACTGCCCGGGGCGCTGTTCTCGATCTGGCACAACCTCTCCGGCGCGCTGCTCGCCGGGTGGTGGTCGCGGCGGCCGCCGCCGTCTGGGGCTTGAACCACGAAGGCTCAAAGCGCGCAAAGGGGGGTTAAGCCGCCAGCCTCCAGTCGTCAGCCTCCAGCGGGCGCCGTACTCGACGGCAGCGCGACCTTCGATGGGCACGCTGCGCTTTGCCTATCCTTCGACGCTTGAACCGCGAAGATACCGTCTTGCCCGTCAACCGCCGATCATACGCGCCAGCCTTCCCAGCTGGACGCTGATTCGAACCGCAAAGGCGCTAAGGACGCGAAGGAGAGGAGTGCCGTCAGCCGTCAGCTGACGGCTCAGGTCAGGACGTAGGTTGGGTTGCCGACGGCAACCCAACGCCGCGTCGTTGTCGATGTTGGGTTGCCCGTCCTGGGGTGAGGTTATGTCGCCGGGGTGGAGCGGGCAACCCAACCTACGGTTGGCCGCTGACTCGAACCGCGAAGACACCAAGGACGCAAAGGGGTTTTAAGCCTCCGGCCTCCAGTCGTCAGCCGCCAGTGGGAGCTGTACTCGGCGGTAGCGCGATCTTCAATAGGCACGCTGCGCCTTGCGCCAGTTGTCGAGGACAGACCGCCACTGGCGGCTGGAGGCTGATCGCTGGAAGCTCTTTCCCCCTTCGCGTCCTTTGTGTCTTTGCGGTTTTTTGATTATCAACGGCTTGTAAGTTTTTGATGATCCTCGATCGAGGATGAGGGCTTGCGCGGGGGAGGTGTTTGCCCCACCTCGAGGAGATCCTTCCATCGGTTGCCGGATCGCTCGAAGCTACTGCTCTATGGGTGTCTAACCCCTTGACGGGGTGGGCGTGGCGGGGGCGTCGGCGGCGGTGGGTGACGACCCGAGGAGCCTCCGTCATGCTGATTCGCAAGCCTGCCGATATCCCGTCCTCCGAGATCACCCCGCCGGAGGTGTGGCGCGCGCGTCGTACCTTCATCCAGGGTGCCGCGCTGGGGGTGGGCGCGGCGGCGCTGGCGCCGCTCGGCGCCGTCGCCTCGACCTATCCACGTCCCGGCGAGGACGAACCTCTGACCCCGCGTGAGTTCGTCACCGGTTACAACAACTTTTACGAGTTCGGGACCGACAAGGGGGATCCGGCGGCGCATGCCCATCGGCTGCGCACCCGGCCCTGGTCGGTGGTGGTCGACGGTGAGTGCGCGCGTCCCGGCGAGATCAGCATCGAGGACATGCTCAGCGGGTTCGATCAGCAGGAGCGCATCTATCGGCTGCGTTGTGTCGAGGCCTGGGCGATGGTGATCCCCTGGGTCGGCTTCCCGCTCGGTGAGCTGCTGGCGCGTTTCGAGCCGACCTCGCGGGCGCGCTATGTCGCCTTCGAGACCCTGTTCGACCCCGAGCAGATGCCCGGTCAGCGTCGCCAGGTGCTCGACTGGCCCTATCGCGAGGGGCTGCGTATCGACGAGGCGATGCACCCGCTGACGCTGCTCGCCACCGGGCTCTATGGCGAGACCCTGCCGAACCAGAACGGCGCGCCGCTACGGCTGGTGGTGCCCTGGAAGTACGGCTTCAAGAGCATCAAGTCGATCGTACGCATCCGCTTCACCGCCGAGCAGCCGCCGGCGACCTGGAACAGGATGCAACCCGACGAGTACGGCTTCTATGCCAACGTCAATCCCGCCGTCGACCATCCGCGCTGGAGCCAGAAGAGCCACCGCATGATCGGTGACGGCTGGTTGGCCAAGCGGCGCGAGACCCTGCCGTTCAACGGCTATGCCGAGGAGGTCGCCGGGCTCTATGCCGGCATGGACCTGAGGCGCTTTTACTGATGGCCGGGCGCGACTGGGTGGTCTGGGCCAAGCCCGGGGTCTTCCTGCTCTGTCTGCTGCCGTTGGCGCTGACCCTGGCGCAGGGGCTCGGTGGTGGGCTGGCGCTGGGGGCCAACCCGGTCGAGACGTTGCTCCATCGCAGCGGGCTGTGGACCCTGCGGATGCTGCTGCTCACCCTCGCGCTGACCCCGCTCAGCCGTGCCCTCGGGCGGCCCTGGCCGATCCGGCTGCGGCGCATGCTGGGGCTGTTCGCCTTCTTCTACGGCATGCTCCATCTGCTGGTCTATCTGTGGCTCGACCGCGCGCTCGACTGGCCGGTGATCGTCGAGGACCTGACCGAGCGGCCCTACATCATCGTCGGCATGGTGGCGCTGGTGCTGATGAGCGTGCTGGCGCTGACCTCGACCCGTGGCTGGCAGCGTCGGCTGCGGCGCAACTGGAAGCGGCTGCACCGCGCCGTCTATCTGATCGGGGTGCTCGGGGTGTTGCACTTCCTCTGGCTGGTCAAGGCCGATCTGCGCGAGCCGCTGATCTATGCCGTCATCCTCGGCGTGCTGCTGGCGCTGCGGCTGCCTTGGGGGCGCTGGCGGCGTGCCTGGGTTCAGTCCGCCCCGGCGGTGGCGCGGCGCTCGGTGAGTTCGTCGCGATAATCGAGGAAGTCGAGCAGGTGTGCGCCCAGCCGGGCATCGATCTCGCCGGCCTCGGGCTCGTGCTCGGGCTGGTCGCGATGCCGATAGGCGAGATCCGGGGCCACCATCTCCAGGGTGATGTAGGCGAACAGGCTCTCGGCGACCAGGGTCGCGGCCTGGCAGCGCCATTCCGGGTGATCGCGATCGAGTCGGGCGAGCCGCTCGGGCTCGATGGTGCCGGTCTGCAACCGGGTCCAGTCCTCGATCAGTTGGTGGGTGGCGGCGGAGGTATCGTGCATGGTGTGTTGGCTCTGGGGACAGGGGTCGTCTCAGTCTAGGGATGCCTCTGCGGCGGGTAAACCCTGGTCGTGGTCCCGCTGTCGCTTGGTGCCGGGCCTTGCCGAGGCGCCCCTGATCACCTCCAGGGCCGTCTTCGGCCACATCTGGTGGTCTCGAAACCAATCGGGGCGATGGCCTTCTTCAGGGTGTTCGATCTGGAAAACGCGCAAATGAAACAGAGGGATAGGGTGGAATTGACGGTCGCTTCCCGTAAGCCCCCTTGTATTCATCGAATCAACCTGTATCATGGAAAACACATCGAGTGTCCAGGATGGTTCTTGCAAGTCATCGGTTGATGACCTGAAGACGAAACGCCATGGCCTGCGACGGATCGCGCTGTCGAGTCATCTGTCCCTCGTCGATCAATGACGACAGCGCCTATCTTTGTGCCCCGTCTGTTCGTGACCGATATCGCCCATCCTGGGCATGTTCATGTAGATCGAGGGCCGAGGCGTTGCTGCACATAATCTGCAGAAGCACGGTCCTTAATTAACGCTCGATTCATTTGCGCTTTATTGCGCACATCCCTCGCGTCGACCGCTCTCGGCATTGATCGGGTGGGGCCGCCGCGACCTGTCGACAGGTGTGAACGCGCGTCTTGTCTTGGCGTTCTGGCCTTGGCCAGGCGGCAGAGCCCGCGCAACATCACAGCCTGTGACCATCCGGCAAGCGGGTGGTGAGCCCAGCAAATCGTCATCGGATATCAATGCGTACATGGTCGTTCTGCCATGTGCCATGGAGCAGCGCGCTTATCGTGTGCCTGCAGGCGCCTGTGCGCCGTTTCAGGAACCAACAAAGGCGTGGTTCCGGAGAGCCCCAGGGGCCAGGGCTATCGCATCAAGGATCTCTAATATTATAAGATGCCAATATCTTTTGATATCAGTCTATTGTCGCCATCGTGCATCGAAACTCCGTCCTTATTCCCACGAAAGATCTCGGACTGTGCAAGACAAGATCCGCAACTGGAGCGAGGCTTCGTCTTGATCATGGCGCCAAGAAGCGAGCCCTCGGCGAAACCTCGTCTTAAGCAACGAGTGCAGAACCCCCTATCGCTTTGAATTATATCTAATATTAGCGTAATCGAATATTAGGGGTGCTTGATGCGATAGCCCTGCCCCAGGGGCCGGTAAGGCAACAGTTTCAATGTGTTTGAGGAACACCCTAGCGAAATGAAGTAAAGCCCGTCGTCCGAGAATGTCAGGAATGGGTATTCATTGCTCCTCCCCAGTGCGAGGCAATCACCATGGCGAGTGCATTTCGTGCTTGCCAAAACACAACAGGAGAAACCATGAAAGACTCCCAATCCATGAATCAGGCTGGTCGTGATGTGCACAAGCTGATCGGTGTGACCGCAGCCAAGCTCAACGAACTCGAGCAGTACTACGACAGCTGGTCCGAGACCTACGAGGACGACCTGACGTCGATGGGCTACGAGGCCCCGCGCCTCGCCGCCGAGGCGATCAAGTCGCACAACATCGATCCCACGCACCCGATCCTCGACGCCGGTTGCGGCGTGGGCCTGACCGGGCTGCACCTGGGCAAGCTCGGCTACACCGCGATCACCGGTGTCGACTACTCCCCCAAGTCGCTGGAGAAGGCCGAGGCGCGCAACTGCTACGCCGAGCTGGCGCGCGTCGACCTCAACAAGCCGCTGGACTTCGCCGACAACCACTTCGCCGCCGCCCAGTGCATCGGCACCCTGACCTATATCGACAACATGGCCGGGCTGATGCGCGAGTTCCATCGCGTGGTCAAGCCCGGCGGCATCGTCCAGCTCAGCCACCGTGTCGACCTCTACGACGACGCCTACAGACAGGCCCTCGGCGCGCTCACCGACCAAGGCCACTGGACCCACGTCCATCACTCCGAGCCCCAGCCCTACATCCCCGGCCACCAGGACTTTGGTGACGACCAGGCGATCATCTTCGACATCTTCCGCGTGAAGTAATCGTCCCAGGCGATTGATTCGCCAAGGCCAGTGGCCGATGTCCGGCATCGGTCACAGGCCGCCGCGTCGCGTTCGCGATCGCGATCGGCGTGTGTCGGTCTTGCCGCTGCTCCTTGATTGCTGGTGCGTACAGGGTGGGCACGCTGCGCTTTGCCCACCCTACGGGAGAGTACGGGAGAGGCGGGGTGGGTGGAATCAGGGGGCGGTATCCTGGTCGCAGGTCAGACCATGGTGTTGCAGGATCTGTTCGATCTGTCCGGCCTCGGGAATACGTATCTGCCGCGCGGCGGACAGGGCGATGCAGAGCAGCCTGTTGGCCGAGGCGCGATCGGTGGGCGTGTTTCGTTGCAGCAAGGCCAAGGCAATCTTTGCGCGACAGACCAGCAATGAACGGAGGTCGCCGAGTCTTTCGAAGGATGGGAGAACTTCTTCCGTCAAAATGCGCAGCGCCTCATCGAGGTTGCCGCGCGCCTGAAGGATGTCAGCGATCTGACCTTGGGTGACGGCCTTCTCGCGGACGTCGCCGAGTCTTTCGAAGACGGGGAGTTGTTCTTCTGTGCGGATGCGCAACGCCTCGTCGAGATCCCCACGAACCCGTTTCAGTTCCGCTAACTCGTCCCACCACTCCAGACGGTGACGGCAGATGCGTTCGTCGTCGTTGTCGCCGGTGGTGGCAAGTCGGGCCTGTAGTTCTTGCACGCGTTCGTCCTGTTCCTCGCGGGTGAGGCGGGGATCGATGCCCCATTGCCAGTCGCGGGGGGCGACGGTGCGTGTCTGGTCGGTGGTCAGTTCGGGGAAGTCGAGGGTGTCGCTACGCCAGTCGAAGAAGTCCGGTGCACTGGCGGTCAGACGGCCGAGGAGACGGCGAGGGAGCCAGATGACGACCGCGACCGGTACGCGCCTGGGCCAGTCGCCACGACTCAGGTTGAGGGCGTTGGACAGGCGCTCGGTGCGTTTTTCGTCGACAAGCTGCGTCTCCAGGCCGACGATCATGACCGGGCCTGGTGGGCTGAGTTCGGCGACGGCGTCGATGGGTTCCAGTTCGTCGGGATCGGGCAACTCGATGCGGTGGACGGTCGTCCCCGGTAGTGAGGCATCGAGGTTCTCGATCAGCCGGTCACGTGTGATCAGGGAGTCGCAGGTGCAGAGCTGGAGCGAGAACCCTTGAAGAGCTTGTAGTCGCAGTGGCCGGGTTTGGCGCGGCGCAGGCTGCGGGCATACAGCTCGACGACGTTGTCCTCGCCGCGTACGTCATCGAAATCCACCCAGCGGTCATCATCGGGCAAGAGCGATTCGGTAGGTTCGCACTGCTGGTAGAGACGGGTGATGGCGGATGGGGTGTCGGTCATGGGTCTTTCTGGGATTGACGCTTTCGGCCAATTGTACGGGATATGGGTGCGGTTCGGTGATGATGCCCGAGGTTGTGGTGGAGCGCTGGGCCGATGGGGTTGCGCCGCGACCCACCCGCTTGCGCTATCATGGGGTTCGATCCCGTTCGTGTGCCGCTTTCGTCCGCTCCCCCTCTGCCGTGTCTTCCTTGTCCTCCGATCCCTTGGCGCTGGTGTTCCAGGCGCTGGTCCTGCCGTTGTTGTGGTGTCTGCCGCCGTTGCTGGTGTTGCTCGGCGCGCGATTGCTGTTGCCGCGCTGGCGGGGCTGGCAGGGCGAGCGCATGGTCGGGCGACGGCTCGAGGCGCTGTTCCCCGAGGTCCTGCACGGGGTGGTGTTGCCCGACGGGCGCGGCGGGTTGACCCAGATCGATCATCTGGCGCTGACCCCGCGCGGGTTGCTGGTGGTCGAGACCAAGCACTATCGCGGCGCCATCCAGGGCGCGGCCGAGGCGACGCACTGGGTGCAGCTGATCGGTCGGCGGCGCTATCCCTTCGTCAATCCGCTACACCAGAACCGTCGTCACGTCCGCGCGGTGGAGGCGCTGGGGCTGGGGCAGCCGGTCCATGCGCGGGTGGTGTTCACCGATGGGGCGCGGTTTATCGATGCGGTTCCGACCGGGGTGTCGCGCTGCGCGACCCTGGCGCGCGATCTGGGCACCTTGCGTGGTGGCCGGGTGGGGCGTGCGAAGCGCGCGGCCTGGGCGCGGTTGCGGGGGCAGGTCCGACGCGGTTGGCTCGCGCGCTGGCGGCACCGGCGTCAGGTGGAACGCCGCCACGGGCGCGACTACCGCACCCGGCTGGGTAAGGTGTTGCTCGGGGCGGCGGGCGCGCTGGCGGGGTTGTTGTGGTGGCGGCTGTGGGGGACGGTCGGGGCGTGAGCCGGGTAGGGCGCCCGTGGACGAGTCCACGGGCGCTGCGGCTCAGCCGGCCTGGGGTGCGGTGTCGGCTTCGTCTTCGTCGATCACCGGGCCGCTGTGCTCCTTGGGTGAGAGCAACAGATAGAAGGCCGGGACCACGAACAGGGTGAACAGGGTGCCGATCCCCAGCCCGGTGACGATCACCAGACCGATGTCGAAGCGGCTGACCGCGCCCGGGCCGCTGGCGGTGAGCAGCGGGATCATTGCCACCAGCATCGAAGTGGTGGTCATCAGAATCGGGCGCAGCCGGATCGTCGAGGCCTCCTCGATCGCGGCGCGCTTGTCGAGCCCATCGCGTTCGCGTAGTTGGTTGGCGAATTCGACGATGAGGATGCCGTTCTTGGCGATCAGCCCGATCAGGGTGATCAACCCGACCTGGGTGTAGATGTTGACACTGGCGAAGCCGAGGAAGAGGAAGATCATCGCCCCGGCGATCGACAGCGGCACCGACATCAGGATGACGAAGGGATCGCGCCAGCTCTCGAACTGGGCGGCGAGCACCAGGTAGACCACCACCAGCGAGAGGAAGAAGGTGACCTCGAGCGCGCTGCCCTCGGTCCTGTATTGACGCGACTCGCCCTTGTAGTCCCAGCTCACGCCGCGCGGGAACTGCTCGCCTGCGGTCTCCTCGAGATAGCCGAGCGCCTCGCCGAGAGTGACACCGGGCATCGCAACCCCAGACAGGGTAATGGCGTTGAGCTGTTGGAACTGGATGCGCTTGGAGGGCTCGACCTGGTTGCGGACGGTCACCAGGGCGTCGAGCGGCACCAGCTCACCGTCGCCGTTGCGCACATAGTAGTCGCTGAACTCCTCGACGCTGTCGCGGAAGGCACGTTCGACCTGGGGGATGACCTGATAACTGCGTCCCTCCAGACTGAACCAGTTGACGTAGTCCTCGTTGAGCATCACCCCGAGGCTGCGCCCGAGGTCGGCCATGCTGATGCCGAGATCGCCGGCGAGGTCGCGATCGACCTCGAGCACGGTGCGCGGTCGCTCGTACTTCACGTCCTTGGTGAGGAACATGAACTTGCCGCTGCCCATCGCCTGCCCGAGCAGGGCGTCGGCGATGCCGGTGAGTTCCTGGTGCGAGCGATCCGAGAGGATGACGAACTCCACCGGCAGACCGTCGCCCGGGGTGGGTAGGCTGGGGCGCGGGAAGATCACCGTCTCCATCCCGGTGATCCGGGAGACGGCGCCCTGGAGTTGCGGCTCGATCTCCATCTGCGAGCGCTCACGCTCATCGGTCGGCGGCATCTTGAAACCGCCGAAGGTGGTGCTCTGGTCGCCACCCATGCCGATGATGATGAAGCTCTCCTTGTACTCGGGGAAGGACTCGAAGATCGGCAACATCTGGGTGTTGACGTAGTGCTTGTCGTAATCGATGGTCGCCGTCTGTGGCGCGGTGGCCATGAAGAAGAGGATGCTCTGGTCCTCGGTGGGGGCCAGCTCCTTCTCGGTCATGCTGTACATCACATAGATGCCGCCGAGCAGCGTCACTGCGACCAGCAACGTCGCCGAGGGGTAGCGTAGCCAGCGCACCAACAGGCCGCGATAGCTGTTGGAGAGCCAGCCGAAGAAGCGCTCGACGCCGCGCTCGAAGCGGCTCTGCTCGCTGCTGGCGTGCAGTACCCGTCCGGCGATCATCGGCGAGAGGGTGAGTGCGACCACGCCCGAGACCAGCACCGCGCCAGCGAGGGTGAAGGCGAACTCGGTGAACAGCGAGCCGACCAGTCCGCCCATGAAGCCGATCGGGGCGTAGACGGCGATCAGCGTGGTGGTCATGGCGATGATCGGTAGCGCCAGCTCACGGGCACCGTCGAGTGCGGCACGCAGCCCGCTCTTGCCCATCTCGAGATGGCGATGGACGTTTTCGACGACGATGATGGCGTCGTCGACCACCAGACCGATGGCCAGCACCATCGCCAGCAGGGTGAGTAGGTTGATCGAGAAGCCGAGCAGCAGCATCAGGAAGCCGGCACCGATGATCGACAGCGGCACTGCGATGGAGGGCACCAGCGCGGCGCGAATCGAGCCGAGCGAGAGGAAGATCACCAGCAGCACGATCAACACCGCCTCGCCGAGGGTGGCGAAGACCTCGTCGATCGAGGACTGGATGAATTCGCTGCCGTCGTAGGCCTCGAAGCCCTGTAGGCCCTCGGGGAATTGAGCGCGTAGTGCCGGCATCAGCTCCTTGACCCGAGAGGCGACCTGCAATGGGTTGGCGCCCGGGGTCGGCTCGATCCCGATGAATACCGCCGGGTTGCCGTCGTGCAGGCTGCTCGAGTCGTAGCTCTTGGCGCCGAGTTCCACCCGGGCGATGTCATCGAGCCTTATCAGGGTGTCGTCCTGATCGCGGATGACGAGTTGGCGGAAGTCCTCGACTGCGCTGACATCGGTGGTCGCCGAGAGGTCGACCTGCACCATGTTGCCCTTGACCTTGCCGATGCCGGCGAGGTGGTTGTTGTTGGCGAGCACCTGGGCGACCTCGTCGCCGCTGATCCCGAGCGAGGCCATGCGGGTGGGATCGAGCCAGACGCGCATGGCATAGGTCTGGTCGCCGAAGATCTCGGCCTTGGCGACGCCATCGATCGCCTGGAGCTGGGGCTGGACCACGCGCAGCAGATAGTCGGTGATCTGCGGCAGGGTCATCTGCTCGCTGGTGAAGGCGAGATACATGAGCGCGGTGGAGTCGCCGGTGGAGGAGTCGATCACCGGGTTCTGCGCCGCCTCGGGGAGGACGTTGGTGCGACTGGCGACCTTGGCCTGGATCTCGGCGACCGCGGCGTTGGGGTCGTAGTTGAGCTTCATGTGCGCCTCGATCATCGAGGTGCCGGCGCTGCTGGTGCCGAGGATGAAGTCGATGCCGTTGGCCTCGGCGATGGCCTGTTGCAGCGGGGTGGTGATGAAGCCCTGTACCAGGTCGCTGCTGGCGCCCGGATAGGCGGTGGTGACGGTGACCACCGTGTTGTTGGTCTCCGGGTACTGACGGATCTCGAGATCGAGGAAAGAACGGATGCCGAGGATCAGGATCAGCAGGCTGACGACGCTCGCCAGTACCGGGCGGCGGATGAAGATATCGGTGAATCTCATTCGGCATCGCCCTCGTCGGTCGCCGGCTGTTCGATCACCTGCACCGGCTGGCCGTTGGTGAGCTTGACCTGTCCCCCGAGTACCACGCGGTCACCGGCAGCGAGGCCGTCGAGGATGGCGACCTGCTCGCCGTTGACGGCACCGGTGGTGACCTGACGGCGTTCGACCAGGGTCTGACCCTCACGCTCGACGATCTGATAGACCGAGTCGCCATAGGTATTGAAGGTGATTGCCTCGCGCGGCAGGGTCAGCACCGCGTCTTGGGTCGGCAGCAGGGTCTCGACCCGGGCGAACATGCCCGGGCGCAGCGCCAGGTCGGGGTTGGCGAAGCGGGCGCGGATGCGCACGTTGCGCGTGCCCTGGTCGATCCCGGGGTCGATGGCCTCGATCTCGCCGCTGAAGAGGCGATCGGGATAGGCCGCGACGCGCACTCGAACCGGCTGACCGGGGTGGAGTGCGGCGAGATGGCGCTCGGGCAGGGCGTAGTCGACATAGACCGGGTCGAGCGCCTGGAGCGAGACGATGGCGGTGCCGGCGGCGAGGAACTGGCCGAGATCGACCTCACGGATACCGAGTTGCCCGGCGAAGGGCGCGCGGATGGTCTTCTTGCGGATGTTGGCCTCGGTGGCCTTGACCTCGGCGCGGGCCTGATCGAGCTGGGCGGCACGCTCGTCGACGTCGCCCTGGGCGACGGCGCGGTCGCGCAACAGGGTACGATTGCGTCGCAATTGGATCTCGGCGAGCTGCTCGGCGGCCTTGAGACCCTCGAGGGTGGCGCGATCCACATCGTCCTCGAGGCGCAGTAGAATCTGCCCCGCCTCGACCATGGCGCCGGACTCGAACAGGATCTCGCGGACCTGGCCGTCGACCTCGCTGTTGACCTCCACACCCTGGACCGCCTGCACCGTGCCGACCCCGGACAGCGAGGGCTGCCAGCGGGTGGTGGTGACGGTGACGGCGGCGACTGCGGCGGCGGGCCGGGGTTGGGAGAAGGCGGCGATCTCCTGCGCGACCTGATTGTACTTGAAGACGGCGAGGGCGCCGATCAGCGCGGCGAGCGCTGCCAGCACGGTGAGGATACGGGCGATCATGCGTGCTACGAGCCTCTTTCGGGTCGATGTCTTGGGTGTGTCGTCTGGGGCGCGGGTGAGGGGTGAGCCGATGGCAGGCATCGGACCCGGTCCGTCGAATTCCGAGCGACAAGGTCAACCGAAGTATACGGGTGTGGGGACGCGGACGTCTCGTCGGTCACGCAAGGTCCCGTCCAAACGACCGGTCTCGATATGGAGAGTTCCCCTTTGATACAACAGATGCGCCTCAACGATCCCGCCGCCTATGGTCGCGGCAGTGAACCCGAGATCCTCGCCGAGCTGCTCGACCCGGCAGGGCAGGAGGTCCTCGAACTCGGCTGCGGTGCGGCCTGGATGACACGGCTGCTGGTCGAGCGTTTCGGTGCGCGGCGGGTGGTGGCCACCGAGGTCGATCGCGCCCAGCTGGCGCGCAATCGTGCCCTCGACCTGCCGGCCGCAATCGAGCTGCGCGAGGGTGGGGCGCAGGCCATCGCCGATCCCGACGAGCGCTATGCACAGGTGTTCATGTTCAAGTCGCTGCATCACGTGCCGCCGGCGTTGATGGCGTGCGCGCTGCGCGAGATCCACCGGGTGCTGGTGCCGGGCGGTGCGCTCTATGTCTCCGAGCCGGTCTACTGGGGCCCCTTCGCCGAGTTGACCGGGCTGATCCACGACGAGCGCACGGCGCGTACGGCGGCCTTCGCCGCACTCCAGGGCGCGGTCGAGGCCGGGTACTTTCGCTGCGAGCGCGAGGTCTTCTACCAGGCCGAGGGTGCTTATCCCGACTGGGAGTGCTTCGCCGCGCGCTTCATTGATGTCAGCCATCGCGATGCCTCCTTGCCGCCGGGGCGCCGTGCCGCGATCCGTGCCGCCTTCGAGCGCCACCTGACCCCGAGTGGTGCGCACTTTCTCAAACCGCATCGCGTCGACGTGCTGCGCAAGCCGGGTTAGCGACGGTATTCAGGCCGCCTCTGCGGCGCGCATCAGCACCGTCTTGGCCTCGTTGATCTTGGCGGCGAGATAGGCCGAGCCACCGCGATCCGGGTGCATACGCTGGATCAGTCGCCGGTGGGCGGCGCGGATCGCGGCATTGTCGGCGTCTGCACCAACCCCGAGGATGGCGCAGGCCTCGTCACGGCTCATGCGGGTGCTCTGCGGTGGCTGCGGGGCACTGCTGCGCGGTTCGGTCTCTTGCCGGGCGCGGGGGCGTTCACTGAAACGCTGGCCGCGCTCACGACCGAGATAGACCTCGAGTGCTTCGGCCGAGTCGGCGTCGCTGGCGCAACCGCCGGCGAGTAGTTCGAGTAGTGCCTCGGTGGTGATCGAGCCCAGACGCTGGCCGCGCAACGGACCGAGCAGGACCTCGCCGTCGATGTGCCCGGAGAGATGGTCGATCTCGAGTCGGACCCAGCGGGTGGTCATGCGCGATTCGTAGGGGCCCTGATAGCGCGCCCGGGTATTCTCGCGATTGAACTCGCGCACCCACATCGCGGTGGCACCGGCCACTGCGCTCGGCATCAGGATGAAGTTGACCACCGGCACCATCCCGAGCCCGGCGGCGGCGGCGCCGAAGCCGAGGCTGAGTCCGCGCTCGCCGCGCAGCCGTGCCCGCATCTCGCGAAACTTCAGCCCGTGGTTGCCCATCGGGTAGTCGCTGTACTGCACCGCGAGGATCCAGGCGGTGTAGAGAAACCACAGCAGCGGCCCGACCACCGGCACGAACAACAGCACCAGGAAGGGGATGGCCAGGGCCAGGGCGTAGACCACCTTCACCAGCTCCTCGAACAGGGTCGGGAGCAACTCCTTGAGGAGTTTGCCGACCCCGCCGCTGTCCTGCAGCGGTCGACCGGTGAGCAGCAGCTCGACTTTCTCGGCGAGCAGGTTGTTGAACGGCGAGGCGATCAGGTTGGCGACCAGGTTGAAGGTGTAGAACACCACCACCAGCAACAGCAGCGCGAACACCGGCCAGAGGATCCAGTCGAGCCAGCCGAGCCAGCTCGGGATTTGGGCCTCGATCAGTTCGAGGAAGGTGGCGAACTCGCGGACCCCGAGATAGATCGCCAGCGAGAAGACGAGGATGTTGACCGCCAGCGGGATCAGCACGAAGCGTCTGAGCCCGGGACGGGTGATCAGCCGGACGCCTTGCAACAGGTATCCGGCACCGAGCATGGGTTTGGCGACCATAAGTGGCATCTGACGTCGTTAGCGAAGGGGCGCTCGGCGTGTGAGCAGCGCCCGAGGGTTAACGGGACTCGACCGTCCGGATGAGGACGGGGTCGGTGGATGCGCCCGCCGGTGGCGGCGACGCGCATCCGCAGCAGTATACTCAGCCGAAGACCACGACGCAGTGCACAAAACGCACGGGAGGTGGACGATGCTCGCCGAGCATCCGGCGCGTCACTGGCATGCATTGGCCGATGGCCGGGTCGAGTGCCTGCTCTGTCCGCACCGCTGTCGACTCACCGAGGGTCAGCGTGGACGCTGCTACGTGCGCGTCTGTCATGCGGGTGCGTTGGTACTGAGCGGTGCCACCCAACCACTCGGTTGTTCTCCCGACCCGATCGAGAAGAAGCCACTCAACCACTTCTTGCCAGGGTCGTTGACCTATTCCTTCGGCACCGCCGGCTGCAATCTCGCGTGTCGCTATTGTCAGAACTGGGAGATGAGCCGGTCGCGGGCCTCGAGCGCGAGCGCTGGGCCGCCGATCGCTGCGGCCCAGATCGCCGCTGCGGCCCGGGCGGCTGGTTGTCGGTCGGTGGCCTTCACCTACAACGATCCGGTGGTGTTCCATGAGTACGCGCTCGAGTGTGCCGCGGCCGCGCACGCGGCGGGGCTGTATACGGTGGCGGTGAGCGCCGGTTATGTGCTGCCCGCTCCGCGCGCCGAGTTCTATGCCGCGATCGATGCGGCCAACATCGACCTCAAGGCCTTCGACGACCGCTTCTACCGGCAACTCTGTGGCGCCCGGCTGGCGCCGGTGCTCGAGACCCTGGAGTATCTGGTGCACGAGACCGCAGTCTGGGTCGAGGTCACCACCCTGGTGATCCCCGGCGAGAACGACGATCCGCGGCGCCTGCATGCGCTGAGTGCCTGGATCGCCGGTCACCTCGGCTGCGAGGTACCGTTGCACCTGAGCGCCTTTCATCCTGCGCATCGGTTGCGCGAGCATGCCGCGACCCCGCCCTCGACCCTGATCAGGGCGCGCGAGATCGCCCGGGCCAACGGGTTGCGCCATGTCTATCTCGGCAACCTGCGGCTCGAGGGCGGGGGGGATACCTGGTGTCGCGGGTGTGGTGCCCGGGTGATCGCGCGTGCCGGTCATCGGTTGGTACACCTTGGCCTCGACGAGGCCGGATGCTGTCCGTATTGCGCGACCCGCTGTCGCGGGCTCTTCACCTCCGCGCCGCGCGTCTGAGCACGCCCCTTGGATCGCCGTCTCCGCATGCCTATCTAGTGGCTTGCGCCGGTGTCGTCCCCATGGTCGGCGCCTCTCGATCGATCTGTCGCGGGACGCGGGCCGCCGGCCCCCTTGGTGGAAGATCCCATGGAGCAGCAGCCGCCCTTGCGCATCCTCTTGCTGGAGGATGCCACCCGTGAACCACTGGTCCTCGATGCCTACCTCGCGGGGGTGTCGCACCAGCTCGAACGCCGTCGTCTCGACGACCCTGAGTCGCTCGCTGTCCTCGGCGCCGGGGACTGTGACCTGATCCTGTGCGATGGTCGTGGCGGTCAGCCGCCCGATCTTCCCCCCCTGCTGGCGCTGGCGTGCCCGGTGTTGCTGCTTACCGCCGTCGACGAGCGCGGCGCCACGCCACGCCATCTGGGCTGGCAGGCGCTGCCTGGCGACCTGTTCGACCACCTGGCGCGGATGGCCGCACCTGCGCCGCTGCACGAGGATGACGAGCACCTGCGCCTGGAGCGTGTCGTCGCCAGTGTCCCGGGGGTGATCTATGCCTATCGGCTCGATGCCGAGGCGTTGCCGTGGATCACCTTCATCACCTCGACGGCGCGTCAGGTACTGGGGTTTCGCAGGGCCGCGCTGATCGCCGATGGGCGCCGCTTCATCGCACAGATCCATCCCCAGGACCTGCCGCGGGTGATCGCCCACCATCGTCACTGCGAGCGCACGCTGGCGCGTCGTCATGACCAGTACCGTTACCTCCATCCGCGGCTCGGCGAGCGTTGGCTCGAGGCCTGGTCGGTGCCGGCGCGCGAGCCCGGCGGCGGGGTGCTCTGGCACGGCTATCTGCACGACATCACCGAGCGCAAGCGCGCCGAGATCGCGCTCGAAGACGAGCAGCGGCGTCTGAGTGCACTGATCGAGGCGATCCCCGACCAGGTGTGGTTAAAGGACCTGGAGGGGCGCTACCTGGCTTGTAACCTGTCGTTTGCCCACTGTCTCGGGCTCGACAAGGCCGACATCCTCGGTCGCGACGACCATCAACTGCTCCCGACGAGACTCGCCGAGGGGGTGGTGCGGCGCGACCGCGAGGTCCGCGACCAGGGCGCGGCGATCCGCTACGAGGCCTGGATCGAGTGCGCCGCGGGTCGGCGGGTGCGGATGCAGACGATCAACACCCCGATCCGCGATGCCACTGGCGAGCTGACCGGGGTGCTCGGTGTCGGGCGTGATGTCACCTCCGCCCACGAGGCCCAGCGTGCGCTCTACGAGAGCGAGAAGCGCTATCGTGATTTGGTCGAGCATGCCAACAGCGCCATCATCCGGCTCGGGCACGATGGTCATATCGAATTCGTCAATCCCTATGCCGAGCGCTTCTTCGGCTATGCCGCCGAGACCTTGATCGGTGCCCCCTTCACGGTGTTGATGGCCGCGCCGCACGACAGCCTCAGTGTCGAGCTGGGCAGGTTGCTCGAGTGCGGTGTCGGACACCTCAACCGCGTCGATCAGAATCGCTGCGCCGATGGTCGGCAGGTGTGGGTGAACTGGACCAACAAGCCGGTGTTCGATGCCGATGGCGCGCTGCTCGAGGTGCTCGCCATTGGTAACGACATTACCGAACTCAAGCGGACCGAGTCGGCGCTGCGCGAGAGCGATCAACGCTTTCGCGCGCTGTTCGAGAACATGCATGTCGGCTTCGCCCTGCACGAGGTGATCGCCGATGCGGCGGGGCAGGCGATCGACTACCGCTTCCTCGCCGTCAATCCGGCCTATACCCGGTTGACCGGCTTCTCGCAGGAGCAGGTCATCGGCCGCTGTATCAGCGAGGTGATTCCGGGGATCGACGAGGACCCCATCGACTGGATCGGTCGCTATGGCCGGGTGGCGCTCACCGGCGAGCCGATCCGCTTCGAGACCTATGCGGTCTATTTCGAGCGCTGGTTCAATCTCATCGCCTATTCGCCGACCCGGGGGCAGTTCGCCGTCCTGGTCGAGGATATCAGTGAGCGCAAACGCATCGAGGCCGAGCTCGACAGCCGTCGGCGCGACCTCGAGGCCCAGGTACGGGCGCGTACCGCCGAGCTGGAGACGGCCAAGCGCGCTGCCGAGAGCGCCAGTCAGGCCAAGAGCCTGTTCCTAGCCAACATGAGCCATGAGATCCGTACCCCGATGAATGCCATCGTCGGGTTGACCGAGCTGCTGCGGCGCGAACAGTCCGACCCCAGACTGCGCGATCGGGTCGAGCGTATCAATGAGGCGGCGCATCACCTGATGGAGCTGATCGACGACATCCTCGACCTCTCGCGGATCGAGGCCGGTAAGCTGACGATCAACCGTGCGCCCTTAGCCCTTGCCGATCTCTTCGATCAGTCCATCGCCCAGCTCGAGAGTCGGGCGCAGGAAAAAGGGGTGGTGGTTCGCCGCGAGATCGATCCACAGATCCCGCTGGCGCTGATCGGCGATGTGCTGCGGGTTCGCCAGATCCTGCTCAATTTCCTCGGTAACGCGCTGAAGTTCACCGAGCGTGGCGAGGTCGTGGTCAGCGCACAGCTCGTCGGCGGCGAGGACGAACGCATCCGGGTGCGGTTGGCGGTACGCGATACCGGTATCGGACTCGACGCGACGCAGCAGGCACGTATCTTCGAGCTCTTCGAGCAGGTCGATGGTTCACCGACGCGTCGCTATGGCGGTGCCGGGCTGGGGCTGGGGATCAGCCGGCGGTTGACGCTGCTGCTCGGCGGTGAGATCGGGGTCGAGAGCGAACTGGGGGTCGGCAGTACCTTTTGGGTGGAGTTGCCGTTCCAGATCGCCGAGCAGCCCTTGCCGGTGGTGGCCAAGCGGCCCCGTGCGCTGCTCGATGCCCCCGAGCGGTTGCGGGGGGCCAAGGTGCTGGTGGTGGAGGACAACGCGGTCAATCAGGACGTTGCCCGCGACATCCTCGCCGGGTTCGGGGTCGAGGTCTGGGTCGCCGGCGATGGTGCCGAGGCGCTGGCGCGTGCCGCCGAGACCTGCTTCGAGCTGGTGTTGATGGATATCCAGATGCCGGTGCTCGACGGGCTCGAGGCGACGCGCCGGCTCCGGCGCCTGCCCGGGTATGCGCAGACCCCGATCTTGGCGATGACGGCCAATGTCTTCGAGGAGGATCAGCGCCGGAGCCAGGCGGCGGGGATGAACGGCCATCTGGCCAAGCCGATCGATCCCGATGCACTGTATGCGGCCATCGTCGAGTGGCTCGAACCCCGCGCCGGGGAGAAGGCGATCCCGGGGGTCGATCTCGAGCAGGGATTGAGGCTTGTTGGTGGTCAGCGCGAGGCACTGCTCGCGGCCCTGGGGCGCTTTGTCGAGGCACACGGTGCCGATGCCGCGCGGTTGCGTGCACTGCTCGGCACGGAGCGTGTCGGCGATGGCCAGCTGGCGGCACGCCATGCCCGGGCCCTGGTGGAGGTGGCCGAGAGGCTGGGGTTGGTGCGGGTGCGCGAGGCGGCTGCGGCATTGGTCGAGGTGCTTGCTGCGGCGCGTGATCATGGTGCCGCGCTGACCGGGCTCGAGCGGGCGTTATACGAGGTTTGTGATGGGCTGCACACGCTGGCCGCGCACGCCGGCGCCGGTGATGATAGCGTGTCCCCCGAACCCGAACCCGAACCCGAACCCGAACCCGAACCCGAACCCGAACCCGAACCCGATATTGATGTCGGTGTCGAGCGACTGATCGATTGGGAGACCTTGCGTGAGAAGTTCGGTGGTCGGGACGCGTTTATCCAGCGCCTGCTCGGCGCCATGTCGGAGGCACACGCACGGACCCCGGCGCAGCTCCGTGAGGCGAGCGCCCTTACCGATTACGAGCGCATCGCCACCCTGGCCCATACCCTGGCCGGCAGTGCCGGCAATCTCGAGGCCCAGGGACTGGCGCTGCAGGCGCGCGACCTCGAACGCGCCGCCCGTGCCGCCGCCCCCGAGACCGAGACTCTGGCGCTGCGTCTGGCTGAGATGTTGGCGCGCTTGCTCGAGGAGATCGCGCCCCCATGAGTTGAGCAACGGATCCGCTGGAGGTTGGCATGACCGAGTTGCTAGTGGTCGACGACGAACCCTTGAATCTGGAGATCATCGCCGATTTTCTGCAGTCGTCCGATCGCATCTTCACCTTCGCCCAGGACGGACAGGATGCCTGGGACCGGCTGCAGGCCGAGCCGGCACGCTTCGACCTGCTGATCCTCGATCGCCGGATGCCACGGATGGATGGTATCGAGCTGCTCGAGCGCGTGGTCCGGGACGCGCGCTTCGAGGATCTGCCGGTGATCATGCAGACGGTGGCCAGTTCTCCCGAGGAGGTCGCCCAGGGGCTCTCGGCCGGGGCCTGGTACTACCTGGCCAAGCCCTATCAGGCCGAGGCGTTGCAGCGTATCGTCAACGCCGCGCTCCTCGATCGTCGCAATCGACATGCACTTCGACAGCTACGGCGCGAGATCTCGAGCGCCTGGGGGCTGTTGCACGAAGGACGCTTTCGTTTCCGAGAGCCGGATCAGGCCTCGCTGCTTGCGGTTCAGCTGGCCGACCTCTGTCCACGTTCATCGCTGGTGGCGATGGGGCTCTCGGAGTTGATGATCAACGCCATCGAGCACGGTCTGCTCGGTATCGGCTACGCGGAGAAGGGGCGGCTGTTGGCGCAGGAGGCGCTGCCCGAGGAGATCGCCCGGCGCCTCTCCCGCCCCGAGAACCACGCGCGCTGGGCCGAACTCTGGTTACGCCGTGAGCCCGAGCAGATCTGCTTCACCGTCTGTGACCACGGCGCGGGGTTCGATTGGGAGCCCTATCTTGAGCTTGCCCCGGAACGCGCCTTCCACCATCACGGTCGCGGCATCGCCATGGCACGCCAGCTCGCCTTCAGTGCGATCGAGTACCAGGGGCGCGGCAATATCGTCCAGGCCTGGGTGAGTCTGAGCGACGCGGCGGAGGCCGATGATGGTTGAGCGTCAGCAGTCGAGGTGGTGAGTATGCGTCGAGCATTGGTCGTCGAGGATGACCTCTCCATCGGTCCGCTATTGGTTCAGTTGATCCGTAAGCTCTGGCCGCTGGCGACGGTCGAGCACTGTGTCGATGGGCGCTCGGCGCTCGAGGCTTGGCGTCGTGGCGACGGGGCCGATCTGGTGCTACTCGACTGGGGGCTACCCGATACCACGGGCACGGCGTTGCTGAAGACGATCCGGGCCAGCGGCCACAAGACGGTGTGTGTGATGGTCTCGGGGCATGCCGATCGCGACCGTATCATCGAGGCCAGGCGTTTCCAGGCCGATGCCTATATCGTCAAGCCGTTTCGGGCCGCCGAGGTGATGGCGCGGCTGCGCGAGGTCGTCGACGAGACCGAGGCGGCCCCGGCGCCGAGCGCCCCGGCCACCCTGCCCGAGTTTGTGGCGCACATGCTCGAGCACGAGCCGCTGTGCGTCCCGCTCGATCCGGCGCTGGCCGAGGCGCTCGAGGGGTTGGTACAGCTCGAGGCAGAGGCGCGGACCCACCTGATCCGGCGCTGCCAGTTCGAGCCGGCGCTGATCGGTCCACTGCTGGGGCTGGCCAACAGCTCCCCCTATAACGATGGTTCGGTGCTGATCGAGACGCCGGTGCGGGCGATCGAGCGGGTGGGGGCGGCGAGATTGGTCAATATTGCCGTCACCATCGCGCTCTATCCCGGTAGTGCGCTCGGTGTCGAGGTGCTCGTCGAGCACGAGCGCCGGTTGCGTCAGGAGGCGCTGGCGCTGGTGCGCTTGCTCAATGTCCTCGGGCGGGCGCTGCAGGTCGATGTCGCCGGGTGTCGCGCCGCGATGATGCTCGCACGACTCGGCGAGCTGGCGCTGCTGGTGCTGCAGCAACGCTGGGTCGATCTGGGGGGGCGGCTCGAAGCGAGCGACTGCGAACGGTTGCTGGCCACGCAGGCGGCCGCGACCAGTCATCAGCTCAAGGTCCAGTGGGGGATCCCCACCGCCCTCCAGGCACGTATCGGCGCGCTCTACCAGCTTCCCAGCGGGACCGTACATCGTGATGCCATCCTGATGCGTATCGCCGGATTACTCCATCACGGTAGCGATGATGACGAGGTCGGGCGCTTACTGGCGCGTCTCGGGATCCGGCAGGCGGCCGCGGCGCTGCGTGCCCAGGCCGCCGCGAGCGCTGACTGAGCCTCAGTCGCGACGGCACCCCGAGGCCAATCGGGCGTTGTCGATCAGGGCCTGCTCGACACGCTGGTTGACGCTGCCGGTGGGATAAGCGCCATGCGCATCGCGTATCCCGGCCGGGGTGTCGGTGAGTAAGGCGATGGCCTGGTCGATGTCGGCGACGGCATGGATGCTGAATGTACCGGCCTCGACCGCCGTGACCAAGGCCTCGGAGAGCATCAGTTGTCTGACGTTGGCCGTCGGGATCAGCACCCCCTGTTCACCATCCAGGCCACGCGCCTGACACAGCGCGAAGAAGCCCTCGATCTTCTCGTTCACTCCCCCGATGGCCTGAATGGCACCGTACTGGTCGATCGATCCGGTGATCGCCAGCGATTGCCGGATCGGTAGTCCGGAGAGCGCCGAGAGTAGGGCGCAGAGTTCGGCGGCCGAGGCGCTGTCGCCGTCGACCGGGCCGTAGGACTGCTCGAACACCAGGCTGGCGGTCAGCGAGAGCGGGTGGTGGCGGGCATAACGTCCGGCGATGAAGCCCGAGAGGATCATCACCCCCTTGGAATGGATCGGGCCGCCGAGTTCGACCTCGCGCTCGATATCGATCACGTCTCCATCGCCGGCGCGTGCGCTGGCGCTGATCCGCACCGGATGGCCGAAGCCGTTGGCGCCGAGTTCGACCACCGCCAGACCGTTGACCTGCCCGGGCAGACGCCCGGTGGTGGCGATGCGCAGGGTGTCCTCGAGGATCGCCTCGCGGATGCGGCGACTGATGCGATCGCAGCGGCGCCGTCGCGCGGCGATCGCCTGCTCGACGTCCTCGGCCTCGACGCGCTCGGCGTCACGGGTGGCGGCATGATGATCGGCCTCGTGGACGAGATCGGTGAGTGCGCGCATCTGACCACTGAGGTGGTCGCGCTCGCCGGCGAGGCGGGCACTGTGCTCGATCACCCGGGCGACCGCGCTGTTGCTGAAGTGTCGCAAGCGCGAGGCCTGCACCCAAGTGGCGATCAGTCGTGCCAGCGCATGCTCGTGCGCGGGGTCGCGGGGCATCCGCTCCTCGAACTCGGCGCTGACCTTGAACAGCTCCTCGAACTCGGGGTCGGCCTCGGCGAGCAGGGCGTAGAGGCGATGCTCGCCGAGCAGCACCACCTTGAGCGCCAGAGGGATGGGCTCGGGCTCGAGTGCCACAGTGGTCAGCGGACCGTCACCACCGTCGGGTGGATCGAAGCGGATCTCGCCACTCTGCAGGGCGCGCTTGAGCGTCTCCCAGGCGAAGGGCTGACTGAGCAGTTTCCGCGCTTCGATCACCAGATAACCGCCATTGGCCCGATGCAGGGCACCGGCACGGATCATGGTGAAGTCGGTCTCGAGCGTGCCGAGCACAGCGCGGTGCTCGATGCGTCCGACCAGTTCGCGGGTGCTCGGAAGATCGCATTGGATCACCGGGGCGGCCCTGCCGTGCTGGTGCGAGAGCAAGGCATTGACCCGGTAGCGTTGTTGCCAGGGGGTGGTGTCCTGATGCGGCGGCTGGGGCTTGTCGAGGAAGTGCTCGAAGTGGCCGATCACATCGTCCTCGACCCGGTGCAGATGGGCCAACAGCTCGGGGGAGCTGGGGTGGGCGGTCTCGAACTCGGCAAAGAGGTGTGCGATCGCATCCCGGGCCTGATCGCTGTTGAGGCGGTCGATCTCGGCCTCGCTGTGCCGCTTCCAGCGCGCGACTTGATCGAGCACGCTGTGTAGCTGCTCGCGCAGCTGCTCGATCTCGGTCTCGATGGCGCCGCGCTGCTCGGGGGTGAGCGCGGCGAAGGCATCCGGTGGCATCGCCTTGCCCTCGCGCAGCGGCGCCAGACTCAGTCCCTCTTGGGTGCGCAGCAATGCCACGCCGCGAGCCCGGGCCTGTTGGTCGATCTCTGCGAAGGCCTGCTCCTGGCGCTGCTCGAAGGCGTGTTCGATGGCGCGGACACGGTTGCGGTAGTCGTCGCTCTCGAAGGTGCGGCGCAGCGCCCGCTCCAGATTCTTGATCAGGCGCTCCATGTCCTTGGCCAGTCGCGATGCCTGACCGGGCGCGAGCCGCAGGGCTCGTGGACGGTGGGGATGGTCGAAGTTGTGGACATAGCACCAATCGTGTGCTGGTGCGGTTGTGGCGGCACGATGGCGTAGCTCGCTGAGGACCAGTGCCGATTTGCCGCTGCCGGCCGGGCCGATGGCATAGAGGTTGTAGCCCGGGTGACGGATATCGATGGCGAAACGGATCGCCTCGAGGGCACGATCCTGGCCGACGAAACCGTCGAGTCCCTCGAGTTCGGCGGTAGTGGTAAAGGCCAGCGTTGCCGGATCACAGCGGCGGCGGAGTGCCGTGGCGGGTAGGGCGGTGGTGGACATGGGTCACGGCTCCTCGGCGACGGGTCCCAGGCGCAGCCCGCTGACACGCCTGACGCGGCGGCGCAATGCGGTGCTGAGCACGCGTGGATTTTGGTGGATCAGGGTGAAGCGCTCGCGAGCGCGGGTAATGCCGGTATAGATCAGCTCGCGGGTGAGTACCGGTGTGGGATGGTCGGGCAGGGCCAGCGCGGTGTGGGTGAACTCCGAGCCCTGGGATTTGTGCACCGTCATCGCGAATACTGTCTCCACCGCCTGCAGCCGGCTCGGCAGCACCCAGCGGATGGCCTCACCGCCGTCGGGATGCGGGAAGGCCACCCGGAGCATCTGTCGAGTCGCGCCCCCGGCATCGCGCAGCGGGGTCTCTAGGGCGATACCGATGTCGCCGTTCATCAACCGCAGCCCGTCATCATTGCGGGTGATCAGTACCGGCCGGCCGGCGAACCAGGCGTGATCGGTGCCGTCGAGCAACCCGGCGCGGGTGAGCCAGCCGCCGATGCGGGCATTGAATCCACTCACCCCCCAGGGGCCGTGACGCAGCGCGACGAGCAGCTGGAACCGGCCGTGGGCGGCGAGCACGGCGCGCGCCCAGGCATCGATCTGCGCCTGGGCAGCATCGGCTCCCGGAGCGGCCTCGCGCATCACGCTGAGATAGCCCGAATAGCCTGCCACGACCAGCTCGATCAGCGCCGGATCGTCCGGGGAGTCGAGTCGTTGCTCGGCGATCGTCCCGAGAGCGTGGTGCTGGGGGCGGGCAAAGAGCGCCTGGATCTCGGTGTGGCTGGGGGGCGGCTCCGAGTTGATGCGCTGGGCGAGTGCGCCGATCCCGCCCTCGGCCCGGAAGCGGTAACTGTGTCTGAGCATGGCGATGGCCTGATCGAGCGGGGTGCCGGCGGTGTCGATGGTCTCGGGCGGGAGCGTCTGACCACAGGCGGCGCTGATCCAGGCGGCGGTCGGCTCGGTGTAGTGGCCGGTGGCGGCGCGTCGGCAGAGATCGCCGAGTACCGCACCGGCCTCGACCGAGGCGAGCTGGTCCTTGTCGCCGAGCAGGACCAGTGCCGTCTCCGGGCGCAGCGCCTCGATCAGCGCGGCCATCAGTTCGACGTCGACCATCGAGGCCTCATCGACCACCACCAGGTCGGCATCGAGTGGGTTGCGCGCATGGTGGCGGAAGCGGCGGCTCTCGGGCAGCGGCCCGAGCAGCCGGTGCAGGGTCGAGACCGTGGTGGGAATGGTCGCGCGCAGCGTGGCGGCCACCGGTAGGTCGGCCACCTGCGGGGCGATCGAGGCGTTGAGTCGGGCGGCGGCCTTGCCGGTCGGGGCGGCGAGGCGGATGCGCAATGGCGCCCGGTCGGCGGCGAGCGCGAGCCCCTGGAGCAGGGCGAGCAGACGGACCACGGTGGTGGTCTTGCCGGTGCCGGGGCCGCCGGTGATCACCGCAAAGGGGCTGCGTGCGGCGAGCACGCAGGCGATCCGCTGCCAGGGGTCGCCGTGTTCAGCGGGGAAGAGGGTGTCGAGCAGGGGGCGAAGCCGCTTTGGGTCGAGCGGCTGGCGGCAGCGCGCCAGGCGTTGCTCGATGCCCTGTTCGATGATCCGTTCGTAGCGCCAGTAGCGACGCAGATAGAGCAGTGGGCGTTGAGTCGTGCTGCCGGCCAGAACCAAGGGGGCGCGGCCATCGTCGCCGGTGGCGGCGAGATCACAGATGGCGCTGCTGGCGCCGAGTCGTGCCGCCCAGGCGGCGGGGTCGAGCCCGACGAGTCGAGTGGTGAGCGCGTTGTAGGTGTCGGGTTCTGGCGCTCGATCGGTCTCGCTGGCGAGCAGGGTCTCGGGGTGGGCGATGGTATCGGCCAGATCGAGACAGACGTGGCCGTGGCCATTGCGCTCGCTGACCAGGGCGACGGCGAGCAGCACCACGGGGTCGTGTTCGTCGGCCTCGTGATGGACGAAGCGGGCGAGGGCGAGATCGAGCGCTCGCAGCACCCCTTGCTCGACCCAGCGGGAGCACTCGTCGAAGAATGCCGGGAGGTCCTCGTTCATGCCGCTGCCTCCTCGCCCTGCCCGGCGAACACCCGGTCGAGCGCGGTGATGAAGGCCGCTGGTGGCCGGTCGAGATAGAGCCCCTGGGTGGGGGCCTCGGCGCCACGTAGGAAGGCGTAGATGGCGCCACCGAGATGATGCGCGGGGTCGTAATCCGGCAGTCGCGCGCGCAGCAGGCGGTGGAGCGCGAGTAGATAGAGCGCGTACTGCAGGTCGTAGCGGGCGGTGAGTACCGCCTCGCGCATCGCCGGCACGCTGTAGGCGGCGTCATCCGGGCCGAGCCAGTTGGACTTCCAGTCGAGTAGGTAGAAGCGTCCCTGGTGCTCGAAGACCAGATCGATGAAGCCCTTGAGCATGCCCTCGAGCTGTTGGCGCTCGAGCGCTGGGCGTGCCGCGCCCGGGATGATGTGCTGGCGCACCAGGGTGTCGAGCACGGTGGTGTCGACCGCTCGGGCCTGGATCCAGAACTCGAGTTCGACCTGGAGGTGCGCAGGATCGAGATCGACGAGACTGAAGGAGGTGCCACCGATCGCGGTGAGCGACCAGGTGCGTTCCAGATAGGCCGCCAGCCACTGGTCGAGGGTGTCGACCCAGGTGCTCAACCCACGTCTGTTGCACCGCCGGGCGATGGTCTCGCGGCGTAGCGCGGTGGCGGCGCGCGCGGCGCGATAGCTGCGCTGGGGCTCGCCCTCGGGGGCGTGCCACTCCAGGGTCGCGGCCCACTCGAGCAGGCCGTGGAGAAAGGTGCCATAGCGACTGCCTCGCGGGAAGCCGTGTAGCCCGGTGGCGGTGCTCGGATCGATGATGACCGTCTCTTGGGGGGTGATCAATGCTTCCTCGAAGGCGGTCTCCTGAGCGGCGGTTTCACGCTCATCGGGCGCGGTCGTGCTGGCGCTGCGCCGGGCAAGTGCCGAGTAACTGGTGATCCACCAGGGGCGCGGCGGATGGTGCGGTGGTGGTCGAGCGCTGTCGAGCGGCTCGGCCGCCCCCGGTGCACTCAGCGCCGCGACCGGGGTGGGCTCGGGGTGTGTGGTCAGCGCCGGCCAGCGCTTGAGTGCGGCTTCGAGCGTGAGCGGTTCGTCGATCCCGAGCAGATAGCCGAGCGCGGTGACCGGCAGGTCCTTGGTGGGTCCGAGCCCGAGCCAGAGGGCGTCGCGCGCCCGGGTCAGGGCGACATAGAGCTTGCGCAGGTCCTCGCCGAGGCGCTCGCGGTCGGCCTGTTCGATCAGCGTCGGGTTGGCATGGAGATGGATTTGCAGTCGGCCCTCGGCATCATGGGTCTTGATCGGGAGATCGCCCTGCTGCACCTGACGGGTGGTGGCGATGAAGGGGACGAACACCACTGGATACTCCAACCCCTTGGACTTGTGGATGGTGATCACCTGCACCAGATCGGCGTCGCTCTCCAGGCGCAATTGCTGGGTCTCGGCATCTTCGCCGCCCTCGCCCTGGATGCGCTCCTCGAGCGCGCGCACCAGGGCCTGCTCGCCGTCGAGTTGTTGGCTGGCGCGGGCGAGTAGCTCGCCGAGATGGAGCAGGTCGGTGAGTGCGCGTTCACCATCGGCACGGGCGAGCAGTCGGGGGGCGATGGCGAAGTCGGCGAGGGCGCGATAGAGCAACGGTAGCACTCCCTGGGTGCGCCACAGTTGGTGATAGCGCCTGAGTCGTTCGCCGCAGTCGTCCCAATAGAGTTCGTCGTGGTTGAGCCGATCGAGTTGGTCGAGCGGCAGACCGATGAGGTCACAGGCCAGCGCCTGACGCATCAGCCGCTCGTCGAAGGGGGCGGCGACGGCGCGCAGCAACAGCAGTAGGTCCTGGGCCTGTTGGCTCTGGTAGACGCTGCTGCGTTCGGAGAGGTAGACGCTGGGCACCCCGAGCTGGTGGAGGGCGTCGCGGACCCGGCGTGCCTCTTGGTGGCGATTGACCAGGATCGCGATATCACCGGCGCGTAGCGCCCGGCCCTCGCCGAGGGTGGCGTGCGTCTGCGCGGCGAGGAGCGTGGCGATGGTACGCGCGGTGCTCTCGGCCATCCGCCGCACATAGTCGTCCTTGCCGAGTGGCTTGCCCTCGGTGCTGGTGGCAACCCAGGCCTGGAGCACCGGGGCGGGGCGGCCATTGACCCGGAGCCGGTCGTCGTCGGTGCGTGCCGGGTTGGGCGAGACGGGGAGGAAGGGGACCGGGTCGGCGGTCTCGTCGCGGAACAGAAAGGCACCTCCCGGGCGTTGCTCGGCCTGGGTGAAGAGCGCGTTGATGCCGGCGATCAGCGCCGGGTTGGAGCGATAGTTGGTATCGAGGCTGTAGTGCCGGGGCGCGGTGGCGGCGCGGGCGCGCAGATAGGTGTGGATGTCGGCGCCGCGGAAGGCGTAGATCGACTGCTTGGGGTCGCCGATCATGAACAGCCCGGTCTCGGGGGCATTCTCCTCGGGGCGGTAGACGGTGGCGAAGATGCGGTACTGCAGCGGGTCGGTGTCCTGGAACTCGTCGACCAGGGCGAAGGGGAACTGGCGACGGATGGTGGTAGCCAGGCGCGCACCCTGCGCGCCCTGCAAGGCCCGGTCGAGTCGTTCCAGCAGGTCGTGTTGGGTGAGCAGCGCCCGGGCGCGCTTCTCCTGCTCGATGCGCTCGGCGACCCCGTGCAGGGCGTGGGCGAGCAACGCCGGGCGGAGTTCGGGGAGTTCGGCGAGCTGGGAGAAGAGCGCCTCGAGCGCGCGGCAGGCGGGGCGGTCGACCGGTGGGTGGCCATCCTTCCAGATCTCGGTGACGGCCCGCGAGGACATCCGCTGCCAGGAGCGACTGTCGCGCTTCAGTGCGGGGTGTTCGGCCTCGGGGTCGGCGATCCAGTCACGCAGGCGCGCGATGACCTCACTGCGGTGCTTGCTGTTGAGCTGGCGCTGGTTGAACGCCTTGCGCGCGGCGGCCTCCTCGAAGAGGGTCTCGAGTTGGCCGCACCAATCCTGTTCCGCCCACTCCCGCTTGAGCGTATCGATCCGTTGGCGACGTGCCGCAAGCACGTCGGCGATGATCGCCTCGGGAGGCTGCGAGGGCGCGGGCGGGGCGTGCTCGCGTAGCCCGAGCAGTGCGACGAGGTTTGTCTCGAGCGCGGCCGGGGACTGCCAGTGCTCGTGGACCTGGGCGAGGGAGGTGCGATCGAGCCCGCCGTAGCCGCTACGCCAATAGTCCTCGACGGCCTGGCGCAGGAGCGGTGCGGCGTCGTTCTCCAGCTCCAGTTCGAACATGTTGCCGCTGTCGAAGGCGTGCTCGCGCAGCATGCGGTGACACCAGGCATGGATGGTCGAGATCGCCGCCTCGTCCATCCACTCGGCGGCCTGTTCGAGATGACGGGCGCAGAGATTGGGGTCGGTGTGCGCGGTCATCTCCTCGCGCAATCGAGCGAGCAGTGGGTCGGCGATGGCCGTTTCGGGGGCGCGGAAGGCGGCGGCGGCCTCGACCAACCGGGCGCGGATGCGCCCACGCAGCTCGTCGGTAGCGGCATTGGTGAAGGTCACCACCAGGATCTCTGGTGGCTGCAGGCGGGTGCGCGCGCCGAGGGCGACACCATGGCCGAGTACCAGCCGGAGATAGAGCATCGCCAGGGTGAAGGTTTTGCCGGTGCCGGCGCTGGCCTCGATCAGGCGGGCACCGGAGAGCGGGATGGCGAGTGGGTCGAGACGGTTGGGTTCAGCAGTCATCCCAGGTGGCCTGATCGGGATCCTTGATGGTGGTGTAGAGAGGGGCGTAGAGCCGCTCGGCCCAGTCGATGAACTGGGCGTGTTGCTGCAGGCTGGCGGCGTCCGGGTAACAGCGTCCGAGATAGCCGCTGCGGGCGCGGGCGCGGGCGAAGGCGGTTTCGAGGACCGAGGTGTCGTCGCGTTGCTCAAGCCAGGCGATGCCGGTCTCCAGGGTTGCCGGCAGGGGTGCGCGCATCCCCGCCCACCAGGCCGTGAGCAGTCGTTGCAGGCAGCCTCGTGCCTGGTCCGGGTCGAGTGGGCGCAGCTGCAGTCGGCCTGCGGGGGTGAGCACCCAGGTGGCGACCGGTTCGCCGGAGAGCTGGACGGCGAGATGGTGCAGCCAGTGCTCGACGATCTGGTGCCAGCGGTAGCGTTTGTCTTTGACGATGCTGCTGGCGCTGAGCCGAAGTTGGATGCGTGTGTCCTGGTGCGCGGCGCCGAGTTGGGCGCCGAGCTGGTCCTCGAGTCGCAACACGACGTCGCTGTCGGTGCGCTGTTCGAGGGTGAGGGGTGGGGGATAGCCGAGATCGTGCGGGTGGTCGCGGCGCAGTCTCCGCCAGCGCTCGTGAAGGTCGACGAGGCGTGCGCCGATGCGCGCGGCGAGGAGTTCGCCCTGGGCGCCCGCGGGTAGATCACCACGGATCTGCAGGCGTTCGAGCGCGGCCTCCAGCCGGGGCGCGAGTTCGGCCTCGATATCGGCCGGGTCGAACAGCTCGGCGATCAACGCATCGCTGAGCTGCCAGTTGAGCAGGCCGTCGAGGGCGAAGGTCTCGACATCGGCCGGGCGTTCGCTGGCGCGTGGGCGATCGATCTGGAGACGTTGGCGAAACAGGGCATCGACCGGGGCGCGGAGGAATTGGGCGAGTCGGCGCAGGTCGAGCGGCCCCTCTGGGGTCCAGTGCGGCAGGCGGGCGCTGCCGTCGGGGGACGTGGGCTCGTGGATCTGGCGCCACTCGCGGGCATAGGTGAACAGACGTGGATCGCGCTCGGGGCGGAAGTAGGCGCGGCTGAAGGGTTGTAGCGGGTGCTCGGTGGTGAGCGCCGTGAGCAGGGTCTGGCCGTCGCCGGCGGGGTTGGCGCAGCGCCAACCGGCGGCGAGGTGTTCTCGCAGCTGACCGACCAGGACCGAGGGGGTCTTAGGGGTGTTGTCGCGGATATTGCGCCCGATCCAGCTGATCGATAGTCGCTCGCGCGCCGAGAGCAGTGCCTCGAGAAAGAGGTAACGGTCATCCTCACGGCGTGAGCGGTCGCCCGGGCGGTAGTCATCGGCCATCAGGTCGAAGTCCGGGGGACGATGATTGCGTGGATAGTCGCTGTCGTTCATCCCCAGCAGCCAGATCTGACGGAAGGGGATGGCACGCATCGGCATCAGGGTGGCGAAGTTGATCGCGCCGCCGAGGAAGCGCTGGGTGAGGCTAGGGGCGTCGAGTCCGCGCAGTAGCGTCTCGCGCATCACCTCGAGGGCGAGCTTCTCGTCTTCGGCCCTGGCTTGGCGACAGTCCTCCTCCCATTGCTCGAGGGTCTCGCGCACCCGTGTCAGGGCGATCTCGTCGTTCTCGCCGCAAGGGGTGAAGCAATCATCGAGCAATTGCTCGAGGGTCGTGACCCACGCCCCCGGGGTGCGCGGGTCACCGAGCCGCTCCCAGTAGTGCTCCAGGGTCTCCAGGAGGGTGATCAACGGGCCGAGCAGGGCCGCCTCCAACCCTGCCACCTCGGGGTGGGGCTCGATACCTTGCCAGGCGGCGGCGGGGCCGGCGGCGAAACCAAGCAGCAGGCGTCGCAGCCCGAAGCGCCAGGTGTTGCGCTCTGCCGCAGCGGGTAGGCCGAGGTGCTCGCGCTGGCGCCCGTCGAGTCCCCAGCGCACATTGGCGCCAGTGATCCAGTGGCGCAGGCGTGGTAGATCCTCGGCGCCGATGCCAAAGCGCGTGCGCAGTGCGGCGATGTCGAGCAGATCGAGCAACTCGGTGACGGTGAAGCGCGCGCGCGGTAGTTCGAGCAGGGTGGCGAGTCCGATCAACAGCGGGTTGCGGTGGCGTTCGCCTTGATCGGCGATATGGAAGGGCAGGTGACGTGGGTCCTGGCGGGGAATGCGCCCGAAGACCGCGGTGATGTGCGGGGCATAGACGTCGATGTCGGGGACCATTACCAGGATCTCGCGTGGTGCGAGCGGGCGGCCCGAGGCCTCGGCGGTGATGAAGGCCTCGAGCAACTGGTCGTGGAGGATCTCGACCTCACGCTGGGCGCTGTGGGCAATGCTGAAGCGCAGGCTGTGGTCGTCTCGTGGATCGATCGTCGCGGCCCGTTGCTGGCGTTCGGCGAGTGGGCGCAGCTCGAGGATGTCGTCCTGGAGCTGGGCGAGCAGGTGGTGCTGTTCGGGTGGGTCGAACAGGTCGATGTCGAGTGATTGGGCGCGGAACACGCCTTCGTAGTGTTCGCGCCGGTCGTGTTCGTCGAGCAGTCGGATGTAATCGCGACCCTGCCGTCCCCAAGCGGCGAGCAATGGGTGGCCGTGGAGGTGGAGTGCGGTCTCGTCGACGTTCTCCGGGACCTTGCGCGCGTGGCTGCGCCCATAGGCGCGTGAGAACAGGGTCCGGCCCTCGATGATGTCGCCCCAGTAGTGACGGCTGGGGTTGTGGACGAAGAGCATCACTTGGCTGTGGGTGGCGATCCCCTCGAGGACCTCCAAGGTCTGGCGAGGGAGTGAGGAAATACCGAAGACGATGACCCGACGTGGAAGGCGCGCGGCCGGGGTGTCCTCGACGGTGGCGAGAAAGCGGCGATGGATCTCGGCGCGACTGGCCTGGGCGAGTGGATCGCCGGCGTGGTCGCTGTGCGCGAGGTCCTGGTGTAGCAGTCGCCACAGTAGGGGTTGCCAGCGTTGGTCCTCGGGCAAGCGCTGGCGCGTGCCATTGGCGCGGATCAGGCAGTCGTCGCCGGCCCCCCAGGCAGCCAGCCAGTCGGCGCGATAGACCTGGTATTGGTCGAAGAGGTCGGCGAGCCGTTCGGCGAGCTGATGGCGGCGCCGGTCGCGTTCCTCGCCGTGCATGAAGGCTTGTAGTGGGGCGAGGAGCGGATCGGCGGGGCGTTGTGAGAGCGTGCCGAGCAGGCGGTGGATACGCCAGGTGAGCGGGGCCTTGTCGTAGGGGGAGTTTGTCGGCAGCTCACCGAGCACGCCGCGATAGGCCTCCCAGACGAAGCGTCCGGGCAGCATCACCCGCAGTGCGGCGGAGATTCCACAGCCACCGCCGATCGCCTCCGTGGGTGGTTCGGCGAGGGCGAGCTTGATCCATTGGGCGATACCGTTGCTCTGTACCAGGACCACTTCGTCTTCGAGTGGGTGGAGTGGATAACGTGCGATCCAGGTGGTCAGCAGGTCGCGCAGCGACTCCAGCCGGTTGCCCTGGATCAGCATGAATCCGGTGGGCCAGTGCGCCGAATCCGTCACCGTTTGCGACTCCTCATCCGCTCGTCTCGTCATCACCGCCGTGCGGCGGTCTTCTCGTTCCATCCTGCATCAGGACCGGGGGGCGATCAATCCAAGTCTCGTTCATGAACCCATGGGTCGACGTTGTGTTGATCGTTACCATTCGGCAGCCATCGTCGATGGTGGGTTGGACAACATCGCGGGTGTTGTCGTCATTCACCCGTAACTCGCTTGTAGAGATTATGTAAAACTTTTTACACGAGCGTTTGACAAGCTAGTTTGTCAGGTGTTAGCGTCGTTGACGAATCGCAATCAAGTACGGGCTGACGAGACGCGTTGAGAACTAAACGTGTTCGAGTCCGCTCTCACAGGTGAAGCAACCATCACCGACCGGGTCCCGAACACCCAGGCGCAGGCTTCCGGCAAGAGACGAGGAAGCGATTCTCAACACCATCGGAGTTACAGGAACGTATGTCCGAGCCAGTCGTTGATATCTATGAGCAGGACCTCGAACGCAGGGCGGCCAACCACGAGCCGCTCAGCCCGCTGACCTTCATCGAACGCACCGCCGCAATCTATCCGCACAAGCTAGCGATGGTGCACGGCGAGATCAGACGCGATTGGGCCGAGACCTATCGACGTTGCCGCCGTCTCGCCAGCGCACTCGAGCGTCGCGGTATCAAGCCGGGTGACACCGTCTCGATCATCGCCCCCAACATCCCCGCCCACTTCGAGGCCCACTTCGGTGTCCCGATGGCGGGCGCGGTACTGAACTCGATCAACACCCGCCTCGATGCCCCGGCGATCGCCTTCATCCTCGAGCACGCCGAGGCCAAGGCGGTATTGGTCGATTGTGAGTGCGCCGAGGTCGTCGGTCGGGCGTTGGCGCGCCTCGAGCGCGAGATCCTGGTGGTCGATATCGCCGATGCCTCTTTCGAGGGAGCCCAGGCGCCGATCGGCGAACTCGACTACGAGTCCTTTCTCGCCGAGGGTGATCCGACGTATTCGTGGCGAGTGCCCGATGACGAGTGGCGGGCGATCACCCTCAACTACACCTCAGGCACCACCGGCAACCCCAAGGGCGTCGTCTATCACCATCGCGGCGCCTATCTCGGTGCGATCAACAATGTACTGAGCTGGGGGTTACCGAATCACGCGGTCTATCTCTGGACCCTACCGATGTTTCACTGCAACGGCTGGTGCTTCCCGTGGACGATGGCGGCGATGGCCGGGGTCAACGTCTGCCTGCGTCATGTCCGGGCGCGACCGATCGTCGAGACCATCGCCCGCGAAGGAGTCACCCATCTGTGTGGGGCACCGATCGTATTGAAGATGATCAACGAGGTACCGGCCGAGGCGAAGGCCGAGATCACGCAATCGGTGCGAGTGATGACCGCCGGCGCGCCGCCACCGTCGTCGGTGATCGCGGGCATGGAGGCGATGGGCTTCGAGGTCACCCATGTCTATGGACTGACCGAGACCTATGGGCCCTGCGTGGCCTGTGCCTGGAACGACGCGTGGGACGGATTGGCGCTGGAGGAACGGGCGCGCCTCAAGTCTCGCCAGGGGGTGCGGATGCCGATGCAGGCGGCGATTATGGTCGCCGATCCGGCAACCCTGCAGCCGATCCGTCAGGACGGCGAGACCCTGGGCGAGATCATGATCCGCGGCAACCTGGTGATGAAGGGATATCTGAAGAATCCCGAGACCACCCGTCGTGCCTTCGACCAAGGCTGGTTCCACAGCGGCGATCTCGCCGTCTGGCACCCCGACGGCTATGTCGAGATCAAGGATCGCTCCAAGGACATCATCATCTCCGGGGGGGAGAACATCTCCTCGATCGAGGTCGAGGAGACACTGTCGGCCCACCCCCTGATCCAGGATGTCGCCGTCGTGGCCAAGCGCGACGAGAAGTGGGGGGAGGTGCCCTGCGCCTTTATCACCCTGATGCCCGGTGCCGAACTCACCGAACAGGCGGTGATCGATTACTGCCGCGCACACATGGCCCATTTCAAGGCGCCCAAGCAGGTCGTTTTCACCACCTTGCCGCGCACCTCGACCGGCAAGCTGCAGAAATACATCCTGCGCCAATGGGCCAACGAGGAGGGCGCAGGGGCGTCGACACCGGTTTGATCTGATCGCGCCCTTGCTGGACACAGAGACAGAGAAGAGCACTCCGGGCCGTATCCGGGGTGCGTGAGGAGGAAGTCATGAAGGTACTGGTCCCGGTCAAGCGGGTCATCGACTACAACGTCAGGGTCAGGGTCAAGTCCGATCACTCGGATGTCGATCTGGCTAACGTCAAGATGGCCATCAATCCCTTCTGTGAGATCGCTGTCGAGGCGGCGGTACGACTGCGTGAGGACGGCAAGGCCAGTGAGGTGGTGGCCGTCTCGGTTGGTCCTAAGGTGGTGCAAGAGCAGCTACGAACCGCGTTGGCGATGGGGGCTGATCGAGCGATCTGGATCGAGACCCCGGAGACCCCGGAGACGGCGGGGCTCGGTCCGCTCGGCATCGCGCAGCTGCTCGCCGCCTTGGTGCGTGAGGAACAGCCGGGGCTGGTGCTACTTGGCAAGCAATCGATCGATGGCGACAACAACCAGACCGGGCAGATGCTGGCCGGGCTACTCGACTACCCCCAGGGCACCTTCGTCTCCGGACTCGAGCTCGGAGACGAGGAGGTCGAGGTCGTTCGCGAGATCGATGGTGGGCTGCAGACCCTGGCCCTGCGTCTGCCTGCGGTAGTCACTACCGATCTGCGGCTCAACACCCCGCGCTTCATCCGTGCTCCCGACATCATGAAGGCCCGGCGTAAACCCATTGCCCATACCGCTCCCGAGCAGCTCGGCGTGAATCCGGCGCCCGGGCCCCGGACCTTGGCCGTACATCCGCCCGAGCCGCGTGCCGGTGGTCGTCGGGTCGAATCGGTCGGTGAACTGGTCGAGCACCTGCGCCAGGCGCAGGTGATCTGAGTGGAGGGTGAGATGATGCGTAGTTTGGTGATTGCAGACCTGGACAAGGGGCAGTTGGCAGCGGCGACCTACCATGTGATCGAGGCGGCCCGTCAACTCGGCGCACCTTGCGATCTGCTGGTGGTCGGGGAGGGGTGTGCAGACGCCGTGACGCGTGCCTGTGCAATCGCAGGTATCGAGCGTGTATTGGTGGCCGATGATCCGGTCTATGCCGCATCCCTGGCCGAGAACCTCGCCCCCCTGGTCGTTGCGGTCAGCGCCGGGTACAGCCATCTGCTGGCCGCCGCCGGCAGTGTCGGTAAGGACCTGATGCCGCGGGTGGCGGCGCGACTCGGGGTCAATCAGCTCTCCGAGGTAATCGGTGTCGAATCGTCGTCGCGATTCCGTCGACCGATCTATGCCGGTAATGCCATCGCCACGGTCGAGAGCGATGATCCGGTGAAGGTGCTGACGGTGCGTCAGACCGCCTTTGCCGCCGTCGAGCCCCGTGGTGGTGATGCCGAGCGTGTCGAACTCGAGCAGGTGATCGAGGCGCCCTCGACCCGGTTGCTCGGTGAGCAGCGTGCCGAGTCCGAACGGCCCGAGCTGACCAGTGCCCGGGTGGTGGTCTCCGGGGGGCGCGGGTTGGGGAGTCGCGAGGGCTTCGAGTTGGTCTACCAGCTCGCCGATCGACTCGAGGCGGCAGTCGGGGCCTCGCGCGCTGCGGTCGACGCAGGGTTCGTCGCCAATGACCTGCAGGTCGGTCAGACCGGCAAGGTCGTCGCCCCTGAACTCTATATCGCCCTCGGGGTCTCCGGGGCGATTCAACACCTGGCGGGGATGAAGGACTCCAAGGTGGTGGTGGCGATCAACAAGGACCCCGATGCGCCGATCTTCCAAGTGGCCGACTATGGCTTGGTCGCCGACCTGTTCGAGGCCGTCCCCGAGCTTATCGAACAAATCTGACTCTTTTGGTATATGCAATGAGTTATCAGCACGCCTATCGTGAGAGTGACTTCGTCCTGCGTCACCTGATCGACTTCGACGCGCTCTGTGTCGAGCACGGGTTCGAAGGAGTCGATCTCGAGCTCGCCAACACCCTGATCGATGAGGCCGCCCGGCTCGGCGCCGAAGTGCTGGCGCCGCTCAACGTGGTCGGTGACCGCGAGGGGGTTGGCATGGATACGCACGGGGTCGTCGAGGCTCCGGGGTTTGCCGCGGCTTATCGGCAGTTCGCCGAGGGTGGCTGGCAGTCGCTGATGGTCGATGAGCGTCACGGCGGTCAGGGACTGCCGAACGTACTCAACGCCGCCGTCAGCGAGATCTGGCACGCCGCCAACCTGTCATTGGCGTTGTGTCCGATGCTCACCGAGGGGGCGATCGACGCCATTGCCGAGCATGGTGACGAGGCGCTCTGCGCGCGTTATCTGCCACACCTGGCCAGTGGCGAGTGGACCGGTACCATGAACCTCACCGAACCCGATGCCGGCTCCGATCTGGCGGCGATCAAGGCTCGAGCGGTGCCCGATACCGATGGCCAGGGTTATCGCATCAGTGGTCAGAAGATCTTCATCACCTGGGGTGATCATCGGATGACCGACAACATCGTCCATCTGGTACTGGCGCGCTTACCTGATGCCCCACCCGGGGTCAAGGGGATCTCGTTATTCGTGGTCCCCAAGCATCGCCCGGAGACCCCTGGCCAGGACAATGGGGTGCGTTGCCTGTCGGTCGAACACAAGCTCGGGATCCACGCCAGTCCGACCTGCGTGATGGCGTTCGACGATGCTTGGGGAGAGCTGGTCGGCGAACCACACCAGGGGCTCGCCTACATGTTCACGATGATGAATCACGAGCGCCAGGTGGTCGGTCTACAGGGGTTGGCGATCACCGAGCGCGCCTACCAGCAGGCGCGGCTCTATGCCATGGAGCGTTTGCAGGGGACGCGGCGTGACGGTTCACGAGTGCCGATCATCGCTCATCCAGATGTTCGGCGGATGTTGATGACGATGAAGAGTGGTCTCGAGGCGATGCGTGCCCTGGTGCTCGAGGCTGCCGCCGAACGCGACCGCGCCTGTGGTGCCCATGATGCCGAGGGCCGCGCTCATCATCTCGCTCGGCTCGAGCTCTACACCCCGATCGTCAAGGGCTGGATCACCGAGTTCGCCCAGGAACTGACCTCGCTGGCGATCCAGGTCCATGGCGGCATGGGATTCGTCGAGGAGACCGGGGTCGCGCAGCACTATCGTGATGCCCGCATCCTCACCATCTACGAGGGGACCACCGGGATCCAGGCGCTCGATCTGGTCTCGCGCAAGCTGCTCGCCGACGAGGGGGCGGGGCTCGAGTCCCTGTTCGTCGAGATGGACGAGACCCTGGCTGCACTCGGCCGCGCCGAGGACGAGACCCTGGCAGTACTCATCGGCCCCTTTGCCGAGGCGCTTTCCAGGGCGCGCCAAGCATGCGGCTGGGTGTTGCGCGAGGCCGGCGCTGATCGTCAGTTGGCCGGTGCGGTCAGTGTCGAGTTGTTGATGCTCTTGGGCTATCTCTGTGGTGGTTGGATGCATGCGCGCAGCGCCCTGGCGGCGTTCCGGTTGCTCGCCGATGGGGAGGGTGAGCGCGCCTTCCTCGAGGCCAAGTTGGTCACGGCGCGATTCTATTGTGAGCATTTGCTGGCGCGTACCCAGGGTGCGTTGACCTCGGTGCTGGCTGGAGCGACGAGTCTGATGGCACTCGATGCCGAGCAATTCTGAGGAGTCGCTGATGAGTGATCGTGATGTGATGACGTTTGACGTGGTCATCGTCGGCGCCGGTCCGGCCGGGCTGGCGACGGCGATCCGCCTGTGCCAGGCGGAGACCGCGCCGAGCGTCTGTGTGGTGGAGAAGGGGGCCGAGGTCGGTGCCCATATCCTCTCCGGCGCGGTGATCGAGCCTCGAGGGCTCGACGAGTTGATCCCCGATTGGCGCGCCCGTGGTGCCCCCGTGGAGGCGCCGGTCGAGCGTGAGGAGCTGTATCTGCTACGTGACGCGCGGCGCAGCTGGCGGGTCCCCGAGGCGCTGTTGCCTCCAAGTTTACATAATGCGGGTTGTCAGTTGGTCAGTCTCGGTAATCTCTGTCGTTGGCTGGCCGCCGAGGCAGAGGCCCTGGGTGTCGAGATCTTCCCAGGGTTTGCCGCCACTGAGGTGCTGTTTGACGCCCAGGGGGCGGTGATCGGTGTGGCGACTGGGGATATGGGGATCGGTGCTGATGGTCGACCCAAGGACAATCATGCGCCGGGAGTCGAGCTACACGCTCGTCAGACCGTCTTTGCCGAGGGGTGTCGCGGGCATCTCGGTAAGCAGTTGTATCAACGTTTTGCACTGGATGCTGGCAGTAAACCGCAGCATTATGGATTGGGGATCAAAGAGTTGTGGGAGATCCCCGAGGCTCAACATGAACCTGGGTTGATACAGCACGGTACCGGTTGGCCCCTACCCGAAGGGACCCACGGTGGTTTCTTTCTCTATCACTTGAGTGCGCGTCAGGTCGCTGTCGGGCTGATCGTCGATCTCGATTATCGCAATCCTTGGCTCAGTCCCTTCGACGAGTTTCAGCGAATGAAGCATCATCCGTTGTTTGCGGGGACACTCGCAGGCGGAACACGGTTGGCCTATGGCGCGCGCGCCCTGGTCAAGGGTGGTTTCGATGCCTTGCCGAGACAACATTTTCCCGGGGGGTGTCTAGCTGGATGCGAGGGAGGGACCCTCGATAACGCCAAGCTCAAGGGGGTGCATACCGCGCTCAAGAGCGGCATGTTGGTTGCCGACGAGATCCTTGCGGCCTTCGCTACAGGTGATCCTGGTGGTCGGGATCTCACTGGGTTGGATGCCCGACTGCATGATTCCTGGCTCTATGCCGATCTACGAGCTGGGCGTAATTTTGGCACGGCCTTGCGCCGTTTTGGCACGGTGTTCGGTGGTGCCTTCAATACCCTTGATCAGCGTCTGCTCGGTGCGCGGCGAGCCCTTCGTCGCACCGATGATGCGCCTGATCACGCCAGACTTGACCTTGTTGATCGTTGTTCACCGATCACCTATGACAAACCGGATGGGGTGCTCAGCTTCGATCGACTCTCCTCGGTGTATCTTGCCAATACCGCGCACGAGGAGGATCAGCCCTGTCACTTACACCTGGCCGATCCATCGATCCCGACCGGTAGCAATCTGAGCGACTATGCCGAACCCGCACAGCGTTATTGTCCGGCCGGGGTCTATGAGTTGGTGGGGGAGGGCGCCGCGTTGCGGTTGCAGATCAATGCCGCTAACTGTGTGCATTGCAAGACCTGCGATATCAAGGATCCGGCCGCTAACATCACCTGGGTCGCCCCCGAGGGGGGGAGTGGACCGAACTACCCGAACATGTGAATGAGGAACCAAGGATGTCGACCCTCAAAATCGGTCAACGTGCGACCCTGACGCGCGCCTTTAGTGATGCCGACGTGCGTCAGTTCGCCGAACTCTCGAGCGATCTCAATCCGGTGCATCTCAATGCCGACTATGCCGCCGAGACCCGGTTCGGGCAGCGGATCGTGCATGGGATCTTGGTCTCGAGTCTGTTCTCGGCATTGCTCGGGCATCACCTGCCTGGTGATGGCTCGATCTATCTTGGCCAGGAGCTGAACTTCAAGGCACCGGTCTATCTCGATATGCCGGTGACCGCCTCGGTCGAGATCACCGCGATTCGCGAGGACAAGCCGATCGTGACCCTTGAGACGTGTTGCGTCGACGCCGAGACGGAGCGTGTGTTGATCGTTGGTGAAGCGCGGATGTACGTGCCCTGGCTCCAGGTCTGATCCCCATCCGCGCCAAATTTGAGAATGGAAGAGAGACCGCCTGCTTAGGCGGTCTCTGGCGTTTGCACAATCGTGTGCGGCGCTGAATGGACGCCTTGACGTACCATATCCAGCATGATGTCGGCGATCTCCTCTGGGGTTCGGATCCCGCGTCGGTACCACAGACACGCCCAGTTCATTCCACCGAGTAGGAACAATCGTAGGAGCGAGCGATCGGTACCTGCGGCGACAGGGAGTTCTTCGATGAGCTCACGGAAGAGGTTTTCGTAGGTCTTGCGAAACGGCGTGATGCGTTTGAGTAGGTTGTGTTTTCCAACCAGTGCGAGATTGCGTCCCGTGATCCGATCTACGGGTGAACCTTCGACGATCCCGGCTACATGGACCTCACAGGCAACACGCAATCGCTCCCATGGATCGTCTAGATCAGCGATGGCAGCCTTGATTCTGGCCTCGACCCGGGTGATCCCGGTGCGGTGTACGGCCAGGTAGAGTTCTTCCTTCGATGGGAAGTAGTGATAGACCGAGCCGGGGAGGAGGCCGACCTTGCCGGCGATGTCACGGATCGAGGTACCGTCGTAACCGAGGTCGAAGAAGAGTTCGGCGGCGGCATCGAGGATGCGCGTACGGCGATCGCGTGGTGGTGCGTCCTCGATAGGATCTTCCTCGGAGAGTTTGCCGCGGGCCAGTAGGGCGCGTTGTCGTTGATCAAGTCCCTTGATTCCCTCTGGTGTACTGCGTACCAGCGCCTTGAGGCGCTTGACCTGGGTCTCGAGTCCGTGGCGTTGCAGGACGTAGCGTACCCCGGATGGAGAGATGCGTAATCCTGATGCGCATAGCAGGCGCGAGATTGATGCCTGACCAAGCTCTGGTCGTTCGCGAGCGAGTCTGAGGATGGCTGCCTCGCGATCCGGGTCTGTGGGAGGGTTGGCTCTCATGGTGTGATGCGCCTTTGGAAATGAAGGTTGAGTTGAGAATAACACGTGTGTTTTTTCTTATAAACTACCTAAACAGTTATTTGACAAGTTTTCTTTAATAGATTGGATAAAAAATCCAAAAACAAAGGACCGCACCTTGGACCACGTCTTCACCACCAGAAAGAAAAGAAAAAAGGATCCTTAAGTTAACATAATATACATTATGCGAAATAAAGGAGGTGGCAGAAGGTAGGCCCAGAGATTAGCTGGGGCCACTCTCCTTTCATAAAGGTCTGGCTCAACCCATTACCCACTCAGATCAGACCTGATCCAAGCGATGGATGAAGACCCTGCGCCCATCGGGATCGACCGATTGCGCCAGCTCAAGCAGATGTTGGTGATGCGTGAAGAGGATCACCTGGGTCTGATCGGAGAACAGCGCCAAGGTCTCGAGAGTAGCCCGCGCACGCGTATCATCGAATTGCACCAGGATGTCATCGACGATGAACGGCAAGGGCTCAGCCTGACCTAGATGATGCTCTAAACCTGCCAGGCGCAAAGCAAGATAGAGTTGATCTCGCGTCCCGGTGCTCATGGCCTCAACACGCACCCGTTCACCGTTGTCACGAATCCCCACCAGTACTGCTTGATCGTCGTCACCGAAGTCACTCTCCACCCCACTGAACGCACCACAGGTCAAACGGGTGAAGGCCTCGGCGGTACGGGCCAGGATCGGATCGCGATGACTGCGCCGAAAGCGCTCGATGGTCTCACGCAGTACCCTTGCTGCCAGCCGATAGCGTAGATAGCGTGCGCATTGATCATGCAGCTGGGCATCGATACCTGCGATCTCCTCGGCCACCGAGGCGGCAGTATCGGTGCCATCCATGGCCGCAAGACGGTGTTCGGCCTCGACGCGTACCGCCAAGCGACGCTCGCGCTCGGGATCGAGCGTCTCATCGAGACGGCGTTCGATTTGGGCCAAGGTCTCCAGCAAGGCCTCTCCGGCGATGTCTTCGGCGCCCGCCTCGTTCTCGAGGCGTTCCAGAGCGAGACCGTCACCCGCCTCCAGCAGGCGGACCTCGATGGCCTCGAGCTGCTGTTCGAGTTCACGCTGCAGTCGAGCACGCTCTTCCACCCCGGCCAATTCATCAGCCTCGCGACAACCGGCCTGGTTGCACAGATCGGCAAGCTGCGCCTCGGCACCGCGTAAGGCCCCGGTGGCCATCTCGAGTTGACGCTGCGCCTCATCGTGTTGGCGCTGCAGCTCGTCGTGTCGTTCTTGCTGGGCACGCATGTGCTCGAGGCGCGTATCCAAGGTCTCGAGCGCGAGCTCCACGGGCGCATCGACGAGATCCGGCGCCAGGTGCGCAACCCGAGCGCGCAGCTCGGCGACGAAGTGCTGGGCATCGGTATCGATATCATCGATACGGGTCTGAAATCCGGCCGCTTCACGGGCGTCCTGCAACGCCTCGGCCAACTCAGCAAGATGCTCCTGGGCCTCGGCCGGCAAGCAGTGGATGGCAAGCCCGATCCGGGTCATCGCCTCGCCCCAGTCACGCGCCCAGACCGACCACTCACGCTCGGCCTGTTCGGCACCGCTGCGCGCGTGCTCGCGGGCCTGGCGCGCCTCGCTCAGCGCGGAGATACAGGCGGCATGGATGTGGGCTTGGTGGTGGAGCCGATCGAGCACTCGCGTTGACTCACCGATCCAGAGGTTGATGCCCTCGTGCTCGGCCGGCGGTGTCTCTCCGAGCGCTGATAGCACCTTACGCAGCAGCCCGAGACACTCGTGGCGCCGTTGTTCGAGCGCCTGGCGTTGATTGCGCACGGCAACCCAGCGTTCAACCTGTTCACGTAGACGCAGCGCCTGATTGAGCCAGGCACGCATCTGACGTGGTGGGAGTGGTCGCGCCAGCGCGCACTCACGCCAGAGTGCTTGCCAGGCGGTCTCGAAGTCCTCAGCTGCAGCCTCCAACTCATCGGCCACATCGCGGCAGGCCGCGCGTTCGTGTGCGCAGGCCTCGTCCCGCCGCTGTAGCGATTGGTAACGCTGCACCCGATCACTCTCACGACGCAGTCGATCGGCCAGGGTATCGGCATCGCGCAGCGCCTGCTCGAAGCGCGACGCCAGCGCCCGCCCCGTCTCCTGCTGCATCGACCCCTGATACGCCTTGAGCGCCGCCCAATGCTCCTCGCGTGTCTCACGCATCGCCAGCAGCGCCGCTTCGGAGGGGACCTCACCGTCCCCCTCGAGGGTACGCAGCTCGGCGGCGATGGTGTTCGCTTCCTGTTCGCAGCGTTGTCGCCGCTCGTGCAGTCGTTGCTGCTCCTGATCCAGCGCCTCGGCGCGGGCGACCCAGTGTTCAAGCGTCTCGGGTTCTGGGAGCGGGACCTTCAGCAGGGCCTCCACCTCAAGCTCCCAACCGTTCAGACGCGCGCGTGCCGTGGCGCAGTGCTGTTCGAGTGCACGCGCCTCGGCAGCGAGTTCGGCAAGTTCGGCATCCAGCCCCCCTGCCCCACGCGCCTGATCCAGCGCCAGCTCCAGGGACGTCGATGACCGTGGAGGATCGCACGCAGCGAGCTGACGCTCGCATTCGACCAAGGTCTGCTCGGCGCGGTCGCGTGCTAGCCGGGCCCGTTGCCGCTCACCCCAGAGTGTCTCACGACGTTCGCCCAGTGCGTTGACGCGCCGGCGAACATCCAACCAATCATGCAGCGCCTCGGTGGGTGTGGCGGCGGCCTCGGCGTCGACTCGGGCCACCCGTTCGACGACCCGAGCCTGCAACGCATCACGTCGGGCAACCAGCATCGATCGGTCGGCGGCGGCCTTACGATGGCTGCCGAGGCGTTCGCGCAAGGCCGCCAGCTCGGCGCCAGCGGCCAGCACCCGGTCGTCGACGACGATTCCCGCCAGCGCCTGTTCGAGCGTGGCAAGCCGCGCCGAGACCAGTTCACGTGACTCGATGGCACGGATACGCTGGGTCTCGGCCTGATGTCTACGCGCGGCAAAATCCTCTGGTAGATGTAGCCGCTCACCCAACTCCGCCAACCGCGCCAGCACTCCACGACGGAGTTCCAAATCGGCACGGGTACGGCGGATTCGCTCAAGGCGCGCCCGTTCTCGCAAGACCTGGTCGCGTTCACGGTCGAGTGTGACCAATGCCTGGTGCGCAGCATCACGCTCGGCGCAGGCCTGTTGCCAGTCGTGCACACTGAGTTCGACCTCACGCTGGCGGCGCTGGAGATCGGCGCGTGCACTGAGTGCGGCGTTGATCAGCGGCTTGCGTCCGCGCGGGCGAAACAGCGCTGCAGCGGCCTCATCGAGCTCGGATAGGACCCGATGGACTGCTACACGACCGAGCCCACTGCCAAACAGGGCCTCGGCCTCGCGACCACGCTCCTCGAGCAGGGTGCGACCACCACTGACCAGGGTCTCGTGATCGATCCCGAACAGGCGCGCAAACCCCCCGGCGTCGACGCCACCGAGCAGACGCTGAAGCGACGCCTCTTCGAGCGGCTCGCCGTGCGCATCGAGCAGGGTGTGCTTGCGTCCCTTACGCCGCACGCAGTACAGCCGCTCACCTGCAGCACTGACTAAAACGGCACCGATACGCAGCGCTCGGGCCGGGTGGCAGAAGTCGTCACGGGTCCGCTCTGGGATACCATAGAAAAGCCCGTGCAGGGCACGCAGCGCCGAACTCTTACCGGCCTCGTTGTGACCATAGACGAGGTGTAGCCCCGCCTCACCGGCGCTCAGATCGAGCACCCGATCAGTGAAGGGGCCGAAGGCGCGCAATTCCAGTCGCAGCAGTCTCATCGTTGTTCGGTCCCGAGCAGACGCGCCCGCAGCAAGGCTCGTACATCCTCGAGGCAGGCGCGCAGGAGTTGCGGATCGGTAGGATCGCCCCCCCCTTGGCGCACGGCGGACGGCAACCGGGTAGCGAGTGGCTCGAGGTCCTCGGCAAGTGTCGATGGATCGAGCTCGAGGCGCTCGATCGCCTCGAGTAGACCACCGAGCGCGGCATCAGCGACCACGGTCTGTCCCTCGGGTCGGGTCTCCACCCGCACTTGTTCGAGCCACAGTCGATGACCGTGCGCGCCAGCCAGTCCACGACACTCATTGACCAGGTGTTCGTACTCGGCGCGCAGTTGGGCATCGAGCCCCGTCGTACCAGTCAGCTCCAGACGCAGCGCCAGGGTACGCCCCTCGGCCTGTTCACCAGTGCGCGCCAGCGCCTGGTCGATCCGGGCGTGGACCACGTCAAGGTCATCACAACCATCGAGCGCCACCTCGACCCGTGCCCAACGCACGACATCGAGGGCGCGATGTTGCAGCGAGACCCGATGGTCATGATCGAATGTCACCAAGGTCGCCCCCTTGGCTCCGCATTCACGGATATGACGTCCCTGAAGATTGCCCGGGAACACCACCCAGGGTGCCTCGGCCAACACCTCACGGGTATGGACATGGCCCAGTGCCCAGTAGTCGTAACCATGCTGACGCAGTGCCTCGAGCCGACACGGTGCATAACGAGCATGCCCACTTCGCCCCTCGAGCGCCGTGTGCAACAACCCGATGTTGAACAACCCGGCAACGGGTGGCGGATAGTTGCGGCTGAGGTCGGTCGTCACCGCCCGAGTCGCGAACCCCTGACCGTGCACAGCCAGGCCGAGTGAGTCGAAGACCCGGGTCTCGGGACGATCGGTGGCGAAGACATGGACGTTGTCGGGTAGTCGCAGGACACGGGTGATCTGGCTGGCGGCATCGTGGTTGCCCGCGATCAGACAGACCGGGATACCCGCAGCCCGCAGGCGCTGCATCTGGGTGATAAAGAACAGCCCAGTGTTGTAGTCACGCCAATCACCATCATAGAGATCCCCGGCGATCAACAGCAGTTCGACGGACTCGGCGAGCGCCAGCTCCACCAGATTGACCAAGGCGCGCCGGGTGGCGCCTCGTAGGGCCTCGAGCGGTGCGCCGGGATAACGCTCAAGCCCCTGTAGCGGACTGTCGAGATGAATGTCGGCGGCGTGCAGGAATCTCACGCGTCCAACCCTCCATGCGGCTGCGGATCCATTGATCCGGGCATTCTCGCCCTGCCCTGCACGCCCTGTCCAACCGCGTGTATTCGAGTTGCCGTGCTCGTAGCCGTTATCGACGCGATGGTGCGGATGCCCTCGAAACCTGGGCACGTTATCCTAATCATATTGAGAAGGCTGCAACGCCACCGAATCAACCACCGGGGAATCCCATGATGAGCAGCTCCCACACGCCCCCCCTCAGGACCCTGGCTCGACCCCGGGCGGCGGCCCTCTGCTGCTGTGCGCTCGCCCTCACCGTGCTGAGCGGGTGTAGTGAATGGCCTCGGCTGGCGACGCGCCCAGAGCCTCAGCCGACACCCCCACCACGCCCCGTCGAGCAACCCGCACCACCGCCCCCACAATCGACCCCGGTCATCCCCAAGGAGCCGGCGTTGTACGCCTGGAACGGAGACGGACGACGGGTCTCGCACATCGTCATCGACACCGATGAGCAAAAGGCGCGGTTCTACGATGAGGCCGAGGAGATCGGCTGGGCCACTGTCGCTACCGGGGTCTCACGCCACCCCACTCCGACCGGCCGCTTCGCGGTGATGGAAAAGGTCGAGAACAAGCGCTCCAACCTCTATGGACGCTATTTCGGTGCTGGCGGCAAACTGATCCAGTCGAACGTCAAGGTCGGACGTGACCCGGCCCCCGATGGCGCCCGTTTCGTCGGTGCCAAGATGCCCTACTTCATGCGCCTGACCTATGATGGTATCGGACTACACGCCGGTCCCATCCCCCGCCCCGGACGCCCGGCCTCGCACGGCTGTATTCGCGTGCCCGCGGAGGTCGCGCCATTACTATTCGCCAAGGTCGGGCGCGGGACCCCGGTGATCATCATCGGAAGCGGTCCTGATTACGGTGATTACGCCAAGCGCCAGCAACGGCTCGCCGCCGAGCGTACCGCCCGTGCCCAGCGCACTCCGGCCCCGGCGCAGACGGTCCCCGAGCCCCCCCCACCAGCCGCTACCGTGCAACCACGCCGGCAGCCACAATCGGCACCCTCCAGCGCCGCTCCCCAGGGGGACGCTGCGACCGCCGCACAAACGACGACCATCACCGAGCCCGCACCGACCGAGGACGTACCTCGCCCCCCCGAGCAGACCACACCGCGTCTCACCCCCAACTCGGGGATGGCGCAACATCCCTCGCCTGGTGCGGCAAACACCGCAGAGGCCAACGAAGGATGAGCCTGCAACGTCACCGACTCGATGCCGAGTTCGCGCTCGACCCTGAGCTCTGTCACCTCAACCATGCCGCCATCGGTCCCTGGCCTCGGCGCACCATGGAGGCGGTATGCCGTTTTGCCACCGACAATGCCGCACGCGGGTCGCTCGACTATCTCCAGTGGCTGGAGGTCGAGACACACCTACGACACCGTCTGGCACGACTCATCGGCAGCGATGACAGCGCCAGCATCGCCCTGCTCAAGAATACCTCCGAGGCGCTCTCGGTCATCGCCCACGGTCTGCCCTGGCGCACGGGCGAGAACGTCGTCGGAATCGCCCAGGAATTCCCTTCAAACCGCATCGTCTGGGAATCACTGGCCCCACGAGGGGTACGCTGGCGGGCGCTCGATCTAGACCAGAGCAGCGATCCAGAGGGCGATCTCTGCGCCCTGTGCGACGAACACACCCGCCTGATCGCGGTAAGTTGGGTACAGTACGCCCGCGGCCTACGGCTCGATCTGGCGCGGATCGGCGCCTTCTGTCGCGCACATGACATCCGCTTCTGTGTCGATGCCATCCAGGGCCTCGGTGCACAGCCCTTCTCACTTGCCGACAGCGGTGCCGATTTCGTCGTCGCCGACGGTCACAAGTGGATGTTCGGTCCCGAGGGACTGGCACTGTTCTATGCCGCCCCCGCCCACCGCCAGACACTCGGCCTACATCAATTCGGTTGGCACATGGTCGCCAACCCTGGCGATTTCGAGCAGTACGATTGGACACCAGCGCCTGAGGCCCGCCGCTTCGAGTGTGGCAGCCCCAACCTGCTCGCCGTCCATGCGTTAGAGGCGAGTCTGTCGTTACTCGAGGACGTCGGTATAAGCCGCATCGAGCCCCTGATCCGGGAACGCTGTGACTGGCTGATCGAGGCGATCGATCGGCGCGGATTCGAGCTGCTCAGTCCTCGCGCACCGGAACGCCGCGCCGGGATCATCACCTTCCGTGTGCCGGAGGTAGCGAGCGAGCGGCTCTATCCGGCACTGATGGCCAACCAGGTACTCTGTGCCCAGCGCGGCGGAGGGATCCGGTTCTCCCCGCATTTCCACACCACCGAGGAGACCCTGACCTTGGCCATGGAACGCGTCGAGCAGCTCGCCCGTGGCTGAGGCGCACGCCTTGCCGGCCGTTTACCGCCGGGGGCACAATGGCCTCATCCCCCACCTCCTTGGAGTCGTAACGGCGTGAAGTGGTACGGAATCCTGCTAGGTGCCCTGCTCGGGACCTTCTTCGGGACCATCATCGGCTATCTGCTGGTACCGGCCATGCTGCACTGATGTAGCGCAGCCCCGGCACCCACCCGGTTGATCGGCGGGGACGGAGACAAAACGTGGGCAACTTGCGCTTGCTCAAGGCGGCGGTCGTGATTTGTGTGTTTATTTAGCCCCGAAGCGGGCGATCCTCTCGACACAAGTCCGGTCCGCAAAGCCTTCCTCATCCAATCCGAGGTGCGAGATGTCCATCACCACACGACTGGTCGCCGTGGGTCTGATGCTGGCCGCCTGCTCACCGACGGCGGCGACCCAGCCGTCGCCCACAGCGGTAGATCAGACGGCGCTGGAGACACCGGGGCAGCGGCCCCAACAATCTGGCCCACTCAGCGGCGGCAGCGCCGACCATACCAAGTTCGAGGTCCTACAACAGACCTTCACGACCGGTCCCGAGGTCACCGAGGCCTGCCTGAGCTGCCACACCGAGACCGGCCAGCACTTCATGCGCAACATCCACTGGACCTGGGACTATGTGGACCCCGAGACCGACCAGCAGCTCGGGAAGCGTCACCTGATCAACAACTTCTGCACCAACGCCCGTGGCAACGAGGGGATGTGCGCCCAGTGTCATGCCGGCTACGGCTGGAAGGACGAGCACTTCGACTTCACCGACCAGACCCAGATCGACTGTCTGGTCTGTCACGACGGCACCGGCAACTACTATAAGACCCCGAACAACGAGGGCCACTCGGCCTGCTCGGTGATGTTCGAGGACATGCCCCCGCTCGATCTCGGTGAGATCGCCCGAAACGTCGCCCTACCGAGCCGCGCCAACTGCGGCACCTGTCACTTCAACGGCGGCGGTGGCGACAACGTCAAGCATGGCGACCTCTCCACCGCGCTCATCGACCCTCCGCGTACGCTCGATGTTCACATGGACGCCGCAGGACTCAATTTCGCCTGCACCGCCTGCCACATCACCAAACAGCACCTCTGGGCGGGGAGTCGCTACAAGGTCATCGCCAAGGACACCGAGGGTACCGGTCTCCCCGGCGAGCGCCGTGATGTCGCCACTTGTGAGTCCTGTCACGGGCTCTCCCCACATCCGATCGACTCGGTGCGCGCCTTCAAGCTCAACGACCATATCTCGAGCGTGGCCTGTCAGACCTGCCACATCCCCGAGTTCGCCCGCGGCGGTGTGGCCACCATCACCGACTGGGACTGGCGCACCGCTGGCAAGACCCATGATGGCGAGGGCTATCACGAACACGGCTACACCCAGGGCAACGGCGAACAGCGCTACACCTACAAATCGATCAAGGGGGACTTCATCTACGCCGAGGACGTGGTCCCGGAATACGCCTGGTTCGATGGACAGATGCACTACACCACCATCGATACCCGGTTCGACGACAGCCAGCAGCCAATCGAGGTCAACCACTTCGGTGGTACGCGCGCCGATGGCGACTCACGCATCTGGCCGTTCAAGCGCATGCGCACTTGGATGCCCTATGATGCCGGCAACGCCACCCTGGTCTACACCCATCTCTGGGGCGTCGACGATACCGCCTACTGGGGGAATTACGACATGGGGCAGGCCATCGCCCGGGGGATGGCCGACTTCGGGCTCGACTACTCTGGCGAATTCGGCTTCGTCGAGACCCTTTCCTGGTGGCCGATCACCCACATGGTCGCACCCAAGGAGGACGCCCTCGCCTGTCGCGACTGCCATGCTGCCGAGGGGCGGCTGGCCGGACTCGAGGGCGTCTATCTGCCTGGACGCGACCATAACCGTTGGCTTGATCTCATCGGTATCCTCGCAGTCGGCCTGACCTTGCTCGGGATCCTCATCCATGCCCTGATCCGGCTCTTCTCGAAGGGAGAACAACACTGATGGCGATGCGTAAGGTCTTGATATTCGGGCGTTTCGAACGCTTTTGGCACTGGAGCCAAATGGTGCTGATCGTGATCCTGATGTTCACCGGTTTCGGCCTGCACGGCTTCCACAACCTGTTCGACTTCGAGACCGCGGTCACCGTCCACATGTATGCCGCGACCGCGTTGCTGATCCTGTGGCTGTTCAGCGTGTTCTGGTTGTTCACCACCGAGACCTGGCGTCACTTCCTGCCCACCGGACGCGGCCTTTGGCAGGTCTTGCGCTTCTACAGTTACGGCATCTTCAGAGGGGAGCGTCACCCTTATCGCAAGGCCTTCTGGCGCAAGCACAACCCGCTCCAGGCGTTGGCCTATCTGATGCTCAAGGTGGTGCTCTTCCCGCTGATCTGGGTCACCGGATTGCTCTATATCTTCTACTTCCTGTGGCGCGACATCCCCCTCGCGACCACTTGGCTGGAGGCCATCGCGATGATCCATACCGGTGCGGCCTTCGCGATCCTTGCCTTCGCCTTCATCCATGTCTACATGCTCACCACCGGACACTCCTTCCGCGAGCACGTCGCCCCGATGATCACCGGCTTTGACCTGGTCGATCTCAACCCCGAGGAAGAGGCCTATCTGGAGAAGGATCAGCCGGCGATGATCCGCTGACCTGGTCGAGCCCCGGGCCAGGGATGGCCACCAGCAGTGCACCAACGAGGATCAATGCCAACCCACCCCACTGCAACGGCAAGAGGCCTTCGCCGACCCAGAGCACGGCACCGAGCACCCCCACCACCGGCTCGACGGTGGCCAGTACCGCCGCCCGCGAGGCGGTGACCCGCTGCAGCCCTCGGGTGAACAGGGCATAGGCGAGCAGGGTCCCGAGCAGCGTCATCGCCAGCAAGGCCCCCCAGATCCTTCCCTCTCCCCGGTGCACCGCGAGCCCTGCGAGCACCTCCCAAGTCTCAGGTAACAGCAGCAACACCAGGGCGCTGAGGAGAAAGCCACTGGCCATGACCGGATCCGGTCCGAGCTGCACGACCAGCCGTCGTCCGAGCACCGGATAGAGGGCATAACAGACCCCAGCCGCAAGCCCGAATATCACCCCCTCCATCGATCCCCCTGCTGTCGACACCCCCTGTCCGAGCAACAATCCCACCCCGCACACAGCGGCGAGCGCAGCGGCAAGCCCGCGACCGGTCACCGACTCACCATCAAGCACCACCCCCAGGACCAGAGCCCAGAGCGGCGCGGTATAGAGCAGGACCACCGCCATAGCGACACCGACGACATCGATTGCCTGGAAATAGCAAAGGTTGTAACCGAGCACCCCGATCATCGCGTGGAGCAACAACCAGGGGGCTTGCGAGATCAACGAGCGGCCATCGAGACCGCACAGCAACCAGCGTGCACCGAACACGATGCACAATGCCGCACCGAGGACACGTAGGAGCGCCACCTGTTGACCATCGAAACCAGCGCCATTGAGCGTTACCGCAAACAGGCCGAGCATCCCCCAAAGCGCGGCGGCAACCAGGATCATCCACATCGCAGGAGCATCTCATCGACAACGACTCGCAACAGCCTAAAGGAGGATGGGACTGGCGTCGTTCAGCAAATCGCGCAAAGGATTCGGTATTTCGTCAGCCGTGACCGGACGTGCGCCGGTAATCGCTCGGGGTCATCCCGAGATGCTGCTTGAACAACGCACAGAAGGAGGATGGATTGCGATAACCGAGCAGATAGGCAATGGTCGAGACCGAGGCCTCGGTCTCGCGCAGCAGCCGACTCGCCCGCGCAAGCCGTGCAGCGATCTGGGCCTGCTTGGGAGAGCAGCCGTGACGCGCCCGATACAAGCGGTTGAATTGACTCACCGAGAGTCCGATGGTCGCGGCGATCTCGGCCACCCCGGCGCCATCGGCACCGGACTCGGCGAGCAACCGTTCGCCACGACGCAACCGGGAGGTCTGCTCGATCGCGCTGGAAGTGGGAGCCGGTTCGGTGAGCAGTTCGCAGGCGGTGGTGATCGCCGCGCGCGAGCAGAGTCGCTGTCCGCCCCGTTCGAGTTCGCCGGCGAGCAACGCCAAGTAACCTGAGGCGGTCACACCTAATGCCCGTAGCGGCGCCATATCGGGCTGCAGACAGATCCCAATCAATACCGGGTCATGGAGATCGAACACCAGAAAACGGTTGCGCGCGCTACCGCTGAAGTCATGTCGGGCGCCGGGGGCAAGCACTGCGACCATCCCCGCAGCGAGTCGGGTCTCGTGGCTGGCAATGGCCAGATCCATGCTGCCCTGCAACGGGATCACCACCTGGGCGTGCCGGTGATGGTGGCGCGTCTGCCGAGGGGCGTAGTGACGCAGCTCGATCAGATAAGGTTGGTCGTCACACATGGTGCCGGGAAACACCGGGGCTAGAAAGAAAACGGGCACCGTGATGATCACGATGCCCGTCGAGCGGTCTCAGCTGGAGACTGCGACCTGCAAGGGAGGTGCGCTGGCCTCGTCGTCGTGGTCGACGTCGAGCTGCGCGGCCCGCTCCCGTTGGAATGCCTGGTTGACGCGATCCCGGAGTTCCTTGCCTGGCTTGAAGTGCGGGACGTGCTTGCCAGCCAGGGCCACCGATTCGCCGGTCTTCGGGTTGCGACCGATGCGGGGTGGGCGGTAATGGAGCGAAAAGCTTCCGAAGCCACGAATCTCGATCCGTTCACCGGATGCGAGCGCGCTGCTCATGCGCTCGAGGATCTTACGAACCGCCTCTTCGACATCTTTGTAGGGAAGATGGTCCTGCTCGGCGGCCAGAACGTCGATCAGCTCGGATTTCGTCATGGTATCGACTCCTGGAAAAGCATGCGGGGCCCGCCAGATGGCGAGCCCCGGAGGGTCATGGAAGCGTCAAGCCGGCATTAGTTGCCGCGCTGGGCCTCTTCCATCTGCTCCTTGAGGATGTCGCCGAGGGTTGCGGTACCGCTGGCCGACTCGCGGGCATACCCCTTGAGTGCTGCCTGCTCTTCTTCGAAGTCCTTGGCCTTCATCGACAGCGACAGGGTGCGGTTCTTGCGATCGACACCGAGGAACTTGGCCTCGATCTCCTCGCCAGCCTTGAGCACGGTGCGCGCGTCTTCGACACGGTCACGCGAGATCTCGGAGGCACGCAGATAGCCCTCGACACCCTCGGCCAGCGCGACGGTCGCACCCTTGGGGTCGACCTCGGTGATGGTGCCGGTGACGATGCTGCCCTTGTCGTGCAGTGCGACAAAGCTGGAGAAGGGATCCTTGTCGAGCTGCTTGACGCCGAGCGAGATGCGCTCGCGCTCGGGGTCGACCGAGAGCACCACGGTCTCGAGCTCGTCGCCCTTCTTGTAACGACGCAGGGCCTGCTCGCCGGACTCGTCCCAGGAGATGTCGGAGAGGTGCACCAGACCGTCGATGCCGCCCTCGAGACCGATGAAGATACCGAAGTCGGTGATCGACTTGATCTTACCGGTGACGTGGTCACCCTTCTTGTGGGTGGCGGCGAACTCGTCCCAGGGGTTGAGTGCGCACTGCTTGATGCCGAGCGAGATGCGGCGACGCTCCTCGTCGATGTCGAGCACCATGACCTCGACCTCGTCGCCGAGCGCGACGACCTTGGTCGGGTGGATGTTCTTGTTGGTCCAATCCATCTCGGAGACGTGCACCAGACCCTCGACGCCCTCTTCGATCTCGACGAAGCAGCCGTAGTCGGCGATGTTGGTCACCTTACCGAAGACACGGGTGCCCTCGGGGTAGCGACGCGAGATGTTGACCCACGGATCCTCGCCCATCTGCTTGAGGCCGAGGGAGACGCGCTGACGCTCACGGTCGAACTTGAGCACCTTGACGGTGATCTCGTCGCCGATCTCGACCACCTCGGAGGGGTGCTTGACACGACGCCAGGCCATGTCGGTGATGTGCAGCAGGCCGTCGATACCGCCGAGGTCGAGGAACGCACCGTAGTCGGTGAGGTTCTTGACGATACCCTTGATCTCCATGCCCTCTTCGAGGTTCTTGAGCAGCGCCTCGCGCTCGGCGCTGTACTCTTCCTCGACCACCGCACGGCGCGACACCACGACGTTGTTGCGCTTGCGATCGAGCTTGATGACCTTGAATTCCTGCTCCTTGCCTTCGAGGTAGGTGGTATCGCGCACCGGACGCACGTCGACCAGCGAACCCGGCAGGAAGGCACGCACGGTGCCGAGGTCGACGGTGAAGCCACCCTTGACCTTGCCGTTGATCATGCCCTTGACGGTCTCGGCGGCCTCGAAGGCCTTCTCCAGGTGATCCCAAGCCGCGAAACGCTTGGCCTTCTCGCGCGACAGACGAGTGACGCCGAAACCGTCCTCGACTGCGTCCAGGGCGACCTCGACCTCGTCGCCGACGGCGACCTCGAGCTCGCCTTCGGCGCTGATGAACTGGCTGCGCGGGATCACGCCCTCGGACTTCAGCCCGGCGTTCACCATCACGTTATCGGACGTGATTTCGATGACGGTACCAATGACGATGGTGCCCGGCTGGAGCTGGGTGGTGTTCAGACTCTGTTCAAAAAGTTCGGCAAAGCTTTCGGTCATGAGATCCAATTATCCTGAAGAACGGCGCGCGTTCCACTCCGTCCGGAGCGGTGGGTGATGAATTAAACGACAAGGTCGATGCAGCGCACCGACCCGACCAAGTGTCGGCCCATCCCGAAGGACGGGGTCGACGTCAAGAGACCAGCTCCGGGAAGACGCGCCTTACCTCTTCCAAGACCCGATCGAGCACTTCCTGAATGGACATCGCGGTCGAATCCAGCGTCACGGCGTCCGTTGCCGGACGCAGCGGCGCGACCGCACGGTTGCGGTCGCGCTGATCACGCTCGCGGATATCCTTTATGAGGTCGGGGAGACTAGCATCCAACCCCTTTTCTTTCAACTGTTTATAACGCCGCTCGGCGCGTACCTCGGGGCTGGCATCGAGAAAGACTTTCAATGGGGCCTGAGGAAAGACCACGGTCCCCATGTCGCGACCATCGGCGATCAGTCCGGGTTCGCGCGCCATGCGCTGCTGCCATTCGAGCAACGCGGCGCGTACCGGGGCGTGCGCGGCGGCCCGCGAGGCAGCCATGCCGGCCTGCTCGGTGCGGATCAGGTCGCTGACGTCCTCGCCGGCGAGTAGCACCCGGCGTTCGATGAAGCGCAGCTCGAGCCCAGCAGCGAGCGCCGCCAGCCCCTCAGCGTCATCGAGGTCCACCCCGGCGCGACCGGCGACGAGCCCCAGCACCCGATAAAGCGCCCCGCTATCGAGGCAGTGCCAGCCGAGCCGCTCACCGAGCAGCGCGGTCAGGGTCCCCTTGCCGGTCCCAGAGGGACCATCGACGGTAATTACCGGAATCATGCGCGTTGTTGCTCCTCGATCTGCAACCCGGCGCGCGCGGCCAGCCGTGGGAAGCCGGGGAAGGAGGTCTCGACATTGGCACAGTCGTGGATCTCCACCGGCCCTGCGGCACGTAGCGCGGCGATGGCGAAGGACATGGCGATGCGGTGATCACCGTGGGCCTGGATCGGTGCGCGCCCGAGGTTCGAGCCGAGCGCGCCGCCACGGATACGGATGCCGTCGGGCAACGGCTCGGCCTCGATGCCGAGCGTGGCCAGACCATCGGCCATCACCTGGATGCGATCGCTCTCCTTGACCCGCAGCTCCTCGGCGCCGCCGAGCCGGGTCTCGCCCTCGGCACAGGCGGCGGCGATGAACAGCGCCGGGAACTCGTCGATGGCCAGGGGGACCTGGTCGCGCGGGATCTCGATGCCGTGGAGCGATGCGTGGCGCACGCGGATATCGGCCACCGGCTCGCCGCCGGCCATGCGCTCGTCGCGCAGCTCGATGTCACCGCCCATGGCGCGCAGGATGTTGATCACGCCGATCCGGGTGGGGTTGATACCGACCCCCTCGAGCAGCAGATCCGAGCCCGGCGCGATGCTCGCACCGACGAGGAAGAAGGCCGCCGAGGAGATATCGGCCGGCACCACCAGCTCACAGCCCTGCAGCCGTCCGCCACCGCTCAGACAGACCCGAGCGCCGTCGCGACGCAGCCGATAGCCGAAGGCGCTGAGCATGCGCTCAGTGTGATCGCGCGTTGGCGCGGGCTCGGTCACACAGGTCTCGCCCGCGGCGAAGAGCCCGGCGAGCAGCAGGCTCGACTTGATCTGGGCGCTGGCCACCGGCAGTGCGTAATCGATCCCGGCGAGTGTCTCGACCGGGGTGATGCGCAACGGCGCGGTACCGCTCTCCGAGGTCTCAATGCGCGCGCCCATCCGCGCCAGCGGTTCGGTCACCCGACGCATCGGCCGCCGCGTCAGCGAGGCGTCTCCGACCAGGGTGGTGGCGAAACGCTGACCGGCGAGCAGACCGGCGAGCAGCCGCATCGAGGTGCCGGAATTGCCCATGTCGAGCACCGCGTCCGGGGCCTCGAGCCCGTGCAGACCGACCCCACGCACCCGCACCCTGCCCGCCTCCGGACCCTCGATCTCGACGCCCATGCGGCGAAAGGCCGCGAGCGTGGCGAGGGCATCGGCGCCCTCGAGAAAACCGCTGATCCGGGTCTCGCCCTCGGCCAGCGCCGCGAGCATGATCGAGCGGTGCGAGATCGACTTGTCGCCCGGTACGCGCAACCGCCCGGTGAGCGCCCCGCCGGGACCCACCAGATAACGGATATCCTCAACCTCTGCCAAGTGTCCCTCCGCGTCGTGTCGACCGGGTTTTTATGGATAAACGGTTAATTTTACGCGCCCGGGCACAGCCGGGTAAACCGCCATGTCGGGGTGGTCGCGCCCCGAATCACCCCAGCGAGCACGGCTCTCAACCCAGCAGACGGTCGATCTCCTCGACCAGGCGCCGCATCTCGGCATCAGTGCCGATCGAGATGCGCAGGTGCTCGGTGAGCCGTGGTCGATCGAAATAGCGCACCAGCACCCCGACCTCGCGCAGCTGCTCGAAGAGCGCGCGGGCCCGACCGTTGGGCACCCGCGCCAGCACGAAGTTGGTCTGTGAGGGCAGTACCGCAAAGCCGCGCCGGGTGAGTTCAGCGACCGTCCACTCGCGCGTGGCCATCACCCGCGCGATGCAATCGCGGAAGTAGTCCTCGTCCTCCAGTGCGGCGAGCGCACCGGCCTGCGCCAATCGGTCGAGCGGATAGGAGTTGAAGGAGTCCTTGACCCGCTCAAGCCCCGCGATCAGCTCGGCCGAGCCATAGGCGAAGCCGACCCGCAGCCCGGCCAGCGAGCGCGACTTGGAGAAGGTCTGCACCACCAAGAGCTGCGGGTGCTCGGCGAGCAGCGCCACCGCGCTCTCGGCGCCGAAGTCGACATAGGCCTCGTCGATCAGCACCACCCGCTCGCGGTTGGCTGCGAGCAGGCGCTCGAGCTGCTCGAGCGGCAGCGCCCGACCGGTCGGGGCATTGGGGTTGGGGAGCACGATCGGACCGCTCTCGGCGGCATAGTCGGCCGGGTCGACCTCGAAGGCGGCATTGAGCGGGACGATCCGCGAGGCGATCCCAAAGAGCTTGCAGTAGACCGGATAGAAGCCGTAGGTCAGGTCCGGGAAGCGCAGCGGCTCGGGTTGCTTGAAGAAGGCCATGAAGGCGAGCGCCAGCACATCATCCGAGCCGTTGCCGATGAAGACGTTCTCCGGCGCCAGCCCCGCGCGCGCGGCGAGCGCGGCCCTGAGCGCGCCACTGTCGGGGTCGGGATAGAGTCGGAGCGCGTCGACCGCCGCATCATCGAGCACCGCACGCACCCGCGGCGAGGGCGGATAGGGGTTCTCATTGGTGTTGAGCTTGGTCAGCTCGACATGCCTGGGCTGCTCACCGGGGACATAGGGTTGCAGGGTGTGGACCAGGTCGCTCCAGTATTGACTCATGTTCGGCGGATCGCGGGGTTGGATGGACAATCGTTCAGTTTATCCGCTGGGCCGGCTCACTGTCAGGCTCACCCTGTCAATCACCGACCAGCGCCCATAGCCTGGGGACCAAGGACGTCACGAGGAGAGGACCCATGCCGAGATCGAACATCCGGCGCGCGACGCTCGCCGCCCTGGCGCTCGCGCTGATCCTGGGCAGCATCGGAGGAGCGCTGATGGCCACTGAACAACCCGCCTATACCCTGATCGAACAACACCGCGGCTTCGAGCTGCGCCGCTATCCACCGATGCTGGTCGCCGAGGTCGAGGTCGAGGGCAGCTTCGATGCCGTCGGCGGTCGCGCCTTTCGCCTGCTCGCCGACTACATCTTCGGCAACAACCAGGGGTCACGGAAGATCGCCATGACCGCACCGGTCAACCAACAACCGCTGGGGCGCGGCGAGCAGATCGCCATGACCGCGCCGGTGACCCAGCAACCGAGCGGTGAAGCACGCTATCGCATCAGCTTCATCATGCCCGCACACTTCACCCGCGAGACCCTGCCCCGCCCCAACGACGGGCGCGTCCACATCCGCGAGATCCCGGCGCGACTGCTCGCCGCGCACCGCTACTCCGGCGGCTGGGGCGAGGGACGCTATCGCGAACATGAGTCGCAGCTGCTCGCCGCCGTGCAGGGCGCCGGCCTGAGCCCGGTCGGCACGCCGATCTATGCCCGCTACAACTCGCCCTTCTCGCTGCCGTTCCTGCGCCGCAACGAGGTCCTGGTCGAGGTCGAGCGCGCACCGACAGCGCTCGGGGACTGAGCCGATCCGAGGCGGCAGAGCGCCGCCGGGACTGCTATCATCGCCCCCCATCGGGGCCGGTCCTGCACCGGCCCCGACCCGTTTCGCACAACACAGCCAAGGCCTTCATGAGCATCACCGAAAAACAGAAACGCTGGCTCAAGCAGCAAGCGCATCATCTCAAGCCCGTCGTCATCGTCGGTCAGCACGGCATCACCGATGGGGTGATCGCCGAGCTCGAGATCGCGCTCGATCATCACGAGCTGCTCAAGACCAAGATCAGCGCCGGCGATCGTGAGCTGCGCGACGCGGCCATCGCCGAGCTCATCGAGCGCACCGGGGCGATGCTGGTCAATCGCATCGGCAACATCGCCATCCTCTATCGCGCCAACCCGCGCAAGCGCGACCCGCTCGCCCTGCCCCGGATCTGATCAGCCGCGCCGGCGCTCGAGCAGCGCCAGCGCCGCGCGACCGAGCGCGCGATCGGTCGCGCGCAGGATCGCCACCCGGTCAGGGGTGTGCCGATCCTCGTCCACGCTGACCCCGAGCGCAGTCAATGCCGCATTCTTCTCCCCGCTCAAGGGTCGCCGACCGAACACCGAGATCACCATGCCACCGGGGACCGGCGGTGGCGGCGCGAAGGGCGCGTCGTCGACCAGTGCCACCCAGGCGGGGACGAACCCCGGGCCATAGAGATCGAAGAAGCCGTTGGAGCCGCGCAGATGGATCTCCACCGGCCGCCCCCCGATCAGCTCGATGTTGCACAGCCCGGTGTAGTCGGCGAGATGGCGCTCGACCAACTGCGCCAGCACCGGCTCGATCGCCGGGATCGCGACCCCGACCTCCCAGACACAGGGGCGCCTCTGGTCACGCCACTGGCCAGCACGGGTGTGCGCCTGCCAACGGATGCGTCCGGACTCGAGTAGCAGGTCGCTGCTGGTCTGCTCGCCCTCCAGCCGCTCGCACCAGAAGCTCCCGGGCCGCACCGGCACGGCGTCGGCGCGAGACACCCCGGCCTCGAGGGCCATCCCGGCGAGGTTGATGATCGGCTTGACGAACACCGGCGTCTCCGGCGCGAGCCCGAGCGCCATCGGCGACACCCCGCAGGGCGCGGCCAGCAGCCCCTCGGCCAGCGCCAGGGCGAGCTTGTCGTAGACCCCACGATGCACCGGGTTGAGCTGCCAGGCGGCGGCATCGCTCACCGCCACCGCCCGGCGCGGCTGGGGCCGGAACAGCTGCACGCGCTCGGGGAGGACACCGATAAAGGGCATGGCCTGACCTCAATCGATCGGTCGGATCTCGCACAGCCCCGACTTGAACGGCGGGAAGCCACTGATCGGGTCGAGGTGCACATCATCGGTGAGCAGATTGACGTTGGCCTCGTTCCAGCCGTGCACACAGTGCACCACGCCCGGCTTGATGCGCTCGGTTACCTGGGCATAGAAGCGCACCTCGCCACGGAGCGAGCCGACCATCACCGCATCGCCATCGTCGATGCCGCGCACCATGGCATCCTCGGGGTGGATCTCGACCAGGGGACGGGGAATGGCCCGGCGCATCCGCGCGCTGTGCTGGTGTTGCGAGTGGGTGTCGAACTTGGTGCGCGCGCCGCTGGTCAGCACCAGCGGGAAACGCCGGGCCAGCGCCGGGGTGGAGACCGGCCCCTCGGCCGGTTCGCGATAGACCGGCAGACCGTCGTGACCAGCAGCGCGCAGCGCGTCCGAGTCAAACTCCACCTTGCCGCTGTCGGTGGGGAAGCCACGTAGCCGATAGAGTCGATCGGCGTCCATGAAGCCATGATCGACCAGGTCGTCGATCGCATCGGCATAGACGGTCACCCCGTCGGGGCTGGCATAGATCGCCTCGCGTACCGCCTCGGGCAGCCCCTCGGCGGCCTCCGCCCAGGAGGCCTCGAGGTCCCCGCCCCAGAACAGCGCCCCCATCCCCAGCCGCACCCCGAGCTGGAGGAAGATCTCGCCGTCTGCACGGGCCTCGCCCCGCGGGGTGAGCAACGCGCGCCGATAGCGCACCTCGCCCTGATAGGCGCAGCCGGGATAGGCGATTAGCGCCGGGCGCTCCAGGTTGGTCGCCGCCGGCAACACGATATCGGCCTGACGGGTCGCGGGGTTGTGGAAGAAGTCGCTGGCGGCGAAGAAATCGAGCGCGCCGAGCGCCCGCTCCATCCGCGCCGAGTTCGGCCACATCGCAGTATTGATCCCCATCGCCAGCAGCGCGCGGATCGGCTGCGGATCGCCCTCGAGGATGCAATCGGGCAGCAGCATGCTCTGCGCTGCCGGCCAGTAGCGGGTCCAGATCGGGAAGCGCTCGCTGCCGACACGCGGCGGCAAGGCCGCCAGACAGTGATCGAAGCGCTCGATCGGCCGGGGCAGCGCCTTGTCGTTGAAGAAGCGGTTGCCACCCTCGCGATCGAGGTTGCCGGTCACCGCACCGAGCAGGATCAGCGCGCGATGGTTCTGGAAGCCGTTGCTGTGCTGCACGGTCGCGGTTGGCGACAGGGTGATCTGCGCCGGGGCGGTGGTGGCGTAGCACTCGGCGGCGCGTTCGATGTCGGCGGCCGCCACCCCACAAATGGCCGCCACCCGACGCGGGTCGAAGTCGCGCACATAGTCGCGGAAGGCCTCCACCCCCTGCCCCCACTGATCGAGAAAGACCTGATCCTGCCAGCCGTTGGCGAAGATCAGATGATGGAAGCCGAGCGCGAGCGCCCCATCGGTGCCGGGACGAATCTGCAGATGGACGTCGGCGCGCTCGGCCAGCGGGGTGCGTCTGGGGTCGACCACGATCAGCGCCCGCTCGGGGCGGGGACTGGCCAGCGGGTGCTGATCGAAGGGCGGGATCGAGCCGCGCGGATTGGTCGACCAGATGAGATGACAGCGCGTCTTCGGCGAGACCACGGTCGAGGTGGTCTTGATCTTGTAGCCGAGGGTGAGCTTCTCGGCGACCATGGTGGCCGAGAAACAGCAGCCGCTCTCGGTCATGTAATTGGGTGAGCCGAAGCTGTGGGCGAGTCGTTGCAGCTGTGGGCGCGCCTCCTTGGTATAGCCGGCGAAGAAGCCCACCGCCGGCGCGCCGTGACGTTCACGGGCGCGCGTCAGCTCGGCGGCGATGGTGTCGAGCGCCTCATCCCAGCCGATCTGCTCGAAGCGCCCGGACCCGCGCGGGCCGATGCGGCGCAGCGGATGGAGCAGTCGCTCGGGGTGATCGCGCCGTTCGAGCTGGACATAACAGCGCGGGCAGTCGGGCCCGCGGACCTTTACCGGCTCGCCGCCGGTATCGAACTCGACCTCGATCGGACAGTTGGCGTCACACTCGTAACAGGTCGTCTGCGCGCTCGGCATCTCCTTCGTCCCCGCTCGGGCTGGCATGACCCGGGGATGTGCGCCGGGCGCGGCGAATTCAACCCGAGGCGTCCTCCGGTGCGGCCAGCGCGCGCTCGATACGCCCGCCCAGCCGGGGCGCGGCGCGCTCGATATAGCGCAGCGCCGAGCGCGCGTCACGCCAGCCGACATAGTCCATCAGCTCGCGCAGCTGCCACTGACTGGCGCTCGCCCAGGAGGCGAAGCCCCGCCTGAGCGAGTGGGCGCTGTAGCTTGCCGCATCCGCCACCCCGGCCTCCTCGAGCAGACGGCGCAACAGCGGGATCAGGCTGTTGGGGTGCAGCCCCTGCTCGCGCACCCGCCCCCAGCGGTCGATGCCACGGAACACCGCGCCGCGCTCGATCCCGGCGCAACCGACCCAATCGGCATAGGCCGTGACCGGACAGAGCCTGGAGAGCCGGGGCAGCGGATAATCGCGGCTCTCGCCGTGCGAGGTCTTGGTCCGCGCGAGCCGGATCAGCAGCCCGCCGTCGTGTTCCTGACGCACGTCCTCGACCGCGAGCCTCAGCAGTTCATCGCCACGGAAGGCGCGCCAAAAGCCGACCAGCAGCAGCGCCCGATCGCGCCGCGCGCGCAATGCTTCACTGATCCCAGCCTCACGGATCCGCGTCTCCAGCATGGCATCGACCCGTACCAGGTCCTCCAGCTGCAACGCCCGCGCCTGGTGCTCGCGCGCCGGGTGCAGCTCACTGATGCCGCGCATCACCTGGCGCACCACCGGCGCCTTGGTCGGATCGGGGAAGCCCTGATCACGATGCCAGCGCGCCAGTGCCGCCAGGTGCAGCCGCAGGGTATTGAGCGCGAGCTGCTCGGCGTGATCGGCGAGATAGCGGGCAACGGACTCAGCAGTCGCCGGCAACAACCCGCCCCAGGTCTCCTCGTAGTGACGGATCGCCGCGCGATAGCCGCGTCTGGTGTTGTCGCGGGTGGCCGCCTCGATATAGCGCTCGATCCGCTGCATGCCCGATGTGCTCCTTCTCTTCATCGTCTCTGACGGCCCCGTCTTCGATACCGGATCCGTACCGCTTGTACCCAACCTGCTCGGAGAGGGCCTGATTGCGGCCCTCATCTCGGTCTGACATGGGATAAGTCATATTATCCCGCCTTTGATTTTTACTGAACACAAAAATTGACGTTCAAAAATAATACGTATATACATACTACGTAATACAGTACGAAATAAATTGGAGACCCCATGGCACGCGGTGGCATCACCAAGGCGCTGGTCAAACAGGCACGCGACACCCTGCTCGCACAGGACCGACACCCCTCAATCGACGCCGTCCGCGTCGCTCTTGGCAACACCGGCTCGAAGAGCACGATCCATCGTTATCTCAAGGAGTTGGAAGAAGAAGAGGCACGCCGGCTCGGCGACGCCAAGGGCCTGAGCGAGCCGATCCAGCAGCTCGTCGCCGAACTCGCCCGCACCCTCGAGACCGAGGCTGAGGAGATCGTCGCCGCCGCCGAGCGCCGCCATCAGACGCACATAGAGACACAGCGTCAGCAACTCGAAGAGATCGAGACAGTCCGCGATGGACTCGCGACAGAGGTCGAGGGATTGCGCCAGGGGATCGCCGCGCGCGAGACGACCCTCGCCGAGCAGGCCGCGCGCATCATTGAACTGGAGCAACGGGGTCAGGGACAGGCGATCGCCTTGGCGACCCTGGAGCAGGAAAAACTGGGACTACAGGAACGGCTCGAGGTCCAGGCGCAGCATCTCGCCTCGATCGAGGAGAAGCACCGTCATGCCCGCGAGGCGCTCGAACACTATCGCGAGGCCAGCCGCCTCCAGCGCGAGCAGGATCAACGCCGCCACGACCAGCAGCTCCAGCAGTTGCAGGCGGAACTGCGCCAGCAAGCACAGACCCTGATCGTCAAGCAGGATGAGATCACCCGGCTCAATCGCGACAACGCCGCCCTCGCCGGCGAGCTGCGCGAGCGCGAACGGGACAATCAACAACAAGCGCAGGCATTGGCGAAGCTGCGCGAGGCACAGCAGGCGGGCGAACGGATGCGCGATCAGCTGGAAACACAACTCGCGCACAGCGAGGAGACACGCGCAGCGCTCGACGCACAGCACCGTCAGCTCACCGACGCACACGCCCAGCTCGAGGCACGGCTAGGGCGCAGCGAACGGGGGCGCGAACGACTCCAGACCCGACTGCTCGCCGAGCACGCACGGCGCCAAACCCTCGAGCAACAGCTCGAACGGTTACTCGCCGCGCGTATGACTCAACCGGAGACGGAATCGGACAAGACGCACACAGATCCCGGGCCAGCCGAATCACGCTGACCGACCAGATCCGGCACCCGGGGCCATCTCCTCTCATGAGCAGAGGCCGCCTCGCGAAACTCGCGCGGCGCCACCCCGACGTGGCGGCGAAACACCCGACTGAAGTGGGCGCTGTTGGTGAACCCCCAGGAAAAGGCCACCTCGGTGAGGGTGCGGTGCGCCAGCGCCGGATTGACGAGATCGCGCATACAGCCCTCGAGCCGTAACCGCTGGATATAGCGCCCCGGGGTCTCGTCGTCATCGGCAAAGGCATTGTGCAGGTGCCGCCGACTGCAGTGGAGCGCCTGCGCGATCCTCGTCACCGATAGCCCCGGGTCACGCAGATGACGTGCGATATGGTCCCGGACCCGATCGCGAAACAGTGCCTGTCGTGAGCAGCCAGCGGCCTCCTCCTGTAGCAACTCACGCAGCGTCAGCTCGACCAACTCCAGGATCAGTTCTCCGGCCCCCTGTGCGCTCTGCGTACTCATCTCGGGGAGAGCCTGGAAGGTATGGCGCATGGTCTCCAGCGCCACTCGGGAGATCCCTCGACTCCCACCGAGATGCCGCCCCACGACCGTCTCCAACGGCAGACCCCGTGTCAGAAAACGCTCACGCGGCAACAGCAAGATCAAGTGCTCGGCCCACTCCGGGCTGCTCACCCGATAGGGCGCGGTGGTGTCATAGAGGGCCCAGCCACCGGCGCGCACCCAGGCCTGACGTCGAGACTGGCTGACCACCGCATGTCCACGCCAGGGCGCGAGCACCTTTAGGGCGCCCTCACCGCCCGCGCCCTGGGCATCATGGGGTTGGATCACACGATGGCCTTCGGCACACAGCCGGGTGAGCGAGAGCGCTCCGGCTCGATAGGTGTCGAGTTCACCGCAGAAGACGCGCCGTTCATCGAACTCGGACTCGACCCCGAAGAACAGCGATGCCATCCAGGCGCGCCAGGCGATCCTGGCATCGGCCGGCGATAGCTCGGCGGTACTGAGGCGCAGCGGCGAGACAGTCATGGGGACGGATTATTGACCGTTTGGTCATACCCGGACAAGATCCAAGATAAACACTTCGTGCACGATCAGGCATGTCTTGAGTGCACTCAGGGGACAGCCATCCACCCGATGCCCGTCTACCCTCGCCTCACCGAGCCATGTCAGGAGGACGTGCCCATGTACCAGACCCAGCTACTGATCGGCGCCGAGTGGCGCCCCGGGAGCACGGCCCGCTGTTTCGAATGGCGTGGCCCGCTCGCCACCACCGCGGTGACCACCCGCGCCGCAGCAGCCGATCACAGTGACGCCAAGGCGGCAATCGAGGCCGCCGCGGTAGCCCTACCCGACTGGGCCGGGAGCCCTCCGGCCAGACGCCGCGCCCTACTCCAGGAGGCAGCGACACGGCTCGCACGGCGCCGTACCGATTTCATCGCGCGGATCTGTGACGAGACCGGCGCCAGCACCACCTGGGCCGAACTCAACATCGAGCAGGCCTGCGCCATCCTCCACGAGGCGGCGGCCCTCACCACCGCGATCCAAGGATCGCTGATCCCGTCCAACCTACCAGGAAACATCGCGTGTGCGGTCAGACGCCCCGCCGGCGTGGTCCTCGGTATCGCCCCCTGGAACGCGCCACTGATCCTGGGTGCACGCGCCATCGCCACCCCCTTGGCTTGTGGTAACACCCTGGTCTTCAAGGGCGCCGAGCGCTGTCCGGCAACCCATGCCCTGTTGGTCGAGACGCTGTGCGCTGCGGGTCTGCCCGCTGGCGTCCTCAACCTCATCAGCCACGCCCCGGAGGATGCGGCCGCGCTGACCGAGACGATGATCGCCCATCCCGCAGTACGCCGGGTCAACTTTACCGGCTCGACCCGAGTCGGGCGCGCCATCGCCCACAGCTGCGCCGAACACCTCAAGCCGGCGATCCTCGAACTCGGTGGCAAGGCGGTACTGATCGTACTCGACGACGCCGATCTCGAGGCGGCGGCTCGGGCGGCTCGCTTCGGGGCCTTCGTCAACTCCGGACAGGTATGCATGTCCACCGAGCGTCTCATCGTCGACACCGCTGTCGCTGATGCCTTCACCGAACGACTTGCCGCACAGGTCCGCGCCCTCACGGCCGGCGATCCACGCCACGGCAATGCCCCCCTCGGCGCAGTAATCGAACCGGCCACGCTCGAACGCGCCAATGCCCTGATCGAGGATGCGCTCGCCCAGGGCGCCCGGCTGGTAGTCGGTGAGCCCGACCAGACACTGCTGATGCGCCCCGTGCTACTCGACGGACTCACCCCGGAGATGCGCCTCTATCACGAAGAGAGCTTCGCCCCGATCGCGGCGATCATGCGGGTACCCGACACCGAAACGGCGATCGCCCGCGCCAACGACAACACCTACGGTCTGGCCGCAGCGGTATTCGGTCGTGATCTCGCGCGGACCTGGCAGGTTGCCGAGCGCATCGAATCGGGGATCTGTCACATCAACGGCCCAACGGTACACGACGAACCCCAGATGCCCTTCGGCGGCCTCAAGGCCTCGGGCTATGGCCGTTTCGGCGGCCAGGCCGGCATCGACGCCTTCACCGAGTTGCGCTGGATCAGCCTCCAGACCACCCCACGCCAGCTACCGTGCTGAATAGACCGAGGATCGGGACATGGATCGATTGCTCTTGCTGATCGCCGCGGCGATACCGAGCGTCCTCGCCCAGGCCCAACCGATGTCGCTGCCACACGCCCCCGGGATCGAGTCACCGGACTATGTCTGGAACGCCGAACGCGCGACCATGCTGCAGGCATTACGCGATCACGCCGACCCCGAGCGCGGTGCCTATGCCTATCTGGTCTGTCGGCGCTGCCACGGCCACGCTGGCGAGGGCGATACTGCGGGACGCTATCCACGGCTGGCCGGGCAGCACGCAACCGTGCTCATCAAGCAGCTCAACGACATCCGCGCTGGACAACGCGACAACGCCCAGATGTATCCCGCCGTCTCCGAGCACCAGGTCTCGGCGCGCCAGCTCGCCGACATCGCCCTCCATCTCGAGCGGCTCGATCCGCCCACCTCGACACCTGCACCGCCCCACACCACCGCCCCAACGCTGGGCGCGCGACTCTATCGACGCGATTGCCTGCACTGCCATGGCGAGCACGCTCAGGGCGATGCCAACGCCTTCTACCCCCGACTCGCCGATCAGCACCCAGCCTATCTGTTGCGCCAGGCGCAAGGTATTCGCGATCGGGTGCGGCGCAATGCCGACCCCGAGATGGTCGAGACGATCGCCCACTACAGCGACCCCGAACTCGAGGCGGTGATCGCGCATATCGCCACCCTATCAGCCCGTGCCGGGAGGAGGCCGCGATGAGGACCCTGTTGCTCATCACACTCATAACAGCCGCCCCGACAGCCATCGCCGCACCAGCTATCGAGGTCTTCGAGAAGGTCTGTGCACGCTGCCACGAGACCGGCATCGGCCCGGTGATCACAGGGCGCGACCTGCCGGTGGCCACCTACATCATCATCGCCCGCAGTGGGCGCAATGCCATGCCCGCCTTCCGCGTCACCGACATCGACGACCAGACCCTGCTCGAACTCGCCGAGTATCTTGCGGCCACCCCGCCGCCACCGGAGACGGCCCATGCCGATCACTAGACGCAACCTGCTACGGCTACTCGCCAGCACCCCGGCATTGGCCGCCGTCAGCGCGCCCGCACCCGCGCCCCCCAGGCCAACCGCGCCGGTGATCTTGCTCCTTGATGGCGGCAGGCTCGATACCGCCCTAGCGAGTGCCGTGACCACCCAGACACCCGCAGCGGTAACGCCTTGGCCACTACACGGACTCGACGCCCCGGCACTCGCCGCGCTCGATCACCGGCTCGCGCACGCCATCACACCAACCCGACTGATCGGCTGGCTCGACGATGCCAACGCGCTGCTGGTCGGCGAGTGCGTCCGCGACCACGCCGGTCACCTGTTGCTCGAACAACGGCTACAACCACCACCGACACGAGCAGCAACACACCTGGCGCGAATTCTACTGCACCCACCAGAAGCCTCCACACCACCGCACCACTCTGCACGCTTGGCGCTGAGCGCCTGGATTCAACCCGCAGCGTCTCGGGAGTCGTGATGAAGACCACCCCCCATCAAGTACGACCACAGGGCATCGATGCCGCAACCTTTTCCCGCGCCCTCGCCGACTTCGGCGCAGTCCTCGGCGCCGACCAGGTGCTGACCTCGACGGCCCATCTGCGCCCCTACACCAAGATCATGATGGCGGTCGAGACCGAGGCGCACCGACCCTCTGCGGTCCTGCTCGCCACCACCGTCGAGCAGGTCCAGGCGGTGGTCAGCATCTGCAACCGCTACCGCATCCCGCTGTGGCCGATCTCCACCGGGCGCAACTTCGGCTACGGTTCGGCCGCCCCTGGCGAGCGCGGACAGGTCGTGCTCGACCTGCGACGCATGAACCGGATCCTCGAGATCGATCCCGAACTCTGTACCGCCTTGGTCGAGCCGGGCGTCACCTATCAACAGCTCTACGACCACCTCCAGGAGCACGAACGACCGCTGATGCTCTCCTTCTCCGCCCCCTCGGCGATCGCCGGGCCGGTCGGCAATACCTTGGATCGCGGGGTCGGTTACACCCCCTATGGCGAACACTTCTTGATGCAGTGCGGGATGGAGGTGGTGCTGGCCAACGGCGAGGTGTTGCGCACCGGGATGGGCGGGGTCGAGGGCGATCGCGCCTGGCAGGTGTTCAAGTGGGGGTATGGGCCGACCCTCGATGGGCTCTTCACCCAATCGAACTACGGCATCTGCACCAAGATGGGATTCTGGCTGATGCCACGACCTCCGGTGATCAAGCCGTTCTCGATCCGCTACGCGGACGATACCGATATCGCCGACATCGTCGAGCTGTTACGCCCGTTGCGCATCGCCCAGGTGATCCCCAATGCGGTAGTGATCGCCGGGACCCTGTGGGAGGCCGGCGGCTGTAACCTGCGCCGCAGCGACTATCTCGACACCCCGGGCAGCACGCCGCGCGCGGTGATCGAACAGATCCGGCGCGACCACGGGCTCGGTGCCTGGAACGTCTATGCCGCACTCTACGGCACGCCAGAGCAAGTCGAGGTCAATTGGCGGATCGTCACCGAGGCGGTCGAGCGCAACGGTCGCGGCACCCTGATCACCGCCGAGGAGGCCGGCCAGACCCAACCGTTCCAGTATCGGGCGGAGCTGATGTCAGGGATCCCCAACCTCCAGGAGTTCGGGCTCTACAACTGGCGAGGCGGCGGTGGGTCGATGTGGTTCGCGCCGGTGAGTCAGGCGCGCGGCAGCGAGTGCGGTAAACAGGTCGAACTCGCCACCACGGTGCTCGAACACCATGGGTTCGACTATGTCGGTGAATTCATCGTCGGCTGGCGCGACATGCACCATGTGATCGATCTGCTCTACGACCGCAGCGACCCCGAGGAGATGCGGCGCGCCCATGACTGCTTCGCCACCCTGCTCGATGTCTTCGAGGCCGAGGGCTATGCCGTCTATCGTGTCAACACCGCCTTCCAAGAGCGGGTGGCGCAGAGCTATGGACCGGTCAAGCGCGAGGTCGAACGCACCCTCAAGCGTGCGCTCGACCCCAACGGCATCCTCGCCCCTGGGCGTTGCGGGATCCGTGGCTGAACGACTGGAGCAGCGGGCGTCAGCCCGAGAGCGTCTCCATGCGGATGCGGGTCACCGCACCCTGTACCGAGTCGAGTGCCTCGATCTGCGCGATCGCGGCATTCATCTGCCGCTCGAGCACCCGGTGGGAGAGCATCACCAAGGGCACATGGGTCTCGCCCTCGGCCGGCTCCTGCTGCTTGATCGCCTCGATGCTGATGCCGTGCTCGCCGAGGATGCTGGCGATACGCGCCATCACCCCGGGCTGATCGAGCGCGGAGAGACGCAGATAATAAGCGGTCTCGACGGCCTCCATCTCCAGCACCGGGGTGTCGACCAGGGCATCGGACTGGAAGCCGAGGTGCGGCACCCGATCACCCGGCGCGGTCGCCAGGGCACGCACCACGTCGACCAGATCCGCGACCACCGCCGAGGCCGTCGGCAGGGCGCCAGCGCCGGCGCCGTAGTAGAGCGTCGGCCCGACCGCATCCCCCTTGACCAAGACCGCGTTCATCACCCCGTCGACATTGGCCAGCAGGCGGCGCTCGGGGATCAGCGTCGGGTGGACGCGCAGCTCGATCCCCTCGGCCCCGCGCCGGGCAATGCCGAGATGCTTGATGCGATAACCAAGCTCGGCGGCATAGGCGACGTCGAGGGCATCGATCTCGGAGATGCCCTCGGTGAAACAACGCTCGAACTGCAGCGGGATACCAAAGGCGAGCGCGCCGAGGATGGTGAGCTTGTGCGCCGCATCGATCCCCTCGACATCGAAGGTCGGGTCGGCCTCGGCGTAGCCGCGTGCCTGCGCCTCGGCGAGCACGTCGGCGAACGCACGCCCCTTGTCACGCATCTCGGAGAGGATGAAGTTGCCGGTGCCATTGATGATCCCGGCGATCCACTCGATGTGATTGGCCGCCAGCCCCTCGCGCACCGCCTTGATGATCGGGATACCGCCGGCCACCGCCGCCTCGAAGCCGACCATCACGCCGTGCGTGCGCGCAGCGGCAAAGATCTCGTTGCCGTGCAACGCGATCAACGCCTTGTTGGCGGTGACCACGTGCTTGCCGTTCTCGATCGCACGCAGCACCAGCTCGCGCGCCGGCGAATAGCCACCGATCAGCTCAATGACGATCTCGACCTCGGGATCTTCGACCACCGCGAAGGCATCCTCGCCGATCTGTCCGATCTGCTCCAGCCCGTCAATAGCGGTGGCGTCATAGGTGCGAGCTGCGGCATGCGCGATCTCGATCTGGCGACCGGCGCGGCGCGCGATCTCAGCGGCATTGTTGGTGAGCACGCTGACCGTGCCGCCACCGACCGTACCCAAGCCCAAGAGTCCGATTTTCACCGGTTTCATCATATTACCTCTTCGTCGCCCGCCGAGCGGGCGGAGCGCTGTATCCTGGTTGGAATCGGGCTAGGCGCGTCCGTGATGGACGCGCGCCACCGCTCTAGACGGGGATCAGGCGCCGGCCTGCGACTCCCGACGCAGCATCTCCTTGATACCGCGGATCGCCTGACGCGTGCGATGCTCGTTCTCGATCAGACCGAAACGCACATGGGTGTCGCCATATTCACCGAAGCCGATGCCGGGGGAGACGGCTACCTTGGCCTCGCGCAAGAGCTTTTTCGAGAACTCCAGCGACCCCATCTCCCGGTAGGGCTCGGGGATCGGCGCCCACACGAACATCGTCGCCTTGGGCGGCTCGACCGCCCAACCGGCGGCATTGAGCCCGCTGCAGAGGACGTCACGTCGGCTCTGATACATGTCGCTGATCTCGCGTACGCACTCCTGCGGCCCCTCGAGCGCAGCGATCGCCGCGACCTGGATCGGGGTGAAGGTGCCGTAATCGAGATAGGACTTGATCCGCGCCAGCGCCGCAACCAGGGTCGGGTTACCGCACATGAAACCGACCCGCCAACCGGGCATGTTGTAGCTCTTCGACATCGAGAAGAACTCGACGGCGATCTCCTTGGCCCCGGGCACTTGCAGGATCGAGGGTGCCTTGTAACCGTCGAAGGCGATATCGGCATAGGCGATGTCGTGCACCACCCAGATGCCGTGCTCGCGAGCGATGTCGATGACCTTCTCGAAGAACTCCAGCTCGACACACTGCCCGGTGGGGTTGCCAGGGAAGTTGAGCACCAACATCTTGGGCTTGGGCCAGGAGTCCTGGATGGCGCGGCGCAGCTCCTCGAAGAAGTCGACCTCGGGGGTCAAGCGCACATGACGCACGTCGGCGCCAGCGATGATGAAACCGTAGGGATGGATCGGATAGGCCGGGTTGGGCACCAATACCGTATCGCCGGCATCCATGGTCGCCATCGCCAAGTGAGCGAGCCCCTCCTTGGAGCCGATGGTGACGATGGCCTCGGTCTCGGGGTCGAGGTGCACATCGAAGCGATCGCGGTACCAGTGGCAGATGGCACGACGCAGCCGCGGGATACCTCGCGAGACCGAGTAGCGATGGGTGTTGCCGCGCGCCGAGACCTCGATCAGCTTATCGACGATGTGCTGTGGCGTCGGCTGATCGGGGTTGCCCATGCCGAAATCGATGATGTCCTCGCCCCGCGCTCGAGCCGCGGCCTTCAACTCGTTGACGATGTTGAAGACATAGGGCGGCAAGCGCTTGATGCGATGGAAATCTGACTCGGGGGCGACCACGGGGGACCTCGTTGAAGATGAAGTTGGAAAAAGGTTCAGAGTGTACAGCCAGCAGGGAAAGAAGCAAGCAAGACGATGCATCGGCCTACTGGCACCCCATGCAACCGCAACCCTGCACTGGTCATGACGATGATGCCGCTCCGGCACACGACAGCGCCACGGCAATCTTCAAGGCCGTCGGTCTGGCGGCCGAATACTTCGGTCACCCCAACTGGGGCGAATACGTCCCACGCATGCTCGAACACCTGGCACGTGCGACCCATGCGAGCCGTGCCTATGTCTTCGAGAACCAGCTCGGTATTGATGGCGTACTCTACACCAGCCAACGTCACGAGTTCTCTGCCCCCGGGATCGAGAGTCAGCTCGACAACCCCGAATTGCAACGCCTCCCGCTCGAGGCCGGCTTCGACCACTGGTGCCAGATACTCAGCGCCGGCGGCGTGGTCCACGGAAGCATCAACACCTTCCCGACGGCCGAACGCGCCCCCCTCGAGGCCCAGGACATTCGTTCTCTGGTGGTGGTGCCGGTGTTCGTCGTCAAGCACTGGTGGGGCTTTATCGGACTCGACGACTGCGAACACGAGCGGCACTGGAGCGAACTCGAGGTCCAGGCACTGCGCGCGGCGGCCAACGTCCTCGGCGCCTCGGTGCAGGGCGAGCGGCTACGACGACTCGAACAACGCATGTTCCAGATGGCCACCCACGACGACCTCACCGGGTTACCCAACCGACGCGCGCTCAATGGTTATCTGCGTCTCGAGCAGGCTCGCAGCGAGCGCTCAGGCGTGGCCTACTGCCTCGGCCTGTTCGATATCGATCGCTTCAAGTTGATCAACGACATCCACGGCCATGGCGCCGGCGATCAGGTCCTCAAGCAGGTCGCCCTCGCCCTCAGACGCAGCATCCGCCAGGGCGATTGGCTCGGGCGCTGGGGCGGCGAGGAGTTCCTGGTGGTGCTCCCGGTAACCCGCGTCGAACAGGCCCATCAGGGCATCGAGCGCATGCGCAAGAGCGTCGAACACACCCGCACGGAGTTTGCCGGGCAGACGCTCAAGGTCACGGTGAGCGCAGGGATCGCCGTGAGTAGCCCGGGCAAGGACGGTATCGACGAGGTCCTCGCCCGCGCCGATGCCGGGCTCTACGAGGCCAAACTACGTGGGCGCAATCGCAGCTGTGTCACCAATGCCGAACAGGCCCATGCACTCACCACCGCGGCCTTGGTCCAACGCGCGATCGGCGGGGGACTGCTCCGCCCGGCCTATCAGCCGATCATCGACCTCGACAGTCGCACCGTGGTCGGCGAAGAGGTCCTCGCCCGCATCGTCACCGCCCCCGAGCACGTACTCTGCGCCCAGGAGTTCATCGAGGTCGCCGATCGCCTCAGCTTGCTTCATCACATCGACGATATCCTCGCTCGACGCGCCATCACCCGCTGCGCCACCGAGAACGGGCGACGGCTTGCCATCAAGCGCTTCATCAACCTCTCGGGCGACCTGCTGCGCCGCCCGGAGCAGGTCGCCGCCCTCGCCGACCATGCCGCCGCGCACTGTCCCCGACTCGGCCCCAGGGGCCAGACCCGATCCCTGGTACTACAGATCACCGAACGCGAACCACTCGGCCAGGCGCGCCAGCTCCGCACGACCCTCGCCCCCTTCATCGAACGTGGCTTTCGGTTGGCCATCGACGACTTCGGCGGCGGTTACTCCTCACTCGGCTATCTCGCCGAGCTGCCGATCTCGTTCATCAAGATCGATCGCCAGCTCATCGCCCAGATCCACTCCCAGCCCAAGTCCAGGGCCCTGGTGGCCAGTATCCAGTACACCGCCGACTCGCTCGGCATCACCACCATCGCCGAGTGCGTCGAGGACGAGGCCACCGCCCACACCCTGTGTGACCTTGGTGTCCACTGGGCCCAGGGCTATCTGTTCTCGGCCCCGGTCCTGGAGACGGAGTACGCCTCATGAGTCGCGTACGACGCCCCCTAGTGGCACTCGCCTGCTTGTTCCTCGCTGTCGGTTGCAGCCGGATCTCGCTGGTCTACGACAACGCCCCCTTTCTCACCGGGGTCTATGTCGATCACCAGCTCGATCTCGACCCTCAACAGCTGCGTGGCTGGAAACCGGTACTCCAGACGGTCCAGGAGCGCCACCGCCGCGAGGCCCTACCCGAACTCGTCGCCCTCCTCGAGCGACTACTCCAGGCGACCGCGACAGGCCCTGCACGCAGCGATCTCGCCTGCCTGATGGCCGCCGCCGCGCCAGTCTATCGCCACCACGCCGAGCTCTTCATCACCGCCGCAGCCCCGCTGCTCGCCGCGCTCACCCCGCCCCAGCGCACCCGTCTCGAGCAGCGGTGGCACGAGAGAGAGACCGAGCGCGGCGCACCGCCCGACGCCGCGCGCGAACGCCAGCGGCGTGCCCGGCGTTATATCCGTAACATCAGCGACTGGACCGGCCCCCTCACCCCCGAGCAACAGCAACTGATCGGCGAGATCACCGCCGCGATGCCACACAGTCAACCGGCGCTCGATGCCTATCGCGCCGCCCAGCGCAGGCGGTTGATGACCTTGCTCGAGGAGGGCGCCGGGGAGCGGCGCATCGCCGCCTTCCTGCGGGCGTGGCTGACCGATTTCGACGCCATGCCGATCGAACTGCGCCGCGATGGCGAGCGCCTGACCGAGCAGCTCGTCACCCTTGCCGCCCGGCTCGGCGCCAGTCTCGCCCCCGAACAGCGCGCCCGAGTGCAGCACCGCCTCGGTGAACTGCGCGATACCCTGCGCCGACTGCAACGCGGCCACACCACCCCCAGGCCGCTACCCTGTAGCAGCTGAGCCCGGGCTCAGAACAGCGCGTCGAGGACCCGAGGGGTCGCACTGTCCTCGACCACTGGCGCAGGTGTCGCACGGATCGGGTCGGGGCCGAGCAACATCAAACGATATTCCTCGCGCACCCACTCGGTGATGCCACCTGGCCCACGCAACTCGACCCCACGTGCCGGATCGATCCGCACCCGCACCATCCCCCGTGGCGGCGCCAGCCGTAATTCCGGTCGTTCGGCGAGCGCCTGACGCATGAACTCGACCCACATCCCCAACGCCGCCACGCCGCCGTACTCGCCACGTCCCAGCTCGGAGAAGTCGTCGAACCCCATCCAGGCAATGGTGACGAAGTCGGCCTGATAACCCGCGAACCAGGAATCGCGCAGATCGTTGGTGGTCCCGGTCTTGCCAACCACATCGGCACGCCCAAGGACACGGGCGCGGCGCCCGGTACCGACCTCGATCACATCACGCAGCATCGAGGTGAGCTGATAGGCGATACGCGGATCGATCACCTGTTCGGCGGCGACCGAGGGCGCAGCGGGGCGGGACGCTTGCGCCTCGCGCCGATACCAGCAGTCGTCACAGGCGCGCGGGGGCATGGCCTCGAAGATCACGTGCCCCTCACCGTCCTCGATCCGGCGAATGAAGTGCGGATGGACGTGATAGCCGCCATTGGCGAACACCGCATAGCCCTCGGCCAGGCTCACCGGCGAGAGTTCGACGGTCCCGAGAGCCAACGACAGTCCCACCGGGTTATCGACCAGGGCGAAGCCGAAGCGCTCGAGATAGCGCTTGGCGTCCTCCACCCCGACACTCTGCAGCAGATTGATGGTGGCGAGGTTGCGCGAGCGCGCCAACGCTGGGCGCAACCGGATCGGACCGAGCGCGCGACGATCGGCGTTCTGCGGGTTCCAGCGCGAACCGCGCGGTAGCTCCACCGGACCATCGCGCACCAGGCTCGCCGGGGTCCAGCCCTCGGCGAGCGCGGCGGCATAGATGAAGGGTTTGAAGCTCGAACCGGGCTGACGACGCATGTCGAGCGCGCGGTTGAACTTGCTCGCCGCGAAGTCGTAGCCCCCGATCAGCGCCCGCACCGCGCCGTCGCGCGGATCGATCGAGACCAGCGCGCCGGCGACCGCCGGGAGCTGATCGAGCCGCCAGTTGCCGTCCTCGGCGCGCGAGAGTCGCACCAGGTCACCGACGGTGAGCACGTCGGAGACGCGCCGCGGCCGCCGTCCGCGCCGGTTCTCGTCGATCAACGGCCGCGCCCAGGCGACGGCCCCCAGATCGAGCCGCGCGCGCTCGCCGCGCCCGAGATAGAGCTCGGCGGCGCCCGCCGAGACCGCGGTGACCAGCGCCGCGCGCAGCCCGCCGAGCGGCGGGTGGGCGGCGAGCAGCGCGTCGAGCGCCGCCTCGGTGCGACCGGCAAGCGCGATGCGTGCCTCGGCGCCGCGATAACCGTGCCGCCGGTCGTAGTCGTGCAGCGCCTCGCGTACCGCGCCCTGCGCTGCCCGTTGCAGCCGGGTGTCGAGGGTGGTGATGACCCGATAGCCGTGCCCGAGCGCGGCCTCGCCGTAGTGCTCGATGATCTCCTGGCGCGCCATCTCGGCAACGTGACCGGCCTCCAGGTCGGGCAGGCGGCGATGCAGCCGCGCCCTGTCGGGGGTACGGATCGCCTGCTCGTAGCGCGGCGTGTCGATATAGCCGAGTGCGTGCATTCGCCCCAGCACATGGTTGCGCCGCTCCAGCGCGCGCGCCGGGTCGGTCACCGGGTTGTTGCTCGAGGGCGCCTGGGGGATGCCGGCGAGCATCGCCACCTCGGGCAGGGTCAGCGCCTCGAGCGGCTTGTCGTAGTAGAGCGCGGCGGCCGCCGAGATACCGTAGGCGCGATGACCGAAGAAGATCTTGTTGAGATAGAGCTCGAGGATCTGCTGCTTGGTCAGGGTCCGCTCGACGTGCAGGGTCAGCAGCACCTCGGCGAGCTTGCGCGCGAAGGTCTTCTCCCGGGTGAGGAAGAAGTTGCGGGTGAGCTGCATGCTGATGGTGCTGCCGCCCTGGGTCTTCTCCCCGGTCAGGGCATAGCTCAACGAGGCCCGCGCCAGCCCCATCAGGTCGATCCCCCGATGTTCGAAGAAGCGACTGTCCTCGGTGGCGAGCACCGCCTGCACCACCAGCGCCGGGACATCGCGATAACGCACCGGGCGACGGCGCTGCACCCCGAACTCACCGATCAGCGCACCATCGGCGCTGTAGACGCGCAACGGTTCCTGGAGCTGGACGTCGCGCAGCTGCTCGACGTCGGGCAGCTCGGGCAGGGTGAAGTGGACGAAGGCCGCGGCACCGAGCAGCCCCAGCAGCATGAGCTGCAACCCGGCGCCGAGCAGCGCGCTCGACAGGCGCAGCAGCCAGCGCCCCGGCGCGAGACGCCGCGGCGCGGACGAAGGTGGCTGTTCCGGAGCGGGCTGCTGATCGGCTGCGTGTTCCAAGGGCGACTCCAGGGCGCGCGCGCCGGGCACGCCTCATCCCGATACCCCATCAGCGCGGCACCGGCGGCGACATCCTGCGCGATCGCGTCCCGCCCCGCAAGGCCGCGCTCAGCGCAGCCGCTCGAGATAGGCGATACCGCCGAGCTGGCGCATCTGGGCGAGGATCCAGCCCACACGCCGCTCCCGTCGCTCACTGGGGCGATCGAGCCGATAGCCGCGTGGATCGGGCAGCACCGCCGCGAGCCGGGCGGCGCGTGACCGCCCGAGGTTGGCCGCGGAACGGTCGAAGTAGCGACGGCTGGCGGCCTCGGCGCCATAGACCTCGGGACCGAACTGGGCGATGTTGAGATAGACCTCGAGGATGCGTCGCTTCGGCCACAGCGTCTCGATCAGCACCGTGAACCAGGCCTCGATGCCCTTGCGCAGATAGTCCCGCCCCGGCCACAGGAAGAGGTTCTTCGCCGTCTGCTGGGTCAGCGTGCTCGCCCCCCGGCTGGGACCGCCCTCGCCCAGATCGGCGAGGACCTTGCGCAGCTCGACCAGGTCGAAGCCGTGGTGCTCGGGGAAGCGCTGGTCCTCGGCGGCGATCACCGCCAGCGCCAGCGCCGGGTCGATGTCGTCGAGATCGACCCAGCGGTACTCCAGTCGCGGCGCGCGGCCCTCTGCCCACAACCCGGCGAGTCGGTGTTCGAGCATGAAAGCCGAACTCGGCGGATCGAGCCAACGCAACGCACCGACCATCACCACCGAACACAGCGCCAGTACCAAGGGCGCCAGCACCAGCAGCCGCAGAATCCCCGGTGTGTCGTGTCGTTGCTTACGAGCCCGCCCCTTGCCGGGGCGTTTGCGCGTTTTCCGTGCGCTCATGAGCAGATCCAGACCTCCGTCATCGCCGTGCCACCGATCGCCACCCCTCATTGCGGGACCGGCCGCCGATTCGATCGTCCATTTTGACACAGCCCCAGTACACTTTTCGCGCACAGCGCCGAGCAGATCCGATCTGGACAACGCCTGTGCACAGCCCGACCATGGGGTCACGAGGATAACCGGGTGCCAACGAGGAGAACACCGATGCCGACCCGAATCTATCTGGTGCGCCACGGCGCCACCGAACTCACCGCCGAGGACCGCTTTGCCGGCTCCACCGACGTACCACTCTCCGAACAGGGCCGCACCCAGGTCCGCGCGCTCGCCGCGCGGTTGCGCTGCGACAGCCTCGATGCGGTCTTCGCCAGCCCGATGGGGCGCACCATGGAGACGGCACGGATCATCGCCGAGTCACACGGTCTCGAACCCACCCCTGAGCCTGGGCTGCGCGAGATCGACTACGGCCACTGGGAGGGCCTGACCCGCGAGCAGGTCGCCGCCGACTTCGCCGATGAGTACAGCGCCTGGCAGGAAGACCCGCTGACCAGCGCGCCCAAGGGCGGCGAGTCGGGGATCGACGTGCTCGCCCGCGCCCTGCCGGTGATGCGCCGCATCGTCCACGATCACCACGACCGCTCGGTGCTGGTGGTCGCCCACAAGGGCACCAACCGGCTACTGGTCAGTAGTCTGCTCGGCTTCGATGCGCGCGGCTATCGCGACCGGCTCGACCAGAGCCCGGCGGGGCTGACCATCCTCGACTTCGCCAGCGAGGTACGCGCGCGGCTGCGGCTGTTCAACGACATCTCACACTACGAGGGGCTGCCGGCGCGGGAACTCGAACAGCGGCTCTCGCACTGGTGGAGCGACCCCTGCCACTGAACCCGTTCAGCGCCAGCCCGTCAGCAATCGCCACCCCGCCTGGAGCGCGCTCGCGCCCCAGGCCAACACGACCAGCACCGCCACCAGCACCGGGCCAAACGGCTGATCGAGCGCCAGCGCCAGCACGAAGGCGCCGAGATAACCAGCGACCCCGATCCCCCCCGCCACCACCCAGGTCGCGCGCCAGCCGTGCGCCACCCGGAAGGCCACCCAGGCCGGCACGAACACCAGCGCGAAGGCCCCCATCAACCCAACCGTGGCGGTGCCCACCGCCATGCCGAGCGCAGCAACGAGATCCATCCCCAGGTGGGTGCGCCAGGCCGCGCGACCATTGGCGCGATCGAGCCGGGGCAGCAGACGCGCGCGCAACAGCGGCCAGGCCAGCCGGGGCAACGCCCACAGCAGCGCCAGCGCCAGCGCCAGGGCCGCGATCAGCTCGGGCCAGCGGGCGAAGTAGAGCTGGCCGTCGATCAGCGCCTGCCCCAGCCCCTCGCCCACCGCGCTGTTGGCCGCAATCAGCAGCAGTAACGCCCAGCCGATCAGGATCATGAAGCCGTAGACACCGTTGCCACGCCGGCCCAACGCGCCCTTGATCAGTCCACCGCCGAGCGCGCCGAGCCCGGCACCGGCCAGCCCCGGCGCACCGAGCGCGAGCCCGCCGAGGGCGCCGGCGGCCGCCAGATGCGCCAGCCCCAGCGCCGCCAGCCACTCGTCGCGGAGCATCAACAGCACCCCGATCGGCGCGAGCGCGAGGCTCGCCGCCAGCCCGGTGAGCAGCGGCACCCGGAACAGCGGGTCGACGAGCAGCGCGAGTCCCTCGTTCATGACCGCCCCCCGGCCTCGAGCGTCAGCACCCGGGTGCTCACCGCCTCGAGAAAGGCGCGCTCGTGACTGACCAGCAACACCGCTCGGTCTGCACGCGCCGTCTCCAGCAGCGCGCGCAGCGACCGCTCGGCGCCGGGATCGAGGTTGTTGGTCGGCTCGTCGAGCAGCACCAGATCGACCTCGGCGCCGAGCGCGCACCACACGCAGAGCAGCTGGTACTGCCCCCCGCTGAGCCGATCGAGTCGCTGGCCGAGCAGCGCGACCAAGGGCGCCGGCGCGCGGCGCGGGTCGAGCCCGGCGGCACGCAGCAGATCGGCGCCGGTCATTGGCATGGGGTCGAGACGCACCGGGCGCTGCTCCTGATAGCTCAGGCGCAACCCAGGTGCGCGCCGGATCGTCCCGGCGAACACCCGCGCGGCGCGGGCGATGGCGTTGAGCAAGGTCGACTTGCCACTGCCATTACCGCCCCACAACCCCAGCACCTCGCCACGCCCCAGGGCGAACGAGAGCGGACCGACCACGGGCGCGCGATGGCCCGCGACCAGTCCGTCGAGCCGCAACAGCGCCTCGCTCATCGCCGCGCCGCCCCGGCGAGCACCTCGACCCAGCGGTCGATGTGCGCCAGATAGGCCGCGCCGTCGGCCGCGCGTGCCGGCTCCAGCGCCAGCACCGCCACCGGCCAGTCGAGCGCGGCGGCGACCCGCTCGGCCGGGCGCGCCGGCTGATAGGGGGTGTGGATCACCACCCCGGCCTGGCCCCGCAGCCGCTCGGTAAGCGCGTTCAGCTGACGACCGCTCGGCGGCACCCCGGGCACCGGCTCGATGGTGCCGAGCAGCGGCACGCCAAAGCGATCGAGCAGATAGACGCCGTCGCGGTGATGGAGCACTGCGCCCGGCGCGCCGTCGAGCCGCGCCGACCACGCCGGCAGGCGCCGCTCGACGGCGGCGGCAAAGCGCGCGGCGCCGGCGCGATAGTCGGGGCCACCGGCCGGGTCGAGGGCGGCCATGCGCTCGGCCAGCGCCCGCGCCACCGTCGCCATGCGCAACGGATCGAGGTTGAGGTGCGGGTTGCCGAGCGGGTGGACGTCACCGAGCGCGCGATCGGCCGGGGTGCCGACATCGAGCAGCGCGACCTGGGCGGCGGCCTCGAAGTAGCCCGGGGTCTCGGGGCGGATCGCCGGGTTGGCGGCGCTGGCGATCGCCAGCGGCAGCCAGCCGATCTCCAGTTCGGCGCCGACCGCCACCACCAGATCGGCGCGACGCAGCGCGCCGATCATGCTCGGGCGCGCCTGCAACCGGTGCAGGTCGCGCTCGGGCCCGGAGAGCACCGTCAGCGCGGTGTCCGCGCCGCCGACCGCGCGCACCAGCGCGCCCATGCTCGGGCTGGTGGCCACCACCTCGAGCGCCTGCGCCGGCAGCGCGACCAGGGCCGCGAGCAGCACGCCCGCGCGGATCATCAGTGAGCTGTTCATGGTGTTCCTCCGGGGCACTAGAAGGCGTGGGCGCCGTGGCTGCCCATGCTCATCAGGAACTGCAGATAGAAGGCGTCGAAGCGCTCGCGCGTATCCTCGGCCACCAGGATGTCGTTGCGGGCGTACTGCGCGCGCAGCTGGGAGAACTCCGTCAGCCCCCAGGTCAGCCCCAGGGTCCAGCGCTCGGAGCTGCCGTAGTCGGCATCGGCGTCGCCACCGACGCTGTTGGTCAGGCCGAGCACGTCATAGCGCAGCCCCAGGGTCCAGCGCGGCGCGATCCCATAGGTGAGCTGGGCGTAGAGCCCGTCGGTGGTGAAGGTGCGCCGCTCGCCGAGCTGCTCGGGATGGGCGCTGGCGATGATGCCGAGGTCCTTGATCGAGCGCAGATACTCGCTCTGCAGCCGCAGGTCGCCCTTGCCGCCGTAGCCGGGCGCGTCATAGGCGTAGACCAGATCGACACCCCAGAGATCGGCGTCACCGTCGAGCGCGGTCTGGTGCACCTCGGCGTCGTGGTCATGCCCATGGGTATGGGCAAGCAGCTCCTGCTGACGGTCGCCATGGGCGAAGGAGACACCGAACTGCAGCGCGTGCTGGTCGCCGAGGTCAGGGGCGATCTTGGCGAAGGCGGTCCACAGCCGCGGGCCGTCGTCGGCCTCATCGACCCCGAGCGATTCCAGGGTTTCGCCGCCGAAGGTGGCGCCGAAGCGCTCCTGATCGCCCTGCAGCGCCTCGACCCCGACCAGGGTGTAGACCGGCAGCGCCGGCAGCCAGGTCAACTGCACCCCGGTGTCCTGCAGGCCGTGCACCCCGAGCAGATTGAGGTAGGGCAGGTTCTGGTCGACGAAGGCCCACTGGTGTGGGTGCTGGGCGTTGGCATAACCGAAGCCGCTGAGGAAGCGTCCGGCCTTGACCCGCAGCCCGTGCGGCAACGCGCGGGTCTGCAGATAGGCCTCTTCGAGTTCGACGTTGCCGTCGCTGTCGACGGCCATGTGCATGGCAGCATCGAAATAGGGGTCGATGGTCGCGGCGAAGCTCAGCTCCGCCTCGCGCATGTTGAAGCCGTTGTCGAAAGTGCCGTGGCTGTGACCGGCGTGGTCGTGATCGTGATGGTCGCCGCCGGAGGGCTGGAAGGCGTGGCCGACCAGGCCCGAGCCACCGCCGTCGAGATCGTCGTGATAGTAATTGCCGTCGAGGATCACCGAGATCCGCGGATTGAAGGCATTGGCCGCGCTCAGTGCGCCACGCCTCGGCGCGGGTGTCGGCGCTTGGTGCACCACGGGCGCGCGCATCGGACGCGACTCGGTGTCACTGGGGGCGACGGTCGCCCGTGACGGCGTCCGCGACTCGGCCTCGGCGAGACGGCGTTCGAGCGACTGGATACGGGTCTCGTACTGGTCCTTCATCGCCTCGATCATCGCGCGCAGCTCGGCGATCTCGGCCTCATCGGTGGTGGCGGCGGCACACAGCGGCAGCAGCAGCGCGAGCGCGCCCGCTCCGCCACGCACCAGGTTCGGTGTGGACATGGCTTCGGTTCCTGATCATTGGGTGGAGCACAAGGACGCCAACGGTCACCAGCGGGTGATCGAAAGCGTCACAGCGATCAACAGCGAACCGAGCCGGGGGGCGCGCGAGCGCGCTGCGGCAGGAAGGAGTGCGCACCCGGCCAGACGAGCGGTGCCGAACGCAGCCGTCCGACCTCGCGCAGGCGCGCCTGGTACAGCAACGGCGCCGCCGCCCCGAGCGGCGAGCCGATCCCGACGCCCCCCAGACAGATCAGGCAGGGCTCATCGGCATCGATGACCAGGTGCTCGAGCTGATGCACTGCCAGCGCTGTCTGCGTCCACAACAACACGGCACCGAGCAGCAACGCGACCAATGGGGCACGACGGGGTTGTGGCTGGACGAGAGACGGCATGGAGGAGGCGTTGACAAATCGCAAGACAGAGCGCGGGACGTTATAGCATTACACTCACTGCGTGCAAGTCGGTGCGGAGATTCAAGCCGCCAGCCGCCAGCCGCCAGCCGCCAGCCGCCAGCCGCCAGCCGCCAGCCGCCAGCCGCCAGCCGCCAGCCGCCAGCCGCCAGCCGCCAGCCGCCAGCCGCCAGGAGATTGAACCGCAAAGCCGCAAAGGACGCGAAGAAAGCGACCAGTCTTCAGCAAGCAGCCTCCAGTGTCGGTGTGCGGTCAACCGCGACGCGACGAGACAACCCCGCCCCATCACTGGAGACTGGCAGCTGGAAGCCTTTCCTCATCTTCGCGCTCTTGGCGGCTTTGTGGTTTGAAGATGGAACCGCAAAGCCGCAAAGGACGCGAAGGAAGCGGCCAGTCTCCAGCAAGCAGCCTCCAGTGTCGGTGTGCGGTCAACCGCGACGCGACGAGACAACCCCGCCCCATCACTGGAGGCTGGCAGCTGGAAGGAGGCTGGCAGCTGGAAGCCTTTCTCATCTTTGCGCTCTTGGCGGCTTTGCGGTTCAACCCCGCTGGTCGCTGCTCGACAGCTAGATACACGTTTCGAGACGATTGACAACCCGCAATCAAAAGGAAGATAATTAACTGTTTTTCAAGACGGTTTTCATGTCTTCCCAGCGCACCACCGCTCAACGCGTCCGCGTCGAGTTCATCGCCTTGATCGCCCTTGCCTGGCCGATCCTCATCACCCAGCTCTCGCACACCGCGATGGGCTTCGTCGACACCCTGATGGCCGGTCGGGTCGGCGCGCGCGATCTTGCCGCAGTAGCGCTCGGCAACTCGGTATGGATCCCGGTCTTCCTGCTGATGAACGGTGTGCTGATGGCCACGACCCCCAAGGTCGCTCATCTCGTCGGTGCAGGGCGGTTGGCTGCGACCGGTCCCCTGGTGCGTCAAGCACTGTGGCTGGCACTCGCACTCGGGGCGCTGGCCGCCACGATACTGGCCTCGGCGCAGCCCTTGCTCGAGCTGATGCAGGTCGATCCCGCACTCATCACCCCGACCATGGGCTATCTCCAAGCCGTCGCCTTCGGCTTTCCCGCCGCGGCCCTGTTCCAGGTACTGCGCAGCTTCAGCGACGGGTTGGGACAGCCGCGTCCCTATATGGTGCTCGGGCTACTCGGGCTGTTGCTCAACATCCCGGCCAACTACATCTTCATCCATGGGGGCTGGTTCGGGCTGCCGGCCCTTGGCGGTGTCGGCTGCGGCTGGGCGACGGCGCTGGTGATGTGGTTCATGCTCATCGGGCTGGCGAGCTGGATCGCGCTCGCTCCACGTTATCGCCCCTGCGCCCCCTTCGCCCGGGTCGAGGCCCCCGACCTCCCCACCCTCGGCGCGCTACTCGCGCTCGGCGTGCCGATCGGCATCGCCGTATTCGCCGAGGCCAGCATCTTTGCCGTCATCGCCCTACTCATCGGCGGTCTCGGCCCGGTAGTGGTGGCCGGGCATCAAGTGGCGCTCAACTTCTCCAGCATGATCTTCATGGTGCCCTACTCGCTGTCGATGGCGACCACGGTACGCGTCGGCCAAGCGCTCGGGCGCGGCTCGGCGCGACAGGCACGATTCAGTACCCGGGTCGCACTGGGTACGGCGCTGACCCTGGCCTGCTGCTCGGCGACGCTGATCCTGCTCGGGCGTGACTGGGTGGCTCGCCTCTACACCCCCGACCCGGCGGTGATCGCCATCGCCACCCAGTTGATCGTCTACGCAGCGCTCTACCAGTTCTCCGACGCCATCCAGGTCACCGCCGCCGGCGCCCTGCGTGGCTATCAGAACACCCGCACGCCGATGATCATCACCCTGGTCGCCTACTGGGCTATCGGCCTGCCGATCGGCTACAGCCTTGCGCTCACCGACCTGCTCGGCCCGGCACGAGGCCCGGCTGGTCTGTGGCTGGGGCTCGTGGCCGGATTGACCGCTGCGGCGGTGATGCTCGGTATCGCCCTAGTAGCCACCGCGCGGCGACGACAGCGGTTGGTCCCGGCCCTGCAGTAGCCGCCAACCGCCAACCGCCAGCCGCCAGCCGCCAGCCGCCAGCCGCCAGCCGCCAGCCGCCAGCCGCCAGCCGCCAGCCGCCAGCCGCCAGCCGCCAGCCGCCAGCCGCCAGCCGCCAGCCGCCAGCCGCCGGGAGATTGAACCGCAAAGACACAAAGGACGCGAAGAAAGCGACCAGCTTCCAGCAAGCAGCCTCCAGTGTCGGCGTGCAGTCAACCGCGACACGACGAGACAACCCAGCCCCATCACTGGCGACTGGCGACTTGGCGGTTCATGCCTCGAAGCTCGGCGCTCGCGTCCCGATGTTGGGTTAACCGTCGACGAATGCCGCAGCTTCGTCGATGCCATGGTGGGCGGACGGTTAACCCAACCTACGAGATCAGCTCTCAGCCTCCAGCCGCCCGCCGTTGCGCAGGTGTCTGGCGGCGGTGTTTGAGGGGAGGCCACCACTGGTGGCTGGCGGCTGACCGCTGGGGGCACTTCTCTCCTTTGCGCGCTTCGTGTCTTCGCGGTTCAAACCAGCTTCCAGACTCCAGTCGGGGAGGCTGGTGTTGCCTGATCGTCGATTGACAGGCAAGACGGTATCTTGGCGGTTCAATGCCGCTGGTCGCTGCTCCCATCTCACGCCCGTTTGTCCTGGATCACTGGCAGAGAGAATCTTTCTCGACTAGGCTAATTGATTGGTCTAAGTGGACAGGATTCGACCAATCCGTTTCATAGGCTTGTATCTCAGTGACCTAGCGCAACTCGTCACAACTTATCCACAGGACGAACCACAGGGTCTGGGGACAAGCCGCGCGCCGCCCCGCCCGCGCATCAAGGAGGCACCGCGCATGACCTGGAAGACGCGACACCGCTCCTTCTACTACGCCAAGGCACCGGCCCCCGAACTCCCCACCCTCATTCCCGAGGAGACCGCGCTGCTCTGCATCGACGTGCAGAACTACGGTATGGTGCTCGCCGACGACCCCGATGAACGCGCACGCTGGGCCCCCTTCCAGCAACGCATGCGCGAGACCCTGATCCCCAACCTCCGCGCCCTCCAGCAACGCTTCCGCGCCGCGGGGATTGATGTCATCCACGCCCGCATCGCCTGTCTGCTCGATGACGGTCGCGACCGCTCACTGAGCCAGAGGCTGCCGGGCTGGAACAACCTGCTGATGCCGCTCGACACCGAGGCCTCGCAGATCGTCCCCGAGCTGGCCCCGGAACCGGGCGAGATCGTCGTCACCAAGACCACCGACAGCGCCCTCACCGGGACCAACCTGCGCCTGGTGCTCAACAACATGGGCATCCGCAACGTCATCGTCACCGGCGTCTACACCGACCAGTGCGTCTCCTCGACAGTGCGCAGTCTCGCCGACGAGAGCTTCCACGTCATCCTCCTCGAGGACTGCTGCGCCGCCGGCACCGACAGCCTGCACCAGCACGAGCTGGAGATCCTCAACATGATCTACTGCCAGGTGATGCGCAGCGACGAGCTGCTCGAGGAGATGGGGCTCGGCTGAACCGCCAGCCGGTAGGATGGGCAAAGCGCAGCGTGCCCATCGGCCGAACCGCCAGCCGCCAGGAGATTGAACCGCAAACCAAGGGCGCAAAGGAGAGAAGTGCCCCCAGCGGTCAGCCGCCAGCCACCAGTGGTGGCACACAGCCGCCAAACACCTGCGCAACGGCGGGCGGCTGGAGGCTGGCGGCTGAGAGCTGATCTCGTAGGTTGGGTTAACCGTCCGCCCACCATGCCATCGACGAAGCTGCGGCATTCGTCGACGGTTAACCCAACACCGGGGCGCGAGCGCCGAGCTTCGAGGCATGAACCGCAAAGACGCCAAGAGCGCGAAGATGAAGAAAGGCTTCCAGCCGCCAGCCTCCAGTGAAGAGGCTGACTGGTCTCGTCGCGTCGCGGTCGACTGCACACCGACACTGGAGGCTGGAGGCTGGAGGCTGGAGGCTGAAGGCTGATCGCTGGAAGCTGACTCGAACCGCAAAGGACGCGAAGGGATAAAGCGGTAAGCATCCAGTCGTCAGCGACCAGCGGGACGCCTTCTCTCGCCAAATCATGACGTCGGCCCTCCCCACTGGAGACTGTCAGCTGGCCGTGGCCGCTGGAGGCTGAAAAATGAGCGATCAGCTTCCAGCGGTCAGCCACGCTTCTCCACCGGAAGCTGTCGGCTGGTCGCTGGAGGCTGATCCAGGACCGGACGGTGGTTGCCTCAGTTACACACCATCGCCTCCTGCTCGACGGGGTCGCCATCGTTGAAGCTGTACTTGAAGGTGCCGGGCGAGCCCCAGTTGGTCGCCACCAGCATGCCGTCCAGCCCCTCGCCGGAGAAGTCGAAGCGGATCGAGCAGGCGTCCATGGTGCACATGTAGTACCAGGGACCGCTGATCTCGGTCTCGATCGGCTCGAAGCCCTGCACCGAGCCCCAGGTCACCTTACCCGTGCCCATCGCCTTGTGCTCGGGCTGGGAGTCGACCACCACCTCGATGGTCAACTCCGGCGCACCGGTCATCCCCGACGGGATGTCGCTGCCATAGCAGGCGCGAAAGGCGTTCACCCCCTTCTCCATGTCCCCGGCAAACACCGCGCCCGAGGCGCTACCGATCAGGGCCAGCATGGCCACCGCGCTGAAGGTCTTCATTCCAGATTCCCCCATTGATCACCATTGCTCTGAGCCAACCCGCATCCCTTGGGCAGTCGCCCCCGGAACGCTGGGCAGCTAAGGTGACAGCCCGGACGCTGATGTTCAACCCACGGGATCCGACCCCATCTGACCGAATCTGACCATTGTGCTCAGGCCCGCATCAACGGGGTGGCAAAGGCGTAGCCGACGCCGTGCTGGGTGAGGATCGGGCTCGGCCCAGGGTGGTGGCCGGCGATCTTGCGACGTGTGCGGCGCACCAAGGTCTCGAGGGCACGCTCGGCGCTCTCGTCGCGCCGCGCGTAGAGCCGATCGAGCAACTCACAACGGCGTACCGCCTCACCCGCGCCCGGGGAGAGCAGATCGAGCAATTGGCACTCACGCGGGCTGAGTTCGAGGGTACCGGCGCCAGGAATGGCCAACGCCCGACGCTGCACCAGCAGGCGCCAACCGACGAACCGCGGCGCGGACGCGCGCAGCTGGGCATAGCGCCGGGTCAGACTGGAGACGGCAGCGGCCAGTTCTTCTGGGTCGACGGGCCCCTGCAGGAACAAGTCGGCGCCAGCACGGTAGCAATCGACCCGGACCTCGACCCCACCACGCTGCCCCAGGGCAACGACGGCGCTAGCGGTATTGCGTCTGGTGTAGTCGATCAAGACCTGTCCCGGCTGATCGGGGAGCGCCAGGCCGACGATCACCACGGCAAACCCCTGTTCATTCAGTTGACGATAGCCAGAGACCGCATCGCCTGCGGTCGTGACCGCACAACCGGCCTCCTCGAGGGCCGCGGAGAGGGTGGCCCGCAGCTCGGCATCGCCCTCGATCAGGATCACGCAAGTCGGCTCAGTCATGTCGATCCTCCCTGTGTCCGATCCATTCCGCGCCACTACTCACGGATGTTGATGATGGAGAGGTGATCGTTCATGGGGCCAATCCCTTGATCCTCAAGGCGTAACTGACCAACGCACAGCGTTCTCGCCGTTCAGAACCTCAGGGCCGAGAACGGGCCGGCGACAGTCGTCAAGGCGCCGCGTCGCCACCCCGTGCTAGGGTCGCCGCTCCCTGCCAGCAACCGACGGAGCCGTCATGCACACTCATCTCGACTGTTATCCCTGCTTCCTGCGCCAGGCGCTGAGCGCGGCGCGGCGCGCCGGCGCCGATCAGGCGCTGCAGCACGCGATCCTGGTCGAGACCATGGCCGAGCTGCAGAGGCTGCCGCTCGACACCACACCGCCACGGATGGCCGAGACCATCCACCGTCTGGTGCGCACCCGCACCGGCGCCGTCGATCCCTATCTCGCGGCCAAGCAGGAGGCGACGCGCCGCGCCCTCGACCTCTACCCACGGCTGGTCGCCGCCATCGCCGCCTCGGCCGATCCGCTGGAGACGGCGGTGCGCGGCGCGATCGCGGGCAACATCATCGACTTCGGGGTGTTCGAGCACTACGACCTCGAGGCCACCCTCGAGCGGGTGCTGCGCCAGCCCTTCGCCATCGACGACTTGGCGGTGCTGCGCGCCGCGCTCGCACGCGTCGACTGGGTGCTCTATCTCGGCGACAACGCCGGCGAGACGGTGTTCGACCGCGCCCTGATCGAACAGCTCGACCAGCCGGTGACCTATGTCTGCAAGGGCGGCCCGGCGATCAACGACGCCACCCTGGAGGACGCGCGCGCCGCCGGGCTCGACGGCTGCGCCAGCCTCGTCGACAACGGCTCGGACGCCGTCGGCACCCTGCTCGATCGCTGCTCGGCCGAGTTCGGCGCGCGCTTCGCCGCCGCGCCCCTGATCATCGCCAAGGGTCAGGCCAACTACGAGAGCCTGAGCGAGGTCGAGGCGCCCATCGTCTTCCTGCTCCAGGCCAAGTGCGGGGTGATCGCCGACGACATCGGGGTGCCGACCGGCGGGTTGATCGTCAAGGCCGCGCCCGGGCTCGCGCGCTAGGCGCCCCGGACGCGGCCCCGCTCAGCGCAGCCCGCGCCGGTACCAGAGGGCGTAGGCCGCCGGCAGCAACAGCAGGCTGAGCAGCGGCGCGGTGATCATGCCGCCGACCATGGGCGCGGCGATGCGGCGCATCACCTCCGAGCCGACCCCGGCGCCGAGCATGATCGGCAGCAACCCGGCGAAGATGGTCGCCACCGTCATCGCCTTGGGACGGATGCGCAGCACCGCGCCCTCGATCAGCCCGGCGTGGAGCGCCGCGCGGTCATCGAGCCGTCCCTCGGCGCGGCGACGCGCGAGCGCCGCGTCGAGATAGACCAGCATCACCACGCCGAACTCCGCCGCCACCCCGGCCAGGGCGATGAAGCCCACCGCGACCGCCACCGAGAGGTTGTAGTCGAGCAGATAGATCAGCCACAGCCCGCCGACCAGCGCCAGCGGCAGCGAGCCGAGCACCAGCAGCGCCCGCCCGAGCGAGCCGAAGGCGAGATAGAGCAGCACCAGGATGATCGCCAGGGTCAGCGGCAGCACCTGCGCCAGCCGCGCCTGGGCGCGCTCCATCGACTCGTACTGGCCCGACCAGTCGAGCGAATAGCCCGGCGGCAGCGCCAGCGCCTCCTGCACCCGCACCCGCGCCTCGGCGACATAGCCGCCGAGATCACGGCCGCGGATGTCGACGAAGGTCCAGCCGGTGAGCCGCGCGTTCTCGCTCTTGAGCAGCGGCGGTCCGTCGACGATCACCACCTCGGCGACCTGCCCGAGCGCGACCTGCGCCCCGCTCGGGGTGACGATCGGAAGCTCGCGCAGCGCCTCGAGATCGGCGCGCCGATCGCGCGGGAAGCGCAGATTGACCGGATAGCGCTCCAGCCCCTCGACGGTGCGGGTGACCTCGATGCCGCCGATCCCGGCGGCCACCACCTGGTTGATGTCGTCGATGTTCAGCCCGAAGCGCGCGGCGGCCAGGCGGTCGGGGCGGATCTCGACATAGCGCCCCCCGGCGACACGCTCGGAATAGGCCGAGACCGTGCCCTCGATCCCCATCAGGATCGGCTCCAGCGCCTGGCCCAGCCGCTCGATCTCGGCCAGATCCGGCCCCGAGATCTTCACCCCGATCGGGGTCTTGATGCCGGTGGCGAGCATGTCGATGCGGGTCTTGATCGGCATCACCCAGGCGTTGGTCACGCCGGGCACCTGGACGCGTTCGTCGAGTTCGTCGATCAGCCGCGCGAGCGTCATCCCCTCGCGCCACGCCTCGCGCGGCTTGAGATGGATGAAGGTCTCGATCATGGTCAGCGGCGCCGGGTCGGTGGCGGTCTCGGCGCGCCCGACCTTGCCGAACACCCGCTCGACCTCGGGCACCGAGGCGATCAGCCGGTCGGTGAGCTGCAACAGCTCGCGCGCCTTGCCGATCGAGATTCCGGGCAGCGTGGTCGGCATGTACATCAGATCGCCCTCGTCGAGTTCGGGCATGAACTCCGAGCCCAACCCGCGATCCCAACCGCCGATCACCGGCAGCGCGCCGAGGTGCGCGCGCCAACCCTCGGCGAGCGCCTGCTGCCACTGCCCCACCCGGGCCTCGGCGCGTTCGGCGAGCGGGGTCTCGACCACCGCCGAGGCGAGCTGGAAGGGCCACTTGAGCGGCGCAAGCAGCCCGCCCACCCCGCCGAGCGGGATCAGGCTGCTGTAGAGCAGCACCCCGGCTGCCACCAGCGTCGTCCAGGGGCGACGCAGCACCGCGCCGAGCACGGGCCGGTAGCCGGCGATCAGCGCGCGGTTGAGCGGATTGGCCTGCTCGCGCGGGATGCGGCCACGCACCAGATAGCCCATCAGCACCGGCACCAGGGTGACGGCGAGCCCCGCCGCCGCGGCCATCGCATAGGTCTTGGTATAGGCCAGGGGGGCGAACAGCCGTCCCTCCTGCGCCTCGAGCGCGAACACCGGCAGGAAGCTCAGGGTGATGATCAACAGCGAGAAGAACAGCGCCGGTCCGACCTCGGTGGCCGCCTCGCCGATCACCCGCCAGTGGGTGGCGCGGTCGATGCCGGGGCCGGCGCGTTCGAGGTGCTTGTGGGCGTTCTCCACCATCACGATGGCGGCATCGACCATGGCGCCGATGGCGATGGCGATACCGCCGAGCGACATGATGTTGGCGTTGATCCCCTGCGTGTTCATCACCAGGAAGGCGGCCAGCACCCCCAGCGGCAGGCTGACGATGGCCACCAGCGCCGAGCGCAGGTGGACGAGGAAGAGCACGCAGACCAGGGCGACGACGATGAACTCCTCGACGAGCTTGTCGCCGAGGTTGTCGACGGCGGCGCGGATCAGCCGCGAGCGGTCATAGGTCTCGACGATCTCCACGCCCTCGGGGAGCCCGGTGGCGAGCGCATTGAGGCGCGCCTCGACGGCGGCGATGGTGGCCAGCGCGTTCTCGCCCGAGCGCATCACCACGATGCCCCCGGTGACCTCGCCCTCGCCGTCGAGATCGGCCACCGCGCGGCGCATCTGCGGCCCGATCCGCACCCGCGCCAGGTCGCGCAGCAGGATCGGGGTGCCGCCCTCGGTGGCGCCCAGCGGGATGGTCTCGATGTCCTCGATCCCGCGCAGATAGCCGCGAGTGCGGATCATATACTCGGCCTCGGCCAGCTCCAGCACCGAGCCGCCGACCTCGGCATTGGCCGCGCGCAGCGCCTCGGCCACCCGCGCCAGCGGGATGCCATAGGCACGCAGCCGGTCGGGATCGACCACCACCTGGTACTGGCGCACCATGCCGCCGACCGTGGCCACCTCGGCCACCCCCGGCACCGCCTGCAGCTCGAACTTGAGGAACCAGTCCTGGAGACTGCGCAGCTCGGCGATATCGTGCCGTCCGCTGCGATCGACCAAGGCATAGCTGTAGATCCAGCCGACCCCGGAGGCATCCGGCCCGAGCCGGGGCTGGACCCCCTCGGGGAGGCTCGCGGCGGCCTGGTTGAGATACTCGAGCACCCGCGAGCGCGCCCAGTAGAGATCGGTGCCGTCCTCGAACAGCACATAGACATAGCTGTCGCCGAAGAAGCTGTAACCGCGCACCACCTTGGCGCCGGGGACGGCCAGCATGGTGGTGGTGAGCGGATAGGTGACCTGCTCCTCGACCACCCGCGGCGACTGGCCGGGGAAGCTGGTGCGCACGATCACCTGCACGTCGGAGAGATCGGGGATGGCATCGAGCGGGATGGTACGCAGCGCCTGCGCGCCCCAGACGGCGAGCGCCAGCGCGCCGAGCAGCACCAGCACCCGCTGGCGGATCGACCAGAGGATCACGGCCTTCATCGCGACACCTCCGGGCGGTGACGGGGATCAGTGACCGGCATGATCGTGCCCTCCCTGCGTCTGGCCCGAGAGCCGGTCGAGTCCGGCGCGCAGGCTCGATTCGGAGTCGAGCAGGAACTGCCCCGAGGTCACCACGCGATCGCCCGCGTCGAGCCCGGAGAGGATCTCGACCTCGCCCTCGCGTCGCATCCCCGCCACCACCTCGACCGGGGCGAAGCGCCCGTCGTCGAGCGCGCGCACCACTCGGGTGGCGGTGCCGGTCTCGATCAGCGCCTCGGCGGGGATCTTCAGCACATCGCGCCTGGGACCGCCGTAGATCACCACCTTGGCGAACATGTTGGGGCGCAGCAGACCCTCGGGGTTGTCGAACACCAGTCGCACCCGCAGGGTGCGCGTCTGCGGATCGAGCGCCGGGTAGAGATAATCGACCTCGCCCTCCCAACTGCGTCCGGGATAGGCCGGGACCCGGATCTCGGCGCCCTGGCCGGGGGCGATCCAGTCGATCTGGTGCTCGAAGACATCGACCAGCACCCACACCCGGCTGAGATCGGCGATGGTGTACATGGCATCGGCGGCGGTGACGTACATCCCCTCGCGCGCCTTCATCTCGGTGACCACGCCGTCGATCGGCGCCAGCACCGGCACCGTCTGGCGGGTCTCGCCGCTGCGCTCAATGGCGCGGATGTCGGCCTCGGGGACATCGAGCAGACGGAGGATGTTGCGCGCCTGATCGACCCGCACCCGGGCCACGCCCTCGGGCTGGGGCGCGAGCGCGAGCAGGAAATCGACCTGGGCGGAGAGGATCTCCGGGGCATAGAGCTTCGCAAGCTCCTGCCCGGCGCCGACCGGCTCACCGAGGGCGCGCACGCTCAACCCCTCGATCCAGCCCGGCGCGCGCGGGTGGAGATGCGCCAGCCGGGTCTCGTCATAACTGATTCGGCCCGGGGTGCGGACGTACTTCCACAGGGTGCCGCGCTCGACCGTGGCGGTGCGGACCCCGAGCGTCTGCGCCAGCCCCGGGGCAAGTCGCACCTCGGGTCCGCGCCCGGCCAGGGGATCGAGCGCACGCTCCACCAGATCCATGCCGCAGATCGGGCAGGTGCCGGGGGCATCGCGCACGATCTGCGGGTGCATCGGGCAGACATAGCGGGTTTCGAGCGGTCGCGCGGCAGGCGCCGCCTCGGCGCTGTGGTCGTGCTCGGCCCCTGCGGTAGGGGGGGGAGTCGGGGGGGTGGCGTCGCAACCGGCGAGCGCCAGCACCAGTAGCGAGACCGAGAGATAGCGCGTCGGCGCACCGCCTCGGCAGGATAGATGACGTCGATACATAGTTCACACCTCGAGGGGCACGCACCGGGCGCGCCCCGCTGACACTGGGTCGGCACGGGGTCGATCGGGACCCCGCGATGGCTCGGTTCGGTGTCAGTCGATCCGCGGTGGACGCAGCAGGTGTTCGGGGTCGTGCAGATAGAAGTGCACGGGAGGACGCGGCCGATGTACCGCGCCACGGTCTGCAAGCTGCAGCGACGGGCCTGTCGGTGGCGCCTGCAGTACGCCAAGGGTGAGCGCCAGCGCGCACTTGGCGCAGTCGAAGGGGCTGCCCCTGTCCACGGGCGCTGCGGGTTGTCGGTCGATCCCCCCCGCAGGCTGGAGGTGGCCGGGACAGGCGACCTCGGTGACGGGCGCATCAAGGTGGAGACAATCGAGCGCACGCGCGGCCACCGTCTGCGCCTGGAAGGCGAGTAGACAGAGCACCAGCAACAGCGGGAGTGTGCGCCCGGATCGTTTCATGCTCTCCAAGCTATCGCTCATACAGGCATTTTTCAATCTGTCCCCTTAGTATTGAGCGAACATCGCCTCCAGGGTCTAGACTTCAAGACGCCGGTTCGATCAATCGGGACGGAGTGAGATGCATGTTTCGTTGGACAGTGCGGCACAGGGATCCGGGACCGCACCCCACACCCAACCCTCGGGCGCTACCCGCCCGAGGCCATCAACGACGGCCAACAACCGTCGAGCCGCGGGCGCCCAGGATGGCAGCCGGCAGCGATCACAAGCAGGAGCGGTAACAAGATGACGCGACAGAGATCTTCCGTGCAGCCCGGTGTCTGGGACAACACCGGCGCAACCCCCATGGAGGGCGGCGTCAACTTCTGCGTCTTCTCGCGCTACGCCGAGTCGATGGAGCTGCTGCTGTTCGAGCGCGCCGACAGCCCCGAGCCCGATGAGGTCATCGCACTCGACCCCAGGGTCAATCGGACCTTCTTCTTCTGGCACGTCTTCGTCGAGGACCTGCCCGACGGCACCTACTACAACTGGCGCGTCCAGGGTCACTGCAAGACCCGCGAGAGCGGTTGCCGACTCGATAGCGACAAGGCCCTGCTCGATCCTTGGGCGACCACCGTCAGCGATCTGCTGTGGGACCGCGCTGCCGCCTGCCAGTCCGGCCCCAACACCACCACCGCGATGCGCGCCCAGGTGGTGCGTGATGACTACGACTGGGAGGACGACCATTCGCTGCACATCCCGCTCAACGCATCAGTCATCTACGAGATGCACGTCGGCGGCTTCACCCGCCACCCCTCCTCCGGGGTGGCACACCCAGGCAGCTTCCTCGGCGTAATCGAGAAGATCCCTTATCTGCAATCGCTCGGCATCACCCATGTCGAGTTGATGCCGGTGATGGCCTTCGACACCCAGGATGTACCCCCGGCGACCGCCGCGCGCGGACTGGAGAACTTCTGGGGCTACAGCACCCACAGTTATTTCGCGCCCCATCCAGGCTTTGCCGTCGATGTCAGCCAGGCTCGCAACGAATTCCGCGACCTGGTCAAGGCGCTGCATCGCGCCGGCATCGGGGTGATCATGGACGTGGTGTTCAACCACACCGCCGAGGGTGGCGAGCATGGCCCGATCATCAGCTTCAAGGCACTCGGCAACGAGATGTACTACCACCTCGACTTCGTCGATCGGCGCCGTTACCGCGACTACACCGGCTGTGGCAACACCCTCAACTGCAACCACCCGATCGTCACCCGCTTTCTCATCGACTCGTTGCTCTACTGGAGCCGCGAGATGCACGTCGACGGCTTCCGCTTCGACCTCGCCAGCGCGCTGGCCCGGGGCGAGGACGGCAACCCGCAGTATCACGCGCCGGTGCTCTGGGCCATCGAGCTCTCCCCGGCACTCAATCGCGCGCACATCATCGCCGAGGCCTGGGACGCGGCCGGGCTCTATCAGGTCGGCGACTTCCCCGGTTATCGCTGGGCGGAGTGGAACGGGCGCTATCGCGACGTGATCCGCGGCTTCGTGCGCGGCGACCCCGGGCTGGTGGCCGAGGTCGCCACCCGCATCGCCGGCTCCAGCGATCTTTACGAGAGCCGCGCCCGACTGCCGACCAACAGCATCAACTTCGTCACCTGCCACGACGGCTTCAGTCTCTACGACCTAGTCAGCTACGACCACAAGCACAACGAGGCCAACGGCGAGGACAACCGCGACGGCCACAACCACAACCTGAGCTGGAACTGCGGCGTCGAGGGTCCCACCCACGACCCCGCCATCCTCGCCCTGCGCCAACGCCAGGCGCGCAACTTCATCGCCATCCTGATGCTCAGCCAGGGGGTGCCGATGCTCCACGCCGGCGATGAGCTGCTGCGCACCAAACAGGGCAACAACAACACCTACTGCCAGAACAACCCGCTCGGTTGGATCGACTGGCAGCGGCTCGAGGACAGCACCGTCATGCTCGAGTTCGTGCGCGCCATGATCGCGCTGCGCCGCCGTCACCCGGCGCTGTGCCGCAAGCGCTTTCTCACCGGCGAGCGCGCCCCCGGTCATGCCCTGCCCGATATTCGCTGGCATGGGGTCGGACTCGAACAACCGAACTGGGACGAGCCGGACAATCGTGCCCTCGCCTTCACCCTCGACGGTCTTGAAGAGGGCGAGGCGCCCCTGCATGTCATGCTCAACATGAGCGACCAACCACACGATTTCGCACTACCGCCGGTGGCCGGCATGAGCTGGTATCTGGCCGTCGATACCGCCCGCGAGCCTGGGGTGTTCGCCCCGGGCGCACAGCCCTTGATCGAACAGCCACGGTTACAGGTCGCGGCGCACGGGGTCATAGTGCTCGAGGGCTTCTTCCATTGAGTGCAACAGGCAACGGAGAGAGAGTGATGCAACTCGGAATGATCGGACTCGGCCGCATGGGCGCGAACATGGTGCAGCGACTGCTCGCCGCCGGCCACCAGTGCGTGGTCTACGATCGCGACCCGGCGGCGGTCGCCGCCCTGGTCGAGCGCGGCGCGAGCGGCGCGGCGGACATCGCCGAGCTGTGCGCCCAACTCGAGGCCCCCCGCCATGTCTGGATCATGGTCCCGGCGAGCGTGGTCGACTCGGTGATCGACGTGCTCGAACCCCAGCTCGCGGCGGGGGATGCGATCATCGACGGCGGCAACTCCAATTACCGCGACGACATCGCCCATGCCGCGCGGCTCGCGCCTGCGGGCATCCACTTCATCGATTGCGGCACCAGCGGCGGGGTGTGGGGGCGCGAGCGCGGCTACTGCCTGATGGTCGGCGGCGCCACCGAGGCCGTCGCCCGACTCGAACCCATCCTCGCCGATCTCGCCCCAGGCCCCGGCGACATCCCCCGCACCGCCGGGCGCGAGGGCCCGCCGCGCGGCGCCGAGCTGGGCTATCTCCACTGCGGACCGAGCGGCGCCGGACACTTCGTCAAGATGGTCCACAACGGTATCGAATACGCCCTCATGGCCGCCTATGCCGAGGGCTTCAACCTGCTGCGCCACGCCGGCGCCGGGCGCGCCGAGCGCGCCACCGACGCCGAGACCGCGCCCCTGGCCAACCCCGAGCACTACCAGTACGACATCGACCTGGCCGAGGTCGCCGAGCTGTGGCGGCGTGGCAGCGTGGTCTCCTCCTGGCTGCTCGATCTCACCGCCAACGCGCTCGCCGAGGACGCCGAACTCGGTAACTTCAGCGGACGGGTGTCGGACTCCGGCGAGGGACGCTGGACCAGCATCGCCGCGATCGAGACCGGCACCCCGACCCCGCTGCTCACCACCGCGCTCTACGAGCGCTTCAACTCCCAGGGCGAGGCGGAATTCGCCAATCGCATCCTCTCGGCGATGCGCTACCAGTTCGGCGGTCACCACGAGAAGTCCGCCTGAGCGCCCCGCCCATCAAGGAGCGATTCCCATGCAACAACGACTGACCTCCGACAACGCCCCGCCGGCGCCGCCGAACGTGATGATCATCTTCGGCGCCGGTGGCGACCTCACCCGGCGCAAGCTGGTCCCGGCGCTCTATCACCTCTCGCGCGGCGGGCTGCTGCCCGAGACCTTCGCGGTGCTCGGGGTCGATCGCCTCGAACTCGACGACGCGGCCTTCCGCGACCGCATGGCCGAGGCGGTGCGCAACCACGTCGGCGCGGCCTGGGATCAGGACGTCTGGGAGCGGCTGTGCGAGCGCATCCACTACATGCGCTGCAACATCACCGAGCGCGAAAGCTATGTCGCACTCTGTGAGCGCCTCACCCGGATCGACGCCGAGCGCGGCACCGACGGCAACTATCTGTTCTATCTCGCGGTGCCACCGGCGCTGTTCGGCGACATCACCCGGCTGCTCGGCGCCGTCGGTCTCACCACCGAGACCCCGGACGACTGGCGCCGGGTGATCATCGAGAAGCCCTTCGGCGACGACCTGGAGTCGGCCCAGGCGCTCAACCGCATGCTCCACCAGAACCTCGACGAGGAGCAGATCTATCGCATCGATCACTACCTCGGCAAGGAGACGGTGCAGAACATCATGGTGTTCCGCTTCGCCAACGCCTTCATCGAACCGCTGTGGAACCGCCAGCACATCGACCATGTGCAGATCACCGTGGCCGAGTCCGTCGGGGTCGAACACCGCGGCGAGTACTACGACAAGGCCGGCGCGCTGCGCGACATGATCCCCAACCACCTGCTGGTGCTGCTCGGCTTCCTGGCGATGGAACCACCCAACTCGTTCGACTCCGAGGCGGTACGCGACGAGATCAACAAGGTGCTCGACGCGCTCCAGCCGCTCACCCCGGAGCAGGTGCTCACCCACGCCGTACGCGGTCAATACGGCGAGGGGCTGATGCCGAGCGGCGAGCGGGTGCCGGCCTACCGCTCCTCGCCCGGGGTGGCGCCCAACTCGCGCACCGAGACCTTCGCCGCGCTCAAGCTCAGCATGGACAACTGGCGCTGGGCCGGGGTGCCCTTCTATCTGCGCACCGGCAAGCGGCTCAACGCCCAGTACACCGAGGTCGTCATCCAGTTCAAGCGCGCCCCCAAGATCATGTTCAAGGACACCGATGTCGACCAGCTCGACCCCGACATGCTGGTGCTGCGCATCCAGCCTAACGAGGGCATCCAGATGAGCTTCGGGGCCAAGGTCCCCGGGCCCAAGATGCGCGTTGGCACCGTCAACATGGACTTCTGCTACGCCGACTACTTCGGCAACGCCCCGGCCACCGGCTACGAGACCCTGATCTACGACTGCATGCACGGTGACGCCACCCTGTTCAAGCACGCCGACACCGTCGAGAAGGGCTGGGAGATCGTCGAGTCGGTACAGGACGTGTGGTCGGCGCTACCGGCACGCGACTTCCCCAACTACGCCGCCGGCACCTGGGGCCCCGCCGCCGCCGGCGACCTGCTGCGCAACGACGGACGCCGCTGGCGGCGCATCCTCACGCCAGGGGCGGATTCGACGAGTTGAGCGCCAGCGGCTGAAGACGCTTGAACCGTAAAGAAAGCGGCCAGCCTTCAGCAACCAGCCCCCATGTCGGTCAGCGCTTCCCGACCCGCGAGGCGATGCGCGCTACGGCCTTCGGAGGTCTTCAACAACCGCAAGCGACTGCAGTCGACACTTGGCTACCGTTCACCCATCGAGTTCATGCAACGGTGGGAGGCGAGACAGAGCCGCGATCAGACGGTCGCATGCCCCCCACTTGGGGGACGAAAAAACAGGGACCCTCATTAGGCATCGAACGCCATCTCTAAACTCGCTGGGGTTTCACCAACTACTGTGAACCCATGGCGCTCATAAAAACGCCTTGCCGGCGCGTTGATTTTGAAAACCTGCAACTTGACTCCGAGATGCTGCTTCGATGCAGAGGAGACAATCCGCTTCAAAATGTTTGCTCCAAGACCCTTCTTTTGATGCTCCGGAGCGATTAAAAGCATTCGGATGTAGAGTTCATCACTATGCGTCTCTACTTGAACATAACCTATCGGTTGACTTTTGCGCAAAACCACCGTTATCTGCTCTGGATCAAAGTGCTCTGAAAAATCATCTTTCTGCCATCGACTATCCCAGCCCCAGATCTGTTCGATGTACCCACTCATCACTGCTTGGTATAGCTCGAACAATTGCGCTTGATCCTCAGGATTTGCAGGTCGAAAGGAATATTCCATTTTCATATTAGTCTTAACGGTAGAGCTAACCGGCGTTGCGCGGCTTTATCGCGCAGCGTCCAGCGACCGAAGGGGGCAAGTGTCACCCCCTTATATAGGTCCATCCATAAATAGACACACTGGCATGTCCGCGGCGGTTAAGAAACTCGATTGGTGAAAGATCGCTGAGCGATTCGTGCGGTCGGCGCAGGTTGTAGTCGTCGATGGCGTTGAAGGTGCGATCGCTCATGCCGCTGCTCAGCGCATCGCTCATGAAGCCGGCCTACCATTGCAGTTTGGGACGGATCGGTTGCGCCAGCGGTTGCGGCGGGCGGAGCGCACGGAGCCGCTTGTGGTTCCAGGAATGTCCGGCGCGGCGCAGCCGCGCATAGAGCTTGCGGAAACCGGCGCATGGATAGCGCTCGGCCAGCGCGCTCAGCGCCTTGATCAGCGGCCCGTCGTCACGCGGGCGGGCGTGATAGTCGAGCACCGAACGGCTCATCCCGAGCAGCCGACAGACGCGCCGTTTGCTCACACCCTCGGCCATGGACTCACCCGCCAGGGCGCGCCGCGCCCTGGCGCTCAGCGCTTTTTTCGACGATCTCCTTCAGGATCTTGTGATCCAGGCTCAGATCGGCGTACATGTGCTTGAGCCGGCGGTTCTCCTCCTCCAGCGCGCGCAGCCGCTTCAGGTCCGAAGCCTCCATCCCCCCGTACTTCGAGCGCCATTGATAGAAGGTCGCCGCGCTGATCCCCAGCTCCCGGCACACGTCCTTGACGGCCATTCCAGACTCAGCACGACGCAGTGTGTCAACGATCTGCTGCTCGCTGTACTTGCTCTTGCGCATGTGGGCGCTCCTCTGCTCGGCCACCATCAGGCCGCCAGTCTCTACTTTTCGCTGGACCTATTTTCGGGGAAGGGGACATTCCCGCTCACCCAACGCGGTCAGCGTTCCCAACCTTGATTTCGGAGCTCCATACCGAGCCTATGCATGCCCCTGTCAACGCTTAACCGCTGCCCTCGCGGACAGTCCGGCCCATGACTCGAGGTCCCGGCGGTTCGCTACACCTTTCCGGGGAGAGGGCTTTCACCTCCAATCTCTTGCCGGCTTTTCCCGGCGCTCTGGGTGTCCCCTTCCTCTGCCACATGGCTGCGGGCTGGGAACGACCCGCTGGGTCGTTGAACGCTCGCTGGCGTGGTTGCATCAGTTCCGCCGACTGCGGGTGCGCTTTGAGCGCCGAGCCGATATTCACGAGGCGTTTCTCTTCCTGGGACTCGCACTCATTTGCTGGAATGCCTTGGAGTGGGCGTAGGGCTTTTTGATAAAGCCCTTAGAACTCATGCCTCCAAAACATCGGGGTGCAGAATGATCCTTCGAATGCTTCGCTTGTCATCAAAAGGAACGATCACATCTGGTTCCACACGCTCCACGACCTCCAAAAGCTCTAATTCGGGCTCCTTAGTTGTGCCCAGCAGGTCGACGTAAGTCCCGTAGTCGATGGAATAAATATTATAACGCACACCGGGATTATCCTTGTCTGCGTATCCTCTCTGCATATGATGGATCACGCGAGCATCGAATAGGCGCTGAACAATTGGGTTTCGTTCTAACTCGCGAGGCAATAAGAATGAACGAGCCTTTCTTTTTCCAATGACGTCATCAACGATTCGCCGTAGGATATTTTGTAGTTCCTCATCAAGATACTGGGCCTTATCCTGCTCGAACCACTGTCGAGCGCTATCCAAGACGGCTTGCTTGTCTATGGTTTTCCTTCTACGTCTATGGGAATCAAAGAACGCTTTTGTGAAGATGTTGATCAGATCACGAACAACGCCCTCGCTAGATCTTGCAAGTTCTCCGCACGTAGCTCTCTCGGTAAAAAGTCGAGAAGCTAGTTGCCGCCCAGAGGAAACGCCATGCTCCTTAAGATAACCATCTTCTAGCTCGCTCGCCAAGTGCCGATACAGGACATCGGCATATACGTCTGTAATGTGCTCGGGATTCCGGTCATATACGAAGTAGTCATCAAGGTCAGGCGCCGTCGCAATATCTGCACCTAGCTCGAATCCCACATAATTGTCGGGGCCACCTTCAACGAATCTGCAGCGATACTCTAGCGCCGAAATCTTTAAAGTCGCTTCGTTAAGCGGAAGGATGCCACGCTTAAGGAACTCTGCTAGATATGGCTGAACATCAGAGGGTAGCGAGGACCACTCATCCACTAGCACAACAAGATTCGTTTCAGCCAAGGCTAACACGCGCTTAAGGTGTCGATGTAACTCTGGAAAAACGATCTTTTCTTCCGACTCGACTAAATACTCGATGTTGCTACTGTCTTTCGCTCCTTTTCCCTCATTTGCTTGGAAGTAAAAGCTTGCTTTAGCGTTCCCACTGGAGATACCAGTACTGGCCTCGGCGGCCCGCCCGAAAGTGCTTTTTCGCTCTGCCTCAACTTCCATTCTATTTGTTTTCAAGGTCGTAAGCGGCTCGGTGATCAAGGTTGCGAGCTGGTCAGCCGCCTCAAATGCCTGGGTTGCGTTGTCGTTTGGTGCCTCAACGATATGTTCAAGCAATGAATGGTGGATCTCCAACAAGAAGTCTCGAAAAAGCGCCAAGCATCTCCGCTCGATTGGCAACGATGTGTCAGAAAATTGAGTCGTGCTACCAAGGGTCCGACAATCTATATAGACAACTGTGAGGCTTTCATCATCTCTAAATCGCGTTTCTAGAACTTTTAGCACATGGGTCTTGCCCGTACCTCTGCGACCATAGAATATTTGGTGATTCCTGTTTTGCAGTTGGGGGAGAAGACCGACATCGACATAGGTACTCAAAAGCTTACCCATGTCTGTCTGCCGCTCGGACCGCTGCATGATGCGGG
>NZ_JAAXKX010000039.1 GCF_012276755.1 Marichromatium bheemlicum | reverse complement strand
CCGAGAGGCACCCACCCAACCCCAAGCTCCCCGACAACATCGCTGCCGCACTGATCGCCGAGATCGAGCAGCAGAGCACCGCCGCACGCCGCACCGCCGAGACCGCTGCTGAGGAGGCACGCAAAGAGGCCGAGACCCTCGCCGAAACCGGCGAAGCCCTGGAAGAACAACTCGAAACCCTCAGAGAACAGGCTGAGCACCTGGAGAACGAGCGCGAACGCACTATCGGTGAACGCGACAGCGCCCGCGCCGAGATCGAACGGATCCGACAAGAGCTGGAGCGAGAGCGTCAAACCGCCGAACAACTCCGCCAGGAGCTGGCCCAAGCCAGAAACCGGATCGAGACCCTGACCGAACAACGCGACGAGACGCGCTCAGCGCATCGCGAACTCGAAGTCAGTACCAAGGCATCAGAAAAGGCCAGGATCGCCTCAGAGCGCGATCTAGCGGTTGCCAAGGCCAAACAGGAGGCAGCCCAACAGCTCGCTGAGGAGCGAGCCCAACAGATCAAGGAGACCGAACAGCGCCATCGACAAGAGATCAAGGATCTACGCGCTGACTACCGGGAACGCCTCAAAGCCGCCGAGAAGGCCATCCAAACCGCACAGAAGCGCGCTGAAGAGGCCGAGAAACACACTGCCATCGCAATAGCCAGCTTAGAGAGCCGCAACGACTGGCCAGAACAGATGGACCTACTCGACCCTTAAGCCCTAGCGCCCTGAAGGCGCTTCCATCTGATTATGGTTCGTGGACCACCCACTTGGCGTAGCCGAGGGCGGTAGAGAGCGGGCGCCGCCGCCACCGGCAAGACCACCAGCCCTCACAGGAACACCCGGCGGGAGCAGCCAACGCCACACCCGCCAGGCGCTTCTATCTGATTATGGTTCGCGCATCACCCACTTGGCGTAGCCGAGGGCGGTAGAGAGCGGGCGCCGCCGCCACCGGCAAGACCACCAGCCCTCACAGGAACACCCGGCGAGAGCAACCAACACCACACCCGCCAGGCACTTCTATCTGAAGACTCGATTGCGGCGATCACCATGCGGCGCGAGAACGCCGAGCAGCGGGTACCGCTCCGTCTCCTCAACGAGACTCACCGAGCCAAGGCCGACACGGCGTCATAGCCCGGCATACCGCCGCAAGGCGCGGAATGCCGCAACCACAACGCGGGCAGCCGAAGCGGCAAGGCTGCCGTGACAGTGAAAGTGGTAGTGGTTGTTGATGATCTGGGTCTTGTGGACGTTTTGGACGTTGTGGTTCACAGAACAGCTCCCTAAGGCGAGGCGGCCAATCCGCCGGGCACCCAGTAGAGCGGCACGACCGTGAAGCATCCACCCCGGCGCGTGTGATCGGTCCCGCGATCACACACGCCGCCGTGGCGTTCGCACGAGCGACCGAGGCCTGAGCCGATAGCGCCGTCTCCTCGGCCCCTTCCCTTTTGGCGTTCGACCTGGAGCCAGCAGGCGGCGTCAGCGGATGCAGACCGGCGTGGCGGTAGCGATCGCCACCATCCCCCCCTGGTCAACCGTCAGGGGTCCTTGCAGGCGGCGTCAGGGGTGCTGACTGGGGATGAGCTTGGGGATCACGCCAAGAGGGCGCGAGAGCGCCCGTATGTGAGTCCAGGAGGCCGCGAAGCGGCACCGATCAGGCCGACGCGAAGCGGCGGGGCGGAGGGCGCGATTTAGCGCCCGGAGGGCAGGCGCGCACCCCCTGTGCGCCCTTTTCTGTATATTTTAAATACTTTTAAGGGGTCGTAAGTGATTGAAAAAAAAGGTGCTCTAGCAATAAAAGGGGAGAAAATGGTAGTCAAAAGAGGAGAAAATGGTAGTCAAAAAGGGGAGAAAATGGCAGTTTTATGTGAGAGGTTTTAATTTCTCACATAAGAGGCATTAAAATGCCTCCCAATATAGGGACGGGAAGTATGGATACAGCCCAGGTCTACAAGGCCAACGCTCTGGTTGAAGCGTCCTACCGCTTGAGCCTCTACGAACAGCGCATCATCCTTGCGTGCATCGCCCAGGTGCGCCGGGATTGCCCGCTGACCGACCAGCAGCTCTACACGGTCAGCGTCCAGCAGATAGCCGATATGGCGGGGATCACCGCCGCCCGCGCATACCAGTACCTCAAAACCGCCTCCGAACGGCTCTATCGCCGGGAAGTAACGCTTCGAGAACCCCCCAACGGCCAGAGCGGCGGCAGGGTGCGGCTGACCCGCTGGGTGCAAACGGTGGAGTACCGGGAAACGGAGGGCATGATTGCCCTACGCTTCGGCACGGACATGGTGCCCTACCTCTCGCAGCTCACCGAACAGTTCACGCGCTATGCCCTGGTTGACGTGGCGAAGATGACCAGCGCCCACGCCATCCGGCTCTACGAACTGCTGTGCCAGTGGCGAAACTCCGGTGAACGAGTCGTGGCCGTGGATTGGCTTCGTCAGGCCCTCCAGCTCGAAGAGCGCTACGGCAGCATTCGCGACCTGAAGCGCTGGGTCATCGAACCCGCCGCCGCACAGATCAACGAGCATTCGCCGCTCTGGGTGAAGTGGGATCAGCGCAAGACGGGGCGGCGAGTCACCCACCTGGTGTTCACCTTCGGCGAAAAGGATCAGCAGCCCGCCAAGAAGCCGCGGAAACCGCGGAAGCGGAAGGCCGAGCAGGCGGCGACCGCCGGAAGCATCTACGGCATCCCCAGGGCAGTCATCGAGCGCAAGGCCAAGCCCGGCGAGAGCTACGAAGACGCGGCGCTCCGTCTCCACAACGAGGCTCGCCGGGCCAAGGCCGACACGGCGTCATAGCCCGGCATACCGCCGCAAGGCGCGGAATGCCGCAACCGCAGCGTGGGCAACCGAAGCGGCAAGGCTGCCGTGACAGTGAATGTGGTAGTGGGTGTGGTTGATCTGGGTCTTGTGGACGTTGTGGACGTTGAGATTCACAGAACAGCTCCCTAAGGCGAGGCGGCCAATCCGCCGGGCACCCAGTAGAGCGTCACGACCGTGAAGCATCCACACCAGCGGGTGCGATCGCTGGGGCGATCGCACCCGTCAGGCGCTTCCTGGCTGATTATGGTTCGCGGGACAGATCCGTTTGCCTAGCAACCTCAGTCATAGCCTTGGCTCGGGCAACAACACCAAACGCATGTGCGATGTAGGCTGGATCGTTTGTTTCGAACGCGTCGGCCATGAATTCGGCGACGGCCTGATCGGTCCCTAGATACTCGGCTGGATCAAAGGTAGTCAGCGTTTCAGTCATGGGTTTCTGTCTCGTTCGTATCCGTTGGCGAGGCGGTACGCCATCTTGATGTCGCGCGCCTGAGACTTTTTAACGTAGTCCCATTGTGACTACAATAGGACTACGTTAACGACTCCGCGAGGACGTGCCATGAGCACCACCGCCGATACCTATGTCCGTGCCCGCATCGATTCCGACACCAAGCGGCGTGCCGCTAGCGCCCTTGAAGGGATGGGCCTATCCATCTCCGATGCTATCCGCCTGCTGATGCTTCGCATCGCCGACGAGCACCGCCTGCCCTTCGACGTGAAAGTACCCAACGCAACCACACAGAAGGCTATCGCCGAACTGGAGGCAGGCAAGGGCAAGAAGCTCGCCAGCGTGGACGATCTGATGGCGGACTTGCATGCGAACGATTGAGCGATCCTCAGCGTTCAAACGCGACTACAAACGAGAGTCCAAAGGACAGCACCGCACCACCCTCGACAAAGAGATCAAACGAGTGCTGATCGCTCTAGCGACCGACCAGACGTTGGACGCCCGCTACCGTGACCACGATCTCACGGGCACCTGGTCCGGTTACCGTGAGTGCCACATCAAACCCGACCTACTGCTGATCTACCGAAAGTCAGACGGCGACACCCTACGACTTGCAAGACTTGGCTCGCACAGTGCGCTTTTCGGCTAAGCCAAGAACCAGCCAAGGAAGGCAACCGGCAAGACCACCAGGAACACGCGGCGAGAGCAACCAACGACACACCCGCCGGGCGCTTCTATCTGATTATGGCTATTTTCCGCTTTTCATCCCTGCGCTATCGACTGATGCCACGACCACGTCCCTTGTCCAGCACTGCCGCATGCGGCGCCAACAGGGAGGCGAAGGCTTGCCGGGTCTCGGGATCGGCCAACCCCTCGATGACCTGACGGCGTTTCTGCTGCCGCGGACCTGGTAGCTGGTTGATCCCATCGAGCAGCTTGACCAAGGGGGCAGAGGCATCGGGCAGCTTGCCGGCCTGGTACAACCCGGCGGCCTTGAGCAGGTGTCCGGCCAGCTGTTCGATGGCCTGCATCTGCTGTCTTGCCGCCTTGCGCGCGGTCTGTTCGCGGGCCAACGTTTCCCGATAGCGCTGCTCCAGCTCGGCGAGCTGCGCCCGGACCGGCGCCACCTCGTGCTCGATGCAGGCCTCGGCAACAGCGCGAGCACGCCGGGTCTCGTGGGCGGCCGCCGCATGACGGGGGGCGATCTCGCCAGCGGCCCGTCGCGCGGCGCCGGCCTCGTCGTCCCACCGCTCCAATTGCGGCGAGCGCCAGAACCCGCTGTCATGCGCCGCCGCGCGCTTGGGATGGGCCCGGCGCCAGACCCGCGCCGCCGTCTCGGCCTGGTCGGCCTGGGTCACGGCGGCCCGCTGCTCGGCATCGAGCCGGTCTTCTCTGGTCTGCGCCTCGATCACCGCCGGGTCGCTGGCCACCCGCTCGCTGATCCTCAAACTGCCCCGCAGCTGTGCGATGTGTGCCTGCAGCTCGGCCGCACTCATCCGCGCCACCCGCCGCTCTTCGATCGCCTCTAACCGAGCGGCCTTGAGTTCGGCGGTGAGCGCGGCGATGGTCTGCTCAAGCCCCGCCCTTTGGGGTTCGTCTTCCGCGGTGACGGCCCCAGGTGTCTGTTGTTCCGCGCCATCCTGGCGCCGGCGGCTCACCGCCCCGGTGCGCCGTTCATAGCCGGTGGCCGCCGGCCCCAGGTGCACCCCCGGCGTCTGCTCGACGCCTTGGGCCTCGAGTGTGCGGTGATCGACCCGCTCGGGCCGATCGGCCGCCAGGAGATGGGCGTTCTGCAACGCCGCGAAGCGCTCGCGCCAGGTCCGTACTAGCGCCGGACCCCGTGCACGGTCGTCGAGTTCGCGCGTCTTTTCGCCCAGGCCATCCCGCCCGAGCCGCCGGGTGGTGAGCAGGATATGGGCATGGTGGTTGCGATCGTCGCCACCACGACCCGGCGTATGGATGCAGACATCGGCCGCGCACCCGTGGCGCTCGACCAGCTCGCCGGCAAAGGCCAGGGTGAGCGCTCGCCGGCCCTCGGCGGGGAGTTCCGCCGGTAGGGCAATCTCGAACTCACGGGCGACCGTGGCGTTGCGCCGGCGCTCGGCCTGCTCAGCGGCGTTCCATAGAGCCTCCCGATCCTGTGCCCAGGCCGGCGCCTCGGCCGGGAGCACCAGGTCGGCCGACACCACCCCTCTCTTGCGCCGGTAGTCGTGGATCTCGCCGGTACGCTGATCGGCGATCCGCACGGCGGCACGATAAGCCGCCGCAGCGGTAGCGCTGCGACCGGCTGAACGGCTGATGGTCTTTACCGAGAGGTGGTAGATCGCCAAGGGATTGCTCCTATTGGGGTCGAGGGGCAACGCCCCCGCGCACGCAAACGAAGTTTGCATAAGTGCGCCCTTGTCTTTCAGACGGCGGGATAGGGAGAGAGTTTATCCGATCAAAAAGGCTGCTGTAACGGACCGCTGGCGGCTAGATAGAATGGCCGCCACCCTCACCAGTAGACAGGAGTCCCTATGACCACGGTGGATGAGCGCATCGCCAAGCTCGAAGAAAAACTGAAGCAGGCCAAGGCGCAGAAGGCCAGGATCGAGGCCCGCAAGCGCACGGCTGAACGCAAGCGCGCACGCCAACAGGACACGCGTCGGAAAATTCTCGTCGGCGCCGCCATCCTGGCCAAAGTCGAACGCGGCGACTGGCCCAGGGAAAAGCTGCTGGCGATGATGGATACCGTGTTGACGCGCCCTGACGACAGGGCGCTATTCGACTTGCCAGCGCCCATCGAGGAGCCGGCGTTCCTGGAGGACGAAGGCCCATCTGATGAGCTGCCGTACAGGATCACCCTGCGCTGACGACCGCCGCAGAGGCCCTTGGGGGGGTCCGATTATGCGTACCCCTAGAGCCGGAGCGCTGCTCGCGATCAGTGCTCCGGCTGGAAGACCCATCGCACACACAACCGTTATCAGGCCCTCAAGACTTGGCTCCCTGACAAGAGGCGGCGGGTCGCGGTCTGAGACAGGCCATGACAGCTCCCATCGCCTGTCACAGCCGCCGGGAAAGCGGCGGCAATCACCATTTTCATCTATTTCATATTGTATTTTGTATCGTATATCGTATAGTTACGAGATATGAAATACGATAAAAAAGGGGAAGCAGCCATGGCTCGTCCAGGAATCACCTACAAAGAGGTTGCCGCCGCCGCCGAGGCACTGACCGAACAAGGGGAAACGCCCAGCATCAAGCGAGTCCGCGACCACCTAGGCACCGGCAGCCCGAATACCATTCACCGCCACCTGAGCGCCTGGCGGGCTGAACAGC
>NZ_JAAXKX010000038.1 GCF_012276755.1 Marichromatium bheemlicum | reverse complement strand
GGGGGACGTGTCCCGATGCCTTCCTGCGCGAGAGGTTGTGTGATGGGGGTCTCGCTTTGGCTCTCTGGGGATTTCAATTTTCCGGTAGCCCACCGTTATCCATGGTGTCGCAGGCGTGTCAGGGATTCAGGGACCTGCGTGCGGGCCGGGGCCCGAGGATTGTCGAAATAGGATTAAAGCGATCGCCATGCCCGGCCGTTAACCTCAACGAAGCACAGTTCGACTTTGACGGCAGACCGCTGTTGCTGAACAGCCCGCCGGTTCGAGACCAACAGGAGAGCAGCCATGGCAATGGTCATCAATTCCAACATCATGTCGCTGAACGCACAGCGCAATCTGTCGAATTCCCAGGCCGAACAGAGCCAGGCCATGGAGCGCCTGAGCAGTGGTCTGCGCATCAACTCCGCCAAGGACGACGCCGCCGGTTCGGCGATCGTCAGTCGCCTGACCTCGCAGGTGCGTGGTCTCGATCAGGCGGTGCGCAACGCCAACGACGGTATCTCCCTGGTGCAGACCGCCGAGGGCGCGCTCAGCGAGAGCAGTAACATCCTCCAGCGTATGCGCGAGCTGGCGGTGCAGTCGGCCAACGGCACCTACACCAGCGGCAACCGCTCGACCCTCAACAACGAGGTCCAGCAGCTCGTCCAGGAGCTCGACCGCATCTCCACCAGCACCTCCTTTAACGGCCTGAACCTAATGGATGGGTCGCTCGGTGAGGTCGATCTGCAGATCGGTTCTGAGGGCGGACAGACGATCAGCGTCAACATCGGTCAGATCGACGCTGATTCGCTTGGTGTCGACGAGTCTGCGGGTGTCGGTTCCTTCAGTCGCACGGGAACGGGTACAGATGTTGCCGCAGCGACTACTGACGTGAAATCGCTCGGGACCGGCGACTTGATCATCAACGGCATCTCGATCTCTGGTGCCACGGCTGCTGCGGACACTGCGTCCTCGGACGCCAAGAGTGCCAGTGCGATCGCAACCGCTGCGGCGATCAACGAGAAGTCTGACCAGACCGGGGTAACCGCGATCGTCGGTGAGACCAACGTGGGTGGCGAAGCCATGACAACGGGTGGTGCGGCCGCTGCAAGTGGTACCGTAACCCTCAACGGTGTGGATATCGATCTGTCGACGAGTGCCAATGATACCACCACCACACGCACCTCGATCGTCGATGCGATCAACCTGAAGGCCGAGCAGACCGGGGTGACCGCAATCGATACGGGGACCGATAATGGTGGGATTACCCTGGTCGCTGAGGATGGGCGCAATATCGTCTTGGAGCACGATGGCACTAGTGGACTCACTGCTGCTAATACCGGTTTGGCGCTGCAAGCAGCGGGTGAGGCCTCTATTACTACAGGGACAGTAACCCTAGTCTCTGAGGGTAGTGAACCGATCAAGATCGAGTCGGGCGCAACCGGCAAGGCGGCCGATGCCGGCTTCATGGAGGGTGACTACACCGGGACGCAGACACAGGTCTCCTCGAACCTGGATGACAGTACCACTGCGATGGCTGCTGGCAACGTGTTCATTAACGGTGTCTCCGTGGGGCCGTCTTACGCAACCGATGATACTGCATCCACAGACGATACCAACGCTTATAGCGCTATTGCTAAGGCTGCAGCCGTCAACCTGGTCTCCGAGCAGACCGGCGTAACCGCGACGGTGAACCAGAACCGAGCAGATAACAGCACGGTTCAGGTGACAGATTCTTCCAGTATTGATGGAACCATTAATGGGGTAGAGATTACAGGTTTTACTACCCTGGCCGGCTCCGAGAATACTAGCGCCAACCGTCAGTCACTGGTAAACGCAATCAATGCCGTTTCCGAACAGACCGGTGTGATCGCGGTCGATACCGGTGAAGATGGTACCGCTAATGGGGGAGGTGTGCAGCTAATCGCGGAGGATGGCCGCAATATCGTTGCCAACATCGCTAATGGTGCAGCGGCAGGCTTCAATACGGGTGCAGCAACCTATGTCGGTGAGTTCACCCTGCACTCGGACAAGGAGATCGAGATTTCGCGAGGGACCGACGACAACCTCGACAACTCCGGTCTGAAGGTCGGCAAGTTCGGCGGCGGCGAGGACGGTCAGTCGCTCTCGAGCATCGACATCTCGACGGTCGATGGTGCCAACAAGGCACTGACGGCGATCGACAACGCGCTCGAGCGGGTCGACGAGGTGCGCTCCGATCTCGGTGCGGTGAACAACCGGCTGGACTTCACCATCAACAACCTGACCAGCATCTCGCAGAACGCCTCGGCCTCGCGGTCGCGGATCCAGGACGCCGACTTCGCGGCAGAGACCGCAGCGCTGTCCCGGGCCCAGGTGCTGCAGCAGGCAGGCACGGCGATGCTCGCCCAGGCCAACTCGGCACCGCAGCAGGTCCTCTCGCTGCTGCAGTAAGCGCCGGTCCCGGCCGCTAGGAAACGGGCCGTCCCCTGACCGGGGTCGGCCCGGTCGAGCCGAGGGAGGCAAGACCAATGGCCAGCGAATCCTATACTCTAAGCAATATCACTCCGATTCAGCAGCCCTCACCGGTGCCATCGCGCTCCGAGCGGGACACCGGGACGAGCGTTGCGGAGCGGGAGGCCAATGAACGGCTCGAGCGCGCCCCCGGCGCGCTCGCGACGCAACAGCAGGTGCGAGCCCAGGACTCCGCCGGCACAGAGACGTCTGCCGAGCGTAAATCTGCCGAGCGTAAAGAGGTCTCCGAGGAACAGCTCAACCAGGCCGTCGAGCAACTCAACGAGATGTTCGGTGGCTCGCGTCGGATGCTCAACTTCGAACTCGACAAAGAGGCCGATCGGACCGTGATCCGGGTGCTCGACGCGGAGACCGAGGAGCTGATCCGACAGATACCCAGCGAGGAGACGCTAAAGTTTACGCAGTACGTCGAAGGGTTGGTGGGGCTGATCTTCAACGACCAGGCGTGAGTGTGTGAGGAGCAACGAACATGGCCGACAACATCATCTCTTCCTTGGGGGCCGGTTCGGGGATCGACATCACCAGCTTGGTCTCGCAGCTCGTCGAGGTCGAGCGGGCCCCGGCCGAACAGCGTATCACCAGGCGCGAGGAACGGCTGCAGGCCGAGATCTCGGGGTATGGCAAACTCAGCAGCGCCCTCGGAGAGCTCAAGGACAGTCTCGGCGCCCTGGCCGGTAACGATCTCTTCAATGCCCGCTCGGTGGCCGTCCCCGAGACCAACGTCATCACCGCCAACAGTGTCGATGTCGGCGCGCAAACGGGTTCCTACCAGATCGAGGTCGAGGACATCGCCCGCGCCCAGTCGCTGACCATGGCTGCGCAGAGCGAGCGCGACAGTGCGCTCGGTAAATCGGGCGAGCTGACCATTCGTTTTGGTGAGTGGACCTATGACGGTAGCGACGCGCCATCGAGCTTTACCGCCAATGACGAACGCTCGGCACTGAACATCAGCATCGATGCCAGTGACTCGCTCGACGCCATCGCCGCCAAGATCAACGAGCAGAATGCGGGGGTTCAGGCCTCGGTGCTCAAGGTCGATAACCAGTATCAGTTGATGTTGACCGCGCCCTCGGGGGCGGGCAATGCCCTGGAGATCAGCGGTGATGACGCCAGCCTCGACGACTTCGCCTTCAACGCCACCAACCATGCCAACGTCACCGAGGTCCAGCAGGGCAGTGATGCGCTGCTGCGGATCAACGGTCTGCAGGTCTCGCGCGAGAGCAACGATATCGATGATGTCATCGAGGGCTTCAACTTCACCCTCAACAAGGCCAGCCCCGGCGAGTCGCTGACCTTCTCGATCAGCGAGGACAAGAGCCTGGCCGAACAGGCCGTGCGTGACTTCGTCGAGGCTTACAACACCTTCCAGGAGACCGCCCAGGGGCTGACCGGGTATGCCCGTGATGAGGCCGGCGAGTTGGTGCGCGACGAGAACGGTGCGCTGTCGCGTGGCGATCTTGCTGGCGATGGCTCGGCGCGCGCCATGGTCGATCGTCTGCGCGAGCTCGTCGGTGGTGAGGTGCAAGGGCTCGAGGGTGGCTTCACCGCACTGACCAACCTCGGGATCCGCACCGAACGCGATGGGTCGTTGTCGATCGAGGAAGACGAGTTCAGTGCCGCCTTCAGCGCCAACTTCCAATTGGTGGAGGACCTCTTCGCGCTGAAGACGACATCCGCCAACAGTGCCGTCTCGGTCAATCTGGGTTCCTTCGCCGGGCGGGTCGATGCGGGAAGCTATGAGGTGGAGATCACCCAGGATCCCTCCCGCGGCGAGCTGCTCGCCGATGCCATCACCCAGGCCGACTTCGACGCCGCCACCGAGACCTTTACCACCGCGCTCGATACCAGCGCCGGTGATTACAGCTTCAAGGTCGAGGTCAACGGTATCGAATCCGGGACCATCACCCTCAACGGAACCTATGACTCGACCGAACAGCTGCGCAGTGACCTGCAGTCACTGATCAACAGCGACGAGACCTTACAGGCCTCCGGCACCAAGGTCGACGTACTCTATGACGACACCACTGACAGCTTCAGCTTTGTCTCCCGCGAATATGGCTCGGTCTCGACGGTTGCCTTCACCGAGGCGAGTGCCTCGATGGCCGATCTCGGGGTGCACACCGGGCTGAGTGGAACCGCCGGTGTCGACGTCGCCGGGACCATCAACGGGGTCGAGGGGTTTGGTGCCGGGAATCAGTTGTTGCCGTCGATCGACTCCCCCGCCTATGGCTTGAACTTCAGTGTTGCTGCCGGCGCGAGCACCCAGGGGGCCTTCGATATCTCCTTCTCACGTGGTTTCGCCGGCGAGTTGAGTCGGCTGGTCGACGGCTTTCTCAGCAGCGACGGCACGGTCGAGATGCGCAAGGAGAACATCCAGGACCAGTTGACCGAGCTCGAGGATGATCGCACGGCGCTTGATCGGCGGATGGAGGCGGTCGAGTCCAGGCTGCTGTCGCAGTTCATCGCGATGGAGACCATCGTCAGCTCGTTTCAGTCCACCGGTGGCCAGCTCGAAGGGCTCGTCGACCGCCTGCCCTACACGGCGCCGCGTTGAGGGTGAGCGAAGATTGCATGATCAGGTTAAAGAAAACAGCAGGAGTGCCGTTATCCATGGTGTCAGCTAAGCAGACCTCTGGCGAAGGTCTGCAACGGGAGTCAGACCCCTTCGGGGAGATTCCCGTAACGCGACCGGGGGCAGTGGAGGCCAGACCGGGCAGGCATCTACGATTGCTGCGTCCTGCTGCAGGGAACCGGGGAGAGCGTGATGATTGAATCGACCCAAGGGCCAGCAGGCGTGATGATCCGCTCGCAACCGACACATCCCCAGGATGATGCCGGCGCGGCGATCCGGGACCGCAACCGTCAGCAGCCGGCATCGGCCGCCGACTCGCAGGCCGCACCAGGTGCGGCGCAACAGGCGACGTCCGACGCCGCGCTTGAGGCGCAGCGGGCTGGGCAAACCGAGGCGCAGCGCCCGCCAGCGGAAGGGGACGAACAGAAGAGTTCGACCCTGATGCTCGAGCAGGTGGTGGAGTCGATCAACGACTACCTGCAGGCGAACCATCGCGCGCTCGAGTTCAGCCTGGATGACGGTTCTGGAGAGGTCGTGGTCACGGTGATGGATGCCGAACGCAAAGAGGTGATTCGCCAGATACCGCCGGAGCATGCCTTGAAGCTGATGGCGCAGATGCGCGATGGCACCGGCATCAGCGGGATTGGGCTGACCGAAGAAGCCTGATGCGCTGATCAATCTCCTAAAAATTGTAACCATTCGTCTGGAGTGGCCGACACCATGTATGCGATGCGTAAGGAACTCAACCAGTACCGTCAGGCTGGACCTTTGGCAGAGGTTGCGGTTGCCAGTCCGCATCGTCTGATCCAGATGCTGTTCGAGGGCGCCGTCGAGCGGATCGCCGTGGCCCGGGGTGCGATGATGCACGGCAACCTGCAGACCAAGGGTGAACAGCTGAGCAAGGCGATCAATATCATCGAGTCGCTGCGCGCGGCGCTCGACCACGACAAGGGGGGCGAGCTGGCCGAGAATCTCGACGCCCTCTACAGCTATATGTCGCGGCGCCTGCTCGAGGGCAATGCACGCAACGAGACCGAGGCCCTCGACGAGGTCTCGGGGTTGCTGCGTACGATCAAGTCGGGCTGGGACGAGATCCCCGATCGTCTCGGTCAACAGTGCTAACCCATCCCCAGGCGCCCGTCTCTCACCGCTGATGGGTCGACGGGCGTGACCTTCGACCCCTGCCCCCTGAAGACCGTCATGATCTTGCTGATGCGTTGACGTCAGCAAGCGGGCGACGATTTTTCGACGATTTCGCGGGGGCGATGCGAGGGCAGGGCCGGGAAGAAGGTGTCAATATTTCGTCTAATTTGACTCTGAATGCTGATTTTTAATCTTATCCCGTTGTTATTAAACGTTTTTATTTTGTGGCGCGATTTTCGCTAGATCATCAGCAAACAACTATTTCAGGGGCGCGCCACCGTGAGTTCGATCAGTCAAGCAGATACGCCGCATCTCACCCTCGTCTCCTCGTCCGAGCCAACCTCCAAGCCGACGTCGAAGCGTATCGATCCGGTTGCATTCCTGCAGGCGATCACCGCATCGCTCGACATGGGCCGCGTCCTGACGATGCTCAATCGTTATCTCTTCGAGTTGGTCGAACACAGCGGTTGGGAATATGCCAACTCGGCCGAGGGTCTGGCCTTCGAAGGCGGGCGCACCGATCGACACCGCTTGGAATACGACTTGGCCCTAAACGGGGCGGACATGGGTCGGTTGGTGTTGATGCGCGGGCGTCGTTTCTCCGAGGCCGAGCAAGAGCGTATCGAAGGATTGCTGGGATTGGCCGCGCCCGCGCTCAAGAATGCACTGGCCTATCAGACCGTGCTCACCCAACTCGAGTCCGATCCCCTGACCGGGCTCGGCAACCGGGTTGCGCTGTTTCGCGAGGGCGCGCACTGGTTGGCCGATGCGGTGCGCCAGTCACGACCGCTGTCGATGCTGGTGCTCGACCTCGATGGCTTCAAACGCGTCAACGACCAGTTCGGTCATCCCGAGGGAGATCGACTGCTCAAGGACGTGGCCAAGAGCCTGCGTGCGGCCACCCGGGCCTCCGATCTCTGTGTGCGCATGGGCGGCGATGAGTTCGTGATCCTGTTGCCGGGAACGGATCTGGCCCAGGCGATGGAGTGCGCCGAGCGTGTTCGTCAGGCGATCGCGCACTGCTCGAGCGAGACGGCCACCGGGGTGCGCATTGGGGTCTGCGCCAGCATCGGGGTGGCGACCCATCGTCCGGGGCTGGACCTCGACGCACTCTATGCGCAGGCCGATGATGCACTCTATGCCGCCAAGCGGGCGGGGCGCAATCGCACCCTGGCCGGTACCGGCTGCGCGACGGCGATGGTGCGCGACAGCGCCCAGCCCCAGGCCCCGCTGTGCTGAGGGCTCCCCGGTCGTGGGGTTTGGTCGGCGGCGGTCGGTGACGGGCTAAACTGGCTGGTGGCAGGCTCGGGTGTCACAATAAGCCGTTAGTCCCTCTCTCCAAGCCGGAGTGCACATGCTGGACAAGATATCGCTCAAGACCAAACTGCTCGTCGGCTTCCTGCTGGTGGCGGTCATGGTACTGGTCATCGGGCTCAAGGCCATCCACGGTGAGCGCACCATGCGCGGCGACGTGGTCCGCATCGGTCAGGTCCGTCTACCCTCGATCATCGAACTCAACCACCTCAACTACCAACGCGTGCAGATTCGCGCCCAGTCGCTGCAGGCGCAGATGCATGCCAACTGGTCGGAAGACACGCGCCAGCTGCTCGAGCAGTTGCTGCGTCAGCGTGAGGCCTCCTGGCGCGAGGTCGAGGCCGCGCTTGCGCGTTATTCCGCGCTCGAGAAGACCGCCGACGAGGTCGCGATCTTTGCCGCCTTCGAGGCTGAGTACGGCGCCTGGCGCACGGTCTATCGTGAACTCGACACCCTGATGCGACAGATGCTCGAGGCCCCGCAGCGTCAGGGTGTCGACGCGCAGAGTGTCTACGCCGCGCTGCGCACCGATTATATGCAGTTGGTCGGCGAGATGATCCCGATCTCCGACCGGCTCGGCGCTATGGTCGAGTCCATGGTGATGATCAATAATCGCTTTGCCAATGACGCGGTTCTCGAGGCGGTCGACGCCTCGGGTAAAACGGTGCTGGTGACCTCGGTGTTGATGGGGCTCGGTCTGGTGCTGTCGATCATCCTCGGGCTGTTGATCACCCGCGACGTGTTGCGCCGTCTCGGGGGCGAACCTGCTTATGCACTGGCGGTGGTCAATCAGGTCGCCGAGGGCGATCTCGGCACCCAGATCATCCTGCGTGATGGCGACAACACCAGCCTGCTCGCCGGTTTCTCGCGGATGGTCGATAACATGCGTCGTCTGCTGCGTGAGGTCGCCTCGGTGGGCAATCAGGTGGCGACCTCGGCCGAGCAGCTGTCTGCGGCCAGTGCCCAGGCCCGCGAGCAGATCGCCCGTCAGCAGACCGAGACCGGGCAGGTGGCCGCAGCGATCAACCAGATGACTACCACCGTCGAACAGGTTGCGCGCCACGCCGGCGAGGCGGCCGATGCCGCGCGTGAGACCAATCGCGAGGCCGACAGTGGTGGCGAAGTCGTCGCCCAGGCCGTCGCTGCGGTCGAGACCATGGCTCAGGAACTCGACTCCTCGGCCCAGGTGGTCGGTCGGCTCTCCGAGGATAGCCGCGAGATCGGCGATGTCCTCGATGTCATCCGCGGCATCGCCGAACAGACCAACTTGCTTGCGCTCAACGCCGCGATCGAGGCGGCGCGTGCCGGCGAGGCCGGGCGTGGCTTTGCGGTGGTCGCCGACGAGGTGCGCACCCTCGCCAATCGGACCCAACGCTCCACCGAGGACATCCAGCAGAAGATCGAGCGGGTACAGACCGGCGCCAACGGTGCCGTCGAGGTGATGGACAAGGGACGCGCGATGGCCCAGCAGACCGTCGATCAGGCACGCCGTGCCGGTGAGTCGCTGCGTACTATCAACGGTTCGATCACCACCATCAACGACATGAACACCCAGATCGCCAGCGCCGCCGAGCAACAGGCGACCGTGGCCGAGGAGATCAACCGCAACGTCCACACCATCTCTGAGGTGGTCGAGCAGAGTGCCTCCGGCTCGACCCAGGTCGCCGCGGCCAGTAGCGAGTTGGCGCGTCTGGCCGCGTTGCTCCAGGAGCGGATGGAGCGTTTCAAGCTATGATCGAGGAGCAGCATCGCCCGGCGGCCGAGCATGGCCGCGCCGGGTTGGTATTGCGTGGCGCGGCCATGGGCGTAGCCGAGATCATCCCCGGTGTCTCGGGCGGCACCATCGCCTTCGTCAGCGGGATCTACGAACGGTTGATCGAGGCGATCCGGGCCGTTGGTCCGGGGTTGATCGGTGTGGCTCGCCGCGACGGGGCCGGCGGGGTCTGGCGGGCGATTGACGGCAACTTTTTGACGCTTCTGCTCGGCGGTATGGTCGTCGGTCTGCTCACCGGGCTGTTCACCGTCTCCTGGCTGCTCGAGCACCATCCACCACTGGTGTGGGGGTTCTTCTTCGGCTTAATCCTCGCCTCCATCCTGCACATGGCCCGGCGCATCGCACACTGGGACGCGACCGGACTGACGCTGCTCGTGCTCGGCGCGGTGTTCGCCTACGCGCTCAGCGTGCTCACCCCGGCACAGGGCTCCGAGGCGCTGTGGTTCGTCTTCTGCTGCGGTGTCATCGCCATCTCGGCACTGATCCTGCCGGGGATCTCGGGGAGTTTCATGCTGCTCCTGCTCGGTATGTACCAGTTCATCATCCACGACACCCTCAAGGGGGTGTTGCTCGACTACAGTCCGGAGCGACTCTTGGTCCTCGGGGTATTCGTACTCGGCTGCGTGGTCGGGCTGATGACCCTCTCGCGGCTGCTCTCCTGGACCTTCCACCGCTTCCACGCCCAGACCTTGGCGCTGCTCACCGGTTTCCTCATCGGCTCGCTCAACAAGATCTACCCCTGGCGCAACCCGGTCGACTGGTTGCGCGATGCCGAGGGCCAGATCGTGATGGCCGCCGACGGGCTCACCCCGCACAAGATCATCGCCGAGAGCAACGTCCTCCCCAGCGCCTACCACGGTGACCCCTTGCTGATCGGCACCCTCGTCGCCTGTCTCCTCGGCATCCTCTCGGTGCTCGCCTTCGAGCGCCTCGCCGAGCGGGGGGGGCGAGGGGACGGGGTGAACCGCTAAGATACCGTCTTGCCTGTCAATCGACGATCATGCAACACCAGCCTCCCCGACTGGAGGCTGGAAGCTGGTTTGAACCGCGAAGACACGAAGGGCGCAAAGGGGAGAAAAGCCTTCAGCGACCAGCCTCCAGCCCGTAGGTTGGGTTGCCCATACACCACCGATCGACGAATCCTCGGGGCTCTAGGACGGGCAACCCAACATCGCCACCAGGCAGCCGCCAGCGGCTTGAACCGCGAAGATATCGTCTTGCCCGTCAATCGCCGATCATGCACACCAGCCTCGCCGACTGGAGGCTGGATGCTGATCGCTGGAAGCTGATTCGAACCGCCAAGGACGCGAAGGAAAGAAGACTTCGGTTGCAGCCTGTCGCGACCAGTCAGCCGTTGTCTTCGACCACGCGTGATTGGGGTCGGCTACCGAGAACCCTCGATCGACTTTGCGTGCTTGGTGTCTCGGCGCCGCCATGCGGAAGCTCGCCCACATCTGCTTCGGCGTGTTCAAGAACCGTCGTCCCTACCAGCCCGATTACGCTTCCGCGGCTTGACGGGAAAGACGGTATCTCGCGGTTCATGCCTCGAAGCTCGGCGCTTGCGCCCCGGTGTTGGGTTAACCGTCGCCGAACGCCGCAGCTTCGTCGATGCCATGGTGGGCGGACGGTTAACCCAACCTACGAGATCAGCTCTCAGCCTCCAGCCGCTCGCCGTTGCGCAGGTGTCTGGTGGCTGTGTTTGAGGGGAGGCC
>NZ_JAAXKX010000037.1 GCF_012276755.1 Marichromatium bheemlicum | reverse complement strand
ACGGCCTGTGAGAGATAAGCTGGTTGGATACATCCAGCACTTTTATAATCGAGTTCGACTGCACTCAAGCTTAAATTACCTGAGTTCAGTTGAATATTAAGCAATGACGGCATGAGCAGCGTAGGTGTCCAATTTATCTGGGGAAGATCATACTCCACAGAATAGTGACATAGTTTATGGAAAACAGGATTCTCAAGCTATGGTCAAGTGGTACGACAAACACCTTCGGTTTAAACCGGTTACCATAGCATGGTTGACCTCTATCAGTCTACTTTTGACCCAAGGATGTGCGCTAAACAAAGAAAATAAACAAATAGATATAAACTATAAATCCCTTCACATGGCATTGCCAAAAGAAGGGCTTTTTTCAATAACAAAAACATCAAATTTAATCGCGCTGGAGTATGTTAATGGCAGTGTGGTCGCATTATCTTACTTTCCATCTGTGACGCCAGGAGATAATATCGAAATCGCTGCGTCTGCGTGGTTCGAGTTTCTTTTTGGGACAGGCTATGAACGTGATGACTACGTAAAAAAAATATTACCTATAGAAGAAATAAGGCGAATAAGGTGGAAATTCGTAGAGTCGACTAAAAGAGTGACGCGTGATCATACGCGAATCTACTGGCTTAATTACAATACTCAAGCGCCGATAGATGCAAGAATCCTTATAGTTAGGGAGGGGCACTCCGAAGGCTATTACGAGGTAATTTACAAAGGCGACCAGAAATTTCCTATAGACGAAATAGTTGAGTCTATTGACCTAAGTAAGAACTAGGGAGCCTGCGAATAAGCCCTGATCAACGTGCTAAACCCCATTCTCGCTGCGCCATGGCCATAAATTCAGCACTTTTCACGGTTCCCAACCGCCTGCACTTGCCTTTTCAGGCAGTGCAGGCGGATTAACCCTGCGTTCTCAACATCTGGTCCACCCGTACAACGTTAGCCAGGGCGAACAGCATCGCCAGCTTGCCATCGTTTTTCTTCAGGCCACGGTAGCGGGCTTTTACAAAACAAAACTGACACTTGATGATCCGAAACGGATGCTCAACTTTCGCGCGGATACTGGCTTTAAGATGCTGGTAGTGCCCTGACCGATAGGATTTTGAATCGCACAATGTGTTTAGCTCACCCGCAGTCAGTCAAACGCACATCGTGGCGTTGTAGTGATGAATGAAGTTCCAGAGTGCACCCAGATGGTTTTCCTGGTTCTTCGAGAACGCGAGCGACTTTCTCACCAACCGGGAGATACGCTGCCGGAGTGTACCGTTGAACCGTTCGATGTGGTTGGTTTCCCCTTGGGACTTCGCACTGGGGTAATGTCGGTGTGCCGGGATGATCCGCGCATAGGCGCTCCAGAAGTCTGTGTAGACGGGAGCGGAAGTCTGATATTGCGCAGGGATGGAATCCCACAGAGCCTGTGCGGAGCGCTCCGTACGATCGCCAACATGGACCCCGACGATACGCCGGATCAGGCGATCCATGGCGAGCCAGACCCATTGTTTGTTCAGGCGTTTTCCGACAAAGGACCACAGTTCGTCGCACTCCAGGATTACTCCGTAGGGTGTGGTGTTTTTTTAGCGCGACCTGACGAGGCACCTTCTTGTACTTCTCGTTCACGTAGTTCTGCAGCCAGGCCTCGGAGACCTTCACCGCACGGGCAATTCCGGCCAGGGAGATTTTTTCCAGCAGCAACCGATCGATCAGTTCGCGGGTTTCCTGAGAAACCGGTCCCTTGGCAGGATGGAGAACGAACTGGCGGCCGCAATCTTGACACTTGTACAACTGCTTTTTCAGCCGGTTGAATCCATTTTTGGTCACATGGTTGGAGTGACACTGCGGACATGTCAGATACATCGTCTTCACCCTTAAAGCAAGAGATTCTGATCTTATCGAAACCTATCGGTCAGGGCACTACCAACAAACGCACTCACCCGCATGTTCCGCGCGCAGTGCACCCAGACGCGCCGTCCCTCTCGCTGCAACGCGCGCAGCAAGACGGAGAAGGTTTGGTAGTCGGAGACCTGCGGTTGTTCCCAGTCGACGGGGATCTGGATGTAGCTCAGCCCGAGCGCGGTGATGTGTTCGGCCTCGCCGAGCAGGGCGTTGTGGGCGGTGGGTGGGGCGAGGTTGATGACGGTGTCGACACCCAGCCGGGGCAGGGCGGCGATGTCGGCCACGGAGAGCTGGCCTGAGGTCCAGAGCCAGTCGAAGACCTGGTGGGTGTTCTCGGCGTCCACGGCGCTTCGGTCCTTGCACGCCCAGGTTGCTGACCGACGCGGTCCGGCGATCTTCGCGGGTCCTGGATGTGGCTTCTACCCGAGTCTATACCACCCTTTCGATGCAATGGAACCACAGCGTGTACGGCTCGGCTCAGGGCGGCCCGAGCCGCTGCAGCTTGGTCGCATAGTCGAGCGCCAGTTGCTGCTCGCCGTGACGGCGGGCGAGGTCGACGATGGCGACCAGCAGGTCGCGATCCTCCGGGTGACGACGCTGGGCGGCGCGCAGGGTGGCGAGCGCGGTCTCCGGCTCGCCGGCGCGGGCCTGGGCGAGCCCGAGGACATAGGCATGGTGTGCGTTGTCGGGGGCGAGACGGGCGGCGTGGCCGAGTGCCTCGACCGCGGCGGGCCAGCGCTGTTGGCGGATCAGCGCGAGGCCGAGCGCGTGGTGCAGGGTGGCGGCCTCGGGGCGTTGGGCGAGCCCCTGGCGGAGGGTGCGCTCGGCCTCTGCGTCGCGACCGAGTGCGCGCTGGAGGTCGGCCAAGTTGACATAACCTGGGACGAAGCCGGGATCGAGCCGGAGCGCGGTGCGATAGGCGCGTTCGGCGGCCTCGGGGCGGCGGGCATCGAGTTCGAGCAGGCCGATGTTGAGGTGTGACTCGGGTCGCTCGGCGGTGGCCAGTTGGGTGGCGCGATAGTCGTCGAGCGCCTGTTCCAGCCGTCGTGCCTCGGCGGCGTCGCGGGGCGTGGCGGCGAGCGGCGCGACGCGGCGCGCGGCGATCATGCGCACCGCGCGCACCGGGTCGTCGAGCCGGGGCAGCGCCAGGGCGCGCAGGGTCGCGGCATCGGCGCCGGCGAGTGCGTCCAGCGCCGCTGCGCGCACCAGGGGGGCGGGGTCGTCGAGCAGGCGGCGCAGGGTCAGCTCGCGCCCTGGATCGGGTGCGCCGCGCAGCAGGTCGAGCGCGCTGGCCCGGGCGATCGCCGGTTGGTCGCGATCGGCGGCGAGCCGGAGCAGGCGCGGCTCGGCGGCGTGCGGGTCGTGGCGACCGGCGTGGAGGATCTCGCCGAAGTGGGACGCTCGCTCGGGCCGCGTGCCGTACCAGCGCGTTAGCGCCGCCTCGGCCCAGGCCGGGTCGCGGTCCTGGTGACACTGGTTGCAGGCGTTGGGGGTGCCGAGGGTACGGCTGAGGTCGGGGCGGGGGATGCGCAGGCTGTGGTCGGCGCGCTCGTCGATCACCATGTAGCGGCGCTGCGGCATGTGACAGGCGACGCAGGCCGCGCCGCTGGAGCCTGCGGGGTGATGATGGTGCGCCGGGGCGTCGTAGCGCGTCGCCGTGTGGCAGCGGGCGCAGACCGCATTGCCCGGCGCGTGTGGCTGGAGGTCGTGCGGGTCGTGACAGTCGCTGCAGGTCACGCCGTGCCGGTACATGCGGCTCTGGATGAAGGAGCCGTGGACGAAGACCTCGTCGAGGATCTGGCCGTCGGGGTGGTAGCGCCCGGGTTCGAGCAGGGCGAGACGGTGGGTCTGGCCGAGCGGCTGGCCGGGCGTCGGGTCCTCGTGGATCAGCCCGCGCCGGGCGTGACAGCGGGCGCAGGTGTCGAGTTCGTGCTGCGCGGTGCGCGCCACCGTGCGTCTGGGCAGGCCGTGCTCGGGGTCGATCACCCAGTGCCCGCCGTCGCGGTCGCCGAGGTCGACGTGTAGCCCCTTGGTCGCGCTCCACTGGCCGGGCCCGGCGGCGACCGCGCGGGCCTCGGCGACGTGTGTCGCGCCCGCGCCGTGACAGGCCTCGCAGGCGACGTCGATCTCCGACCAGGTGGTGTGGTAGCGGTCCTCGGCGAGGTCGTAGCCCTTGCGCAGGCCGGTCGAGTGACACTCGGCGCACTGGTGGTTCCAGGTCTGGTCGCGGCTGGTCCAGTGCAGCGGGTGCTCGGGGGTGAGCGGGGTGTCGGGGTAGAGATGGAACCAGCGCTGGCCGCCGTCCTCTGGCGCGCGCGCGTCCCAGGCGATGCCGAGGGGCTGGAGCCGACCGCCGGGGAAGGCGATGAGGTATTGCTGCAGCGGCCACCAGCCGAAGGTGTAGTCGATGCGGTAGGTGTGGATCGCGCCGTCCGGCCCCTCGGTGTCGACGTAGAAGCCGCCATCGCGACGGAAGAAGCGGCTGGTGACGCCGTGCGCCTCGATGCGGGCGTCGGCGAAGTCGCCGAGCACCGTCTGCTCGCTCGCCTCGGTCATCGCCAGGTCGTGGTGCGAGCCACGCCAGCGCGCGGTCTCGGCGGGGTGGCACTCGGCGCAGACGGCGACGCCGACATGCCCGGGCGAGTGCGCCACGCTCGCCGTCGGTGCGAGCAGCACGACGAACAGCGCGAGCGCACGCATCGGCGACATCAGCGCGGCGTGCTCGGCGCCGCCGGGAACACCCGCAGCCAGTCCTCACGCATCGACACCAGTCGCCAGCCCTTGCCCTCGGCGTCGTCGAGCGCCTGGTCGAGCCGACCGATGGCGCTGTCGCGGTCATAGGCGTATTCGCGTTCGGGGTCGTCGTGGTGGATCAGCAGGCCGAGCCGGGGACCGTCGCCGCTGGTGGTCCAGTCGAGCATCTGGTAGTCGCCGTCGGAGTTGCCGACGGCGAGGATCGGGCGGCGACCGATGTGACGGGCGATGCCGACCGGCTTGCCGGCCTTGTCGTCGACGAAGCTGATCTCGGTTTGGCGCATCAGCCGGGGCTGGCCGTCGTCGCCGATCTCGTAGACCAGCTCGATCTGCGAGCCGATCACCTGTTCGGGCGGGATGCCGTAGACGGCCTCGGTCCAGGGGCGCATGAAGTCGATGCCGCCGCCGGAGACGATGAAGGTCTTGAAGCCCTCGGCGCGCAGATAGGCGAGCAGCTCCAGCATCGGTTGGTAGACGAGGTCGGTGTAGCGCCGCTCGAAGCGCGGGTGTCGCGCCTCGGCGATCCAGGCGCTCACCAGTGCGGCGAACTCGGCGCTGGACAGCCCGGTGTGGGTGGCGGCGATCAGTTCGAGGATGGCGTGGTGCCCTGCCTCGGCGAGTGCGTCGAGGTCGTCCGCGAGGACCGCGTCGAAGGGCGGCTGGGTCGACCACTGCGGGTGTGACGGGGCGAGTGCCCGTACCCGATCGGCGGCGAACACCAGCTGGGTGTAGACCGGTTGCTCGACCCACAGGGTGCCGTCGTTGTCGAAGACCGCGATGCGCGCCTCGGCGGGGACGAAATCCGCTCCCGGGGTGGTGACGGCATCGACGAACCCGATGATCGAGGTCTTGAGCGCGCCCGTTCTCCACGAGGGCAGCGGGTCGGCGAGCGCGAGCGTGGGCAGGAGCAGGCAGACGAGCAGTAGGCGCGGACGCATGGTGGGGATCCTTCCTGGGTGGTTGTCGGGTCAGAAGTGCCAGCTCGCGGCGAGCACCGGACCGCTGAAGCGGATGTGGTCGAGCCGCTCGTCGTCGTCGAACGACCAGGCGAGATGGCGATAGAGCAGCGAGACGGCGAGCGCCTCGCGGCGATAGCTGATCCCGCCGAGCGCCTGCCAGGCGAGGTCCGACTGGCCGGTGCCGAGATCGACCCGCCAGGGCAGTGACCAGCGCTGATCGAGCACGATCCGTCCGCGCAACCCGCCGATCAGGTCCCAGGCGCCCTGCGAGGCCCGGCGCTCGCGGGTTCCGGGAATCGTGTTCGAGAAGTCGATCTCCAGATCGAGCCGCCGCACCCCGGCGAGCAGGTCGAGCTGGAGGCGCTCGCGCTCGACCAGCCGGTATGCGCCGCTCAGGTCGAGGATCCAGCCCTTGGTGCCGAGTTCGGCCTCGACCCGAGGGCCGTCGCCGATCGGCAGGGTCGCGCCGCCCTCGGCGCTGACGTTGAGATAGACGACGTCGCCGATCAGTGTCCAGGGTCCGCGCCTGGCCTCCAGAGCGCCCATGAAGGCGAGATCGAGGTTGCGGATCAGGGTGTCGAAGCCGACGTCGAGCTCGGCGCCGCGGGCGGTCTCGCCCTCGATACCGGCGCCCCAGAGATAGAGGCTGGCGCGGTAGTGGGTCTCCTCGGCGGTGCTGGAGGCGCTGGCGAGGACGCAGCCGGCCAGCAGGGCGGTGGTGATCCGGGGACGAATTGGGGACATCCGTGGCTCCTCGGGGCGAAAGGGATCGGCGCGTGCGGGGACGCCGCGGTCCCCGCACGCCGGTGCGGCGCCTAGTGCGCGCCCGGGGTCAGCATGGTCTCCATCACCTTGTCGAGACTGAAGCTCGCCGCCTCCTGGCGTGGCGGGAACTCCTGGAAGGTCTCCAGGAAGTTCGCCACATAGGCCTGTGCCGGTACCAGCAGGAAGGCGCGGTCGAGCTGCCAGTCGTGATAGGTGTTGGAGGTGATGGTCGCGCGCTCGTACGGATCACGCCGCAGGTTCTCGATCAGCGGCACCCGCAGCGGCACGAAGGGCTCCATCCACACCCGCAGCGTGCCCGGGCTCTTCTGCTCCATGAAGAGGATCTTCCAGTCGTCGTAGCGCAGTGCGGTCAGGTCGCCGTCGTCGGAGAAGTAGAAGATTTCGTGGCGCGGCGTGTCCGCGGTCTCGCCGGTGAGCAGCGGCAGGATGTCGTAGCCGTCGAGATGGACCCGATAGTCGCGCCCGATCGCCTGATAGCCCTCGAGCAGCTGCTCCTTGATACCGGGCTCGCCGGCGATCGCGAGCAGCGTCGGCAGCCAGTCCATGTGGTGGACGATGGCGTTGCTCCAGGTGCCGGGCTCGATCCGCCCCGGCCAGCGTACCATCGCCGGCACCCGCCAGCCGCCCTCCCAGTTGGTGTTCTTCTCGCCGCGGAAGGGGGTCGCCGCCGCGTCCGGCCAGGTGTTGTAGTGCGGGCCGTTGTCGGTGGAGTAGAACACCAGGGTGTTGTCGGCGATGCCCAGCTCGTCGAGCTTGTCGAGCAGCTGGCCGACGTGCATGTCGTGCTCGACCATGCCGTCGGCGTACTCGTCCTGCCCGGAGATGCCGCGCAGCTCATCCTTGACGTGGGTGCGAAAGTGCATTCGGGTGCCGTTCCACCACACGAACCAGGGCTTGCCCGCCTTGGTCTGCTCCTCGATGAAGCCGAGCGCGCGGGCGACGGTCTCGTCGTCGATGGTCTCCATCCGCTCCCTGGTCAGCGGGCCGGTGTCCTCGATCTTCTGGGTGCCGTCTGGCAGGGCCCAGGCGTGGATCACGCCGCGTGGCCCGAAGCGCTCGCGGAAGGCCGGGTCCTTGGGATAGTCGAGGTTCTCCGGCTCCTCCTCGGCGTTGAGGTGATAGAGGTTGCCGAGGAACTCGTCGAAGCCGTGGTTGGTCGGCAGGTGCTCGTCGCGGTCTCCGAGGTGGTTCTTGCCGAACTGGCCGGTGGCGTAGCCCTGCGCCTTGAGCAGCCCGGCGATGGTCGGGTCGGCCTCGTGCATGCCTTCCTCGGCCCCCGGCAGCCCGACCTTCGAGAGCCCGGTGCGGAACACGCTCTGGCCGGTGATGAACGACGAGCGCCCGGCGGTGCAGGACTGCTCGCCGTAGTAGTCGGTGAAGGTCAGGCCCTCGTCGGCGATGCGGTCGATGTTGGGCGTCTGGTAGCCGACCAGCCCGTGGGTGTAGGCGCTGATGTTCGACTGACCGATGTCGTCGCCCCAGATCACCAGGATGTTGGGCGGGGCGGCGGCGCCCGCGGTCGAGACCGCGAGCAGCGCCGTCAGGCCCAGCCCCAGGGCGCCGCGCCGATGGCGTCCCCTCGGATGCGTGCGATACGACCTCGGATGTTGCGATCGAGCCATCTGCAATCTCCTCTGGTTGGTCTTGCGTTGCGCGCGCGTGCGCCGGACGAGGGACGAACGCCCGCCCGGGATCCGTCACGCGACCCCGGGGGCAGTGCCCGATGTCGCGTCATCAGTCGAGCGAGCGAGTCGGGGAGCGATCCCGCTCGGGGAGGTGTCGCCGTCGCTGGGGCTTGGGGCGTCGCCCTTCGGGGTCGGTCGGCGGAATGGCGGTCGAGGTCGGTTGCTGTTGAAATTTACACTTTGGGTGTAAAGGACTCGTTCGCAAGTCGCTCGTTCGGGGCGAGCGACCCGAAGGGCATACCGGTGTGAGGAGCGGGGGCGGTGGATGGTGCCCCCGGCGTTTGTGGGCCTGACTCGGGCAGGGAAAAAGAGCGATCGGCCAGCTCGCTGGTTGGCCGAGGCACGGCGTGCCACAGGATGGATGACGGTCTCGTGTGGACCGATGGGGTGAGTGACCGACCGGCCCGATGCCGATGATCGGCGTCCGCGTGCGGTCAAGCATCCCTTTCTGCGTCTCATCCCCTTTGCGCCCTTGTAGCTCATGCGTCGAAGCGCTGCGATCGCGTCCCGATGTTGGGTTAACCGTCGACGAACGCCGCAGATTCTTCGATGCCATGGTGGGCGGACGGTTAACCCAACCTACGAGACTGTCTCGGGCAAGGGAAAAGAGCGGTCGGCCAGCTCGCTGGTTGGCCAAGGCGCGGCGTGCCACAGGATGGATGGCGGTCTCGTGTGGACCGATGGGGTGAGTGACCGACCGGCCCGATGCCGATGATCGGCGTCTGCGCCCGGTCACTCATCCCACCCTACGTCTCGTCCTCTTAGCGCCCTTGGCGCCTTTGCGGTTCAATCTCTTTGCGGTTCAATCTCTCCGGTCGGCGGGTGTCTCTGGCTGCGCGGTGTCCGGTGCTGCCGGGCTCTCGGGCTCCGTCGCCGGTGCTGGCGCTTCCGGCGCGACCGTCAGGTCATCGGCCTCCAGGTCGAGCAGCTCGCCGAGGTCGTAGCGCGAGAGCCGGAAGACATGGGGCAGGTGGTCGCTCTGTAGCGCATAGTCGCCATCGTCGAGCGCGCCGATGCGGTAGTGACGCGTGCCCGTCTCCAGGCTGAGGTCGAGTTCGAGCACCGGCTGGTCGAGCCCGGACTCGGCCCCGGCATCGAGCAGGGTGCGGTAGCCGAGGTTGGCGACGCTGCGCACCAAGGTGTCGATGGCGTGCTGGTCGGCGCTGCGGCCCTCGGTCGCGCCCTCCAGTTGCCAGCCCTCGCCGTCGCGCGCGACCCGCCAGCCGTCACCGGCGATGGCGGTGATCTGCTCCGGCTCGACGCGCAGCAGCCCGGTGTCGATCCAGTCCTCGGCGCGGTTGGAGAGATCGGCGAGGGCGAGCGGCAGGTCGAGCACCGCCGTCTCCCCGGCGGGGCGGGCGAACAGCCGACGGTAGCCGGGCGAGTCGCCGGCATAAAGGGTGGCGAGCGGTTCGCCGCCCTGGTCGGCGAGCACCAGTCGCCGCTCGAAGGCGTCGTCGGCGACGCGGAAGCGTGCCAGGGCCGCGTCGCTGGTGGCGATCGGCGGGGTGCGGCGCAGTGCGCCCAGGGTGTCGAGCAGGCGCGCGACCTGACCCTCGCGCACCGGCACGTCGCCGAGGCTGGCGAGGGTCCAGCCGTCCTCGCCGCGTTCGAGCACCAGTGGCTTGCTGTCGTCGGGGCCCGCGATGCTCACCCGCGCGACCGTCTCGGGGTCGAGATCGAAGAGCGCCGCGCCGCTCGGGGCGGGGGCGCCGACCCCGGCGCCGCCGAGCCCGAGGATCAGGGCGAGGAGCAGTTGCAGCGCCAGGAACGCGCCCAGCGCGATCACCACGGGCGCGCGCAGATCGGCGCGCCAACGCATGTCGATGGCCGTTGTCATCGTGCTTCACCTCCGCTGGCGAGGATGGCCGCCGCGGCGCGGGCGCGCCGTCGCCGGGCCATCCGATGCAGCCAATAGACCAGTGCCAACCCGGCGAGGGCGGCGAGATAGTTGATGGCCTCCCAGAACACCCGTGCCTGCTGGTCGAGCGGCGCCAGGGTGCGGCTGAACTGGCCGCGACCGCGCAGCGCGAGCAGCCCCCGGTCCTCCAGCGACCACTCGACGGCGTTCTGGATCAGCTCGACCGGCTTGAGGTAGTGGGTCTGGGTGGCGTCGGTGGCGAGCCCGATGGCGGTGTCGGTGAGGAAGCTCGACGAGCCGATCAGGATCAGCCGCGCCGAGGCCGGCGAGCTGTCGACCACGCCCGAGATCACCGGCGCGGCGTCCTCGGTCTCGGCCTCAGCCTCGTCGGCTGCCGTGTCGTCGTCGCTGCCTTCGAGCAGCGGCGAGGGCCGACCGGCGAAGGGCGAGTCGAAGCGACCCTCGAGAGCGACGGCGAGGAGCTTGCGGCCACGGTCATCGCCACGGGCGAACCCGAGCGCGCCGTGGGCGTCGAAGTCCGGCTGCATCTCCTCCGAGTCGCTGCTCCAGGCCCGATCCGAACTCTCCAGCAGTCGCGTCACCCGCCGCCCGGTAGCGGCCTCGGCATCGAGGGTGATCGGCGAGGTCCAGTTCATGGTGATCCAGCCGAGGTTGGCGGTGATGCCGGAGTCGGCATCGAGCCCGTCGTCGCGCACGTCGGGGAAGTAGGGATAGTCGAGGGTCTGGATCTCCTCGACCAGGAAACCGCCGATGTCGCGCTGCACCGGGATCGGGAAGGGGGTGTTGCGCGGGTCGAGCACCAGGCTCGGCTCCAGGGTGATGCCGTGGTGGGCGAGCCAGTCCTCCAGCCCGGTGTCGATGCGCCGGGCGCCGATCGAGCCGCCGCCGAGATCGACGTCGAAGCGCGAGGCGGCGAGGATCACCGTGCCGCCCTGCATCAGGAACTGGTCAATGGCGAAACGCTGGCGCTCATCGAGCGACTCGGGGGCGATCACCAGCAGCAGGTCGGTGGTCTCGGGGACCTGGCCGCTGGCGAGGTCGGTGTCGACCAGGTTGAAGCCCTCGCGCAACCGCTCGCGCAGCAGGCTGTAGCCGGGGCCGCCGGCACCGGGCATGCCGAAGCGGTTGGGGCCTTGCTGCGGGGTGTAGAGCGCCAGGGTGCGCAGCATCCCCGGGGCGAAGCGCTTGACCGCGGCGGTGATGGTGCGGTCGAGCCCGGCGCGGTCGAGCGACTCGGGCAGCGGCACCGGGATCACCTGCTCGCCGGCGCGCACGATCATGTAGAAGTAGAAGGGCGTCGGGTCGAGCAGGCTGACCACCAGCGGCTCGAAGCCGTACTCGCTGGCGATGCGCTCGGCCAGGGCGCCGTCGCCGGCGTCCGGGTCGCTGATGCGGTAGTCGAAGCGCCCGTCGGCGCGCGCGGCGAACTCGGCGAGCACCGATTCCAGATCCTCGCGCAGCGCCGGCAACGGCTCGGGTAGGCGCTCGGGGGCGGAGACGAAGGCCTCGAGCGTCACCGGCGTGGTCAGCCCGGCGAACACGTCGGCGCCGCCGCGATAGCCGTAGAGCACCTTCTTGATGGTGCGGGCGATGTCGTACTCGGGGTTGCGCAGCCGCACCTCCAGGTCGGACTCGCCGCGCACCTTCACCTCGATCAGGTCCTGGAAGCCGAGCGTCTGGTACTGATCACCGTACTGCACCAGCAGGTCGAAGTAGGAGTTGACCACCGAGGTCTGGTAGCGATCGGCGCTCTGGAAGGCGACCGGGTGGATGCCGTAGCGCTCGCCGGCCTCGCGTTCGAGTTCGGGGTGGTCCTTGGGGTCGACGAACTCGACTCGCACCCGATCACCGCCGGCGATCTCGATCTCGCGCAGCAGGTCGCGCAGCTGCGGCACCAGCGGGGCGAGCAGCGGATGGGTCTCGGCGCTGAAGTAGCCGCGGATCAGCAACGGCTCCTGGAGCTGGGCGAGATAGTTGCGGGTGGGCTCGGAGATCGAGTAGATCCGCCCCTCGGTGAGGTCGATGCGGGCGTTGCCGATGGCGTTGAGCCACAGGTTGGCGGCCACCAGGTTGGCCACCACCAGCAGGGTGACCAGCCGCCAGCGCCGGTGATGACGCGGGTTGGCCTCGTCCTCGGCCCAGCGCAGCCGCTCCAGGCTGTGGACGGTGAGGGCGAGGAAGACGCCGACGATGCTCAGGTAATAGGCGAGATCGCGCAGGTCGATCACCCCGCGGGTGATGGAGTCGAAACGCGCCCCGGTGCCGAGCAGGCGCAGCAGCTCGCCGCCGCCGTGGCCGAACAGCCCGGTCAGGGTCTCGGCGCCGATCAGGTAGAAGAGGGCGCAGATCAGGGTCGCGCCGATCAGCGCGACGATCGGGTTGTCGGTGCGCGCCGAGACGAACAGCCCGATCGCCAGATAGGCCGCCGCCAGCAGCAGGGTGGCGAGATAGGCGCCGAACACCGGGCCCCAGTCGAGCGGGCCGAGCAGCGCGACGGTGAGCGGCAGCGGCAGGGTCAGCGCCAGGGCCACGGCGACTAGCGCGAGCGCGGCGAGGAACTTGCCGAGCACCAGCCGGTAGAGCGGCACCGGCAGGGTGAGCAGGGTTTCGAGCGTGCCGGCGCGGCGCTCCTCGCTCCACAGCCGCATGGTCAGCGCGGCGCTGAGGAAGATCAGCAGGATCGGCATCCACTCGAACAGCGGTCGCACGTCGGCGATGTTGCGGGCGAAGAAGGCATCGACCCAGAAGAAGACGAACAGACAGACGGCGAGGAAGCCGCCGATGAAGAGATAGGCCACCGGCGAGCCGAAGAAGGCCGCCAGCTCGCGGCGGGCCACGCGCAGGGTCTCAGCCATGATGCACCTCCACGGGCCGCTGGGTGACGGCGCCGAACAGCGCCTCGAGGTCGTGACGCTCGGGGGCGAGCGCGTGGAGCGGCCAGTCGCGCGCGGTGATGGCGGCGGCGACGCTCGGCGCGGTGGCGTCGGGATCGGCGGTGGTGAGGGCGTAGCGATGGCGTCCGTCGGCGCCGCCGAAGTGCTCGACCGCCTCGACCCCGGCCAGCTCGACGAGCGCCGGGCGCGCCTCGTCGGGGCCCCGGTCGAGGGTGACCATCAGACGGGGCGCGCCGCCGATGCCGGCCAGCGGCCGGTCGAGCGCGAGGCGGCCACCGTGCATGATCAGCACCCGATGACAGACCGCCTCGACCTCCTGGAGGATGTGGGTCGAGAGGATCACCGTCGCCTCGCGGGCGAGTTCGCGCACCAGATCGCGCATGTGCTGGATCTGCGCCGGGTCGAGCCCGTTGGTCGGCTCGTCGAGGATGAGGATGCCCGGTTCGTGGAGGATCGCCTGGGCGACGCCGAGACGCTGGCGATAGCCGCGCGAGAGGGTGGCGATGCTCGCCTCCGCCTTGGCGCCGAGCGCGGTGCGCTCGATCGCGCGGCGGATTCTCCGCGGGCGCTCGGCGATGGCGATGCCGCGCAGCGCGGCCTGGTAGTCGAGCGCCTCGATCACCGTCAGCTCGGGCGGCAGCGGGCAGTTCTCGGGGAGATAGCCGATGCGCTGCTGGATCGCGCGACGCTGCTCGGCGATGTCGAGCCCGTCGACGCGGATCCGTCCCGCGCTCGGTTCGAGGAAGCCGGTCAGCATCTTCATGATGGTGGTCTTGCCCGCGCCGTTGTGGCCGAGCAGCCCGACGATCTCGCCACGGTCGATGGAGAACGACACCTCCCTGACCGCTTGCAGCTCGCCGTAATTGCGACTGAGCTCGCGAACCTCGATCATGGTCAAACCTCGGTGATGGAGTTGCGAAGATGGGTGCCGCGCGCTGGCGGCAGGGCATGGATTTCACCGCAATCGACCCGGTATCCGCAAGGGTTCTCGCATGATCGTGGACGCAACGGAACCAATCGGGCGCGAAACCATCGAAATCAATTCGGTCCGTTGCTGGCGCCGGTGGGCGATGCCTGGCGGATCGATCGAATCCGGCCCCGCCGTCGACGGCGAACCGAGCCGCTGCAGCCCCCGACTGGCCCTGGCCCCTCACCAGGGCACCAACACCCGGCCCTCCATCAATCGCCGCGCGCTGCGTCGCATGATCGCGCGGTGCGCCGTCCAACCCGCGTCCGCGGGCACCACCTCGGCGCCGACCTCCAGCACCCCGGCGGGGTGACCGATACGCACATGGCGCACGCCGTGCCCGCCGGGCCAGGGGGTGAGGGCGTTGACCAGGGTGCCGGGGAGGGCGGCGGCGACCGCCAGCGCCACCGCGCCGGTGCCGGTGAAGGCGTGGTGCAGCCGCCCCATCGAGAGGATGCGGGCGAGCAGGTCGCAGCGCGTGGCCGGAACGCTGGCGCCGGTCGAGTCGCGATAGTCGGCGGCGGGCGCGACCCAGGCGAGCTTGGGGGTGGCCGGTCGCGCGCGGCTCACCGCCTCGGGCGTTTCGCCCAGCCCCATGCGCACCGCACAGTGGGCGCGGATGCGTTCGAGCCGGTCGAGCAGCGCGGGGTCGCCGTCGATCGTCGCGCGCTGCGCGCGTCCGTCGAGTCCGAGATCGGCCGCGCGCACGAATACCGTGGGGTTGCCGGCGTTGATCAGACTGACCGCGAGGACGCCGACCCCGGGGACCTCGATCTGCTCGCACGCACGCCCGGTGGGCAACAGCGGTGCCTCGGCCGAGCCACCGGGGTCGAGAAAGCTCAGCTCCACCGCTGCGCCCGGCCAGGGCACGCCGTCGAGCCGGAAGTCGCCGTCGACCACGGGTTCGCCGTCGCGTACCGGCACCCGGGCGATGATCCGCTTGCCGATATTGGCCTGCCAGATACGCACCTCGGTCATCCCTTCCTGGGCGTGGACCAGCCCCTCCTCGATCGCAAAAGGACCGACGGCGGCGGTGAGGTTGCCGCAGTTGCCGCTGTAGTCGATCACCGGGTCGGTGATCGAGACATGGCCGAAGTGATAGTCGACATCGCAGTCCGGGCGCTCGGAAGGGGCGATCAGCACGACCTTGCTGGTGCTCGAGGTGGCACCGCCGAGCCCGTCGATCTGCTGGCCGTAGGGATCGGGGCTGCCGAGCGCGCGCAGCAGCAAAGCGTCGCGCTCGGCGGCATCGGCGGGCAGGTCGGCGGCGTGGAAGAACACCCCCTTGCTGGTACCGCCGCGCATCCACACGGCGGGAACACGCCGCTGGGCGCGACGGGGGCGGGTGGGGTCGGACATGGGCGGAACTCCTTGGCTGGACTGGACGATCGTGCGATTGTCCACACGGCGTCCGCGAGCCGCCAGCCTTCAGCTCCCAGCCCCCAGCTCCGTAGGTTGGGCTGCCGCATAGCGGCAACCCAACTTCTGCGTCTCAGGACTGACGTCAATGCCTGAAAGGCCTGCGCGGGTATTCGGTTACCCGTTTAAGTTTCCTGAAATGTTACTCTTCCCTAGATCGTATACCAACTTATTGAATTGTGGTCGGCCTGTATTGTGCTATGCTGCTATCAGCATGGCACTGAACATGCGGCCATTAGTCTATTTAATTTTTAGAATTCAAAAGGAAGAGTTGCATGATCCAAGATTCGAAAATTCAAGCCGCAGTATCCCGCATCAT
>NZ_JAAXKX010000036.1 GCF_012276755.1 Marichromatium bheemlicum | reverse complement strand
GCCGGACCCGCCGACGCTTTGCCGCGGCCTCGCGCAGCAGGGCGAGGGCGCGGTAGCCGCCGTGGACGAGCTTGCTGTAGGGGATGAGCAGGAAGAAGGCGATCACGGTGCCGAGGTGGAGCGCGAGCAGCACGCCCATCGCGGCGGTGGCGCGCCAGCCGAGCAGGGCCAGGCCGCTGAGCGCGACGGCGGCGAGCAGCGCGAGCAGCGCGGCGTCGGCGCCACGGCTCGCGCTGGTGCTCGGCGTCGGGTCGGCGCGCAGGGTGAGCCAGGCCAGCCCGAGGGTGGCGACCGTCATCGCCAGTCCGCCGAGGGTGCCGAGCACCACCGGCAGGCTCCACCAGGGGTAGGGCGCCTGCAGCCCGAGCAGGTGGTGATAGACGGTGGCGACCGTGGTCGCGGCGAGACAGCCGAGCAGTCCGAGCAGCAGGGTGTGGTGCAGCCGACGGCGCCAGTGCGAGGGACGGTCATCGAGGTCGTTGCAACCGGGACCACCGCCGCGCAGGTTGCGCAGGGTGGCGAGATCGGCGAGCGCGGCGCGCCAGTCGCGCCACGCCGGTGGCGGTTCGCCGGCGCTCGCGCCCTCGCGCCACACCCGCCGCAGCGATACGGCGACGGCCAGCAGCGACCAGCCCAGCGGCAACGCTGCGAGCAGGCTCATCCAGCCCCAGGGGATCACGGCATAGAAGGCGCCGGGGCCCTGGTGGACGGCGAACAGCACTGTGTGGGGCACCAGCGCGAGCACCGCGCCGAGCACCAGCGCGATGGTCGCCAGTGCCACCAGCAGCGCACTCGCCGGGCCATCGACCAGCAGCCGTGCCAACGGGCGCGGCCAGGCGTGGCGCAGATAGGCGTGGTGGCGCAGCTCGGTCAGCGCCCGGGGGACGTTGACCGCGAAGGGGTGCGGCGGGGCGTACTGGCAGGCATAGAGACAGTTGCGACAGTGATGACAGAGGTGGGCGAGGTGTTCGAGGTCGGTGTCGGTCAGCGCCGGGCGCAGCCGCGCCGACTCGAAGACGTCGCAGAAGCCGTTGCAGTAGCCGCAGGCGTTGCAGATGGCGAGCACGCGCCGCGCCTCGGCGCGGGGATCAGCTGAGGACATGGTTCGCCGCCTCCTCGCCGGCGATGCGCCCGAACACCATGCCGATGGCGAGGGCGAGTCCGGAGACATAGCCGCGCGGGATCAGGTTGGGTTGCATCGCGACCCCGGCGGCGAACAGGTTGGTGACGACCCCGCCGCGCGTCAGCCGCACCCGGGTGTCGGGGGCGACGGCGAGGCCCTGGTAGCCGAAGGTGATGCCCGGGCGCATCGGGTAGGCGGCGAAGGGCGGGGTGTCGAGCGCCCGCGCATGGCCGCTCTTGGGCGGCTCCAGCCCCTCGGTGTGGCCGGCCTCCGGGGTCTTGCCCGGACGCACGGCGGCGTTGTAGGCGGCGAGCGTGGCGAGGAGGGCCTCGGGGTCGAGCCCGAGGCGCACGGCCAGCGTCTCCGGGGTCGGGGCCTCGATCGGCGGGTGGAGCGAGGGCGGCGCGGTGCGCAGCGCCGGGGCGTCGAGGATCAGATAGGCAATCTGACCGGGACAATCGATCAGCCGCTGTCCCCAGCGTGAGTAGCGGGTCGAGGCGGTGTCGCCGCCCTCGTCGAGGAAGCGTCGACAGGCGCTGTCGACGACGATTCCGGCGGGCATGCAGCGCACCCGGGTGACGATGCCGCCGTCATCGATCGGCGCGCGCCCGTCGATCGCGACCAGGTGGGCGCGTCCCGGGTCGCCGACCGGTTCGGCGCCCTGTTCGAGCAGGCGCAGCAGCGCTCGGCCCTCGGAGTAGGGGGTGCCGCGATTGAGGATGCCGGCGGCGCGCGCCCCCCAGTGCCGGGCGAGCCAGTCGCGGTTGGCGTGGGGGCCGCCGCTGCAGAGGATCAGCGCGCCGGGGGCGAGGTGCTGGGTCGCGCCGAGCGGGTCGCGCACGCCGACGCGCTCGACCCGCTCGCCGTCCAGGCCCGGGTCCTCGAGCGCGTACTGGTAGTGGATGGCGACGCCGAGCCGTGCGGCCTCGGCATAGAGCGCGTTGAGCATCGCGGTGCCGCCGCCGAGCAGGAAGGCGGTCTTGCGCGAGGGCGGCAGCACCCCGCTGGCACGCGGCTGCAGCGCTACCCCGCAGCCGCCGAGCCACGCGGGCAGGTCGGCCGAGCGCTCGACCAGCAGCCGGGCGAGCAGCGGGTCGGTCTCGCCCTCGGTGACCTCCTGCAGATCGGCGAGGAAGGTCGCGGCCGGATAGGGGCCGCTCGACAGCGCGTTGGCGGTGTCGTGGGCATAGCGGAAGTTGCGCGCGTGACGGGTGTTGCCGCCGCGCCGGGCGCGGGGCGCCTGTTCGAGCAGGCTCACCCGGGCGCCGGTGCGCCGCGCGCTGATCGCCGCGCACAGCGCCGCGGTGCCGCCGCCGGCGACGAGGACGTGCGGGGTCGGGTCGAGGATCATCGCGGTTGGAGACGGTCGTTGCGGCGAGGCTGTCCGATCGAGCCGGGCGCGGGCGGTTTGACAAGGGGTGACATGGGTTACAAGAATACTCGGCTTTGGCCTTGACCATACGAGAGGACCGCGCCCCATGCAACCGACCCCATCCCTGATCCGCGCACGCGGCGCATCGCGCAGGAGCCGAGCCCATGGGTAAGGTGTGGTTCGTCGGCGCCGGTCCGGGCGCGCCCGACCTGATCACGGTGCGCGGCACCCGGCTGCTGGCCGAGGCCGATGCCATCCTCTACACCGGCTCGCTGGTGGCCGAGACCGCGCTGCAGTGGGCCTCGCCCGAGTGCGAGATCGCCGACTCCAAGTCGATGGACCTGGCGCAGGTCACCGAGTGGCTGCTCGATCGCGCCGCGCGGTGCCAGACGGTGGTGCGTCTGCAGACCGGTGATCCGACCCTGTATGGCGTGGTCGCCGAGCTGGCGCGGCCACTCGACGCCGCCGGGGTCGAGGTCGGTATCGTCCCCGGGGTGTCCTCGGCGATGGCCTCGGCGGCGGCCGCCGGCGAGTGCCTGACCCTGCCCGAGGTCACCCAGACGGTGATCTTCACCCGTGTCTCCGAGCGCACCAAGATGCCCGAACGCGAGCACTTCGCCGGGCTCGCCGCGCACGGCTGCACCCTCTGCATCTTCCTCTCGATCGAGCGCATCGAGTCGATCGCCCAGACCCTGGAGGAGGCCGGCTGGGCCGCCGATGCCCCGGTGGTGGTGGTGCACAAGGCGACCTGGCCGGGCGAGGAGCTGGTGCTGCGCGGCACCATCGCCGACATCGCCGTGCGTTGCCGCGAGGCCAAGGTCGAGCGTCAGGCGCTGATCCTGGTCAGCCCTGCGCTCGGCGCCCGCCAGCGCGCTCCGCGCGCCACTTCCAAGCTCTACGACGCCAGCTTCCCGCGCCGCTTCCGCCCGGCGCGCGAGGATTGACTGTGAACCGCAAAGGCGCAAAGGACGCGAAGCAGAGAAGCGCGTGATGGGTTTCCAGGGGGCAGTCGGCAGTGTGGCGGCTCATCCTTCTGATGACTGTCTCGGGATGCACGCGTCCACTGGCGGCTGAGGGCTGATTGTTTACCCGGTAACCAAGGTCATGTCGTGCGTCCCTTGATTGCAGGGGGCGCGGTCGAACCATCCTCGGCCATCGCCACTGTTCATCGGCCTTTTTCGCCAAGCCTGCCGCGCCTTACTCGGCCCGTCCGGCTCATCTTTGCGCCCTTCGCGGCTTTGCGGTTCAATCCCGCTGGCCGCTGAAGACCTTTCCTCGCCCCTACGATTCAGCCACTCTCAGGTCCCGCTCATGTTGCTCGAAGAGACCGATCGTTATCAGCTCCATCGTCGGGGCCGCTATCTGTACGCTGCGCTGGCGCGACCGCACCGGGTGCTCAGTACCTGCCGGATCAACGGCGGGCTGCGCGAGGATCTGACCCATGTGGCCAATCACCAGGGTTGCGAGGGGGTGGCGCACGACCCGCGTGGGGCCACTGCGGTCGACGAGGGGCCGGACGGCTACCATGTGCGCGCCTGTGAGGATGCCGGGTTGCCGCCGGCGTGCACCGCGTTGATGGCTACCGCCGCCAACATGCAGTGCGCGGTGCTCGGGCGCGCCGCCGAGGGCGATCTGGCAGTGACCGTGGCCGCCACCGCCGGGGTGCTCGGTAACGCTACCCGTGCCGGGGATCGCGCCGGCTGGGTGGAGTGCGAGGAGGGCTGTCGGGCGCGCGCTGCCGCGCCCGAGACCGCGCCACCGGAGCGTGGCGCCGGCACCATCGTTACCCTGGTGTTCATCAATCAGCCGTGCACGCCGGCTTGTCTGGTGCGTGCCGCGACCCTGGTGACCGAGGGCAAGAGCGCGGCGGTGCTCGACCTGCGCGTTGCCAGCCGCCAGTCGAGCGCACTGGCGACCGGCACCGGTACCGATCAACTCGCTATCGCCGCGCCGCTGGCGCGCGAGGACGAGTGGGAACGCCAGTGGGCCGGTGGGCACAACCTGCTCGGCGAGCTGCTCGGGCGTGCCACCCATCAGGCGGTGACCCGCTCGCTGCTGTTGCAAAATGGGCTCTGTCCCGAGCTGCGGCGTAACCTCTGTGGCGCGCTCGGGCGTCACGGTTGCGACGAGCAGGCGCTGTGCCGCGCCGCCGAGCGCTGGTTGGCGGCGGATCTCGCCGAGGTGTTTGCCCGTAACCTGCAGGCGCTGGTGCACGATCCGCTGAGCGCGGCGGCGGCCTTCGCCCTGGCCGAGGTGCTGGATCTGGCCCGCGACGGGGTGCTGCACGCCGAGGTCGCCCGCGAGGCGGTGCTCAACCAGGCCGCGCAGCTCGGCGCGGCAGTGGCGGTGCGCCCGGATGCCTTCGTGGCGCTGCGCGAGCGTCTGCTCGCCGAGCCGGGGCTCGCGCCCGCCGAGCTGGCGGCACTGGCGGTGGTCGAGGGGTTTGCGCGCAAATGGAACTGACCTCTTCCGTCGCGCTGGTCCTTGGCGCCTGTCTGCTCGATGCCCTGCTCGGTGATCCGGTCTATCGCTTCCATCCGGTGCGGCTGATCGGCGCCTGGATCCAGACCTGCGAGCGCGTGCTCTTCGCGCGCGGGCTCGATGGTTATCTCGGGGGCGTGCTGCACTGGCTGCTGGTGGTCGGCGGTGCGCTCGGGGTGTGGTGGGTCGGCCATCTCGGGTTCGCTGCGCTGCACCCGGCGCTCGCCTTCGGCTGGGATCTGTTCATCGCCTACAGCCTGCTCTGTACCCGCGATCTGCTGGGGCAGGGGTTGCGGGTGCTGCGCGCGCTCGATGACCTGCCGGCGGCGCGCCGGCACATGGTGATGCTGGTTGGGCGCGATACCGACCGGCTCGATCGCGCCGGGATCGTGCGCGCCACCATCGAGAGCCTGTCGGAGAACCTCACCGACGGCGTGCTCACGCCGCTGTGGGCCTTGTGTCTGTTCGGGGTGCCGGGGCTGGTGGTGGTCAAGGCGATCTCCACGCTCGATTCGATGATCGGCTACAACAACGATCGCTATCGTCGCTTCGGCTGGGCCGGGGCGCGCTCGGACGATGTGGTGCATTGGCTGCCGGCGCGTCTCTCGGTGCCGCTGATCGCGCTCGCGGCCGTGTTGCTGCGCGGCCATCCCCGGCTGGTGTGGCCGGCGTTGCGCTATCGCACGCTGCTGCCGAGCCCGAACTCGGGCTGGAGCGAGGCGGCCTGCGCCGGGGCGCTGCGGGTGCGGCTGCTCGGTCCGGTGTGGTACGGCGGCGTGCTGATGGGTGAGGCCTACATCGGCGATCCCGACTGGCCCGCCGACCTCGACGGCGCCGACCTGCGCCGCGCGTTGCGGTTGATCCTGGTCGCCGCGCTGCTGGCGCTGGGGTTCGGTTTGATGGTGGTTGCGAGCTGATAGCGCATCAGCCGCCAGCCGCCAGCCGCCAGCCGCCAGCCGCCAGCCGCCAGCCGCCAGCCGCCAGCGGATTGAACCGCAAAGCCGCAAAGAACGCGAAGGGGAAAGCGACCCGCTATCAGCCACCAGCCGCCAGTAGGCGTTCTTCCTGCCGCCGTCGGCGCAAGACAGCAGCCGCTGCCGCCATCATGGGCGCCGATCCTCCTCGCTGTCGGCTGGTCGCTGAGAAAGTCCGCAACGGGGAGACGTGAGTGCCGAGCGACATCGAGTCCCTTTGCGCGCTTGGTGTCTTGGAGGTCCGAATCAGCGGCCAACCCGTAGGTTGGGTTGCCCGCTCCACCCCGGCGACATAACGTTACCCCAGGACGGGCAACCCAACATCGACGACGACGCGGCGTTGGGTTGCCGTCGGCAACCCAACCTACGTCCGGACCTGAGCCGTCAGCTGGCAGCTGACGGTTGGCGGCACTCCTCTCCTTCGCGTCCTTAGCGCCTTTGCGGTTCGAATCAGCGTCCAGCTGGGAAGGCTGGCGCGTATGATCGGCGGTTGACGGGCAAGACGGTATCTTGGCGGTTTGTTTCCCTAGCGGTCGGCTCGACCCCCTTTACTCCGGCGAGACCAGCTTGAGTCCGACGATGCCGATGACGATCAGGCCGACGAAGAAGAAGCGGGCGAGGGTGGCCGGTTCGGCGAACAGCCAGATGCCGATGGCGAAGGCGCCGACGGCGCCGATGCCGGTCCAGACCGCGTAGGCGGTGCCGATCGGGAGTTCGCGCTGGGCGAGCAGCAGCAGCGCGCCGCTGGCGACCATGCAGACTGCCGCGAACAGGATCCAGCCCCAGCGCATGCCCTGGTCGGTCATCCCGAGCTTGAGTCCGACCGGCCAACCCCATTCGAACATGCCGGCGATGACGAGATAGATCCAGGCCATTGTGATGTCGTGTCTCCGTGATGCGTGGGTGGTGAAATCAGGTGAACCGGCTCGGTGCGAGCCGTGAAGTAGGAGCCGCCAGCCGTCAACCGCCAGGGGATTGAACCGCAAAGTCGCAAAGAGCGCGAAGAAAGCCGCGTAGGATGGGCAAAGTGCAACGTGCCCATCTTCAAACGCTTGCGTTTCCTGCTCTTCGCCGGGCACGCTGCGCTTTGTCCGGGCTACAGGTTGGTGTTTGAGGACGGCTGGCGGCTGAAAGGCTGATCGCTGGAGGCTCTTCTCTCCAGCACGTTCTTGGGTCTCAGCGGCTCAGTCGTTCTGACGCGAGCCGCGCTCGATCTCGATGCCGACGTCGATGCCCACGCCGATGGCGCCCGGTTTGTTGATGCGCAGTCGTACCCAGGGGATGCCGAACTCCTCGCGCAGTACGGCGGCGCAGCGCTCGGCCAGGGTCTCGATCAGCTCGGCGCGGTTGTCGGTGACCTCGCGGCGGATGCGGCGGGCGACGGCGTCGTAGTCGAGGGCGTCGTCGATGTGATCGGTGGCGGCGGCGCGGGCGGCGTCGGTGGCCAACTCCAGGTCGAGGATCAGCGGGCGGGGTTGCGCCTTCTCCCAGTCGTGGATGCCGATGACGGTGTCGACGCGCAGGCCGCGGATGAAGACGGTGTCCATGGCGGGCTCCGGTGGCGGCGAAAAGCCGGGAAGGATACGCCTTTGCGCCGCCCCGCGCGCGCCGATGTGCGCGAGGCTTGACCTGGGGCGGCATCCCGGGTCCAATTGCGCGCCATGATTACATCCATCCTGCTCATCATCGTCGCCTACCTGCTGGGCTCGGTCTCCAGCGCCATCATCGTCTGCCGCCTGATGGGGTTGCCCGATCCGCGCACCCAGGGTTCGAACAACCCCGGCGCGACCAATGTGTTGCGCTTCGGTGGCAAGAAGGCCGCCGCCATCACCCTGCTCGGCGACAGCCTCAAGGGACTGCTACCGATGCTCGCCGGGCACCTGCTCGGGCTCGATCCGCTGGCGCTTGCCGGGGTCGGGTTGGCCGCCTTCATCGGCCATCTCTACCCAGTGTTCTTCGGGTTCAAGGGGGGCAAGGGGGTCGCCACCGCGCTCGGCGTACAGTTCGGTCTCTACTGGCCGATCGGGCTCTGTGTCGCCGCGGTGTGGCTGTTCGTGGCCAAGGTGCTGAAGATCTCCTCGCTCTCGGGGCTGATCTCGATGGCGCTGGCGCCCCTGTTCGTGTGGCTGTTCTGGGACGAGAAGCCGCTGATCGGCATGCAACTGATCATCACCGGGCTGCTGATCTGGCGCCACCGCAGCAACATCCGCAACCTGCTCGAGGGGACAGAGGGACGGATCAGCGCGCGCGACTGAGGGCGTCCCCTTGTGCCGGGGCACGCCGCCACGCCACCGCTGTATCGATCGGGTGGCGCGGTGCCGTGTTCAAACGCGGCTGGGGCGGCGCGCGCCCTTGCGCCATTGGCCGAGGCCGAGCGTGGCCAAGAGCAGCGCAGCACCCAACAAAATGCCGCCGAGCAGCGGGCGGTGGGCGATCCAGGCGAGGGCAATGATCAGGCTGCCGAGGGCGCCGGCGAGCAGCGCTGCCACCAGCCCGGTGGCGAAACCGACCAGGCTGCCAAGCGCCGGGATCAGATCGGCGACGACCTTGAGCGGGGCGAGGATCAGCGCCAGACCGATCCACAGCAGCACGGTGCCCGCCAGTCGCAGTCCCCAGGTGAGCAGGGTGTTGGCACCGTGGGCATGCGCGAACATGGTGGCGGCATCCACCCGCCCGGGTTCGAGTAGTGCGATGGTGCCGTGTTCGAGCCTTGCCGGGATCAGCTTCTCACCCTGCTGGCGCCCGACGACGCTGATCTCGCCGTCGGGGTCGACCACCCGGAACCGGACCCGTAAATCGCCGACCTCGGGGCTCGTCGGCGTCCCCTTGTAGAATCCACTGCCGTCGCTGATGAAGTCCGCCGGTGCCTCGGCGGCGTCGACTGGGAGTGCCCGCGCGCCGTCGATCTGCGAGACGAACTCAGGGGCGAGGTCGAAGGCGCCGAGGGTTACCCGGTCGGCCTGCCACTGCGCGCTGGTGTAGGGCATCGTCGGGTTGTGGTGGCCCGCGGAGTGACGAAAGCCGCTGGAGTCGATCGGCTGGCTCGACCAGGTGCGTTGATAGCTGTAGGTGGTCCGCGTGGTCTCGCCGCCGCCGAGTTCCTGGATCGTCTCCGATTCGCGCCGTTCGCTCCACTGGTACATCTCGACCTGACGCTCCAGCCGGAGCGCCGGGACCTCGATGCCGAAGATGGGATCGCGCAGCCGCGCCTCGGTGCGGGCGGTGCCGCTGAGGTGGACGAGTGCACCTGCATTGGCCGCATCGACCGGCGTGGTCGCGATCGCGACCACGGTTGCGGCGCCGGCGTCGAGGGTGCGGCTGCGGTCGATCGCTCGGCCCTCGTTCCACCACAGCAGCGAGCCGGCGACGACCACCAGGATCAGGCCGATGAGGATGCCGACGAGGGCGCCGCCGAGACGGCTGGACCAGGAGCGGTGGGTGGTCTCGGTGAAACGATCCATCGATTGTGTCCTTCGATCAGATGATGGCGGGGCCGACCGGCTGGAGTTCCTCCATCGGCCAGCGTGCGCGGGGCTTGAACAACAGCGGCTCGGTGGCGCCGGCGTTGAGACGCTGCCAGCCGGCATAGGCGATCATCGCGCCGTTGTCGGTGCACAGCTCGGGGCGCGGATAGTGGGCCTCGCGGCCCTCGGCGGCGAGCGCCTCACCCATCCGCGCGCGCAGTCGACGGTTGGCGCTGACCCCGCCGGCGAGCACCAGGCGCCGCCGGCCGGTCTCGCGCAGCGCGCGACGACACTTGATCACCAGGGTGTCGACCACCGCCTCCTCGAAGGCGCGGGCGATGTCGGCACGGGTCTGTGCGTCGATGGCACCGTCGGCCTCTGCCTCGGCCTCGCGCAGGGTGTTGAGGGCAAAGGTCTTGAGTCCACTGAAGCTGAAGTCGAGTCCGGGACGGTCGGTCATCGGCCGCGGGAAGCGGTAGCGCGTCGGGTCGCCCTGTTCGGCCAGGCGCGAGAGCACCGGGCCGCCGGGGTAGGACAGGCCGAGGATCTTGGCGGTCTTGTCGAAGGCCTCGCCGGCGGCGTCGTCGAGCGACTCGCCGAGGATGCGATAACGACCCACCCCGGTGACGTCGACGAGCTGGGTGTGTCCGCCCGAGACCAGCAGCGCGACGAAGGGAAAGGCCGGGGCCGAATCCTCAAGCAGCGGTGCGAGCAGATGCCCCTCCATGTGATGAACGCCCACCGCCGGCACCCCGAGTGCCCAGGCGAGGCTGCGCCCGAGCGCGGCACCGACCAGCAACGCACCGATCAGTCCGGGACCGGCGGTGAAGGCCACGGCATCGATATCGGTGCGTGTCAGCTCGGCCTTGTCGAGCACCTCGCGGATCAACGGCAGCGCCTTGCGGACATGGTCGCGCGAGGCCAGCTCAGGGACCACGCCGCCGTACTCGGCATGGATCGGGATCTGGCTGTAGATCGCATGGGCGAGCAGACCGTGCTCGCCGTCGTACAGGGCGACGCCGGTCTCGTCGCAGGATGTCTCGATACCTAACACACGCATGCCACAATGGCCCTCGAACACTGGATTCGCAAAGGGTTAGTATACGCGCTCGGGCCGATCGGCCCCGGTTCCCTGGCGGGATTTCCCGCCGGGGCATTCGTGTTTTGGTCTTTGCAATCGCCCCGGGGTTCTCGTAGAATTCCCCTTCTTTGTATTGCCCAATCAACCCACTTGGAGCCATAAAGGACAATCCATGCCCAGCGTTCGCGTCAAAGAAAACGAGCCGTTCGAGGTCGCCATGCGACGTTTCAAGCGTTCCTGCGAGAAGGCAGGGGTGCTTGCTGAGGTCCGCCGTCGCGAGTTCTACGAAAAGCCCACCTCCGAGCGCAAGCGCAAGAAGGCTGCGGCCGTCAAGCGCCACCAGAAGAAGCTGCAGCGCGAGGCGCGTCGCTGGGAACGCCCGTACTGAGGGCTCCGTCCTCGGCGTATCCCTGACCGAGGTCGACGGACCGGCGCCTGTCTCGCCCTGTCGGTCCCACTGCGCATCCAGCGCCAGACGATCTCGGCCTGACCCCATCCCTCAGGCTTCCTGAAAGACACACATGCTCAAGCAGCAAATCCAAGCGGATATGAAGTCCGCCATGAAGGCGGGCGACAAGTCCAAGCTCGCGGTGATTCGCCTGATCATGGCTGCGATCAAGCAGCGCGAGGTCGACGAGCGCACCGAACTCGACGACAGTCAGGTGCTAGCGGTGCTCGACAAGATGGTCAAGCAGCGTCGCGACTCGATCGATCAGTACACCCAGGCCGGCCGCGAGGACCTCGCCAGTGGTGAGCGTGCCGAGGTCGAGGTCATCCAAACCTACCTGCCCGCGCAGTTGACCGAGGCCGAGATCGCCGCCTGTATCGACCAGGCCGTCGAGACCACCGGTGCCGCCGCGATGAGCGACATGGGCAAGGTGATGGGCGTGCTGCGTCCGCAGATCCAGGGGCGCGCTGACATGGGCGCCGTCAGCGCCCTCGTCAAGCAGCGGCTCGGGGGCTGACCTCCGGATCGTCGCGCGCCTCCGGGCGTTGGCATCCGCGCATGGCTGGCAAGATCCCTCCGGAGTTCATCGACGACCTCCTCACGCGCGTCGACATCGTCGATGTCATCGGTGCGCGGGTGCAGTTGCGCAAGGCCGGAAAGGAATTCCAGGCGCGCTGCCCCTTCCACGAAGAAAAGACCCCGTCCTTTACCGTCAGTCCGGCCAAACAGTTCTATCATTGCTTTGGCTGTGGCGCCCACGGCACCGCCATCGGCTTCCTCATGGAACATGATGGCCTACCGTTTCGCGAAGCTGTCGACGAACTGGCCCGGCTCGTCGGGGTCGAGGTGCCGGTCGAGGGTGGCGAGCAGATCCGCGGGCCCGATCATGGCCCGCTGTTCGCGCTGCTCGATGAGGCCGATGCACTGTTTCGGCGACAGTTGCGCGAGCATCCCCAGGCCGCGCGGGCGGTCGAGTATCTCAAGTCGCGTGGGTTGAGCGGCGAGATCGCCGCCCGTTACGGCGTCGGGTTCGCGCCCGCGGGTCGGGATTTCCTGCTCTCGCGGCTGGGGCGCACGCCGGAGCGCTGTCGGCAGCTCGTTGAGTGCGGGCTCATCGGTGAGCAGGATGGGCGGCGCTACGATCGTTTCCGCGATCGCGTCATGTTCCCGATCCGTGACCGGCGCGGGCGGGTGATCGGCTTCGGTGGACGGATCCTCGGCGACGGACGCCCCAAGTATCTGAACTCGCCGGAGACCCCGCTCTTTCACAAGGGCCGTGAACTCTACGGGTTGTTCGAGGCCCAACGCGGCGTGCGCCGTGGACTCGAGCGGGTGTTGGTGGTCGAGGGCTATCTCGATGTCATTGCCCTGGCCCAGCACGGCATCGACTGCGCCGTGGCCACCCTGGGTACGGCGACCACCGCCGATCACCTGCAGCGTCTCGCGCGCACTGCGCCCGAGTTGGTGTTCTGTTTCGATGGTGATCGGGCCGGTCGCGATGCCGCCTGGAAGGCGCTCGAGACCGCGCTGCCGCTGGCCGGTGGTGGCCAGGTCCAGCGTTTCCTGTTCCTCCCCGAGGGGGAAGATCCGGACACGTTGGTGCGTCAAGAGGGACGCGCGGGCTTCCTTGCTCGGGTCGAGCAGGCGGTGCCCCTGTCGCAGTTCCTCTTCGACCAGCTCACCGCCCAGGTCGACATGACCACCATCGATGGTCGGGCGCGGCTCGCGCCGCTGGCCCGGCCGCTGATCGAGCGGGTGCCCGCCGGGGTCTTCCGCGATCTGCTCGAGCAGCAGCTGGCTCGGTTGATGGGGCTGGAGCGGCGCCTGATGCGTCCCGCCGCGCCAGCCCGGGCTCCGCGCCAAGGTGGGGCGCTGGAGCAGCAACGTCCGAGTCGGATCGCCTGGGCGATCGCGTTGTTGCTCGACTACCCGCGCCTGGCGGAGCGGGTGGACGGGCTGGCCAAGGAGTGGCGACACGCCTCGAATCAAGGGGTCGGAATCCTTGTGGAATTGCTTGAAACCATTCGGCAACACCCAACTCTCTCCAAGGCGGCATTGATCGAACGGTGGCGCGATCACCCACACTTCGATTATCTGCAACGCTTGAGCGTACATCCCTTCCTGCGGGATATCACCGAAGAGGGTGCGGCGGCAGAGTTCGATGGGGCGCTGGAGCGGCTCAGCGCCGAGGTCCGCAAGCGTGAATGGTTACGTAGTCTCGACGACAAATGGCGCGCCCGAGCCACGCGGGGCCCGGATGATCCGCGCGTTCGTCGCAGAGACACATAAATTTTTGATTTTTCATGCTATAATTGGAAGTTTGCTTAAAAGCCGCCTTCCGCAGCATTAGCCAAGGTATCCCATGGACCAAGAACATCATCAGTCGCAGCTGAAGCAGCTGATCGCCAGGGGCAAGGAGCAGGGTTTTCTGACCTATGCAGAGGTCAACGATCACCTGCCTCCCGGTATCGTCGAGGCCGAGCAGATCGAAGATATCGTGCGCATGATCAACGACATGGGGATCATGGTCCATGAGACCGCGCCCGATGCCGATGACCAGACCCTGAGTGATTCGGCCGTCTCCGACGACGAGGCCGCCGAGGCCGCAGCGGCGGCGCTGGCCTCGGTCGACAGTGAGTTCGGTCGCACCACCGACCCGGTGCGGATGTACATGCGCGAGATGGGCTCGGTCGAGCTGCTCACCCGCGAGGGCGAACTGATCATCGCCAAGCGCATCGAGGACGGGCTCAATCAGGTGCTCGCCGCGCTGTCGGTCTATCCGCGTGCCATCGAGCGCCTGATCGAGCTGTTCGACCGGGTCGAGCGTGAGGAGACGCGCCTGACCGACGTCATCTCCGGGTTCCACGACCCCGCCGAGGACGACGCCGTCCCCACCCCGCATAGCCAGGGCGCCCACCACCACGATAACAAGAACACCAAGAACGCCAAGAACACCGCCGCCGACGCCGATGACGATGGCGACGACGACGATGATGACGATGACGACAGCAGCCCGGTCGATACCGGTCCGGATCCGGAAGATGCTGCACGTCGCGCCCAGCTGTTGCGTGATCGCTTCGCGGTGATGCGCGAGGCGCTCGAGCAGTACGGTCGCGACGACGAGCGTTCGCGCAAAGCGATGGCCGAGACCTCCGAGGTCTTCCTCCAGTTCAAGCTGGTCGCCTCGGTGTTCCAGGAACTGGCCGAGCTGCTGCGCGGTACCATCGAGCGCATCCGCACCCAGGAGCGTCAGATCCAGTCGCTCTGCGTGCGTCAGGCTGGGGTGCCACGCAAGGCCTTCATCGACGGCTTCAGCGGCAACGAGAGCAGCTCCGAGTGGCTCGATAAGCTGCTCGCCAGCGGCAAGGCCTACGCCGCGCGGCTCGAGCCCCTGGCCGCCGACGTGCGTCGCGCCCAGCGCAAGCTCCAGGACATCGAGCGCGAGAACTTCCTCACCATCAGCGAGGTGAAGGACGTCAACCGCAAGATGTCGATTGGTGAGGCCAAGGCCCGTCGCGCCAAGAAGGAGATGGTCGAGGCCAACCTGCGACTGGTGATCTCGATCGCCAAGAAGTACACCAACCGCGGGCTGCAGTTCCTCGACCTCATCCAGGAGGGCAACATCGGCCTGATGAAGGCGGTCGACAAGTTCGAATACCGTCGCGGCTACAAGTTCTCGACCTACGCCACCTGGTGGATCCGTCAGGCGATCACCCGCTCGATCGCCGACCAGGCGCGCACCATCCGCATCCCGGTGCACATGATCGAGACCATCAACAAGCTCAACCGCATCTCCCGTCAGATGATCCAGGAGATGGGCCGCGAGGCCACCCCCGAGGAGCTGGCCATCCGCATGGACATGCCCGAGGACAAGGTGCGCAAGGTGCTCAAGATCGCCAAGGAGCCGATCTCCATGGAGACCCCGATCGGTGACGACGAGGACTCGCACCTCGGCGACTTCATCGAGGACGCCGGCGTCGTCTCCCCGGTCGACTCGGCCACCTCCGAGGGGCTGCGCGAGGCCACCCAGAACATGCTCGCCAGCCTCACCTCGCGCGAGGCCAAGGTGTTGCGCATGCGCTTCGGCATCGACATGAACACCGACCACACCCTCGAAGAGGTCGGCAAGCAGTTCGACGTCACCCGCGAGCGTATCCGCCAGATCGAGGCCAAGGCCCTGCGCAAACTGCGCCACCCGACGCGCTCGGAACGCCTGCGCAGCTTCCTCGACGCCGACTAATCGGCTATCCTTTCGACCCGCCCATCCGCGGCGGGTCAGACCCCATCGGGCCGTTAGCACAGCGGTTAGTGCAGGGGACTCATAATCCCTTGGTCGTAGGTTCGAATCCTACACGGCCCACCACCTTAGAGCGCGCCTCCTGAAAAAGCAGCGGCTTTCTCCGGAAGGCGACCGGGCCGCCAGCGCCTTTGCCGGCAGTACGTCGTAGCCTCTCAGCATCGCCGTTGACCGGTGCCAGATGCGTCTGTTTGTCTCTCCCTGCCAGTTTGTCTCCCTCGACTTCACAAACCCGACCGCATCTTCGGCGAGCGCTTCCTGACCCGCAAGGCGATGCGCGCAATGGCCTTCGAGTACATCGATGTCTTCTACAACCGTCAGCGACTGCACTCGACACTCGGCTATCGTTCCCCTGTCGAGTTCATGCAACAGTGGGAGGCAAGACAGCGCCGCGACCAGACGGTCGCATGAGACCAACCTCTTGGGGGACGAAAAAACAGGGGAACCTCAGGAGGCCTCCCTCTGTACGTGTCTGCTTGCCTAAATAAATTTTTATATGCCAATAAAAAGAATTAATCTGTAGGGGTGCTAGAGTAAGTGATTTTTAACGTGGACAGATCAGGAAGGTTAGCAAGGGGCGGGGCTGTTTACCTCGATTGCGCGGCAACGACACGTACTGCGCCTGAGGTTTGTGCGGCGATGCTCGCGCATCTGGACGGGACGAAAGGTTTCGGCAACGCGTCTTCGGGGCAGCACGAGACAGGACGTCAGGCTGCTGAGCAGATCGAGCTTGCGCGCTCCGATGTCGCCGCCGAGCTGCGCTGCGCCCCCGAAGAGGTCGTCTTCACTTCTGGCGCGACCGAAAGCATTAATCTAGCCCTCCGTGGTATCGCGCTCGCGAACGCACAACACGGCCGTCACATCGTCACCACCCAGATCGAGCACAAAGCGACGCTTGCGTGTTGCGATGCGTTGACGGACGAAGGATTCGAGGTAACTAGGGTTCCGCCGAGCCATGATGGTCGCGTTGATCCTGAAGCCATTGCGGCTGCCGTGCGCTCGGACACGCTGCTCGTCTCCGTCATGTATATCAACAACGAGACGGGCGTCATTCAGCCGCTGCGAGAAATCGCTGCCGTCGCCGAGGAGCGTGGTGTGCTGCTGCATGTTGATGCCGCCCAGGCGGCGGGAAAATTTCCCATCGACCTGTCGAATATGGCCATCGACCTGCTCTCACTTTCGGCTCATAAATTCCATGGGCCGAAAGGAGTTGGATGCCTCTTCATTCGCGATCGACCGCGGCTGCGGCTGCGGCCGTTGATTTTCGGTGGCGGTCAGGAGTTCGGTTTGCGGTCCGGCACATTGCCCACGCATCAGGTCGTCGGCCTTGCCGCTGCTCTTAAGCTGGCGTCAAAAAATCGTGATCGTGATCGTGAACACTTGAGTCGGCTCCGAGAACAATTTGTCTCTGCCTTGTCCGACAGAGTGCCGCTCAGGATCAATGGCGCGGTAGATGCTGCGTCGCCCTACATCGTCAATCTCTCCGTCCCCGGTATCAGCAGTGATGCACTGATCAATCAGTGCGCCGCGGATATTGCCATTGCGTCCGGGTCGGCATGTTCCTCGGGAACGGTCGAACCGTCGCATGTGCTGCGTGCTATGGGAATGGAGGGGGATCCGTTGTACGGGGCGGTGCGTGTCAGCTTCGACCGCTACCACACCTCCGCAGACATCGATGCGGCGGTTGGCGCCATCGCTCGATCAGTAAAAAGAATCAAGGAAATGGACGCCTGAGTGAACATCGATCCTAAGAACACCGCCTTCGGTCGCCACGAGACCTTTCCTCTCCGCTACGGCTGGCTTACCAAAGGGTACGAAGCCCTCATCGACCGCCCGGATATCTTCGCCGAGTCTGACCTGGCAATGGTCAGGCTCGGCGTTGGGCGCAACATGGTCAGCGCTATCCTGTACTGGCTACAGGCCGCGCGTCTGATCGACTACAACAACGGTGAGGCCACTCCTACCGCCCTGGGCGAAGCCATCCTCGGCGAACAGGGAGACCGCTTTCTGGAGGACGAAGCCACCCTCTGGGTGATCCACTGGCTGATCGCTTCCAACTGCCGGCTTGCGACCGGTTTCTACTGGTTCTTCAATCGCTTTGCCCTGCCGCGTTTCAGGGAAGAGGAGCTGCGGGCGAGCTTGGCCGATTTTGTCGAGCGCGAGCTGCGTATCAAGCGCTCGGCCAGCACCTTGAAGTCTGATACCTCGACATTGCTGCGCATGTACGCGCCCGGTGACCCCTCTGATCCCGGCCGCGGCGAGGACCACCTCGACACTCCCATGAGCCAGCTGCGGCTGATCGAACAAACGGGGCAAGGTAGGGAGTTTCTTAGCCAGCGCGCGCCACGCCCTTGGTTGCCACCACTGGTGCTGCATCTGGCCTTATCGGAATGTTTCGCCGACGCGGCTGAGGGCCAGCCCGCGATCCCGATCCGTGACCTACTCTACGGGCGCGACGAGGGCGCTGCTCCGGGCGCCGTGTTCCGCCTGAGCGAAGATGGCCTCATGTCTGCCCTGAATCGTGTTATGCACACCTGGCCGGGATACTACGAACTCCGCGATACCGCCGGCCTACACCAGCTTTACCGCATCCGTGATATCGCTGCGCCGGAAGCCATTCTTAGGGACTACTACCAGCAGGAGGTAGCAGCATGAGCACTACGGTCGCTCGTATCCCGGACGCTGGCGTGCCTATGGTCTTACCTCCTGATACGCCGCTCTCCCAACACATCTCTATTGCCGCTGGTTTCAGCCGCTCGATCAATCTCGAGCGCGATCGAGATGCCATCGAACTCTTGCAAGGCTATGTGCCGACCTCGCGTGCCCTGGCGGCGCTCGAGCAGATCGTGGATGGCCTCGAGGGCCACGCCGCTAGCCGCGCGCTGGCGCTCATTGGCCCTTACGGTTCTGGAAAGTCCGTCTTCGCACTCTTCGCCGGCGCGCTGCTCGGACCACCGGAGACCGCGAGCCGGCGCATCGCCGT
>NZ_JAAXKX010000035.1 GCF_012276755.1 Marichromatium bheemlicum | reverse complement strand
CCACGGGTCCCGGGGTGTCCCGGCGCGGCTGACCGGGTGCCCCCGGGGGGGCCGCCGCCGCCGCGGCGACGGCCACGGTGGTCCCTCCCGCTCGCTCCAGGAGTCGTGTGTTGAGCGATTCCAGCGTCCTTCCCCAGTTTCCCCGATCCACGTCAGGAGCCCCCTTGCGGGTCTCGGTCGATGGTCGTGTCGCGACCGATCTACCGATCACCGATCGTGCGCTGCACTATGGCGATGGTCTGTTCGAGACGCTGCTGGTGCGAGCCGGCCGGCCCTGTCAGTGGCCGCGTCATCTCGCCCGGCTCGGCCGAGGTTGTGCGCGCCTAGGGATGCCGTCGCCCACACCCGCCCTGCTGGAGTCGGAGATCAACGCCGTACTCGATGGGGTCGAGGAGGGCGTGCTCAAGCTGGTACTCACGCGCGGTAGCGGCGGGCGCGGCTATCGTCCACCATCACACCCGGCGCCACGTCGTCTGTTGCTGCTCTATCCGCATGTGCCCAGACCGGACTGGCGCGCCGGTGTAGTGGTGCGCTACTGTCGCACCCCGGTCTCGACCAACCCGGCACTGGCCGGGCTCAAGCACCTCAACCGTCTCGATGCGGTGCTGGCGCGGCAAGAATGGACGGATTCGGCGATCGCCGAGGGGCTGATGCGGACCCCGGATGGGGCCATCTGCAGCGGCACCATGAGCAACTTGCTGCTCTGGGATGGCGCGCGGTTACTGACCCCGGCGCTGGTCGATGCCGGGATCGCCGGCACCGTCCGCGACATCGCGCTGGAACAGGCCGAGCGCCAGGGCATCGCCTGGCAGCAGCAGCGGTTGTTCGCCGAGGATCTGGAACGAGCCCGTGCGCTCTTTCTCACCAATGCGGTGATCGGCGTCTGGCCGGTCGCCAGGCTCGGCGATCACGCCTACGATCTTGCCCGCCAGCCCTGGGATCTCTTGCATGCGGTGCGCGCCGCGGCGCACTCGCCCGGATGATGGCTCATCGAATGACCCTGTTGCGAATCCTCTCCATCCTGCTCATCGCCCTGGGCGCGCTCGGCGCCGGGTTGTGGTTCGACTATCAGCGCTTCGCGACCACCCCGGTCGTGCTCGAGTCCGAGTCCATCGTCTTCGACATCCCGGCCGGTAGCTCGCTCGGCGAGATCGCTCAGCGCCTCACCGATCGCGGGCTCATCGCCCATCCCTACTACTTCATCGCGCTCGCCTATCGCCATGGCGATCAGACCCGCATCAAGGCCGGTGAGTATACGCTGACCGCCGAGATGACCCCGGTCGACGTGCTCGAACGCATCGTCCGGGGTAAGGTGGTGCAGTACCCGATCACCTTGGTCAATGGCTGGACCTTCCGCCGTGCCGTCGAGGCCATCGACGCCCACCGTCACTTCGGCGGCGAGGGCTTGGCCGCGCTCACCGATGCCGAACTCATGGCCCAGCTCGGCCATCCCGGCGAACATCCCGAGGGGCGCTTCTTCCCCGACACCTATGCCTTTCCGCGCGGCACCTCGGGGATCGAGGTGCTGCGTCGGGCGATGCAGCGGATGAAATTGGTGCTCGCCGAGGAGTGGGCCGGTCGCGCCGAGGGGCTGCCCGTCGAGACCCCCTACGAGGCGCTGATCCTTGCCTCCATCGTCGAGAAGGAGACCGCCGCCGCCCACGAGCGGGCCAAGATCGCCGGGGTCTTCGTGCGGCGGTTGCGCATGGGCATGCGACTGCAGACCGACCCCACCGTCATCTATGGCATGGGCGAGCGCTACGCCGGCGATATCCGTCGCTCCGACCTGCGCGAGGCCACCGCCTACAACACCTATGTGATCGACGGCCTGCCACCGACACCGATCTCGCTGCCCGGTCGTGGCACCATCCACGCGGTGCTGCACCCGGCCGCAGGCGATGCCCTGTTCTTCGTCTCCAAGGGCGACGGCACCCACAAGTTCTCGGCCACCTATGCCGAACACAAGCGCGCGGTGCGTCGCTATATCCTGGGAAAATAGATGTCTGCACCAACCGAACGCGGTCGTTTCATCACCCTCGAGGGCATCGAGGGCGCGGGTAAGAGCACCCAAGTCGAACACCTCGCCGGGCTGCTGCGTGCCCGTGGGCGACGCGTCATCACCACCCGAGAGCCCGGCGGTGCACCGCTCGCCGAGCGGATCCGGGCGCTCTTGCTCGATCCCGAGCACGGCGCCATGTGCGAGACCACCGAGCTGCTGCTGATGTTCGCCGCCCGTGCCGAACACCTCGACAAGACCATCGGCCCGGCGCTCGAGGCCGGGGTGTGGGTGATCTGTGATCGCTTCACCGATGCCACCTATGCCTACCAGGGGGGAGGGCGTGGACTCGATATCGCCCCTATCGCCACCCTCGAACAGTTGGTGCAGGGCGCGCTGCGTCCCGATCAGACCCTGGTGTTCGACCTGCCGCCGGCGCAGGGGTTGGCCCGCGCCCGTGCCCGCACCGGCGCGAGCGATCGTTTCGAGCGCGAGACCCTACGTTTCTTCACGGCGGTGCGTGATGTCTATCTGACGCGGGCGGCAGCCATGCCCGAGCGCTATCGGGTGATCGATGCCGCCGCCCCCCTGGAGGCGGTCAACGCCGAGATCGCGCGGTTGGCCGTGGAGCTGGATCAGACCCTCGGGGCAGCGCGATGAGTACGCCGCGCGACCCGCTCCCACCCTGGCTCGTCGCGCCCTGGAAGCGGTTGCAGCAGGCCCGTGCCGCCGATCGGTTGCCGCATGCGCTGTTGCTGAGCGGCCCGGCCGGTGTCGGTAAACGCATGCTGCTCGAGCAGTTGGCCCAGGCGCTGATCTGTGCCGCTCCCGATGCCGCCGGCCGGGCCTGTGGTCGCTGTCCAGAGTGTGTGTTGCTCGCCGCTGGTAACCATCCGGATCTGGTGCGGGTCGGTCCCGAGCCGGGGGCCAAGTCCAACGACATCCCGATCGCCGCGATCCGCACCCTCTGTGCCGGCGAGGCGCTGACCCCGAACCGGGTCGAGCGTCGGGTGGTGTTGATCGACCCGGCCGATCATCTCAATGCAGCGGCGGCCAATGCGCTCCTCAAGACCCTCGAGGAGCCGGTCGGGCGCACCCTGCTGTGTCTGGTCGCCGAGCATCCCGAGCGGCTGCCGGCGACCATCCGCAGCCGCTGCCAACAACTGCGCATCGCGTTGCCTGCAGAGGCCGAGGCGCTCGCCTGGCTGCGCGGGCGCCTCCCCGATGCCCAGGCCGAGCTGGCGCTGCGTCTGGCCCATGGTGCCCCCTTGAACGCGTGCGTTCGCCTCGACCCCGAGCGCCTGGAGGCGCGCACACAACGCCTCCAGGGCTTCATCGCGCTGGCCCGTGGGGAGCGCGCGCCGCTCGAAGAGGCCGCGGCTTGGAACAAGCTCGGCGCCGCGTTACTCTTGGAGTGGATGGCCGGCTGGCTGTGTGACCTGTTACGGTTGCGTGCGAGCCCGACGCCGCCGCGGCTCGACAATCCCGACCAGCGCGAGGCCCTGGCGGGCCTGGCCGCGCGTCTCGACCCGGTGGCCGGACACCGCTTCCTCGGACGCGTCCTCAAGGCCCGCGCCTTGTGCGAGGGCAGTGCCAATACCCAGTTGTTGCTCGAGTCACTGGCCATCGAATGGCGCGAGCTGGCCGCGGCCGGCTGACGCGACACCATCCCGTGTGATGTCCGCACGCACTCACCCCGAGGGCCTGTTCGATGAGTTCACCGACCAACTCGCTGGGCGCGCTGGGTGGCCAGCAGCGCATCCTCAACTTCGCCATCCGCGACAAGAGCGCGCTCTACGCCTCCTTCATGCCCTATATCAAGAACGGTGGGTTGTTCATCCCTACCACCAAGCGCTACCAGCTCGACGACGAGATCTTCCTGCTGCTGCAGCTGATGGACGAGACCGATCGCATCCCGGTGGCCGGTCGGGTGGTCTGGATCACCCCGCCCGGCGCTGGCGGGAATCGTTCGGTCGGTGTCGGGGTGCAGTTCAGCGATCAGGACAAGGGCGCGGCGCGGCGCAAGATCGAAGAGTACCTGGCGGGCATGCTCAACTCCGAGCGGCCCACCCACACCATGTAGGCTGTTTTGATGCTGGTTGATTCACATTGCCACCTCGATCGGGTGGACCTGACCCCCTATGACGGCGACTTCGCCGCACTGATCGCAGCGACCCGCGCCGCGGGTCTCTCCCACCTGATGAGCATTGCCGTCGAGCTGGAGCACTATCCGGCGATGCGTGCGCTGATCGAACCCTATCCCGAGGTCTTCTGCTCGGTCGGCGTCCACCCCACCGAGAACGACGGCGAGGAGCCCGACGTGGCGCGCCTGCTCGCGCTCGCTGACGACCCCCGGGTGCGCGCCATCGGTGAGACCGGGCTCGATTACTACCGTGGTGCCGAGGACGCCGAGCGCCAGCAGCTCCGCTTCCGTACCCATATCGCCGCCGCGCGCGCCTGCGCCAAGCCGCTGGTGATCCACACCCGCCAGGCCCGCGCCGATACCCTGCGAATCCTGGAAGAGGAGGGTGCGGCCGAGGTCGGTGGCGTGGTGCACTGTTTTACCGAGGACTGGGCGACGGCGCGCCGTGCCCTCGAACTCGGCTTCCACATCGGTTTCTCCGGGATCGTCACCTTCAAGAACGCCGCCGAGCTACGCGAGGTGGCGCGTCAGGTCCCGGACGAGCGCCTGCTGATCGAGACCGACGCGCCCTATCTCGCCCCGGTGCCGCATCGCGGCAAGTCCAACCAGCCGGCCTGGGTCGCCCATGTGGCCGAGTGCCTGGCCGAGGTGCGCGGCTCGACCCCGGAGGCTGTCGCCGCGCTCACCCGCGACAACGCACTGCGTCTGTTCGGGCTACCCGGCTGAGTCCTCACTTGTCCTTCTTGTCCGTGGCCGCGCGCTTGGCTGGTTGCGGGCGGCGCTCGCCGCAGGGCAGATAACCGGCCGGGGGGCGCTGCTCGCCCTCCAGTGCCTCGGTCAGCGCGGCGCAGATGGTGCGTAGCACCTTGATCCGCGCATAGGGCTTGTCGTTGCCCTCGACCAAGGTCCAGCCGGCATGACGGGTGCTAGTGCGCACCACCATCTCGTTGATCGCCTCCTTGTACTGCGGCCACTTCTCGCGGTTGCGCCAGTCCTCGTCGGTGATCTTGTAGCGCTTGTAGGGGACGTTCTCGCGGTCCTTGAAGCGCTTGAGCTGTTCGTCCTGGCTGATGTGCAGCCAAAACTTCAGCAAGATCACCCCGCTGTCGACCAGCTGTTCCTCGAAACGGTTGATCTCGGAGTAGGCGCGGCGCCACTCGGCGTCGCTCGCGAAACCCTCGACGCGCTCGACCAACACCCGCCCGTACCAGGAGCGATCGTAGAGACTGATGTAACCGGCACGCGGGATCTGACGCCAGAAGCGCCACAGATAGTGGTGCGCCTTCTCCTCGTCGTTGGGTGCCGCCACCGGGATGGCGCGATAGAGTCGGGCGTCGATGGCGTTGGTGATACGGCGGATCGCACCGCCCTTGCCACCGGCGTCGACCCCCTCGAACACCAGCACCGTCGAGCGCTTCTGGGTATAGGCGCGCCAGGCCAGTTCGTTGATCCGGTTCTGCAGCGCCTTGAGTTCGTCCTTGTAGGCGTCGCGCTCGAGCGCGAGCGCGAGATCGAGCTGATCGAGCAGGGTGATCCGGGCCTGTTCGCCGACCGGTAACTCTGGGCTGCCGATGCTTGGGGTCTGTTCATCGGGCGGGGTATTGGCGGCCAGGCGCGAGCGCATGGCATGGAGCAAGGTCTTGCCGACGGTGAGGTCGCGATAGCGGCGATTACCGGCCTCGATCAGGTACCACGGCGAGATCCCGCGATCGGTGTGCATGATCACCCGTTCGGCGACCTGCTCGAAGGCAGCGTACTGCTCGGAGAACTTGCTCTTGTCCGGGAGCATCTTCCAGCGGCTCTTGTCGTCGCGCGAGAGTTCCTTGAGCCGTGCCTTCTGATCGGACTCGGACATATGGAACCAGAACTTGACGATCAGCGTGCCGTCCTGGATCAGCATGCGCTCGAAATCGACGATGCGATTGAGCTCGGCGTCGAGTTCGGCGTCGCTGCAGTGGTCGCGGAAGCGATGCTCGATCGGCGTCTGGTACCAGCCGCCGAACAGGATCGCCATCTCCCCGCGAGCCGGCAGCGCTCGCCAGAAGCGCCAGTAGCGCGGGCGTTCGCGCTCCTCGTCGGATTCGTCCCAGAAGGCGAAGGTCTGTACCCCGCGGGTGTCGAGCCACTCGTTGAGGCGATTGACCACCTCACCCTTGCCCGCCGCCTCGATCCCCGAGATCAGCACCACCACCGGCACCCGCGCCGCTTTCAGCTCGCGCTGCGCGGCCAGTAGGTCGGTACGCAACTGTGCCTGTTGCTCCTTGAAGTCCTGTTTGCTCACCGAGCGGCCGACCTTGGTTGCCTCGAACATGGTGGGGATCCTCGTGTTGCGGGAAGGGGGACGACGCTGCCGCGTCGCGGCTCGACGGGTGGCGTGGGCGGCAACGCTGAGACGCCCGCGCCAGGCGCGGCTAGTCGGCTAGCTCCGCCGGTGGCGTGATCCGGCGCGGACGGCCGTTGTCGTCGACGGCGACATAGGTGATCGCTGCGGCAGCGGCCTGGTGGCGGCTGGCCGGATCGGGCTCGCGCTGGGTCCAGATCTGGACCTCGATCGTCACCGAGCTGTTGCCGAGGTGCTGCATGCGCGCGAACAGATCGACCAGATCACCGACCAGCACCGGAGCGAGGAAGCGGAACTCCTTGACCGCCACCGTCGCCACCCGGCCCTGTGCCACTTGAATCGCCACCGTGCTCCCGGCCAGATCCGCCTGCGCCATCAGCCACCCGCCGAAGATGTCGCCATAGGCGTTGGTGTCGCTCGGCATCGCCACCACGCGGGTGCCGAGGTGCCAGAGACGCGGATCGGTCACCGGCGCCGCCGTCGGGTCGGTCGGCACCACGCAGGTGTCGGAAGAGGTGGGGTTCGGTTGACGGGATTCGAGGGTTGAAGACATGGATTGCTTGAATGTTTGATCAAAAAGGTTGTTGCCGATCTTCGCACAATCGGCAAGGTCCTGACACTGCGCGGCAGGGCACGGACAGCGGCCGTCGTGTCGGGATTGGTTACAATGGGGACATTGAATGTGTCGTAGCACTGGAGGCTCAGAACCATGCCGCGTCCAACCTTCCCCGCGTTGATGCGGTTTCGCTTCCGCCTGCGCGCGCTCGAGCCCATCGCGCTGCCAGCCTATCCCGGCTCGACCTGGCGTGGCTTGCTCGGTCACGGTCTGCGCCATAGCGTTTGCGTGACCGGCGCGCCGGTCTGCGATGGCTGTCTGCTGGCGCGGACCTGTGTCTATTCTACGCTGTTCGAGATCCCGGCCGACGCCCCCGCCAACACCCCACATCCCTTCCTCCTCGACCTCGATCCCGAGGCACCGACCAGACTCGCCGTCGGCGATAGCTATCGACTCGGCATCACCCTGATCGGCACAGCGATCGCGCAACTGCCCTATCTGATCCACGCCTTGACACAGGCCGGGACACAAGGGGTGGGCCGGGCGCGGGGACGTTTCGGTCTGGAGGCAGTCGACTGCGAATCCCGGCTCGGTGCCGCTGACTGGAACCCGATCTATCGTGCTGGTCAGCAAGGATGTCGTGTACCAACGGCGCTCCCTCCTCAGGCGCCACCCGATATCCCCGAACGCATCGGCGTCAAACTGCGCACGCCACTGCGCCTCAAGCGTGCGGGGCGTTTCGTCGGTGCGCGAGAGTTCGACGTCGATGACTTCATCCGGGCGCTCTATCGCCGTCTCGGTGCGCTGGCCGCGTGTCATGGCCTGACGCCGGATGTGTTCATGGCTGGCTATCCGCGCCCGGCGCGTGGCAGTATCGATATGCGCGTAGATGAGGTGCGTTGGTTCGATTGGACGCGCTTTTCGTCGCGTCAGCAGCGCCAGATGCAGTTCGGGGGGCTACTGGGTGAGCTGGAACTCAGTGGCGATGGATTGGCCGTGATCTGGCCCGCGTTGTGGCTTGGTCAATGGACGCACATCGGTAAGGCAACGGCCTTTGGGCTCGGCGGCTATCGGCTTGCGTGAGCCGTCTCCACAAGCTTGTGGGGCGAGACAATGGCCTGGCACTCGAGGATGATCTCGATCGTCATGGATACGATGAACCCCCGATCTTTCCCCCGGCGTGTCATGGTCGCCGTCACCGGCCTCTCCCCGCAGGTCGTCACCGAGACGCTGTTCGCCTTGGCGGTGGGCGCACCCGATCCCTGGGTGCCGACCGAGGTGCGTTTGATCACCACCACCGCAGGTGAGCGTCAGGCGCGCGAGAGTCTGTTGTCGGAGGACCCCGGCTGGTTCCATCGCCTGGTGCGCGATTACGACCTGCCGCCGATCCGCTTCGATACCGACTGTCTTCAGGTGCTGAAAGACGCCGCCGGCGTTCCCCTGTCTGATATCCGCACCCACGCTGATGGGCTTGCCGCCGCTGACCAGATCTGCGCACTGGTGCGTGGGCTCTGTGCCGATGCCGGCTGTGCCTTGCATGTGTCGATTGCCGGTGGACGCAAGACCATGGGCTACTCGGTTGGCCATGCCCTGGGGCTCTTCGGCAGACCCCAGGACCGGCTCTCGCATGTGCTTATCTCAGACCCTTTCGAATCCTGCCGTGAGTTCTTCTACCCCTCGCCAACCCGGCGCATGGTCGCCACGCGTGAGGGTATGGCCGATGCCCGTGATGCGGATGTCAGCCTGGCCGACATTCCGTTTTTGCGCTTGCGCGATGGGTTGCCGAGACGGCTGATCGATGGAGATACCGGTTTCGGTGAGTACATCGAGGCGGCTCAACGGGCGTTGGCTCCGCCGAACCTGCTGCTGAACATTGCCGAGGGTGCCGTATACGCCAGTGGTGAACGGGTAGGCATGCCACCGGCACAGTTCGCCTTCTACCTGATGATGGCCGAGCAACGGCGCGCGGGGATCGATGGCCTACGTTGGGACGACGACGGCGTCGCCCATCAATTTCTCCGGGTCTATCGACGCCTGGCCGTTGCCGGTGATGTCGAACGGGCAGAGGCGGCATTGGCCGCAGGGATGACCAAGGAGTATTTCGAACAACGCAAGACACTGAGTAATGCGGCGCTCAAGGACGTGCTCGGTCCCCAACTCGCCAGGCCCTATCTGATCGTGCGCTCGGGTAAGCGTCCCCGTTCGCGGTTCGGGTTGCAGCTCGATCCCGAGGCGATCGAGATCCAGCTGCCGCACTGAGGTGACGTCGGTCCCGGCGTCGAATGTATGCGAAACCCAGGTCCGTGGCCTTGTCTGGCGAGCATGGCACCACGGATCCGGCCAAGGAGGTCTCACCATGAATAGACGCAGCAGCCCACCGCCCTGCGATCTCGACACCCTCAAGGATGCCTGGCAGCGGGGGCACACAAGCCAGTCTTCCGATCGCGCCCTGACCCTGAAATGCAAGCTGGTGACGCCGCTCTACGGCGGTGGCGTCGAGGCCGGCGAGGTCGATAAAGACTTGCCGATTCGCGCCTCGTCCATCCGTGGGCAACTGCGCTTCTGGTGGCGGATCGCCTGTGGCGGGGAGGACCGTGAGCGTTCCGAGCGGTTGTTCAAGCGCGAGCAGGCGATCTGGGGAGGGATCGGGGCTGAGGGGCCGGTCGCGAGTCGGGTGCGGGTGCAGGTGCGTAGACCGCAGACACCACGGCCGAAGCTGATCGGCGCACAGGGCTTGAAGCTGGACTACGCGTTGTTTCCTGCGATCAGCGATGGGGCCGAACTGGCAGAGTCGGGAATTGAATTTTATTTAACTGTTTCGTTTGCTGCGGATCTTGCCGAGCCGGCGCGAGACGAAGTGCGAATGGCGTTGCGCTGGTGGGCGAGCTTCGGCGGGGTCGGGGCGCGCACCCGAAGGGGGCTGGGTGCGGTCGAGGTCGAGTCCTTGGTGCCGGTCGATGCCGATGAAGTGGAGGATGCTGGTGGCCGGTTGTGCCTGGGGCGTCAGGCCCCGGATGCACGCAGTGGCCATGAGCGAGCAGTCGGACTGTTGAAATGTTTCCGCCAGGATGAGGGGGTGGGGCGAAACCACGGTTCGAAAAAATGCCCGGGCCGCAGCTGCTGGCCCGAACCCGATGCCATCCGCCAGCTGAGTGGTTGCAGCTCGCGGGATCATGCCAAGCCTTTCGTCGATTATGAGCCGGTGTTCCCGCGCGCGGCCTTCGGTCTGCCGATCGTGTTTGACTTCAAGGGGCGCGGGGAACCTTCTGGTTTTGTGCTCGAACCCGCCGATCTCGAAAAAGAAAAGCGCGAGCGCATGGCCAGTCCACTGATCCTGCGGCCCTATCGCGATGCGCAAGGGCGTTGGCGTCCGGCGGCGTTGTTGCTGCCAGGCTGGGAACAGGCATTGAATCAGTCGCTCAAGTTTTCCTCGTCCACCACTGACAAGAACAGACCGCAACCCTGGCCCGCTGATCCACAGGACCGCGCTCGTCTGGCAGAGCAGGTCAAGCCGTTGAAGGCGACCGGGCAGACCGATGCGTTGCGCGCCTTCATGGCGTTCTTCGAGCAGGAGGCATGATGAAGGACTATCTGATCACCCTGTCGATCGGTCCGGTACAGGGGCTGATCGCCTCGGCGCGCCGTACGCGTGACCTGTGGTGCGGCTCCTGGCTGCTCTCGGAGGTCTCCAAGGCCGCGGCCTTGACACTGCACCGAACGCAGCCCGGCTGTCTGGTGTTCCCGTGTCTGAACGAACCGGAGACCAAACTCGCGCCCGATGACAACCCCGGCGATACCGCCAACGTCGCCAACATCCTGCGCGCCGAACTCGCCCTCGCTGACGATGCCGCGGCGCGTGCGCTGTGTGCCGAGGCGGCCGAGGCCGCCCGCGTCCGGCTGCGCGAGATCGGCGAGCAGGTGCGTCAGGACAAGGGCATGGCGCGCTGGCTGCGCGACGAGTCGCTGTGGTCGAGTCAGTTCGACGACCTGCTCGAGATCTTCTCCGCCTGGGTCGAGATCGACCCGGAACAGGGGGCCAAGGCCGCCAGCGAACGGCTGGGCAGCGTCCTGGCCGCACGCAAGGCGACGCGCGACTTCGCGCCGCTCACGCCTCCTGAGGGCGCGGGTCTGCCCAAGTCTTCGCTCGATGGTGTGTTGGAGACCGTGCTCCAAAAGGGTGTGCATGGTGATGTCCGCGCGGCGCGTCGTCTCGGGCTGGCGTCTGCCAACGAGCAGCTCGACGCCCTCGGCGTGATCAAACGCCTGGCGGGTGACCCGGAGCAGTTCACCCCTTACTCGCGGATTGCTGCCGATCCGTGGTTGCGCAGCCTCGACGAGGCTACGCGTGCTCGCCTCGGAGCGGCCTACGAACCGCTGATCAAGAAGCAGATCGCCACCCGCGTCAAGGGGAACGGCGAGACCTATCGCAACTTTCCCTATGACGCCCAACTGCTCTTCGCCTTCCGGCTCGACAACCAGATCGAGCAGTTGCGTGCCGAGGCCCGGCGTCAGCGGAGCGACGAGCAGCTGCGAGCGGATCAAGGCGCGCTCGACGAGCTGCGTCGCACGCTGGAATCCGTGACCAGACGCCACGGCACCCCGGTCCCCTATGCCGCCATCCTCAAGGCCGACGGCGATCGCATGGGCAAGCTGCTCGACGCGGCACGCTCGACCGAGGACTCGCGGATGATCTCGCATGAGCTGCACAAATTTGCCAGCGGCGTGGCCGGGATCGTACGCGACTATCAGGGTCACGCGATCTATGCCGGCGGCGATGACGTGCTGGCGCTGGTGCCGCGCGACCGGGCCGTGGACTGCGCCAAGGCCCTGGCCGTGGCGTTCGAGCAGGCCATGGCGCCTTGTGCCCGAGCGCTGGCCTCGGACGATGCGACACGTCGCGCCGAGATCAGCCCCACGCTCTCGGTCGGGATCGGCATTGGTCACCTGATGGAACCGCTCGGTGCCTTGCGTCAGCGTGCCGACGCCGCCGAGAAGCTGGCCAAGGACGGCATGCCCGGCTCCAGCGAGGAGCGCAATGCCCTGGCCATCCAGCTCGGTATCCGCTCCGGCGGCGAGCTGCGCTGGCGCGCACGTTGGGACGAGCCGGACAAGCTGGATATGCTCGACGAGCTGGTGAAGAAGCACTATCACGACAGTGCGCTGACCACCCGGGTCGCCTACGACCTGCGCAATAGCGCGCGGCGCCTGAGTTGGCTCGACGACCAGCCAGACGCCGCCCTGCGCAAAGGTATGCGGCGCGCCGAGCTGTTGCGCGTGCTCGATCGCACCCGCACCGAGCAGGGTCAACTCGCGTCCTCGGTCTCCAAGGCATTGGAGAGGCATGCCTGCGCGCTCGGTTGGAACCTCGGCCTGTTCGCCGACACCCTGATCATCGCTCGCTGGCTCTCGGCGCGCACCGCAGCGGAGGTGAATCCATGACCAAGAAGAAGAAATCGCAAGGACAGGGGAAACGGATTCGCTACGACAAGCAGCGTTCGCGGAGCGCTGTCGATCGTTCGACCACACGGGCCACGCCAAGAGGGGCGCGTGCGCGGGCCGTTTCCGTGCCGGTGTGTCGCGCCGATCCTCCGTCACCGAGCACGTTGGTCACCCTCGATCCGCTGGCACCGGTGATCGTCCGCTCCGGTCGGCCCTTCGACGCCAGCAACGGGTTGGACGAGGCGCGCTTCCCGCCGCCCTCGACGCTCGCCGGCTGTCTGCGCACGGCCTGGGCGAGACAGACGGGGACCGACTTCGGCCCGGCGCTGCTCGATGCGGTGAGCGTGCGCGGTCCGCTGCTGTGGCGTGAGGGCGAGGGGACCGCGCCCGATGTCGCTCCCGCGCTGCTGGTGCCCAAGCCCGCCGACGCCCTCTATCTGGCGCGGGAGGGGGAACGCGAGCCGTGCTGCATCCGTGCCGAACCCCATGCGTTCGAGGAGGGGTGTGGCAGCGACCTGCCGCAAGGTCTGGTTCCGGTGCAGTTGACCGATCCGATCAAGGGCAAGCCCAAGCCCGGTCCTCGCTGGTGGACGCTCGCGCAGCTACTCGACTTCCGGCGCGGCGCGACCCTGACGTTCGATGCGCTGCTCGAACAGGGCTGGACCCCGGCCACCGAGCGCCGTACCCATGTCGCCATCGATCGCAAGAGCCATGCGGCCAAGACCTCGCAGTTGTTCCAGACCAATGGGTTGGACTTCATGCCGGATCAGCCTCTCGATCCGGCGGGGCAGGCGCCTGCCGCTACCCGACGGCTGCGGCTGCTGGCGCGCTGCGATCAGCCGTTGCGCGCCGGTCTGGTCCATCTCGGTGGCGAGCGGCGGCTCGCGGCGTTGGAGCCCAGACCCGAGTCGCAGTGGCCTGCGGTGCCGGAGGGCTGGTTCGAGCAGATGGTGAAGGTGGGCGGACTGAGCCTGACCCTGCTCACCCCGGCCGCCTTCGCGGCCGGTTTTCGCCCCGGTTGGATCGACCCCGACACCCTGGAAGGCGAGCCGCCCGAGGCCCCCGGCGTGCACCTCAAGCTCCGGGCGGTTGCCTGTGAGCGCTGGCAGGCCAACTCGGGTTGGGATCTGCACAAGGGTGAGCCGCGCCCGACCCGGCGGCTCGTCGCCGCGGGCAGCGTCTACTGGTTCGAACTGGTGGGCGATCACGACCCGGCGGCATTCGAGTCGCTGTGGTTGAGCAACATCAGCGACGCGGCACAAGACCGCCGCGACGGCTTCGGGCTGGCGCTGCCGGCCCCCTGGACGCCGTGTGCCTGATCGATGGATCACTGAAAGGACGATACCCAATGGATACGCACATCTTCCACCTCCATGCACTCTCGCCGCTGCACTGCGGCACCGGGCAGTCGACCGGCGTGGTCGATCTGCCGATCGCGCGCGCTCGCGCCACTCGCCTGCCGATCGTGCCCGGCTCGTCGCTGCGCGGGGTGCTGCGCGAGCATCTGAGCGTGAGCCCGGACAACACGACACGCGTCGAGCGGCTCTTCGGCCCGGCGCAGATCCGCAGCAACGAGCAGGCCTTTGCCGGCGCGCTTGCGATCAACGATGCCCATCTGCTGGCGCTGCCGGTGCGGGCGCTGACCGGCATCGTCTGCTATGCGACCTCGCCCTTCGTGCTCCGGCGTTATGCCGAGGATCTGCGTCGCGCCGGCGAGTCGCTGCCGGATCTGCCCGCGGCGCCCGCCGCTGGCGCAGTGCGCTTGCAGCAGGACTCGCCCAATCGGTGCGAGAGCGGCGAGTCGCCCGCGACTCTGGTGCTGGAGGATCTCGATCTGCGAATCGAGTCCGACTCCGGTGGCCTGCTTGCGGCCTGGGCACAGCAAATCGTCGAGCGTGTCTTCCCTGGTGATGCTGACTCGCAGGCTCAGATCGGTCCTCGGATCGCGCTGTTGCCGGACGATGTCTTCGCCTTCCTTGCCGAGACCGCGACCGACATCAGGACACGAATTGCGATCAATCCGGAAACCGGAACAGTCGACAAGGACAAAGGCGCCCTCTGGTACGAGGAGAACCTACCCGCAGACAGCCTACTGTGGGGCGTCTACGCGGTTGCCGCGTCTCGTCATCCCGAGGATCGGGAAGAGGGGGCCACCCCGGAGACGGCGGACGCCTTGGCGGCTTGTCTGCCTGACGGGGGCGCGCTGTTGCAGATCGGCGGCAAGGCCGGGGTCGGGCGTGGGCTGGTGCGTTTTCTGCGCACCTGGGGGGTGTGACCATGCAGATGCGAGCACATCGCCTTGCGACGGCGGCCTACAGCTGTGTCGACCACATCGGTGGGGGAATTGATGGGGTCGATCCGAAGCGTTACGACGCGATCGTCCATCGGTTGCCGGGCATGATCCTGCAGCATGGTCTTGCTCAGAGCAGTGGTTTCCTGTTGGCCAAGGGGAAGGGGCCGAACGCGGGTGAGCACCTCCGGGTGCTCGACGACCTCTGTCAGGTACTGCGCGAGGCCGGCGTCACCGAGGCTGCCCATGGTGAGGACCTGCATCAGCGATTCATCAAGGCCGATCTCGCCGACACCATGGCGCTGACCCGGCACGCATTGGATGCAGCCGCCTGGCTCAAGCGCTATGTGCAGGGGGTGCTGCGCATCACCGCGACCGGCGATCCGGCGATCGAGGAGGGGCGCAACCATGAGTCAGACTGAATCGACCGTCTTGCAGCGCGAGGCGGTGAAAAAGTTGTACAGCGAGGTTGGCAAGGAGAGTTCGGCCCATCCCGGTCTGCTGATCCAACGCGGGCTGGCGGTGCACGGTCAGGGCGACAAGGAGGCGAAGACCAAGCACATTCGCGCCATCTGCGGGCTCCAGCCTGGCACCTTCTACTGTGCTGCCTTCGAACGTTGGCGTAACGCGACCGCCGATCCGCTGCGTTTCACGCAGCTCACGCTCGCGCTCGAAACACGGTTGTTCATCGGTCTCAGCGGTGGCGGAGCGCTGGAGACGGGCTGTGCCGTCGGTCACAGCCACGGCGCGCCCTATCTCCCCGGGTCGAGCGTCAAGGGTGTGGTGCGTGCGTACGCCGAACGGAGCAAGTTCGCGAAACGGCATCCAGAAGCGATTACCGAGTTGTTCGGGGTCGAGCCACAGGAAGAGAACCCCGAAAAAAAGAAAGAGCACCCCGAGGGACTGGCGGGACTCGTGACCTTCCACGATGCCTGGTGGGTGCCCGATACCAAGAGGCGTTCGCCCTTCGTGCCGGAGGTCGTCACCACTCACCATCTCAAGTACTACGGCTCCGAGGGCAAGACGCCCGCCACGGATCTCGACAGCCCGATCCCCAATGCTCAGATCGCCGTGCGTGGCAGTTTTCTGTTCGTGCTCGAAGGACCGCCGGGGTGGCGTGATCTCGCCGCCGAGATGCTGCGCTCGGCGTTGAGCGAACGTGGGATCGGGGCCAAAACGAATAGTGGCTATGGGTGTTTTCAGGAAATCCCTGAGAGCTGTGAATGGCTTGAGGAAAAAATAGGAGCGATTATAAAAAAGCATAATTCAAAAAGAAAAGATGTCTTGCGAGGAAAACAGTTGGCAGAAGCTGTCGATGAACTGACTGACCCTAAAATCCAGTCAGATGCAATTAAAGTGATTAAGAGTTTATGGGTAGAAGAAAAAACTTGGGATGAATCGGTAAAACTGAAGGGAAAAAAAAGAGAGGCGAGAGAAATCTATTTCAGGATCTTAAAGAAACTTAATGGTGATGTATGACCACCTACTTCGTCACCCGCCACGCCGGTGCGCTCGACTGGGCGAGTGCCGAGGGGCTGACAGTGGATCAGCGGCTCGAACATCTCGACGCTGAGCGCATCGAGCCAGGCGACGTGGTGATCGGCTCGTTGCCGGTCAGTCTCGCGGCCGAGGTGTGCGCCCGTGGGGCACGCTATCTGCACCTGACGATGAACGTGCCCTCCGGGCTGCGCGGGATCGAGTTGAGTGCCGCGCAGATGCGTGCCTGTGGTGCCCGGCTCGAGGCCTACCGGGTCGAACGGCTTGCCGCCGATGGTGCGCCATGAGCGATACGCAACACAGGATCGCGCCGAGCTTGAAGAGCGCGCGTGCACGTCAGGTGTTGGACCAACTCCTGATCGGTGGTGGGCGGGAATCGATGCTGATGGTGCTCGCCCTGCTGATTGGCCTCGGCTGGTTCACCGACAGCCTGTTCGAATGGGTTGCCGATGTCGGCACATGGATCGAGGGCGGCGCTGTCGAGGATTGGGTGCCGGTACATCGGGTGGTGGCGGTGTGCTTTTTCGCTGCTGTGGTGTACCGGTTGCGCATGTTGGCAGAGGCGGCACGGGAGCGATTTCGTCCTCAGGTCGAAACCATCGGGGCACCTCCGCGAGCGCGGGCGCTGATTCTCTACCTCAGCAACCTGAAGGCTGAGGTCTTTGATGGCTTGGCGACAGCGAGCGCTTCGTTTGACGGCGTCGAATCCTTCCGTAAATACGCTGAACGTGAAGACATCAGGCGGAGTATGCCCTGGCGCATGCCGATCGAGGCGATCGCGCATCATCGTACGCACCTCTCTCGGATCGTCTTGATCTGCTCACAGGACGAACCTGATGGGCCAGGAAGTGCCTCTCAACGCCCACTGTTCGAGCAGTTGGTGAGGCGCTGCTTCCCCGGTCATGCATTCACCATCGAGTGCGCCGAAGGGGGGGCTCAGGGTGACGACCCGGGCGTCGGTTTCAACGACATCAATGCCTTGGTTCGATTGACCGATATCGCCTTCGAACGGTTGGTGGAGGAGGCGAGAGTCGCTCCCGCCGACATCCTCATCGACATCACCAGTGGCAGCAAATTGTGCAGCGTGGCCGGAGCCGTGGTTGCCCTGGCCGAGGGCCGACGGGTGCAGTATGTCAACGGCCAGTATCAGGTTCAGGTTCAGGACGTGAGCTATGTACTCGATGATGGCGATCACTGAGGCCGTCAGCAGGGAGCAAATCAATGGACATCGACACCCATCTCTACCTGGTCTCTGCCCAGGTCGTCCCCAATCTCACCCCGGCGCTTGATCCCTCAGTCGCGCCGCGGACGGTGATCCTGCTCTGTCATGCCGGCATGCGCGCCCAGACCGAGGCGCTGACCGCAGTACTGAAAGGCCGTGGGATCAGCGTCGAGCACTGGCCGATCGACGACCCCTGGGATCTGGAGCATCTCCAGGAACGCGTGCTCGAACTGCTCGCACGCTTCAGTGAGCAACCGGGGCGTATCGCACTCAATGCCACCGGTGGCACCAAGCCGATGAGCATCGCCGCCTACGAGGTCTTCCGTGCCGCCGGGGCGCCGATCTTCTACGTCCATCCAGAACTCGATCAGCTGATCTGGATGTCGCCCGCCGACCGGCCCAACGTGGCACTCGACAACCGGCTGCGGCTCGACGTCTTTCTCCAGGCACACGGCGCCTCGGTCGAGTCAGCGATCGGTGAGGCGGTTCCTGCGGCACAGCGCGAGCTGACTGCCTGGCTGGCGGCGAATACCGGACGGTTGGGCGAGGCGATCAAGACACTCAACAGGCTGGCCTATGAGTCAGAGGGTGTGCTGCATTCCCCTGGAATCAGTACTCGTGACACGCGGGATATCGAGCTACGCACACTGATCGAGCGCCTGGAGAGCGCCGAGGTGCTGCGGTTCGAAGAGGGACGTCTGCACTTCCCGGATGAGAAGGCACGCTTCTATGCCAATGGCGGCTGGCTCGAAGAGCACGTCTATGACTTGGTGCGCGCGCTGCGTCGCGCGCATCAGTGCGGCATCCAGGATCTCGCGCGGAGCCTGCAGATCGTCCGTCGTAACCAGCGTGACCAACCGGTGCGCAACGAACTCGATGTCGCCTTCCTCGCCGAGAATCGGCTGTACCTGATCGAGTGTAAGACCCGGCAGTGGCGCAAGGACCGCGATCAGACCGGGCCCGGCAGCGAGGCGCTGTTCCGGCTCGATGTGCTCGCGGACCTGCTCGGTGGCCTGCAGGCGCGCGCCATGCTGGTCAGTTATCACCCCGTAGACAAATGGGTGAAGCGCCGCGCCGCCGATCTGCGCATCCAGGTGTGTGACGGCGCTCGGCTCGCTGAGCTGAGCAGCGAGCTAGAGCGTTGGGTCGGTTGCTGAAAACCGTTCGTTGTGGCTTGCTCGCACCCTTTTCGGGTTGCCACAAGCTTGTGGCAACTGCCTTGCCCGAACGTTGACGTTACCCTGTCCGCCATGAGCCAACGCCAACTCTTCATCGCCGCTTACGACATCTCCAGTGACGAGCGCCTGCGTGACGCGTTGCTGGTCCTCAAAGGCTATGCCAGCGGTTGCCAGGAGTCGGTGTTCGAATGTTTTCTCACCCCGGCCGAGCGCCGTGATCTGCTCGGCGCCGTGAACGGGATCATCGATCCCGAGGAGGACCGATTCGTGCTGATTCGTCTCGATCCCCGTGGCAAGGTGCGCACACGTGGTCGCGCCGTGGTGCCCCGCAATCCGCCTTGGTTCTACGTGGGGTGATGACTCATGACCACGCTCTATCTCGATCGTCGTGATACGCGGCTCGATCTCGAAGGGCGTGCGTTGGTGCTGCGGGTCGCTGGTCGGCGCGAGGGAACCGTGCCGTTGCACCTGCTCGAACGCGTGGTGATGCGCGCCAACGTGACGTGCAACAGCACCCTACTGGCGCGGTTGGCCGCTGCCGGGGTGGCCGTAACCCTCTTCGGCGGTCGTGGCGGACGAAAACAAGCCACATTGGTTAGTGCCGCGCACAATGACGCCGCCCGCCGGATCGGGCAGATGCGCCGTTATGACGATGCCGATTTCCGCCGTCGCTGGTCTCAGCGTATCGTCGCCGGCAAGATTCGGGGGCAACGCCGGCTGTTGATCGAAGCGCTATCGCTGCGTCCTGATTGCCGTCACCCGCTGTTCAAGGCCGTCGCCGCACAAGATCAGGCCCTCGATCGGTTGCGTGTCGGTATTGCCGATGACCTTGCGACCTTGCGAGGCATCGAGGGCGCGGCAGCCGCCGGGTTCTTCCGCGGATATTGCGCACTGTTTGCTCCCCAACTCGGCTTCAATGCGCGGCGGCGACGTCCGCCACCGGACCCGGTCAATGCCGCACTGTCGCTGGGGTATACGCTGCTCCATGCCGAGGCGGTACAACAGGCCCACGGTGCGGGGCTCGATCCGCTCATCGGTTTCTTTCACGAACTCGGCTTCGGGCGTGCCTCGCTGGCCTGCGACCTGATCGAACCGCTACGTCCTCAGGTCGAACGCTGGGTATGGGAGCTGTTCAAGAGCGAGCGGTTGCGGTCGTCGCATTTTCAACGCGACGGCGATGCCTGCCTGCTCGGGAAGCAGGGGCGGGCGCGTTTCTTTGCCGCTTATGAAATCTTTGCCCGGCCCAGACGGCGACTGCTCAGGCGTTGGATGCAGCACATCGCGCGCGAGCTGGCGCGCGCTGCGCCGCCTGTTGCCTCAATCGTTGATTCCATGCCAGAGGTTGGAGACTGATGCAACATGACACCGCAAATGATCATCGACGCGCTGTGACGACGCCGGCCGCGCAGCCGCTGTATATCGCCCCGGCTGATGAGACCTGGGTTGGACTCGATGGCCCTGCGTTACGGGTCACCAGGCTTTCCGGTGCGCCTCAACTCTTTCCGCTACAGCGCATCGGTCGCATCCAAAGCAACCAGCGGGTCGACTGGGAGACGGCGGCGCTGTTGGCCTGTGCCGAACACGGTATTCCAGTCGTCTTCATCGACGACGAGGGTGCGGTACAGGCGCGTTTGCTCGGGCGTCCTGGTCTACGCGATGAGCTGAGCACCCGGCTACTGGAATTTCTGCTGCGTCCCGAAGCGCTCGGTATGTTTGAGCATTGGTGCGGGCAACATGGCGCGCGCGCAGCGCGTTGGGCAGCATTCAAGCTCCGCATGAAAGGGGAGAAGGCTCGACGGCTGTCTCCACGCGAGGTCCGTAACAGGATCAACGACAGTGCTGAGGCATATGCTGGCGCGCGCGATGCACTGCGTACTCGGCAGTGGTTGCGCACACTCGCCTACGGCTGGATGGAGTCGCATCTACGTGATCTCGGACTCGGTCGCACCACTGAACTGAGTCAGGTCGGTCAGCCGCAACTGGCCTCGGAGTTAACCGATATTCTGTTCTGGTATCTCGAACCGGCCCGGCTCGGTTGGCTCAAACGTCGACAATTAGCAGCGGCTCGAAAAGGAGAGCCTCGACGTTCGCCGACCCAGCGTGAAGTGGTCAGGTTGTTCGAGCGAAGAGCGACCCGAGCAGCCAGACATGGACGCGAGATCACCTCGGCGTTACATCGTTGGCTCATCCATGAGACCTGACCGATCATGGCACGAAAAAAACTCTTCTTGCTTGCCTATGACATAGCCGACGATGGTCGCAGAAATCGGGTGCATCGTGAGGCCACAGATCTAGGCGTGGCGTTGCAGTACTCGGTGTTTCTGATTCCGGCGACGGTGGCCGAGATCGATCGTTTCTTGTCGGTGATCGACGGCATCATTGATGCTCGTGCCGACGATATTCGTGTGTATCCCTTGCCATCCAGGCTTGAAGTCTGGCGTTACGGACGCCAGTCGCTGCCGCTCGGCACGTCCTTGATCATGGACGAACCCCTGGCAGAGGCCGTGACCAAACTTGTCGGTACGCCCCAACTCGATTAACGTGTCTGTACCTTCCAACAACGTCGGAGCCTGGGAGATGTCGCGGCTTGCTGTTCTGCACGTCAACTTTCGACGCCGTCAAAAAAGTGCGATACGGGTTTGTAGCGCATTGTTTGGGAAGTGTTTTTTGTTGTTAGTCAGATCGAATCAGAGACCCGAATCCAAGGGGATTAAGACACGCCTTCAGGCGTGGAGACCAAGTACATCGCAGATCGAATCAGAGACCCGAATCCAAGGGGATTAAGACTGGGTTTGACTTGCGACACCGCCTCGACAGCTTGGATCGAATCAGAGACCCGAATCCAAGGGGATTAAGACCTTGCTTGGACTCGTCGCGTGTGATGCCGAACTGATCGAATCAGAGACCCGAATCCAAGGGGATTAAGACCTGTTCGATCAGGTGTTCCGCGGTGGTTTCCAGCGGATCGAATCAGAGACCCGAATCCAAGGGGATTAAGACACCTCGAACTCGCCGGGCCGGAGCCCACGGCTTCGATCGAATCAGAGACCCGAATCCAAGGGGATTAAGACCGTCCGCCTCGGCGGTGCCCTGAATCTCGGCCGCGATCGAATCAGAGACCCGAATCCAAGGGGATTAAGACGTGGATTGAAACTGTTTGCAGGATCTAGTACCTCTGATCGAATCAGAGACCCGAATCCAAGGGGATTAAGACACCTTCCTCGCCGTTTGACACGACCCACAAATAGGATCGAATCAGAGACCCGAATCCAAGGGGATTAAGACGTTAATGATGTCGGTGTTGTATGTCGCGTAAAAGATCGAATCAGAGACCCGAATCCAAGGGGATTAAGACCCATGTCGCCCACATAAAGCAGTTCAATCCCCAGTCGATCGAATCAGAGACCCGAATCCAAGGGGATTAAGACGCCGGCATCAGTGATGCCGGCGGCGAGCAGTGCGATCGAATCAGAGACCCGAATCCAAGGGGATTAAGACTGCCCGCACTCGGGACAGCTACCAGGACCAGCCGATCGAATCAGAGACCCGAATCCAAGGGGATTAAGACCGACCAGATCAGCGACGGCGGATTGGGTTCCTGCGATCGAATCAGAGACCCGAATCCAAGGGGATTAAGACGCTAGCCGGGCCGAAGCCCGGCGGGGTTGGTTGATCGAATCAGAGACCCGAATCCAAGGGGATTAAGACCCATCGCGGCAGCGTGGACCACGACCGCGCCCTGATCGAATCAGAGACCCGAATCCAAGGGGATTAAGACTCGTGCCGACTGACGAATGCGAAGACCATCTTGCGATCGAATCAGAGACCCGAATCCAAGGGGATTAAGACCCAGGACCAGCGTACTGGGCGGTGGTGTTGCAGTGATCGAATCAGAGACCCGAATCCAAGGGGATTAAGACCAAGCTCGTCGAGGAAGCAAGCCTCGACGAACTGATCGAATCAGAGACCCGAATCCAAGGGGATTAAGACCCCCTTCGAAGGGGGCCGAAGATTCCAACCAAGGATCGAATCAGAGACCCGAATCCAAGGGGATTAAGACAACTGGAAGTCACGCACCGCACGCTCGGTATCCGATCGAATCAGAGACCCGAATCCAAGGGGATTAAGACGCCCGGCTGGAGAGTCGGCGGTACAGCCTTCTCGGGATCGAATCAGAGACCCGAATCCAAGGGGATTAAGACGGCGAAATTGGGAAGGTAAGGAAGACCCCGCGACTCGATCGAATCAGAGACCCGAATCCAAGGGGATTAAGACGATATAGCCTTGCGCAAAGTCGGCGGCTTCATTGATCGAATCAGAGACCCGAATCCAAGGGGATTAAGACGGAGTGTGCCGCCTTCCGTGTATAGGGTTGTGGTCGATCGAATCAGAGACCCGAATCCAAGGGGATTAAGACCTGTCTCGCCTGCGGGGGACGGATCGTTTCCTCCCAGGGCTATCGCATCAAGGATCTCTAATATTATAAGATGCCAATATCTTTTGATATCAGTCT
>NZ_JAAXKX010000034.1 GCF_012276755.1 Marichromatium bheemlicum | reverse complement strand
GCGGATCAGGCCGAGGCCGAGTCGGTCTCCGTCGCGGACTGTGCCCGGCGGGGTTTGTCGGGTAGTCCGCGAGGGTTGGTGAAGCGTTCGTTGAGGGTCTGGATGTAGTTCTCGCAGTTCTGCAGCACCTCGTCGAGGGTATTGCGGCTCTTGCGGCCCCAACCGCTCGGCGTGCCCGAGAGTACGCTGCGCCAGAAGCGGGTATTGCGCTGGAAGGCGCCGATCACATCGCCCGGCGGGTTGTGCTTGTCGACCTGTTTGCGCAGCCACGGCATCACGCTCAGCGCCGCCAGTCGACGGATGGTGAAGTGGCCGCCGATCAACAAGACCGCCAGCACCCCTTCGAGCCCCCACAGCCCCCAGGAAACGGTGGTGAAGAGGTCGAGCCATTGCGGGTCGTAGACCAGTCCGTGCCAGTGCCCGGCCTGCAGGCTCCAGGCCATGAAGGCACTGCCGAGCAGCACCACGAGGATGGTCTCGGTGATCAGGGTGCGGCGGCGCCAGCGCCGCTTGGCCTGCTGCAACAGCGCCATCGAGCCCTCGGAGAAATCGGTGGCGGTCTTGCGTAGTGCGGCGACGATGCGATAGGCGCGCTCGATCTCGACGCGCTCCATGCGCAGATAGATCTCGGCGAGATCCTCGTCGCGCTTCTTCTCGAAGCGCGCCCGGCGGTGCTCGTCGGGGATGCTGGTAGCCGCATCCGGGCTGTAGATGGTGTAGAACCGCCCGGCGGTGAGCCCGGCCTCGCCGAGCGCGCGCAGCCAGGCGGCGACTACATCCTCCGGATTGTCCTCGCCGGCGGCCGAGTCCATTTGGTTGAGGATGTAGAGGAACTTGCCCGAATCGGGGCGGTTAATGGTGTCGCGCACCAGGTGCCTGAGGGTGTCGCGCATCGCCCCGGGTTCGGGGTGACGGGCATCGAACATCACCAGCACCAGGTCGGAGAGGTCGATCATGTGATCGGTCAGGCGCAGGATGGTGGTGCGCTGGGCGTCGGCGTCGAAGCCCGGGGAGTCGATCAGGATCTTGCCGCGCAGTCGATCGCTGTGGCAGGTCTTGAGCTGCAGGTAGGTGTCGATCCGGCTGCTGTCGCCGTCGTCCTGGGTGTCGTCGACATGGGCGATGTCACGCGACATCTGATAGAAGGGGAAGCGTGGGTCGGAGTCGAGCGAAACCCCGGGCAAGGAGTGGCTGATCGGGTCGGCGCTATAGACGACGACGGTGAAACGGTCGTCGACGGCCTGGTTGCCGGTACGCTGCAGCTTCTCGCCGAGATAGTGGTTGATGAAGGTCGACTTGCCCGCCGAAAAGGTCCCGAGCACCGAGATCAGTGGCCACCAGGGGATCTGGCTGGAGAAGGTCTGATTGGCCTGGAGGATGCCAGTGGCATAGGCGACCTCGTCGATCGCCCGAAAGCTCTGCACGGCACTGAGCAGGACCGGGTTCTCCTGCTCGAGGTGGGACTCCAGTTCCTTCAGGCGCTGCTGCACAGCGTCAGCGGTAGACGGCATGGATTGGGTTCCTCTCTGCGATGGTCCGTGCGCTCGTCGCTTGCGGGCGTGCATCGGCTTGGCGTCCGTCACGGACGCCAAGCCGATCGAGGCCACCTGCGGTTCCCGGCGCGCGATGGCCCGCGATGTTACAACGAACCTCGACGGCAGCGATAGTCGGCGCCTCGGGCGCTGCCGCGCACCCGTGTCGCGGCCGCCGAGCGGGTTGAATGTGGCGCGGCGACCCAGGCATACTGGGCAACTGCGCCGTCCGGAGCACAGGGATGCGGCACCTGGCATGTCTCGCAGTACCCGGCCGAAGAGTGCCTGGTCCATGCATATGAAGACGGACGCGCGCCGGGCTCAAAGACCCTCCCTCCCGACGGTGTCCGAGTTCCGCTCCGAACCGCAATCGCGCCCTTCGGGCATCCGACTCAACACACAGCGTTTGGTGTGCGATCCGATGGCAATACAGATGAGAAAGGCCGCAGCCGTGTGGCTGTTCGCCCTCGCCCTGGCGGGTGTCGCGTCGGCGGCGCCCGGGCCGGGTGGTCCGGACGAGACCTTCGTCGTCCAGCAGGCGCAGGGCACGCCGACGGTCTCCATTGGTGGGACCGTGGTCCCCTACAAGGAGGTGATGCTCGCCGCCCAACTTCCCGGGCGAGTGACCTTCATCGCCGGGCGCGAGGGCGATGCCTTCGACGATGCCGACCTGCTGGTGGCCATCGGCGACGCCGAGTTGTTGGCCAAGCGCCGCGCGCTGCTCGCGCAGATGGCCAGCGCCGACGCCCAGCTGCGCAACGCTGGGGTGCAGTACACCCGCGAGATCTTCTCGCCGCAGTCGCGCTCGGTGCCCGGCGGCATGGGGCTCCCCAATCTGTTCGATCAGATGTTCACCCGCCCGGTCGAGTCGTTCATCGGCGAGCGTGATCGCGGCGCCGAGCGCTCGGCCGATCTGTTCGCCTCTGGGGTGCAGATCCAGGAGGCGCAGAACCTGATGCTGCGCCTGCAGGCCGAGCTGCAGGCGCTCGATGCCAAGATCCGCGATGCCCGCGGCATCGCCCCGTTCGACGGGGTGATCGTGAAGAAGTTCGTCGAGGTCGGCGATACCGTGCAGCCGGGTCAGCCGCTGCTCAACTATGCCGACATCGAGTACCTCCAGGTCGAGGTTGACGTCCCGGCGCGACTGCGCACGGGGCTGCGCGAGGGGATGATGCTGCAGGCCGAGATCGATCCCTCCGATCGGCGTGTGCCGGTGCGGGTGGCGCAGATCTTCCCCATGGCCGACCCCCAGCGCCATACCATCAAGGTCAAGTTCGACCTCCCGCAAGGCGTCTCCGAACCGGGGATGTATGCCAAGGTGCGGGTGCCCGATCTCAATGCCCCGGCCCGCGCCAACCCGGTCATCCCGCGTTCGGCGGTGCGTTACAACGGCAGCCTGCCCGGGGTCTATGTGCTCGACGCCGAGGGCGCGCCCAAGCTGCGTCTGATCCGTGTCGGTGAGGCGCTCGAGGGCGGCTTCGTCACCGTGCTCAGTGGGCTGCGCCCGGGTGAGCGGGTGCTCGCCAACCCCGCCCCCGGGGTCAGCGCTGGCTGGTCGAGGGGCGAGGGCGCCGAGCGCTGAGCAAGCAAGTAGTCGCGGCCAGCGCCTGGCCCGCGACCTGGTGTGACGCCTGACCCGTCGTTGCGCCGCAGGGAGCCGACGCCCGTCTCGGGTGTCCGACGATCGCCGCCACGCCGCGCTGGCGCGTACAAGCTGGATTCGACATGAGCCAAGACGTAACCCCCATGACCTCGGATCAAGACGCGCGTCTCGCCGACGACGCGCACCTCGGCATCGCCGGGCGGACCGCCCGTTTCTTCATCCGTTCACCGCTCTCGCCGCTGTTCTACGCGGCGATGCTGATGATGGGCCTGCTCGGGTTGATGATGACCCCGCGCCAGGAGGACCCGCAGATCTCGGTGCCCATGATCGACATCATGGTGCAGTATCCGGGCGCCTCGGCGCAGCAGGTGGCCAACCTCGCCACCCAGCCGTTGGAGCGACTGATCAGCGAGATCCCCGGGGTCAAGCACGTCTATTCGGTCTCGCGCCGCGGCGAGGGGCTGGTGACCGTCGAGTTCGACGTCGGTGAGGCGATGGGTGCCTCGCTGGTCAAGGTCAACGACAAGCTCGCCTCCAACATGGACCTGATCCCGCCAGGGGTGTTGCCGCCCCTGGTCAAGAGCAAGGGCATCGACGACGTGCCCATCGTCACCCTGACGCTGTGGTCCAAGGACCTCGACGGCGACGGCGCCCCGGATGTCGATGATGGTCAGTTGCGCCTGCTCGCCCAGGACCTGCTGCAGGCGCTCAAGCAGGTCGAGGACACCGGCAACGCCTTCATCGTCGGTGGCCGGCGTGAACAGGTCACCATCGATGTCTCGCCCGAACGGCTCTCGGGCTACCGCATCAGTCTCGATCAGGTGGCGCAGACGCTCAGGAGCGCCAACGCCGAGACCGTTGCCGGCGACGTCGAGTCGCGCGGCGCGCACTTCACCGTCACCACTGGTGCCTTCCTCACCGGGGTCGAGGACATCAGTCGCCTGGTGGTCGGCACCTACAACGACATCCCGGTCTACATGCACGACGTGGCCGAGATCCGGCTCGGTCCCGAGGACGCCAACCAGCTCGTCACCTATTACACGGGGCCGGCCGCCGAGATCGAGACCCAGGCCGACGGTCGTCCCGCCGTCACCCTCGCCATCGCCAAGAAGGAGCTGACCAACGGGGTGACCGTGGCCGATGCCATCCTCGAGCGGGTCGAGGAGCTGCGCGGCTCGCGTATCCCCGACAACGTCGAGGTCAGCGTCACCCGCAACTACGGCGAGTCGGCCAACCAGAAGGTCTCGGAGCTGATCTGGAAGTTGATCAAGGCCACCCTGTTCGTGGTGGTGCTGGTGCTGGTGGCCTTCCGCGCGGTGCGTCCGGCGCTGGTGGTGATGCTGGTGATCCCGGTGGTGTTGTTCATGACGGTGTTCATCGCCTGGGTGGGCGAGTTCACCATCGATCGGGTGAGCCTGTTCGCGCTGATCTTCTCCATCGGCATCCTCGTCGATGACGCGATCGTGGTGGTCGAGAACATCTATCGGCGCTGGCTGGCCGAGGGGCGCACCGACGAGGCCACGGCGGTCGACGCGGTGCGCGAGGTCGGCAACCCGACCATCCTCGCCACCTTCACGGTGATCGCGGCGCTGCTGCCGATGGGCTTCGTCAGCGGCATGATGGGGCCCTACATGGCGCCGATCCCGGTGCTCGGTTCGGTGGCGATGTTCGTCTCGTTGTTCGCCGCTTTCGTCTTCACCCCCTATCTGGCCATCTCCAAGTGGCTGCGTCCGTCGATGGCGTATCTGGATGCCGCCGAGCGGCGTGAGCATCGCGACGCCGAGCGGCTCGAGCGCTTCTTCCGCCGCGTGCTCACGCCGCTGATGGAGAGTCGCGCCAAGCGTCGTCTGTTCCGGCTGTCGCTGTGGGCGGCCTTCCTCTTCACCTGCTCCTTCTTCTACTTCCAGTGGGTGGCGGTGAAGATGATGCCGCTCGACAACAAGCCCGAGTTCTCGGTGGTGATCGACATGCCCGAGGGCACGGCGCTGCCGGTGACGGCGAACCTCGCCCACCGGCTCGCCGAGCAGCTGCGTACCCTGCCCGAGGTGACCGCGATCCAGCTCTATGCCGGTACCGCGCGCCCGTTCGACTTCAACGGTATGGTGCGCCACTACTACCTGCGCGACGAACCCTGGCAGGGCGAGCTGCAGGTGCAGCTCACCGACAAGTACGAGCGTGATCGCAGTAGCCACCAGATCGCGGTCGCCGCGCGCGAGCTGATCACCGAGATGGCGCACCAGGCCGGGGCGCGGGTCGCGGTGGTGGAGATGCCGCCGGGACCGCCGGTGCTGCAGTCGGTGGTTGCCGAGATCTACGGGCCGACCGCCGAATCGCGCCGCGAGTTCGCGCGTGACGTCACCGCCTTCTTCGAACAGGCGCCGAGTGCGCGCGACGTCGACAACTATCTGCGTGACGATTTCGACTACTGGCGCTTCGAGGTCGACACCGAGAAGGCGGTGCGGCGTGGCATCTCGGTCGATACCATCAACCGCAACCTCGAGATGGCCCTCGGTGGTACCACCATCGGCGACATCAAGCAGCAGGCCGGGCGCCAGAGCGGGCACGAGCCGACCCGGATCGTCATCCAGGTGCCGCTGGCCGAGCGCTCCGAGATCGAGCGCCTGGGCGATCTGCCGATCCGCTCCAGTCAGGGCTTCACGGTGCCGCTGAGTGAACTCGGGCGCTTCGTGCTGACCGCCGAGGACGATCTGATCTATCACAAGGACCTGCGCCCGGTCGAATACGTCGTCGCCGATGTCGGCGGCCGGCTGGCCGCGCCGGTCTATGCCATGTTCCAGGTCCAGGACCTGATGGCCGAGCAGGACTATGTCGCCCCTGACGGTTCCCGGCCGGCCGGCGGCGACGGCCATGGTGATGCCTTCTACTGGCTCGGTGCGCCGTCTGGCGACGGGCGGATGGCCTGGCAGTGGGCCGGGGAGTGGACGGTCACCTTCGAGACCTTCCGCGACATGGGTGCGGCCTTCGCCGTTGCCCTGGTGCTGATCTATATCTTGGTGGTGTGGGAGTTCGGCAACTTCCGTATCCCATTGGTGATCATGGCGCCGATCCCGCTGACCCTGCTTGGCATCATCCCCACCCACGCGCTGGTGTTCGCCCTGGGGATGGGCGGCGAGTTCACCGCCACCTCGATGATCGGCTGGATCGCCCTGGCCGGGATCATCGTGCGCAATTCCATCCTGCTGGTCGACTTCGCCCTGCACGAGATCCAGAAGGGCGTGCCGGTGGCCGAGGCGATGATCCGCGCCTGCAAGATCCGCACACGTCCGATCCTGATCACCGCACTGGCGCTGGTCGCCGGCTCCAGCGTGATCATCACCGACCCGATCTTCCAGGGCATGGCGATCTCGCTGCTCTCGGGGGTGGTGGTCTCGACCCTGCTCACCCTGATCGTGATCCCGCTCGGCTGTGTCGCCGCCAGCGATGCCATGTGCGAGGTCGCGGCGGCGAACGCACCGCCCGGGGTGCGGGTGCCCTGTCTCGCCGCGCGCGAAGAGGCCGCCGAGGCCGCGGCGCGCTCGCGTCCCGATGCCGCGTCAGGCTCGGCACGGCTGCGCCGGATCGTCGCCCAGGTCGGCGAGATCCTGGTAATGGTGTTCTATGCGGTGCGCGCGATCTTCGTGCTGCTGTTCGAGGCGCTCAAGGGGATGATCGCGCGTCGTCAGGAAGGGCGTCAGCGCCGTCGTCCTGGCACGCCGTCAGCACCGACGGCGCGGGGCGCCTCGGCCGCGCCCCGGCCCGAGCCCGAGCCCGAGCCCGAGCCCGAGCCTGACACCGACACCGCCGCGCCCACTGCGCCGTCGACCGAGTCTGCGCGAGCGCCGGAACATGCAACGCCGCCTGCGGCCCCTCGCAAGGGGGCACAGAAGCGGACGGCACGGCGCGGGATCCGGCTCAAGGACGAGGGGCAGCCCCCCTCGGGTGATGCGTGAGCAAAGCAATCCTGGGCACTCGCCGCGCCAAATCATCAAGGTCGCGGCAGTATTCCGGCGAGGTCACCCCTGGCCTGGAGGCATGGGGGCTGATGCGCCAGCTCGGGGGGCTTGCCCTGATGGGCGTGGCCCTGGCGGTGTCCCCGGTGCTGGCCGAACCGGCGTGGCCGGAGCCCTCCAGGGCGGTGGTCTCGCCCTATCAGCAGGGCTTTGAGCAGGCGCCAGAGTCGTCGCTCACGCCGCCGCGCTGGGAGAGGCCGATGGGTACGGATATCGGGCGCGAGACCGACTATCGTTTCCGTCCCTGGGACCGTGCGGCGGATCCCGCCGACTCGGCCTCGGGCTATCGTTTTCGCCAACCCACGGTCCGGGCGGAGACCCCCTGGGTGATGTCGGATGAGGGTATGCGCTATCGGTTCCGGCCATTGAGTGAGCGCGAGCGGGGGCGTCTCGGTGACCGGCACGATGGCCGCTGGCGTCCGTCCCGCGTGCCGAACGACGCAGGGCCGCCTGCGCCGTTGGGTTGGCCCATGCCCGGGCCGGATCGTTGAGCGCGCCGGTGTTGTCGATATCGTCCCACCCCTGATCAGGAGGAGCTGAGTCATGCGCTTGAAACAATGGATGCAGACGGCCGCCGTCCTCGGCGTCGGTCTGGCCGCGATGGCCCAAGGGGCCTCGGCGGCGACCCCGTTCTCCGCCGAGATGGTCAGCCGTGCTCCGGACGGTCAGGTGAGCACGGGGCGGATGTATGTCGGTGATGGTCGGATGCGCGTGGAGATGGCGCGCGAGGGCCGTGAGATGGTGCGTATCGTCGATCGCGAGCAGGGCCGCGAGTGGCTGCTGTTGCCGGCGCAACGTGTCTACATGGAGCGCAGCCTCCCGCCGCAGGCGACCGACGACCCGCTGCCGGCGCCCTCGGCCGAGCGCAACCCCTGCGCCGGGCTGCCGGGGATGAACTGCCGGCGTGCCGGTGAGGAGAGCGTCGGCGGTCGCGCGGCGGTGAAGTGGGAGATGGCGATCAGTCGCGATGGCCAGACCCTCACCGGCGCGCAGTGGCTCGACGTCGAACGCGGATTGCCGCTGAAGTACGAGATGCCCGATGGCCGGCGTATGGAGCTGCAGCTGGTCGGCGAGGAGCGTCTCGATGGGCGTCAGGTCGAGAAGTGGGAGGTGAGCACCAGCGCACCGAACCAGCAGCCGACCCGGACCTTCCAGTGGTTCGACCCCGAGCTGGGGTTGGCGGTGCGTGAGGAGTTCCCCGGCGGTTATGTGCGTGAACTCGATGCCATCCGTGTCGGCCCGCAGCCCGATCACCTGTTCAGTGTGCCTGCAGGTTACACGCTGACTCAGCCGCAGCAGCAACGCTAAGCAAGAGGCGGGGCGCCGCCGGTTGCGGCGGCGCTGCGTGTTTCGGTTCTCTCAGGGAGCAGTCGTTGAGGAGTCGTACAACATGATCAGCATCGTCGGCAGTCTCAAGGGTGGTTCGGGTAAGAGCACCGTGACCTTCAACCTCGCCGTGTGGTTGGCCATGGCCAAACAGCGGGTGCGGCTGATCGACGCCGACCCCCAAGCCACCCTCGGCGATGTGCTCGAGGTGCGCCAGGAAGAGGGTTTCGAGCCCGTCCTCACGGTCGAGCCACTGAGCGCACTCGACGACCCCGCGCTGGGCGAGGCCGATGAGGTGCTGATCGACGTCGGCACCGCCGACATGGCGGCGATGCGTCGGGCGCTGACGGTCTGTGACCGGGTGTTGGTGCCGGTTCAGCCGTCGCAGGCCGATATCTGGTCGGCGCAGCGTTATATCCGCCTGATCGCCGAGGCCGGGTTCTCCACCTCCCCCGAGATCCTCGGTTTCATCAATCGCGGCGATACCCATCATGCGGTGCGTGAGACCGCCGAGGCGGCCGCTGCGCTGGTCGCGCTCCCGGGGATCGATTTCATCCGCCAGCGTCTATCGCAGCGCACCTTGTTCCGGCGCTCCTTCAGCGAGGGCCTGGCGGTGTTCGAATTGGAGCCCCGGGGCAAGGGCGCGCACGAGTTTCTGGCCCTGGCCGCAGCGCTCTATCCGCACCTGGTCTGAGCGCTAGATCGTCGTTCTGCAAGGGATTTTGCGGTCTTCACGAGAGTCTCTTGCCTTGCTCGCCCCGACATTTCTGTTAATCTCGAAGACCAGCGTCTCGAGCCGGCCGTCCGGCCCTGGCCGGTAGACCACCACAGCGAGCAGTACGTCTCATCATGGCCGATCATCAGAACCCAGCGGGCGAGGAGGGGGCGCGAGGTCGCGCTGGCAGCGAGACCATCGACGAGGTCGCCGCCGAGTCACACCTCAACGCCTATGCCATCGAGCGCCTCTCGCAGGCCTTCGAGACCAGCGCCAAGCGCTGGGAGTTGATCGTCTACCCGACCCTGTTCGCCTTCATCATCCTCGCCGCCTACGGCTTCTATCTGGTCTTCAGTCTCGCCAAGGACGTGCACTATCTGGCAATCAGCGTCGACACCAACATGACGGTACTTGCCAGCAACATGCAGTCGATCTCGGACAACATGGGACAGATGACCGCGACTATGCGCAACATGGGGGTTGGTGTCGACTCGCTTGCCCATGACGTCAACACCCTCGAGCCGATGCTCGAGAGCCTGCGTTCGATGGACCGGGCGATGCAGCACATGACCTACTCGACCTCGTCGATGCGCAACGACATGGCGGTGATGAACCAGAGCATCAGCCGACCGATGCAGTTCATGAACTGGTTCATGCCCTGGTAGCGTGGAGGAACGGGTGGCGGCGAGCGTCGACGAGGTGCGGTTGGTGGTGGCGATCTCCTCGCGCGCCCTATTCGATCTCAGCGCCTCGCACCGGGTCTACGAGGAGCAGGGCGTGGATGCCTACCATGCCTATCAGATCGCCCACGAGCAGGAGATCCTCGAACCCGGCGTGGCCTTCCCGCTGGTGCGCAAGCTGATGAGCCTCAATACCCTGCTCGGTGAGCGTGGCCGGGTGGAGGTGATCCTGCTCTCGCGCAACAGCTCGGATACTGGGCTGCGGGTGTTGACCTCGGCCCATCACCACGGGCTCGATATCGAGCGCGCCGCCTTTACCGGGGGCGAGAGTCCCTACCGCTATGTCGCCGCCTTCGGCGCCCATCTCTTCCTCTCGGCCGATCCCACCGATGTGCGTCTGGCGCTCGACGCCGGCTGCGCCGCCGCGACCGTGCTGCCAAGCAGCGCACCCGCGCACGGTGATGACGACACCCAGCTGCGTATCGCCTTCGACGGGGATGCGGTGCTGTTCTCCGACGAGGCCGAGCGGCTCTATCGTCAGCAGGGATTGGCGGTGTTCAACGCCAGTGAGTCGGCCGCCGCCCACGACCCGCTGCCGGGGGGACCCTTCAAAGGCTTCCTGATCGCGCTCCATCGGCTGCAGCGGCTGTTCGCGGCCGATGCCGCACCGCTGCGTACCGCCCTGGTGACCTCGCGTGGCGCGCCCTCGCACGAACGGGTGATCCGTACCCTGCGTGCTTGGGGAATCCGTCTCGATGAGTCGCTGTTCCTCGGTGGGCTCGGCAAGTCCCCCTTCCTCGAGGCCTTCGACGCCGATATCTTCTTCGACGACCAGGCGGTGCACTGTGAGGCGGCGCGGTTGCGGGTGGCCACCGGACATGTGCCCCACGGGGTGGCCAACGGCGACTGAGCCGGTCTCAGCCTGGGGTGCGTGCTCGCCAGGGACGGAGCGCGAGCAGCCCGAGCCCGATCAGCAGCCAGGGCGCAGGTGTGGGGACGCTGCTCGCGGGTGCGGCGAGGGTGGAGAAGGTGCTGAGGCGGGCGATGGGCGCTGGCGGCGGTGTGGTGTCGGGGAACTGGCCGAGCAGCTTGGCCGAGCCGATGGCGTCGAAGGCACCGCCGGCGATGCTCTGCACCCGCAGCCCGAGCCGCTGACCCGCTACTGCCTCGCTGCTCAGCCCTGGTAGTTGCAGGTCGAAGGTGCGCTGCGCCTGGAAACCGTCGCGACCACCATTGAGCCCGAGCACCAGGCCGATATCAAAGGCCGTCGCCACGCCGCCTCCACCATTGAGGTTGTTGTTGCCACCGAGGCTGGCGACCGCGTCGTCCTCGAACCAGGCGCCGAGTACGCCGCCGTCGGGGAACAGCTGGTCGATGTCGTCGTCGCGGGTAGCGGTCGCGCCGCGGTGATCGGCGTTGCTGAACCCGGGCAACAGACCGGGGTCGGCGAGATCGAGCCAGAGCGCGAGTACATCGGACTGGGTGAGGCCCGGGTTGATCGGGGTGCTGGTGTCGATGGCGATGCGGATGCGCCCGGCGTCGATATCGCTGACCCGCACCTCGGCGAAGAAGCCACCGCCATTGGTGAAGTCCTCGATTCGGGTGGTGATGGTCCCGGCGCTGCTCGGTGCGATGCCGCTGAGCAGTAAGGGCAGTGCGAGCAGTAGAGTGGGGGAGCGGATCATCTCTGCGACCTCCGGCAGGGCCGTGCGTGATTGGAGGCGGCGTCGCTCGACGCGCCAGGGTGTTGTCGGGGCATCATCAGATATCGATGAGGCATGAACGAGGCCAATCTTTATCTCTCTGTTTTTGAAGGGGATGATTGGGTCGTTGCGCCTTACTGACAATAATTCTGACGTTTTTTGTCAGTCTTGTCGGTCCCGCCTGGACAGCCCGTCGCCCCCTGCCTATGCTCGGGGCTCGCGTCTTGTCCTTGTGTTCGAGGTTCGCCGATGCCTCTGCTCCTGTCTGTCACCCTGTTGTTGGCGCTGATGATCCAGGCGTCGTCGGTCTGTGCCGAGGGTGGGGCGGGGGCACGGCACTATGCCGAGCTGGCCGGGCGTATCGCCGACGGGGTGGGGCTCGACCGGGATCTGGTGCAGGCGCTGATCGCCGCCGAGTCGGGCTATGATCCGCAGGCGGTCTCGCCGGTCGGGGCGATCGGGTTGATGCAGGTGATGCCGGAGACGGCGCGCGACTATGGCGTCGTCGAACACGCCACACTGGTCGATCCGGAGACCAATCTGCGTACCGGGATGCGTCACCTCAAACGTCTGCTCGAGAAGTACGACAACATCGCCCGGGCGGTGATGGCCTACAACGCCGGCGAGGGCGCTGTGGCGCGTGGCGGCGGCTGGGTCGACTATCCCGAGACCCAGCGCTACACCCATCGGGTGCTCACCGATTATCTCGGGCGCAAGGGGGTGGCGCCCTACTCGGAGACGGCGCGTACCCTGGTCGGGATCGAGCTGACCCCGGCGATGGCCCGGGCCGGGGGCGAGGGGCGGTCGGGACGTGGTGCGCTACGCCCGGTGCTCACGCGGACCGCGCTGCGCTCCGAGATGGTGGCCCGGCGTATCGCGGCTGATGCTGTGCTCGCCGCCCGTCGTCGCGACGCGCAGCGAGTCGCGACCCCAAGTCTTAAGCGGGCACCACCGGGTTATCTGCGGGCGCCGCCGGTGGCCCGTTAGCTGGCGGTGACCTCGAGCATCGGCGAGGGCCGTTGCAGGAAGTTGCCCTGCACATAGTCGACCCCGGCGGTCCACAGTACCGTCAGGGTGCGTGCATCCTCCACCCCGGTGACCACGCTCTTGACGTTGAACTCGCGCGCGAGGTTGGCCAGCTCCATCACCCGCTTCTGCTTCTGCTGGTCGTCGGCCAGGCGCTGGGCGAAGTCGGGCATCAGTAGCACGAAGTCGAGTGCCAGTCCCTGCAGCAGCATCTCCGGGCGTTCCGCGACCCCGAAGCGATTGATCGCCACCCGGCACTTGATCTTGCGCAGGGCCTCGACCAGCTTGCTCAAGCCGGCGAGATTGGCCGCCACCAGCGCCTCCTGGAACTGGAAGGTCAACCAGTTGCCGCGGACGTCGAACTCGCGCATGCAATCGCAGATCCACAGCACGATGCTGGGGTCGCGGAAGGTGTCCTCGGAGAGGTTGATGAAGAAGCTGATGTTGTGACCGGCGCGGCGCTGTTCGCTGATCACCTGGATGGCGGCGCGGATGGCCCACTTGTCGATACGCTCGATCAGACCGCGACGGATCGCCGGGCCGATGAAGTCCTTGGCCTCGAGCATGTCCTCGTCCTCGTCGAACAGCCGTACCAGGACGCTGTAGTGCTCCTGATTGTCACCCATCAGGCTGATGATCGGCTGATAGACCAGACGGAACTGATCGTGCTCGAGGGCGTACTCGATGCGCTCGGCGATCTGCTCGTCGCCCTCTTCGGCACTCTGCTTGGTGCGTGAGGCGAGCGAGGTCGGCTTGCCCATCCCGCCCTGGCCCTTGCCGCCGGCGAGCAGGCGCAGGCAGCGCTGATGGGCGAGGTTGAGGATATCGCTCGGCTCGCGCGCGCGCAGCTCCACCAGGACGTGGGCGACGACACAGTCGGGGGTGTCGTCCTCGCGCTCGCCGTTGCGCCCGCGCTGTAGTCGTACCTCGCGCTCGATGCGGGTGGTGAGCTGCTCGACTGCGGCGGTATCGAGTCCGTCGACGAGCAACGCGAAGCCGTCGTCGCTGACCTGTGCCAGCATCCCCCCGGCGTACCCCGAGAGGATCACCTGGAGCGGTTCGTAGAGCCCGGCGATCAGAGTCAGTCCAGTCGTCAGGCCGAGGTCGCGCAGCAGCTCGGCGCCGCCCTTGACCTGGACGAAGAACAGCGCGAAGGGGTGGCGCGGACGGTGTTCGGGGTCGAGTCGCGAGGCGATCGCCGCGACCATGCGCTCACGCCCTGTCTTCGGGACGGCGGTGCCGGTCGAGGCGGCGGGCGTGCTCGGGCGGATGAGAATGCGCAGACAGGGTTCCTCGTCGATCTCCGAGTTGGCTGCGCGCAGCCGCGCGGCAAAGGGCTTGTGATCGGCGTCCAGGCACTGGGTGTCGAGTTCGGCGGCGTCCTCGCGGTCGGAGTACTCGACCGCGCGCAGGAACTCACGCACCCGGGGACGTTGCTCGGCGGGGATCAGGTCGAGGAAGGTGGCCCCGGCGAGTGCCTCGCCATCGGCATAGCCGAACAGCCCCAGATAGGCGCCGTTGGCGTGCAGGTGCAGCCCCTCCTGGACGAAGGCGATGGCGTCCAGGCTGCCCTCGACGAACTCGCGCGCGCGCCGGTCGCACTGGCGTAGCCGGGTGGTCAGGGCCTGTACCGCACGGCGTTGACGCAGATCGGCGAGTTCACGCTTGGCCACCAGCTGTAGGTGTTCGGGGTCGTCGCGACGGACCAGGTCGCGGGCGCCACCGCGGCGGGCACGCACCGCTGTGGCGGTGGAGGTCTCGGTGCCGGTGACGACGATCAGGGGGACATCGATCTCGAGCTGGCGGTAGGCAGCGAGGGCCGCCTCGAGGTCGATGTCGCGATCGTGGGCGCAGCACAGCACCAGGTCGCAGGGGGTGCGGCCGAGCAGCTCACCGAGTCGCTCGACCTGGGCGCTGACCATGCCGCGCGCGGCGATCCCGGCCTCGCGCAGGGTGGTGACGAGACGTTCGGCCTCGCTCGATTCGGCGGTCAGGATGAGCAGGGTGACGGCTGGATTCGGGGCAGGCATGCTGGGCGACCGGTATCAAGAACGCAAGAAAAGGCTTGCGTCGATTATCGGGGTTTGCGTCGCCGATGAAAACGACCGTCGGCACCATGAGGGAGGGACGCGGCTCAGAGTTCGTCGCCGGCGCGCAGCGGCAACTTGGCCGCGGCGCCGGGCAGCTCGCGCACTAGCCGCGGCACCAGGTAGCCCGGCAGTTGCGTGCGCAAGGTGGCCAGCAGGGTACGCGCGGCGGCGTCCTCGACCTGGAAGTGGGCCGCGCCCTGCACCCGGTCGAGTTGGTGGAGATAGTAGGGCAACACGCCACAGTCGAGGAGCCGCTCGCTGAGCGCGCATTGTGCCGCGACGCTGTCGTTGACCCCGCGCAACAGCACCGCCTGGTTGAGCAGCATTGCCCCGGCCCGGCGCAGTCGTGCGAGCGCTGTCGCCGCTGCATCGCCGAGTTCGTTGGCATGATTGGCATGGATCACCACCACTGGCTTCAATCGGCTCGCCGCCAGACGGGCGCACAGCGCCTCGGTGACGCGTGCCGGCAACACCACCGGCATCCGGCTGTGCAGCCGTACCCGCCGTAGCTGGCCGATCGCCTCGAGCCCGTCGAGCAGGGTGCCGAGACGGTCGTCGTCGAGCATCAGCGGGTCGCCGCCGCTGAGGATCACCTCGTTGACCGACCGGTCGGTCGCCAGCCGCGCGAGCGCCGCGCGCAGCCGCCTCTGGCCGGTCTCCGGCGCGGCGTGCGGGTAGTGACGGCGGAAACAGTGGCGACAGTGCAGGGCACAGGCGCCGGTGGTGATCAGCAGCGCGCGGCCGTGATACTTCACCAACAGCCCGTCGCCCTGGTCGGCGGCGGCGTCGTCGACCGGATCGGCGGCGAAACCGGGGACCACGAGGCGTTCGCTAGCGAGCGGTAACACCTGACGCAGCAGTGGGTCGTCGGGGTCGCCGGGACGCATCAGGGCGACGAACGCACGCGGCACCCGCAGGCCGAAGGGGCGCGGGTCGGGATCGAGCGGCGGCAGCCGGTCGCGCTCGAGGTCGAGCGCGGCGAGCAGGTCCGCGGTCTCGGTGATCGCCTGGCGCAGTGCCAGCTTCCAGTCCTGGGTCTGACAACCGCTACCGCTTCGCGGTAAGATCGTAGGGTTTAACTCTTGATTAATTGAGGATGACATGGCGACTTACAGCACGAATGAATTCAAGGGCGGGCTCAAGATCATGCTCGATGGGGATCCATACACCATCGTCGAGAACGAGTTCGTCAAGCCCGGCAAGGGGCAGGCCTTCAACCGCGTCCGGGTACGCAATCTCAAGACCGGTCGCGTGGTGGAGAAGACCTTCAAGTCCGGTGAGTCGGTCGAGGCGGCCGATGTCCATGATACGGAGATGCAGTATCTCTACAACGATGGCATCGAGTGGAACTTCATGGATCCCGACACCTTCGAGCAGCTGATCGCCAGTGAGCAGGCGGTCGGCGAGGCGGCGAAGTGGATCAAGGAGCAGGACCTGTGCAAGGTCACGCTGTGGAACGGCGTGCCGCTGTCGATCGAGCCGCCGAACTTCGTGGTGCTCGAGATCACCGACACCGATCCCGGCCTCAAGGGCGATACCTCGGGCGGCGGCGGCAAGCCGGCGACCCTCGAGACCGGCGCCGTGGTGCGCGTGCCGCTGTTCGTGCAGACCGGCGAGCTGATCAAGGTCGACACCCGCAACGGCGAGTACGTCTCGCGCGCCAAGGAGGCATGAGCCCCGTCGCCCGGGACACGGCCGCGGCAGGGCTGCCGTGGCGCCCGTGCGCGACCCGCGCGATGCTCGAGGCGCGCGCGGCGATGTTCGCGCGCATCCGCGCCTTCTTCGCCGCCGCCGGGGTGCTCGAGGTCGAGACCCCGTTGCTCTCGCGCGCGGCGGTCACCGATCCGGCGCTGACCAGCCTGGCGGTGCGCCCCGGTACCGGGGTCGCCGGGGGCTATCTGCACACCTCGCCCGAGTTCGCGATGAAGCGTCTGCTGGCGGCGGGCTCGGGGCCGATCTACCAGATCTGCAAGGTGTTCCGCGACGACGAGCGCGGGCGCTGGCACCACCCCGAGTTCAGCCTGCTCGAATGGTATCGCCCGGGCTGGGACTATCAGCGCCTGATTGACGAAGTCGCCGCGCTGGTGCGCGCCGCGCTCGACCGCCCGACGCTCGCCGTCGAGCGGGTGAGCTATCGGGCGCTGTTCCGTGACGGGCTCGGTATCGACCCCTGGGAGACCTCGGTGGCGCAGTTGCGCGACTGCGCGCGCCGCGTCGGGATCGGCGGGGTCGAGGGGTTGGATCTCGACCGCGACGGCTGGCTCGACCTGCTGCTCAGTCATCGGCTGGAGTCGGGGCTGGGGCGTGGCCGGCTGAGCTTCGTCCACGACTATCCGCCGAGCCAGGCGGCGCTGGCGCGGGTGCGCCCGGGCACGCCCCCGGTGGCCGAGCGCTTCGAGCTCTATGTCGAAGGCGTGGAGCTGGCCAACGGCTTCCAGGAGCTGACCGATGCCGCCGAGCAGCGTGCCCGCTTCGACGCCGACCTCGACTGGCGCCGCGCCAACGGGCAGGCCGAGGTGCCGGCCGATGCGCATTTCCTCGCCGCGCTCGAGGCCGGCTTGCCGGAGAGCGCCGGGGTCGCCCTCGGGCTCGATCGGCTGCTGATGATTGCCACCGGCGCGTCCGACATCGACGCCGTGCTCGCCTTCCCGGTCGAGCGCGCCTGAGCCGCACCGGGCGCTCGCCCGGTGCTGTTATCCTCATCTTCCTTGCCAAGTCCGTCGACATCATCGCCTTGACCGAGCAATCGTTTCCCGCCGATTCCGAACTGGAGCGCTGTCTGCTCCAGGACCGCCCGACCCTCGGGCGCCGCATCAAGGGACTGCGCCGCCGCGCCCGCGCCGGTCAGCCCTATGAGCGCGGTCTGCACGACCTGTGGCAGCGCCTGCGCGCCTCGCAGGCACTGTGCGAGCGCCGTGGCGCGCTGGTGCCCGCGATCGACTATCCGCCGGCCCTGCCGGTCAGCGAGCGGCGCGAGGAGCTCGCCGCGCTGATCGGCGAGCATCAGGTGGTGGTGGTCTGTGGCGAGACCGGCTCGGGCAAATCGACCCAGCTCCCCAAGCTCTGTCTCGATCTCGGTCGCGGCCGGTTCGGGCGTATCGGCCACACCCAGCCGCGGCGCATCGCCGCGCGCAGTCTGGCCGCGCGGGTGGCGCAGGAGCTCGGCGGCGAGGTCGGCGCCCTGGTCGGCTACAAGGTGCGTTTCCACGACCGCGTGCGCCCCGAGACCGCGATCAAGCTGATGACCGACGGCATGTTGCTCGCCGAGGTGCAGCAGGATCGCGACCTGCGCGAGTACGACACCCTGATCATCGACGAGGCCCACGAGCGCAGCCTCAACATCGACTTCCTGCTCGGTTATCTGCGCGGGGTGCTGGCGCGGCGCCCCGAGTTCAAGCTGATCGTCACCTCGGCGACCATCGACCCGCAGCGCTTCGCCGATCACTTCGCCGACGCTGCTGGAAATCCGGCGCCGGTGATCGAGATCTCCGGGCGCACCTATCCGGTCGAGGTGCGCTATCGCCCGCCCGAGTCGCCGCACGCCGGCGAGCGCGACGAGTCGATGCAGCGGGCGATCTCGGACGCCGTCGGCGAGCTCGCCGCCCAGGGGCCGGGCGACGTGCTGGTGTTCCTCTCCGGCGAGCGCGAGATCCGCGAGACCGCCGAGACCCTGCGCAAGCACCACCCGCCCTCGACCGAGGTCCTGGCGCTGTTCGCCCGCCAGGGGCCGCGTGAGCAGGCGCGGGTGTTTCAGCCGCACAGCACCCGTCGGGTGGTGCTCGCCACCAATGTCGCCGAGACCTCGCTGACGGTGCCGGGCATCCGCTACGTGATCGACCCCGGCTTCGCCCGTATCAGCCGCTACAGCCACCGCACCAAGGTGCAGCGCCTGCCGGTCGAGCGCATCTCGCGTGCCTCGGCCGACCAGCGCAAGGGGCGCTGCGGGCGTGTCGCCGAGGGCATCTGCATCCGGCTCTACGACGAGGAGGGCTTCGCCGAGCGCGCTGCCTTCACCGAGCCGGAGATCGTGCGCACCAATCTCGCTGCGGTCATCCTGCAGATGAAGCTGCTCGGCTTCGGCGCGATCGAGCGTTTCCCCTTCATCGATCCGCCCGACGGGCGACTGGTGCGCGACGGCTACCGCACCCTCGAGGAGCTGGCGGCGATCGACGCCGCGGGTGAGCTCACCGAGATCGGTCGTCGGCTGGCGCGGCTGCCGGTTGATCCGCGCATCGGGCGGATGCTGCTCGCCGGGGCCGAGCGACGCTGTCTGCGCGAGGTGCTGATCATCGCCGCGGCGCTGAGCGTGCAGGACCCGCGCGAGCGCCCCCACGATCAGCAACAGGCCGCCGACGAGATCCACGCCACCTTCGCCCACGAGCACTCCGACTTCCTCGGCTTCGTCAATCTCTGGGGCTTCCTCGAGCGCGAGCGCCACGCGCTCTCGCGCAACAAGTTCACCAAGCTCTGTCAGCGTCACTTCCTCTCGCCGACCCGGGTGCAGGAGTGGCGCGATGTTCACGCGCAGTTGCGCGAGCAGATGCTGGAGATGGGCTACAAGGAGGACAGCGCCGAGGGCGGCGAGGAGCAGATCCATCGTGCCCTGCTCAGCGGGCTGCTCGGCAACATCGGTTTCCGCGATGGTCAGCGCGAGTATCTCGGTGCGCGCAGCAGCCGCTTCCACCTCCATCCCAGCTCGGGGCTCTTCGCCCAGCCGCCGAAGTGGGTCGTCGTCGCCGAGCGGGTTGAGACCACGCGTCAGTACGGGCGCACCGTGGCGCGGGTGCAGCCGGCCTGGATCGAGGAGGCCGGGCGGCATCTGCTGCAGCGCAGCTACAGCGAGCCGCACTGGCAGTCGCGCGCCGGTCAGGTCGCCGCCTTCGAGCGCGTCACCCTGTTCGGTGTCACCCTGGTGGCGCACCGGCGCGTCAACTACGGCCCGATCAACCCCGGCGAGGCGCGCGAGATCTTCCTGCGCTTTGCGCTGGTCGAGGGCGATTTCAGCACCCGCGCGCCTTTCTGGCGGCACAACCAGGCGCTGATCGAGGACATCCGCGCGCTCGAGGCCAAGTCGCGCCGGCGCGACATCCTCGTCGACGAGGAGGCGATCTACGCCTTCTATGCCGAGCGCGTGCCCTCGGGGATCTACTCGCGCCCGCAGTTCGAGCGCTGGCTGCGCGAGGCCAGCCGCGACAACCCCAAGCTGCTGCACATGGGGCGCGCCGACCTGATGTGTCACGATGCCGCCGAGGTCGACGCGGCACGCTTCCCCGACGCGCTCGCCGTCGGCGCCGCGCGGCTGCCGCTGGCCTACCACTTCGAGCCCGGCAGCGATGACGACGGGCTGACCCTGTCGGTGCCGGTGGCGCTGCTCAACCAGGTCTCGGCCGAACGTCTGGAGTGGCTGGTGCCGGGGCTGCTCGGCGAGCGCGTCGAGGCGCTGCTGCGCGCGTTGCCGAAGTCCATCCGCCGTTCGCTGGTGCCGATCCCGGACACCGCCGCGCAGCTGGTCGCGCGGCTCCAGCCCGGCGACCGGCCGCTGCTTCAGGCACTCGGCGAGGCGATCCGCGCGGTCAAGGGGGTGCATGTCGCCGAGGACGCCTGGGACCCGACGGCGGTCCCCGAGCACCTGCGGATGAAGGTCCGGGTGCTCGGCGATGACGGCGCGACCCTGGCCGTCGACAGCGACCTGGCGCGGCTGCGCCGGCGCTTTGCCGCGCACGCCGAGCAGGGCTTCGCCGATCTCCCCGACCCCGGGCTGGAGCGCGACGGGCTCACCCGCTGGGACTTCGAGGCGCTGCCCGAGCGCGTCGAGCTGGAGCGCGGCGGGATCCGTCTGAGCGGCTTCCCGGCGCTGGTCGATCAGGGCGAGACGGTGGCGGTGCGGGTGCTCGACGCCGAGGCGCGCGCCGCCGCGGCGCATCGTCACGGGGTGCGGCGGTTGTTCGCGCTGCATCTCGGCCAGGAGCTGCGTCAGTTGCGTCGTCAGTTGCCGCAGCTCGACCGCATGCGGTTGCAGTACGCCAAGGCGCCGCAGCCCGAGTCGGCCGACGGCGAGGAGGGCGCGCGGCGACTGCGCGAGGCCGATCTCGCCGAGGCGCTGATCGCGCGCGCGCTCGATCGCACCTTCCTCGCCGAGGACGATGCGCCGATCCGCACCCGCGCCGCCTTCGAGGCGCGCCTGGCCGAGCGCCGCGGCGCGCTGGCGGCCGAGACGCGCGCGGTGTGCGCGCTCGCCGGTGAGATCCTCGACGTCTACCAGCGGGTGCGCAAGACGCTCGCCGGGATCAATCAGATCAACTGGATGCATGCGGTGCTCGACATCCGCGCCCAGCTCGACGCCCTGGTGTTCCGCGGTTTCCTCGATGCCGTGGCGCCGGAGCGGCTGCGTCACTATCCGCGCTATCTCAAGGCGATCGAGCAGCGTCTCGACAAGCTGGCGCTGGGTGCGGCGCGCGATCGCCAGTGGATGAACGAAATGGCCCCGCTGCAGTCCCAGTGGCGCGAGCGGATGGAAGCGGCGCGCGCCGCCGGTCGCGACGACCCGCGCCTCGACGAGATCCGCTGGCTGCTCGAGGAGTTGCGGGTGTCGCTGTTCGCCCAGCAGCTTGGCACCGACGGCCCGGTCTCGGTCAAGCGCATCCGCGCGCGCTGGCGCGAACTCGGGTTGTGAAACAGACGGGCGTGGACGCGATGAAGGAGCGTGAGCAATGACGACGCCGCTACTCGAGGCGTGCGAGCTGGTCAAGGTCTATCCCGGTGGCGTGCGCGCCGTCGCGGGCATCGGCTTCGCGGTCGGCGCCGGGGAGTGCTTCGGCCTGCTCGGTCCCAACGGCGCCGGCAAGACCACCACCCTGGAGATGCTCGAGGGCGTGCTGGCGCCGAGTGGTGGCGAGGTGCGCTACCGCGGCCGGGCGCTCGACGCCGGTTATCGCGAGGTGGTCGGCATCCAGTTCCAGGCCACCGCGCTGCAGGACTTCCAGCGCGTCGGCGAGGCGCTGGAGATGTTCGCGCGGCTCTATCGGCGCAGCGCCGACCGCGACGAGCTGATCGCGCTCTGCGACCTCGAACCCATCCTCGGGCGCGACACCCGGCGCCTCTCCGGCGGTCAGCGCCAGCGCCTGCTGCTCGCCATCGCCCTGGTCAATGACCCCGAGCTGATCTTCCTCGACGAGCCCACCACCGGGCTCGATCCACAGTCGCGCCGCAACTTCTGGCGCTTGATCGAGCGGGTGCGCGCGCGCGGCACCACCATCGTGCTGACCACCCACTACATGGAAGAGGCCGAGCGGCTGTGTGATCGCATCGCCATCGTCGACCACGGTCGGGTGATCGCTGAGGGTACGCCGGCGGCACTGCTGCGCGCGCACCTGCCGGCGGCGGTGGTGCGGCTGCCGGCGGCGGCCTGGCCGGCGGGGCGGGCGCTGCCCGAGGGCGCGCGCCGGGTCGACGAGACCCTGGAGATCGCCACCGCGCAACTGGCCCCGGTGCTCGCCGAGCTGGCCGCCAGCGGCGCCGACCTCGATGCGCTGCGGGTCAAGGCGCCGACGCTCGAGGACCTGTTCCTGAAACTGACCGGTCACGCACTGCGGGGGTGATGACGATGTGGCACCGGATCCTTGCCGTGCTGGTAGCGCGCAATCGCGAGTTCTATCGCGATCGCGCCGGCCTGGGGTGGAACGTGGTGATGCCGCTGGTGATTGTGGTGGCGCTGGCGGCGATCTTCCGCGCCGGCCCCGAGCCGGTGTTCAAGGTCGGGGTGCTGGGCGAGGGGGACGCCACGACCCTGCCGCTGCTCACCCTCGAGCACGTCGAGCAGGTGGCGGTGAGCGACCCGGCGGCGGCGCGCGCCAAGGTCGAGCGCCATCAGCTCGACCTGGTGGTCGATCTCACCAGCGAACCGCCCGGCTACTGGGTCAACGACGACTCGCCGACCGGCTATCTCGCCGAACGGCTGCTGCTCGGCGGGCAGGGCGACGCGCCCGCCGAGGCGGGCCCGGCGCCCGAGGTCGAGCGCCGTGCGGTCAGCGGCGCGGCGGTGCGCTATATCGACTGGGTGCTGCCCGGGGTGCTGGCGCTCAACCTGATGTTCTCCAGCCTGTGGGGCGTGGGCTGGGTGATCGTGCGCTATCGCAAGAACGGGGTGCTGCGCCGACTCAGTGCGACCCCGCTGCGCGCCGCCGAGTTCCTCGTCGCCCAGGTGCTGTCGCGGCTGCTGGTGGTGCTCGGCTCGACCCTGGTGGTCTATCTCGGCGCGTCGGCGTTGATCGACGTGCCGATGCACGGCTCCTATCTCGCCCTGGCACTGGTGTTCGCCTGTGGCGCGCTGGCGATGATCAGCCTGGGGCTGATCGTCGCCGCGCGGCTGCGCACCGAGGAGCTGGCCGACGGCGTGCTCAACCTGCTGGTATGGCCGATGATGCTGCTCTCCGGGGTGTGGTTCTCGCTGGAGGGAACCAGCGCGCTCGCCCAGACGGTGGCGCCACTGCTGCCGCTGACCCACGTGGTCGACGCCGCCCGCGCGGTGATGATCGACGGCGCCGGGCTCACCACGGTGCTGCCCGAGCTGGGCATCCTGCTCGCCTTCGCTGCCGCGCTGCTCGCCATCGCCGCCTGGTTGTTCCGCTGGGAGTAGGACCGCCAGCCGCCAGGATTGAACCGCAAAGGCGCGAAGCGCGCAAAGGGGATGAGGTGTGATGACGGCGTGCGGCCGCGGACGGTGCGGGTCCGCACCGCCGTCGGATGATCGCGCCCACTGGCCGCTGGTCGCTGTCGGCTGACCGCTCAGTCCCCCTTCGCGACCTTGGCGCCTTGGCGGTTCAATCCGCTGGTCGCTCCTACGACCCGCGTCGGCCGGGGACGCTGAGGATCTCGACGCGGACCCGCGCCAGTCCCTTGTGGAGCATGTCGAGGCGGGCGGCGGCGGCGCGCGAGAGGTCGATGATGCGGCCCTTAATGAAGGGGCCGCGGTCGTTGATCCGCACCACGATGCTCTTGCCGGTGGCGGTATCGGTGACGCGCACCTTGGTGCCGAGCGGGAGGGTCTTGTGCGCGGCGCTGAGGCGATGTTTGTCGTATGGGGTGCCGCTGGCCGTTGGTAGCCCGTGGAGGCTGTCGTGGTAGTAAGAGGCGATGCCTTTCTGGACATCACCCGGGGTCACTGCGGCCGAGGCCTGGAACGCCGGGACGAGCAGCAGCAGGGAGAGGATGCTGTGACGCAGAATACCGAGGGTGTGATGCATGATACCAACCTGGTCTCAGATAGCCGCCCCGATCCGGTTTTCGTCCGGACGCCGGTATGGAGCGGTGCTTGAAGGTTGGCGCGAGTTTATAGGGGAAACACCTAGGGGTAAACCCTGAATCGGGATGGCTGTGTCCCGCCCGATGTTGGTTTGGGGGCTGGCACGGCTCCCTGCCGTGCCCTTCACGTGGCGCCTGCGATAGCGGTATGAGGGCCTGAGCCGGCCCTCGGCTCAGGCCGCGGGCCGCTGTTCGGAGGCCGGTGATCGCTCATAGTCCATCGCCCCCATCGGACCGACCAGGCGTGCCGGTAGCTGTGGTGCGGCGCTGATCAGCGAGACCACCACCGAGGCGAGATAGGGGATCGACTGCACCAGCAGGACCGCCGCCCAGATGCGCACGTCGAGCATGTAGCCGTCGTCGCGCAGCAGCACCAGCACCGCGCCGAGCCACAGCGCGATCACGAACAGTGCCTCCTCGCGCGCATCGAGCAGGGCGCGCACCATGGCCGGCGCGCTGGCGAGCTTGGGGGTGCGGAAGAAGCCGAGCTTGCCGCTGGCCAGGGCGCCGAACATCGCCCGCGAGATGGTGTGCGAGAGCGCCAGTCCGGCGAGTCCCGCCGCGAGGCTCTGGCGTAGGGTGGCGGTGACGCGCCGTCGATAGAGGAAGAAGCTCTTCGACATCTTGAAGCCGAACATCACCAATGGGACCAGGGCGACGGTGATATAGGGCGGGGTGATCTGGGTGGGGAACATCACCATCGCCACCGTCCAGCCGAGTGCGGCGAGGTTGAACAGCAGGTTGATGCCATCGGCGAACCAGGGCAGCCAGCCGGCGAGGAAGTGATAGCGCTGCCCATCGGTAAGCGCGGTCTTGCGCAGCCCGAAGAGTTCGCGCCAATGGTGGATGAGGATGCGCACCGCGCCATAGGCCCAGCGGTAGCGCTGTTTCTTGAAGTCGGAAAAGGTGTCGGGCATCAGCCCGCGACCATAGGTGCAGGGGATGTAGAGTGCCTTGTGGCCGGCCTCGAACACCCGCAGCCCGAGTTCGGCGTCCTCGGTGATGCACCACTCCGACCAGCCCCCGTCCTCGAGCGGGCCGCGCCGGATCATGGTCATGGTGCCGTGCTGGATGATGGCATTGCGCTCGTTGCGGGTAACCATGCCGATGTGGAAGAAGCCCCGGTACTCGGCCATGCACATCGCCTTGAAGGCGTTCTGGTCGGCGTCGCGATAGTCCTGCGGGGCCTGCACGATGCCGACCTCGGGGTCGGAGAAGGCCGGTACCAGGTCGTGGAGCCAGTTCGGCGAGACGATGTAGTCGGCATCGATCACCGCCACTACCTCGGCCTCGGGGTGGGTGTGGCGTAGCGCGAAGTTGAGTGCGCCGGCCTTGTAGCCGGCCAGGGGGGCGACGTGGAAGAAGCGGAAGCGCTCGCCGAGTTGCGCGCAGTGTGCCTCGACTGGGCGCCATACCGCCTCGTCCTTGGTGTTGTTGTCGATTACCAGCACCTCGAAGCGCGGGTAGTCGAGCGCGGCCAGGGCCTCAAGGGTCTCGATCAGCAGCTCGGGGGGCTCGTTGTAGGCCGGGACGTGGATCGAGACCAGGGGTAACTCATCATCGGGTAGCTGACGCAGCGGGAAGGCGCGGCGCCAGCGGCGCAGCCACAGCGACTCGGCCCACTCGTGCGCCTCGGCCGAGATCAGCACGATCACCCCGGCACCGCCGAGCAGCAGCAAGATACCGACGACCGCGGTTGCGGGGGTCATGTACTGGCGGGTGTAGTCATAGACGATCCACACCGCGGCGGTGGAGATGGCATAGGTGACGATAGCCAGGAATCCCTTGCCCTTACTCGACAGGGTGGCGCTGTCGCGATAGAGGAAGGCGAGCAGCAGCACCGCCATCAACACCGAGAGCGCGGCCAGTTCCTGCCAGTCGGGGATGCGCACCACCGGCTGGGTGAGCGTGAACTTGGGCTGGCGCTCGACGTCGTAGACCCCCCAGTAGGTGCCGATCGATCCCTCGATCTTGGTCTTCCAGGGTTGATCGAAGGCCTCCATCACGTAATAGACATAGCCCTCGGTCTCGGCATGGGCGAGGAAGCGGCGCAGGAAGCGGGTCTGATTGGCCAGCGAGGGTTCGGCGCCGCGGTTACGCCGCCCGTTGCTCGGCCAGCCGACCTCGCCGATGATCACCTGCTTGTCGGGGAAGGCGGCCTTGACTTGCTCGTAGCGCGAGATGGCGTAGTCGACGGCCTCGTCGTAGGGCACCCCCTCCCAGTAGGGCAGCAGGTGGATGGTGATGAAGTCGACGTGCTCGGCGAGCTTGGGGTATTTCAACCAGACGTGCCAGGGCTCGGCGGTGCTCACCGGCAGCCAGGTGATCTCACGAATCCGATCGAGGTGCTCCATCAGCGTCGCTACCGAGACGTCGCGACGCAGGATCGCCTCGTTGCCGACGATCACCCGGACCACGTTGCGATAGCCCTTGGCGAGTACCTGGTGCAGGCGCTCGAGTTCGCGCTCGTTGGCCTCGGGCTCGGGACCGATCCAGGCACCGAGGGTGACGTTGAGGTCGTGGGCGGCGGCCAGCCGGGGGACCGCCGCCAGGGTGTCCTCGACGGTATAGGTGCGTACCGCATAGGCATCGCCCTGGAGCAGGGCCAGGTCGGCGTCGATGTCCTCGATCGTGGGATAGATGTGCTCGCTGGGGTCGTCGTCGGCGTGCATCGGCGCGAACGAGAACCCCTGGATGCGTGCCGGCCAAGGCGGTTCGTCGTCGGGCTGGTTGAGCAGCGCCCAGGCGGCGATGGTGAGTAGGGCGATCAGGATCGGGATGACGAAGTTGCCAGCGCGTCTCATCGGCGGGCTCCGGTGTCGGGGATGGGATCGGCCGTGGGCGTGGCGACGAACCACTGCCAGGTCGGTACGATCGGGGTGATCTGGTGGGTCGGCGCGAACCGTGCGCGCAACGACTCGGAAGGGGTGAGCAGATAATAGGTCCGCTGTGGGGCTGGCGCGAGCGAGGTCGCAGCCATGGGCTGGCGCAGTCGGATCTCGGGGTCGAGGCTGTGGGCGAGCGAGAGCAACTCGCCACTGCTCACCCCGCTGGGGCTGGCAACGACCTCGACGTTCGGTGCCTGTGCATTGGCGCGTGCGGCAATACTGGCGTTGTGAGCGCTGAACTGCTTGGTCCACCAGGTCTCGGCAGTGAGGATGCCGAGTTGCGAGCGCAGCCCGAGTGCGAGCAGTACGACGAGCGCGAATGCGGCGACGCGGCGTGCCGGGCCCGGTTGCTCGAGCGCCTGGGCCAGTGCCCAGGCGAGGATCAGCGCCAGTGCGAGCAGCGCCGGCAGGCTATAGCGCAGGTGCAATGAACGGCTGCCACCGAACAACAGGTCAGGCCCCAGGACGGTGCCGAGGTGGACCAGGATGGTGGTCATCAGCAATATCACCGCGACCCGTGGGGCGCTGCGGGCGAAGCGCCACAGCGCCCAGGCGAGGGTGGCGAGCAGCAGGATGCGCCCCCACTCGGCCAGCCCCGCCGGGCCGAGGTCGACGAAGGTGTGCACCAGATGATCGCGCCAGGCGGCGAGGATGCGCGCCCCGTCGATCGGGCGCTGCATCCAGGCGGTGAACTCGCCGATGCGTTCCGGGGCGAACACCATCACCGCGACCCAGGGCAGGAACAGTAGCCCCGCGCCCAGGGTGGCGAGCAGCCAGTGGAGCCGAACCTCGCGCCCGCCCTGGGCGAGCGCCACCAGGGCATGCACCGGCAACATCAGCACGAACAACAGATGGGTATAGAGCCCGAGCGTGAGCAGGGTGGCGTAACCCCACCAGGCGCCGCGCCGCGCCCCTCGACAGGCCCGCAGCAGTGCGGCGCTGGCGGCGGTGACCAGCAGCACCCAGAGGGCGTATTGGCGTGCCTCCTGGGCATAGAGTAGCTGCACTGGAGAGACGGCCACCAGCGCCGTCGCCAGCCAGGGGGCGAGGCCGCGGCCGTAGAGTTCACGCGTCAGCCAGAACACCGCCGGGATCAGCAGTAGGCCGAATCCGGCGGCGAGCCCGCGTAGGCCCATCACCGGGTCGGCAGCGAGGCCCCCGGTGATGCGCCCGAGCAGATAGTAGAGCGGGGCGTGCTCGGGGTGCGAGGCCAGTGCTTGCAGCGTCGCCTTCCAGCCGAGCGCGGGGTCTGGGGTCTGGAAGCGCAGCAACTCGGCGGCACTGATCGCCTCGGTCGCATCGAGCGCGTGCAGCAGTGCCTCGGCGGGGTGACCGAACACCCGTAGCAGGGTGAAGGTCTCATCGTGCCAGACCGGCAGTCCGGCGAGGTCGAGCAAGCGCGCCCCGGTGCCGACGAAAATCACGAGCAGCAAGGCCAGACGCAGCAGCATGGACCGAGAGAGGGACCTGTGGGCGAATGGCTGGGGCAAGGCTTGACTGTCCTGGTCGTGGCTGTCGGGCCGAGGGTGAGCGCAGAGGTATCGGGGCATGATAGCGCGTTCCAGACGGGCTGCCGATGACCCGGGTCAGCATGCGCCCAGCCGCCAGCCGCCAGCCGCCAGCCGCCAGCGGGTTGAACCGCAAAGCGGCAAAGGACGCGAAGGGAAAAGCGACCAGCTGTCAGCCGCCAGCGACCAGTGGGCGTTCTTCCTGCTGCCGTCGGCGCAAGACGTCAGCCGCTGCCGCCATCATGGGCGCCGCCCATCCCCACTGTCGGCTGGTCACTGAGAAAACCCGCAACGGGGAGAAGTAAGCGCCGAGCAACACCGAATCCCTTGGCGTCCTTCGTGTCTTTGCGGTTCAACCTTTCCAGCTGTCGGCCGTCGGCTGGTCGCT
>NZ_JAAXKX010000033.1 GCF_012276755.1 Marichromatium bheemlicum | reverse complement strand
CAGTCGGAGCAGTCGGAGCAGTCGGAGCAGTCGGAGCAGTCGGAGCAGTCGGAGCAGTCGGAGCAGTCGGAGCAGTCTGGTCAGGGTGATCGATCGGAGGACGCGGGTCGAGCCGGATCGACGACGGAAGACGACGGCGAGACCGGAGCAGCCGACGGGACCGACGACGGTGCGGACGACGGCGACCGTGAGCGTACCGGTCGCGACGATGGGACCGAGACCGAGACCGAGACCGAGACCGAGACCGAGACCGAGACCGAGACCGAGACCGAGACCGAGACCGAGACCGAGACCGAGACCGAGACCGAGACCGACCAGGGTGACACGGACGACGCAACCCCGGGAAGCCCGTCGTCGGAGACGAGACGCGAGGACGGTGGCGGTGACGATCAGACCCGGGCGACACCCGCAGCCCCCGGCGACCCGCCAGAGCGGGGCAGCGCGGGCGAGCAGGCGCCCGGCCGAGGCCTGGACGAGCAGGGCGAGACCGGCGAGCGCGTCGCACAGCGGGGCGAGGGACAGCGGCGCGGCCCGGACGGCGCGCAGCCGGGGCTCGACCCGCCCGGGAGCGGGCCGGACGCGACGGCCCCGCGCGAGGACACCCCCTCAGCGGAGAGCGACGACCTGCCCGGCCCGCTCGACCCCGACGCCACCCTGGAGCAACGACTCGAGCGCCTCCAGGGCGATCCGGCGCTGCTGATCCGCAACCAGTTCCGGTTCGAGGAGCTGCGCCGACTGCGCGAACAACCGCTGCGCTATCGGGAGCCCCGCCCATGGTGAGGTCGATCGCCGCACTCTCTCTCCTCGCCCTGTTCTGGTGCGCTCACGCCGGCGCCCAGTTCCAACCGCCCTGGCGGCCACCCTGGCAGGGTGGCCAACGCCCTGCCTGGCCCACCCAGCCCCCAACCACCAACCAGGCCCCCGACTACCAACTCAGCTGGTCGATCGAGACCTCGAGCCCCTATGTCCATCAGCCGATCCTGCTGCGACTGCGGCTGAGCGGCGATGCGCAACCGACCTGGATCGGACTCGAACCACCACGCCCCGGGCGTGTACTGTTGCGCCGACTCCAGACCGAGCTGCCCAGGCGCGCGGGCGACGGCACCACCATCAACACCCTGGTGTTCGCCCTGTTGCCGCTGCGCCCGGGACAGCTCGATGCCGGACACCTCCGGGTCAGGGGCAGCCATGCCGGCGGTCCCTTCGAGGTCGCCAGCGAGCGCCCGCTCAGGCTGCGGGTGCGTCCGCCGGTCCCGGGCCTCGCCCCCTGGCTACCGGCGCGCGCCCTGACCCTCACCGCCAACCTCGCGCCCGAGGGCCCGGTGGCCCCGGGCGAACCGCTGACCCTGCGTCTCGAACTCTCGGCGACCGGCACCAGCGGCGAGCAGTTGCCCACGCTCGCCGATCAGCTCACCGGGATCGACGGCATCCGCGTCTATCGCGAGCGGGCGCAGGTCGACACCCGGCTCTCGCCCGATGGGCGACAGCTCCTCGCCAGCCGTACCGAGACCTACACCCTGGTGGCACAAGGTGCCGGGCGACTCCTACTCCCCGAGATCCGGGTGGCCTGGTGGAACATCGCGCGCGAGCGTGGCGAACTCGCCCGGGTACCGTTGCGTGGCCTGCGGGTCGAGGACGGCAGCAACCCGTCGCTGTTCGCGGGCCACTGGCACCCGGCCTGGATGGCGCTGAGCGCGCTGCTGCTGGTGCTCGCCGGCTACTGGTGGGCGGTGCTCACTCGCGCCCCGGGCGGACGATTGGCGGGCGTCCTCGAACGCATACGGATCCCACTCTTGCGGCTCGGCGATACCCTGCGGATCGGTCTGTGGAGCGGCCTGCCCGGCGGTTGGCGACTACGCCTCGGGCTGTTGCGTGCCCGCACCGCCGACACCCCGGAGCAGTGGCTGGCACGACTCGCCCCAGCACTGCCCGACGGCGGGCGCCGTGGCCGCCCCGAGGTGGTCGCGGCCCTGCTCGCCACCGCGCCCGGCGCCGACCCCGATGCGCTGACACGATTGGTCGCGCGCCTGGAGGCGGCGCGCTACGGCGCCCAACGGGTGGTGTTCAACCGCTGGCAGCGTGCCCTGGCACGCCGCCTCGCCAACGGTCGCCGACAGCGAGCGAGACGAACCAGACAAGGCGCCCCACGCCGGCTGCCACCGCTCAATCCGCCCGGCTGAGGCGCCCCCCCAGACCATGACTTGCCCCGGCGAGCAGGATCCAGTACATCAGCCAATCATGGCGCACCATGCGATAGTTGGTCAGCTCCCACAGCAGCAGGTAGCACCAGAGCGCGATCAGCAGTGCACGCAGCACACGATCACCGGCGCAACCGCGCCAGAGCGCGGTCAACAGCGCCAGGGTGAGCAAGGCACAGCCGAGCAACCCGACGACACCGAACTGCACCAATACCTCCAGATAGGTATTGTGGAGATGACGCAGCGCCACCCCGGCGGCATCACGCACCCCAGGGTCGCCGCTGAGGTCCATCAACCATTGGCTCAGTCCCGGTCCCCAGCCGAACCAGGGGTGATCGAGCCATAGCGAGAGTCCGACCAACTGGGCGCTCCAACGCTGTCCGAGCGAGGAGGCCGCGGTACCCTCACGGGCGCCACTGATCCAAGCCAGGTCCTCGCGCATGCGCCACAGCAGATCGTCGGCCTGGAGCGCGACCAGCACCAGCACCACGGCGGCGAGCACGGCGACCCACAGCGCCCGGCGCAGCACCCGACCATCGAGCCGGGTACGCCTCGGGGCGGCGAGCACCAAGCCAAGCAGCAGCGCCGGCAGCCAGGCGACCCAGCTGCCACGCGACTGGCTCTGCAGGAAGCCGAGTGCGAACAATGCCAGCAACAGCCCCCAGGCCAGGGCCAGAGACCAACGGGCGAGCGGCCTTGGGGCCCAGGCGAACAACCGTTCGCGCATCAGGACCAGTCCGAGCAAGGCCGAGCCGGTATAGAGCCCGGTGGCAATGGCGGTGAAACCGTACTGGTCGCGCTCGCCGAGGAAGGCGCCCGGGTGATGCGTCAGCAGTCCCCAGTCGAGTCGCCACAGCATCCCCAGGGCGAGTCCGCCCAGGGCCAATCCGAGCAGGCGCTGGGCACGGGCGTGATCCCCGGCGAGGAAGTGGGCGAAGGGAATGAACAACAGCAGTTTGCACCAATCGAACGCGGCCTCCCATAGCAGACCGGCCGGGGCCGAGGCGTCGAGGCTGGCGCTGGCGGCACGCACCACCACCACCAGACAGAGCGCCACCACCGCCAGGGTGGCGGGTGACCAGCGCCAGGGTGGACGCAACGGCGGCGGCGCGATGATGAAGGACAGGGCCAGGCCGAGCATCGCTGCCGAGGCCAGCGCAGTGGAGAGAAAGGCACTGGCAGCAAGCACATAGAGCAGCGCCACACCAGCGCGCTCGGCCAGCGCCGCGCGCGTGACGATGAGGGTCGGGTTGGGCATCGCGTCGGTTCCGGCTAGGGACGGGATCGGCGCCACGGACAGGCGCCGCGCGGCGGTCAAGCATAGCAGGAATCCGGCCAACTCCGGAGTCGAAGACGAAAACAGCACTCGCGCAGCGTTCGAGCGATGTTATGCTTGAGTGCTGCGATCCGATCAACGCCTCGCATTCTCAAAGACTCATCATGAACCTGACACTCGTCGTCCTCGTCCCCTTTCTGGGGGCCGCTCTGACCGGGTGGGTCTCTCGTTACGGACGTTTACGCTCGGCCTGGATGGCTGGGGCGGTGACTGCCCTGGCGTTGGCCTGCCTGCTGCCAAGCCTCCCGGTACCCTTCACCGGAGAGCCCCTGATTCAACGCCTGCCCTGGATGCCGGGGCTGGGGCTCGACCTGGTATTCCGGCTCGATGGCCTCGGGCTACTGTTCGCGATGATGATCCTCGGCATCGGCCTGCTGGTGATCATCTATGCCCGCTATTATCTCGACGCGGACGACTGCATGGGGCGCTTCTACGCCTATCTGCTGCTGTTCATGGGCTCGATGCTCGGCATCGTGCTGGCCGAGAACCTGATCCTGCTGCTGATGTTCTGGGAGCTGACCAGCCTCTCCTCCTTCCTGCTGATCAGCTACTGGCGGCACCGCCAGGACGCCCGCCAAGGCGCGCGCATGGCGCTCACCGTCACCGGGCTCGGTGGTCTGGCACTGCTCGGTGGTTTCCTGCTGCTCGGCGAGATCGCCGGCAGCTACGAGCTCTCGGTGATCCTCGCCTCGGGTGAGGCGATCCGTGCCCACCCGCTCTACTCCCCGATGCTGGTGCTGGTACTGCTCGGCGCCTTCACCAAGTCGGCGCAGTTCCCCTTCCACTTCTGGCTGCCGCGGGCGATGGCCGCGCCGACCCCGGTGTCGGCCTATCTGCACTCGGCGACCATGGTCAAGGCGGGGATCTTCCTGCTCGCGCGGTTGTTCCCGGCGCTCTCGGGGACGCCGCTGTGGAGCGTACTGGTGATGAGCGCCGGACTCGCCACCCTGCTGATCGGTGCCTGGATCGCACTGTTCAAGCACGACCTCAAAGGGCTGCTGGCCTACTCAACGGTCAGCCACCTCGGTCTGATCACCTTGCTGTTCGGCATCGGCACCCCGCTGGCGGCGGTCGCCGGCGTCTTCCACATCATCAACCACGCCACTTTCAAGGCGTCGTTGTTCATGGCCGCCGGCATCATCGATCACGAATGCGGCACCCGTGACATGCGCCGGATCAATGGTCTGTGGCACTTCATGCCCTATACCGCCACCCTGGCGATGGTGGCCTCGGCGTCGATGGCCGGGGTACCGCTGTTCAACGGCTTCCTCTCCAAGGAGATGTTCTTCGCCGAGGCGGCCAATTTCTTCGACCTCAGCACCTGGAGCTGGGTGTTGCCGGTGACCGTAGTGATCGCTAGCGCACTGGCCGTAGCCTACTCGCTGCGCTTCATCCACGACGTCTTCTTCAACGGCGAGCCGCACGACCTGCAGCGTACCCCGCACGAGCCGCCGCACTGGATGAAGGTGCCGGTGGAGATCCTGGTGGCGATCTGTCTGCTGGTCGGCATCTTCCCCGGCTTCACCGTCGAGCCCCTGCTCGCGGTCGCGGCCGACAGCGTCTTGCAATGCAACTCCCCGGCCCATGACCTGGCGATCTGGCACGGCTTCAACTCGGCCTTTGCGATGAGTGTGATCGCGCTGCTCGGTGGCCTGCTGATCTATGCCGCACGCCGACCGTTGTTCATGATCGCCGCCCGTCACGAGGGCCTGATCGATGCCGGGGTGCTGTTCGGGCGCACCCAGCAAGCAGTGATCGGGGCGGCGCGGGCCGTCACCACGGCATTCGATACCGGCTCGTTGCAACGCCTGGTGGCGCTGCTGCTGATCGGTGCACTGGGCCTCGGCGCCGTCGGCCTGCTCGGTGTCTCGGCACCGCTCACCGGCACCGCGACCCTGGTCCCGGCCGACGGCATCAGCCTGATCGTCGCGCTCGGCCTCGGCGCCGGGGCGATCGCCACCACCGTGCTGCACCGACAGCGTTTCACCGCGTTGATCGTAGTCGGGGTGTTGGGGCTGTTGATCGCGCTGATCTTTGCCAAGTTCTCGGCCCCGGACCTCGCCCTCACCCAACTCTCGGTCGAGGTGGTGACCATCGTGTTGCTGTTGCTGGCGCTCTACTTCCTGCCCCAGCACACCCCGGCCGAGTCCTCGCGGGTGCGCCGGGTCCGCGACCTCGGCCTCGCCGCGATCGCCGGGCTCGGGACCACGGCGCTCGCCTGGGGCATCCTCACCCGCCCCGGCGCGACCATCTCCGGGTACTTCCTGGACAACAGCGTGCCCGGCGGTGGCGGCAGCAACGTGGTCAACGTCATCCTGGTCGACTTCCGCGGCTTCGACACCCTCGGCGAGATCACCGTACTGGCGCTCGCCGGGCTCGGCATCTACGCCATGCTCAAGGGGCTGCGCCTCCCCGGGATGACCCTCGACCCGAGCGGGCGTCCCTGGAACTGGGACCTGCACCCGACCATCATGGCCGCACTCACAAGGCTGCTGCTGCCACTGGCGCTGTTGGTCTCGGCCTTCATCTTCCTGCGTGGCCACAACCAGCCCGGCGGCGGCTTCATCGCTGGCCTGATCACCGCCGTGGCGCTGATCATGCAATACCTTACCAATGGCGTGGAGTGGACCCACCGTCGTCTCCACGGCAACATGCACCCGGTGATCGCCAGCGGGCTGTTGGTGGGCACCCTCACCGGGATGGCCAGCTTCGTCTTCGGTCATCCCTTCCTCACCTCGACCTTCAGCCATGTGCACTGGCCACTGGTCGGCGATTTCGAGCTGGCCTCGGCCATGGCCTTCGACCTCGGCGTCTATCTGGTGGTGGTCGGCTCGACGCTGCTGATCCTGATCCACCTCGGACTGATGCGCAGCGCCGCCACCCAGGAGCGAGACTGATATGGAAGCCCTGATCTCCATCCTCATCGGCGTGCTCACCGCCTGCGGGGTCTATCTGGTGCTGCGTGCCCGGACCTTCCCCGTGGTAATGGGCCTGACCCTGCTCTCCTATGGAGTCAACCTGTTCCTGTTCGCCACCGGCCGGCTCACCATCGGTCAGCCGGCAGTGATCTCCGCCCAGGCGCCGGGCTACGCCGATCCGCTGCCCCAGGCGCTGGTGCTCACCGCCATCGTCATCAGCTTCGCCATGACCGCCTTCGTGATCATGCTCTCGCTCAAGGCCCGCGCCGAGCTCGGCAACGACCATGTCGACGGCCACGCCGACGAGGAGGAGCACTCGTGAACCATCTCGTCTTCCTCCCGGTGTTGGTACCGTTGCTCGCCGGAGCCCTATTGCTGCTGGTGCGCCGCGCCCTACCGCTGACGGTACGCCGCCGACTTAACCTGGTGGCGGTGCTCGTCCAGGTCGCAGTGGCGCTGGCGCTGTTGCTCCAGGTCACCGACGGCACGGTGCTGGTCTATCAGCTCGGCGACTGGCCGGCCCCCTATGGCATCGTCCTGGTGGCCGACCGACTCAGCGCCTGGATGGTATTGCTGACTGCGGTACTAGCGCTGTTCGCCCTGCTCTACGCGATCCGTGGCAGCGACGCCGGCAGCCGCCATTTCCAACCGCTGTTCCAGCTGCAGCTGTTCGGCCTCAGTGGCGCCTTCCTCACCGGCGACCTGTTCAACCTGTTCGTCTTCTTCGAGGTACTGCTGCTGGCCTCCTACGGGCTGTTGTTGCACGGCGGCGGCGCCCAGCGCACTCGCGCCGGACTACACTTCGTGGTGGTCAACCTGGTCGGCTCGACCCTGTTCCTGTTCGCCGCCGGCACCCTCTACGGTGTCGCCGGCACCCTCAACATGGCCGATCTGGCCGGCAAGCTCGCCACCCTCGACCCCGCCGACCTGGGGCTGGCGCGCACCGGTGCCCTGCTGCTTTTCGTGGTGTTCGCGCTCAAGGCCGCGCTCTTCCCGTTCTATCTGTGGCTGCCCACGGCCTATGCCGCAACCTCGGCACCGGTGGCGGCACTATTCGCGGTGATGACCAAGGTCGGGGTCTACGCCATCCTTCGCGTCCAGACGCTGTGGTTCGATGACCCCGAGGGCAGCCTCGCGGGTCTGCTCGATCCCTGGCTGCTGCCGCTGGCACTCGTGACCATGGCGCTCGGCAGCCTCGGTGCCCTGGCCAGCACCAGGTTGCGGATCCAGATCGGTTATTTGGTGCTGGTCTCGCTGGGGCTACTGTTGACCGCGATCGCGCTGGGCGAGCGCGACAGCATTGCCGCCGGGCTCTACTACCTGGCCCACACCACGCTCGCCACCGGCGCCTTCTATCTGCTCGCCGAGGGCATCGCGCGACGCCGCGGCAGCGCCGGTGAACGCCTGATCGACGCCCCGGCGATGCCGCACGCCGGACAGATCGGCGCACTCTTCTTCATCGTCGCGATCCTGGTGGCGGGGCTGCCCCCGTTCTCCGGTTTTCTCGGCAAGTTCATGGTGCTGCGCGCCGCGCTCGACACCCCGGCAATGGCCTGGATCCTCGCGGTGGTCCTGCTCTCCGGGCTGCTCGCCATCGTCGCCCTGGCACGCAGCGGCAGCCTGCTGCTGCTACGCGCCACCCCGAGCGAGGGCCTGCCCCCGGGTGCCCCGGGACGCGGCGAGCTGGCACCGGCCAGCGCGCTGCTCGCGGTCTGCCTCGGACTGACCCTCTGGGCCGCGCCACTCACCGACTTCACGCGCGCCACCGCCGAGCAATTGCTCACGCCCACGCACTATATCGAGGCGGTACTCGGCACCGACATGGAGGGTGCTGGACGATGAAGCGCCACCTGCTCCCACACCCGCTGCTCACCCCGGCACTGACACTGATCTGGCTGTTGCTGGTCAACAGCCTGTCGTTCGGGCAACTGCTGCTCGGGCTGCTGCTCGGCTGGCTGATCCCGCTGTTCACCCTGCGCTTCTGGCCCAACCGGGTACAGGTCCACAAGCCGCTGACCTTGGTGCGCTTCGTGCTGGTGCTGCTCTATGACATCGTGATCGCCAACCTGGAGGTCGCCTGGTTGATCCTGCGCGGCCCGCGCCGGGTGCACCCGGGCTTCGTCGAGGTGCCGCTGGCGCTGCGCTCCGAACTCGGTATCAGCCTGCTGGCCAATACCATCTCGTTGACCCCGGGCACGGTCTCGGCCTGGCTGAGCCCGGACCGCACCACCCTGGTAGTGCACGCGCTCGACGTCCGCGACCCCGAGGCGCTGGTCGCGACCATCAAGCGTCGCTACGAAACCCCGCTGCTGGAGGTCCTCGAACCATGCTGAGCACCGCTGTGAGCATCGCCTTCCTGCTGGTTGGCGCGGCCTTCGTGATGGCGCTGCTGCGCCTGCTCTACGGCCCCGATCAGCCCGACCGCATCCTCGCCCTCGACACCCTGTACGTGAACACCGTGGCACTGCTGGTGCTGCTCGGTATCCATCTCGGCAGCGCGCTCTATTTCGAGGCCGCGCTCCTGATCGCGATGATGGGGTTCGTCGGCACCGTGGCGCTGTGCAAGTATCTGCTGCGCGGCGATATCATCGAGTGAGGTCAAGATGCTCGAAGTCATCCTCTCGGCGCTGATCCTACTCGGCGCGCTCTTCACCTTCATCGGCTCGCTCGGACTGGCACGGCTCGAGGACTTCTACACCCGGCTGCACGGCCCGACCAAGGCCACCACGCTTGGTGTCGGCAGTCTGTTGATCGCCTCGATGGTCTATTTCAGCACTCGTGGCGAGGGGCTGAGCCTGCACGAGCTGCTGGTGACGCTGTTTCTCTTCATCACCGCGCCGGTGAGCGCGCACCTGCTGGCCAAGGCCGCGCTGCACCTGCGGCTGCGCTCGCTCGCCGTGGTGCCGCCGCGTGCCGAGGCGAGCGCACCACAGCAGGCCAACCGTGACGCCCCCTCAGACGAGACGGTGCAGCGTTAGCAGAAAGCGCTCGAGCGCCGCGACCTCGAGCGGTCGCGAGAACAGATATCCCTGACCGGTGTGACAGCCCTCGCGGGTGAGGAAGTCCTGCTGCTCGCGCGTCTCCACCCCTTCGGCCAGCACCTCCAGCGAAAGACTGCTGGCGAGCGCGATGATCGCCTTGGCGATGGCGACGTCGTTGAGGTCGCCGGGGATGTCGGAGACGAAGGACTTGTCGATCTTGAGCTTGGTCAGCGGCAATCGCTTGAGATGGGCCAGCGAGGAATACCCGGTCCCGAAGTCGTCGATCGCGACCTTGACGCCGAGTTCACGCAGGGCGCCGAGGACGTGTCCGGTGCGCTCGATCGAGCGCATCATCGTCGACTCGGTGATCTCCAGCTCGAGCCCAGCGGGGGCCAGTCCGGTCCGTGAAAGGGTGCCGTCGACCATCTCGCTGAGGGCGTGTTGATCGAACTGCTTGGGCGAGAGGTTGACGCTGATGAGCACCGCCTCGTCGATCACCCCGGCGTGCTGCCAGGATCGCATCTGAGTACAGGCGCGCTCGAGGATCCACTCCCCCATGGCGACGATGATCCCCGACTCCTCGGCCAGGGGGATGAATTTATCGGGTGGGACCAAGCCCATCTCGGGGTGACGCCAGCGTACCAGCGCCTCGAGCCCGCGCAGCTCGCCGCTGACCAGGTCGAGCTGGGGCTGGTAGAAGAGTTCGAACTCGTCGCGCTCCAGGGCACGGTGCAGGCTCGACTCCAGCAACACCCGTTCGAAGGCGCGCGCGGTGAGTTCCTCGGAGTAGTAGCGAAAGCCATTACGACCCTCGTCCTTGGCCCGATACATCGCCGCATCGGCGTTGCGCACTAGGTCCTCGGCGCGCTCGCCGTGCTCGGGATAGAGGCTGATGCCGATGCTCGCACCGAGGAACACGGTGTGCTCACCGACCTCGAAGGGGTCCTTGAACAGCTGCAGGATGGCGCGCGCCACCAGGGCAGCATCCTCTTGGTGGGCGATCCCGTTGAGGATCAGGGTGAATTCGTCACCGCCCATGCGCGCCAGGGTGTCGCCCTCGCGAAACAATGCCCGCAGTCGCCCCGCCACCACCTTGAGCACCTGATCACCATAGCTGTGATCGAAGCTGTCGTTGACGTGCTTGAAGCCGTCGAGGTCGATGAACAACACCGCCAGCCGGGTGTGCTCACGATGGGCAAGACGGATCGCCTGTTCGAGCCGATCGGCGAACAGCAGCCGATTGGGTAAACCGGTCAGCGGGTCGTGATGCGCGAGATGGGCATAGCTGTTCTCGCGCTCACGCAGCCGATCGAGCAGCGCGAAGTGCTCACTGATGTCGCGTGAGACCTCGATGATGCCGATCACCTGACCGGCGTCGTCGAACAACGGGCTGGCGGCGACCTCGTACTGGCGTGTCGTGCCATCGGGTAGCGGGTAGTGGCGCAGCAGCTTGCACGGCTTACCGGTCTCGAGGATGTCGCGCAACGGGCACTGCGCGGCCTCAGGGGCACAGGGGTGAGGGGCAAGCTGATAACAGCGCCACCCCTCGGCGGAGGCGTCGTCGCGCGCAGCGGCGCGCTGGGCGGCACGATTCATCCGCAGCACCTGATGATCGATGCCGATCACCATGATCGGATCCTCGATACCGTCGATCACATGCTGCAGGAAGGCGCGTTCCTCAACCAGCGCACGCTCGGCACGCCGCCGCTCGGTGACGTCTTCACCGGAGGACAAGGTGCCGATGACCGCGCCATCGGTATCGCGCACCAAGCTGTGATGCCAGGCGATCAGGCGCTCCTCGCCCTGCGCGCCCAGGATCGGCCCATCGGTCAAGGCGACATCGGCACGCTCCCCCGCGATCATCTGCCGAAACAAGCGGCAGCGGCGCTCACGCTCGTCCGGTGGCAGGAACTGGGCGAACCAGTCGAGCCCGATCAGCTCCGACTCGTCACGGCCGAGCAGGCGACAACCACGCGGGTTGACCGAGAGGATGCGCCCGTCGAGATCGAGTGCGAGGAACATCACCCCGGCGATATCGAGATACTGCCGGGCACGATTGCGTTCGGTCTCGGCCTGGCGCTGCGCGCGTTTGAGCGCGGAGATATCGAGATGGGTGCCGACCATGCGCACCACCCGCCCATGATGGTCGCGCACCAGATAGGCGCGGGTCAGGACATCGACCCAATGACCGTCCCGATGTCGCATCCGCACCGCGATATTGAAATCGTCGCGCCGCCCACTCATGTAGGCGCGCAGCAGTCGCCGACAGCGCACTCGGTCCTCGGCATCGACCAGCCGCTCCCAGCTCTGGATCCGGTCGGGCAGCTCGGCCTCGCCATACCCCAGCATCGACTTCCAACGCGCCGACAGATACAGGCGCCGTTGACGCAGATCCCAGTCGAAGACCCCGGCGGCGCTACCACGCATCGCCAGGGCAAAGCGCTCCTCGCGCTCGCGCAGCGCCCGCTCGTAACGGTCGCGCTCGGTGATATCGCGCCCGAGTACGATCAGCCCCTTGCGTCGACCGTCATCCTCGAACAGCGGGACCTTGATCATGTCGTAGACCTTGGTCTCGCCATCGGCGCGGGTGATCCGCTCCTCGGCGCGCGACAATCGACCCGCACGCCAGGCCGCCTCGTCAGAGGCCTGACAGGTGAGGAAGGCATCGCGATAACAGGCATCGGTGAGGGCGGCGAGTTCGGCATCCGTCTTGCCGTGATAATCGACGGCACCGAGCGAGAACACCTCCAGATCGGCATCGTTGGCCTCCAGCCAACGCCCCTGGCCATCCTTGAAGCAGATGATGTCTGGGGTGGCATTGATCAGCGAACTCAAGCGTTGCGCGCGCTCGGTCGCAGCGTTGGTGCCCCGTCGACAGGCCCCAACCTCCTGGGCAAAGGCGCAGACCAGGGACTGACCAGCGTCGGTGACCAGCGACACCACGACCTCGACCGGGGCACACTCGTCAGCGCCGCGCCGATACAGCCCCTCGCGGCGCTCATGCCCGGCCCGGTGCAATCGTTCGACCAAGGCCGCCCAGCTCGCGGCATCGAGACGCGTGTCGATGGCGCAAACGGGTTGACCGATCAGGGCCTCGCGCCGCTGTCGCGACCGGCGTTCGAGCACTGCGTTGACCTCGAGCAGACGCCCACCGGGATCGGCCCAATAGATCTCGAGGACACCCTGGTCGATAGCGGCTTGCGCCATGTCTTGTCGCAGCATTCTTCGGCTCCGGCACGCGCTGATGCGCTCAATGCGTCCCGGATCACTCCTCTGCACCACGGGTTCGCCAACCGCCCGGGCTCGACCTCGAGACCAGGACGGGCATGGCCACCATCCAGGGACGCCAATGCGAAACGCGCGCGAGCGGGATCCGAAGACGCGGATCAGGTTGGGAGAGACGGATGGACCCGCCCGTGCCCCCGGGATCGATCAATCCCGGTCGAAGTCGGCGGCCTCGTCCCAACGACGCGCCGCGGCAACATCGCTGACACGGGCCTCGACCCAGTATTCACCCTCGGCGTTGGACTCGCGCTTCCAGAGCGGCACACGAGCCTTGAGGACATCGATCAGAAACTCACAGGCACGGAAGGCGTCGCCGCGATGGGCGCTGCTCACCGCGACGAATACGATCGGGTCGCCAGGGGCGAGTTCACCGACCCGGTGCACCAGCACCAGATCGGTGAGCGGCCAGCGGCACATGGCCTGCTCGGCCAGGTCCGCGAGCGCGCGCTCGGTCATCCCCGGATAGTGCTCGAGGAACATGGTCGCGACCTCACCCCCGGCACTGAATTCACGCATCAAGCCGGTGAAGCTCACCACCGCGCCGACCTGACCGGCACCACGGCTCAGCGCGGCCTGTTCGGTCAGGGGCTCCAGCGGTTCGGTCTGCACCCGGACCCGTAGCATCCGCGCCCTCCGTCTCAGCCGATCGGGGCCACACCCAACAGCGCCCGATGCAACCAGAAGATGAATCCAAGATAGAGTACCAGACCGCCGACGATGGCGACGGCATCATTGACGGGCGAGGCCGGCATGCCATAGACCCTGGGCGCCGCACGACGCTTGAGCGAGATGCGGTCGGCCACCGCCCAGGCGAGAAAGCCGCCGAACAGCAGCACATCGGCCAGGGTGCCGTTGGCCAGCAGGTGGGCCAGCGCCCACAGCTTCACCGCGACGAGCATCGGATGCTTGAGGGTGTGCTGGATGCGCCCCGGCAGATAGGCCGCGAGCAGCAGGGTGAACACCGGCAGCATCAACAATAGATTGATATGACGCAGCCAGGCCGGCGGATCATAGAGCGGAATCGGCGCCTGACGCGCCAGCCCGTAGCCCCACACCAGCACGACCAGACCAAACAGCGCAAACAGCCCATAGAGCGCCTTCCACGGCAGCTCACCGATCCGCGCGACCGTGCGCGCGCGCCACTCGGGGGCGAAGATGGACACCGAGTGTCCACCGAGAAAGAGGACCAGACCCAGGATCAGGATCGCCATGCACAACATCTCCTTCGAGCATCGGAAGCGGATGCAGATCCTATGCGATTGTCGGGCGATCGAGAAACCCGTGTGTCGGGGGACCAGTCGTCAGCCACCAGCGGTCAGCTTCCAGCCGCCAGTGGGCGCGCATGCTCGACAGTTGGTTGGCTAGCTCCCCGCTGGTGGCTAACAACTGACCGCTGGCGGCTGATCGCTGGCGGCTGACGACTGGCGGCTGACGACTGGCGGCTGGAAGCTGGCGGCTGGTGGCTGGTGGCTGGAAGCTGACCGCTGGCGGCTGGAAGCTGAAACTCAGCCCCGCACCGCGCTGGCGCAGAACAGCGTGTAGCGGCGCTCGACGCCGGCGGCGTCGGGCTTGACCAGGCGGTGCGCGGTCTCCACCCGGATCCGTTCCAGCCCGGCGGCGGCAAGCGTCTCGGCGATCCACTCACGCTCGAAGCCGTGATGACAGACGCCCTCGTGATCGGCGTGGAAGCTGCCATCCTCGCAATCGAGGTCGACCAGGAAGAGCGTTCCGCCCGGGACCAGAAGGCCGGCAAGGCGCGCGATCATGGCACCGACGTTGGGCACGTGATGCAGCGCCATCGCCGAGTGGATCAGATCGAAGTCGCTGGCCGGGGCCGGCTCGTCGACCAGATCGACCTGGCGGATGCGGAGGTTGTCGAGCCCGGCGGCCCGCCGCTTGGCCTCGAGTTCAGCGAGCATCCCGGGGCTGCTGTCCCAGCCCTCAACCTCGGCGACCTCGGCGGCAAGCGCGAGCGCCGCCAGACCGGTGCCGCAGCCGTAGTCGAGCACCCGCATCCCCGGACGCGGCGCGCAATGACCGGCCAGGGCGAGACGGACCGCCCGGGCGAGTTCCTGGATCAACGGGTTGTCGTCCCAGGTCGCGGCGACCTGCTCGAAATCGGTCCGTGGATAGGGGTTGGACATGATGATGATCTCCGGTGGATGAAGACGACCTCCAGACTAGCCGACGACCGTCCTGCCAGACCTTCATCACCGACGCAACATCCGTCACCCAGGCCGCAATCGCGCCCGATAGCGACGCGGCGAACAGCCCTCGGCGACACGGAAGCGCGAGGCCAGGTGCGACGGCGAGGCAAAACCGCACTCGGCGGCGACCTCGGTGATGGAGCACTCGGTGTGCGCCAGCAGGGCGCGGGCCCGAGCCAGACGCGAACGATAGATCAGCTCGCGCGGACTGCAGCCGAGCCGGGTCCGCAGAAGCCGGTCGAGGGTGGCGCATGAGACCCCGAGATGGGCGGCGATCCGCGCGCGCGAGAGCGGCTCGGCGAGGTGGGTCTCGACATAGACCACCGCCTGTTCGACCAGTCGCGCGGTCCGTGCGCTGGCCGGGCGCTCGGCCAGCGCGCGCAGACAGAGACGCGCCAGCTGCTCGGCGAGCAGGCGCAGCATCGCCTCGCGACCGGGCAACCGACCGAGATGCTCGCGGGCGAGCCGCTCGGCGACCGCGAGCACCTCGTGTCCCTCGATCGGCAGGAGCAGCGCCACCCGCAACGCCTCGGGATCGAGCCCCTGGGTGCCGGCCAGTGCGGCGAGCCAGTCGTCCTCGACCAACAGTACCAACTGGGTCGGCGTGCCATGCTGTGGCAGTGGCCGATGCAGCCGCGCCGGCGGCAGCATCAGCAGGCGACCACGCTCGACACGCACGCGCCGCCCCTCGACCTCCATCCACTGATCGCCGTCGAGCACCACCAGCAACAACCATTGCGGATGACGATGCGGCGTCGCCACGGGCGCTTCGGGGTCGACAGCGGGTGCGGCATCGGCGATCAGCAGCGACAGCTCGGGGCAGTCGAAGGTGCGGCGCGCACGGCGCGCCTGGAAGCGATTCGCCGCGCCCTCAGCCGGCGCGGGCGGCGCGGCTGAGCAGGGTGTCGAGGGCATTGGCGAAGGCCTGGCGATCGCGCGCATCGAGCGCCGCCGGCCCACCGGTCTGGACACCGCTGGAGCGCAGCGTCTCCATGAAGTCACGCATGTTCAGCCGCTCGCCGATGTTGTGCTTGGTGTAGCGCTCACCACGCGGATCGAGCACCTCGGCGCCCTTGGCGATGGCCTCGGCGGCAAGCGGGATATCGGCGGTGATCACCAGGTCACCGGCGCTGACCCGGCGCACGATCTCGGCATCGGCCTGATCGAACCCGGCGCCGACCCGGATCGAGCGGATCCAGCGCGAGGGCGGGGTGTCCAGCGACTGGTTGGCGACCAGGGTGAGCGCCACCCCACAGCGCTCGGCGGCGCGGTAGAGGATGTCGCGGATCACCCGTGGGCAGGCGTCGGCATCGACCCAGATGTGCATCCCGTCTCCTGTACCAGTACCCAGGGCGCGATCACCAGCGCCCAGACCTCGGCCTCGCGCGCGAACCAATCGCGTGCCTCGGCGTCCGGGATCGGCGCGACCTCGCCGGCCTCGAGCGCCGCACCCAGCGCGGCGGTGTCGTCGCGGGCGATGCGCAGCGCGGTCTCGATCAGGTCGAGCCCGGCGGCGACGCGGATCACCTTGCCCTGGGCGAAGAAGCGCTGCAGCGACGACCAGGGCGCGCGGGCCGTCTCCTGGTTGAGCTTGGCGCGGAGCAGCGCGTCGTCCTGCTCCGAAGGGGTGCCGTCGACGACGGCGGGGTCTTGCTGTGTCACGCGGGATCGACCTCGTGGAGTGGCGTGTGGACGTCGCTGCGAGCGAGCGTCGTTGCAGTGTACCGGTCCGCTGCTGCGGACCGGGATGGATCAGGCGGCACTGGCCGCGGTCGCGGTGGTGTCGTCGCTCACGCCCGCCTCCGGGGCCTCGCTGCGCGGCTCGCGCACCAGGATCAGACCACCGAGCGGTGGCAACGCGATCGGGATCGAGTGGGGCCGCCCCATCCAGCTCACCGCCTCGGTCGCGATGCCGCCCTGGTTGCCAACATTGCTACCACCGTAGACCTCGGCGTCGGAGTTGATCTGCTCGCGATAGAAGCCGGCCTCGGGGACACCGATGCGATAGTGCTCGCGCGGCACCGGGGTGAAGTTGAACACCCCCACCGCCAGGGTCTCGCCGTTGCGGTCCTTGCGCAGATAGCTCAGCACCGACTGCGAGCTGTCGTGGCAGTCGATCCACTCGAAGCCCTCACTGACGAAGTCCTGCTGATGGAGCGCCGGCAGCGTGCGATAGCAGTGGTTGAGATCGCTCACCAGACGCTTGATACCCTGATGCTGCGGCCGCTCGAGCAGCTCCCAGTCGAGCGCGTCGTCGAAGCGCCACTCGTGCCCCTGGGCGAACTCGCAGCCCTGGAACAGCAACTTCTTGCCCGGATAGCTGAACATCAGGGTATAGAGCAGGCGCAGACTGGCGAATTTCTGCCAGCCGTCACCGGGCATCTTGTCGATCATCGAGCCCTTGCCGTGCACCACCTCGTCGTGTGAGAAGGGCAGCACAAAGTTCTCGGTGAAGGCGTAGAGCAGACCGAAGGTGAGCAGGTCGTGGTGGAAGTGGCGATAGATCGGGTCCTTGGACATGTAGGACAGGGTGTCGTGCATCCAGCCCATATTCCACTTCATGCTGAAACCGAGCCCGCCGAGATAGGTCGGGCGCGAGACCGCCGGCCAGGCGGTGGACTCCTCGGCGATCATCAGGGTGCCGGGATGGCGCTCGTGGGTGACGCTGTTGAGTTCGCGCAGAAACTCCACCGCCTCCAGGTTCTCGTTGCCCCCGTACTTGTTGGGGATCCACTCGCCGGCGTCGCGCGAGTAGTCGAGATAGAGCATCGAGGCCACGGCATCGACCCGCAGCCCGTCGATGTGGAACTCCTCAAGCCAGTAGAGCGCGCTCGAGAGCAGGAAGTTCTTCACCTCGTTGCGACCGAAGTTGAAGATCAGCGTGCCCCAGTCCTTGTGCTCGCCGAGGCGTGGATCGGCATGCTCATAGAGCGCGGTACCGTCGAAGCGCGCCAGGGCGTAGGCGTCCTTGGGGAAGTGCGCCGGCACCCAGTCGAGCAGCACGCCGATACCGCGCTGGTGCAGGTGATCGACGAAGAAGCGGAAATCGTCGGGCGAGCCGAAGCGCGAGGTCGGGGCGAAATAGCCGGTGCACTGATAGCCCCAGGAGGCATCGAGCGGATGCTCGGTGATCGGCAGCAATTCGACATGGGTGAAACCGAGCGCCTCGACATAGTCGCCGATCTGCTTGGCCAGCACGCGATAGTTGAGGAAGCCACCGTCGGCATCACGTTGCCAGGAACCGAGATGCACCTCGTAGACCGAGAACGGACGCTGCTGCCAGTTGGTCTCGGCACGGTCGCGCATCCAGCCCGCATCCCCCCAGCGATAGCGACTCTCCGGGCAGAGATAGCCGGCGGTCTCCGGGCGTTCCTGGAAGGACTGGGCGTAAGGGTCGATCTTGACCAGGACATTGGTGTGGCGATCACGGATCTCGTACTTATAGAGACCGCCGGGCCCGAGTTCGGGGATGAACAGCTCCCACACCCCCGAGCCACCGCGCACCCGCATCGGATGGGCACGCCCGTCCCAGTCGTTGAAGTCGCCGACCACGCTCACCCGCGCGGCGTTCGGCGCCCATACCGCAAAGCGCACCCCGGCGACACCGTCGATCTGATGGAGGTGTGCACCGAGGAAACGATAGGCGTGCCAGTGACGCCCCTCGCCGAACAGATGCAGATCGAAGTCGCCAAGCTGCGCGGGGAAGCAGTAGGGGTCGTGGGTGCGATGCACCACCCCCGCAGCGTCCTCCCACTCGAGCTGATAACGCTCGGGGAGCTGATCGGCGGTGCCGCGCCAGACGAACAGGTCGGTGCCCTCGATGCGAGTCATCGCGGCATCGGCCTCGACCAATCGCACCTGCTCGGCACGGGGCAGGAAGACGCGTACCACCAGAGCGCCGTCCTCGTCGAGATGACGACCGAGTACGCTGAAGGGATCGTGATGACGCGCCTCGACGATACGCTGCAAGGCATCGGGCAGCGCTCGGACGGCCGGGGTTGCGGTTGCCATGTCGCTGATCATCCTCCGCTGTCTACCTGTAGTGAGGTCGGCGGCGCGACTGCTGTCATCAGCCCACCCCCTCGAGACCGGGAACGCACGCCGCCGCATAGGTCGCCGAGCACCCCCGCAAGGTTTGCGACGGCCCGTCCGACGCACACGGCTCGATCCGCTCTGAACATCGACTTCGATGGTATCATAAGGGCACTGCTTAACATGCGGTTGCCCCCAGATTGCAGGAGGATTCCATGCCCCACAGCAACCCCCGTTTCATCAGCCGTCTCACCCGCAACACCCTGGCGCTGATCCTGGCTGGCGGACGGGGTTCCCGCCTCAAGCAGCTCACCACCTGGCGCTCCAAGCCGGCGGTGCCCTTCGGCGGCAAGTTCCGCATCATCGACTTCCCGCTGTCGAACTGCATCAATTCGGGGATCCGTCGCATCGGTGTGCTCACCCAGTACAAGGCGCACTCACTGATCCTGCACATCCAGAAGGGCTGGGGCTTCCTGCGCGGCGAGTTCGGCGAATTCGTCGAGCTGTGGCCGGCACAACAACGCGTGACCGAGACCTCCTGGTACGCCGGCACCGCCGACGCGGTCTACCAGAACCTCGACATCATCCGCGACCACGACCCCGACTATGTGCTGATCCTCGCCGGTGACCACATCTACAAGATGGACTATGGCGCAATGATCGCCTTCCACGTCGAGTCCGGCGCCGACATGACCGTCGGTTGTCTCGAGGTCGACACCGAGCGCGCCCGCGAGTTCGGGGTGATGGAGGTCGATGCCGGCCATCGGGTGCGGGGCTTCGAGGAAAAGCCCGACAGCCCCAAGCCAATCCCCGGAGCTCCCGGACGCTGCTTCGCCTCGATGGGGATCTATGTCTTCAACCGCGACTTCCTCTTCGAGCAGTTGCAGAAGGATGCCGACACCCGTGGCTCGAGCCGCGACTTCGGCAAGGACATCATCCCCTCGGTGATCAAGCAGTACCGGGTGATGGCCTACACCTTCCGCGATCCGGTCAGCGGCGAGCAGGCCTACTGGCGTGATGTCGGTACCCTCGACGCCTTCTGGGCCGCCAACCTCGAGCTGATCGGCGTCACCCCCCCGCTCAACCTCTACGACAAGGGTTGGCCGATCTGGACCTATCAGGAACAATTGCCGCCGGCCAAGTTCGTCTTCGACGACGAGGACCGACGCGGTATGGCGGTCGATTCCATGGTCTCGGGCGGTTGCATCATCTCCGGGGCCAAGGTACGTCACTCGCTGCTGTTCTCCAACGTACGAGTGAACTCCTTCGCCTATGTCGAGGACTCAGTGGTGCTGCCCGACGTCGACATCGGTCGCAACTGCACCATCCGCAACGCCATCATCGAGCGCTACTGCCAGCTCGGGGAGGGCACCGTGATCGGACTCGACCCCGAGGCCGACCGTCGCGCCGGCTACCAGGTCACCGATAGTGGCATCACCCTGGTGACCCCTGAGATGCTCGGGCAGAACGCCAACCACGTGCGATGAGGAGCACTGAGCACATGCAGATCGAGATCAACGGCGACCGCACCGAGGTCGCCGAGGCCATCACCATGGCCGAGCTGCTCGAGCAGCTCGCGCTCACCGGCAAACGCCTCGCCGTCGAGGTCAACGCCGAGCTGGTGCCGCGCAGCCGCTTCGCCGAGCACCGCCTCGCCGCCGACGACCGGGTGGAGATCATCCACGCCGTCGGCGGCGGTTGACCCGACCTCGCCGGGCCTGGCCCGGCACTCCCCGCCCCATAGCTGCGGCCCCTTTGAAATGGCCCGCCCCCGGCCGCATGCTGGCTCGTTTTCCACTTCACGTTTCGACACGGACCCCCATGACCACAGCGACCCAGAACTCAGATCGACTCGTCATCGCCGGCAAGGAATACAACTCCCGCCTGCTCGTCGGCACCGGTAAGTACCAGGACATGGACGAGACCGCGCGCGCCATCGACGCCAGCGGCGCCGAGATCGTCACGGTCGCCGTGCGTCGCACCAACCTCGGCCAGAACGCCGATGAGCCCAACATCCTCGACGTACTGCCCCCGGAGCGCTACACCATCCTCCCCAACACCGCCGGCTGCTTCGATGTCGATACCGCGGTGCGCACCTGCCGCCTGGCGCGCGAACTGCTCGACGGCCACAAGCTGGTCAAGCTCGAGGTGCTCGGCGACCAGCAGACCCTGTTCCCCGATGTCATCGCCACCCTCAAGGCCGCCGAGATCCTCGTCGCCGACGGCTTCGATGTGATGGTCTACACCAACGACGACCCCATCGTCGCCCGCGAGCTGGAGGCCATCGGCTGCTGTGCGGTGATGCCGCTGGCCGCGCCGATCGGCTCGGGCCTGGGCATCCGCAACCCGCTCAACATCCGCACCATCGTCGAGAACGCCAAGGTGCCGGTACTGGTCGACGCCGGCGTGGGCACCGCCTCCGACGCCGCCGTGGCGATGGAACTCGGCTGCGACGGCGTGTTGATGAACACCGCCATCGCCGCGGCCAAGGATCCGCTGTTGATGGCCAGCGCCATGCGCAAGGGCATCGAGGCCGGCCGCGAGGCCTATCTCGCCGGGCGCATGCCCGCCAAGCGCTTCGCCTCGGCCTCCTCGCCGATCGAGGGGCTGTTCTTCTGATCCCCGCCGACGGGCCTCGGCCCGTCGCCAGCGCGTCCGCTCGGGCGCGCTGCCCCACCGACCGCCCGCTCTTGATATCCTGCGCATCCCGATCGTGCAGCGGAGCGCAGCGCCAGCGCCTCGAACCGCCAGGACGCAGCCCCCGCCCAGGGATCGCCCCCGCCACGATCCATCCGGTCATCAGTCATCAAGCGTCGAGAATCCATCCGTGCAACCAACAGATCCCCGTCATCGTCAGGTGCGCAGCTTCGTGCTGCGCGAGGGCCGACTCACCCCCGGTCAGGAGCGCGCCTTCGCCGAGCTCTGGCCCCGCTTCGGCGTCGACTGGCAGGCGCCGGCGCCGCTCGACCTCGGCGCGCTGTTCGGCAACGATCAGCCGGTGACCCTCGAGATCGGCTTCGGCAACGGTGAGTCGCTGGCGCGGATGGCCGCCGACGACCCGGGGCGCAACTGGCTCGGGGTCGAGGTCCATCGTCCCGGGGTCGGGCACCTGCTGCTCGAGATCGAGCGGCTCGGTATCGACAACCTGCGGGTGATGCGTCAGGACGCCGTCGAACTGCTCACCCACGGCATCGCCCCTGGCGCGCTCGACCGGGTGCAGCTGTTCTTCCCCGACCCCTGGCCGAAGAAGCGTCATCACAAGCGCCGCATCCTCAACCCCGGGATGATCGCGCTGCTCGAACGCGCCATCCGTCCCGGCGGTCACTTCCACGCCGCCACCGACTGGGAGCCCTATGCCGAGCAGATGCTCGAGACCCTGGAGGCGGCCACGGGCTTCGCCAACACCGCCGGCGCCGGTCACTACACCCCACGCCCCGAGAGCCGTCCGCTGACCAAGTTCGAGCAGCGCGGCGAGCGCCTCGGTCACGTGGTCCACGATCTCGTCTTCCGCCGCTGCTGATGGACGGGCTCAGGGTCCAGGGACTCGGCAACGCCCTGTTCGGTCCCATCGACCTGGCCGTCGGCACCGGCGAGCGGGTGTTCCTGTCGGGCCCATCGGGCTGCGGCAAGAGCCTGCTGCTGCGCGCCATCGCCGACCTCGACCCGCACCGGGGTGAGGTCTGGCTCGACGACGCGCCGCGCTCGCGCCTGCCCGCCCCGCTGTGGCGTCGCCGCGTCGGGCTGCTGCCGGCCGAGTCGGCCTGGTGGGGCGAGTCGGTGGGTGAGCACCTGCCCGCCGCACACCCGCCGCTCGATGAGTGGCTGAGCGCGCTCGGCTTCGGCCCCGAGGTGCTCGACTGGTCGGTCGCCCGGCTCTCCACCGGCGAGCGCCAGCGCCTCGCGTTGCTGCGCCTGCTCGCCCAGTCGCCACGGGCGCTGCTGCTCGACGAGGCCACCGCCAACCTCGACCCGCAGAACTGCGCCCGGGTCGAGGGGCTGATCGAGGACTACCGCGCCGCCCACCACACACCGGTGCTTTGGGTCAGCCACGACCCGGCGCAACGGCGCCGCCTCGGCGATCGCCGGCTGAGCATCCGCGACGGCCGGCTCGAACCCGAGGACATCGACCCGTCATGACGCTGATCTCGCTCACGCCACTCGATCTCTCGCTCGCTGCGGTGCTGATCCTGCTGCTCGCCTGGGTCTCCTGGCGACTGCGCCTGGGGGTGGAGCGGCGCGTGCTCGTCGCCGCGCTGCGCAGCGCCATCCAGCTCAGTCTGATCGGGCTGGTGCTCAAGGTGCTGTTCGCCCAGTCGAGCCTGTCGCTGATCGCCCCGGTGGCGCTGGTGATGCTCGCGGTGGCCGGCTGGGAGGTGATGCAGCGTCAGCGACGCCGCTATCGCGGCCCCTGGGGCTACGGCATCGGCGCGGTGTCGATGTTCCTGTCCTCGTTCGGGGTGACCTTCCTCGCCCTCACCCTGGTGATCGGGGTCGACCCCTGGTACCAGCCGCAGTACCTGATCCCGCTGCTCGGCATGCTGCTCGGCAACACCATGAACGGCATCGCCATCGCCCTCGACAACCTCACCCGCCACGCCTGGGAGGCGCGCGCGCGGATCGAGGCGCGGCTGCTCGCCGGCGCCGACTGGGGCGAGGCGATCGGTGAGGTGCGGCGCGAGGCAATCCGCTCCGGGCTGATCCCGATCATCAACTCCATGGCCAGCGCCGGGCTGGTCAGCCTGCCGGGGATGATGACCGGTCAGGTGCTGGCCGGCAGCCCGCCGCTGGAGGCGGCCAGGTATCAGATCCTGATCATGTTCCTGATCGCCGGCGGCACCGGACTGGGGTCGATCTTCGCGGTCTGGGCGGGTTCGCGACGGCTGTTCGACGACCGCCAGCGACTGCGTCTGGATCGGCTGAAGGCACGACCGAGAGGGGGCTGAGGGAGGAACCGACGCACAAATCGTGTTTTATCACACCGCCGATCTCGACTCGGTGATGGCTCGACCCTCCCCTAATCATCCTGAAAGCCACTCTAAAACGAATCGAAAAAAAATCAAATATAGTATTGTTTTTAAAGATAAAAAACGAGAAAAACTCAGATTCCAGACAAGGTTGCTTGGTATTTGTTTTAATCAATGCAACCAATAAATTCATTTAAAATATCAATAATATAAATCCGTCCTACTGCGTTCTCTCACGGCCGCGCATCCGCTAGGGTGATCCCATACCGCGTCGGATCCACTCCGACGCCCCTTCTCGACAGGGATCACAGACGGCGACAGCCGTCGGCTCGGGGCCACACCCTTGCGGCCCTGCTCCCGGACCCCGTGACCACTACCCGTGTCGTCACAACGACCGGTGCATCCCTGCGCCACGCACAAGGCCCCGACCCCAAGGGCCTTGCGCCAAGAGCCGGCAACGCCGTTGCGGAGGACCATGCGCATGAATCCATCGACCCACTACGACGTACTCATCGTCGGTGCCGGCGTCACCGGCACCGCCCTGCTCTACGAACTGGCCAAGTTCACCGATCTCGGCCGACTGTGCCTAGTAGAGAAGTACGACGACGTCGCCACGGTCAACTCACACGCCCACAGCAACAGTCAGACCATCCACTGCGGCGATATCGAGACCAACTACACCCTGGAGAAGGCGCGTTCGGTCAAGCGTACCGCCTACATGGTGATCAACTACGCTACCAAGCTGCCGCCCGAGGAGCGCGACCGCATCATCCAGCGCATGCCCAAGATGGTGCTCGGGGTCGGCGCCGAGGAATGTCGCTACATCCGCGAGCGCCATGCCCGGTTCAAGGACCTCTTCCCGCGCATGGAGCTGCTCGAGCGTGAGGCGATTGCCGAGCTCGAACCTAATGTGGCACGGATCGACGGGCGCTGGCGCGACGAGGAGATCGTCGCCACGGGGACCGCAGACGAGTACTGCGCGGTCGATTTCCAGGCGCTGGCCCAGTCCTTCTCCGACGCCTGCGCACGTCTCGACCGTACCAGCGGCAAGCAGATCACCCAGCTGCTCTCGACCAAGGTCGAGTCGATTCGCAAGGAGGGCGGGGACTATGTGCTGCGCACCAACCGCGGCCTGCTGCAGGCGCGCGCGGTGGTGGTCTGCGCCGGGGGGCACTCGCTGCTGATGGCCCAGGAGATGGGGCTGGGGCTGGAGTACTCCTGCCTGCCGGTGGCCGGGTCCTTCTACTTCGCCCCCGAGGCGCTCAATGGCAAGGTCTACACCGTGCAGAATCCCAACCTGCCCTTCGCCGCAGTGCATGGTGATCACGACGTCAAAGAGCGCGGCAAGACCCGCTTCGGCCCCACCGCGTTGATGCTGCCGATGCTCGAGCGCTACAACCGCGCGAGCATCCGCGAGTTCTTCAAGGTACAGCGCTTCGACCGCGATGTAGCGGCTGTCGTGTGGGATCTGATGAAGGTGCCCGACATCCGCAACTATGTGCTGCGCAACTTCCTCTACGAGGTGCCCTGGCTCAACCGTCAGCTGTTCGTGCGCGAGATCCGCAAGATCGTCCCCGCGCTCCAGGCCTCGGAGATCAGCTATGCCGAGGGCTTCGGCGGGATCCGCCCGCAGCTCATCGACAAGCGCGCGCGCAAGCTGCGCATGGGCGAGGCCAAGATCAGCGACGGCGGCGGCATCATCTTCAACATGACGCCGTCACCTGGCGGCACCAGCTGCCTCGGCGCAGGCGAAGGCGACATGCGCGCCATCGCCGAGTATCTCGGCGCCCGTATCGATGAGCACGCCTTCGAGCAAGAGCTGCTGATGGGACACGAGGACACCCGCGACCACGGTGATCCGAGCGCTGAGGCACTGGCCACCGCGGTCTGATTCGACCATCACTGACGACGAGACGGGCCCGACCACTCAGGAACGTGGCCGGGCCCGTTTCATTTCAGGCGGCTGACGCCCTCGCCGGCAGGCGAGGCGACACCGGCTCAGGCGTGGTAGGGACGGCTCAACTCGTGCACCGCCTCGACCATGGCCGCGGCACAGTCGGGATTGACGTCCGGGGTGATGCCGTGACCGAGGTTGAAGACGTGGCCGTGGCCCTTGCCATAGCTCGCCAGCACCCGTGCAACCTCCTCGCGGACACGCTCGGGCGAGGCGTAGAGGGTGCAGGGATCAAGGTTGCCCTGGAGGGCAACGCGGTCCTCGACCATCCGACGCGCGTCGGCCAGATCGGTGGTCCAGTCGACACCGAGCGCGTCGCAGCCGGTATCGGCCATGTCGGCGAGCCACTGCCCGCCGTTCTTGGTGAACAGGATCACCGGGACACGACGTCCATCGGCCTCGCGGGTCAGGCCATCGATCACCCGTTTCATGTAGGCCAGCGAGAACTCACGATAGTGGGCCGGGGCCAGGGCACCGCCCCAGGTGTCGAAGATCATCGCCGCCTGGGCGCCACGAGCGATCTGGGCGTTGAGGTAGGAGGTCACCGAGTCGGCGACCTTGGTCAGCAGGCGGTGCAGCAGGTCGGGACGGTCGAACATCATCGCCTTGGTGTGGGAGAAGTTCTTGGCGCTGCCGCCCTCGACCATGTAGGTGGCCAGGGTCCAGGGGCTACCGGAGAAGCCGATCAGCGGCACGCGACCGTCGAGTTCACGACGGATCACCGACACCGCATCCATCACGTACTTCAGCTCACCCTCGGGATCGGGGATCGGCAGACGATCGATATCGGCCTCGGTGCGCACCGGCCGCTCGAAGTGTGGGCCTTCGCCTTCGGCGAAATAGAGCCCCAGCCCCATGGCATCGGGCACGGTGAGGATGTCGGAGAACAGGATCGCCGCATCCAACGGGAAGCGCTCGAGCGGCTGGAGGGTGACCTCGCAGGCAAGCTCCGGGTTCCTGCACAGGTCCATGAAACTGCCCGCCTTGGCGCGGGTGGCACGGTACTCTGGGAGATAGCGACCAGCCTGGCGCATCATCCAAACCGGCGTGTAATCAACAGGTTCGCGCATCAGGGCGCGCAGGAAGGTGTCATTCTTCAGTTCGGTCATGAAGCAGTGCCCGGGCAGTTTGATGTGTTAAGAACGCAGGTTTCGCAGGGTCATTCTACTACGGGACGCCCGGCGGAGAAGCCCAACCACCCAGAACCCAGGAAAACACCGCCGCCAACAACGTAAGGCATTGATAAAAAAGACCTTCTTAATAACCTGTTAGCAACCCTGTGGATAACCCTGTGAGCAAAGAGCTGAACAACTTTCGAGGGATTTTCAGACACAGGTTATCCACAGGATATCTCCTGCTTCATCCACCAGGAGAAGTCTTCCAAGGCATTGAGGTAAAAGGGATTTTCAGACTTATCCGGATATCCACAGGGATTAATTATTACTACAGACTTTAAATATATATATATTATTTTGATTAGTACGAACCGCCGCCGCCGCGCTGGACGGCTTCAGCATACCCGAAGATCCCTTACTCCGTGGGCGTAAAATCGCTGACGAATCCACGCCTTCCGCCCCCCTCGGGCTGCGGTAGAATCCCCCGATGAATGCTTCAGCCCTCCTCGACTCGCTCAACACCGCCCAACGCGAGGCCGTCTCGGCCTCACCTGGGAACCTCCTGATCCTTGCCGGTGCCGGTTCCGGTAAGACCCGCGTCCTCGTCCATCGTATCGCCTGGTTGCTCGAGGTCGAGCAGGTGCCTCCCTGGGGGATTCTTGCGGTGACCTTCACCAACAAGGCGGCCCGCGAGATGCGCGGACGTATCGAGACCATGTTCGCGCAACCGGTCGGGGGGATGTGGGTCGGGACCTTCCACGGTCTGGCCCATCGTTTCCTGCGCGCGCATTGGCAGGAGGCCGGGCTGCCGCAACACTTCCAAATCCTCGACAGCGACGATCAGCTGCGGATGATCAAGCGTATCGTCAAGGACCTGGGGCTCGATGAGACGCGCTGGTCGCCTCGACAGGTCCAGTCCTTCATCAATAAACACAAGGATGAGGGGCTGAGGCCGGCACACCTCGACTTTTCCGGTGACTTCTTCGGTGAACGAATGGTCACCCTCTATCGTGAATACGAGCAATTGCGTCAACGTGGAGGATTGCTCGATTTCGCCGACCTACTGCTGTACACCCATGAGCTGTTACGTGATCGCGCCGATCTGCGTGAACACTATCAGCGCCGTTTTCGTCACATCCTGGTCGATGAATTCCAAGACACCAATGCCATTCAATACGCCTGGCTCCGGTTGCTCACCGGTGACGAGGACAAGTTGTTCGCGGTCGGTGATGACGACCAGTCGATCTATGGTTGGCGTGGTGCACGGGTCGAGAACATCCGCTCGTTCCAGCGCGACTATCCCGAGACCCGGGTGATCCGGTTGGAACAGAACTATCGCTCCACCGCCACCATCCTCGCCGCTGCTAATGCGCTAATCGCTAATAACCCCTCGCGCCTGGGCAAAGAACTCTGGACCGAAGGCGCGGCGGGAACACCGATTCGTCGCTATGCGGCATTCAATGAGGTCGATGAGGCGCGTTTCGTCGTCGAGCGTATCCGTCGTCATGCCGAGGCGTCGGGACGACGTTACGACCAGTGTGCCATCCTCTATCGCACCACGGCTCAATCCCGCCTCTTCGAGGAGGCGCTGATGCGTGCGGCCATTCCCTATCGGGTCTATGGCGGGCAGCGCTTCTTCGAACGCGCCGAGATTCGCGATGCGCTTGCCTATCTGCGCCTGGTCGCCAATCCAGACGATGACGCAGCCTTTGAGCGCGTGGTCAACACCCCCTCCCGTGGTATCGGGGTACGTACCCTCGATCAGCTGCGTGAGCATGCCCGGGGGCAAAGGTTGTCGCTGTGGCGTGCCGGTGCGCAATTGATCGCGGAGCAGGGCCTCGGTGGTCGGGCGGCGAATGCGTTGCGGGCCTTCATGGGATTCATCGAGCAACAGCGTGTGCGCAGCACCACACAGCTGTTGCCCGATCTGGCGGCGGCGCTGATCGACGAGACGGGGCTGCCGGCGCACTACGAGAAGCAGAAAGACGGTAAGGGACAGGACCGGATCGAGAACCTGCAGCAGTTGATCGAGACCGCCTCGCGCTTCGCCCACGAACTCGAGGCCCCGGATACCGAGGTGCTCGGCGCCTTCCTCGCCCATGCTGCGCTCGAGGCCGGAGAGACCCAGGCCGATGCCGATACCGATGCGGTGCAGCTGATGACGCTGCACAGCGCCAAGGGGTTGGAGTTCCCGGTGGTCTTCCTGGTCGGGCTCGAGGAGGGGCTGTTTCCGCATGCCATGTCGGCCGATGACCCCGATCGCCTCGAGGAGGAGCGTAGGCTTTGCTATGTCGGCATGACCCGGGCGATGGCCGAACTCTATGTCACCCATGCCGAGAGCCGCCGGCTCTATGGGCGCCAGGACCTGCCGCCACCCTCGCGCTTTCTGCGCGAGATCCCGGACCGCTTGATCGAGGATGTGCGTGCACGCAGTGCTCCTAAATCGACACCTGCGTTCAGGACGACACTGTCACCAGTGTCCGCCCCGAAACGTCCCACCGCCACCCGTGGCGGTGGGGGCTTCGAGGCGGGGCAGCGGGTCCGGCATGTCAAGTTCGGCGAGGGTGTGGTGCTCGACGGTGAAGGACGGGGGGCCCAGGCGCGCATCCAGGTCAAGTTTCAGGGCGAGGCCGGGATCAAGTGGCTGGTACTCGCTTATGCCAAGCTCGAGCCAGTGTAGCGCGTGGTATTTAGATCGGATGTAGGGGGCGTTCCTACGCAATCCCTCGCGTCACTGGTAATGACCGAATCAGTCATCAGCGATCAGTCGATGAATAATTGGCTGCATCAAGCATGTCTTCATCGAGCCTTGCGTGTGATGTCGGACATGCCGTCGATACATGGATACTTCTGCTTGGTTCATCCCGCAAAGGACTCATGACAGGTTCGTATTCAGTCTTGCCCCATGTGCGGTAACCATGGCGATGACCCCAGCCTATTGACCTGTCAACTATTGGGCGAGGCCGCCATGGAGTCTTGGCAGGGGGATGACAGGGATCACGGTTGAGCCGTAGAGGTTCGGGTCGATTGGTCATGGTCGATGTTTTGTCCGGGAGGACAGGGCTATCGCATCAAAGTATTAGCAAATGCTGTTGGATACAGGCCGCATCGATCAGCGACACTCAGGCCTTCTGATCCCTGCAGCCGGAGGCCCGCCGCCGATGTCCGAGACACCGATCGATCGCTCCCTGGTCGCCCATTTCTCGATCCTCGAGGACCCACGCTGTCCGACCAAGCGTCGGCATCTGCTGAGCGACATGGTGGCGATCGCTGTTGCCGGGACGCTGTGCGGGGCCGATAGCTGGACGGAGATCGCTTGGTTCGGCGAGGCCAAGCAGGAGTGGCTGGAGCAGTTCCTGGAGCTGCCCAACGGCATCCCCTCGCACGATACCTTCGGGCGCGTGTTCGGGCTGCTGGAG
>NZ_JAAXKX010000032.1 GCF_012276755.1 Marichromatium bheemlicum | reverse complement strand
CATTCCTCACCATCATCGCCTCACGCTCGCGCGCGCGTTCATTTAGATGCGCGATGAAGACCTCGTCGATCACTTGCATCAGGCCCTCGCCGACGACACCGGTTTCGGCAATGACAAGCGCACCATCAGCCCCTGGTGCTCGGCGCACTCAAAGTCGATCCCTCCACCATAGGCATCGACGATATCGCGCACGATCGCCAATCCCAACCCGGCTCCCTCCTTGCGCTCGTCGAGGCGCAGACCACGCTCACCGAGTCGTGAGCACTGCTCGGCGGCGACCCCAGGACCATCGTCGACGACCAGGATCGATACCCGCTCACCATCCTCGACCTCGATCCGCACCGTGGTGCGCGCCCACTTAGCGGCGTTCTCCAGCAGGTTGCCGAACAGCTCGAGCAAATCGTCCGGCGTCAGCGCGACCTCGACCTCCGGGGGAATCCAGACCTGCCAATCGATACCCCGCCCGACCGGGGTGCGTTCCAGGGTACGCAGCAACGCATCGACCGCGGCACCCACCTCGGCCCGGGCCTGTACCGGGCCTCCACCAGAGCGCACCCGCGCTCGGATCAGCTCGCGATCGACACGGCGTCGCATGGTCTCGGCGAGCTGCTCGAGGTCATCGGCCAACGCCGGCTCGCCACGGGTACGCAATCGCTCGGCATCACCGACCAGGGCGCTCAGCGGGGTCTTGAGACCATGAGCGAGATCAGCGGTCCAGGCTCGCGCACGCTCGAGCGACCGGGCACGGGCATCGAGCAGGGCGTTGAGTTCATCGATCAGTGCCTGAAGTTCGTCGGGATAGCGCTCGGCGAGGCGCTGGGCACGCCCCGAACGGATCGCCTCGACACCCAGCCGGACGCGCTCGAGCGGGGCAAGGCCGGTATGGACCTGTACCAGCGTGGCCACCGCCAACACCACCGCCATCAGCAGCAGATAGGGCAGCATGTCGGTGGTGAAGGCGTTACGAGCGGCGATCAGCTCGGCTCGGGTCATCGCCACCGCGACCCGGGCCTGTTGCTGCACCCCATCGGCATCATGTAACGAGATCCGGCGCTCACGCACCAGCAGCTGCTGGTCATCGGGGCCGGGCAGACAGTGGGCGTGGATCTGCCCGGGGGGTAAGGGGTCCAACGGTAGCGCAATCACCGCGTCCCACAGCGAACGAGAGCGCAGCATGCCAGGGGTGCCGACACCATCGATCTGCCAATAGCGACCACTCAACGGGACATCGAAACGAGGGTCGGGAAGCGAACGAGCCAGCAAGGGCTGCCCATCGGGATCAAGCGTCAGGGTCGCAACCAGCTGATCGAGGTGGACCTCCAGCTCGGCACCGAGTCGACGCTCGACATGAGCCTCGAAGAGTCGTGACAGCCCGGCGGCAGCCACCACCAGGGCGATGGCGATCGAGATCGCGGCACCGAGCCAGAGACGCGCCCGTAGCGACCGCCGCCCGATCACCGCTCAGTCCGCATCGGGCTCGACCAGATAGCCGAAACCGCGTCGGGTCTGGATCCAGTCGCCACCGAGCTTGCGGCGCACCCGCCCGACCAGCACCTCGATCGCGTTCGAGTCACGCTCAAAGTCCTGGGCGTAGAGCTGCTCGGTCAGCTCGCCCTGGGAGACCACCCGCCCGGCGTGCTGCATCAGATAGCAGGCCAGGCGATATTCCTGGGGCGAGAGGTGCACCGGCACCCCGTCGCGGGCCACCGTCATCCGGCAGGTATCGAGCCTGACCCCTCCGCACTCGATCACCGGCGAGGGCTGACCGGCGGCGCGACGCACCAACGCACGCACCCGGGCCAGCAGCTCCTCCATGCGGAAGGGCTTGGGCAGATAGTCGTCGGCACCGGCGTCGATCCCCTCGACACGTTCGCTCCAATCGCCCCGCGCAGTCAGGATCAGCACCGGGAAGCGCTGCCCGGCGCCACGCCAACGTCGCAGCACCGAGAGGCCGTCGAGCTGCGGCAGACCGAGATCGAGGATGACCGCGGCATAGTGCTCGGTATCCCCCAGAAACCAGGCACGCTCGCCGTCCTCCACCCAGTCGGGGACGAAACCGGCGGCCTCCAGCGCCCGCCTCACCGAGGCAGCGAGCCGGGCGTCGTCCTCCACCAGCAGGATGCGCATCAGTCCTCCTCCACCTCGAGAATGCGGCCGGTCGCGGCGTCGACCTCAACCTCAAGCACCCGCCCATCGGGGGCGATGAGCTTGAGTTCATAGCGCCAGCCGCCGTGCTCGCGCTCGAACTCCACGCCCACCACCTCGCCCGGCACCCGCGCCGAGACCACACGCAGGATCTCGCCGATCGGGCGCACCTCACCGCGCTCAAGCGCATGACGAGCGCGGTCGTGATCGGCGACACCAGAGGGCCCATCGGACAGGGCGAGGGCCGAGGCGCTGGCGAGCAGCAGGAGGACGAATGGGCGCAGAACGAGGGTGTTGATCATGGACGCATGATGCCACGAACCCGGCTGACGGTTTGCTGACAAGCATCGACAGCCGAGGTTCAGCCGCAGGGGGATAGGGTGGTCGCCAGCATCACAGGGCCGAGGCCCATCACCCGAACCGGAGCACACCGATGACGACACCGACACCCGAACAATCGACCGAGACCCAGGTCTGGGACCCGCTGGTCCGCCTCTTCCACTGGTCGCTGGCCGCGGGCTTCGCCGCTGCCTACATCATCGAGGACCACCCACTCACGCTCCATGTGTGGATCGGCTATGTGATCCTGGCGCTACTCGCGATCCGCGTGACCTGGGGCTTCGTCGGCTCACCGCACGCCCGCTTCGGCGACTTCGTACGCGGCCCCCGCGCCACCCTCGGCTATCTGCGCGACGCCGTGCGGATGCGCGCGCCGCGCCATCTCGGCCACAACCCGGCCGGCGGCGCCATGGTCGTCGCACTACTGCTGACGGTAAGCGCCACCGGGCTCAGCGGACTCGCACTCTACGGCGCCGAGGAACTCGCCGGCCCCCTGGCCGGGCTCACCGCCGGGCTCTCGCACGAGAGCACCGAGCTGATCGAGGGCGCGCACGAGTTCTTCGCCAACCTCACCCTGCTGCTGGTCCTGCTCCACGTCGCCGGGGTGCTGTTCTCGAGCTTCGCCCACCAGGAGAACTTGATCGGATCGATGATCAGCGGCCGCAAGCGCATCGAGCGCCAGTGACGGATCGGCCCCAAGGAGCCATGCCAATGCCCCAGCACATCCCCCCCCTGTTCGCCCTGCTCGCGCTGACACTCACCAGTGCCGCGCAGGCCGATGACGACCGCCTCGGCGCGGTCACCGACCCGACGACCCGCGCCGTCTGCGGCGACTGCCACCTGGTCTATCAGCCGGCGCTGCTGAGCGCGCGCGACTGGCGCCAGATCATGACCCCGCAGTCACTGACCGCACACTATGGCGAGCGCCTCGAACTCGACGAAACGCGGCGCCTTGCCATCAGCGACTATCTGCAGGCCAACGCCACCGTCTCCGCGCGGCTCGACCCGCCGCCGACGAGCGGGCTGCCCCGCATCACCGAGACCACGGCGTTCGGCCACGAGCACGCCGAGCTGGCGCGGCTACAGCGCAACGCCGGGCAATCGCTGCCCGCCCTCGGTGATTGTCTCGGCTGCCATCCACGCGCAGAATCGGGTATCTATGAGGATGACGAGGTCCGCATCCCCGGGTTCGGCCACTGGCGCGATTGAGCGCCGAGCGCCCCCCGAACGTGATATCGGCCGCGCCCAGCGGCGCGGCACAGGCGTGGACACGCTGGCCCCACGCCATGCATCAGACAACGCCAGCACCATCACCGGAGACCTTCGATGACACCACAGATCCGGATGTTCACCCTTGCCCTCGGCCTCGGTGCCGGGGTCAGCCTCACCGCACTCGCCCAACCGATGGGCGGGCCCATGCCCTTCGCCACACTCGACGGCGACGGCAACGGTCTGATCAGTCAGCAGGAATTCGACGCCTTCCACCAGACACGGCGCCCCGGCGGGGGCCCTGGCATGCCGGCGTTCGCCGACTTCGACCAGGACGGAGACGGCCAGCTCACCCCGGCCGAGCTCAGCGCTGGGCAACAGGCGCGGATGCAGCAGCGTGGCGGCATGGGCCGCAACATGCCCGACTTCGCCGACTTCGACCTCGACGGCAACGGCTGGCTCGACGAGGAGGAATTCTACGAGGCCCGTGGCCAGCGTATCGCCGAGCGCTCGCAGCAAGGCTACATGATGCGTAACCTGTCGAGCGCACCGAGCTTCGAGGCGATCGACAGCAACGGCGACGGCCGCATCGATGCCGATGAATTCGCCGCCGCCCAGGCGCAGCACCAGCAGCAGAACTGGGGACCGCGCGCCAACTGAGGCAGCCCCCTTGGACTCGACGCCTCCGCCGGGGCCGTCTTCGGCCCCGGCGCACAACCTGGGACATCGCCCCGTCGAGCACACGGCACGGGCCGGTGCCCACGCCCCACCCACGCGTCCCGACCCCACCCCGGCCTGGTGACCGCGTCGCCAGGTCCAGCGCGCCACCGCGCTGGCCCCACCCCCACGGCTGATGCATGCTTGTCACCATGGTGACCAGCATCTACACGATACCCTGAAAGCAGCAGCGGCCAGCCCGCACCACCGCTTCCAGCCCCCATCGATCCAGGAGAGCAGACGATGTCCAGCGTGCCCGAGGCACCGACAGGTCCGAGTGCCACACCACACGACGACCATTTCACCGGCTATGTGGTGGCCATCGGCGCCTCGGCCGGTGGACTCGACGCGCTGGAGCGCTTCTTCCAGTGCCTGCCCGCAAACTCGGGCGCCGCCTATGTGGTGATCCAGCACCTCTCGCCCGACCACAAGAGCATGATGGGCAACCTACTCGCCCGTCACACCGAGATGCCGGTGGTCACCGTCACTGACGGCATGCACCTCGAGCCCAACCGCGTCCACCTGATCCCGCCGGCGAACATGATGACGGTGCTCGGCGACGCGCTGCGCCTCAGCCCCAAGCGCCCGCGCGGCCTGGCGCTGCCGATCGACCTCTTCTTCACCTCGCTGGCCAAGGAGTTCGGCAAGCATGCCATCGGCGTGGTGCTCTCGGGCACCGGCTCCGATGGCACCCGTGGGGCGGTGGCGATCAACGACGCCGGCGGCTTACTGCTCGCCCAGGAGCCAGAATCGGCCAAGTTCGACGGCATGCCGCGCAGCGTCATCGCCACCGGACTGGTCGATGCCATCCTCACCCCGGACGACCTCGGCCCCCGGGTGAACGAGTTCATCACCCAGGCCCCTCAGATCAGGGCCGAGAGCCGCTCCCAGGGACTGACCTTCGACAAGGACGACGCCTTCGATGAGGCGATGCATCTCCTCAAGCACCAGGGCGGGATCAACTTCCGCGACTACAAACCGGCCACGGTGATGCGCCGCATCGAACGACGCATGCAGGTGCGCCACACCCCCGACCTGCACAACTATGTGCGACTGCTCGACAGCGATCGCGGCGAGTTGGCGGTACTGCGCCGCGAGCTGCTGATCCCGGTGACCAGCTTCTTCCGTGACCCCGACACCTTCGACATCCTCGACCAGACGGTAATCCGCTCGATCGTCAGCGAGCGGGGCGAGAACCAACCGATCCGGGTCTGGGTCCCTGGCGTCTCCACCGGCGAGGAGGCCTATACCCTGGCGATCCTGTTCGCCGAGGCCTTCGACCGTGAGCGCCGCTGGCCGAGCCTCAAGCTCTTCGCCACCGACGTCGAGCAACAGAACGTCGAGGTCGGCGGTGCTGGGGTGTTCTCCGAGGCAATCGCCGCCGAGATCTCGCCCGAACGACTCGAGCGCTTTTTCTACAAGCGCGGCAACCACTTCGTGGTCAAGAACGAGATCCGCCAGAACATCGTCTTCGCCCGCCACAACCTGCTCGAGGACCCACCCTTCACCCGCATGGACCTGGTCTCGTGCCGTAATCTGTTGATCTATTTCCGCACCCAGGCCCAAGCGCGGGCGCTACGACGCATCCAGTACGCGCTCTCCCCAGGCGGTTATCTGTTACTCGGCCCGAGCGAGACCCTGGCCGACCTGCACAGCGACTTCACCGCGGTCAACTCGCGCCACAAGATCTATCGCGTGCTGCGCCACGTCTCGCTGCCACTCGACAGCTCGACACCCCTGCCCCCATCGTTGCCCTCGCCCGGGAGACGCCAGCCCAGCGCCCGCAGCCGCTATCAATCGACCGACGCGACAGCTATCGACGTCGGCCAGTCGATCCTGCTGCGCGACTACGCCCCCACCACCCTGCTGCTCAACCCGCATGGCGAGCTGCTGCATGTCTTCGGCGAGGCCGCACGCTATCTGCGCATCGGCGAGGGCAGCGCCTCGCTCGACATCACCAAGCTACTGCCCCAGCCGCTGGTGCCGGTGGCCCAGGCGTTGCTCTACAAGTGCGCCCGCAGCGGCATGGCGATGCGCTCCGACCAGCTCGGCATCGAGCTGCCCTCGGGCGAACGTGAACAGCTACGCATGGTGGTCCGCCCCTATGACGCCCCCCAGTCCGAGCGCCACCTGCTGCTCTCGTTCGAGACCGCACCAGAGACCCTGCCGCCACGCGAGGGCATGGAGACGCTCGATCTCGACGACGAGACCGCACAGCGGGTCGAGAACCTGGAGCGTGAGCTGGCGGCCACCCGCGAGAGCCTGCAGGCGACCATCGAGGAGCTGGAGACGGCCAACGAGGAGTTACAAGCGACCAACGAAGAGCTGATGGCCTCCAACGAGGAGCTGCAGAGCTCCAACGAGGAGCTGCAGTCGGTCAACGAGGAGCTTTACACGGTCAATGCCGAGAACCAGGAGAAGATCGAGATCCTCAACCGTCTCAACGCCGACCTCGACGGCATGGCCAAGGCCGCGGCCATCGCCACGGTGTTCGTCGACGCCGAGCTGCGTCTGACCCGCTTCACCCCCGAGGCGACCTCGCTGTTCAAGATCCGCAACGGCGACCTCGGTCGCCCCATCGACGACTTCACCAACCTGCTCCAGTACCCCGACTTCATCACCGAGCTACGCCACACCATCGCCAACGGCGAGATGCTGCAGCGCGAGATCGCGGCGGCCAACGGCCGGGTCTATCTGGCCCGGGTGCTGCCCTATGCGGTACACACCGGGGAGGCGCGCGGAGCGGTGGCAACCTTCGTCGACATCACCACCCTGCACGACATCGAGCGCCTGCAGGCGGTGCTCGATTCGTTACCCGAGCAGATCGCGGTCCTCACCCCCCAGGGGGTCATTACCCAGATCAACCGCAGCTGGCGCGAGGCGGCGATCCGCGCCGGCGATCCCTCGCTCGGCGACAGCGGACCGGGCAGCGACTATGAGCGCGCGCTGCAATTACTGGGGCCGGACAGCACCGATGCGCAACGACAGGCCTTGCTCGAAGGCATCAGCGCGGCCCTCGAAGGTCACCCCGAGACGCTCACCATCGACTTCGCTACGCCGGCGCATCCAGACGCTCGTTTCGCCATCCATATCGCCCCGATCCGCCACGCCGACGGCGGGGTCCTGCTCGCTCGACTCGATACCCGCGAGTGGACGCCCAGGACCTGAACGCCACTCGGGGCTTCAGTCAAGCGCGGCGAGCAGCTCGCGCACCAGCCCCGGGCCACGATAGATCAGCCCGGTGTAGACCTGCGCCAGATCGGCGCCGGCGGCGAACTTGGCGCGCGCGCTGGGCATATCACGCACCCCGCCGACCCCGATCAGGGTCGGCTCCGGCCCCAGCGCCTCGCGCACCGTCGCCAGCAGCGCGGTGCTGCGCGCCTGCAGCGGGCGCCCCGAGAGCCCGCCGGCCATGCCCTCGGTGCGGCTGCGCAGCCCCTCGCGGGCGATGGTGGTGTTGGTCAGGATCAGCCCGGCACAACCGGCCTCGAGCGCGGCACGCGCGCAGTCGATGGCATCCCCGTCGGCGAGATCGGGCGCGAGTTTGACCAGCAGCGGCCGGGGGCGGGCGAGGCGCTGGTTGGGCTCCTGGATGGTCTCGACGATGCGCTTGACCTCGTCGACACGCTGCAGGTCGCGCAGCCCCGGGGTGTTCGGACTGGAGATATTGACCACCACATAGTCGGCCAGCTCGCCGAGCCGCTCGAAGCTGTAGCGATAGTCCTCGGCGGCGCGCTCGGCCGGGGTCACCTTGGACTTGCCGATGTTGACCCCGAGCGGCACCTGCAGCAGGTCGCGCTCGCGCAACCGCCGCAACCGCCGCGCCACCCGGTCGGCCCCGGCGTTGTTGAAGCCCATGCGGTTGATGATCGCCTCGTCCTCGGGCAGGCGGAACAGCCGCGGACGCGGGTTGCCGGGCTGGGCCTGCGCGGTCACCGTACCGACCTCGATGAAGCCGAAGCCGAGCGCCTGCCAGGCGGGGATCGCCTCGGCGTCCTTGTCCAGCCCGGCGGCCAGACCGAAGGGGTTGGGGAAGCGCAGCCCCATCACCTCGCGCGGATGGGCGTGGGCCGGGTCGCCGGCGACCAGCCGGCCATCGAACCGCTCCGACCAGCGCGCCAGTGCCGCCAGGGTCATACGATGCGCGCGCTCCGGGTCGAGACGAAACACCAACGGTCGTAGTGACCGCCACAACAGGTTCAGATCCATACCACCACCAGGCGCGGCTCGGCGCTCATCATCATCGATTCACCTCATCAGGATCAGGAGGGCCCGGGCACCGCCCGGGCATAGTCAGGAAGACGGCAGCCCCGCCACCGCGCGCATCAGCGTCGCCGTTCGCGACGCAGGCTGTATTCGTTGCCGGCGAGGATCAGCGCGGCACCACCGAGGACCCAGGGGTCGAGCCCCTCGCCATAGCACAGCACGCCGACCAGGGCGATCAGCGGCAGGCGCAGGAAGTCCATCGGCAGCACCAGGGTGGCATCGGCGTGCCGGAAGGCATTGGCCACGCCGAGATGGGCGCTGATACCGGTCACCGCCGCCACCAGCAGCCAGGGCAGCGTGTCCCAGTCGATCGGGCGCCACACCCAGAGCGCCGGCGCCAACCCGATCAGCAGTTGGATCGCCAGCATCCAGAACAGGATGGTGAAGACCGAATCGTGTCGCGTCAGCCCCTTGGTGGTGACCAGGCTCACCGCGAAGCCGAGCGCCGCGGCCAACCCCAGGCCGACCCCGAGATCGAACGGCTGCAGCCCGGGACGGGTAATCACCAACACCCCAGCCAGGCCGACGGCAAGGGCCACCAGTCGCGCACGCCCCAGGCGCTCGCCGAGAAACACCAGCGCCAGCAACGCCGCCCACACCGGAGCGGTGAACTCGAGTGCGAACACCAACGCCAGCGGCAACAACCCGATCGCAGCGATCCAGCAGAGCTGGCCGCCATAGTGGAACAGGTTGCGCAGCAGGTGCAATGGCCACTGGCGGGTGCGCATAAACCCCGGCGCCAACACCGCCCCCAAGGCCACCAGCAACGGCAGCCCGAGCAGGGTGCGCAGGAACAGGAACTGCGCCGGGGACATCGCCACGAGCGACTCGCGCGCCGCCACCGCGAGCGCCGCGAAGGACAGCAACGCCAGCCCCATCCAGCCGGCGGCACGCGCTAATCCATCGTTGCCGATCACAGCGCCACCGCCCTCCCCGTAAAATGCTCGATCATACCCCATCGGCAGGCACCGTTGGCCTGCTGCGCGTGCCCGGCGCGGCCCCAGTGGTATAGTCTGTCCACCCCTATGCGACGGCGTTTCAGGAGGACGAAACACATGGCCGAAAAGAAGGTCCTGATGTTGGTCGGCGACTATGTCGAAGACTACGAGGCGATGGTGCCCTTCCAGATGCTGCAGCTGCTCGGGCACTGCGTCCACAGCGTTTGTCCGGGCAAGGCCCCTGGCGACACGGTACGTACCGCGATCCACGACTTCGAGGGCGAACAGACCTATAGCGAGAAACCGGGCCACAATTTCGCTATCACCAGCGATTTCGACAAGATCGATCCGAGTCGCTACGACGCCCTGATCGTCCCCGGCGGGCGCGCACCCGAGTACCTGCGCCTCGACCCCAGGGTCATCGAATTGGTGCGCCATTTCGCCGCTGGCGACAAACCGATCGCCGCAATCTGCCACGGCCAGCAGATCCTCGCCGCCGCCGGGGTCCTCGAGGGCAAGCAGTGCACCGCCTATCCGGCCGTGCGCCCCGAGCTCGAACATGCCGGCGGCAGCTGGTGCGAGGTCAACGACACCCTCTCCAACGCCTATGTCGACGGTCAACTGGTCACCGCCCCGGCCTGGCCCGCCCACCCCGAGTGGATGCGCCGCTTCGTCGAGCTGCTCGGCACGCGGATCGAGACCTGATCGACACCGACATCCAGACCGCGGGTCCGGACCGGACCGCACGCCGCCGGACCGCGCCGTCGCACCACCCCCGACCACAGGAGCCACCATGTCCGAGGAAGGCCGTTTCAGCATCGCGCTCGAGCAGCGCCAGGGATATCAGATCAATGTCGCCTTCGATTGGCCCCAGGCACCCGACCTGCTGCTCGACGGCGAGCCGCCACTGGGCGAGTGCCGGGGGCCCAACGCATCACGACTCCTTGCCGCCGCCACCGCCGACTGCCTCGGCGCCAGCCTGCTGTTTTGCCTGTTCAAGGACGACCCGCCCGCCGGCTGTCTACGCGCCGAGGCCAGCTGCGTGATGACCCGCAACGCCCAGAAGCGGATGCGTATCGGCCAGCTCGAGGTGCGCCTGATCGTCACCGCCGCGGTCACCGAATCGCCACGCTTCGCCCGTTGCAAGGACCTGTTCGAGGAGTTCTGCGTGGTCTCGGCGAGCATCCGTCAGGGCATCCCCCTGGTGGTCACCATCGAGGACGAGGCCGGCGAGGTCTACTACCGCTCCGAGTAAGTAGGCCCCGACCGCGATGACCCGCGCCGCCCCCGGCCCGCTGCGGCTCGAACCCACAGGCCCTGAAGACCTCACCGCGATGCTCACGGCGCTGGGGTTCGATCGACCACGCCCGGTGCTGACCCTGATCGGCGGCGCGGCGCGGCTCGACCCTGCGCGCGCCGCACCGCTCGGCGCACTGCTGCGCGCACTCGCGCCCCGACTCGATGCGCTCAACACCAGGGTCATCGACGGCGGTACCGACTGCGGCGTAATGGCACAGATGGGCCGGGCCCGGGCCGCCTGCCACGCCCACTTCCCATTGCTCGGGGTGGCGCCACGCGCCACCGTCGTGCCGCACGGCACCACCGACATCGAACCCAACCACAGCCACCTGGTCCTCACCCCGGGCACACGCTGGGGCGACGAGTCGCCGTGGATCCGTCGGATCGCGGACCTGCTCGCCGGTCCCCGGCCACGACTCACCCTCGCCGTCGGCGGTGGTGAGATCACCCGACTCGACCTCGAGCTAGCCCTCGCCGAACCCGCCCCACTGCTGCTGCTCGCCGGCAGCGGTGGCAGCACCGACGCGTTGCTCGCACGCTGGCGCCAGGGCGGACTCGAACGCCGCGCCACGATCGAGGCGCTCGATCTCAACGCGCCCGCCACGACCCTCGCCGCGCGGATCGCGGCACGGCTGGCGGCATGATCTGGCGGCCCCAGCCCCTGGTCTGCGGCACCCCACCGCTGGCCGAGACCCTCGCCACCCGGCTCGACGCCCGGCTGGTCGCCCCCGAGGCGTTGGCCCGGCTGTGCCCCTGGCCCGGCCAGCCGTTGATCTTGCTCGACCCGAGCGATGCCGAGACGCTGATCGCGACACTCGCCGATCGACTCGCCGGCGCGCGCCGACCACGTCGGTTGATCCTGATCCACCACCGTCACCCGCCCCCGGCACTACCGACAGGCACCGCAGCGGGCCCACTCCGGATCGAGACCCTCGACCTCGCCGCCACCGGCGCACGCACCCTGCTCGCACGCTGGCCACTGCACCTCGGCTGTGACGTCGCCGCCGGCCGCCGCCCCCACCTACTGCTCGTCGGTCGCGCCACACCGGCCGCCGCGCTGCTGCGTCAGGCGCTGCTCAGCGGTCATTATGGCCAACAGCACCTGCGCATCACCCTGCTCGACCCCGACCCGGCGGCGGCCGCCGCTTGGTTCCGCGCCACCCAACCCCAGGGCGAGGCGATCGCCGAGCTACGCTGCGCCACCCCGGAGACGCCAATGCTCGCCGCCGACACACCGGTGAGCCTGGCGCTGATCTGCGATCCGCCACGGGCCGCCGCGCACGCGACCCGACTGCGTGCACAGATCGCCGCCGTGAGCAACGCCTCGCCACCGCTGATCGCCGTGGCCACCGCACCCTGGCCAGCCGGCGAGCGCGCCGCCTGGGACGGCCAGACCCTGCCCTTCTCGCTGATCGCCGATGCCTGTACCCCCGAGACCCTGTTCACCGGTCTCGCCGACCAACTCGCGCGTACCATCCACGACCACTATCGCGACAGCGTCGCCGCCCAGGGTCGTGATCCCGACGGTGAGCCCGGTGGTCAACCCTGGCCGCAGCTGGCCGAATCCTTCCGCGCCGCCAACCGCCATCAGGCCGACCACATGCTCGCCAAGCTCGCCGTGGTCGACTGTCGCGCGGTCCCCGAGGAGCGGGTCGCGGGTTTCGCCTTCACCGCCCCCGAGGTCGAATGCCTCGCCCGGATCGAACATCAGCGCTGGGCCGCCGACCGCCGACTCGACGGCTGGACCCACGCCGCAGTGCGCGACAACAAACGCAAACACCACCCGCAGTTGGTCGACTACGACGCCCTCAGCGAACCGATGAAGGACCTCGACCGCTTCGCGGTACGCGGCGTACCGACCCTGCTCGCGCGCGCCGGGCGAGGGATCCAGCGCCTGCTGATCGTCGCCCTGGTCGAACCTGCCTCCAGCGAGACGCCCCCACCTCCGCGCCGCCTCATCAGCAATGCACTCGGGCGGCTACACGCACGCTACCCCGACCGCGCCCTGGTGCTCGCCACCGGCCTCGCCTCGCCGCTCACCCGCGCGCTCGCCGCCCAGGGGCTCGAACACCCCGCCACCGGGCTGTGGCTGCTGCACCAGCGCCCGCTGTCGGCACTGCTCGCCGACTGTACCGACCCGGCCACACGCACGACCCTGCTCGCCCTGGTCGCCCGCGCCGAGCGGCGCCTGCCGCTCGTCCCCGGGGGGCTGGCGGCATGGATCGAGCGCCGCGCCGAGATCGCCTGGCACCCGGCCCCGCCCGCACCGACCACGCGCCCGGACAAGCGTCTGTGGCTCACCGCCGACGGCAAGGGCCTCGCCTGGGACTTCGAGTACTGACCTCGTCATGCACTACCCCGACCGCCCACTCACCGGCCCCGCCGGCACGCTCGAACGACTCGGCCTCGGCGCCCTCGCCCTGGCCGACTGCCTGTGGCTCTATCTGCGCATCCTCGGCGGCCGCGCCCGGCTCGATCTGCCGGCCTTCGCCACCGCGCTGCGCCAGTCCGGGCTCTCGGTGCTGCCGGCGTTGACCCTGGTGAGCATCGCCCTGGGCTTGATCCTGGGACGCCAGGGCGAGCTGCTGCTCGCCGGCTTCGCCCTGCCCGACGCGCTGCTGATCTCGCTGACCTATGCCATCGCTCTGGAGGTGATCCCGGTACTGATCGGCATCCTCGTCGCCGGGCGCGCCGGGGTGGCGCTGGCGGTGCGTCAGGCGGGACTGGCAGTGAGCGGTGAGCTCGACGGGCTGCTGGTCAACGGCATCGACCCGATCCGCTTCACCCTCGCCCCGACGCTGCTGGCGATGCTGCTGATGAGCACGGCCTTCGCGGTCTGGACCCTGCTGGTCACCGGCCTGACCACCGGGGCTTGGCTGTGGGCGAGCGTGGCACTCAGCCCAGCCCGACTGGTCGAGACCCTGGCCCACGGCATCGGACCGGCCGATCTGATCGGCGCCCTGATCAAGCCACCGCTGTTCGCACTGCTGGTCGCGCCGCTGGCCTGTGTCAACGGCATCGCCGCCGGGCGCGACCCGCGCGGTATCGCCCGCGCCGCCACCGCCACCATGCTCGGTGCGATCGGGCTGATCCTGGTCGTCGACCTGCTCTATCTACTGCTGATCGGCTGAACGTTCATGCCCCTCCCCCGCCCAACCGCCACCACGCCACCGGCGCTCACCCTCACCGGGCTCTACCAGCACGTCGCCGGGCGCACCGCGCTCGCCGACCTCACGCTGACCCTGCCCGCCGGGGAATGGCTGTTGATCTGTGGCCCCAACGGGGCCGGCAAGAGCCTGCTCAGTCGACTGATCCTAGGACTCGACCGCCCCTCGGCGGGTACAATCGCCCTGTTCGGGCAGGAGCTCGAGCGACTCGACAGCGGTGCGATGCACCGGTTGCGCCGGCGCCTCGGCGCGGTGCTCCAGGGCGGCTCGCTGCTGGCCGACCGCAGCGTGCTCGAGAACCTGCTGTTACCGCTGCGCGAGACACCGCTGCGCCGCACCGAGCTGGCACGCGCGGCACGACTGGTGGTCACCCTGCTACGGCTCGACGGACTCGAACACCACGACCCGCGCGCGCTCTCGCTGGGGCAACGCCGGCGCGTCGAACTGGCTCGCGCGCTCATCCACCAACCCGACCTGCTGGTCTGGGACGGGGTCGCCGACGGCCTCGACCCCAGCGCACTCGCCGAAATCCTGGAGATGCTCGACACCGTGCGTCGCAACCGAGCCCTGACCCTGATCGCCACCGACAACACCCCGGCCGCGCTCGCCACCCACTGCGAACGCGCGCTGGTGCTCGACCACGGTCGGGCCGTCTACGCCGGACCGACCGCGACGCTGCGCGAGGCGGCCACCGACCGACTCGAGCTGCGCGCGGCACTGCGGGGGTGGCGATGAGCGAGCGGCTCGACCGGCTCTACTCACCGCCCGAGATCGACGCCCCGGGCAAGCGTCAGGGACGGGCGATGCGTCGCGACCTGCGCGCCGCCGGGCTGTTCGTGGTGCTAATGGCGGCGGCCTTCGTCGCCCTGCTGGTGGTGCTGTGGCCGGGACGGCTCGGCGAGGGTTACCGCCTGGTCGCGGTCTTTCCCGACGCCACCGGGCTCGCCCCCGGCATCCCGGTGATCCAGGACGGCTACCGCATCGGCCGGGTCGAGCGCGTCGAGCCGGTGTTCGCCAGCGCCACCGAGCCAGCCCCCTGCGGCGCGCGCGCGCCGCTGCGCCCCTGCTTCCGCGCCCTGCTGCGGATCGCCGACGACTGGCCGCTGGCCGCCGACAGCCGGGCACGGATCGGCTCGGCCGGACTGCTCGAGGGCAGCGCGATCAAGATCGCCACCGGCACCTCGGCCAGCCGGCTCGCGCCCGGCGCGCAACTCCCCACCCTGGCCCCCGAGCCCGACCTGATGGGCCAGCTCGGCGCGCTCACCGCGAGCCTCGACACCCTGGTCGCCGAGACCATCACCCCGGCGCTGCAGAGCATCGCCCGCCAGGTCGCCACCATCGAGGCACTGCTCGGCACCGGCGAGGCGGCCACCGGCAACCAGGCACGGCTCGCCGGCGCGCTCGATCATCTGCGCGCGCTCACCGCCAAGCTCGACGCCGCCGTCGACGGCGAGTCGATCGCCGCCACCCTAGAGGCGGTCGAGGCGCTCACCACCAACCTCGCCGAGGTCAGCGGTGCGGTGGCCGCGCAGCGCGACGCGCTCGAACGCGCGGTGGCCGACTACGGCGCGCTCGCCAACGAGGTCCGCGCCCTGGTCGCCGACAACCGCCCGGCGCTGCGCCACAGCCTCGATGACACCCAGGCGCTGCTGCAGACCATGAACAACGCGCTGCTGCCGATCCTCACCAACATCGAGGACGCCAGCCGCAACCTCTCGGCGCTCTCGCGTGCGCTGCGCGAGAACCCCGCCAGCCTGCTCCAAGGCCACCCCACCGAGGAACGCACCCCATGGTTCCGCTGATCCGTCCACTGCTGCTGCTCGCGCCCCTGCTGCTCGTCGCCTGCGCCGGCGGCGAGCCGATCGAGCGCGACCGCTTCTACCGTCTCGCACCACCGCCACCGCCCTCGACCACCACCGCCCGGCTCGACGCCAGCGTGCAGGTGCGCGACCTGGCCGCGCGCGGCTTCCTCGGCGGTCGCCAGATCCTCTACCGCACCCGCACCGCACCTCGCGAGGTCGGACGCTACGACAGCCTGCTGTGGGAGGAGCCGCTGCCCGGTGCGCTCGCCGACGCCCTCGCCGAGGGCTTGCGCGCGACCGGTCCCTTCGCCCGGGTGCATGCCCCGGCCGAACGGGTCGAGGCCGACTACATCCTCAGCGGCGAGCTGATCCGCTTCGAGCACCTGCCCGAGGCCGAGCCGCCCAGGGTCGCCGCCACCCTCGCGCTGACCCTGCAGCGGGCACGCGCGAGGACGCCGCTGTGGCGCACCCGCCTGACGCTCGACGAGCCGCTCGACGAGTCCAGCCCGGCGGCGATGGCCGCGGCCTTCGAGCGACTCGCCGCACGTCTGGTCGAGCAGGCGGTGACGGCGCTCGCGGCGCAACGCCCGGGGTGGCGATGAGCGCGTCCGACCCCTTCGCCGCGCTGCTGCCGGCGGCCGCCGCGACCATGCCGGTGGCCTGGGGGGCAGTGCGCATCCCGGCGCTGCCGCCGGACTATGCGCCGAGCGCGCGCGAACTCACCGATCCCGACCCCGAGGTCCGCTTCGCCCGTCGCACCATCGCGCGGATCGGCGACGCCGACACCAGCGAACTGCTGCTGATCGACAAGACCGCGCCCCATGCCCGCCACGATCTGATGCTGGTCGCCCCCAGGGCGGGCGCCACCCCGGACGCACTCGACCCGGCGAGCGCCGCACGCTTCTGGAGTTGCGCGCTGAACTTCGTGCGCTTCGTCTCCGACCCCGCGGTGATCGAGCGCTTCGGACTGGACGGCGGCCAGCTCCATCTCGCCCTCAACTGCGACCCCCATACCCGCGACCGCGAGAGCGTGCAGGCGTCCAAGCAGCTCCACCTGCACCTGATCCACTGGGACGCGAGCGAGCTGGCGCCGCTCAGCGCGCCCCAGCCCGCGCTCGCCACCCTCGCGCCGCACGAGCGCCGCCAGGCGCTCGACCCCGCGACCCTGCCCGGCGCCCGGCTGATCGCCGAGCGGCTCGCCGCACTGTCGCTCGGCATCCCCGGCGCGCGGGTCGTGCCGGTCGACCCGGCGCGCCAGCTCGCCGGGCTCGACCCGCTCGGCTGCACCCTGCGCCTGCCCGGCTGGGCAACCCTGGCGACCCCCGCCTTCGCCGCCTTGATCGCGCGACTGCACCGGTGTCTCGACGGGCTCGCTAGCGAGCTGCTCGCCGCCCTCACCGGCCAGCACACCCCGCCCCCGCCCTGGCGGCGCCACCGGCTGCGCCCGGTGGCGGCGCGGCGCGCGGCGCTCGAGACGCTCGACTGCTCGGCGGCGAGCCGCGCCGAGCTGGCGGCGCTGGCCGAGCGGCTGCGCGACCTCGCCCCGGCGACCGCCGCACGGCTGGCGCGCGCCACCCCGGCGCGGCGTCAGCAGCTGATGACCCTCAATCAGCCGAGCTATGCGCTCACCCTGCGGGTGCCGGCACGCACCCGAACCACCGCGCCACCACTCGCCGCGCGCGAGATCGAGCTGGGCATCCAGCCCAAGCTCTTCTGCGGCATCGGCGGGGCCGGATTACTCGGCGTCGACGCCCTGCCCTGCGTGCGCATCGTCCGCGGTGTCGGCACCCTGAGCCCGGCGCAGTGGCACCAGCGGATCGCCTTCCAGCAAGACTTCGCACGCGCCAACCGCGACCAGCTCGCGAGCGCACCGCAGACCCTCGCCCGCTTCCACGGGGCGGCCACCGGCTGGCGCTGAACCGAGCCCATGGACCTCGCCGCCTTCGCCCAGATCTGGATCCTGTTCGCGCTGGCCTCGGCCTTCTTCCACGCCTCGCGCCTGGCCGTCACCAAGCGCCTCAGCCCGAGCTTCTCGGCGCGTGCGCTGACCTTCTACGTCAACCTCGCCAGCCTCGCGGTGACCCTGCCGCTGATCCTCTGGTACCACGACTTCCCGCTGCACCAGCCGGCCTATGTGCTGGCGGTGCTGTGCGGCGGGGTGCTCTCCGGGCTCGGCGGCTGGGCGCTCAACGCCGCGCTGCACCGCAGCGAGGTGTCGCTGGTCGGGCCGCTGATGACCCTCACCCCGGGGCTGGCGATCGCCATCGAGTGGCTGCTCACCGGGGCGCTGCCGGCGCCGCTCGGCTGGCTCGGGGTGGGGCTGTTGATCCTCGGCGGCTACACCCTGGGGATCGACGAGCAGGGCATCCGCTGGCACCGCCCGCTGCGCACCCCGGGACGACGCCTGGCGCTGCTCGCCGCCGCCTGCTTCGCCGCCGCCAGCGTGTTCGGTCGTATCGGCATCCAGCTCAGCGACCCGCTGTCGTTCGCGGTGATGGTGGCGATGGTCAACCCGCTGGTGCTGCTGGTGGTGTTCGGGCTGCAGGATCGGCGCTTCTACGCCGAACTCACCGGCGCGACCGCGCTGCGCGAGATCCGCCCGCTGTTGCTACTCGGGGTGCTGTTCGCGCTGATGCGCATCGCCGACCAGATCGCCCTCAGCCTGGCGCTCGCCTCCTATGTGATGGCGGTCAAGCGCAGCGCCGGGATCTTCTCGGTGCTGCTCGGGCGCTGGCTGTTCGCCGAGCCCTATCCGCGCACCCGACTGCTCGGGGCGAGCATCATGCTGCTCGGGGTGCTGGTGCTGACCCTCGGCTGAGACGCGCTCAGTCGCCGCGCTGGAAGCGCATGGCCTCGCGGATCAGCGCCAGACGGGCGCGTTCCGGGCCCCAGACACGCACCCAGGCCGGGTCGATCGCGGGCGACTCGTTCCACAGCCGCCACCACACCGCGGCGTTCTCCCAGTAGGCCGCGCCCAGGCTGTTGCCGTCGGGGCTGAAGTGGGCGTAGGCGACCCCACCGAGCGCGGCGTCGAGCACCAGATAGGCGGCCAGCGGCGCGTCCTGGGCACGGCGCGGACGCCGCCACAGCCGCAGCTCGCCGTCGCGCGCGGCGGTCAGCAACCACTGGCCGTCGGGGCTGAACTCGGCGCTGTAGACCCGGTCGCGATGGCCGACGAGGGTCGCCAGCGGCGCCCCGGCGCGGGTCCACAGATAGGCGCGTCCGTCCTGCGCGGCGCTGACCAGGGCCTCGCCATCGGGGGCGAACCCGACCGCGTAGACCAGCCCGGCACCGGCATCGAGCAGACGCGGCACGGTGCAACCGGCGCCGTCGAGCTCGACCAGCGCCACCCGCCCGTCCTCGCCGGCGCTCGCCAGGGCGCTGCCGTCGGGGGCGAGGGCGAGGTCGGTGACCGCCGCCTGGTGCGCCTCCAGGGTGCAGAGACGCCGCCAGCGCGCACCGGGATCGCGCCGCATCACCCGCAGGGTGCCGGCGGCATCGCCGCTGGCCACCAACAGCGCACCGTCGGCGCTCGCACCCACCGCCGCAGCGACCACGCCGTGACCGTCATGGGCGAAGGCGCTGGGCAACGGCAGGGCGCTGCAGTCGGCCGGGTCCCACAACCGCAGCGGCGTCTCGGGGACATCGGCAGCGGTCAACAGCCAGCGCCCGTCGGGGGCGAACAGCACCTGATGGACGCCACCACAGCTCGTCGCCTCGGGGTCGGCACAGCGTGGATCGACCTGGGCGCGACAGCTCCCGCCGCCCTCGAGGTCCCACACCCGCGCCGCGCCGTCGAACCCGGCGCTCGCCAGCCACCGCGCACCGGGCGAGAAGCCGACCCGGCGCACCCGCACCTCGGGGGCGTGCTGCAGCCGACGTAGCAGCCGTGGCGCCTGCTCGGGGTGAGCACGATCATGGCTCCACAGCTCGACCCGTCCGTCGAAGGCGGCAGTGGCCATCAAGACCTCGCTGCCGTCACCGGGCGCGGCCAGGGCCAGGTGCCAGACGTGGTCATCCTGTTCGAGCCGGAACGAGAGCCCGTCGGCCGGCGCCACCGACCACAGCCGCGCCGAGCCGTCACGCGCCGAGTAGGTCAGCACCCGCGACCCATCGCGGCTGAAGCGCGCCCCCGAGACCGGACCGTCGTGACTGAATACCGCCAGCTCCCGCCCGGTCTGCAGCCCCCACAGCCGCGCGGTCTTGTCGAGCGAGGCGCTGAGCACCAGCGCCTCCTCGTCGCCGGCGGCGAGCTCCACCCGCTCGACGCTCAGCCCATGATGACCGAGCACCTCGGCCGCCCCGTTCGCCAGCGTCCAGCGCACCACCTGACCGGCGTCGTCGACGGCCACCAGGAACCGATCATCGGGGGAGAAGACCAGGTCGCGCACCGCGCTCTCGTGCACCCGCAGGGTACGACCGTCGCGCTCCAGGGCGCCGAGGGTGTTCAACAGCCGGCCATCGAGGCCATAGAGTCGCACCCGCTCGTCGGCCGAGGCCACCGCCACCCGCTCGCCGGCATGATCGAAGCGGGCGCGGTTGGCGGGGCGATCGAGCGTATCGCCACGCGGCAGTCGTGCCCGCTCGACACCACTGGCGGCATCGAGTAGCAGCGCCCGACCATCGCGCGAGGCGCTCACCAGCAGCGCGCCGTCGGGGGAGAAGTCCAGGCTGCGGATCTCGGCGTGGTGCAGCACCCGCTGCCAGCGCACCCGTCCGGGCGTGGCGAGATCGACCATGCACACCGCCACGCCCGCGTCGACGACCCGGGTCAGCGCCAGCCCACGCCCGTCCGGGGCGAGCGCGCGCACCCCACCGGGCGCACCGTCGCAGCGCCAGTCCGGGGCGCGCGGCGTCTCCAGCGGCAAGCGCCACACCCCGGCGGCACCGATCCCGAACACCTCGACCTTCTCCCCACCGCCACTGACGCGTAACGCCTCCAGCCCCACCCCCGGTGGGGCGAGACCGCCAGCGGCGATAAAACGCCCATCGCGCAGCCGCCACAATCGCGCACCGGCGGTCTGTGACAGGGTCGCCAACCAGGTGCCATCGTCGCTGAAGGCCGGGGTCAGGGCGTGTTCCGGATCGCCCCCTGGGGCCTCGGCCATCGCCAGCAGGTGATTACGGGTGAAGGCCCGCGCCAGGGTATCGGTGGCCGCCGCCGGCAGATAGGGCGCGGCGCCGATCGCCAGTCCCACCGCCTCCGGGGTGTTGCCCAGCGCGATCGCCGCCGCGGCCTCCTTGAGCCGGCTGTACTGCAGATTGAGGGTGGCCTGACGCGAGGCGTCCCAGGCCCAATAGGCGGCGGCACTGGCCGCCAACAGCAGCCCGAGCAACGCCAGCCCGGTCAGCCGCACCCAGCGGTTGCGCCGGCGCTGCGCCAGCAGGTGGGCGCGCGAGTGCGCCAGGTAGTCGCGTTCAAGCGCTTCGAGTTCGTCCCCGTGGGCGGCGACGAAATCGGCGAGTGCGGCATGTCCAGCCTCACCGAGCAGGTACTCGCGATTGCAGTCGGTGCGCCGCCACAACCACGCCTGACGCGAGAGCCGGTAACGCAGCCGCAGCGCCCGGGCGTGCTCGGGCGCACTCGCCCAGTCGCGCAACACCGGCCAGCAACGCGCCAGCACCGGGTGGACCAGCCGCACGACCGCGCGGCCACCGGCCCAGGGCGGCGATTCGGTCTCTGTCATCACCGGCGCCGGGGCCTCATCGGCACCACGACCATCGCGCCAGCCCCCGACCCGCACCAACCATTCCTCGCGACTCTGTGCCAACAACCGGCGCAACGCCGCCAAGAACCCGAACGCTGGCGGTGGCGCCGACGACGCCGCCATCCCCTCGGGATCACGCTCGATCACCACCAGCCGGGCCGCGACCAAGGCCTCGAGCAACGCCATCGCCTGCGGATGGGAGGACAGAGTCGCGAGATCGCCATCACGGCTGCCGGGACGGCGCTGCTCGCCGCCCTCGAGCACCAGCAGAGCACGGCAGAGCACCGGCAAGGCCGCGCGCGCCGCCTCGTCGAGTCCTGACCACACCCGTTCGGCACGCGTGCGCAGCAGGCCCTCGAGCCCCCCCAGGCGGTGATAATCGGCCACCGCCAATCGACGCGCCTCGCGCCTCTCGGCAGCGTGGTGGAGTTCGGCGAGCACCAGCTCGAGCAGCGGCGGCCAGTGCCGCACCGCGGCGAGGTCCGACTCCAGACGCTCGACCAGACCGCGGGCGGCGACGTCGCGCTCATCGACGTGCTCGATCCCGGCGACGCGCGCCGGGATCTCTACCAGCTGACGGATGCGTGCCGGGGCGATGGGGGCCAGTGGATACCAGGCATCGGCATCGACCAGGGCGGCCAACTCGGGCAGGTCCGCGAGTCCGGCCAGGGCATCGTCACGCAGGGTCGCGATCACCCACACCCGCCCCGAGCGGGCGAGCGCGACGAGCGCGCGGACACCGGCCAGCGCCACCGCCGAGGGCGCGCCGTCCTCCGACGCCAGCAATGGATCGAGCGGATCACAGAGCAGCGCCAGGCGTGACTCGCCCCCCTCCCCCCCCTGGAGACGATCGAGCGCGATCCCGACCTGGGTCGCGCCGAGCTCGGGGTCGCGCGCCAGCAGCCGCGCCAACGCGACGGCGTCGAGCCCGGCTCCGGCGAGCCCATCCCCGAGCACCGCCGGCGCGCAGAGTGCGTCGGCCAGCGCCTGCAACGGTTGGGCGCCGGCGAGGTCCGGGGCGCACCAGCGACAGCCACCGACCCCGGCGAAGAGGAAGGGCCGCAACAGCCGGGGCAGCAACCCGGCGTGGAGCAGCGAACTCTTGCCCACGCCGCTGGCGCCACTGATCAGCAACAGCCCCTGCCCCCCCGCCCGCAGCCGCTCGAGTCGCGCAATCAGCTCGCGCACCTCGGTCTCGCGGCCGGTGAACACCGGCTCGTCGGCGAGCGCAAAGGGACGCTCGGGCCGAAACGGCGAACCACACCAGTCGGCCGCGCCACCACTGGCCCGACGCTCGATGCTGATACGTCGGTTGAGCAGCTTGCGCAGCTGCCCCTCGACCAGCTCACGCAGCGCGCGATCATCCTCGAATTGGCGGAAGGCGCGCTTGAAGCTGCCGTCGGGATTGAAGAAATGACGCTGGAAGAAGACCTCGAGGCGCTGACGCTCCTCGACCGCCTCGCGAGTGCGCACGGCGTCGTTGACATCGATCAGGCAGGGCGCCTGCTTGCGATAGACCAGCACCTCAGGGGCACCGGCGCGCGCCGAGGCCTCGACCGCGTCGACGAATTCCCACTCGGTGCCGGTCATGCCGCCGTAAGGCTCCTCGGCGAGCGGGGTACCAAGCCGGGTCCACAGCATCACCAGCACGATCTCGCACTCGGCCGGGCGCACCAACCCGGCCTGGAAGCTCTGCGCGGCGGTCAGCGCCTCCTCCTCCCAGAGCACCGCCGAGAGGTCGAAATAGGGCCGGTACTCGCGCGCCAGGGCGAGGATCAGGTCACGCACCAGCCCACGCTCGTGACCAAGATCGGAGGGCGAAGAGACGAACACCCGCACGCGCGGCGGGGTAGCGACGGGCGGCTCGACAGGGGGGGCGGGAGACTCGGTTTCGGTCATGGATGGGGACACGAACGCAACGCAGGAATCCTCCCTACTATACCGCGCGCACCGGCCACACAAGCCCGAGACGACGGGTTACAATGGCCACTAGCACTGTCTCCCGGAGAGGCGCCGGGCCGGATCAGGGTCCACGTACGACTCGGGCGACACCGAACCGACGGGGCGCGACTGTGGAGCATGCGCCCCGAACTGCGCGGAGGAACGCGTCATGTTCCACCCAGAAGGCGCCGAGGCCGATCGTTTTGAGCTGGTCATCATCCAGTCGATCCGGCGCATCCTCGTCTCTTCAGGCCCGGAGGACTTCCTCGCCTGGGCCCAGACACGGATCCCCGATCTGCTCGGCTTCTCCGCCGAGGCCCTCGACGACAGCGAACACCGGCGACTCGCCGGACTACTGGGGATGGCGATCTGGAATGCCGCGCCGACACCGGCCAACGGCTTCCAACCCGCCCCATTACACCAACTCGCCGACGATGCCCCCTGCCCCTGCGGCTCGGGTCGCCGTTATCGTGATTGCTGCGCCGCGCTCGAGGAGCTGCCCGAACTCTCCACCGAGCTGATCTGGGAGTTCCTCCTCGATGAACTCTCCGACAACCAGTTGCGCGAGGCCCTACGGCTCGACGCGGTGCCCAAGCCACTGTTGGCGCGGGTCGCCGACCGCTGGCTTGAGGAGGATCGCCCGCGCCGCGCCGTCGCCTTGCTCGAACCGTTGTTCGCCGGCTCACTCATCGAACTCGATGCCCGCTACGAGCCGGCGCTCGACCTGCTCTGCGACGCCTACGATCGACTCGATCACTGGCGCAAGAAGCGCGCCTTCCTCCAGCGTCTGTGCGACAGCGACAACCGCGTGCTCAGCGCCGTCGCCTGGCAGCGGCGCAGCGCCATGGCAATCGACGAGGGCGACTTCGAGCAGGCCACCGCAGCCTTCAACGAGGCCCTGCGCAACGGCCCCGACTCACCGGGGACCGCATTGCTCGAGATCACCCTGCTCGCCACCCAGCACCGCGACCAACTGGCGCGCGAGCGTGCACGCTTCTGGCTGCACCGGCTCAGGCGCTTGGGCAATGTCGAGCCCGAGTTCCTCGACTTCCTCGCCCAAGCCGTCGAGGACCCGCAGGCGGCCTTGGTCGATACCCATGCCGACAGCCTCGATCCCGACCTGGTCGACCTCAACGACTGGGTGGCAGTGGCAACCGCCCGCCCATTGCCGCGCCTAGTCGCGGTGCCGGCGCGCGACCACCCGCCCGAGATCCCGGTCGGCCAACTCGGTCTGTTCGAGGACGGCGCAACCGACCACGCCCCGACCGTCGAGGATATCGAGCCGGTCTGGAGCAGCCCGGCGCAGCTGCGCGCCCCGGCCGCGCTACGCCGCGTCGAGAGCCGCTGGCGCGCCCGCTTCCCCAGTGACAAGCCGGTCTCGATCCAGCTCGCGCCCCAAGATGCGGTCGCGGTCTGGGGCGACACCAGCTGGCTCGACCACCTGCTCGGTCACCCCGAGCTGGCCGACAGCCTGGAGGTACTCGACGATCTCGCCACCGCGCTCTATGCCCACCCCGAGAGCACCCTGCCGTGGATGGAGCACGCCCTGCTGCGCCCCCTGCTCGAGCGCGCCTGGACGATGATCAACAACGCCGCCCCGGCCGACGGCCCCTATCATCTACCCTGGTCGATCACCGCCAACCGCCCGGCGTTACGCCTGGTCTTCCGACGCTATCTGTGCCTCAGCGCCGAGGGCGAGCAGACGGCGGCCACCACCACCCTGGAGACACTGCTACGGCTCAACCCCCAGGACAATCACGGGATCCGCGCCGAGCTGATGAACCACTATCTGCGCGCGGGTCTCGACGAGCGCGCCCTGGCGCTGGCCGCCCGCTTCCCCGACGACCTGCTCGCCGACCTCGCCTATGGCGAGGTACTGGCACTCTATCGACTCGGCGAGCAGGAACGCGCCCGCCAGGCACTGGGTCGGGCGATGCACCGGCTGCCGCGCATCCCCCACTACCTCACCCGCAAGCGCATCAAGCGACCGCAGCTCGACCCATACGGCATCACCCCTGGCGGCGAGGATCAGGCCTGGCTCTATCGCGAGGCGATGCGCGATGTGTGGGTCGCCGAGCCCGGGGTCCTCGCTTGGTTGAAACGGCTCACTGCCTGACCCGGATTCCCGCGCCGAACCACAGGAACCCTATCGATGGAATCACGCTATCGCATCGTATTCACTGGTGAACTCGCCCCTGGCAAGAAGGTCCAGACGGTGGTCCCCGAACTCGCCGCCAAGTTCCGCATGCGCAAGGAGCAGGCCCGTGAGCTGCTGATCAACGGCACCGAGCAGACGATCAAGCAGGACCTGCCCGAACACAAGGCCGAGCGCTATCGCGAGGCACTCGAGGCGCTCGGCCTGGTGGTGCGGCTCGAGCGCCAGGACACGTCCACGGCCGGCCAGGAGCGCAGCGCCCCGGCCGCCGAGCAGCACCCGTCGATGTCCGGCGCCACCCGCTGTCCCAAGTGCGGCGCCCTGGAGGTCTCGCCGGTGACCGGGGTGTGCCAGGCCTGCGGGGTGGTGGCCGAGCGCTACCAGCCCAAGCCGACGCGCACCGAGACCGCCGACCCCTATGCCCCGCCCCAGGCCGACCTCACCCCGCCGCCGCGCGCCGACGCCGGCGACGACCGACTGCATGACCCGATCGCCGTCGGTGCCGGGCGCGGCTGGGGTTGGGTGGCCGACGGCTGGTCACTGTTCCGCGCCCAGCCGCTCCCCTGGATCGGCGCCCTGGTGCTGTTCTACCTGATCCTGATCGTCTCCAACCTGGTACCGGTGGTCGGCGGCATCGCCAGCACCGTGCTCGGCCCGCTGTTCACCGGCGGGCTGATGCTCGGCGCCCATGCGCAATATCGTGGCGGACGCTTCGGCGTCGCTCATCTGTTCGCCGGTTTCAGCACCCGGCCAGGGCCCCTGGCACTGATCGGGGTACTCTATCTCGCCCTGACCATCGCCATCGTCGCGGTGATCATGCTGCTGATGCTCGGACTCGGACTCGGCGCCGCCACGCTCGCCCCAATGACCGGGGCGCCGCTCGATCCGATGACGGTCGACCCGATGACGACCATGAACCCCGGGGTGGTGTTGGGGATGGTGGCGGTGGTGGCGCTGCTGGTCATCCCGCTGGTGATGGCAACCCTGTTCGCCCCGGCGCTGGTCGCGCTCGATGGCGTCGGCGTGATGCGAGCCTTCAGGCTGAGCTTCGTCGGCTGTCTGCGTAACCTCCTGCCCTTCCTGGTCTACGGCCTGGTGGCCTTCGGGCTGCTCATCCTCGCCACCCTACCCTTGCTGCTCGGTCTGTTGGTGGTGGTGCCATTGCTGGTCATCGCCCTCTATCAGGCCTATCGCGACATCTACTACGGCTAGCGATTACGGCGGCGGCCCTTGCCGCCGCCGCGCCCGACGGCGGGGCGACGCCCCGTCGGCCGCTCCCCGCCCCCCTTCTCGGCCTTGCGCCGACTCCCCGTCCCGAGGTTCGTCTTGACCGATCCACGCCCGGCCTTGCGCTGGGGCGAGGCGGAGGGACGTTGAGCCGGGCGCACCACACTGCCGTCGGGACGCCGCCGCCCCTCGGGGGCGCCACCGGTGCCGGCGGGCTGGAAGCTCGGTACCAGGTGGCGCTTGCCGTTGCCGATGAGGTCGGCGCGGCCCATCTCCTTGAGCGCGCGCCGTAGCAGCGGCCAGTTCTCGGGGTCGTGATAGCGCAGCAGCGCCTTGTGCAGCCGGCGCTGACGCTGACCGCGCGGCACCACCACCCGCTCGGCGTTGCGATGGACCCGTTTGAGCGGGTTGAGACCGGTGTGGTACATGGTCGAGGCCGGCGACAGCGGGGTCGGCAGGAAGGCCTGCACCTGGTCGACGCGCAGCCCGTGGCGCTTGAGCCAGAGCGCGAGATTGACCATGTCGAGGTCGGTGGTGCCAGGGTGGGCGGCGATGAAGTAGGGGATCAGGTACTGCTCCTTGCCGGCCTCGCGCGAGTAGCGCTCGAACAGCTCGCTGAAGCGATCGAAGATCTCGATCCCGGGCTTCATCATCATCGCCAGCGGCCCGGCCTCGGTATGCTCGGGGGCGATCTTGAGATAGCCACCGACATGGTGGGTGACCAGCTCGCGGATATAGGCCGGGGAACGCAACGCGAGGTCGTAGCGCAGCCCCGAGGCGATGCGGATGCGCTTGATCCCGGAGACCGCACGCGCCTTGCGATAGAGCTCGATCAGCGGTGCGTGGTCGGCATCGAGGTTGCGACAGATCCGCGGATAGATGCACGAGAGCCGCCGGCAGGCGGCCTGCGCCCGAGGGTTCTTGCAGGCCATCCGCCACATGTTGGCACTGGGACCGCCGAGGTCCGAGATCGACCCCTTGAACCCCGGCGTGCGATCGCGGATCTCCTCGACCTCGCGCAGCACCGAGGCCTCCGAGCGGCTCTGCACGATGCGTCCCTCGTGCTCGGTGATCGAGCAGAAGCTGCAGCCGCCGAAGCAACCACGCATCATGTTCACCGAACAGCTGATCATCTCCCAGGCCGGCAACCGCGCTGCGCCATAGCTCGAGTGCGGACGACGCGCGAAGGGCAGCTCGAAGAGGCGGTCGAGTTCGGCGGTGGTCAGCGGGATCGGCGGCGGATTGAGCCAGACGTCGCGCGCGCCGTGCGCCTGTACCAGGGCGCGGGCATTGCCCGGGTTGGTCTCGAGGTGGAACACCCGCGAGGCATGGGCGTAGAGCACCGGGTCGTCACGGACCTGCTCGAACGAGGGCAACCGGATCACGGTGTGGGCGCGCGCGGCGCGCGCCGGCACCGGCGGGCGCGGCGGCGGGGTCTCGGGACAGGGCGGCTGCTCGGCATAGGGGTTGGGGTGCGGATCGACCTGCCCGGGGCGGTCGAGCATGCTGGCATCGAGTTCGCTCCAACCGTCGAGCGGCCCTTTGGTCATGAAGGCGGTGCCGCGCAGGTCGCGGATGGTCTCGACCGGCTCGCCGGCAGCGAGCCGATGGGCGAGTTCGACCAATGCCCGCTCGGCGTTGCCGAACAGCAACAGATCGGCCTTGGAGTCGGCAAGGATGCTCCGCCGCACCGTCTCCGACCAGTAGTCGTAGTGGGCGATGCGGCGCAGGCTCGACTCGATCCCACCGAGTATCACCGGCACCCCCTTGAAGGCCTCGCGCGCGCGCTGAGCATAGACGGTGGCGGCACGGTCAGGGCGCCGCCCGGGCACGGCATCGGGGGTGTAGGCGTCATCCGAGCGCAACCGGCGCTCGGCGGTGTAGTGGTTGACCATCGAGTCCATGTTGCCGCCGGTGACGCCGAAGAACAGGTTCGGCTGGCCCAGACGGCGGAAGTCATCCGCCGTGGTCCAGTCGGGCTGGGCGATGATGCCGACACGAAAGCCCTGCGACTCGAGCACCCGACCGATGATGGCCATGCCGAAGGAGGGGTGATCGACATAGGCGTCACCACAGATGATGACGACGTCGCAGCTGTCCCAGCCGAGCAGGTCCATCTCGGCGCGGCTCATCGGTAGCTCCGGGGCGGTCCCGAACTTGTGGGCCCAGTAGCGGCGGTAGGAGAAGATATCGCGGGGGGTGTTCATGGACTGCGGCGACTCGCTCGAGGGCAATCGTCCATTTTATACCCACCGCCGCTCGACACCGAGACCACCGTCATCACCCTCTGCCCCTGCGCTGGACCCATGGCCGACGATCGTCGACAATCTGTGGGTTGGAAGGCAATCCCGACGCATCAGGGATGCGCGTCCCCCGGCCGATCCACGCAAAAAGCGTGACCAATCCAGAAAATCGTCGATCGCCCTCTGGAAAGGCGCTGCGTGTCACACCATGTCGAGCGCTTCGCAGGACGACGAATCACCGACATCCGGCATCCGGCCATCCTGCCACCGACATCAAGACGGAATTCGCGAGTCGCGCCCACCGCCCCCACATCCGCCTAAACCTGCCCTGCCAGGCGAGGCGATCAGGCGATGCGTCGAGGCCCGACTCGCAAGGCCGGCCCTGGTCCCGAGGGATACCGTGGACCGAGGGCCCGGCCTTTGACACGCGCGCAAGTTTAGGAGAGAAGACGAAGTGGATCTGGCGACCTTACTGGGCATGCTCGGTGCCAGCGGTGTCATCATCGGCGCGATCGCGCTCGGTGGCGACGTCATGCTCTTCATCAACGTGCCCTCGTTGCTGATCGTCATCGGCGGCACCGCCTTCGCGGTGATGTTCCGCGCCACCATGGGCCAGTTCATCGGCAGCTTCAAGGTCGCCATGGGGGCCTTCTTCAGCAAGAACGTGCCGCCCCAGACCCTGATCGAGGAGGCCGTGGAGCTGGCCAATGTCGCACGCAAGGAGGGCATCCTCGCGCTCGAGGGGCGCGAGATCTCCCACCCCTTTCTCGAGACCGGCATCGGCATGTGTATCGACGGCCACCCGCCGGAGGTGGTGCAGAAGGTGCTCAGCAAGGACATCAACCTCACCATCCAGCGCCAGGAGGCCGGCTACAGCATCTTCAAGGCCACCGGCGACGTCGCCCCGGCGATGGGCATGATCGGCACCCTGATCGGTCTGGTGCAGATGCTCGCCAACATGGACGACCCCAAGGCGATCGGTCCGGCGATGGCCGTCGCCCTGCTCACCACCCTCTATGGCGCGGTGATCGCCAACGCCTTCGCCATCCCCATCGCCGAGAAGCTCAAGCTGCGCAGCGTCGAGGAGAAGCTCAACAAATCGCTGATCCTGGAATCGATCTCGGGCATCCAGGAGGGCGTCAACCCGCGCGTACTCGAACAGATGCTGATGACCTACCTGCCCGAGAGCCAGCGCCAGAGCGCCAACAAGGACGGCTGATGGGGTCCGCACAAGCGCAACCGGAGGTGTCGGAACATGGCCGAAGAGTGTGAATGCGAGGAGGTCGAGTGCGAGGCCGGCGCACCGGCCTGGATGTCGACCTTCGCCGACCTGATGTCGCTGCTGATGGTCTTCTTCGTGCTGCTGCTGTCCTTCTCCGAGATGGACGTGCTCAAGTACAAGCAGATCGCGGGCTCGATGAAGATGGCCTTCGGCGTGCAGCGCATGGTCGATGCCGACGACATCCCCAAGGGCACCAGCATCATCGCCCAGGAGTTCTCCCCCGCCCAGCCACAGCCGACGGTGGTCAACGAGGTCCGCCAGCAGACCGCCGACGACCTCAAGTCGGAGCTGCGCATCGTCGACCCCGCGGTGATCGACGCCCAGAAGAAGGCCGAGGAGGTCGAGAAGGCGCTGGAGCTGGAGATCAAGAAGGGGTTGCTCGAGGTCATCACCATCGACGACCAGGTGGTGGTGCGCATCCGTGAGAAGGGCTCCTTCCCCTCGGCCTCGGCACAGGTCAGCGCCGAGTTCCTCGGCGTACTGCAGAAGATCGCCGAGGCGCTGAGCAAGATCGAGGGCAAGATCCTGGTCGCCGGGCACACCGACGACGTCCCGATCCAGACCCGTGAGTTCGCCTCCAACTGGGTGCTCTCGGCGGCGCGAGCCGCAGCCGTGGCCCATGCCGTGACCCGGAACGGCTGGATCGATCCACAGCGCGTCGAGATCCGCGCGCACGCCGACAACCACCCGCTGGAGTCCAACGATACCGCCGAGGGACGCGCCACCAACCGACGCGTGGAGATCATCGTACTCGGCAACCGCAGCACCGAGTTGCTGCTTGAGGGCGCCCTGGGCACGGCCGGTAACGAGGAAACCACCGCACAATGACCATGCACGATCAAGGCGACCTGGAGCGACAGGAACGCGAGCGCCGCCGCTTCTTCCGCATCGACGACACCGTCGGCCTGCAGCTCACCCCGATCGCCGCCGCCGACGAGGCCCAGATGATCGCCGAGTTCTCCGAGCGCAGCGCCGATGTCGGCCTGCTCAACGAACTCCACGCCATCCGCGATCAGGCGTTACCGCAGCGCCGTAAGCTCGAATACAAATTCCCGACCGTGGCCGCCTACACCCGGGTACTCGAGCGTCAGATCGAGATGCTCGCCATCGCCTTCGAGTCACGCCAGCAGAACATCGTCCTTAAGCAGCATCCGGTCAACCTCAGCGCCCAGGGGATGAGCCTCGTGCTCGATCCGCCACCGCCCCCGGGCGGCCTGCTCGAGATCCAGCTCCAGCTCTATCCCGAGCACAACCGCATCTTCACCCTCGGGCGGGTCCTCAAGCGTGACACCGGCCCCACCGCGATCGAGTTCGAATACCTGCGCGAGGCCGACTGCGAGGCGATCGTGCGCCACATCCACGCCCTCCAGCTACGTCGCTTACGCCACGACAACGGCCTCGACTGACGCGTGCCGGGCCGGGGGGGTAACCCCCCCGCCCGCCCACAGGCGCGCCCCCCCCCCCC
>NZ_JAAXKX010000031.1 GCF_012276755.1 Marichromatium bheemlicum | reverse complement strand
GTAGGGGGGATTCGTCTAGGACGGCGATTTATCGACAGGAAAGGTCTCGGCATCAGCATTCATGCGGGCGCATGAGGCCAATTCCTTGGGGGGGTGAGAAGCTCGAAGCGAGAGGCTACCCGAGGCGGCGCGGGGCGCTCAGACACCCCCTCGAGAGACGCGCAGGCGAGTCAGCCAAGTACGACCTCGCCGCTCAACCCTGCTCGCGCAACCACAGACAGCCCTCGGCACTGGCCTTGGCGATCGCCTCGAGGCGGGCGTTGTGCGCCGCGAGCGCCTGGGCATCGGCGCGGACCACGCGCAACGCAGGGCGGTCGGCGGCGATCCGACCATGCTCACCAGCGCCGCCACCCGCCCCGCGCTCACCGGTCTCGACCTCACCGAGGCCGAGCTTCACCTGTCCGCCGGTCATCGCCAGATAGACATCGGCGAGGATCTCGGCGTCGAGCAGGGCGCCGTGCAGGTCGCGCTGGGAGTTGTCGACGTCGTAGCGCTTGCACAACGCATCCAGACTGTTGCGCTGCCCCGGGTGGAGACGACGCGCCATCAGCAGGGTATCAGTGACCGTGCACAGCTCATCGATACGCGGCGCATCCGGCTGCCACAACCGCAGCTCGTGGTCGAGGAAGCCGACGTCGAAGGCGGCGTTGTGGATGATCAGCTCGGCGCCGCGCACATAATCGAGAAAGGATTCGGCCAGCTCGCCGAAACGGGGCTTGTCGGCGAGGAAATCGTTGGTGATGCCGTGCACCTCGACGGCGCCGGCGTCGATCTCGCGATCGGGCTGGATGTAACAATGGAAATTGTTACGAGTCAGGCGCCGATCGATCAGCTCCACACAGCCGATCTCGATGATGCGGTGCCCCGCCTGCGGATCGAGACCCGTGGTCTCGGTATCGAGCACGATCTGGCGTGTCTGCATCGGTCTCTACCTCGGGATGCCCTGGTTGGCGAGTTGATCGGCGCGCTCGTTGCCGGGGTGTCCGGCATGCCCCTTGACCCAGTGCCAGCGCACCTGGTGGGCGGCGAGCGCAGCGTCGAGCCGTTCCCACAGATCGCGGTTTTTCACCGGCTGACGGCTGGCCGTCCGCCAACCGTTGCGCTTCCAGCGTGGCATCCACTCACCGACCCCACGCTTGACGTACTGCGAGTCGGTGGTGATGTCGATGGTACTCGGGCGCTTGAGCGACTCCAGCGCCATGATCACCGCCATCAGCTCCATACGATTATTGGTGGTCTCGCGCTCGCCGCCGCAGAGCGCCTTCTCGGCCTCGCCCCAGCACAGCAACGCCCCCCAGCCACCGGGACCAGGGTTGCCCTTGCAGGCACCGTCGGTATAGGCACGCACCGGCTCAGACATGACCACCTCGCCGTGTCGTCGGTTCCACCCGGCCCGGCAACAGCTGCCGACGGCGGCGCCATGACGGGCGCAGCGGGGTGAGCGTCGACACCCGCTTGACCGCGCGCAGCACATAGACCCCGCCGAGCGCCGGCATCAACCGTTGCCCCAGGGCCTCGACCCGGGCACCGCGCGGACCGAGCGCCCGCGTCAGAGGCGGACGAAACATCAGGAACTCGCGCCGTTCGAGCGCAAAACCGAGATCGGACAACCAGGCCTCCATCTGATAAGCGGTGCGAAAATGCCCGCACCAGGGCGCCGGCCCCCGCGCGCCACGCAGCAGACTGCGTACGCCCCAAGGGCTGATGGCATTGAAACCGAAGATGATGATGCGTCCCTCCGGGATCAGGATCCGTTCGGCCTCGCGCAGCACCGCGCGCGGCTCGGGCGCGAAGTCGAGGGTATGCGGCAGGAACAGCGCATCGATGCTATCCGAGGCCAGCGGCAGCTGCGAGGCCAGACCGACGATCGCGGGGGGTCGGGCCAGCGGTGGCGGATCGCAAGGCATGGCGATGCGATAGCGGATCCGGCTGGTGGCGAGCGCATCGCGAAAGCTCTCGGTCACCCCGACCTGCACCAGGTAATAACCAAAGGTGTCGTGCAGCAGCCGCTGCACACAGGCGCACTCGAGCCGTGCCAGCTCGGCGCCGAGCGGCGTGCGATACCAGCGCTGGAGTTGGGCGAGTGGGGAATCCGGCCCTTTGCAAGCAGTCATGCGGCAGCCTCTTCGAGGCGGCCATGGTAACCGCAGCGACCCCATGCTGTCGTCTCCTCGCGCCCGTCCAATTCCCGACCCTGGCTCTGGAAATTACCCCCTGGTTTGCCTTATGATGTTGCGCGAAAAATCAAAAAATCCTGATTTACAAACACTTAACGCCTCCCCGGGGATTCAATGCCTGATGTCTCGCGTCTGGCACGCACGCTGTGCGCGCTGCCCCTGTTGCTCGCGCCCGTCCTCTCGGGCTGCGTCAAGGACTCACCACTCAGCCGCGCCGAAACGGATTCGGCATCTGCATCGCAAGTCGTCTCGGCCCGTGAATACGGCTTCGTCCGCCCTGCCGTCGCCGTCTCCAGCCTGGAGACCGACGACACCGCTCCCCCCCCCGCCGCCAGCGGCGGCGACCTCTGGCAACGGGTTCGCGCCGGGATGCGGCTGGGCCACCAACACCACCCCCGTGTCGATACGGTCATCGCGCGCTACAAGCGCGATCCCCAATACCTCACCCGCCTCAGCGAGCGCGCCCGCCCCTATCTGCGCCTGATCGTCAACGAGATTGAGCGCCGCGGTCTCCCGATGGAATTGGCCCTGCTGCCCCAGATCGAGAGCCGTTACAACCCCGGCGCCACCTCGTCGCGGGCCGCTGCCGGGATCTGGCAGTTCATGCCCTATACCGGCCGCGCCATGGGGTTACGCCAGGATCAGTGGTACGACGAGCGCCGCGACGTGCTCGCCTCGACCCGCGCCGCGCTCGACTACCTCGAGCAGCTCAACGCCCAGTTCGACGGCGACTGGGCGCTCACCATGGCCGCCTACAACTGCGGGCCGGGCTGTGTCGGCAAGGCCGTCGAGCGCAACCGCCGACAGGGCAAACCGACCGACTTCTGGGCACTGCAGCTCCCGGCCGAGACCCGCGACTATGTGCCGCAGATCCTCGCCGCCGCGCAGCTGGTCGCCGCCCCCGAACAGCACGGCCTGGCGCTGCCGCCGCTACCCGATCGTCCCCAGCTCGAGCTGATCCGCACCCAGCGCCCCATCGCCCTCGCCCAGCTCGCCAGCGCCAGCGGCGTCGAGCTGGCCACCCTCAAGCGCCTCAACCCCGGGCTCAAGCGAGCCCGCACCGCCCCCGACGCCCCCGCCAACCTGTTGGTGCCGGCCGGTAGCGGCGCGCTGCTGCGCAAGGCCATCGCCCAGGCCGAGGTGGTCTCGCCGGCGACCTACAACGCCTCGAGCCGCGCCCACATCCGCGAGCGCAGCGCACCGCGTGCACGTCCCGCCGTCGCCGTCAGCAAGCCGGCGCCCAAGGCCCTGGTACACGTGGTCAAGAGCGGCGAGACCCTCAGCGCCATCGCCCGCCGTCACAACCTCGGGGCGCGGACCCTCGCCGAGAACAACCATCTCGACCTCGACGACACCCTGCTCCCGGGGCAGAAGCTACGCATCCCCGGCAGCGACGCGCTGGTCACCTACCGCGTGCGCAGCGGCGACTCGATGAGCGTGATCGCACACCGCTACGGCGTCACCATCGACGACATCCAGCGCTGGAACGCGCTCTCCGACTCGCGTCTCGACATCGGCGACACCCTGCGCATCTATCGTCGCCGCGGCTGATCCACCAACCGGGCCGACACGCCCGATGCCGAGGATGATCCCATGCCCGGCGTCACCCCCAGGAGCACGCAGCGCCCGCCGCCCGCCACCAGGCGGGCGCTGCTGCTCGGGGCGCTACTCGGGCTGACTCTCCCCCCCGCGACTCTCGCGATGTCGCTGCTCGCCCTCCCCCGGCCATTACGCCCGGCCACCCCACCCGACGACTTCCGCCCCCCACGCCCCGACATGGCCGACCGCGTCCTCGTGCGCAAGGCCGAGCGCCGGCTCTATCTGCTACGTGACGGCGTGGTACTGCGAAGCTATGCCATCGCCCTCGGCTTCCAGCCCATCGGCCACAAGCGCCGCGAGGGCGATGGCCGCACCCCCGAGGGGCGCTACCGCATCGACTGGCGCAACCCCGCCAGCCGCTTCCACCGCGCCCTGCACATCTCCTACCCCGGCCCCGGCGACCGGTTACGCGCCCGCCTCCGCGGTGATGACCCCGGCGGCGCCATCATGGTCCACGGCACCGGCCCCGACACCCGCCGCAACGGCGACTGGACCGCCGGCTGCATCGCCGTCGACAACGCCGAGATCGAGCAGATCTGGTCGCTGGTGGCCGACGGCACCCCGATCGAGATCCTGCCCTGAACCGTCCTCAGCGCGGCCGGTACAGCCACCAGACCTCCTCGTTGGCGGCATAGACCGGCTGATAGTGACGCACCCGATCGGCCTCGACCACCTGCTTGATCTGGTTGTCGAGCAACAGCGTGCGCCCCCGCACCGAGACCAGCGCCACCGCGTGTCCGACCCCGAGGTTCTGGTCCTTGACCGCCACCAGCAACAAGTCGTCGTTACGGAAGCCGAGCGCGCGCAGGCTCATGAACTTGACGATAGCGTAGTCCTCGCAGTCTCCGGCGCGCTCGAAGAACTCACCCGGTGTCGCCCAATAATCGGCCACCCCCCAATTGACCCGATCCTCGATATAACGCCAGCGATTGGCGAAACGGTTGACCTCCTCGACCTGGGTGAGCCGATCGCGCCCGCGCAACCGTTCGATCAGCGCGCGCCACTCACGATAGGGACAGTTGCCGGCACCGCCGCGCCGACAACGCGCATCCTTGGCCTCCTCGACACGATAGCGCTCGAGCAGCCGCTGCCACTTGGGGATGGGGCGGAAGTTGGTAAACAGTCTGCCGGAGAGTCCGAAGACTGGGCGCTCGCCGAGCGCCGCGCCCGCCGCCGAGGGCACCGGCAACAGACCGGCGAGCAGCACGATCACGAGCAGCGGGAGGGCGAGGACGGGCGGACGAAAACCAGGCATCAGGATGGATTACACGCTCGGGCCATGCTAGAAAAAGGGGACTCGATTCCGCATTGATCCGTCCGTCGACAGATCGTCAGTCAACGCCAGCGCCGCTCGCCTCACCCAAGGCGCTGATCGCGAAGGGATCTTGACAGTGCTCATCGCAACCGTGCCGATCTCGGGAGACCCCAGGCAGTGAGACCCAGAATCCTGGCCGTCAGCGCCCTGCTGGCCGCCACCCTGCTCGCGCTCTATGGCGTGTTCGAATTCGCCGCGCGCGAGAAGGCGCGTGACATCCAGATCCTGCAGACCCAGCTCAACATCGTCGCCGACAGTCGCGCCCAGGCCGTCGATCAGTGGCTACGTGCGCAATACGCCGTGCTCGCGGGCCTTGCCGACAACGAATCGTTGCAAATCTACACCAAACTCGTCACCCCGGGCGAAACCGGCGAACCGATCGATACCGACCCCGCCAGCCTCGATTATCTCCGAACCCTGCTCGAGGTCACCGCCAGCCGCTCCGGCTTCCAGCCGCGCCGGACGGGCCCTGCGCTACCGGCCAACGTCAACCCACTCGGCGAGGCCGGCATCGGCCTGATCGACCCGCACGGCACCCCCATCGTCGCCACCGCCGGGCTGCCGCCGCTCAGTGGCCGACTGGCCGAGTTCGTCGCCCGCGTCCCGGTCGCCGAGCGCGGTCTGCTCGACCTGCACCCGGATCACGGTGACCGCCTCCGTCTCGGCCTGGTGGTGCCGGTGCTCGCCGCCACCGAGGAGGCCGACACCACCCAGGTCATCGCCCGTCTAATCGGCCTGCGCGGTGTCGATGCCGAATTCTTCGCCACCCTCGAACAGCCCGGCACCACCGCCGCCAGCGCCGAGACCTATCTCATCCGCCGCGCCGGCAACAGCATCGAGTATCTCTCCCCGCTGGCCGACGGCGCCCGCCCGCTGAGCCGGCGCCTGGCGCTCAACACCCCGGCGCTGATCGACGTCGAGGCGCTGACCGCACCGGGGCGCTTTCACCAGGGGCGCGACTATGCTGCCCACCCCGCCTTCGCCGTCAGCCGCCAGGTCCCCGGCACCGACTGGGTGCTGGTGCACAAGGTCGCCCAAGACGAGGCGCTCGCCGCCACCGATGCCCGGCGCACCACCCTGCTCGCCGCGATGACGCTGATCGTCGTCGTCGTCGCCGCGACCCTGATCGTGGTCTGGCGCTATGCCTCCTCGGTACGCGCCGAGGAGGCCGCACAACAGGCCCGGGCATCGGCCAAGCGCAACGAAGAGCTGTCCAACTTCCTCGAGGTCTTGATGGACAACCAGCCCTTGCCGATCTTCGCCGTCGACGGCGACGGGCGCATCATCTTCGCCAACCAGCGTCTTGCCGATCTCGTCGGCACCCCCAAGGACAAACTCACCGATCGCGCCCTGCTCGGCATCCTCGGCCAGGAGCGCGACATGCGCTATCTGCAGATCAACCGCCAGGTGCTGGACCGGGGCGAGCCGACCACCGAGGTCTCACGCTTCCCCCTGGCCGAGGGTGGCGAGCAAGTCTGGCGCTCCTATCACGCCCCGCTGCCGGCCACCGCCGAACGCGGCGCGGCGGTGCTCACCAGCATCGAGGACCTCACCGACCTGATGCGCGAGCGCGCCCAGCGCGAGCACAACACCCGCCAACTGATCGAGACCCTGGTCGGCCTGGTCGACGAGCGCGACCCAGATGCCGCGCACCAGTCACGCCATGTCGCCGAGCTGGCGCGGCGCATCGCCGAGCAGGTCGGCTTCGACGCAGCCATGATCGAGGCCACGGTACAGGCGGCACGGCTGGTCAATATCGGCAAGATCCGGGTGCCGCGCACCCTGCTCACCAAGCAGGGCGAACTCACCGACACCGAGCGCCTGCACATCCGCCAGGCACTCGACGAGGGGCCGGAGCTGCTCAAGCACATCGACTTCGACGGCCCGGTACTCGACACCCTGCGCCAGATCAACGAGCGCGTCGACGGCCAGGGCCCGCAAGGGCTGCACGGCGAGCAAATCCTGCTCAGCGCCCAGGCCGTCGCCCTCGCCAACACCTTCGTCGCCCTGGTCAGCCCGCGCGCCTTCCGCGACGGCAAGACGCTCGCGGAGGCCGAGTCGATCCTGCTCACCGAGATCGACCAACGCTTCGATCGCCGTGTCGTCCTCGGGCTACTCAACTATCTCAACAACCAGGGCGGGCGCGCGCACTGGGCCGCACTCAGCGGCGGCGACTGAGCCCATGCTCAAGCGTCTCGCCCGCCTGCTCCCCGGCGCCGGCCGCGCCACGCCCCCCGCCACCCTGCCGGCCGGGATGCGCGTCTATGCCGTCGGCGACATCCACGGTCGCCACGACCTGCTGCAGCGGCTGCGCGAGCGCATCCACGCCGATGCCTGCGCGCAACCGGCGGCGGAGATGCACCTCATCTACCTGGGGGACTATATCGATCGCGGCCCAGACAGCCGCGCCGTCATCGAGCAACTCACCGAGCCGCCGCCGGCGCCACTCATCCAGACCTGCCTGATGGGCAACCACGAATATGCCCTGCTCGGCTTTCTCGAAGCGCCGGAGGCCCACGGCGGCTGGCTGAGATACGGCGGTCTCGCCACCCTGCTCTCCTACGGCATCGGCCCCGTCGACCTCGGCACCGCAGCGGCGCTGGCCGCACTCGCCGAACGGCTGCACGAGCAGCTACCCGAGCACCATCGGCGCTTTCTGCGCCAGCTCGACACCCACCGGGTGATCGGCGACTACCTCTTCGTCCACGCCGGCATCCAACCCGGCGTACCACTGCGCGCCCAGTCGCCACTCGACCTGATGACCATCAAGGCGCCCTTCATCAACAGCACCAAGCGCCATCCCTACCGCGTCGTCCACGGCCACCACATCACCCCCGAGCCCGATATCCGCCCCAACCGTATCGGTATCGATACCGGGGCCTACGCCAGCGGTCGGCTGAGCTGCGTGGTCCTCGAGGGCGAGGCGCTGCGCATCATCGACACCCGCTAGGCGCGCACGCCCTCGACCTCATGGTCCCGGGCCCAGCCCGCACCGAGCAACGCCAACAGCAGATAGGCATAGACCACCGCCGGCATCTGCAGGCTGAAGTCCACCGTGGCATGCACCGCCACCTGCACGGTCGCGGCCACACCGAGCAGCGCCAACTCGTATTCGTGACGCCTCCGGCTGACCTGCCAGGCACGCACCAGCAACAGCGCGAAGGCCGCGAACATCGCCAGCGCCGCCGGCCAGCCGACGTCCATGATCAGCTCCAGATAGTCGCTGTGGCCACGCACGAAGACCATCTGCACATCGGCATCGCGCACCAGCGTGAAGGCCGAGGCAAAGCTCCCCAGCCCGTAGCCGCTCCAGGGGCGCTCGGCGATCGCCTCCCAGACCAGCGGATAGACCAGAAAGCGCGCGTCCTCTTGCTCCAGGCCGCGCAGGATGCGCTCGCCCGTGAGATCACCACTCAACAACAGGTTCAGCCCCAATCCGCCGAGCACCAACAGCAACAACCAGCCACCCAGCCGCCGCGCCCGCCCCGCGTCGAGCCGCGCCGCCCAACTGCCCAGCAGCACCAGCAGCCCCGCCAACAACGCCGTCAGCCCCATCCGCGACTCGGACAGCAGCACCGCGAGAAAGCACAGCAGCAAGATCACCGGCAGCAGCCACCCCTTCGAGGTCAACGCCTCGATCAGCTCGCGCAAGCGGGTCTGACGGCTACGCGACTCATCCAGGCTCAGACGCAGATAACGCAGCATCAGCGCCAACGCCGCCAGCACCCCGAGCCCGGCATAGGTCGCATAGCTGTTGCGGTTGACGAAGGTCGAGGTCAGCACCTCGCGATAACTGGTCTTGTCGAACCAGAGGATGGTCTCGAGACCGCTGTAATAGATCACCAGCCCGTAGAGCGCATAGAGCCCCTGCACGGCCACGAACAGCTTCAACAGCAACAGCGCATGACGCCGGTGCCGACCGTGCCAGACCACCAACAGCCCAAAGCCCAGATAGGTGAGATAACGACCGGCCACCAGCAGCGACTGCGCCGGATCGAGCGACAGCGCGCCGGACAGCCCCGGCAGCGCCAGCAGCGCCGCCGTCTCCGCCCAGAGCGGATGCTGCGCACCCGGCCACAGCCCGGGGACCGCCTGCACAGCCCCCCAGCACGCTACCCCGGCCACCAGCCCACCGGCCAACCACAACAACCGCGGCACCGCCGGCAGCGGCCGCCGCGCCTGCCAGCGCCCGACCACGAACACGATCAGTGCAACACCGATCAGTACGCCATAGAGCTGCGTCCACACCACACCGACGCTGGCGAAGGGCAAGGGACTCAGACAAAACACACAGACCAGGAGCCAGAAGGAAGGGCCACGAGGCGGTAACGAAGACGACTGCTCAGCACGCACAACAAAAAAATCTCGATGGATGAACCGCTTGGACAACAGAAGCCAGGCGGTCACGGGATGATCGGAAGGTCAGAGACACCGATGCTAACCGATCCATCCGTCAGGGACCTTCCATCAACCAGCTCGGCGCAAGCCCATGGCACAGACTCACCGTGCCTCAACTTGCTCGCGCAGCACCCTGCGTTTACTATGCGTGCGCGCCATGCGCCCGCCGCAGACTCTCAAGGACCCAAGCTGTACACATGGAATCCTCTCGCCGATTTCCCTTGCCCCGTTTTACTCCAGCCAGTCAAGGCCGCTTGATGCGCGCTTGCGCCTCGCCGATCAAGGCTCGCAATAACGCTCGATCGTCACCGCCAACATGACGAAGAGCGATCAGTGCTCGCTCGGCGAACGAATCTAGGCGCAAGCGGCCAACCTCAACCTGCTCACAGCCAGGGCTCACCGCAGCCGCACACATTCGCGTGTAGACACCTCACGCGAACATACCCGAAGCCATCGATTCAACACCGCTCAGCAAGACCTGTACGCGCGCGACCGCGATGACATCAATAACCGAAGTGTCTTTTTGGACACTTCGATCATCCTCAAAACCCTCTAGCTGCTGTTCAAGAAAGGCGGCAATGCGTATTGAGCAAAGGAGAACCCAGCATGAAAGTCGCCATCTTCGGATTGGGCTATGTCGGTTTCACGGCAATGTGTTGTATTGCCAAGGATGGACATTCTGTCATCGGCTTTGATGTCAACGAAAGCAAGGTCGAAGCTATCAATCAGGGCCGTTGCCCAATCGTCGAGCCGGACCTCGATGAACTTTTGGCGGAAGGGCTGGCGGAAGGGCGTCTCCAGGCATACACCCAGATCGGCGATCGTCTGGCTGACTGTGAACTCGCCATCGTCTGCGTCGGCACGCCGAGCGCACCCGATGGATCTCACAACATGACCCACATTGCTGAGGTCAGCCGCCAGATTGCCGCAGCCATTGAGCCGACGCGTGCCATGCCGCTCACGGTGGTCTATCGCTCGACCTTCCGCCCCGGAACGATCGAGGGACTGATCGCGCCCATCTTCCAGGCCGAGTTGGGTAAAGAGGCCGAACGTCTGATCGAGCTGGTCTACAACCCCGAGTTCCTGCGCGAATCCTCAGCCGTCAAGGATTACTTCGCCCCCCCTAAGATCGTCATCGGCACTCATGATGGACGCCCGAGCGAGTGTTTGGAAATCCTCAACCGCGACATCGACGCGCCGACCTTCCATGTGCGCTTCGGCGAAGCCGAGCTAACCAAGTTCGTCGACAACACCTGGCACGCGGTCAAGGTTTCTTATGCCAACGAGATTGGTCGGGTGTGTCTGCAACTCGGCCTGAGTGCGACCCAGGTGCACGAGATCTTCGTCTCCGACACCAAACTCAATATCTCGCCCTATTACACCCGGCCCGGCGGCGCCTTCGGCGGTTCTTGTCTACCCAAGGACGTGCGTGCGCTGCAATCCATCGCCGCCGACTGTGGAGCAGGAACCCCGGTGGTCGATGCCTTGCTACGCTCCAACGAAGCGCACAAATATCGTCTCTTCCAGCTTGCGACCCAGGGGCTGCAACCCGGTGCCTCGATTCTGCTAGCGGGTCTCGCCTTCAAAGCGCGCACCGATGATCTACGCGAGAGCCCCAACGTCGATCTGGCGCGCGCACTGTTGCGTGAGGGCTATGCGCTCGACATCTTCGACCCCGCTATCGATGCGACCAAGCTGGTCGGCGCCAACCTCGGTTATACCTACACGCAACTACCAACACTGTCGCGGCTGCTGGTCTCGCGCGAAACCGTCAAGACCAAGCGATATGACCGGGTCATTGCAGCCAATGCCACGGTGCGTCAGCTCACTCTTCCAGACGACCAAGATGTGATCGACCTGGGAGCGCTGGCATGAGCGGTACCGAGACACAAGATCGACCCAACTGGGCCGATCAGCTCACGGGTCGCAAAGTACTTATCATCGTCGAGAACCTGCCGGTTCCCTTCGATCGGCGGGTGTGGCAAGAAGCGCGGACACTGCGCGAAGCTGGCGCACAAGTGTGTGTCATTTGTCCGGTCGGAAAGGGATTCGAGGCGCGTTACGAAGTGCTCGAAGGCGTCCATATCTATCGCCATCCACTGCCACCTGATGGCAATAGTGCCATGGGGTATTTGCTGGAGTACGGTGCGGCACTGTTTTGGGAAACCTGGCTGGCTTGGAAGATTTTTTTTCGCCATGGGTTCGACACGATTCATGGCTGCAATCCGCCCGATCTGATTTTTCTCGTTGCCTGGCCGTTTAAGCTGCTTGGCAAGCGCTATCTATTCGATCATCACGACATCAATCCCGAGCTATATGAGGCGAAGTTCAACCGCCGCGATGGATTTTGGCGATTGCTGCGTCTGTTCGAGTGGCTGACCTTCAAAAGCGCTCGCACGGTCATTTCGACCAATGAGAGTTACAAAGCCATTGCCATAGACCGAGGCGGCAAACGTCCAGAGGATGTCTTCGTCGTGCGCTCCGGCCCGGACCTCTCGCGCGTCAAGGCTGTTCCGCCAGATCCAACGCTGAAGCGAGGGCGGCAGTTTTTGGTGGGCTATGTCGGGGTCATGGGAGCCCAGGAGGGGATCGACCTGCTACTCGAATCCGTGCGCTATCTGGTCCATGAACGTCAGCGCGACGATATTCAATTCATTCTGGTTGGGGGCGGGCCAAGCCTCACAGATATGGAGCAATTAGCGCAGGATTTAAACATTGCGGATTTTGTGACCTTTACCGGTCGAGCGCCGGATAAAACGCTGTTTTCAGCGTTATCAACATCGGACGTCTGCGTCAATCCGGATCGAGTCAATCCGATGAATGACAAATCGACGATGAACAAGATCCTCGAATATATGGCGCTTGGCAAGCCGATCGTTCAGTTCGAGGTGACTGAGGGGCGATTCTCTGCAGGCGAATCCTCGCTGTATGCAAAACCAAACGACGCAATATATTTTGCTGAGAAGATTGCAGAACTACTTGCTAATGATGAGCAGCGCGCACGCATGGGTGAGGTTGGGCGTCGACGGGTGGAGAATGAGCTAGCTTGGTCGTATGAGGCACCGAAATTGATAGCGGCTTACGAGCATGCTTTTAGTAACTGATTACTAACAGCAATACCTGAGGCACCTAAAGATGTAAGTGTCAAGTCCTCTGAGATCGTAAACCCGCTTATTTAACAGCTCTGGCCGTTTCTGCGCCCATTCCTTGAGCGCTTGAATCGGGGCGATGTTCCCGAGCTCTTTCTGGGAAATGTGCTGGTTGTAGACCAGGACGTAGCGGGTGATGGTCTATTCCAGAATCGGTAGTACCGGGAAACCAACCACATCGGGTAGTGCCCTAACCGATAGGTTTTTGAATCGTTCTATGTGCTTGGCTCACTCGCAATGAATTACGCGCACATTGTGGCGTTGTAGTGATGAATGAAGTTCCAGAGTGCACCCAGATAGTTTTCCTGGTTCTTCGAGAACGCGAGCGACTTTCTCACCAAGCGGGAGATACGCTGCCGGAGTGTACCGTTAAACCGTTCGATGTGGTTGGTTTCCCCTTGTGACTTCGCACTGGGATAATGTCGGTGTGCCGGGATGATCCGCGCATAGGCGCTCCAGAAATCTGTGTAGACGGGAGCGGAAGTCTGATATTGCGCTGGGATGGAATCCCACAGAGCCTGTGCGGAGCGCTCCGTACGATCGCCGACATGGACCCCGACGATGCGCCGGGTCAGGCGATCCATGGCGAGCCAGATCCATTGTTTGTTCAGGCGTTTTCCGACAAAGGACCACAGTTCGTCGCACTCCAGGATTACTCCGTAGGGTGTGGTGTTTTTTTTAGCGCGACCTGACGAGGAACCTTCTTGTACTTCTCGTTCACGTAGTTCTGCAGCCAAGCCTCGGAGACCTTCACCGCACGGGCAATTCCGGCCAGGGAGATTTTTTCCAGCAGCAACCGATCGATCAGTTCGCGGGTTTCCTGAGAAACCGGCCCCTTGGCAGGATGGAGAACGAACTGGCGACCGCAATCTTGACACTTGTACAACTGCTTTTTCAGCCGGTTGAATCCATTTTTGGTCACATGGTTGGAGTGACACTGCGGACATGTCAGATACATCTTCTTCACCCTTAAAGCAAGAGATTTTGATTTTATCCAAACCTATCGGCCGGGGCACTACCCCACATCGAACGGTTCAACGGCACACTCTGGCAACGTATCTCCCGCTTGGTGAGAAATTCGCTCGCGTTCTCGAAGACCCAGGAAAACCATCTGGGCGCAGCCTGGAACTTCATTCATTATTACAACGCCACGATGTGCGCGTAACTCATTGCGGGTGATACAAAAACATCTAACCATTCAAAAACCTATCGACCAGGGTAATACCAAATTTTAGTTACCACCAATACAAACGCCTTGATTTAAATAGCGAACTTTGCCGCATGAAAAACCTTGTTTTTTCATCTTTTCTTCTCACAGGTATTCGTGCGCTTGGAATTATTTTCCAGGCCATTGTCACTATTTATCTCGCCCGTGTCCTGCCTATTGAGGACATGGGGATTTTTGCAATGATTTATGTCTGTTTGAGCCTCATGCGTTTTCTTGGCCCAATGGGGTCTGACAAAATTGCCATGCGACGCATTTCAAGCGAGAGGAGTGCAAATTGCGCAACGCAGAGTATCTCAAATACATCCTTCGCACTAACCTGTTTCGTTGGCGTCGGCGCTGCCTTTATTACAGCAACCATACTGTCCTGGCACACATCATTCAGCTCAATTGAAATTATAGCCATTTGCCTAGCCATCCCAGCCTTTTCCTTAATGGGTATTTTCATTTCGCAGATCAGAGGCTTTGGCCAGAACCTCGCCGCTCAGGCACCGGAGGCACTAGGTGTCCATTTTCTGTTTGGTAGCTTGATAGCTCTACTTGCATTCGGTGACGCGATCGAGCTTACTACAATTTTAGTCTCTCTCTGTATCTCAGGCTGGATCGTAACTACGCTTTACCTAATAATTCGCCTACGGATCGGCGTGGATTGGTCCCGCAAACCTCATTTGGTCGACATCAGACGCCTGGCTGTTGAAGGCTTTTCCATCTTTCAAGCATTGCTGATTACCGCCCTATCGGTTCGCGCCCCCATCTTCTTAGCGGGGATGCTAGCCGGTCCAGCCGCCGCCGCTGTGCTTGAAATCGCTACCCGCTTCGGCAATCTAGCGTCTATAACAACGACTAGTGTTGGCGCAACTTTTTCACCACAATTCGCTCGACTGAACTATCAGCAAGACACCGCTGGACTGACAAAATCGCTACGTTTTAGCGCACTACTAGCAACCTTACCCGCCTTGTGTTGGCTTGCGATTCTTGGCGTCGGCGCATCCACAGCAGTCAGCGTACTTTTACCAACGGCTTATGCGGATGCCTACACACCCATGCTACTTGTCGCCCTCGCCTCCAGCATCAATGCTGCCTTTGGTCTCTCTAGCACGCTGCTCCTAATGTCCGATGCGGCAGGGATCGTCCGTTGGTTTTCCTTGGCACAATTGGTCATCATCTGTCTGGGCGCCCTGGCGTTTGTCCCGCACCAAGGCGTGACGGGGATTGCCTGGGCAATGGTAATTGGGGCTTTAGCACGCGACGGCGGAATGATTTCACTCATCTTTTTCAAGAAATTTCGCTTCCATTAAAACATCAATGATAAACAAAAAAGAAAGAATCGCCAGTCAATGGAAAATTAAATTTTTACCCTTGTACACGCTGAGCTTTATTCTATTGGTTGGAATGAAATTAGCATCTTCCGCGCTTCTTTCAGAAAACGAATTCGAGATAGCATCGGAATTTGCAATTTTCCCCAAAACTATAGATGCTGCAATTTTTTTTCTTGCGATTTTAGGGCTATCTCTCTCTCCACCGACCAAACGCAAATGGCTTTTTATTACCTACATAATATCAATTCTAATTACTGGACTAATTTCCCAATTCATCAACGAACGCAGCATAGCTGAGGCTTTATTTATAAATGCAAAGCTTTTGGGGCCGATGACAATACTCGCTGCATTTCTTTTAAATCAAAAGAAATGCCAAAATATTATTAATGGAATTCCTGCGCTACTTTTCTTTATTTCATTTTTAATAATTGCTGGCTTTTTTTTAGTTGAACCTTCTTTTAGAAACGGAAAAGAGTGGTCACCAGCGTATTTCAGCGGAACACACACATCAGCTTATGTCGCATTATCATCAACAGCGATTGCTGTTATGATCATGAAGAAACCTTGGTATAAAAGCACATTAACGATTTTAATTGCTTTTTTTGTTTACATGATCGCAATTGGCTGGGGAGTAAGAACCGCAACAATGGGCCTGCTCGTTTCCGCAACTTATCTATTTCTGGTTTTATTTCAAAAAAAATACAGACCTACACAAATACTCGGGCTTACGGCCATTTTCACTCTTATCTTATTTTATTTACTGCAGTTTAGTTCTTTTTCAGAAATAGAAAAATTTTCTTCTGGAAGAACTACAGAGTGGCTTTCAAGATTATCAACAATCTCTGAAAGACCAACAATCGAGCTACTATTTGGCACAGGCTTAGGAAGCAATGTCACTTTCAGTTCTGTTTGGTGGTGGGAAGAAAAAGACAGCCATAACGACATTATTCGAATACTATATGAACAAGGATTAGCGGGGCTTACACTAGTAGCAGCCATGCTTATTTATCTTTACCTATCCGTCACGCGGTCACACTCATGGAACGCAATATGGCTATATGTCACTGTTAGCGCCGTCTTAAGCAATGGCATCATCTCAAGACCAACAGCATCATATGTATTCGTTTTAGCATTAATCGTATCTCAACAGATAGCCCTATATCGGAAAAACCCCATTCCCAACATCAAACAATTTCATCTAACTAACTCTCGAGCCCCCTGATATTTTATACCCGCTCATTGAATAGCTCTGGTCGTTTCTGTGCCCAATCCTTGAGAGGGCGAACGGGGCCTTGGCGATCAAGCGCTCGATAAAGCCACTGGCCGAGGCTGCTGACTTGTCGTCGAGGATCTCGACATAGACCCAGCGGGTAGCGCGGTCGATGGCGGCGAAGAGATAGCGGCGCCGGTCCTCATCAGGCATCTGGGGCAGATACTTGACGTCGACATGGACGAACCCCGGTTCATAGTCCTTGAAGGTCTTGACCGGGCGCTTCGTGGCGTCGGCCTCCTGCGGGATCAGGGTCTTGAGGTTGGAGACGCCGTGGCGGCGCAAGCAGCGATCGAGCGCCGAGCGCGAGGCCTTGGGGTGGATGAACTCACGGGTCACCACCAACAGGTCATCGAGCGGCAGCAACAGCGCCTCACGCAGCGCCACCACAAGGACTTCCTGCGCCGGCGAGAGCGTCGTGGAGAGTCGATGCGGGCGGTGCGAGGCGTCCTCGACGCCATCACGCCGACGCCACTTGCGCACCGTCAGGGGCGAGAGGTTGTACTGCGCGGCCAAGACCTTGGTCGGCAACGTCGAGGCCTGCAGCTCACGACGAATCGCTGGGGTGGTGCGGGCATTCTTGTGCCGAGCTGTGGACTATTGCGCGCGCGGTGGCTTCGTGAATCAAAAGCTCCAACACCTCGCGGGCTCGGAACAAAGGATCGCTTCGACGGGGAATATGATCACACGGGACGTAACAGATATTCACCTAATCATCTCTAAATGAGCATTCGACAGTGACCAAACCCCTGCATATCTTAATCGCCACTCCGCTTGGCAAGAACGGCAAAGGCGGCATCGACCGCATCATGGATGAATTGCGTGCAGCGCTAGCGCAAGATCCGCCACTCAACCTATCAGTAACCTTTGGAACAACGCGCGGACCAGGGTCGATCTTACTCTCTCCTTTTTATCTACTCAGGTTTATTGCAAGGATGCTGTCTCTACGTCTCACGGGGCGCCTGGATCTTGTTCACATCAATCTCGCAAGCTACGGCAGCACTTGGCGAAAACTGATCGTTGCCAAGATAGCGTCGTTGACTGGGCTGCCCTATGTCATTAATTTGCATGGTGGTTTGTATAGAGATTTTTGGCGCAAGCAGAATCGATTAATTCAGCGCGAGATCCATTCACTGTTTGCGAACGCAAAAAGAATTATAGTCCTGGGTGAAGTATGGAAGAACTTTGTGATTCAATCCGTACCAGAAACCCAAGACCGGGTTATCATCCTTCCGAATGCGACGCGCCGATCACCCCGCGTGCAGTGCAATTCAACGCAAGCACCCATGATCCTCTTTCTCGGCCGGGTCAGCGCAGGCAAAGGGGTTCCTCAATTGATCGAAGCCCTGGGACAGTTGAAGTCATTGCCGAACTGGACGGCGGTGATCGCCGGGGACGGCGATTTGAAGACCGCGCGCGCTCGCATCAGCGAACTGGGGTTGACTGATCGCGTCGAGCTTCCGGGCTGGATCGATTCCGCTGGTGTGACAGCACTGATGGACAAGGCTGCTATCCTGACGCTGCCATCCTTTGATGAGAATCTTCCGATGTCGGTAATTGAAGGAATGGCGGCGGGCTTGGCCGTGGTAGCCACGCCTGTCGGCGCGATCGAGGATATTCTGACTGATGGTGAAAACGGGCTATTGGTCCCGCCAGGGGATGTTTTGGCACTCTCTACCGCACTTCATCAACTAATTAACAATCCCGCATTACGTCAACAGTTGGGAGCAGCAGCTGCCGATTTTCATCGCCAGCATCTCGATATCGATGTATATGCACAAAAACTTTTAAAAATCTGGAATCAATCTGCCTCATGACCGTAAGATCATGGCTAAAAAATATTGCAGTCGGTGATCTAATCCGACGCACCCCTGGTTTTTATGGATATTTTCGCGCATTGCTGCAGAAAATAGATCATGCATCATTCAATGAGCGCAAGCTAATAACGGACCGCCTGTTAGAAACAGCACATAAGACTGCCATACAAACGCCTTATGCACACACACGAAACATTCAAGAAAATGATTATCTTTGGCCTTACTTAGAAAAAGAAACCCTTCGTGATGCACACAACCTATTCAGACGCCGTAGTTTTCTACCACTAAGCAAGGCGACTACGGGAGGAACAACTGGCATCCCGCTTAAGTGCGTTCGCTCATGGAGGTCTGTTGTTTTCGAGCAAGCTGTTTTCGATCATTTAGCAGCATTGAACGGCGTTTCCTGGAAAAAATCGCGGATTGCTATTTTACGTGGCGAAACGGTTAAAGACCCATCAGACTTAACGCCCCCTTTCTGGATTAAAAGGCATGGAGGAAAGCAACTTTCATTATCTTCAAATCATCTCAATGCCAGCACAATATCTTTCTATATTGAGGCGCTGCGTCAATTTCAGCCTGAATTACTCTGGGTTTACCCTACATCCCTAAAAATGCTATGTCGCCTCGCTCCTGAAGGCCGTTTTGAACTGCCGACGCTCAAGTTAGTATTTTCCTCGTCTGAAGTGCTAACACCCGAGATGAACGAGCAGGCGCGCTCTATGTTATGCGTACCTATCATTGATTATTATGGCCAGGCCGAGCGGGTCTGCGCCTCCTATTCGACAAGGGTTGGTGAACACTACTTCTTACCAGCCTATGGCCATGTCGAATTAGTGTTTTCATACGACGATCCAGAATTCGACTTTTACGAAATTGTCGGAACCCCCTATTGGAACGAAGCACAGCCGCTAGTGCGTTATCGCACAGGCGATTATGCAAGAGCTCCCAAAGGCCTGACAGAAAGCGAAATATCAGAAATCTGTCTTGGCATTCGCCCTTTCTTCGGGGTTTCCGGGCGTCAATCCGACTATCTGATATCACCGGAAGGTGGGCGCCTAAAAGGTCTTGGTTCTATCGTACGCGATATTCCAGATGTGGTGCAGATGCAACTACACCAGACAGCCTTAGATACGATTCAAATTCATGTGCTACCCATGCCTGGCTATTCACAAGAAACAGAGAAATTGATCCTTCATCAGGCACGTCAAAAAATTCCTGAGAGCATGAAAATCGAAGTCGTTTGTGTTGATCGCCTCTATCGCACAAAGAGAGGTAAAGCACCGTTGGTCGTTCGGACCATAGCATCATGAATCTTTTTTGGGTCCTTAACCGCCTGCGCTCCATGAGCCTCGCCGAGATCGCCCACCGGGTCCGCGAAAAGGCGAAGAAATCCCTGGCACGTGGCAATCTTGAAGGCTGGGACCGTTATCAATGTCCTGGCCCAGTCCCCACCTTGCCGGGCCTGAGTGAACACCTTGAAACACAGGGTGATAGCGCTTGGCTAGGCTGCGAAACCAAACGCCTGCTAGCTGGCGAGTTTGCCGCACTCGGCGTCACTTGGCCCCCACGCCCACCCAAGACACTGTTCCCGCCCGAGCTATGGCGTCTGGACCCCGTGACCGGCGACTTCTGGCCGGGCCAAGACGTTTACTGTTTCGATATTCCCTATCGCCACGAACGCCGCCTGGGCGACATCAAATATGTTTGGGAGATCAACCGGTTGCAATTCCTGCAACCCTTGGCACTCCAGGTATGCAACACCGGAGATCCCGCAGCTCTAGCAGCCATCGAGTCCGCGATTCAAAGCTGGACGACGGTCAATCCCCCCTTTCGCGGCCTCGGTTGGAATTCCGGGATCGAACTCGGCTTGCGTGCCATCAGCCTGCTGGTGGTGACGACCCTGTGCGGCGACCGGCTCTCGCCAACGACTATCGCCCGGATCCGCGCCATACTGCACGCCCAAGCCGTCTGGATGGACCGCTACCCTTCCCGCTACTCATCGGCCAACAACCATTTGATCGCAGAGACGGCGGGCGAATTCCTGACAGCCCTGGCGATGCCCGACCTACCACTCGCTGCACGCTTGGAAACCAAGAGCAGGCGCATCCTCACTGAAGAGGCCAATAAGCAGTTTTATCCGGATGGCGTCCCGGCCGAGCAGTCGCCGACCTATGGTGCCTTCAGTGCAGAATTTCTATGGCTGTGCGCTCAAACCGCCGAGGCTGCCGGCCGACCGCTCCCCGAGACGATTCGCGAGCGGCTCGTCGCCTTCGCCGACTTCACCGGCTGGTTGACCGATCCCGCCGGTCGCGTTCCGGCTATCGGCGACGATGACGAAGGGCGGGTGCTGTGCCTCGGCCCGATGGATCCGTCCTACCCGGTCAGCGTCTGTCGTCGCTTCGCCGACTCCACGCCTAAGCGCCAGGGAATCAAGACTTTTCATACTGGCGGTTACACAGTGATTCATGAACAGCACGGCAAGCAAGCGCTGCAACTGGTTTTCGATCACGGCCCCTTGGGATATCTGTCGATTGCCGCCCATGGCCATGCCGACGCCCTGGCCGTAGTCGCTACACTCGACGGCGAACCACTGTTCGTCGATCCAGGCACCTATCTGTATCACTCAGGCGGTGCCTGGCGCGACTGGTTCCGGGGAACGCGGGCACACAATACCCTTACGCTCGCAGCCGTCGATCAGAGCCGGATCGCAGGCCCCTTCAACTGGTCACACAAGGCCCGTGTAACCCTCGAAGACGTGCGCGAGGGCGACAATTGGTCGGTCACGGCCAGTCACGACGGCTATCGCCCGATCTTTGGCTGTATCCACCGCCGAACGCTATTCGCGACCGAGCAAGGCTTCTCCATCCACGATCAGCTCGACGGATCCGGCCAGCAGCCCGCCGAGGTCGTGTGGCAACTCGATCCAGCCTGCGAAGTCAGGCGCGACGACCACCAACTCATCATCCGACGCAACGGACGCGACCGCGTCGCGATGCGCTTCGACCCAACAGGAGAGCTACGGATCGCCTCAGGCGGCGCATTGGGCGCGGGCGGCGGCTGGGTCTCGCCCGCCTTTGGCGAAAAGGTGCCGGCGCCGCGCATCGCCTGGCACGGCCTCGTGCCGGCCGCTGGCGTGACCACGACCATCAAGCTCATCGCCTGACCCACAGACAACCCGCCCGGCGACCCCGCCTCATCGAAGCTGCCCATGGACTCAATCAAGATCACAGCTGAGCACGAAACCCAAACCCTTCAAGCCTTGCGCCAAGATCCTGCCCTGCAGGGTCTCATGGAACGCCTTCCGCAGCCCGTCCGCGACAGCTTCACCGAAGAACAGCTATCCGCCCTCAAACTAGCTCTGGCGGCACGAAGCTGGGGCCGACACGCTATCGATTGGCGCGGCACCCTGCGTCTCTGGCGCTACCGCTACTACATCGTCTTTCTTGTCGGTCGCAACCGCCGCACCCTCAGTCGCGGAGAGCTTCAGATTGGGCTCTGGCTGCAAGCCATCTTCATTTTCATTTTCCTCAGCCTCTGCACCTTGATCGGACTCCTGGCGCTTTATATCGCCAAATCCGCCATCGGCATCGATCTCTTTCCTGGCTTTTCACTGGGCATCTGGGGCTGGATCAATTCGTAAAATCCCACTCCACATTCGAGCCGAATATCCATCTTCAGACGAAGCGACACATTCAGTGCAGCGGGAAACACACAAAAATCAACGATTGACTTTATTAAACAAGCAAAAAGACAAAAAACCCACAATAAACAACCCCGCAAAGAAGCCAAAAATATCAGACAACAAATCCCCGCTACTCCCTGTCCGCATCGGCAACAGGCTACTCGTCTGCAAAAGCTCAGAAAACGCGGCAAGTAGGAATATTGCCGTCAAAAAAGACAAAAACAGCTTTCTGTTGTTCATGGCTGCCACATAGGCCAGGATTACCATCCCAAAGAATGCAGCGCCATGAAAATATTTATCACTATTTTCGAAGATGTTTTGCGTGGGTGTTTGGCGAAGTATGAAATAGCAACAAACAGCAAAGATCACCAGGAACAGCGCACGGAGACTCCAGGCAAGCACACGACGATAGGGTACGTCTCGATCAGTAAGCATTTTCATTCTTTCCCAGGAACATCCAGGCGGTTTTCAGCACCACCAGCAGATCGAGAAAGACGCTCCAGTTCTCGATGTAGTAAAGGTCGTGCTCGACACGCCTTTCCGCCTTCTCCCTGGTATCGGTCTCTCCCCGCCAGCCATTGCATTGCGCCCAACCTGTAATCCCCGGCTTGACCTTGTGGCGTCTGGCATATTCCTGAACGACATCCTCCAGCAATTTTCCTTCTGATTTCGTGCCAGTGGCATGCGGCCTCGGGCCGACGATCGACATATTCCCCAGCAGCACATTGAACAGCTGTGGTAGCTCATCGATGCTGGTCTTGCGGATGAGACGACCAACCCGAGTGATCCGTGGGTCGTTCTTGGTCGTCTGACGATCGCAGCGATGATCCGTCATGTCGGTATACATCGACCGGAACTTATAGACCCGGATCAGATTGTTGTTGAATCCATAGCGCTTCTGGGCGAAGAGCACCGGCCCTTTCGACTCGAGTTTAATGGCTATCGCGGTCAGCAGCATGATCGGCGAGACCAGGATCAACGCCGGGACGGCGATGAGCAGGTCTTCGATACGCTTGATGATGGCGCTCCAATCGCTGATCGGACGGTCGTGCAGGCTGAGGACATGCATGCCACCGACCCGGAAGACCGGGCGATCGGCATAGTCGAGCCCTAGACGCCCGGTGGCGAGATAGATATCGATCGACCAGGTGGCCAGGCGATGGGCAACGGACTTGATGCGATCGTAGGCGGTCCACGGCAGGGCGATGATCACCAGGTCGGCGACCTCGCGGCGAACCAGATCCTCGATCTTGCTGGTTGGGCCCAGGAGCGGCGCACCCAGCACATCAGGCAGTCGATCACTGGCGCGGTCGTCGATGAAGCCGACGACCTGAATCCCTTGGCGATCGAACTTACGGATATGTTCGAGCACCGCACGACCGTTCTCCCCCGCGCCGACGATCACCGCCCGCCGGACCGCACGCTTGCTCTGAGGCGGGGCCGCGAGATAGGCGTTGAGGATAAGCCTGCTGGAGAGCAGGTGGACGGAGAATCCAGCCATCCAGAAGCCCGCCCAGAGGCGCGAGAAGTCGTGGGTGATCTTGAAGGTGAAGCCGATCAGCAGGAGCATACCGAAGGAGACGATCTGCGCCTGGAAGGCAACGGTCGGGCGTTGGATATTGGCGCGCAGTCGTTTCCAGTCATAGAGACCGTTCTGAAACGCGAAGAAGCTGTAGATGAGCGCGGCGAGGGTGGCGGCCATGCCATAGCTCAGGACGCTTTCTGGCGTCCAACTCAGGTCGAGTAACGCGAAGACCATGAGCCCGGTCAGTAGCAGGGCCAAGATATCTGCAGCGTAGAGCAGATAGTGCAGACGCGAGAGCGAGGCCAATGAGACCTGTGCCTGCTGATTGATCCCTGATTGTCGTGTATCGACAATCGTCTCCATTGCGCTTCAACCTCCTGTTGGGGCTAGGGTGTTAATCCTTGTGTGGATTGCTTTTTTGGGTTGTTAGCTGGGGTTTTTAATCCCCCCTTGCCCCCCTTTTTCAAAGGGGGGGTTTTTTAGGGGATTTCCTTATACATATCTCCTCAGCGTTCGTTTTGAGGAGCGAACCTAGAGCGTAAGCCTTTGGTTTATATCTCTACACTTTCGTCCATCTAGACTTTGAAATGGCTCACGTAAGTTATTGTTTTTTGTCTTGTGTATAAGGAAATGGTTTTAATCCCCCCCTGCCCCCCTTTTTCAAAGGGGGGGGGGATTGCTAGGGAATTTCCTTACATATCTCCTCAGCATTCATTTTGGGGAGCGAGCCTCGAGCGTAAGCCTTTGACTTTTCGCTCTACACCTTTGTCTATCTAGACTTCGAAATGGCTCACGTAAGCTGTTGTTTTTTTGTTTTGTGTATAAGGAAATGATTTTTAGGGAAAGAGGATTACTTAAACGTTTACCTTTAATATTCAAAGAAAAACGTGAGATTTAATTTTTTATCTGCGCTTTGACACAAGGTCTGGACGCTAGAATCCCGCTTACCTTCTATTCATTTATCAATAGCGCCCACGTCGGCTCGTGTTTTTGAAGTTCCAGAGTCAGAAGAGGTGCGACAGCGAGGTGCCCCATGGGGCATTTCAGCGGCCACGGTCGTAGTCTTTTTGGTATTGAGCGAGGGCCGTGGGGTGCGGGCGGAGCAGGACACGGGTGATGGCGTCGAGGTTAGGCGCGGTGTGGGCGAGGTGGATGAACTGGCGGCGGTATCTGCGCCAGCGGCGCGGTTCGGGGAAGAGCGCGGCGATCTCCTCACGCAGATGACCGACCAGGTTCGGGGTCCACTCGCGCCGACACTGCAGTGCCAAGCCCAGGCGATAGACTAATAGCTCGGCGGCAAAAGGGCCGACCCGGTAGGACTGTTCCAAGGCGCGTAGGGCGGCCGCTCGGTCGTGATTGAAGCGCAGCTCGGCCTCGGCCAGATAGGCCCAGGTGAGCGGGTTGGCCGGTTGTTGACGCAGGCTGGTGGAGAGCGCGGCGATGGCCTCGGCGCCTGTCTCGGTGGCCGGCTGCTGCGTGGGCAGGTCGCGCTTGGCGGCCATGATCAGCAACGCCCCAAGACGGCGGGCCTCCTCCGCGCCCAGCACCGTATCGGGGATCTGTTGATAACGCGTGATGGCCGCGGCACGAATCGCCGCGGCATCGGGTTGATCGAGCCGGGCGCTATGGATCTCGAAATAGCGATCGGCCGGGATGCGCTGCAGCGAGTCCAACAGTCCCACGCCAGAGATCCCGATCAGTCCCAATGCGGCGACGATGACAGCGAGGCCCGGCACGCCAATGGCTCCAAGCCCAAGGCCCCGCTCAGTTGGTGTAATAGTCGCCATAGCGTCCGTAATAAGAGGCGCGATCACCATAGCCATAATAGGCATGACGCTTGGCGTCGACCTGGCTCAATACGGCACCACCGATCGGCGCACCGGCCTTGCGCAGCAGATCGAGCGCGCTCTTCACCGCATCACGCGCGGTGCTCTCCCAGCGCACGATGAACAGCGTGGTATCGACGTAATGGGTGAGGATCACGGCATCGGATACGGCCAGCAGCGGCGGGGTGTCGATGATCACCAGGTCATAGTCGGCCCCGGCCTCCCGAACCAGATCGCGCATGCGCTCGGACTGCAGTAGCGTCTGCGGATCGCGCACCTTGGTCCCGGCGGCCATCAAGGCCAACCCGGTATCGGTGTCATGGATCACACAGTCCTGCCAGCGCGCGACCCGACCGGTGAGGTAGTCGGTGATGCAAGGTCGGTCCTCATCCAGACCAGGCATGGCCTTGGCCAAGTTGGGGCGACGCAGGTCGGCCTCGACATAGAGCACCCGGGTATTGCCGGCACGCGCCAGCAGCAGGCCCAGGCTGGCGCAGAAGGTGGTTTTGCCTTCCCCGGGCAGCGCCGAGGTGGCCAGCAGGATCTTCGGTTTGCGCTCCCCGGGGTGACCGAACATCAGCGAGGTATGCACCGCGCGCAGCGCCTCGGCGAAGGCTGAGGTGGGCTTGTCCAGCGCATAGCGCACCGGCACGCTGGACTTGAGCCGCGCGGCGGTGATCTTCGGCACCATGCCGAGCCCCTTGAGCCGGGTCTCGCGTTCGAGATGGACGAGCGCGCGAAAACCGTTGTCGAGCGCCTCGAGCAGGAAGGCCAGCCCCAGCCCGATCATCAGCGACAGCACCAGGGCGACGGCGACGATCAGCTTCTTGTTGGGGAACGAGGGCACCACCGGCACCTGCGCCTCGGAGATGATGCGCGCGTCGGCCTGCTGCAGGTCCTCTTGGTTGGAGGTCTCCTTGAAGCGCGATAGAAAGGTCTCGAGCAGCACCCGGCTCGACTCGGCATCGCGCTCGAGTTCGCGCAGCTCGACCCGGCTCTTCTCCAGCGCACTGCTCTCGCGAGCGAGGCGCTTCAGACTGGCCGAGAGGGTGTCGACCCGCGCCTGAGCGACCTGCATATCGTTGGCGAGGCTGGCGACGATCTTGTCGACCTCCTCGGCGAGCTTGCCACGGATGTCGGCCAGCTCCGACTTGACGGCGATGGTGTCGGGGTGGCGTGGCCCGTAGCGCTTGGTGATCTCAGCGAGCTTGCGCCGGACCTCGGCCTCTTGCTCGCTGAGGCTTTGCACCAGCGGGGCACGCAGCACGTCACCGAGCGCGGCGGCATTGCCCTGTTGGGCCACCTGCTCCTGCACTTGGTGATAGCGCGCCTCGGCCTGGGCCAGATCGGTCTGGGCGGTGATCAGCTGGACATTGAGCTCGGCGAGCTGTTGTTCGGTGACCGTGCCCTGGCTGCCCTGGACGATCTTGTGGCGCTCGCGATATTCCTGCACCGCAGTCTCGGCGGCGAGCACCTTGGCACGCAGATCGCGGATGCGGGTGCTGAGCCAGTCGGTGGCGCGCTGGGTGGCCTCGAATTTGGCCTCGAGCTGGTCGGTGAGATACAGCTCGGCGAGGGTGTTGGCAAGGCGTGCGGCCTTCTTAGGATCCTCGGACTCGAAGGCGATCTTGATCGTATAGGAGAGCTTGGGGTTGGTTGCCGACAGCGTCTCGGTGACGGCGCTGATGACTGCGGCACGCTCGCGCTGGGCGCGTTCGTCCGCGCTGAGGGCCTCGGTCGCGTCACCGCCCAACCCTAACGCCGCCAGCCAGTCGGCGGAGAGATAGGTTCGCGGGTCGAGCAAACGCGCCAACACGCTGGGCTCACGCAGCTCGGCATTGAACTCAGGGTCTTTGGTCAGCTGTAGCTGATCGACCAACTTGCCGATCAGCCGCCGCGAGGAGATCACGTCGAGTTCGGTACGAATGACGCTGGCATCGGTCGACAGCCCGGACATCACCGCTTGGATGTCGACCACCGCCTCCTGGCGGGTCTGCAGCGTCAGCAGCGCCGAGGCGGTGTAGCGCGGGGTGAGCTGCAGCGCGAAGATCACCGCCAGGGTGGTGAACAGCAACACGGTGCCGATGATGACACCGCGCCGCCGCCACAGGGTGCGGAACAGCTCGCGCAGATCGATCAGGTCGGCGTCGTTGTCGGGCGCCACCTGCCCCGCAAACGGGGGCATCGGTTGCATGGCCTGGGGCTGCATCGGGGGCTGTGCTGGGGTCTGCGTGGTCATCTAGCACGGGCTCCCGGCACGGCAGTACGACACGGGCAAGCCGCGGGGACAGGGTTCCATCGAGTCACGGCGCACCACTCAGAAGAAGCGTTCTTTGACGGTGATGATGTCGCCCGGCTGTACCGGGGTGCTGTTGCTCACCGGCAGGTCTTCCTTGCCGTCACGCTGCATCACGATCTTGTTCTTCGCCGCGCGCGGGGTGAAGCCACCGGCGATCGCCACCGCGTGCAACACCGTCATGTCGGCGACATAGGGGTATCGGCCAGGCTCGATGACCTCACCGATGATGAAGAAGGGGCGATATTCGAGGATGTCGACACTGACCCTGGGGTTACCCATGAAGCCCGCCGACAGCGCCTTGCGGATCTCCGCCTCGGTCTGGTTGAGGGTCAGCCCGTTGACTGCGATCGGCTCGATCAACGGCATGGCGATGGTGCCATTGGCGTTGACGAGGAACTTGCCGGAGAGATGGGGCTCACCGAAGACGGTCACCCGCATCTTGTCACCGGGGCCGAGGGTGTATTGCCCGGCATCGGTGGCGAGCACAGGGGTTGCGAGCGCTACACAAAGCAGCAACCCGAGAAACAGATTGACCAAGCGCATAGTTCGTTCCAGATAACGTCTTGTCGAGGGCGAGTGGTCGCCGATGGTGACCACGAGGCCGGCGGGCGCCTCACCCGGCGGCCATCAGCGCCCTCAGTAGTTCACCAGTAGCTGCAGCTGCAGCAGCTGGCGGTCGTAGTCGTTGAGCGCCGCCGTGCTGTCACGCTCGCGATAGCTGTATTCGGCCCGAACGCTGGCGAGCTGGGTGAGGTGATAGGCCACACCGAGGCTGGCGCGATAGAGGTCGTCCTCGCGCGACACGCCCGCGTAATCGTTGATGGAATACCCCAGGTTGGCGTCCAGCAACAGCGCCTCGGTGAGCTTGTGCTCGAGACGCAGGTTGAAGGCGGTGCTGATCAGCGCCGAGGAGCCGACCGTCGTGGTCTCGAAGGTCTTGCGCTGGAAGTCGGCGATCAGCGAGGTGATCGGCGTCGGGTTCCACAGCGCCTTGACAGAAAAGGCCAGGGCATCGCCGCCGGAGATGTCATCGAGCGCGCGATCGGCGAAGTGGCGCGGCGAATAGCCGACGAAGGCATCGAACACCCACAGGTCGCTGACGCTCTTGCGCAACCCCAGCCCGATGTCGTAACCGGAGCTGTCACGATCAGGGCGCCCGCCGAGGGTGGAGTCCTCGTAGCTCACCTCGCGCAGTCGCGCCGAGAGATAGGCCTCGGCCCCCTCGAAGCGGCTGTAGGACAGCCGCAAGCCGCCATCGACCACGGTGCGATCGCGGTAGCTATTGTCGATGGTGCCGCCACCGACGCGGTCGCTGTCGTCGTAGTTGATATCCTCGGCCTGGATGTCGGCCCGCAACCCGAGGATGCCGAGGTCGCGCTCGAAACCGATCATGCCGCGCAGCAGCTCATAGGTCAGCGGCTCGGCGGTGAGACCATCGCTGTCCGGTGAGGAGCGCGCGACATGGGCGTCGCGATAGAGCACATCGGTCAGCAGCCGCGTGCCATAGACGATGTCGAGCCGGTTACGATTGACCAGGTAGAAATCCTGGTAGTCCTCGCTGGAGAAGTCCTGGTACCAGCCGAGATCAGCGCCGGCCTCGAGCATCACCTCGTGGACGTTCCAGTCCGACTGCAGCCGTGCCTTGGGCTTGAGGACGGTGATGAAGTCGTCTTCCTCATCCTTCGCGGTGGCATAGATGTTGGAATCGAAGGTACCGCTCAGCTCGGCCTGGGGGGTGAGCTTCCAGCCGCCGAGGCGGACGAAGCGTTCGTCCTCCTCGACCGCGACCGGACGCTCGGCGACGGGTTGCAGATAATCGACGCTGGTACGCAACGCCGCATCCTGCGCGAGCACGACCGGGGACAGACACAGCGGGGCGATACCCGCCACAAGGCTCCAACGCTTCATCCCTTGGTTCTCCGCGATATTGGCCGATTCAATCGGGTTACAACTCGATCCCGGGAGACACCCAATTCACATCCACATCATCGGCATATCCTTCGCGGAGCCTTTGAGATCGAGACGAGAGCGGCTACACCAGCCGGGGCGACTTCGGGGCAAGAACACCGCCCCGGCAGTGGCCGGGGCGGCACGATACGACGCCCGCTACAAGGTAGCGGGGCTTGCGGGCGTGACGGTATCGAGCGGGGTCTCGGCCTGCTCGAGGATGTCGTCGGTTGCGGCCAACTCGTCGGCGACGTCGCCACCGATCGCGTCGAGTGCATCGAGCGGGTCCTCGTCACCACCTGCCGCGGTAACGAAATCATCGACCGGCGCCAACGGCTCTTCATCGCCACCCGCGGCCGTCGCAAAGTCGCCGGGATTGATCTGCGCCAGCAACACCTGATCGCCAAGATCCGGGGTCGCGGCAACCAACGCATCATTAGCCGCCAGTCCATCGATCTGCCCCATCACCTGCTCGGCAATCGCGGCGCCCGCCGAACCCGCGGCGGCGCTCGCCTGCGCGGTGGTCGAGGCCAGGCTCACCACGGCATTTCCGGTCACGGCAGGATCGGCCACAGCCAAGACCCGCGGCTCACTCAGCGCCTGCGAGGCGGACTGGGCCAACTGCAAGGCAACCAGGGGCTGGATTGCCGCCAGGGTGTTGGCTTGGGCGGCGATACGCACGGCAGCTCGCGCGGCGAGAGCGGGATTGGCGCGTACCAGATTCTGCAGGATGCGATCGACGATCTGAGCCTGCCCGGCGCTGGGACCGGCCTGCAGGACCTGCGAGAGCAGCTGATCGAGCGCCTCGGCACCTGCAGCACTTGCCTGCTCGAGCTGAGCAGGAGTCGGGAGTTCAACCCCGACGCCAGGCGCGGCACGATCGACCTGGGCGAAAGCAACCCCCGTGGAGGACAAGGCAAGCGAGATGGCGAGTGCGAGCGGATAAGGCTTCATGGCTTCGTCCCTTCATGGACAGTGGAAAAGCCCGAGCCTGCACGAATACCACACGGCGGCAAACACCAACGGCCTTCGAACATCCTCGCGCTTCCCGAGAAAAACGCACTTTGCGTAGCGGATTATCTTCACGCACAGTGTAACAATCAAGCGACTAATGTGACAGCACGCACAGTGGCACCTTCCTTCGCCACGAAACGCAAACGGGGGTAGACAAACCGTCTCGACATCGTTAGGATTCTCGACTCGCTGACGCGCCCTGCGCGGACTGCCAGCACTTGGAGAGGTGCCGGAGTGGTCGAACGGGCTTGACTCGAAATCAAGTGACTCGCTTGCGGGTCCGTGGGTTCGAATCCCACCCTCTCCGCCATATTCCCTTCTGGATCGCCCCGATCCACATCGACACCACCCCGCTCGATCCATCAGCCGTCTTTTGTGCGTCTGCCTTTGGCCCATCGACACCGCATCACGGTCGCCGAGGACGAAAGCGCCCCTGGCCCCCGCTCCTGCAGCTCGACCCGCGAGCCTCTATACTCCGCCCCCCTGAATACCAGCTCCATCGCAGTCCCGATCGACCATGTCCCGAGCCAACCCCCCCGCCCCCACCGTCCGCCTACACAGCCTCGGCTGCCGTCTCAACGAGGCCGAACTCGAGGAATGGGCCGATCAGTTCCAGCATGCCGGCATCCAGCTCGCCGGCGACGACCAGGGCGCCGACCTGGTGGTGATCAACACCTGCGCCGTCACCCAGGAGGCGGTGCGCAAGTCGCGCAAACTGCTGCGTCGCGCCCAGCGCGACAACCCGCGCGCGCGGCTGATCGTCAGCGGTTGTCTGGCCGCGCTCGAGGCCGAGGCACTGGCCGGCGAGTCCGGCGTCGACCTGGTGGTGAGCAACACCGACAAGGACCGGCTGGTGGAGATCGCCGGCGCCACCCTGGCGCTGGCACTGATGCCCGAGAGCGCCACTGCCGGCGGTGCCGAGGCGCTGTTCGCGCGTGGTCGCCAACGCGCCTTCGTCAAGGTGCAGGATGGCTGTCGCTACCACTGCACCTTCTGCATCACCACCCGCGCCCGCGGCGAGGAGCGCAGCCGTCCGATCACCCAGGTGGTGAGCGCGATCGAGCGCCTGGTGCGCCAGGGGGTGCGCGAGGTCGCGCTCACCGGCGTTCACCTCGGCGGCTACGGTCATGACCGGGGCAGCGACCTCGGCGAGCTGATCGCCGCAGTGCTCGCCGACACCGGCATCAAGCGCCTGCGGCTCGGCTCGCTCGAACCCTGGGACCTGCCGGAGGGCTTCTGGCAGTTGTTCGAGGATCCACGGCTGATGCCACACCTGCACCTGCCGGTACAAAGCGGCTCGGACCGGGTGCTGCGCCGCATGGCTCGGCGCTGCAAACGCGACGCCTTCATCGAGCTGGTCGCCGCCGGTCGCGCGGCACGCCCCGAACTCAACGTCACCACCGACATCATCGTCGGCTTCCCCGGCGAGGACGAGGAGGACTGGCGCGAGACCCTGTCGCTGGTCGAGACCGTCGGCTTCGGCCACATCCACGCCTTCGCCTACTCGCCCCGCGCCGGCACCTTGGCCGCCACCCTGCCCGGACGCGTCGACACCGCCACCAAGCGCGCGCGCAGTCAGGCACTGCAGCAGTTGGCCGCCGCCAGCCGCGCCCAGCTGCTGCGCGAACAGCACGGCGCCCGGGTCGAGGTGCTCTGCGAACAGGCCCCCGACCCGGCACGCGACCTGCCCGGCCAGGGCTACACCCCCAACTACCTGCCGGTCCGCTTCACCGCCCTACCCGACCCGATCAACACCAACGCCCTGGTCGAGGTCGAGATCACCGACGACGACGGCGAACACCTACTCGGACAGGCGATCCGGACGCGTTGACCAGACGGGTGATGCCCAGCCCAGCGAAGACCAATCCCCCTACCCCCCTTTGTCAAAGGGGGGAACTGCGTTGGACACGTTTAATGAGGGATGAGATCCCCCCTGCGCCGGAGGGGGAGCTGGGTTGGACGCGTCAATGAGGGGATGCTCCCTTCTGCGTCAGATGCCCAGCCCAGCGAGGACCAATCCCCCCTACCC
>NZ_JAAXKX010000030.1 GCF_012276755.1 Marichromatium bheemlicum | reverse complement strand
CACGACGTTCGGCCTCGGCACGGGCCGCGGCGGCCTGGCGCTCGGCCTCGCGACGGGCGGCCTCCTCGGCGGCGCGGCGTTCCGCCTCAAGACGCGCGGCCTCTTCGGCGGCGCGACGCTCGGCCTCGGCACGGGCCTCGGGGTCGAGCCGTTCGCGCACCTCCTGGACCCGGGCGCTCAGCGCCGGGTCGCCGAGCACGCTGGCCTGGACCACACGCGGGCGATCACCACCGTTGCTCGTGTCCTGGGTGAAGCGCACCCCGACGAACAACAACAGCACGAACAGCAGATGCAGCCCCAGCGACCAGTAGAGCGCCCCGGGGTCACGCCGCAGGATCTGCCACATGGTCAGGGTCCGTCATGCTCCGGCGGCAGGGTGATGAGTCCGACCTCGGCGGCCCCAGCGGCCTGTGCGATCACCATCGCGTTGACCACCCGGCCATAGTCGACGGCGCTGTCACCCTTGACCAACACCGGTGTCTGCGGGGCGTAGTTGAGCACCTTGCTGATGCGCTCGAACAGCGCCTCCTCACTCACAGCCTGCTCGCGCTCTTCACCGAGGTCGACATAATAGTCGCCGAACTGATCGACACTGATCACCACCGAGTCGCCGCTCTCCGAGGTAACGGCCCCGGCCTGGGCGCGCGGCAGATTGACCTTGACCCCCATGGTGATCATCGGGGCGGTGACCATGAAGATGACCAGCAGCACCAGCATCACGTCGATATAGGGAACGACGTTGATCTCGGCCACCAAGCGGCGGCGGCTGCGACTGCGCGCACGTCTGCTCAAGGTTCGAATGCTCCCGGGGGCTCAGCCCCGCCCCTGACGTTGCAGCAAGGTCGAGAACTCTTCCATGAACTCCTCGTAGCGGTTGCTGAGGCGCTCGACCTGATCGGTATAACGGTTGTAGGCGACCACCGCGGGGATGGCGGCGAACAACCCGATGGCGGTGGCGATCAGCGCCTCGGAGATGCCCGGCGCGACCAGCGCCAGGGTCGCCTGCTCGACGTTACCGAGGGCATGGAAGGCCTGCATGATGCCCCAGACGGTGCCGAACAGTCCGACATAGGGGCTGATCGAGCCGACCGTAGCGAGGAAGGCGAGATTGCTCTCGAGCCGGTCGAGTTCACGGCTGAGCGCCACGCGCATCGCCCGTTCGGTGGCCTGCAGCACGGTCATCGGGTCGGTGCCGGCGGCCTTGCGCATGCGCACGTACTCTTTGAATCCGGCCCGAAAGATCACCGCCAACCCACGCGCCCCACGCCCGTCCTGGCCCAGTTCCTTATAGAGGGTGCTGAGGTCGCCACCGCTCCAGAAGCGCTCCTCGAAGGCGTCGGCGAGCTTGCGCGCACGGCCGAGCACCCGCGCGCGGTCGATGATCATGGTCCAGGAGACAACCGAGGCGAGCACTAGGATCAACAGCACCAGCTGCACCACCAGGCTCGCCTGCATCACCAGGGTCAACAGTGACAGATCAGAGGTCATGATGTCTCACTCCGCCACCGATCGGCGAATGTCGGCGAGCAGCCCCGCCGGGATGCGTGTCGGCTGCATCGCCTCGGGCGCGGCATCGATACAGCCGACCTTGACCGTACTGCGACAGCAGAGTTCGCCATCGGCCTCGCGCAGCAGGTCCTGGGCGAACGTCATACTCGCACCGCCGATCCGGGTGAGCCGGGTATGGACATTGAGCCGGTCGTTGAAACGCGCTGGGGCGAGATACTCGATATCGACACGCCGTACCACGAACAACACCCCCTCGCGTGCGCGCAGTTCATCTTGCTCGTAGCCGAGCGCACGCAACCATTCGGTGCGCGCACGCTCGAAGAAGCGGAGATAATTCGCATAGAAGACCACGCCGGCGGCGTCGGTATCCTCGTAATAGACACGGATCGGCCAGATGAAGCCGGGCTGGGCGGGTTGGCTGGATGTGGACACGGGACTCGAAATCACCGGATGGCTTGATTCTCAAGGACCGGCAGTGTATCGAAAACCGTCGCATCCGGCATCCCGCAGCCGTCGCCGGCGACCGGCGCAATCGTCCACCATCCATCCGCAAGGAGTCATCATGTCCATCCTCTCGCGCCTCCAGGGCCGACGCGGCGAGCACCTCGTGGTGCTGCAGTTCGTGCTCTTCTTCGGTTTCATCCTCACCCCGAGCTGGAACCCCTGGCTCACCCCCGGCATCCTGGAGGCGATGGCGCCGCTGCGCTGGGCGGTACTGATCGCGCTCGGCACCTTCGCCCTGGTGCTCGGCGCCGTCGGCTCGATGCACATCCGCGACTACCTCACCCCACTGCCCTACCCGGTCGAGCACAACCAACTGGTCCAACACGGGGTCTATGCCCTGGTGCGCCACCCGCTCTACAGCAGCCAGCTGTTCGCCGCGCTCGCCTGGGTGCTGTTCAGCCTCAGCCTGACGCATCTGGCGATCCTGGTCATCGGCTTCCTGTTCTTCGACTACAAGGCCGGCAAGGAGGAAGGCTGGCTGCGCGAGCGCCACCCCGAGTACGCCGATTATGCCCGCCGGGTGAGCAAGTTCATCCCCTGGATCTATTGATCCGTCGCCGGACGCTCGGCACTGGCGAGCACGTAGTCGAGCCCGGCGAACACGGTCTCGGGCTCGAGCCACAGCCCGAAGCGCACCGCCGTGCGCAACGCCGGCGGCAGGGTCGAGAGCCGCTCGGGGTTGGCGCGCAGATAGGCGTGCAGCGGGGCATAAACCTGCTCGCGGATCGACTCGACCTCGACCCCGGTGAAGCCGCAGGCGCGCAACCGCTCGGCGTATTCAGCGCGCGGATAGGCGTTCGCCGTCGGGATCGCGAACTTGGTGGCGACCTCGCGCCACGACCACCGCTGCGCCAGCCGCCGCGACCAACGCTCGGCCGGTGCCAGCGGCAGGATGTCGGCGAGCACCAGCCGACCGCCCGGGCGCAGCAGCCGCAGCGCCTCGGCGAAGAAGCGCTCACGGGTGCGGAAGTGGAAGGCGCACTCGAGCGCGACGACGATATCGAATGACCCCGGCTCGAACCCCGGCTCGGTGGCCGAGCCCTGGCGCAGATCGATACGCGCCGTCTCGCCGGCGGCGGCCACCCGCTCGCGCGCCAGCGCCACCTGCGAGCCGGTGACGTTGAGCCCGACGATGGCCTCGGGGCCAAAGGTCCGCATCCACTGCAGATCCTGTTCGCCGAAACCGAAGCCGAGATCGAGCACCCGCTTGCCCGGCGCCATCCCGGCGCGCACGCCGACCAGATCGACCAGGGCGCGACAGGCGGCGTCGAGCTCGTCGGCCTCGGCCCAGTAGCCGAGGTTGAGATAGTGCCCGCCGGCGGCCGGCGAGTCGGTGCCGAGTAGGTCGTAGACGGCGCTCACCGGCAGCCGGCGCAGCGGGTTGTAGATCCAATCGAGCAGCGCAAGCGCGCGGCGCGGTGGGTTACGGGTCATCCAAAGACTCCTCGATCGCAGCGGCGATCCATTCATTTCGATGCCGCGCCGCCAGTGGCGGCGCATCGGGGGCGGGCGGCGCGCGGCTCAGAGCTGCTCGCGCGGCGCCTCGCAGTGAGTGCCGACACAGCGATAGACCCGCGGACGCGGCCCGGGTGCCATGGCCGCGAGCAGCGGTGGCAGCGACTCGGCCTCATCGGGGATGGCAAACACCAACCGATCGGCGCGATAGCCGCGCTGCGCCTCGCGCCGCCAGCCCGCCAGCAGCGCGTCACTGGCGCGGATCACCAACTGCTCGGGCGGATCGAGCCATTCATCAAGGGCGCAGAGCAGGGTGGCGTGGGCGTGGGGCAGCCGACGCATCGCGGGCGCGGCCAGGTACAGCGTGCCCTCGGCGGCGGCGAGATAGCGCGGCTCGCCGATCAGGTGACCGAGACGCTGCAGCGCCAGCGCCGCGACCCCGTTGCCCGCAGGCAGGGTCTCGTCGGCGAGCGGCTTGGTGCGATGGATCAGGGACTCGTGATCATGCGCGGTGAACCAGAAGCCTCCACCCTCGGGGTCGTGGAAGCGCGCGAGCAGGGTCTCGGCCAGCTCGATGGCGAACGCCAGGTCGGCGCTCGACCAGCGCGTCTGCAGCAGATCGAGCAACGCGGCGAGCAGCAGGGCATGATCGTCGAGGTAGGCGTCGACGTCGGCACGACCATCGCGATAGCTCGCCAGCAACCGTCCCTCACGCCACAACCGCGCACGCACACAGCCGAGCGCCTGCTCGGCCGACTCCAGGTAATCGTCGCGTTCGAGCACCCGCGCGGCACGGGCCATGGCACCAATCATCAGCGCGTTCCAGGCACCGAGCACCTTGTCGTCACAGCCCGGGTGCACCCGCTGCTCACGGGCGGCGAACAGGGTGGCACGCGCTGCGCCGAGCAGCGAGCGCACCTGCTCCAGGGTCAGCCCCTGGGCGGCGGCCACCGCCGCTGGGGTGAGATGGCCGTGCAGGTGCCAGCGGCCCTCGAAGTTCGGCGGCCGGTCGAGTCCGTAGACGGCGGCGAAGGGGCGATACTCCGCCTCGGGCAGCAGCGCCCGGACCTGCTCGCGCTCCCACAGATAGAAGCGCCCTTCCTCGCCCTCGCTGTCGGCATCCAGGCTCGAGTAATACCCCCCCTCGGGCGATTGCATCTCGCGCAGTACCCAGTCGGCGGTGGACTCGGCGGCGTTGCGAAACACCTGCTCGCCGGTACAGGCGTAGAGATCGCAGCAGAGCGCGAGCAGCGCGGCATTGTCGTAGAGCATCTTCTCGAAGTGCGGGATCATCCACTGACCATCGACCGCGTAGCGACAGAAGCCGCCGCCGAGCTGATCGTTGAGACCGCCGCGGATCATCCGCTCGAGACTGACGCGGGCCATCTCCAACGGCCCGGGCGCGTCCTCGCCGGGGCGATCGCCGCGCGCCGCGCAGCGCAACAGCAGCGCCAGCTCCGGGGTATGCGGGAATTTGGGTGCCCCCCCGAAACCGCCGTGCTCGGGGTCGAAGCTCACCGCGAGCTGGTTGAGGGCCGCACCGATCAGGGCACGCTCGGGCAGCTGCACGCCGCGTTCGGGCTCGAGGGCGACGAGCGCCTCGACCAGGCTCTCGCCCTGCTGGTGGATCTTGTCGCGTTGTTCGCGGTAGGCGCGTTCGACCCCGGCGAGCAGCTGGGTGAAGGCCGGCAGGCCGTGGCGTGGCGTCGGCGGGAAATAGGTCCCGGCGAAGAAGGGGCGTAGATCCTCAGGCGCGAGGAAGACGGTCAGTGGCCAACCGCCACCACGGCCGTTGAGCAGCTGATGGGCGCGCTGATAGAGCCCGTCGAGGTCGGGGCGCTGCTCGCGATCGACCTTGATGTTGACGAAGGCGCGATTCATCAGCGCTGCGACCTCGGGGTCGGCGAAGGACTCGTGTGCCATCACGTGGCACCAGTGACAGGCCGAGTAGCCGATCGAGAGCAGGATCGGCCGATCCTGCTCTCGCGCACACGCCAACGCCTCGTCGCACCAGGGCCACCAGTCGACGGGGTTGTCGGCGTGTTGCTGGAGATAGGGACTGATGGCCCCATCGAGACGGTTACGACCGCCAGCGGCGGGGGGCGTGACGCTCGGCATGGGCTTACCTCTACATGGTCTGTCGCGATCGTTGAGCGAACGGATCCGGGGGCTGTCTCTCAACAGTGGGACCGCGACCTCGACCTTTCCATGGCAGCTCGCGTCAGCGACGCTTCTGGTAGGCTTGAGGGTCGATGCGCGCGCACGGGCCGCGCCAGTGCCCGATCGGGCACGGACACACCACCGGGCGACGGCGCGGATGCCATCATCCAGACATGCCGACGACCACCAGAGAACGGGTAGACCTGCAACGATGAATCCCCAACCCATCCTGCTGCGCAAGGACCAGGAACGCCGACTGCTCGCCGGCCACTGTTGGATCTACAGCAACGAAATCGACACCAAGGCGACCCCGCTCAAGCAACTCGAGCCCGGCCAGGCCGTCGACATCCTCAGTAACCGCGAGCGTTGGCTCGGCCACGGTTATGCCAATCCCCACTCGCTGATCTGCGCTCGTCTGGTCAGCCGCAGCCCGGAGCAGCACCTCACCCCGGCGCTGTGGCTCCAGCGCATCCGCGACGCCCTGGCATTACGTGAGCGACTCTACGAGCGGCCTTACTACCGCCTGGTCTTCGGCGAGAGCGACGGACTGCCGGGATTGATCGTCGACCGCTACGGCGACCTGCTCAGTGTGCAGATCACCACCGCCGGGATGGAGCGGGTGCGCGCCGAGCTGCTCGCCGCGCTCGAGCAGGTGCTGCGCCCGCGTGCGATCGTATTGCGCAACGACACCGCGGTACGCGCGCTCGAAGGGCTCGAACAACGCGTCGAGATCGCCCTCGGCGAGCCGGCCGATACCCTGGTGCTCGACGAGGGCGGACTGGCGTTCGAGGTCGCACCGCTGTCCGGGCAGAAGACCGGCTGGTTCTTCGATCAGGCCGAGAACCGCCAGCGGCTCGCCCGCTACGGGGTCGGCGAACGCGTGCTCGACGTCTGCAGCTATGTCGGCGCCTGGAGCCTGCGCGCGGCACACCTCGGCGCCCGCCAGGTCACCACCGTCGACGCCTCGGCCAGCGCCCTCGAACGGGTCGCGGCCAATGCCGCGCGCAACGGCCTGGCCGATCGTATCCGACCGCTGCAGGGCGATGCCTTCGAGGTGCTGCGCGAGCTACGCGATCAGGGTGCGCGCTTCGATACCGTGATCCTCGACCCACCGGCCTTCATCAAGCGCCGCAAGGACGAGAAGGACGGCACCCAGGCCTATCAGCGCCTCAATCGCCTGGGCCTGGAGCTGCTCGAACCGGGTGGGCTCCTGGTCACCGCCTCGTGTTCCTTCCACATGGGTCGCGACGGCTTCCAGCGTACCGTACAACAGGCCGCGCGCAAGAGCGCGCGCAGCCTGCAGCTGCTCGAGCTCGGTCAGCAAGGCCCGGACCACCCGGTCCATCCGGCGATCCCCGAGACCGCCTATCTCAAGACCTTGTTCATGCGTGCCCTGCCCCACTTCTGAGCGGCCCTCGGCGGCGCCGCGCAAGGCTGTGCGTGGCGTCGAAAAGCGCTGTGAATAAGACACCGCCTTGCTTAGAATCCAAACGCACACACCCTATAAGTTCATATCGACACGCCACCACCAGGACCCAGCGATGCCGCGCGATGCCTCGTGTCCCCCGCCAGCCTGTACCGGGCCGCGCCCACACGCGCCCCATACACACCGAGCGTGGCTGACGCTGTTGATCCTGGTCCTCCTCGCCGGCTGCGCCAGCGCCCCTCAACCAGAGCTGGCCGACCGCGTGGTGGTGCACAAGTCCAGCCGCACCCTCGAGCTGTGGCACGGCCAGACCCTGCTACGCAGCTATCGTGTCGCCCTCGGCGGCGCCCCGGTGGGGCACAAGTTCCGCTCCGGCGACGAGCGCACCCCGATCGGCGACTATGTGCTCGACTGGCGCAACCCACACAGCAACTTCCACAAGTCCATCCATATCTCCTACCCCAATGCGCGCGACCGCGCCACCGCACGGGCACTCGGCTACGATCCCGGCGGGATGATCATGATCCACGGCCAGCCCAACCATATCCGCTCCGAACGGGTGCGACGCGAATACGCGACACGCGACTGGACCGACGGCTGCATTGCGGTCCAGGACCACGAGATGGACGAGATCTGGCGCATGGTGCGTGACGGCACGCCGATCCGCATCCTGCCGTGAGTCGAGAGATGATGGAATTCAACGAGGACCTGGAGACCTCGGCCGACTACCTGCGCAAGGCCATCCCCCTGATGGTTCAGCGCGGGATCCCCCCGACCCCTTACAACTATGCCCTGTGGTATGCCCACGTCCAGGGACTCAACCCCGAGCTCAGCCGCGAGCTGCTCGCCGAGTTCCCAGTCGGCGGGAGCTACAGCGCACAGAAGAGCGAGTCGCTGTTCTTCAAGTACTTCATCAAGAACTACCTGCCCAACAGCCCCAAGGCGCAGAACCTGCTCGTCAGCCTGGTCGCTCAGCTCGCCCGCGCCGTCGCCAAGAATATCGCCGGATCACAACAGTATGGCGATTCGCTGCGCGAGGCCCGCCAGATCCTCGATCAGGCCTCCGACCCGAGCCTGATCCAAGAGACGCTCTCGCAGCTGCTCACCGACACCCGCGCCGTCGAGGGCATGCACCAGGAATTCCAGGGCGAGCTGCAATCGGCCCGCGACGAGGTCGAGCTGCTCAAACAGGAACTGGCCCGCACCCAACAACGCGCGCTGGTCGATGCCCTGACCAATATCCCCAACCGTCGCGCCTTCGACCACGCCCTGCTACGCGCCCTGCAGGACGAGGAAACACCGACCTGCCTCCTGCTACTCGACCTCGATCACTTCAAACAATGCAACGACACCTTCGGTCACCTGATGGGCGACCGGGTATTGCAGATCACCGGTCAACTGCTCGGCGAATCACGCAACGAGCAGATCTTCGTCGCGCGCTATGGCGGGGAGGAGTTCGCGGCCATCGTCCGCGGCGACCTGGAGACGGCGATACAGCTCGCCGAGCGCATCCGCAAACAGGTCTCTGCGATCCGCTTCCGACAGAAGCCGCCGGCCTGCGGGGTGGGAACGGTGACCGCCTCGGTAGGGGTGGTCGAGGCGCGCACGCACGAACGCCCCGATGAGCTGATCGAACGCGCCGACCGGGCACTCTATCGTGCCAAGTCGGCGGGACGCGATCAGGTCGTGGTGGGAGAGGCGCCGGCGGCGGGATGAGCCTCCCCGGCCACGCCGGTCGGCGTGGACAGGGAGGCTGGGCAGGGTCAGATACGGAAGCGTCCGACCAGGTCCTCGAGCGCAGCGGCGAGCTTGGCCAGCCGGTCCGAGGCGTCGGTGGTCTGCTTGGCACCCTCGGCGTTGCGATCGGAGACGTCAGAGATGGAGGTCACGTTGCGGTTGATCTCCTCGGCCACCGCGCTCTGTTCCTCGGCCGCGCTCGCCACTAGGGTGTTGACATCGTTGATGGTGCCAACGGCCTGGGTAATGGCGTTGAGAGCAGTCTCGGCCTCGGCGGCGCTCTCGCGACTGAGCTGGGCGTGGTCACGACTCTCGTCCATCACGCTCACCGCACGCCGGCTGGCCTGCTGCAGGCGCTCGATCATCGCCTGGATCTCCTGGGTGGAGTTCTGGGTGCGATTGGCGAGGTTGCGCACCTCGTCGGCGACCACCGCGAAGCCACGCCCGGCCTCGCCGGCACGGGCCGCCTCGATCGCGGCATTGAGCGCAAGCAGATTCGTCTGTTCGGCGATACCGCGGATGACATCGAGGACCTTACCGATCTCGTCGCTGTCGGCACCGAGGTCGCGGATCACCGTCGAGGCGTCCTGGATCTCCTCGGCGAGCTGTTCGATGCGCTGCATGGTCCCGGAGACCACGTTCATGCCCGCCTGCGCCGCCTCGTTGGCCTCACGCGTAGCCTCGGCGCCTTGCTGGGCGTTCTGCGCCATGTCCTGCGCCGTGGCACTCATCTCGTTCATGGCCGTGGCCATCTGATCGACCTCGGAACGCTGCCGACGGCAGCCCGAGTCGGTGATCTCGGTGATCGATTCGAGATCGCGCGCGGCCTGGGTCAGTTGCGTGGTCGAGTCGAGCACCCGGGCGATGAGATCACGGAAGTTGTCCATCATCGCGTTGAAGGCGCTCGAGGCCTGGCCGATCTCGTCACTACCCTTCACCGGTAGACGCCGGGTGAGGTCGCCATCACCGTCGGCGATACCGCGTAGCCCCATGGTCATCTGGCGCATCGGCCGAGTGACGAAACGCGAGGTGAAGACATAGAGCAGCAACAGCACCGGGAGGCTGAGCAGGGTGGCCACGGTGAAGATGTTGATACCGAAACGCTCAACACTGGCGTTGACGTCGTCGAGACTGATCTCCATGCTCACCGCGCCGAGCACCGAGTCGACCGGCGGCAACGAGTGACACATGGTGCAGTTCTTGCCGAGATAGTCCTCGCGCACGAAAACCGGTGCCACCGAACGCAGCACGCTGTGGTCCTCGGAGAGCTGCATATAGGATTCGCCGGTCTCGATCACCCGCCGCTCGACCTCATCGCGCGGCTGCTCCTCAGGGGTCCCCGGACCGTACTGATCGGCCACGCCGGGACCGCGCAGCACCCGCAGGTCGTTGAGGTTGCGCAGCTCGACGATCTGGTCGAGGAATTCTGCCCGCTGGGAGATGGTGCCGGTGATCATCAGGGTGGTGAGCCCCGCCATGGTCATCTCGTGGAGGGTGTCGGCGAAGGCCGCTGCCTGATCGATGGCGGTCTGGCGCTGCTCGTTGGCAGCCCAGAAGATCATCCCGGTCCAGGCCGGCACCAGGATCAGCCACATGGCGGCCATCAGGCGCACCCAGATCGGCAGGTCATTGATACGTCGCATGTCGGATACCTGTGAGTCCTCGTCAATGGCGGTCGAAATCGGCCATTCTGGTGCGCGCTATTTTTTGTGTGATCGCGACAAGGCACTCATGTGCCCGTGTCGAACGCCACGAGGCCATCCCCATCGGCAACCCCGTTCCTCGAGCCTCTCGTCCACGCTCACGGCCGGTCTCGGATTCCGAGCACCCCGTCCAGTCGAACCGTTTGGATCTCGTGCCGGCGCCCCAACCTCAGTCAACGGCGACCCCGGCCATACTCGAACACATTCAAACCCTCGCGCGATACGCGCCTTCCAGCAACGACCGACTCTGCACTCAACCCACAAAACCCGCAAGGCTGTACAGAGCGATGCTTGACAGCGATCAAGCAACCCTGGCGTCCTGTTTTTTTCTTCCAAAACTGTGAGATAGCTCACTTTGACGCCCACATGACACCAGACGTGTAGGCACAACTCTTGGAGATGACGAGCAGGCCAGCGCATCTGTTACCATTTCGCGCCTCGTCCACCTCCGATCAAGCCACCCCGATGCCCGCAGACGCCCCTCAACCGACCCCTCAGATGGTCGCCGCCGTCGACCTCGGCTCCAACAGCTTTCACATGATCGTCGCCCAGGTCGATGACGGTCACATGCGCATCACCGACCGGCTCAAGGAGATGGTCCGACTCGGCGCCGGACTGCGCCCCGACAAGCGTCTCGACCCCGAGGTCGAAGACCGCGCGATCGCCTGCCTGGAACGCTTCGGCCAGCGGCTGCGCAGCCTGCCGCCGGGCGCGGTCCGTGCCGTCGGCACCAACACGCTACGCCAGATCGCCCCCGAGAGTGGCTTCGTCGAGCGCGCCGAGACCGCGCTCGGACACCCGGTCGATGTCATCGCCGGACGCGAGGAGGCACGACTGATCTATCTTGGCGTCGCCCATGGCCTCGCCGCCGGCACCGAACGCCGCTTGGTCGTCGACATCGGCGGCGGTAGCACCGAGATCATCATCGGCATGGGCTTCGCCCCAAGGCTGCGCGAGAGCCTGCACATGGGCTGCGTGAGCATGTCACAGCGCTATTTCGCCGACGGCAAGATCAGCCCCCGGGCGATGGAGAAGGCGACGTTGGCCGGGGCACTCGAGGTCCGCCCGGTGCGCGAACTCTTTCGCCAACACCGCTGGCAGACCGCCGTCGGCACCTCCGGGACCATCCGCGCGATCGCCGCCGTGATACGCGCCGAGGGCTGGTGCGACGATGGCATCTCGGCCTCGGCGCTGACTCGATTACGTCAGACCATCGTCGCCCGCGGACGCGTCAGCGCGCTCGACTTCAAGGGGCTCTCGGACGAGCGACGGCCGGTGTTCGCCGGCGGGGTGGCGGTACTGTGCGCGGTCTTCGAGACCCTTGGCATCGAGCACCTGCAGGTCTGCGACTACGCCCTGCGCGAGGGACTGATCTATGAGATGGCCGGTCGCAACCAGCTCGAGGACGTGCGCGAGCGCACCGTCGCCACCCTCTCGCGCCAGTTCCAGATCGACCAGGCCCATGCCCAACGGGTACGTGCCAGCGCGCTCGACCTGCTGCGCCAACTCGCCGCCCCCTGGTCGCTGCAGGACCCGGCGCACGCGTTGATGCTCGGCTGGGCGGCACGGCTGCACGAGATCGGACTGCTGGTCGCCCACAGCCAGTACCAGAAGCACGGCGCCTACCTGTTGCGCAACGCCGACCTGCCCGGCTTCACCCACCGCGAACAGGCCGTGCTCGCCGCCCTAGTGCTCGGTCACCGACGCAAGTTCCCCACCCAGGAGATCCAGTCGTTGCCCAAATCGTTGCGTGAACGCACCGAGTGTCTCTGCCTGATCCTGCGCCTGGCGGTACTGATGCGCCGCGCCCGCTCCACCGAACCCAAGCCCTGCCCCGACATCGAGACCGCCGACCGCGCACTCACCCTGCACTTCCCGGCCGGTTGGCTCGACGCCCACCCGCTCAACCGCCTGGAGCTGGAGCAAGAGGCCGAGCGACTGACGACGGCCGGTTTCTCGCTGCGCTTTACCTGAGCCGGGCCGAGATCGCCCGCTCCACGCCCGAGCTTCCTGATAGAATCGATCCGCACCTTTTGTAGTAATCCATTGGAGGATATGGAACCCATGGCCGCTCTCTTTTCCGATGACTGGATGAAGCAGTTCAAAGATGCATGGAACGCCGAGCCCGAGGTGCGCGACCGGCTGGCCGAGATCGACTTCGATTCGGTGGTCTACTGCGGCTTCAAGAACGAGGACACGCCCCGCGGCCTGTTCGTGATCGAGAAGGGCGAGTGCGTGCGCGCCGGTGCCTGGAGTGAGAGCGAACCGGCCGCCAACTGGGACATGCGTGCCGATCTCAAGGACTGGCTGAAGTGGATCGAGAACGGTGTCGGCATGATGGGCCTGGGCACCGCCTTCGCCACCGGCAAGCTCAAGTTCCTGGTCGGCGACTACAAGGGCATGCTCAAGGATCCACGCATGGCCAACCCCTTCATCAAGTGCTTCGGCCTGATGCACCAGGTCGATACCGACGAGCTGAAGTAATTCAGTCCGGTGGGCACCACGCCCACCGCCCTCACCCGAGGGTATAGCCGGCGTCGACCTTGAGGGTCGCGCCGGTGATCAGGCGCGCCCGCGCCGAGGCGAGGAACTCCACCGCGTCGGCGACGTCCTCGGGGCGCACCACCTGCCCGCCCAACACATGACGCCGCGCCACCGTCTCGGCCATCAGCGCGCGCGCCTCGCCCCACATCTCTGAGTCGACCACCCCTGGGGCCACGCCGTTGACACGGATACCACGCTCGCCGAGGGCGAGCGCGAGGCGTTGGGTGAGCATGTCGAGCCCGGCCTTGCTGACCGAATAGCTGGTCGAGGTGCAGCTGGCGAAGGGATGCCCAGCACAGGCCGAGGAGAGATTGATGACCACGGGCGCGGTGCTGTGTTCGAGCAAGGCCGCGGCGCACTGGGTCAGGGCGAAGGGGGCGACCAGATTGACCTCCAGGGTCGCGCGCCATTGGTCGAGCTCGGCCTCCAGGGTGCCGGCGTCGAGGATCACCCCGGCATTGTTGACCAGCACGTCGAGACGCCCCTCACGCCTCCCGATCTCCTCGACCAAGTGCGCGCGAAAGGCCGCGTCAGTCGCATCCCCGACCAGCGCCAGCAAGCGCTCGCCAACGACCGCCTCGGGGTGCGCCGCGCGCAGCCGCGCCAGACGCTCGGGGTCGCGACCGAAGGTGTAGACCCGCGCGCCGAGTTCGAGAAAGCGCCCGACCAGCGCCGCGCCGATCCCCGAGGTGCCGCCGCTGACACAGACCACCCGTGGCGTCGGCGCGCTCATCGCTCGCGCTGCCCGAGGTTGGCGTGGATCAGGGCGCCGTTGAGCACCGGCGCGCCGGCGGCGAAGGCCACGGTCTCGGCGATCTCCTCGGGCTCGATCAGCCGATCAAAGGCACTCAGCCCGGTGATCGCCGCCAGGGTCTCGGCATTGCCGTCGATCACCCCGCGCAGCTGCTCGGTATCGGTAAAACCGGGACAGATCATGCAAGTATGGACGCCGCGCCCGGCCAGGTCCTGACAGGTCGCACGCATCATCCCGGCGAGCGCGTGCTTGGCGATGACATAGCTCGCCACCCCGGGCACCGCCTTCTCGGCCAGGGTCGAGCCGAGATAGATCACGCTCGAACCGGCCCCCATCCGCCCCAGCAGCAACCGGTTGAGGGTCGCGGCGGCCACCAGGTTGAGTTCGAGCACCGCGCGCAGGTGCTCGGCCTCGAGCGCATCGGCGCGATCGGCGTGCATCACCGAGGCGTTGTGCACCAGACACACCCGCTCGGCGTCGACGACCGCCGCCTGCAGCCGTTCGGCGCACTGCTCCAGCGCGCCGGGCACGGCCAGATCGCAGGCGAGATTGTCGACCCCCGCATCCGGGTTGGGGCGACGCGAGAGGTTGAGCACATCCCAGCCATCGACCAGAAAACGCGTGGCGATGGCGCGCCCGATCCCCGAGCTGGCGCCGGTGATGATCAATCGATTCATGCTGACTCCCAGGTTGAATAGGCCCACTGCCCGAGTCCCGACGAGACCCCTAGCTCGATACCGCGCACGTCGGCACCGATCAGCTCGGGGCGATCGCGCAGCCGCGCCAGCAGCAACTCGGCAAGCTCCTCGATGGTGACGTTGCGCAGCGGCAGCAGCAGCACGTCGCGCTCGAGAAAGGGGATGCGCTCGCGATCGAAGCAGGCGAACACCATGCCCTCGCCGCGCTCGATACGCAGGTACGGCGAGAGTTCGGGCAACAGCATGCGTTCGTCGAGGGCATCACACAGTTCGCGCAGCACGCGCTTGAGCACCACGTAGTCGAAGGTCATGCCATCGGCGCCGATCCCGGCGGTCACGGCACAGCGGACCCGAAAGTTATGTCCATGAAGGTTTTCACGCGCCACGGACGAGAAGATGGTGAAGTGTCCAGCGCTGAAATTCAGATATTCCTTGCTGATCTCGATGCGGGTCAGAGAATGCTTTGCCACTGCTTGGGGTCTCCGGCTCGTTGGCGTCGCGCGCCGTCCTCGGGTGATTGATCCATGGCCCATGTGGGGGCGGCGACGCGGAACACACCCGCGCCGCGCCAGCGCCCGGCGCTCTAGTGCCGAGCACGCCGCCACCACACCATGCCCGACCACAGCAGCAACGGCAACGACAGGGTCAGCACCGTAAGCTCGAAGACCGGCAGCAACCCCGAGCCGGTGGCACGCAGCGTCACATGGGTGAGATAGAGTGCGAAGGCGACCACGAGCAGCGCCCCGATCCGCCGCCCGAGCGCGATCCCGCTGCCAAACAGCGGGACACAGAACAGCACCACCGCAATCATGATCGGCAGATCGATCAACAGGGTCTCGCGCGAGATGGCGATGGTCTCGGGCGCGGCCAGGGCGCCGAGCCCGAGCACCGCGAGAATGTTGAACAGATTGCTGCCGAGCACATTGCCCACGGCGAGATCGCGATGACCGCGCAGACAGGCGATCACCGAGGTCACCACCTCCGGCAGCGAGGTACCGATGGCGACCACCGTCAGCCCAATCACCAGCTCACCGACCCCAAGCACCCGGGCAATGTCGACCGCCCCCATCACCAGCAAGCGGGCCCCGATCGCCAGCAACAACAACCCCACGACGAGCAGTGCGACCTGGCCGAGCAACCCCCAGGGCGAGCTTGGCGGCAAGGCCACTTCCTCGATCGCAGCCGCGGCGAGGCCCTCACCGCGGCCCTGGCGGATCGACCACACCAGATAGATCACCAGAGTCGCGAACAGCAACCCGCCGTCGAGCCGCCCCACCCCACCGTCGAGCGCCAGCACCCACAACGCGACCGAGGCGACGAGCACCAGCGGCAGGTCGACTCGCACCGCACGACGATGCACCACCAGCGGTGCGGTCAGGGCCGCCGCACCCAGCACCAGCAGGACGTTGGCGATGTTGCTGCCGACCACGTTGCCGACGGCCAGATCCGCAGCACCCGACCAGGCCGACTGCAAGGTCACCGCCAACTCTGGCGCACTGGTGCCGAACGAGACCACGGTCAGCCCCACCACCAGCGGGCTGATCCGCATCGCCGCCGCCAGCGCCGAGGCAGCCCGCACCAGCAACTCGCCACCACCGAGGAGGGTGACGAAGCCGGCCAGGATCAACAGCGCCGAGAGGATCGACTCATGCATCAGGGCTCCCTTCCCCTACATGGGGGACAGATTCGTTTCCACGAGGCTCGTGGGCACACCCTAACTGATCGAACCGGGCCGATGCCATCACGCCCCTCCCTCGCACCATCGAGTCGAGCCCGGGCAAGCGCCGAGCACGACGAGCACGCCCCGGAGGGTGCACCAAGAGGATGTGGAAAGCGGGCATCGCCCCCGCAAGCGCGGTAGGATGGTCGACGCGAACCCGGCGCCAACCCGTTGAGCACGCGACACAAAGCGTTCCGACGCAGGTCCCGCCGGGGCCGTGTCGCAGTGATCGCGACCCACCGACGAGCCGCATCAGGCCGCACCCGGAGCCACGCCGTTCACCGCCCCGGGGCCCCGTCACCACGCCAACGATCAAGGAAGACCATGAACCACCCCCGCATCTCGCCACACATCGCAGCGATCATGACCTTGCTGAGCTTCACAGCCAATGCGGGACTCCCCAGAAAGTGCATCGACGCGAAGGGGAATGTCACCTATACCCAGAACCCCACCTGCACCCAGGCAGAAGGCCAGTACAGGATGATCGACAAGGGCACCACCTCCTTCGTCCCCCGGCTCGAGGGCACGGTGCGTTACTCCACCGAGCGGCGTCCCGCGCTCAACCGCGCCCCAGCCGTCACCGGACGAATCGATCGTTAGTGCATCAACCGCGGCGGCCGGGAGCTGTGGCCGCCACGCACCGTCTAGCGCCTCCTGGCGACGTAGAATCCATAGTTGTAGTCATCCTTGTACCTGGTATACAGCGCCATCTCCGCCTCCTCGGCGGCCACGATCGCGCGGGCCCGCTCATCCCCGGCATGGCGCGCGAGGAAGGCCGCGAAACGATCCCGCAGCGGTCGATAGTAATGCGCCTCCCAGCACGACTCCGGCAGCACGAAATAGCCGATCGGGGCATAGCCGCGACGTTCCAGCACGGCGAGCTTGGCCGCGGCGGTATCGATCTCGGGGTACTCGGCGGCCCAATGCGCCTGTACCTCGGACGGACGCGCGGCCGTCGTCCAGGTGATCTCGGAGACGGCGAGGACACCACCGGGGCGGAGATAGCGCCGCCACTGCTCGACGCCGCGCTCAAACCCTAGGTTGTAGATTGCCCCCTCGGACCAGAGGAGGTCGTATTCCTCGTCGAGGAACGGCAGATCATCCATCGAGCGACACAGCGGCCGCACCCGCTCGGCCACCCCGGCGCGCGCCAGCCGTGCCCCGAGCCCCTCGATGAACGCCGGGAGGACATCCACGGCGGTGATCTCGGCGGCCGGCAGCAGGCGCGCGAGCGCCAGGGTCGAGGCGCCGGTGCCGCAGCCGATGTCAGCGACACGCAGGGGCGCGGCACGGTCGATCCGCGCCAGATCGAGCGCACGCGCGGTCTCCGCATCGCTCCCCGGTCCCTGTCTCGCGGCGTCCTTGTGCAGGTCGATCAGGAGTTGCAGGTCAGCGTCATCCATCGTCGAAGGGTCTCCTCAGTCAAGGAAAAGGCGGCGGAGCAATGGCGCTCGACATCGCGACAGTACGTCATGACGGCCAGGCCAGCGCACGCGTATCACGCAGGCTCACCGACACCCCTCGCACACCCCGATCACCTCGACCACCTTGCGACTCGGCGCGAAACCGCTCTGTGAGGCAGCATCGAGCAGACGCGCGGCGATCGCCTCATCGTCGATCTCGACGACCCGGCCGCACGCGCTGCAGATGAGGAACTGCGCCGGGTGCGGGCGCTCGGGGTGGCGACAGTCGATGAAGGCGTTGAGGGTCTCGAGGCGGTGGACGAGCCCCTGGGCGAGCAGGAATTCCAGCGCGCGGTAGACGGTCGGTGGCGCCAGCGCGCGCTGCCCCCCGGCCATCTCGGCGAGGATCTCGTAGGCGCCGAGCGGGCGCTCGGCCTCGATCAGGATGCGCAGCACCCGGGCGCGCTGCGGGGTGAGCCGGGCACCGCGCCCGGTGCACAGCCGCATCGCCCGCTCGAGCCGCTCCTCGGTGCTCATCCGCCCGCCCTCGCCCGCTGCGCGGCGCGATGGCGCGCCAGCAACCGCGCGACCAGCGCCGAGAGCACGTAGGCAGCACCGGCGAGCAGGATCATGGTCGGCCCGGCCGGCAGGTCGGGGCCGTAGGAGAGCGCCAGCCCGCCGCTGGTAAAGACCATGCCGAGCAGGGTCGCGGCGACCATCATGGCGCCGAGCGAGTGCAGATAGTGCCCGGCGATCGCCGCCGGCAGGGTGAGCAGCGCGATCACCAGGATCAGCCCGACGACCTGGATCAGCAGCACCACGGTCACCGCCACCAGACACAGCAGCAGCAGATAGAAGAAACTCACCGGCACCCCGCGCAGCCGCGCGAACTCCTCATCGAAGATCACCGCGACGAACTGGCGATAACACAGCCCGACGACCACCAGCAGCACCACATCGAGCCCCCCCATGAACCAGAGCGCGCGCTCGGGCACCAGCAGGATGTTGCCGAACAGCAGACTGACCAGATCGGTGGCGTAACCCGGGGTCTTGGCGATGAAGAGGATGCCGACGGCCATGCCGATGGCCCAGAGCGCGCCGATCAGGGTGTCCTCCTGCGCCGCCCAGGCCAGGCGTACGCCGCCGATCAACAATGCCGAGACGATCGCCGCGAGCAGCGCGCCGAGCAGCGGATCGACGCCGTAGTAGAGCGCCGCGCCCATGCCGCCGAGCACCGAGTGGGCGATGCCCCCGGCCATGAAGGCGATGCGCTTGACCACCACCAGGGTGCCGACCACGCCGCAGCCGATGCTGGCGAGCAGCCCGGCGACGAGCGCACCCTGGAGGAAGTCGTAGTGGATCAGTGCGTCGAGGAATGCGTTCATGTGTGGTGTCGGTGCGCGCCGGGACAGGGGCCCGGCAGGTCGTGGGCGACGGCACGCAGCCGTGCACCATAGAGATGCTGCACCAGCTCGCCGTCGAGCGCGTCGGTGGGGTGGCAGGTGAGCGTGCGATTGAGACAGGCGACCCGGTGGACATAGGCCGAGATGAAGGCGATGTCGTGCGAGACGACGAGGATGGTCGGTCGCGGATCGAGCCCGGCGAGCAGGTCGAAGATATCGCCCTCGGCGCGCTGGTCGACGTTGGCGGTGGGCTCGTCGAGGATCAACAGGCGCGGCTCAGTGACCAACGCGCGAGCGAGCAACACGCGTTGCAGCTGCCCACCCGAGAGCGCGCCGATGCGTCGCTCGGCGAGTCCTTCGGCGTCGACCGCGGCGAGCGCGCGCCGCGCCGCGGCGCGATCGGCGCGGCGGGTCCAGCCCCACCAGGGCCCCTGCCCCAACCGCCCCATGGCGACCACCTGCTCGACGGCGATCGGGAAGTCACGCGAGAAGGCCGGGAACTGGGGGACATAACCGATGTGGCGCGCGGCGCGGCGCGGCGATTCACCGAAGACGTGGATCTGACCACGCTGCGGGCTGAGCAGGCCGAGGATCAGCCGAAGCAGGGTGCTCTTACCCCCGGCATTGGGGCCGACCAGCCCGACGAACTCGCCGGCGAGCACGGTGAGATCGACCTGCTCGAGGATCAACGTACCGTCATAAGCAAAGCTGAGATCGCGCACCGCGATCGCCGGGGCCGAACTCATCGCCCCGCCCCGGCGACGAGCAACGCGGCGAGACGCCGCAGGGTGACGAAATAATCCGGCGAAAGCGGATCGATCGCCTCGACCCGGCCACCGATGGCTGCGGCGACGCGCTCGGCGGCGCGCGGATCGAGCTGGGGCTGCACCAGGATCAGGCGCACGTCCTCGCGCCGCGCCTGCTCGATGAGTGCGGTCAGGGCGCGGGCGCCCGGCTCCTTGCCAGCGCGCTCGATGGCCACCTGCTCGAGCCCGTAGGTCGCAGCGAAATAGCCCCAGGCGGGGTGATAGACCATGAAGCGACGGTGCGCGAGCCCATCGAGCCGCTCATGGATCTCGGCATCAAGGGCGTCGAGTTCGGCGACGAAGCGGTCGTGATTGGCGGCGAAGTGCTCGGCGTGCGCCGGGGCGAGCGCGCCGAGCGCGTCACGCAGGTGCCCGGCCATCACCCGCACCAGCGGCGGGCTGGTCCAGATGTGGGTGTCGATCTCGCCGTGATGGTGTTCGTGGCCAGGGTCGTGATGCGCATCACCATCGGTCGCGAGCTGGCGCAACGCGATGCCCTTACGGGCGTCGAGGATCGGCAGCGCCGGATTGGCCGTCCGCAACCGCGCCAACCATGCCTCCTCGAAGGGGGCACCGATACGCACGTAGAGGTCTGCCTCGGCCAACGCGGCGATCTGGCGCGGACGTGGCTCGAACAGGTGCGGGCTCTCACCGGGCGCGACCAGGGTGTGCACCTCGACCTGCTCGCCACCGATGGCCTCGACAAAGGTCTGCTGCGGGGCGACGCTGACGAACACCTCGAGCGGCTCGGCGGCCAGTGCCGGCAACGACACGGTAACCAGCGCCAGGGGCAACAGGCGCGTGATCAGGGACATGGGGATAGACCTCGTGGAGATGGATTCGGGGTGACGAAAAGATACAATATAACGTTTTGTATCGCCCGTACCAGCGAGCTGGGCGCTACACCCCATTCGCTCACCCTGAGGACCCGACTCGCATGTCCATCTCGACTCAACTGCTCTGGGCCATCGCCCTCGGCCTCTATATCCTCGTCGTGCTCATGGCCACCCGGCTGCCCTATGCCTGGATGGTGGCACGCGGCATGGAACCGATCCGCGCCGTCTACTACACCCGCAAGATCGTCCACATGCTCGCCGGCGGCGTCGGCTCGCTGATGGTACCGCTGGTGTTCTCCGACCCCTGGTTCCCACTGGTCAGCGGTCTGCTGCTCACCCTGGCAGTATTCCTCGCCCACGTCAGCGGCTGGCGGCTGTATTGGTTCCAGATCACCGAGAACCGCAACGACGTCAAGTTCGCGCTGATGTGGTCGCTGTCGATATCGCTGCTGTGGTGGCTGCTCGACAACCCCTGGCTGGCGATCCTGCCCTCGCTCTACATGGCCTTCGGTGACGGGGTCACCGGGGTGGTGCGCAATGCCTTGATCCGGCGCCGCTCCAAGAGCCCGATCGGCAACATCGCGATGCTCGCGGTGAGCGCACCGATGGGCTGGTCCATCGGCGCCCTGGCCACCCCGGCGATCCCGGTGTGGGGGCTGATCTCGGCGGTGGTGGCAACCGTGGTCGAGCGCTACGAATTCGGTCCGATCGACGACAACATCTTGATCACGGTCGCCGCCTCGGCGGTGCTGCTTCTCGGCACCGCGATCGGCCCGTTGATCTGAAACTGTGACGGCCGCCACACCACCGCACTGGCGCCCGTTTACCGAGTCTGTGTAGCATCGCCCTATCGCAGTCAATTCAGGAAGATAGGCGATGCGACCGATTGGTAGCCCCCCCCTCGCCAGTGCCCTGATCCTCACCCTGGCCGGCCTGCTCCTGCCCCTCCAAGCGCAGGCCACCGAGCCCCCCGGACGACTGCTCGGCGTCAAGACCAGCGAACACCCGACGTGGTTCAAGGAGAGCTTCCTCGAGATCACCGAGGACGTCGCCGAGGCCAGTGCCGCTGGGCGCCACCTGATCCTGTTCATGGAGATGAACGGCTGCCCCTACTGCGACAAGATGGTCGAGGAGAACTTCAAGCACGCCCCGTATCGCGACTTCATCCGCGCCCACTTCGACGTCATCGCGCTCAACGTCAAGGGCGATCGCGAGGTCGCCATCACCCCCGAGACCCGCCTGCCGGAAAAGAGGCTGGCTGAGTTCTACGAGGTCAACGCGACCCCCACGCTGATCTTCCTCGATGCCACCAACACCCCGGTGGTCAAGATCGGCGGCTATCGCAACCCGGAGGACTTCAAGCGCATCCTCGACTACGTCAGTACGCACGCCTATGCCGAGCAGTCACTAGCCGCCTATCTGCGCAGCCACCGTGAGCACGACCGCTACCAGCTGCGCGCACATCCGCAGATCCGCGAGGTCGCAGACCTCTCGGCGATCGAGGGGCCACTGGCGATCCTCTTCGAGGATGACGCCTGTGTCGCCTGTGACGCGCTCCATGACGGTCACCTCGCCGCTCCCGAAGTCCGCGAGGCACTCGCCGCCTTCACCCTGGTGCGGCTCGACACCGGCGCCGAGACACCGATCATCGCCCCCGATGGCACCGCGACCACCGCACGCGCCTTCGCCCGCAAGCTCGACATCCTCTATCGCCCCACCCTGGTGCTCTTCGACCAGGGCGAGGTGCGGGCAAGGATCGACAGCATGCTCTATCGTTACCATTTCATCGGCCTGCTCGAATACGTCGGCGCAGGCCATTATCAGCACCACCCGGACCCCTTCGACTACATCGACGCCAAGACGGCAGCCCTGCTCGCCGCTGGCGAAGACGTCTCGGTCTCGGACGAATAGCCTTCCGGCACTGGCCGGTTCGTCCCTCCTCTCGCCCCCTCCCGCCGCTGGCATTCGAGGGAGCACTGCTCGCTGCGGGACAGGAATCCCGAGCAGTTGTCAGCCGCGTATGGATACAGGTATCGCGACGATCAACGACCTTGGGAGAGACTGGCATGCAGATGCAAACACTCCGCCGACCGGAGCAACGGACTCAGCAGCGAATCCCGATCCAGATCCCGATCGACGTCCTCCTCGAGGACCAACCCACGCCCTTCAAGGCCCTCAATCACGACCTTTCCTGGGGTGGAGCGAGCTTCGTCACCGAGCACCGGCTCGAGACCGATAGCGACACCCTGCGCCTGATCTTCCCCTGGCAGCGCGGGTCGAGCTTTTGCGCCGATGCTGAGATCGTGCGCCGCGAGACCCTCGCCGATGGGCGCCTGCTGGTCGCCACCCGCTTCTTCCGGATCCCGCCCAAGAGCGAACAACGCCTGGAGATGATGCTCGCTCAGCTTGCCGCCCATGGTGGACAGCAGATGGCACTACCGCTGAGCGAACGGCTGGAGCTGGTCTATAACGACCCCACAGACATCTGCGACGTGTTGCGACAGATCGCCGCCGGCGGGCTGATGGTGACCACCACCGCGCCCTATCGGCTCGATCAAAGCATCCGCATCATGATCGCCGACACCGAGATGCAGAGCGAACTGGCGCTGCGTGCCCGGGTGGCTAGCCAGGAGCGGCTGCTGTTACCCGGCTACGAGTGGGCGCCACTGCTGCAGGCCGAGCTGCGTTTCGAGCACTCGCTGAGTGACCTGCACGGCTTCATCCGCAACTTCGCTCGGGACCTCCCCGAGGGGATGCTGGGCCGTAACCAGATCCGTACCTGTGCCGGCCAGCTGGCCACGCACGGCTGACCTCGATCAACGCAGCGCGGCGATGATCTCGTACAGCCGGGGGGCCGCCTCGGCGATATCCTCCGCGGTCGCCAAGGCGGCGCTCGGCACCTCGGCAAGCTCCAGGGTCTCGAGCACCGCCCGGCCCTCGGGGTTGAAATGGCCAACCCACCAGCAGTGGCGCAGCCGCGTCGACTCGATCCGGCAGCTGCCGTAACCACGCGACAGGATCGCCACCGGACCACGCCCGAGCACCTGTTCGAGCATCAGCGGGTCGGCCGGGCCACGCGGCGAGAGACTGAGATTGATCACCCACGGGACATCCCCCGGACACCAGCCATCGTGCGCCGCGCTCAACTCGGCGCAGACCGCACGCGCGCCCAGCGCAGCCCCCCAGTCATCGACCTCGCGCAGCCGCTCAGCGGCCATCGCGGCGGCGATCCGTGACACGCAGGCCGGGATCGGTGCCACCTCCAACCGCTCGCCCCGCGCATCGACGACCCACCAGACCCCGGTCAGCCGGGTCTCGCGGACACTGAACTCGGGCCGATGGGCACAGGCCACCTCGACCTCGCCCCGCCCGAGTGCCTGGGCGACCAGCGCGCGCGCACCCGAACTGGAGAAATCCAGTACCAGACGCTGAGGCACGGGACGCTCGAGCAGCGCCCGCAGCCCGTCGAGACAGCGCAGTGCCTCCTGCTCGGCGACACCACCGGGCGAGTCGATCGAGACAGGCGGCGCATAGGTCTGCATCAGCGCCGACATGGGCGTGCCGATCGGGGTGGCGAGATCGGCCTCGTCGGCCTGGCTGCCCGGCCCCAGCAGGATCGGGGGGATGGTCGGTTGCATCAGGGTCTCCGGGGACTCAGTCCTTGGCGCGCAGGTGCTCGGGGAGCTGGGGTTCGCGCTCGATCAGGTCGGCGAACAGGTGATCGACCGACTCGCCGGCGAGCGCCAGCTCCACGGCCAGCAGCGCATCACGCACCCGCTGCGCCTCGCCGGCGTCCATCACCTCGCGCGCGCTCTCCAGAAAGACCAGCACCCAGGTCCCCGGTGGCTGCTCGCCGACCAGACGCATGTCGACCCGCAAGCGCCGCTCGCCATCGACACACCAGGCCCAGCACGGACCGCTCTCGATCACCTCCATCGGTACGCCGATGCACATGACTCAGTCCTCCCGCAGCCGTTCGAGCACCCGCGCATCGCCGCTGCGACAGGCCTGCTCGGCGCTCGGACGCTCGCGCTCGTAGCGCTCCAGCTCCAGCGCGCCGTGTGGCAGGTCGGCGAGCGCGCCCGGCTCCGAGGGCTGCGCCAGCGCCGTCCAAGCGACCCCATGGGGCGCGAGCCAGTCGCGCGCGGCGGCCACTGCCGGCTCGATCATCGCCCGCACCCCAGGGGTGAGACTGCCGCCGAAGTCCTCGAGTTCTGCAGGTTGCACCCCGACGAGCAACATCCGCTCGGGCAGGTCGCCGAGCAGCGCAGCGAGCGCCAGCACCTCCTGGAACCCGGTCTGGTGCAGGCTCATCTTGCGCGCGCCGAGAAAGCGCGGCACCGCCTCGCCCTCGACCAGCTCGAGCGTGCCCGGCGCCAGCCCGTAGTCGACCGCATCGAAGATCACCAGCAGCTCGGCCCAGCGCACCTGATCGACCAGATAGATCCCCTGGGTGCCACCATCGAGCAGCCGCACCTCGGGGCCGAACCGGTAGTGCCGGGCGATGTGTTCGACCACCCGCACGCCGAAGCCCTCGTCGGCCCAGAGCAGGTTGCCGATGCCGAGCAGCAGGGTGCGCGGAGAATCGGAGGCAGCGCTCACGGTCGATCGTCCTTGAACATCCGCCAGCCGCTGATCATGGTGCTGATCAGGCTCTGGCGCGACATGATGTCCTCGCGGATGGCGGTATAGACGTGGAGCATCACGAACACCACGATCACCCACATCCCCCAGTGGTGCCACATGCGCACGTCCTGACTCTGCCCGACCCAGGGGATGACCCAGCCGAACAGCTCGTCCTGCCAGGAACCGAGACCGGTCTGCTCAGCATAGAGGGCGAAGCCGGTGACGATCATCACCAGCCCGCCGACGGTGATGATGGCGACCATGAACAGGTGCGCCAGCGGATTGTGGCCGATGTACTTGCACGGCTCGCGCTCGAGGAAGGCGTACCAGCGCAGCTCGTGCACCAGCTCGCGCCAAAAGCGCCGGCGCCAGAACGGCAGGCTGAAGAGCTGGCGCGAGTAGGTGTTGCCGACCAGCGCCCAGTAGATCCTGAACAGGAAACCGACGGCGAACACATAGGCCGCGGCGAAGTGCAGGAAGCGGATGTTCCCCATCAGGTAATGATCGCTCGCCTCCCCCGAGAGGGTCGGTGGCGGCGCGCCGATCAGATAGCCGGTGACGGCGAGCACCAGGATCGAGAGCGCGTTGACCCAGTGCCATACCCGCACCGGGGCCTGATAGACATAGACCGCCGTCTGCCTGACCGTCGGGATATCTTGCAACATGGCTGCAGCCTCCGCGTTGTCTGCGGTGTCACTAGCGGACCTTGACTCGGGTCAGCTCCTCGCCGCCGGGCCCCATGACATGGGTCGAGCAGGCCAGACAGGGATCAAAGCTGTGCAGGGTGCGCAGGATCTCCAACGGTTCGTCGGCGCGCGCCACCGGGGTGTTGAGCAACGCCGCCTCGAAGGCGCCGATGTTGCCGGCAGGATCGCGTGGCGAGCCGTTCCAGGTCGTCGGCACCACCGCCTGATAGTTCTCGATCTTACCCGAGCCGATCACCACCCAGTGCCCCAGCGCGCCGCGCGGCGCCTCGCTGGTCCCCACGCCCTTGGCACGCTTCGGCCAGGTCGAGGGCTCCCAGCGCTCGACGTTGGCGGTGGTGGTGTCGCCGGCGGCGATCGCGGCCATCAGCTTGTCCTGGAAGTGGCGCAGCTTGTGCGCCGCCCAAGAGGCCTCGAGCCCGCGCGCGGCAGTCCGCCCCAGGGTCGAGAACAGCGCCTCGAAGGGCAGCCCGAGATCGGTCAGGACCTTGTCGATCGGCTCCTTGAACTCGGCAATACCCTGGGCATAGCCGATGGTCCAACGCGCCAGCGGCCCGACCTCCATGGCGTGCCCGCGCCAGCGCGGGGCCTTGATCCAGCTGTACTTGGCGCGCTCGTCGATCTGCTCGATGCGGGTACGCGTTCCCTTGGTGTTGGGACCGAGGGTGAAGTCGGGCTCGGTGATGCCGTCCCAGGGATGGAGTCCGCGCGACTCGTCGGGATAGCTGAACCAGGCGTGATCGACGAACTCCTGGATCTCATCGGGGTCGCGCAGGTCGACGTCGTGGATCTCGTCGAGCCGACCGTTGATGATCGCCCCACGCGGCAGCAGCTGGTTCTCCGCCGAGTCGTCGTTGGCGTGCTCGGGGATGTCGCCGTAGGAGAGCACCGCCTGGCTGCTCAACCCACCGCCATAGGTCCAGTCCTTGTAGAAACCGGCGATAGCGATGAGGTCGGGGACATAGACCTGGTCGATGAACTCGATGGTGCGGTCGATGATCGAGGAGATCAGGTTCAGCCGCTCCATGTTGACCGCGCCCACCGCACCGGTCCCATCGACGTTGATCGCGCAAGGCACGCCACCGACCAGCCAGTTGGGGTGCGGGTTCTTGCCCCCGTAGACGGTGTGGATCTTGACGATCTCCTTCTGGAAATCGAGTGCCTCGAGATAGTGGGTGAGCGCCAGCAGATTCGCCTCGGGCGGCAGCTTGTAGGCCGGATTGCCCCAGTAGCCATTCATGAAGGGACCGAGCTGGCCGGACTCGACGAAGCGCTTGACCCGGTTCTGCACGTCGCGGAAATACCCTGGCGAGGACAGCGGCCAGGCCGAGATCGACTGCGCCAGACGCGAGGTCTCGCGCGGATCGGCGTCGAGCGCCGAGACCACGTCGACCCAATCGAGCGCGTGCAGGTGATAGAAGTGCACCAGGTGATCGTGCACCTGCAGCGTCAACTGCATGATGTTGCGGATCGAGTTGGCGTTCTCGGGGATGGCGATGCCGAGCGCGTCCTCCACCGCGCGCACCGAGGTCAGCGCATGGGTCCCGGTGCAGACGCCGCAGATGCGTTCGGTAAAGGCCCAGGCGTCGCGCGGGTCGCGCCCACGCAGGATCACCTCCAGCCCGCGCCACATGGTGCCGGTGGAGACGGCGTTGCGGATCACGTTGTCGTCGTCGAGGTTGACCTCGCAACGCATGTGCCCCTCGATGCGGGTGACCGGATCGACCACCACACGCCGACCCGAGTCGTCGAGGCTGAAACCGTTGGCTGTCTTCACCGTCATTCCTCACGCTCCTCGTGCTGCGCGCGATCGCGCTGTTTGGTCCGGTGCAGCGCGCTGGCCACCGCATGCGCCCCGATCGCCGCGCCCACGCTACCGGCGGCGGCGATGCCGACCCGGTCGGCGTTGGCCTCGATGCCGAACACATGGGTATCGGTGACGTGGTCGTAGAAGCTGTCCTTGTCCCAGAAGTCGCGTTCGGAGCAGCCGATGCAGCCGTGACCGGACTGGATCGGGAAGGACACGCCGTCGTTCCAGCGCACCGTGGAACAGGCGTTGTAGGTGGTCGGGCCCTTGCAGCCCATCTTGTAGAGACAGTAGCCCTTGCGCGCGCCCTCGTCGTCCCAGGACTCGACGAACTGACCGGCGTCGAAGTGCGGACGGCGGTAACACTTGTCGTGGATGCGCTGGCCATAGAACATCAGCGGCCGGCCCTGCCGGTCGAGCGGCGGCAGCCGGTCGAAGGTGAGCATATAGGTGATCACCCCGGTCATCACCTCGGCGATCGGCGGACAGCCGGGCACCTTGATCACCGGCTTGTCGCGGATCACCTCGTGCACCGGGGTGGCGCGGGTGGGGTTGGGTCGCGCGGCCTGGACACAGCCCCAAGAGGCGCAGGAACCCCAGGCGATCACGGCCTTGCAGTCGGCAGCGACCTCCTGGAGCTGCTCGAGGAAGGGCCGGCCAGCGATGATACAGCTCATCCCGTCCTGAGCCAGTGGCGGATTGCCCTCGACGGCGAGGATGTAATTACCGCGATAACGCTCGCGGATCTCCTCTAGGATCGCCTCGGCCTGGTGCCCAGCGGCGGCCATCAGGGTGTCGTCGTAGTCGAGCGAGATCATCGACAACACCACGTCCTGGGCCAGCGGGTGGGCCGAGCGGATGAAGGACTCGGTGCAACAGGTGCACTCCAGCCCGTGTAACCACAGCACCGGGGTGCGCGGCTTGGTCTCCATCGCCTCGGCGATGCGCCCGGCATAACTCGGCGCCAGACCGAGCGCGGCGGCGGTCAGACTGCAGTATTTGAGGAAACTGCGGCGGCTGATCCCCTGCCGGCGCATCACCTCGTAGAAGGTCTCGGTGCTTGCCATCGTCCTCCCCCTGTTGTCGACCGCTCGCGTCACGACGCGTGGCCATGTCCACGGGGATTATAGGCAAATACGCCGGAACCCAAAAATGTCATTGACGGTGCATGACGCACCAGAATAAAGCAGCGACAGGGAGCTGCCAGCCTTCAGCCCCCAGCCGCCAGTGGACGCCAGCCCTCAACGAAGGCGGCGGGAGGCCGATTTGAACCACGAAGTCGCAAAGCACACAAAGAGGTCCTGAGCACTCGGCCTTCTGACGTTCGGCGAGAACCCGACCCGAGCCGCGACCAGACAGCAACCCGCCTGAGCCACAAGCCGAAGACTGGATGCCGCCCCCGGCGGACACGCCGCGCACCCCCACTCGACACAACCCTTCGCGCCCTTCGTGACTTTGCGGTTCAATCTCCTGGCGGCTGAAGGCCGACTTGAACCACGAAGCCGCAAAGCACACAAAGAGGTCCTGAGCGCTCGGCTTTTTGACGTCCGGCGAGAACCCGACCCGAGCCGCGACCAGACAGCAACCCGCCTGAGCCACGAGCCGAAGACTGGATGCCGCCCCGGCGAGCACGCCGCGCGCCACCCCACTTGTCAGACCCCTTCGCGCCCTTTGTGACTTGTATCTTGCGGCTCCGTGGTGGTTAGCTCCCACCACGCGGGATTGAGGTAGCGCGATTGCGACTGAAGGCCTGGACCTTGCCGCGAAGATTCAGCCCCCGATCTTCGTGGTTCATGCGGCGAAGCCCTGCGATCGCGCCCGATGTTGGGTTAACCGTCGACGAACGCCGCAGCTTCGTCGATGGCATGGTGGACGGACGGTTAACCCAACCTACGAGACTGCGGACACGCCGCGCACTCCCCTACTCGACAACTCCCTTCGCGCCCTTCACGCCTTTGCAGTTCAATCCCCTGGCGACTGAAGACCGACTTGAACCACGAAGCCGCAAAGCACACAAAGAGGTCCTGAGCGCTCGGCTTTTTGACGTTCGGCGAGAACCCGACCCGAGCCGCAACCAGGCAGCAACCCGCCTGAGACGCGAGCCGAAGACCGGATGCGGTCCCGGCGGACACGCCGCGCACTCCCCCACTCGACAAAACCCTTCGCGCCCTTCGCGCCTTTGCGGTTCAATCCGCTGGCGACTGGCGACTGGCGACTGGCCGGTGACGACGTTCGCTTTCTCCCCGCCTTTACGGTTCAATCCCCCGACCGAGACCGAGGATTGGGCCGACGATGACCGCCAGTAGCACTACCCCGACCGCCCCCCGCCAACGCGCCCCCGCGCGCGAGCTGTTCGGCTGGGCGATGTTCGATTTCGCCAATCAGTCCTACACGCTGCTGATCATCACCGTGGTGTTCGGTGACCTGTTCACCCGGGTGATCGTCGGGGACGCGCCGGATTATCGCATCGGCAATCTGCTGTGGAGCCTGGCGCTGGCGGCGAGCTATCTGCTGGCGGTGGTCTGCGCGCCGGTGGCCGGGGCGATCATGGACTATGACGCGAGCAAGAAGCGCTTCCTCTTCGCCAGCTACGTGGTCACCGTGCTCGCCACCGCCGCGCTCTATTGCGTCGCCCCGGGGCTCGCCTGGCTGGGGGTGGTGCTGCTAATCGTCTCCAACCTCGCCTACTCGCTCGGCGAGTCCTTCATCGCGAGCTTCCTACCCGGACTGGGCCCGCCCGAGGACCTCGGCAAGATCTCTGGGTTCGGTTGGGCGCTCGGCTACATCGGCGGCATGTGCTCGGCGATCTTCGTGCTGCTGGTGCTCGGCGAGGTCAGCGCCGAGAACTTCGAGCGCATCCGTTGGGTCGGCCCCTGGGCGGCGGTGTTCTTCCTGCTCGCCGCGATCCCGACCTTTCTTTGGGTGCGCGAGCGCGCCCGCCCGCGACCGCGTCCGCCCGGCCAGGGCGCGTTGCGGCTCGGTCTGGGTCGGGTGGCGCAGACCCTCACCCACCTGCGCAGCCACCCTGATCTGGCGCTGCTGCTGGTCTCGGTGTTCTTCTCGATGAGCGGGATCTCGATCATCATCACCTACGCCTTCATCTACGGCGCCCAGGTGATCGGCTGGGACGGCGAGGTGCGCACCCTGATGTTCGTGCTGGTGCAGATCACCGCCGCGCTCGGGGCGCTGGGCTTTGGCTTCGTGCAGGATCGGCTGGGGGCGCTGCGCACCTATCGCATCACCCTGTGGATGTGGCTGGCGGCGATCGCACTGATCTATCTCACCCCGGAGATCGCCAGCCAGGCGCAGACCCGCTTCGGGCTCGACTGGGAGGCGCAGCACGTCTTTCTGGTGGTCGGTTGTGTGGCGGGCCTGAGTCTCGGTGCCTGTCAGTCCTCGACCCGCACCCTGGTGGGGCTGTTCGCGCCACGCTCGCGCGCGGCCGAGCTGTTCGGCTTCTGGGGGTTGGCGACCAAGCTCGCCGGGGCCTTCGGGCTGCTCGCCATCGGGCTGGTGCAGGGGCTGCTCGGGCTGCACAGCGCGATCCTGCTCTGTCTGCTGTTGTTCGCCGCCGCGCTGCTCGGCGCCCGCGGGGTGATCGAGCAGCGCGGACGGGCACGCGCAGAGGCCCACGACCGGGGCCGGGCGCCTTGGTGAAGACGCCCGGCGCCGCGATCAGGCCTCGATCGCGATCAGCACCTCGTCGGGGCTGACCGAATCGCCCTTGGCGACGAAGACCTCGGTCACGGTGCCGGCGATCGGCGCCTGGATCTCGGTCTCCATCTTCATCGCCTCGGTGATCAGCAACGGCTGACCGGCCTCGACCCGATCGCCCTCGGCGACCAGTACATCGACGATGTTGCCCGGCATCGAGGTGGTGACGTGCCCGGGCGCGCTCGGGCGCGGCCGCCGGCCGGCGATCTCTTGCGCCACCGCACCCTCGGCCCCCCCGGTAAGCACCAACTGGTCGAGGGTCTCGACCACCACCTCCTCGGGGACACCATCGATGGTGAAGTAGAAGTGACGCTCGGGCTTACCCTTGTGACCAGCGCCGGTGACCTTGACGTGATAGCTCTCACCGTGGACGGCGACCTTGAACTCGGTCGGCGCGCTCGGCGCCGTCTCACTCGGCGGTGGCTCGAGCGGCTCGGGCTGGAGGGTTCCAGCGGCGCGCTGTTCGAGGAAGCCGCGACCGATCTCGGGGAACATGGCGTAGGTGAGGACATCCTCCTCACTCGAGGCGAGCGCGCCGATCTCCCCCTTCAGCCGCGCCAGTTCGGGCTCGAGCAGGTCGGCGGGGCGGCAGTCGATGGCCTCGGCGTTGCCGATCGCCTGGCGCTGCAACTCGGCATCGACCGCCGCCGGGGCCTGGCCGTAGCGCCCCTGGAGATAACCCTTGACCTCGTTGGTGATGGTCTCGTAGCGCTTGTCGGTGAGCACGTTGAGTACCGCCTGGGTGCCGACGATCTGCGAGGTCGGGGTGACCAGGGGCGGATAGCCGAGGTCCTTGCGGACCTTGGGGATCTCGGCGAGCACCGCCTCCATGCGATCGAGCGCGTTCTGCTCGCGCAGCTGGTTGGCGAGGTTGGAGATCATCCCGCCCGGCACCTGATTGACCTGGACACGGGTATCGACCCCAGTGAAGTCACTCTCGAACTGGTGATATTTCTTGCGGATCTGATGGAAGTAGACGCCGACCTCCTGGACCGCCTCAAGGTCCAACTCGGTGTCGTACTCGGTGCCGCGCAGCGCCGCCACCAGGCTCTCGGTCGGCGGGTGGGAGGTACCGCTGGCGAAGGCGGAGATGGCGGTATCGATGGTGTCGCAGCCGTTCTCGATCGCCTTGAGGTGGCACATCGCGGCCAACCCCGAGGTGGCGTGCGAGTGCAGATGCAACGGCAACTCGACGCTGTCCTTGAGCGCCTTGACCAGCTCGGCGGTGGCAAAGGGGGTGAGTAGCCCGGCCATGTCCTTGATGGCGATCGAGTCGCAGCCCATCTCGGCCAGTTCGCGCCCCATGCGCACGAAGCCCGCGGTGTCGTGCGCCGGGCTGACGGTGTAGCAGATGGTGCCCTGGGCGTGCTTGCCGGCGGCCTTGGTCGCGGTGATCGCGGTCTCGAGGTTACGCAGATCGTTGAGCGCATCGAAGATGCGGAACACATCCATGCCATTGGCCGCGGCACGGGTGACGAAGGCACGCACCACGTCGTCGGAGTAGTGACGGTAGCCGAGCAGGTTCTGGCCGCGCAGCAGCATCTGCAGCCGGGTGTTGGGCAGCGCCTCGCGCAGCCGACTCAACCGCTCCCAGGGATCCTCCTTGAGGAAGCGCACGCAGGCATCGAAGGTCGCCCCGCCCCAGCACTCGAGCGACCAGAACCCGATGGCGTCGAGCTTGGGACAGATCGGCAGCATGTCCTCGGTGCGCATCCGGGTAGCGATCAGCGATTGGTGGGCATCGCGCAGGATGACGTCGGTGATATTGATCTTCGGCATGGTCTCGTTCTCGGCCGGGTCTTGCCCGGCACCGTGAAGGATGGAAGCATCGCGCAGGCGCGGCGAGCGGCGGCGGACGACACCGCCGCGCCCTTGCCCGGCGCTTAAAGCCCGGCGTGGGCGGCGATCGCCGCGGCCAGCGCGGCGGCGACGTCCTCGCGTCGACGCTTGGTCGAGTACTCGAGCAACTCCGGATGCGACTCCACGAAGCTGGTGTTGAAGCGCCCGGCGCGAAAATCGGGATGGCGCAGGATCTCCTGGTAGAAGGGGATGGTGGTCCTGACCCCGAACAACCCGGTATCACGCAACGCGCGATCACCACGGTTGAGTGCGTCATCCCAATCCAACGCCCAGACGATGACCTTGGCCAACATCGAGTCGTAATAGGGTGGAATGCTATAGCCGGTATAGATAGCGCCATCGGTGCGCACACCCGGTCCACCCGGCGCGTAATAACGCGAGATCCGCCCGAAACTCGGCAGGAAATCGTTCTTGGGGTCCTCGGCATTGACCCGGAACTGAATGGCAAAACCACGCCGCTGGATCTCGTGCTGGGCGAAGCGCAGCGGTAACCCGGCGGCGATGCGGATCTGCTCCTCGACCAGATCGACACCCGTAATGGTCTCGGTGATGGTGTGCTCGACCTGGATACGGGTGTTCATCTCCATGAAATAGAAACGCCCGTCGTGATCTTGCAGGAACTCGACCGTCCCGGCATTGGTATAGCCAACGGCACGCGCGGCGATCACTGCCAGTCCACCGACGTATTGACGCTCAGCCTCGTCGAGCTGCGGCGAGGGGGCGATCTCGATCAGTTTCTGGTTGCGGCGCTGGATGGAGCAATCGCGCTCGAACAGATGCACGCAGCGACCATGCTGGTCGGCGAGCACCTGGACCTCGATGTGGCGCGGATTGACCACGCACTTCTCCATGAAGACCTCGGCGCGACCGAAGGCCTTGGTGGCCTCGGAGATCACTCGCTGATAGTTGTGACGCAGCGCCTCGGCATTGTCGCAACGGCGGATGCCGCGACCACCACCGCCCGAGGTGGCCTTGAGCATCACCGGATAACCGATGCGCTCGGCGCAGGTCAGGGCCTCGTCGAGATCGGCGAGATTGCCATCGCTACCTGGGGTGACCGGCACCCCGGCGCGGATCATCGCCCGACGCGCCTCGGTCTTGTCTCCCATGCGGGCGATGACCTCGGCGCTCGGGCCGATGAAGGTCAGGCCACGCCGGACGCAGGCAGCGGCCAGTTCGGGGTTCTCGGAGAGAAAGCCGTAGCCGGGATGAATGGCATCGCAACCAGTGGCCACGGCCAGATTGACGATGGTATGGACATTGAGATAGCCGGCCAGCGGATCGCTACCCAGGCTATAGGCCTCGTCGGCCTTCTTGACATGAAGCGAATGGCGATCCGCTTCGGAATAGATTGCCACCGAGCGGATGCCCATCTCGGCGCAGGCGCGAATGACACGCACCGCAATCTCTCCGCGGTTCGCGATCAGTATCTTACGAAGCATTGGCTAGCCTCAGGAATGGCCGGATCAGTGGGCCGAGTCAGTAAGGTGAGGATCGATTGGCTGCAATTGCTGCTCTTCAGCAATATACCCAAAGGCGACCACGGCGCAAGCGACGCGTACGGGGACGCGGCACCGCCTTCACCGAAGAGACGGTATGGAAGCGAGCGATTTCGTCACACGGCGATTCAGTGTAGCGCAATTGCATCGAGAATTGTCAATCCCCCTGACACCACAGCGGACGACGAGCGCTCAGCCCTGAAGCGCCACCACCGCCGATGGCTTGACGCGGCCTCGAGCATTCCCCTA